>NZ_MKUY01000005.1:0-1519040 GCF_001899045.1 Devosia sp. 63-57 | reverse complement strand
GCGAGCAAGGATGGGACCGGACTGCTGACGGCGACCGACCTAGTGGCGGCCATCAATGCGGAAGCCCCCCCTGCCCCCTATGATGCGCCCTCGCTGGCCCCCAAGGACAGCGACATCATCATGCTGCCCAGCCTGCCGGTTCCGGTGGTTGGCGGCACGTCGCCGAATGGCGGGGGAGGCACGACACAGCCGAACAAGCCCTCGGTCAATGGCAATAATAGCGGCTTTGCCGATTATGACGCGCGAGCGCAGTCATTCATCCTCGACTTCATGATGAAGTCCGACAAGATCGAGATGATCAAGATGGATACGGCGCTGGTGCTGATCGACCTGACGGCGATCGACCAGCCGACGGACCGCTATGTGTCCAAGAGCTGGGTGGTGGACGACATCATGACCATCACCGCTATCGGCCATTACGCCGATTTCTACGCCAGCGGCATGCTTTTCGCGTGATATCGGCCGCTGGCCGTTGCGAAAGGTGAAGGACGGGGATAGAGCCGTCCGCCTCCGCTCAACAACCGGCGATAGAGCTATGAATAGAATTTCCATGAGTTCCGTGCGCGCGCACTGGCTCGACATTGCCGGTTTTGTCGCGTCCTGCCTCGTCGGCGCGCTGTTTCTCTGGATTATTACGCCCGATGATTTCATCAAGGGCTACTCCAGCTACTGGCAGACCCAGGTCGAGGACGTATCCCAGTACATATCCGGCTATCGGGCCTATCTCGCGGCGCCATGGCAGTGGCCGCTGCTCGGCATTCCGTCGCTGAACTGGCCGCATGGCACGACATTGACTTTCGTCGATGCGATTCCCGCCTTTTCCTTCGTGCTCAAGCTGCTCAACACGGTCATCCATGTCCCGCTCAATCCGCTCGGGTACTGGATGCTGGTCTGTTATGGCATGCAGGGCGGGGCGGCCTGGCTGCTCGGGCGGCAGCTGGCCGGCTCGGACCTGCTGCGCGTCGGGCTAGTCGTCGCGCTCTGCATCCTCATGCCGTCGCTGACGGCACGCATGGGTCATTCCAGCCTGCAGGCGCATTTCCTGCTGCTGCTGGCGCTGACCCTCTACTTCCGCGGACGCGCGGCGGCCCGGCCCGACATCGTCTTGTGGACCGTGCTGCTGCTGGTTTCGTTCTACGTCAATTTCTACATTACCGCGATGGTCGCGGCGGTGATGGTGGCAAGCACCGGCGACCGCTGGCTCAAGACGCGCAAGGCTGGGGAAGTGCTGGCGAGCGTCGTGCCTGTCATTGCGGTTGTGGCCAGCGTGCCAATCATGTTGGGCACGGCGTTCGGTCAGGCGGTGCCCGATACTGGCTTCGGCTTCTACTCGATGAATGTCCTGTCGCCAATCGGCCACGGCTTCCTGGTCCGGCTGCCCTTCTACGTGCCCGGCACGGGCGGACAATATGAAGGCTATAACTATCTCGGTCTTGGACTGATCGCGCTCCTTGCCCTCAGTGTCTGGCTGCGACACCGGCAGGGCAAGACCGAGCCAGCCGGGGCTGCTTCATACTTCGGACCGGTGCTGGTCTGCATTTTGGCGCTCTGCGTCATCTATGCGCTGTCCAATCATGTCTATGTCAGCGACGTGCAGGTGCTCGAGTGGCAATTTCCGTCATTCCTGACCGGATTGTTCGAAGCCTTCCGGTCTTCGGGACGATTCTTCTGGCTGGTGTCCTATGCCCTTGTTGCCGTTGCGGCGCTTAGCCTTGGCCGTGTCGCGCTGCCGCTCCGCGCGATATTGGTGGTTGTCGCCCTGGTGATCCAGCTGGCAGACATGATCCCGACCTATCGCGAGGTGGGACATAGTCTGGAGCGCGAGCCGCATATTCTTGCCGATATGGATGAGTGGCGGGCGGAACTGGCGGGGGTAACCACCATTCATGCTTTCCCGAAGTTCAAATGCCCCGGGGGCTATGCGCGGGAAGTGCTACCCCTGCAGTCGGTGGCGGCCGAGGCTGGCTATAATCTGACTACCGGCTTTATTTCGCGCTATGGCGCCGATTGCGAGGCCATTGCATCCGAGATCGATGCCTCTGACCCGGCGACATCGGCTTATGTCTTTGCGACGACGCATTTCACGCCAGAGCAGATTGCCAGTTACATGCCGGAAAATGCCCAGTGCAAGACGCTGGAGATCTGGTCGATTTGCAGAGTCACGCCATGACCGAGGATATCGAATTTTCCATTGTCGTGCCCTGCTACAACGAGGCGGACGGTATCGCCGCTTTCTGGGCACGGCTGCAGGACGTGATGGCGACGACGGGGTCGCGGTGGGAAGCCATATTCGTCAATGACGGCAGCGGCGACGAAACATTGACGCGCCTCAACGCGCTCAGCACCGAAGCAGCCCATATCCGCATCGTCGATTTCAGCCGCAATTTCGGCAAGGAGGCGGCCATCACCGCTGGGCTCGACAATGTGCGCGGCAAGGCGTGCATCGTCATAGACGCCGACCTGCAGCATCCGCCCGAGACCATCCTGTTGATGATCAAGTTGTGGCGCGACGGCGCGGAGGTGGTGCTGGGCAAGCGCAAGACGCGTGATACCGATTCTGCCCTGCGCAAATGGTTCAGCAGCCGTTTCTACGACCTGGCCGCCAGGCTGTTCGAAGTGCCTATTCCCAAGGACGTGGGTGATTTTCGACTGATGGACCGCAAGGTGGTCGAGGCGCTCAAGCAGGTGCGCGAGAACCAGCGCTTCATGAAAGGGCTGTTTGCCTGGGTGGGTTTTCGGACCCAGGTGGTCGAGTTCGAAGTGGCGGAGCGAGAGTTCGGCACGTCGAGCTTCAACCTGTGGCGGCTGATGAACTTTGCCGTCGATGGCATAACCAGCTTCACCACAGCCCCACTGCGCCTCTGGTTCTATGTAGGTTCGACCATCTCGCTGTGTGCCCTGCTCTACGGCCTCTATATCGTGGTCACCGCCATCGCCTTCGGCAATTCGGTGGCGGGCTATCCTTCGCTGGCCGCCTTGCTGTCCTTCATCGGCGGCGTACAACTGATCGGCATCGGCGTGCTTGGCGAGTATATCGGGCGCATCTACAAGGAAGCCAAATATCGACCGATCTATATCGTCCGCGACATCATCGACAAATAGCATGATGGACAACTGGATCGCCCGGACACTGCGCAAGTACCGGAAATTCCTGATTTTCGGGACTATTGGCGCCGCCAATACGGTCGTGCATGCCGGCGGGGTGATCCTGCTGGTCGAGCTGTTCCACGCCAATCCCACAGTGGCCAATTTCTGCGCCTTCATGGTGGCGAACGTGTCTTCCTACGTGCTCAATTCGCTGATCACCTTCAAGGCATCACTGCATGTCTATCGCTACGTAAAATTCTTCTTCTCGTCTTTGTTCACGCTGGGCATGACACTGACGATTTCTCAGATCGGACAGTTTTTCAACGTCCACTATCTGTATTCGCTGGCCGCGATCATTGTGCTGACGCCCGTGGTCAGCTTTCTTATTTTAAACAAATTCGTCTTCAACAAACCTGCCCCAATTCGGAGCGAGGCGGAGTGATTTGCCGGCGGCCGGATGCTCCGCTACGTGGATGCCCGACCCAGATGCGCCCCTGCCCAAGCAATGACCCAAATGGCCGGAACAAGACCGCTACGCGCAGCGTGCCATTGCGCTCCCCGCCGCTTGCCAATTGCGCCGCCGGAGGCGCTGCGAACAGGCTGCAGAAGACGTCACCAAACAGTGTGATGAGGTCGCACCAATTGGCGATGTTTCTGCCTGCAATTTCCGATAATGGGCTGTTATATGTTGGCGTGGCACTGTATTGGAGACTGCCGTTCATGACCGGCATTTTTCCGCGGCGACCTTTTGCGCCCTCAGGGAATGAGTGAAAGCAACATTATGGCGACACAGAATCCGTTCAAAGCGGCTCTTCAGACTTATCGTACGATCCTGGTGGCAACGATCGTGTTCAGCGTTGCCATCAATCTGCTGATGTTCGTGTCGCCCTTGTATATGCTGCAGGTCTACGATCGCGTGCTGCACAGCCGCAGCGAGACGACGCTGTTGATGATCACTTTCATCGCACTGGCGCTGCTCGGCATTTACGCCATTCTCGAATGGATCCGCTCGCGCGTGCTGGTTCGCGCCGGCATGCGGTTCGACGAAATGATCGCCAAGGCGCTGTTCAACCGCGTGGTGACCAGCACGATCCGCCAGCCCAACGGCAAATCCGAATTCGTGCTCGCCGACGTCGACCGGCTGCGCGAGTTCCTTACCGGCTCGGGCCTGATTGCCTTGTGCGACGTGCCGTGGGTGCCGATCTTCCTGCTCGTCTGCTTCCTCTTCCATCCTATGGTGGGCTGGGTGGCTCTTTGTGGTGCAGTCATTGTGCTGGCGCTGGCGCTGGCCAACGAATTCTTGACCAAGAAGACGCTGAATGAGGCTTCGGGCATGGGCCAGTCGGCCCAGCACTTCGCCAATACTACGCTGCAGAATGTGGAAGCCATCCGTGCCCTTGGCATGGAAGGCAGCCTGCGCAGCCGTTGGCACGACATGCATCGGGGCATGTTGGTCAAGCAGGCGATCGCCAGCGATCGGGCGGGCGCCATCCAGTCTCTCTCCAAATTCGTACGCATGGGCCTGCAGACGGCGATCCTGGGCGTCGGCGCCTACTTGGTGCTCGAGGGCGAAATCTCGCCCGGCTCGATGATCGCCTGTTCGATCCTCATGGGCCGCGCGCTACAGCCGGTTGATCAGGTCGTCGGCCAGTGGAAGCAGTTCGTTGGCGCTCGCCAAGCCTATGGCCGTTTGTCGAACCTGTTCAAGCAGATGCCCGAACAGGAAGAAAAAACCGCCCTGCCCGCGCCGTCCGGTCGGCTTTCGATCAATGGCCTGGCTGTGGTGGCACCCGGCGCCCGCACCGCCCTCTTGCAGGGCGTCACTTTCGACGTGCAGCCTGGCGAGGCCGTGGCCCTGGTGGGCCCGAGCGGCGCAGGCAAGTCGAGCCTGATGCGCGCCCTGGTCGGCATCTGGCCGGCCTTTTCCGGCAGCATCCGCCTCGACGGCGCCGAGTTGCAGCACTGGGATCCGGACGTGCTGGGCAAGCATCTGGGCTATCTGCCGCAGTCGGTTGAGCTGTTCAACGGCACAGTGGCCGAGAACATTGCCCGCTTCCAGGCTGACGCCGACGACAAGGACGTGCTGGCTGCCGCCACGCAGGCGCGCGTGCACCAGATGATCCAGAACCTGCCGGACGGCTACAATACCCAGATCGGCATTGGCGGTCGCTCGCTTTCGGGCGGGCAGCGGCAGCGTATCGGTCTGGCCCGCGCGCTCTATGGCAACCCTTCGCTGATCATTCTGGACGAACCCAACGCCAATCTCGACAGTGAAGGCGAAGAGTCGCTGTTCCAGATCGTCCAGGAGCTCAAAGCCCAGGGCAAGGCAATCCTGTTCGTCAGCCACAAGATGAGCCTCGTAAGTCTGGCCGAAAAGGCGCTGATCCTGGCCGAAGGCCGCATGCGCTCCTTCGGCCCGACGCAGGAACTGCTCAAGATCAAGCCGGCACTGAAACCCGTGCAGCCACCGACCGACCCCACTCCGACCCGCAGCATTGCTTAAGGAACGGCCATGTCCCTCGCTACCCTCTCAGGCGACGACTCCCAGGACCTTGCCTATGGCAAGAGCGTGCGCAATCAGGAGTTTTCTCCGCGCCGCTATGTTGTCCTCGGCTATATCACGCTGGTATTGACCTTTGGCGTGTTCGGCGCCTGGGCCTTCACCGCTCCGCTGGCCAGCGGCGTGGTGGCCGGTGGCACGGTGTCGGTGGAATCGAGCCGCAAGACCGTTCAGCATCTTGAGGGCGGTATCGTCGCTGAGATCCTGGCGCGCGAAGGCGAGATCGTGGAGGCCGGCCAGGCGGTTTTGCGGCTGGAATCGACCCAGGCGCAGAGCAATTACGCCTTCCTCAGCTCGCGGCTTTCCATGCTGCAGGCACAGGAAGCCCGGCTGATCGCGGAAAGCACCAATGCGCCGACGCTGGTCATTCCCGATGCACTGCGCAATTCCACGAGCCCGGAAGTGCAGCAGCAGGTGGCGTTGCAGGAAACGCTGTTCGAGGATCGCACCACAAGCCGCGACGGGCAGATCGCCATCTTCACTTCGCGTGTCGGGCAGGTGAACGAGGCCATCAACGGGCTGCTGCTGCAGCGCGACGCCATCGAAGGGCAGATGACGTCTCTGACCGACGAAATCACCCGCATGACGCGGGGCCAGGAAAGCGGCATCGTTGCCACCAACCAATTGTCGTCGATGAACCGCTCGCGCCTCGAATTGCAGGGTGAGCTGGGCCGACTGACCTCGGAAATCGCCAAGCTGCGGCAGACAATCTCGGAGACGGAACTGCAGATCGTGCAGTTGCGGCAGGAATTCGTGGAGCGCGCCAGCGGCGAATTGCGCGATCTGCGCGAAATGCTGAACGAAACCACCGAGCGGGCCAATGTGGCGCGGGACGTGCTGGACCGCACCGTGGTGCGGGCGCCGGTGCGCGGCAAGCTGCAGAACATCCGCGTGCACACGGTAGGCGGCGTGATCCGTCCCGCCGAGCCGGTGATGGACATCATCCCGCTCGACGACGACCTGATCATCTCGGCGCAGGTGCGCCCGATCGACATCGACAGCGTCTCGGTGGGCCAGCAGGCGGAAGTCCGCTTCCCGGCTTTTTCGTCCAAAACCACGCCGGCGATCTTCGGCACCATTTCGGTGGTGTCGCAGGACGTAATCGAGCCGACCAATCCCAATATGGCGCCCTATTACAGCGCCCGTATCGAGGTGCGGGATTCGGAAGTGCCGCAGGATATTCGCGAGCGGCTGTTGCCGGGCATGCCGGTGGACGTGATCGTCTCCACTGGCGAGCGCACCCTGGCCGAATATTTCATCCGCCCGATGTCGGACATGTTCCACAAGGGCATGCGAGAGAAATAGGCGCCCGTTGCTGCGATCAAGCCGCCGGACCCGGGTCCGGCGGTTTTTCATTTGGGCATGCGCTTTCCATCTCGCCCGGTAGGGGTGAGAACGATTGGTGCGGCGCGGCTCCCTACCCCGTTCAAAACAATGCCTCGCCACGGTGACAAAGCGCGGATGACCGGCTATCACCCGAGGCAAGACAATCAACATTCGACGCAGATGACCCAGACAATCGTTCCCGTGATCCTCGCCGGTGGCCAAGGCACCCGTCTTTGGCCCATGTCCCGCTCGGCCCGGCCGAAGCAGTTCATCGATCTGGTGGGAGACAAGTCGCTGTTTCAGCAGACTCTGGATCGGATTTCGGACACCTCGCGCTATAGCGCGCCGATCGTGCTGACCAATACCGACTACCGGTTCCTGGTGGCCGAACAGGCGCAGGAAGGCGGCGTCGCGCTGGCATCGATCCTGCTCGAGCCAGTGGCGCGCAACACAGCTGTCGCCATCGCGGCAGCTGCCGTCGTGGCCATGGCCGATGACGCTGATGCCGTGCTGCATATTCTGGCTTCCGATCACGCCATTACCGCCGACAGCAGTTATTTCAGCGCTGTCGACGCCGCTGCTGCTGCCGCGCGCGAAGGGAAGCTCGTGACGTTCGGCATCAAGCCGAGCCATCCGGAAACCGGCTATGGCTATATCGCGGTGGGCGAAGGGCTGTCCCATGGCGTGCGCAAGGTCGAGCGTTTCGTCGAAAAGCCAGACCTGGCCGGTGCGGAAGCCATGCTGGCCCAGGGCGGGTTCGTCTGGAATTCGGGCATGTTCATGTTCTCGGCCAAGGCTTTCCTGGCCGAATGCGAGCGACTGGCCCCCGAGACCTACGCCGCAGCCCGCGGTGCGGTGGAACAGGGCCATAGCGACCTCGACTTCACACGTCTCGATGCCGCCGCTTTCGAGACGGCACCCAATATCTCGGTCGACTATGCCATTTTCGAAAAGACCGACAAGGCGGCAGTGCTGCCGGTCGACTTCAAGTGGTCGGACCTGGGCGCCTGGGATGCGGTGTGGAATGCCCACGAGGCCGACAGTGCCGGCAATGTGGTGATCGGCCCGGCCATGATGTCGAATACACGCAACAGCATGGTGATGTCGGACAAGGCCCATGTGGTGGTGGACGGGCTGGAAGACGTTGCCGTGATCGTCAGCGAGGACGCGGTATTCGTGGGTCGGCTGTCGCAGGCCCAGAATGTCGGCAAGCTGGTCAAGGCGCTCAAGGCTGACGAGACGACGCGCAGCCTGACCGAAATCCACAAGACCGCCTATCGCCCCTGGGGCGGCTATTCCTCGGTGCTGAGCGGAGAGCGTTTCCAGGTGAAGCGCCTGTTCGTGCAGCCGGGCAAGAAGCTGTCGCTGCAAAAGCACCATCACCGCTCCGAACACTGGGTGGTGGTGAGCGGCACGGCCGAGGTAACCGTCGATGGCAAGGTGACGATGCTCACCGAAAACCAGTCGATCTACCTGCCGCTGGGTTGCGTGCATCGACTCGCCAATCCCGGCAAGATCCTGTTGGAACTGGTGGAGGTCCAGACGGGGTCGTATCTGGGCGAAGACGACATCATCCGCATCGAGGACGAATTCGGGCGCGCATGATGCGCCCGCTTGCTTGCTCCGGCACAATGAACGCGGCCATTGCCCGCGAGGCGGCGCAATGAACGTCCTGCATGTCTATAAAACCTATTTGCCGGAGGACTTTACCGGTGTGCCGCGCGTGATCCACGCGCTGGCCGAGGGCATGGCGGAACAGGGCGTGCGCTCACAGGTGCTGGCTCTGGGCCCCGGCAAGACCGGCACCGAGATCCCAATCGACCACCATACGGTGCATATCGCACATCGTGATCTCGACATCGCCTCGACCGGCATGTCGTTTTCGGCCCTCGGACTGTTTCGCAGACTCAGCAAAAGCGCGGATGTGGTGCACTACCACTTTCCCTGGCCGTTTGCGGACCTGCTGCACTTTTCGGCACGGCCGAATTGCCCGACCGTGGTCACCTACCACTCTGACATCGTCAAGCAGAAGCGGCTGCTGGCGGCCTATGCGCCGCTGCGCGACCGCTTCCTGCGCGACTTGGATGCGGTGGTGGCAACCTCGCCCAATTATGTGCAATCGAGCGCCGTGCTGAAGGCTCTGGATGATGTGCAGGTCATTCCCATCGGCATTCCCGACGTGCCTGAGCCGCAACCAGATCTCGTGGCGCAATGGCGCGAACGGGTGGGGCAGGACTTTTTTCTCTTTGTCGGGGCGCTGCGCTATTACAAGGGCCTGTCATTCCTCGCGGATGCCGCAGGCAAGACGCAGGCGCGTATCGTGGTCGCCGGAGCCGGAGACAGCAGCGAATGGCCGGGGCTCGACCGTGACAATGTCAGCTATGTCGGGCCGATTTCGGACGAGGACAAAATCGCGCTTTTGAGCCTCTGCCGCGCCTTCGTCTTTCCCTCGCATCTGCGCTCCGAAGCTTTCGGCATCGCGCTTCTGGAAGCCGCGCGCGCCGGCAAGGCGATGATCTCGTGCGAGATGGGCACGGGGACTACCTATATCAATCTCGACAATGTGACCGGCCTGACCGTGCCGCCTGCGGACGCCATGGCACTGGCCGCGGCGATCGATACGCTGGAGGCAGCGCCCGAGCGCGCCGCAGCCATGGGCGCAGCGGCCCGGCAACGCTATCTGTCGCTGTTTCGCGCAGAAATGCAGACAGCCGCCTATCTTGAGCTTTATCGCCAAGTCGGGGTTGGCTCGTAGCCGGACCGCGACTTGCAAGTTAGGCCTTTGGGGCCTAGAAACCGGGCTCGATTGCGCCCCTGGAGACCTGCATGCAGGGCATTTTCCGCAGCCTCTGGCTCTATAGGTTCTTTATCTGGACCTCGATCAAGAACGACTTTCGGGCGCGGTTCGTCCGCAGCAAGCTGGGTGGCCTATGGGTTATCCTGCAACCGCTGTCGCAAGTGATGATCTATGCCTTCATTCTCTCCAACCTATTGTCCAACCGCCTGCCGGGTGTAGACAGCACCTATGGCTATGCGGTGTACCTGATGGCGGGCCTGCTGGCATGGAACCTGTTCACCGAGATCGTCGACAGGTGCCTCAAGATCTTCATCAACAACGCCAATACTCTGAAGAAAGTGAATTTCCCGCGCATCACCCTGCCGGTGATCGCCATCGGTTCGGCGCTGGTCAACAATCTGGCGCTGTTCCTGGTGATGAACGTCATCTTTCTGCTGCTGGGCCACTGGGTGAGCGGATACCTGCTCTACTACTTCCTCCTGGCGCCCATCGTGGCGGCATTTGCCGCGGGGATCGGGCTTCTGCTGGGCGTGATAAACGTCTTCGTGCGCGACACCGAACAGGTGGTGCCCATCGTTTTGCAGGTGCTGTTCTGGTTCACGCCCATCGTCTACCCGGCCAATGTGGTGCCGGAAGCCTATCAGGGACTTCTGGGATTGAGCCCGCTCTATGTGCTGGTGGAGGCCTACCACAATATCGTGCTCTATCATCAGCCACCGCATCTGATGCCGATTGCCGTCATCGCGGTAATGTCGGCGCTGCTCTGCGGCTTTGCCCTGGTGCTGTTCCGCAAGGCCGGTCCTGACATGGTGGATGCGCTATGAGTGCCATCAGCGTACAGAACGTCCACAAGAGCTTTTATACCTATAGCAGCGAATGGGCGCGCTTTGCCGCCTGGTTCGGCGCGCCCCCAAAGCTCAAGAGCCAGACCGATATTCTCAAGGGGATCGACTTTTCCATCGCGCCGGGCGAGGCCGTTGGCCTGGTCGGGCAGAACGGCGCCGGCAAGAGCACGCTGCTCAAGATCATCACCGGCACCATGCAGCCGACCAAGGGCAGCGTAACGGTCAATGGCCGCATCGCCGCCCTGCTCGAATTGGGCATGGGGTTCAATCCCGACATGACGGGCCGACAGAATGTCTACAATTCCGCCGGCCTGATGGGGTTCACCCAGGACGATATCGATGGGCTGATCAAAAGCATCGAGGACTTTGCCGAGATCGGCGCCTATTTTGACCAGCCGATCCGGGTCTATTCGAGCGGCATGCAGGTGCGCCTGGCCTTTGCAGTGGCCACCGCAGTGCGCCCGGAAATCCTGATCGTCGACGAGGCGCTGTCAGTGGGCGACGCCTATTTCCAGCACAAGAGTTTCAGCCGCATCCGCGAATTCCGCGAGGCAGGCACGACCCTGCTGCTGGTGTCGCATGATCGCTCTTCGATCATCGCCATCTGCGACCGGGCGATCCTGCTCGACGACGGCCATGTGCGCAAGGATGGGGCGCCCGAAGAGGTGCTCGATCTCTACAATGCGCTGATCGCTGAAAAGGAAGGGCATCTGCTCGAGCAGATCACCGATGCCAGCGGAAGGGTGCAGACGCGCTCGGGCTCGGGCGAGGCGACACTGGAAACGGTGCGCCTGCTCGATGAAACCGGCAAACCCACCGAACTGGTGCGGGTTGGAAGCCGCGTCACACTCGAGATCGTAGCCAAGGTCAACACGGACATCGACCAGCTGGTGGCCGGCTACATGATCAAGGATCGCCTGGGCCAGGCGGTTTTCGGCACCAATACGCATCAGCTCGGGCAGGTGCAGCAGGGGCTCAAAGCCGGCGACATCGTGCGCTTCCGTTTCGCCTTCGACGCCAATATCGGCTATGGCAATTTTTCGATTGCGGCAGCGCTGCATGGGCACGAAACCCATGTGGAGCAGAATTACGAGTGGCGCGACCTCGCGGTGACCTTCAGCGTGGTCAATGCCGACCACCCCGAATTCGTCGGCATGGCGTGGGTGCCGCCGGTGCTCGAGGTAGAGCGATGAGCGACGCGAACTTCTACCACGAATTCGAGCGCAATTTCCGCGGCAGCCGCGAGGAAATCCATGGCCGGCTGGAGCGCGGCTATGCCGATTTCCTGGCGGTGCTGGTGCGCCACATGCCCGAACCCAAGGCGCTCGATTTGGGCTGCGGCCGCGGCGAATGGCTGGAACTGGCACAATCCATGGGCTTTGTTGCCCATGGCGTCGATCTCGATGCGGGCATGCTGGCGGACTGCATCGAGCGGGGCCTGTCGGTGACCCATGGCGATGCCATCGCCTATCTCGCCAATGAACCGGATGACAGTCTTGCGGTGGTGTCGGGCTTTCACATCGCCGAGCATCTGCCATTCGAGGTGTTGCAGAAGCTGATCAGCGAAGCGGCGCGGGCCCTGCGGCCGGGCGGCCTGCTGATCCTCGAAACGCCGAATGCGGAAAATATCAGCGTCGGCACGCTGAGCTTTCACATGGACCCCACCCATAATAAGCCGTTGCCGCCGGGGCTGTTGTCCTTTCTGGCGCGGCATCACGGTTTTGAGCGGGCCGAGGTCTTGCGACTGCAGGAGAATGCGCTCCTGCGGGAAGGCGGGGATGTGGGGCTGATCAATGTGTTCACCGGCGTCAGCCCCGATTATTCGGTGGTGGCGCAGAAGGCTGGGCCGGACGATATCACCGCCGAGATGGCCGAAGTCTATGCGCGGGATCGCGGGCTGACGCTGGACACGCTGGCCGAGCGCTTCGAGGGCACCCTGGAGCAGAAAAGCGCCGCGCGGGTGGACGCGGCCAGGTCGGAGCTCGACGCGCGGATGGAGGCCCGCATCGGCGAACTCATGGAGATCAATCGCCGTCAGGACCAGGCGCTCGGCGACTTGCGCGGACTGGTTGAGCAGCAGCACCGGCGGCTGGACGAGCAATGGGCGCAGATTGGCGCCATCTATACCAGCACGTCCTGGCGCCTCACCTGGCCGGTGCGGTTTGCCGGCAAGGCCTTGAAGCGCGCCCGCGCCGTGCTGGTGCGGATCGCCAAGGCGATGTTGCGCCGTCTGATCAAGGTGCCGGCGGTGCGGCAATTGTCCAAATGGGCGGAACCGCGCTTTCCGGCGCTGGCCAACCGGGCGAGGCAGGCGCTGCATGGCACGGCGGCGTCGGCCGGTGTGGAGGCTGCCGGCTTTCGCCAGGAGTTGGGCGACCGACTATTGTCGCCACGCGCCCGGCTGATCTACGCCCAACTTGCAGACCGCGCCGAGGATAGCCAAAAATGACCCGCATCCTGATCGACCTGCAAGCCTGCCAGAACGAGAGCAGGTTTCGCGGGCTGGGCCGCTATGTGAAGAACATGGCGCGCGAGATCGCCAAGATCGCCGCGCCGGGCAGCGTGCACCTGTTGCTCAACAGCAGGTTCGGACACACTATCCTGCCGCTGCGACAGTATTTTTCCGACTTCGTGCCGGATGCGAACATCCATGTGGTGGAATTGCTCGACCAGGCGGACGACCGCTCGGAGCGTGGGCGGTGGCGCAATGATGCCTCGGCCCTCATGCGCGAAGCCTATATCGAGATGCTGGCGCCCGACGTCGTGTTCATGCCCAGCTTCTTCGAAGGTTTTATCGACGACGTGGTGCTGAGCGTGCACCGGCTGTCGCGTGTGCCGGTGGTGGCGACGGTGCATGACCTGATCCCGCTGATCCTCGAAGAGCGCTATCTCAAGCCGGATCCGAACTATTCCCGCTTCTATCGCGGCAAACTGGCAGAGTTCGTTGGTGCCGACGGGTTGATCGCCATTTCCGAGCAATCGTTCAAGGAGGCCGTGGAGCTGCTGCATTATCCGGCCGAGAAGGCGGTGAATGCGTCGGAAGGCGCCGAGCCGGAGTTTCGGCCGCTGGGCCTGTCGGACGAGCAAAAGGCGGCCGCGCGTGCGCGGTTCGGGGTGGGCGACCAGTTCATTTTTTACACCGGCGGCGCAGACTCGCGCAAAAACCTCGATCGGCTGATGGCAGCCTTTGCGCGCCTGCCGCAAGCGCTGCGGGGCGAGCACCAACTGGTTCTGGCCGGCAGTATTTCGCCGGGCGAGCGGCAGCACTTGCTAGAAAAAGCCGATGCAGTTGGTCTCGATCGCAGCGAATACAAGCTGCTCGGCTTCGTCAGCGATGCCGACCTGGTCGAGCTCTACAATCTCTGCGAAGTCTTCGTCTTTCCGTCGCTGCATGAAGGATTTGGGCTGCCGTGCCTCGAGGCCATGCAATGCGGGGCAGCGGTGATCGGCTCCAATGTCTCGAGCATCCCCGAAGTGATGGGCAATGACGACGCCATGTTCGATCCCCATTCGGTTGGTGACATGGCTCGAGTACTCGACCGGGTGCTGACCGATGACGCCTTTCGCGCCGAGCTGGTGGCCAAGGGCGCTGTGCAGGCAGCCAAGTTCTCCTGGAGCAAGAGCGCCGAAATAGCTTTGGCCAAGTTGCTGGAAACCGCGCAGCCGAATGAACCCGGCTCTGACTGGACTGCAACCAGGCTCCGCCTTGACGCGGTAGAACAGCAGTTGGTCGCGGCGCTCAAGGCCCTGTCTGGCCAGTTCGGCCACCCCAACGCGTCCGATCTCGCCCAGATTGCTCAGGCCATGGCGATCAACCGCGTGAGAGTGGCCAATCTCTCACGGTCCTATGACTTGCCCGAAGTCATCGACTGGCGCATCGAGGGCCCGTTCGACAGCAGCTACAGTCTGGCGCTGGTCAATCGCGAGTTGGCGCTGGGCTTGGAACAGACGGGGGCCCGCGCGGCACTGCATGCCTCCGAGGGGCCCGGTGATTACGAGGCGGACAAGGGTTTCCTAAAGGCCAATCCGCAAATAGCCGCCCTGCATGCTCGCTCGAGCGATAGCGCTGCTGCACAGGTCGTCAGTCGCAACATGTATCCGCCCCGGGCGGTGGATATGGACAGCCAGATCAATGGATTATCTTGCTACGCCTGGGAGGAGACTGGCTTTCCGTTCGCTTATGCCGAAGGCATCAACGAGGGTGCGCAATTCGTCACAGTGACGGCCGAGCACGTCAAGAAGGTGCTGATCGATGCCGGCGTGTCGGTGCCTGTGACCGTTGTGGGCAATGGCGTCGACCATTGGTTGGCGGTGGAGGCGGACAAGAGCTACCGCATCGAGACCGCGGGACACACCTTTTTGCACGTCTCGTCCTGCTTTCCGCGCAAGGGCGCCGATGTGCTGCTCAAGAGCTATGGCGCGGCGTTCCGCAAGGACGACGATGTGCTGCTGGTCATCAAGACTTTTGCCAACCCGCACAACACCATCGAGCAGCAATTGGCGGCACTGCGCGCCACCAATCCGGACTTTCCAGCGGTGACGATCATCATGGATGATCTCTCGGATGGTGCGCTGAAGGCGCTTTACGAACAGTGCGACACGCTGGTGGCGCCGAGCCGCGCAGAAGGTTTTGGCCTGCCGATCGCGGAAGCCATGCTGAGCGGGCTGCATGTGATCACCACCGGCTGGAGCGGGCAGATGGATTTCTGCACGCCCGAAAACAGCGCGCTGATCGATTTTACTTTTGCCTCGGCCTCAACTCACGAAGCCAGCAAGCCACTCAGCGCCTGGGCCGAGCCGGACGGCGAGCACCTGACGCAATTGCTGCGCGAGGCGCTGGAGCGCAAGGCCGGCGATGCCACCAAGACGCTATTGCCCCGCTGGAGCTGGGCCGAAGTGGCCCGTCGCAACCAGCAGGCGGCGCGCGCACTCAGCGTCGAGGCGCTGACCGCGGAGCCGAGGCTGGGCTGGGTGTCGACCTATCGCAAACGTTGCGGCATCGCCACCTATTCGGAGCATCTGCTCGATGTCTTGGGCATGCCCGCGATCATCCTCGCCGACGCCCCGGACGACTTGCCCACCGGCGAGCCCGAAAATATCGTCCGATGCTGGCGCGAGGGCAAGGTCGACGATTTTTCCAACCTGCTGGCCGCCGTAAAACGGCACCAGCTGGATATGGTCGTTATCCAGTTCAACTACGGATTTTTCGACTTCGCTGCGTTCGGCAAGCTGCTCCACAGTCTGTGCGACGCCGGTACGCGAGTTGTGGTGACCATGCACGCGACCATTGACCCCGCACATGATCCCGACCGCAAGCTGGCCCATATCGCTGACGCCCTGGCGCGCTGCGATCGCCTGCTGGTGCACTCGATCACGGATCTCAACCGGCTGAAGGCGCTGGGCCTCGTCGACAATGTCGGGCTGTTTCCCCATGGCGTGCTCGCTTCGCCCGCCGGCAACACGGCACGGCCTGCTGCCCATGCACCGGTGCACCTGGCCAGCTATGGCTTCTTCCTGCCCAATAAGGGGCTGATCGAACTGGTCGAGGCCGCCCGTCTGCTCAAGGCGGAAAACTTTGCCTTCAAGCTCGATATGGTCAATGCGGCCTTTCCGGCCGAAGTCTCGCAAAAGCTGATCGAACAGGCGCGTGGATTGATCGACCGCTATGGGCTCGGCAGCGAGGTCAAGCTGCATACCGATTTCCTGCCCGATGCCGAAAGCCTGAGGCTGCTGTCGCAGGCCGAAATCGTGGTCTATCCCTATCAAAACACGGCAGAATCGGCGAGTGGCGCGGTGCGCTACGGCCTGGCGGCGGGCAAGGCCGTGGCAGTGACGCCGCTGCCGATTTTCGACGATGTGGCCGGCAGCGTCTTCGCCCTGCCGGGCATTTCCCCGGCCGATATCGCGACTGGGCTCAAGCAATTGTCGCGCGACCTGCGTGCCAATGCCGCTGAAAGCCAGGCCGTGCTCGAGCGGGCGCAGCAATGGCGCGACGTGCATGCTTATCCGGTGCTCGGCCGCAAGCTGGCCGGTACGTTACGCGGCATTTTCCGCAACAGCCTCGACAAGGAAACCACGCACTGATGGCGCAAGTGCCGGCCGGCTCAAGGCATTTGCAGGTCTATCACGACTATTTCGCCATTCGCGGTGGCGGTGAACGGCTGGTGCTGGAATTGGCCAATGCCATCTCGGCAGAGCTGATCTATGGCTACCGCACTGCGGAGAGCTATGACGAGGCCGCTTTTCCACCGGCGCACAAGGATCTCAACCTTTCCGGCATTCGCAAGGTACGCGGCGCAGCCTCCATTGCCTTGTCTACAGCCTTTGCACAGCAGCGTGGCCACGCCGCCCAGGCGGATCTGCGCATTTACAGCGGCGTGGCGGCGCCTTTCGCCGCGCCAGCCCGCGACAAGCCGGGCGTCAACGTCTTTTACTGCCACACGCCGCCGCGTTTTCTCTACGACCAGAAGGCATTTTTCCGGGAGCAGAGCGGGCCATTGCGCAAGCTGGGCCTCGACGTGGTGGGGCCGCTATTCCAGCGCGCCTATGAACACGCCGTCGAGCGGATGCATGTGATCGTGGCCAATTCGGTCAATATCCAGAAGCGTATTCGCGAGCATCTTGGGCGTGAGAGCATCGTGGTCTATCCGCCGGTGGATACCAGTGGTTTCGCCTGGGAACCCCAGCAAGGCTATTACCTGTCGACCGCGCGCCTGACCCCGCTCAAGCGCATTGCGACCATCATCGACGCATTCATCGCCATGCCCGACAAACGGCTGATCATCGCCTCGGGTGGCGATCAGGAGGCTGAATTGCGGGCGCGTGCCGCCGGTGCCGCCAATATTGAATTTGCCGGGTGGACCAGCGACGAACAATTGCGCGGCCTGATCGCAGGGGCCATTGCCACCATCTATATTCCGGTGGAAGAAGATTTCGGCATGTCGCCGGTGGAATCCATGGCGGCCGGCAAGCCGGTGATCGGCGTGGCCGAAGGCGGGTTGCTGGAAACCGTGTTGCCGGAGCAGACCGGCGTGCTGCTTCCCCCTGCCCCATCGGCCAGCGACCTTATCGGTGCGATCAATTCCCTGCCCCCCGAGCGAGCACTCGCCATGCGGCCGGCCTGCGAAACTCAAGCGCTCAAGTTCGGTCGCGCACAGTTCATCCACAGCATGCGCGCCGTGATCGACCAGGCGCTGGCGCGAAGCTGAATTGGCGGATCGCGGGCCAGAACCCTTCGCCCTGCGATGACGCTTTGGCGAGCCCGCGAAAATCGTGGGACGCGGCGGACTTCTGTCCGTGACCGCACAGTTCATCAGCAAGCGCAAAACGAAACGAGCCCCTTCGCCCCCGCGCAAATGCCGTGGCGTATGCACAGCGCGAAGCGCGACCATCGACCGGCCCTTCGTATACTTACGGATAGATGGCGAGCAGCAAGCATTGCAAAGGCGAAATTCTGTCCACAATCAGACATTTTTCCGGCATCCGTGAAAAAATGGTTAATTCTTTGTTACAAAAGAGTCTTTTACAGAATCCGAAGGAATAGGGCACAGGCACTACAATTGCCCTCAATTGACGCCCCATGAATTGTCAGATTAACAATTCGTTAATCGATTTAATCCCTGGGGAGTTGAGTGATGGATTTCGATATCAGCGTGGAAGTGTCGCGCCTCTATGTGTCGTTCTTCAACCGTGCCGCCGATCCGGAAGGCCTGCAATATTGGGTGAAGCGCTATAACGACGAGGTTGCTGCCGGTCGCGACGGCAAGATGTTCCTCGAAGACATGGCCGACTCGTTCGCCCAGAGCCCGGAAGCCAAGGCGATCTATGAGACGACCGCCTCTCCAACTGATGCCGAGATCAAGGCTTATATTGCCGAGGCCTATATGAACATGTTCGGGCGCACGCCCGACGACGAAGGGCTCGACTACTGGGCCGGCCGCTGGAAGACCGAGATGGACCAGGGCAAGCCCGGTGTCCGCGTGCTGTTCGAAATTGAAAATGCTGCTCGCAACAGCACCAACCAGAACGATGTTGACGCGCTGAAGAACAAGGCGGAAGTGGCCGCCAAGTTCACTAGTGATTTCGTGGCTTCGGGCGCCGACTGGAAGAGCGAAGACATGGCCTCGGCCAAGTCCATCGTCGATAAGGTCGACCACACGCCGGCTTCCGTGCAGAGCGCCAATGACGAGATCGCCAAGTTCATCGAGGAAAAGACCAATCCCGATGGCGGCCAGGAGCCGGGCGGCGGTGACCCCGATGGCGGCAATGGCGGGGGCCCGGTGGTACCCGATCCGCTGCCGGCGGCGTCAATTGCAAATGGCGTGATTTCGATCGCTGCTGGTACCGAAGTGACGCTGTCGGAAAACAATGGCGTGCTGACGCTCAGCCGACCGGGCTATTACAGCGTGGCTTTCAATGATGCGAGCGTCACCGAAATCAACGTTGCCGCCGGCGGCAAGGTGAACGTGGCGTCGACGGGGTCGTTTGCCAAATTTGGTGGCGATGGCGTGGTAAATGTGACCGGGGTGGTGATTGCGGAGGCGACCCTCGGCCAATCCATCAACTACGCAACGTATATCGAGACGATTTACAATCTTGGTCACAACAACCAAGGCGGCCAGACAGGCATCGATGTCTCGGTGAATGGCTCAGAGGGCGACACGATCAAGGCGCTCTGGGACATTTGGGACGACGTCTATACGTCGACTGAGAATGCGTATTACAATAAAAACATCAATACTGCGACATTGGAGCTGGCGCTTAGATATGTGGAATATCTGAAAGACGGTGGAATTCCATTCTCCGACTTCTCCGCAAAGGTTGAGGCGGGTCGCGATCAGAGCCTTCACGACAATCTTCTTGGAAATTTCCACGTTGGCACGATTCAAGATCGGTGGCCGACCGACGAAGCCGCTGAGCTGATTCAGCGGATCAAGGACGAAGCAGGCGAAGGCTATGCGGCACGCGGTGTCTTCAGTGGACGCAGCACTGATGTGGGTAGCGATGCCCACAAGGTCGTTCTTGCATTCGATTACGCGATGGGCTGGAACCGTTCGGATTATTCCGGCCCGGTCAACGATTTTGGAAAGCTCGACGCAAGTGCGATCTACAACAATAAGGAAATGTGGAACGGAAACGGCATTGACGCTCTTTCGAACTTCACAACTTCTACCAACGAGCAGGCAGGTATTGAACTGGCGCTGAGAGCGCGCGGTCGAGACAACGCAAATTCAGTAACGTACGATGAAACAGATAAGCAGTATGACGCCGCCGGTGGCATATTTGGTGGTGACAAGGCCAAGTGGAACTTTGATCTGTCCATTACGTCTGGTCTGAACGGCTCGCCGCTTTCGATGAAAGACTTCGACATTTTCCTGAAGGTAGACATCGACCCGACCGAGAAAAACGACTTCATCACTCTAAAGCTGACAGATGGCCCGACCATTGATGGAGCGTTCGAGTCCTTCTTGCTGACCGGGTCCCAGACGGTGGGATTCTTGGACAATGTCGGCGGACATCATGCTACCCAACTGGGTGCTAACGGTCGCCCGCTTGATATTGCCGGTGACAAGATTGCTCAGAACTCCCAAAACTTCCACTTTGGGTGGATCAAAAACCTAATCGACGCAAATCATCCCGGCTGGAATTTCGCGCATGGCCAGTTTGAGATCGAGCTTTTAGCTCAGCACAAGGGCATCGAAGTGGCTTCGGCAGAAATCACCGTGATCGTCGGACAAGGCGGTGCCGAAGCCTTTGCCCACCTTGAGTAGCAGCAAGCTAGTCTAGTTCAAATTTTCCGAATTTACTTTCGGCGCCCGATAACCCTATCGGGCGCCATTTTTCGCTTGGGGCCACGTCCTGGGCAACCCACCCTTGACGCCGACACCGTCTGCGACAACAACAGCACTCACGCTTTTGCGCCCTGCCCTCAACCCTCCGTGAGTATTCATGAGCCAAACTCGCCAAAGCCAGAATGGCCTGCAGGCGGTGATCGATCTGGGGGCGCGGCGGCGGGCGCATAACAATGTGCTGCTGATCAAGGCCGCACTGCCGGCGACGGTGAGCGCGGCGCTTTTGGCCTTGGCCATCTATGTGCTGGTGATGGTCAGCGCCGACCGGGTCGACTGGCACAATATCCTGCCTGTCGGACTGGTCGTGGCCATGGTCCCCGCCATTGCCGTCAGCCTGCTGGTCATTGCCAGCCGCCGCAACCACCCCTTCAGCATGGCCGTGGCCGTGACGGTCTTTGCGCTGAGCTTTGCCATCTCCATCCTGGCGGCGACGCGTATTCCGGTGAGTTTCGTGGGCATCGCGCTGACCATTCCCTCAACCCTGCTCTGCGTCACGCTGGCGAACCTGGCCATGGCGCGATCCCTCTCGCGCCGGGCCTGCCTCCTCGACTTTCCCGGCGCCCAGGCCGTGGCGCAAAAGCTCGATGGACGGGTGCAGGTGGTGTCGCCCGAAGAAATTGGGCCCGATATCCGGCGGGTGCTGATCGATCCGGCCTTTCACCACAGCGCCGAATGGGCGCCGGTGCTGGCACGGCTCTACACCAGAGGACTCGAGATGGAGGCGTGGCCACGCTATCTTGAAACCTATGCTGGCCGCGTCGACATCGACAGTTTCGAGCTGGCTGACGTGTCCTATAGCCCGAGCCAGATTTTCTACTATCGCTTCAAGCGAGTGGTCGATCTGGTCGGCGTGCTGGTGCTGGCCGTGCCGGTGTTGGTCGTGGGCGGTCTGCTCTGGCTCTATATCCGCCTCGTCGATGGCGGACCGTCCTTCTTCATCCAGGAGCGGCGAGGCTATGGCGGTGGCACATTCCGCCTCTACAAATTCCGCACCATGTACAAGAATGCCGATGGCGCCTCGACCTCGGCCAATGATAGCCGCGTATTGCCGGGATGCCATCTGGTGCGGCAATTGCGCCTCGATGAGCTACCGCAGCTGCTCAATATCGCGCGCGGGGAAATGAGCTTTATCGGGCCTCGCCCGGTCTCGGTGGCGATTGCAGAGGCGCTGGAAGCCCGTATTCCGCAATATATCAACCGATCTATCCTTCTGCCCGGGCTCACCGGCTGGGCGCAGGTATCCCATGGCTATGCCGAAACGCAGGACGAGGAGATCGAAAAGCTCTCCTACGACCTCTACTATCTCAAGCACGTCTCCTTCGATCTCGACGTGATCATCTCGGTGCGCACCATCAAGACGCTTTTGTTGCGGAAAGGTGCGCGCTGAGATTCCTCTCTTGCCGGGTTGTGATTAGCAGAAATACTTGCGACATGGTTAGAGCGCCAAGATGCGCCGACAGCCGCGATGGAGATGAAGATGGCCACTTACGTCCGCGACTATACCGCCCTTGTCAGCGCAGATTCGACCTGGAACCAGGCCGTCGGCGGAACCCTGAAACCTACCCCCGTTTTTGTCAGTTATTCCTTCACCGCAACGCGGCCCCAAGGGATCAACGACCGCATGGGCTTTGCCGACCCCAACTATTTCCGGCAGCTGAGTGCGGCCGAGCAACAGCTGGTCCGCGATGCCTTCAAGACCTGGGACGATGTCTCGGGGATCACCTTCTTCGAAGTCCCAGCCGGCATGGGCGACATCGATATCGGCGTCTACGACCTTGCGACCGGTATTGCTGGCTATGGCAGCATGCCGAGCTCGAAGTTTTTCCTGCGCGACGGCCAGTTCAATATCTACGGTCCCGGCAACAACCCGCACCAAGGTCTCTATCTCGATTATCAGAGCGGGCTTGATCGACACGTCATCCTGCACGAGATCGGGCACGCCTTGGGCCTCGAACATCCCCATGAGGGTGACCGTCGCCTGCCGGCCGATCTCGACAATGGCAATGTCACGGTCATGAGCTACAAGGACTACTTCCCCAAGCTCGGCACCATGGACCTGCAGGCGATCCAGGCGCTCTATGGCACCGATGCCCAGGACGGCACGCAGGTGGCGGATTGGAGCTGGAACGACCAGACCCACACGCTGACCCAATGGGGCACCGCGGCCTCCGAGACCTTCAAGGGAACCAATTCCGACGATATCATCTATGGCGGCGGCGGACGCGATATAATCATTGCCCGCGCCGGCAACGACACCATTTATGTGTCGGGCAAGTCCTTCGAGATTTCGGCCGGTCCCGGCTTCGACGTCATCCACACCGATTTCGCCTATTCGGAGATCGGCTGGACCAGCCTCAAGAACAATTATCTTAGCTTCTACCTCAAGACCGGCAGCGGCTGGGACATGGTCATCTCCGAAGGTGAGCGCGTTGTGTTCACAGACGGTGTTCTCGCCACCGATATCGATGGCAATGCGGGGCAGATGTACCGGCTTTACCAGGCGGCCTTCGACCGCACGCCTGACCATAGCGGGCTGGGCTACTGGATCCGCGAACTGGACAAGGGCATCAAGGTCGCCGCCATCGCCGAGAGCTTCCTGGCGTCCGACGAGTTCCAGAAAACCTTCGGCACTCAGGACACGGTGACCAATAGCCGGTTCATCGACCTGCTTTATACCCACACGTTGGGGCGCCAATACGATCAGGGCGGTTTCAATTACTGGGTGGGCAAGCTCAACGCCAACGAGACCAACCGCAGTGATCTGCTGGCGTTCTTTTCCAACAGCGACGAGAACAAGCTCAAGGTTGCCGCACAGGTGGAAGACGGCATCTGGTACGTCTGACCCGGCGGTTTGCGACGCGCGCCCCGCAATGGGCGCGTGTTCCCCTGGGCGGGTTAGGTCCGTTCATGCCGCGCTGAGTTCACTCATGCACGCCTTGGTGGCTGGCAAGGAAGGTCCGTCGCCTGCCGACGGGCCCTCGGGTCAAGCCCGAGGGCGGAACTGTGGATGTGCAACGCCGTGCGATACGACGCGCCAAGTCGCGCTTCCGCTCGTGTGGGATCAGGACTCAAACATATATGCGATAGCCCGCGCCTCGCGTGTACTGACGCGAAGCGTATCGGGTATTCGCCAGACCATATCCGAGCACACCTCACGCCTCCAAGCCGGCGCGGATTTCAGCGCAGGGTAAACGAATTACCGCCATCGCCTGCGCAAAATTATGCAGCAATTTCAATGATAGCCCCGACCATGGTTAGCAAGTGCTTTCTTGCATAGTGACAATTTGAAGCCATTTTCCAACGGAGCCTGAAAGTCTGGTCTCTAGCACTGCAGTCAACCCACAACGCATCCTGGGATTGGCGCAGACATGTCGACGATTACTCTGACGACGTCTTCCGGTGACAAATATGTCGACGACCTGCTTGGCTCCCGGAAGTGGACCAGCGACAGCGTAAGCTTCGGCTTTTCGTATTCGGCCTCTGTTTATGGGGCCAAATATGGACGCGGCGAGAGCGCAAGCTTTGCAGCGCTCAACATTGCGCAGCAGAAGGCCACCCTCGACGCCATGAAGATGTGGGGGGAGTTGATTGACCTCGACATCATCCAGACGACTGCGAACAATGCGGAGATCCGCATCGGCGTTTCCAGCATGCCATCGACGGCCTGGGCCTATACGCCATCAGCAATGGCACAAGGTGGTGATGTCTGGCTCGGCACGAAATATCTGGCCGCACCCGAGAAGGGCAACTATGCCCACTTCACCATCATGCATGAAATCGGCCATGCCCTGGGACTGAGCCACCCCCATGAAGCCGCGGCCAAGCAGGCCGGCGGGACGCCAGATGGCGGGCTCTGCCCCTGCTGCGCCGGCACCCTGCACGGCCAGAGCACGACCACACCTCTCACCACTGCCGTCGAAGTTGCATCGCCGGTGGATGCCATGGCGTGGTCGGTGATGAGCTATCGCTCCTATGAGGGCCAGGCGATTTCCAATGGCTATAGCAACGAGAAATTCGGCTATGCACAGACGCCGATGGCGCGCGATATCGCGGCGCTGCAACATCTGTACGGCGCCAATTACCAGACGCGCGCCGAGGACACCGTCTATCGCTGGAGCGAGACGACGGGCGAAAAATTCATCGATGGCATTGGCCAAGGCAAGCCGGGCGCCAACAAGGTGTTCGAGACCGTTTGGGACGGTGGCGGGCGCGATACGTTCGATCTGTCCAACCATGCCACCAACCTGAGCGTCGATCTCAGCCCGGGTGGCTGGACCAATTTTGGCAACAAACAGCTGGCGAATCTTGGAAACGGGCAGATGGCTCCGGGTAATGTGGCCGTGGCCATGCTGCATGAGGACAATCCGCTGGCGCTGATCGAGAACGCCATCGGCGGTGCCGGCGATGACAGGATCAGCGGCAATATTGCCGACAATGTGCTGATCGGCGGTGCCGGGAACGATGTGCTCGAGGGTGTGGTCGGTCGCAATATTCTGGTGGGCGACAGCATCGGGGGCGAGCTCATGCTTGTCGGCCTCGACATCGCCGATTTCATCACTGCGACCCTGCCCCCGGCACCGGCCAAGGCCGGCAACGATATTCTTCTCGGCGGCACCGGCAATGACATCTTCGTTCCGGGCCTGGGCAGCAATACCATCGAGGGCGGCGAGGGCTATGACACGCTCGTGCTCGACTTCGTGCTCGATATGCTCACCATTTCCTTCGACGCCAACGATCTTGTCAGCATCCTCTATGAGGGCGGCTCGGTCATTGCCAGCAGCCTGGAATTCCTGGCGGTTCGCGACGGCATTTTCTCGCTGATCGGGGCAATCGTGCCGGAGAGCAACCACGCGATGGCAGACGACGTGATCCTGCTCTATCGCGCCGGACTTGGGTTTGGTCCAAGCAACGAGAGTCTCAATTTCTGGACCTCCGAATTCGACCAGGGTCAGGACCTGGCCAGCCTCGCGACCGAACTGACAACCGATGCGGGTTTCGCGGAGCGCTTTGGTGCGGCGGACAGCACAGCCAACGGGGACTTTGTCCAGGCGCTCTATCACAACATCCTGGGCCGCGATGGCGACGCCGAGGGTGTGCAGTACTGGCAGGATCAGCTCTCTTTGGGCGCATCGCGCCAGGACCTGCTGGTGGCATTTGCGCTCAGCCAGGAGCACCGCAATGACGTGTTTGCGCCAGCAGGAAACGAGACTGGCTTGGTCGCGGTATCGCAGAGCCAGTGGGCCGAGCTCTGGGCGTAGGGTTTTATCGCCCCAAGGACAAACAAAAACCCCGGCCTCTCGCGAGACCGGGGTTGATTGGTCGGAGTAGAGTGATTCGAACACTCGACCCCCTGCTCCCGAAGCAGGTGCGCTACCAGGCTGCGCTATACTCCGTCAGGATTCATCGAGAGGGTCGTAAGCCGGCGTCGGGGCGCCGCGACGTCATCGCGATTGGCGGCTTTATAACTGCGAGGCTTGCTGTGTTCAAGCTGTTCCGACATAGTTTTCTACCGCTGTTTCACCGTGTTGCGAAGCACGGGCAAACCGTGTAGGAACCGCGCCAGTTGGGGTGTCGCCAAGTGGTAAGGCACCGGTTTTTGGTACCGGCATTCCTAGGTTCGAATCCTAGCACCCCAGCCATTTTCCCTTGATTTCAGCATTTTGGACTCACGCCGGCGCGCGTGCGGCGTCGTGCTGGGCCGCGGCGAGGCCATAGGGTACGCAGAGGAGCTTGCCGCTGCGCGGGTCGCGGAGCATGTCGGCGAGGATACCGAAGGCGGCCGCGAGGGTCTGGGGCGTCAACACGGTCTCGGGATCGCCGGCACTCATGATCTTGCCGGCGCGCACCAGGATCACATGATGGGCGAAGCGCAGGGCGTGATTGATGTCGTGCACTACCATGACGATGGTGCGCCCTTCCTCCCGATTGAGCCGCTCGAGCAGGTTCAGCACTTCGAGCTGGTGGGCCATGTCTAGGAAGGTGGTGGGCTCGTCGAGCAGCAGCACCGGGCTGGTCTGGGCGAGCGCCATGGCAATCCACACCCGCTGCCGCTGGCCGCCCGAGAGCGTACCGACCGGTCGATTGGCGAAGGCAGTGAGGCCGGTGAGGCGGAGCGCGGTATCGATGGCGGCGCGATCCTCGGCGCTCATGGCGGCGAGCGGCTTTTGCCAAGGGAAGCGGCCATAGCCGACCAGCTCGCGCACCAGAAGGCCGGCCGGGGCCTCGGGGCTCTGCGGCAGCACGGCCATGCGGCGGGCTATGGCCTTGGTGGAGAGGTCGGCGAGGGCGTGACGGTCGAGATAGACCGCGCCATGGCTGGGCTTGAGAATGCGGGCCAGGTTCTTGAGGATGGTGCTCTTGCCCGAACCATTAGGACCGACCAGGGCGGTGATGCGGCCCTCGGGGATTTCGAGATCGAGGCCTTCGAGCACCGTACCCTCGCCATAGGCGAAGCCGAGATTGTGGGTCTGCAGGATCATGCTGAAAGCGCCCGCTGGTTGGACCTGACGAGCAGGTAAAGAAAATAGGGCGCGCCGATCACCGCGACGACGACGCCGACGGGGATTTCGATGGGCGCGAGCAGGGTGCGGCCGATGAGATCGGCGATGACCACCAGCGTGGCGCCGACCAGGGCTGCCGCGGGCAAGAGGGCATGGTGACGGGGGCCCACCATCAGCCGCGCGATGTGCGGACCGAGCAGTCCGACAAAGCCGATGGCCCCGGCCAGCGCCACGGCGGCGCCGGCAAAGGCCACGGCGATGGCCAGCAGCGCCAGCCGCGACGCCTCGACCCGCACACCGACGCCCGTGGCAGCCTCGTCGCCGACGCCGAGAATGTCGAGTGAACGGACAAGGGCGATGAGCATGGGAACCAGCAGGATAAACCAGGGCAGGATTGCCATGACATCGGCCCATTTGGAGCCCGACAGGCTGCCGGCCAGCCAGACGGCGGCAGCATCATAGACCCGACGGTCGAGCCGCATGGAGAGGACCAGCATGGCGGCGGAGAAGCCGGCATTGATGGCGATGCCGGCCAGAAGCATGCGGGCCGGATCCACCTGACCGCGGCGCTGCGCCAATAGGTAGATGCTGATGGCGCCGATCATGGCGCCGACAAAGGCGACCGCCGGCCAGACTATCCCGGGCACATCGAGAATGGCTTGCTGATGCAGGTAGAGCAGCGCGACGATGGTGAGCCCGGCGCCGGAATTGAGCCCCAAAATGCCCGGATCGGCGAGGCCGTTGCGGGACACGCCCTGCAGGATGGCGCCGGAAAGGGCGAGACCGGCGCCGACCAGCATGGCCATGACGAGGCGCGGCAGGCGAATGGCGTAAAGCGCCAGTTCCTGCTTGGGGGTGCCCTGCCCCAATATGGTCGCCATGAGATCTGACGGGCTGATGGCGAAGGAACCGAGATTGAGGCTGACCAGTGCGGCAATGGCGAGCAGGCCGGCCAGCAGTAGGAAGCGGATGGCCATGGCTACATGCCCCTTTCGTCGCGGCGGACCAGCCACAGAAAAAACGGCACGCCGATCAGGGCAGTGATCAGTCCGAGCGGGGTTTCGAACGGCGGATTGACCATGCGGGCCACGAAATCGGCCACCACCAAGAGGCAGGCCCCGCATAGGGCCGAGCAGGGAATGATCCAGCGATAGTCGAGGCCAACGAGAAAGCGGGAGAAATGCGGGATGACCAGGCCGACAAAGCCGACGCCGCCTGCCACCGCCACGGCGCTGCCGGCGAGGAACAGCGTGGCGAGAATGCCGCCGGCGCGCACCAGGCCGGTGCGCTGCCCAAGGCCGGTGGCGACATCCTGGCCCAGGCTCAAAAGCGAAATGCCGCGCGAGAGCAGCAGCGCCAGCACGAGCCCCGCCCCCATCCAGGGCAGCGCCAGCAGCAGGTGGGGCCAGCGAATGCCCTGCACGCCGCCGGCTGTGTAGAAGAGCACGTCCTGGGCGATACCGGTGACGATGACGATGCCAGTGGTCAAGGCGCCGAGCAGCGCCGAAACGGCGGCACCGGCCAGCGCCAGGCGAACGGGTGTCAGGCCGCCACGCTGCAGCGCGCCGAGACCGAAGACGAGGGCCGCACCGAGGCCAGCACCGAGAAAGCTGAGAACGATGAGGCCGGTGAAATCGAGCCAAGGAAGGAGCACCATGCCGATGACCAGCATGAAACCTGCGCCGGCATTGAGGCCCATCAGGGAGGGGCTGGCCAGGGGATTTCGGGTCATGCCTTGCATGACGGCACCCGCGACGCCCAGGCACGCGCCCACCGCTGCCGATGCGAGCACACGCGGCAGGCGGAATTCCTGGATAACCAGTTGGTTGGGCTGGGTCGGGTCGAACTGGACCATGGCCTGCCAGATGGTGAAAGGATCGATCTCCGCCGCACCGGCAGAGATCGATCCCACAATGGCCACGAGCAGGCAGATTGCGGCAGCGCCCAGAACGAGGCTAGCGCGCAAAAATCAGTCCGCCTTGCCCATATGGTCAGCGACATCCTCGACGATGCGGCCGAAGCTGATCGGGCCGGTCGATTGGTTCCAGGGCTGGATATCGACGCGATAGACGTGGCCGGCCTTGACCGCCGGCAGTCCCTGCCAGAGCGCAGTGGCTTCAATGCCCGACATCTTCGCCTCGTCCTCGACCATGAGGAAGATGTGGTCGGCGGTCAGCTGCGGAATGATCTCGTTGGAGACGGTCTCGTGCTCGACCTCGAGCGGCACTAGCGGATGCGGGGTCAGCCCCAAGTCCTGGTAGAGCACGGGGCCAGACCGGCGCGAGCCACCATAGACGCGAATATCCTTTTCGCGCACGCGCAGCAGCAGCACGGTTTCGTTGGGGTGAAGGGCTGTGACTTCCGCCTTCACCTCGGCGGCGCGGGCATCGTAGGCGGCGATGGCGGCATCGGCCTGTTCGGCATGGCCAAGCGCCTCGCCTAGGCCATGCAGCCACTCACGCCACGGCCCCTCGGGTTCGTCGAGCAGCAAGGTGGGCGCGATGGCGCTCAGCAGCTCGTAATTGTCACCGATCTTGTCGGCCTGGGCGAGGATAAGGTCGGGCTCGAGGCCGAGAATGGCCTCGAAATCGGGGGCGGACTGGTCGCCAACCGGCTGGGTATCCTTGAGCGCATCCTGCAGCTGACCGGGCATGCCGTTCACCCGCGCCACGGCACCAACGGGAGCAAGCCCCATGGCAACAAGCGCTTCGGAGAACATGTTGTGCAGCGCCACGATGCGATGCGGCTCAAGCGGCACTTCCACTTCGCCGCGCGCGTCCTTTACGATGCGGGCCGTGGCCGTGGTGTCGAGAATTTCGGCAACCTGTGCCATGGCCGGCGCCAGCGGCGCGCAGGCGAGGAGCAAGGCAAGCCCCATAGACGCGGATTGACGGAGGAGAGAGAGCCCCATGAGATTTAACCTGACCATAATTGTCCTGTTTAGGAGCTAACAGACGGCGGAACGGCCGTCAACGCGCATTGCACAGGACCAATCAGGGCATAAAAAGGGCCGGTGCTGCCACCGGCCCTCATAGAACTCGTGTCAGTCGGAAAACCCTTAGCGCTTGGCGCCAAACAGCTTCCAGGCACCGGTGACGGTAAGGGTCGCGAAGGCCATCTTGAGGATGTCCCAGACGATGAAGGGCTGGACGGCCTTGGCGAAGGCCGAGCCCACGACATTGGCCTGATCGACCCACTGGGCCTGACCGGCCATGGCCACGAGCCAGGCGAAACCAAAGGCAAACATGACGCTACCGCCGACGAGCATCGAGGCGAACAGCACGGCCGGACGCGAAGACGCACCACGGTCGACAGCGGCGCCGATAATGGCGGCCATGGCCAGGAAGCCGATGAGGAAGCCGCCGGTGGGGCCGACGAGGTAAGCCATGCCGCCGCCAGTGGCGAATACGGGCAGGCCCATGGCACCTTCGAGCAGGTAAAGGGCGACAGTGGCGGTGGCAATGCGCATGCCAAAGGCAGCGGCAAGCGCGGCAATGGCAAAGGACTGCAGGGTCACCGGAACGGGCCAGACCGGGACATTGACCTTGGCGGCTGCCGTGATCAACAGGGTCCCGAGGACGACGGTGGCCAGATTGGTCGCCAGCTTGGCAACATTGCCCTTGGGCTGGAACACGCCGAGCAGCGTGTTGGGCGTGGTCAAAGTCACTGCCATTTCATACCTTCCATGCTAGGTAGAACCGCCCGCCCATGAGAGCATCGCGCGGTTCACTCCCCTGCTTCTTACTTTCTCGTTCATGACCGCGCAATGGCCAGCCCACTTTCCGCCCCCCGCTTCAGCACCGACTTTCGTCCGGATACCGGCATGCCGGTAAGCGAATCGCCCGGCGTGGTGCGGGTCACGGCGCCCAATGCTTCGGCCTATACCTTTACCGGCACCAACAGCTTTCTGCTTGGACATGAGCGGTTGGCACTGGTCGATCCGGGGCCGGCTGATGCAGCGCATGCCGCGGCCTTGCGCGCCGCCATTAGCGGCAGGCCGGTTTCGGCCATTCTGCTCACCCACACGCATCGCGACCACAGCGCCTCGGCAGCGGCTTGGGCAAAGGAGCTGGCCGCCCCACTATGGTTCGGCGGCCCACATCGGTTATCGCGACCGCTGCGGCGATTCGAGCTCAATCCCATCGGCAGATCATGTAACTGGGACCTGGTGCCGGATCGTACCCTGGTGGACGGCGAGAATATCGCCGCGGGCGACATGGCCGTGACGGTGCATGCGACGCCCGGCCATTGCGCCAACCATCTGGCATTCGGCATTGCCGGCACTGCGATGCTGCTGTCGGGCGACCATGTCATGGGATGGAATTCGACGCTGGTTTCAGTGCCGGACGGGTCGATGGCGGACTATTTCGCCTCGCTGGACAGGCTGATCGCCCTGCCCTATCGCCGCTATCTGCCCGGTCATGGTGGTGCCATCGCCGATGGGCCGACCCATGCCAGCGCCCTCAAGGCGCATCGGCGGCTGCGCAATAGCCAGGTGATCGCGGCGGTGCGGGACGGTGCCCGCCGCATCGGCCAGGTGGTCGACCGCATCTACCCCCAGCAGCCAGCGAAGGTGCGCTTCGCCGCCCGCCTGACCATCACCGCCCATATCGAATATCTCGAAGCCAGCGGCGATTTAACGGTGCACCGCCGGCTGTTCGGCACGCGACTTTCCCTGCCGCGCTGAGTTTCAGACGATACCGAGGGCGCGGAAGATCGGCAGGCGCGCTTCGAATGCGGCGTGACGCTGACGCAGCTCACTGATGTTTTCCTCGGCGGTTTGCAGCATGGAGCCGTCCTTGAGGAGGCGTTGCCCCTGCGCATCCAGCATGCGCCAGGCGAAGGCCGCCGGATCGGCTTCATTGCTCAGTTGGGCCAGAAGGAACAATTGCTGGAAGCGATCGACGGTGATGCCGCCGCCGGTCGTCGGGGTGGCGAGATAACCAAGATCGGCGCTGTAACGCGCCTTTTCGAGCACCACGCGATTGAAGCGGGTCGCCGACTCGGCCCATGCAGCATCGTCGTCCGCATTGCCATGGGGACAGGGCTGCAGGTGGCCGGCACCGACGAGAACGAGGATTGCCTGTTGTATGCGGCCCCAGCCCAGTTCGCCCAGGTTCGGATTGTCGGCCAGCACTTGCCTGAGGCTGATGGCTGCAGACCGGCCCGCCTCCACTGGCCGCGCGAAAGCCTCCACAATCGGTGCATAGACCTCTTCCTGGAGATTGGCTTCACCCAAGGCGCCATTGACCTTCATGGTTATCTCGCTGCGCGGGGAGGACAGGGCAAAGCGGGTTTCGAGCCAGATCGCCTGTGCCTCGCCCGCCGAAAGGGCGACGCTGCCGCGGGCAAAGATATCGCGGCGGAACTGCTGGTTGATCATGTAGTCGCGATAGGTTTCGCGCAGCACGGGGTCGGCTGTTTCGTTGAGAATGGCCTGCTGGTCGGCGGTGAGATTGACGGCGTCGACATGGTCGAGCAGATGCGCCGAGCCCAGATAGGACAGGCGGGCATGCGACAGCTCGCGCGCAACGTCGGAATGGTAGAACAGCGTCCAATCCGCGTTCATATATTCATGCGCGAGATAGTTGCGGTTCTGCGCCTTGATGCGCTCGATGCGTTCGGTGATGCCGGGCACTGTGGCAAAGTAGCGGGCATTGGCCGCTTTCATGCGGTCGATGAAGGCGAGGCCGGCATCGATCTTCTGCAGCATATGGCCGGGAGCGGCGCCACCGGCGAGCAGCATCAACTGGCGGACCGGCGACGGTCCAGCCCAGCCCGGCAGGCAATTGTAGGAAATGTAGACGAGGCCACCCGGCTTCAGCCGCTTGTCGATGAAGCGGACGATGGTGTCGCGGTGCTCGGCCGCGATCCAGCTATAGATGCCGTGCAAGGCAATGATGTCGAACTGCGGTAGGTCGGTGCGCGCCTCGAACTGGGCGAAACTGTCGTCGAAAAAATGCACATTCTCCGTTCCGGCCTGATCCGCCAGTTGGCGGGCGCCCGCAATTTGCGCGGGATTGAAGTCGGTGGCGTAAAAATCGATCTCCGGATTGGCCGCTGCCAAGAGATTGGTGGAGAAGCCCTGCCCGCAGCCCAATTCGCAAAATGCGAGGCGCTCGCGCGATGATTTCGAGGTGGAGACGCCTTTGGTCAGGCCGCTGAATTGCAGGATTTGCGGGGTGAGTTCGCGGTAAAAGCCATAGGTATAGCCAAGCTCGGCCACATAACCCGAAGTCCAGTCGAACATTTGTTTCTCCGTGCATCCGGCAACTTTTTGACCATATCGATCCGCAGCGTGCAAAGAAAAATGACCTCGAATATGCCAGGCGAGAAGAATTGTGACCGGAGGGCAAGGCCGCAGGAGATGGACTTGCGCCAGGCGCCGGCGTCCCGAAGACCGTCATGCGAATACGGTCTGCCGTCCGCGAAAACCTAACACCGCCGATCACGATGCTGTCAGACCGCACACTGCCCCTTTGGCGCCACAGGGGCGCCTTGGGGTGGGCTTGTTGGCGATTTACTCCCTGCTAACCCTAATGAGAGATGATCCGGATCAGCGGCATTTGAGCGTCACATTTGTCGGCTTTGAGTTGTGTTAGTAGCGTTGAGTAGAGTTTATGGCCCAGTCCCACCAGCCGGTGGTGCGTTCGCGCCCGGCTAGAGCGGTCCGCCTTCTTGTTCCTGCCGCCCGTGTGGTGGTGGCAGGCTTGGCGCTTTCCCTCTCCTATATCGGTCTTGCAACCGGCGCCTTTGGGCCGGGGACGGAACTTGCCGCGGATGTCGGCATCGGCACGCCCGCCACGCCGGCGGAAGTGGCGAGCCTGAGCTATTTCGGCGTTGATCCGGTGATTACCGGGTCGGTCGACCATCTTTTCGAAACGGCCAGCTTCACCGGTCCCAACCGCGCTGCCAAAACCGACCGTTTTCGGCCTGAAGTGGATGCCTTGGCAATTTCGCGCAGCTTCGAGGAAGCGCGCATTCAGATCGCGGCGCTGCGCGGCACGCCGCTTGATCCCACCGATCTCGGCCAGACGCGCATAGCCGATCTCGACACGCCGGCCACAGTTCAGGGCAGCCAGGACGGTCCGCGCATGTCGGTGGCCTCGATCGATCCCTCGACTGCTGCAGCTCTGGACGCCATTGCCGGCATTGCCCCGCAAATGGCCTCGCTCGGCGCACCGCCCGCTTTCGGAACGCCGCAGGGCATGCCCATGCCGGCCATCGCCTCCGAGCAATTGGCCTATGCCCGCGCCAATGCCCCGGTGACCGGCGCATTCGACAGCGGCCCCATCACTGCGGCATCGGACAAGGAATTGTGGTGCCTCGCCACCGCCATCTATTTCGAAGCGCGCGGCGAGACCTATCGCGGCCAGGTCGGGGTGGCGCAGGTGGTGCTGAACAGGGTCAAGGATCACCGTTATCCCAACACCATCTGCGGCGTCGTGTTCCAGAACCAGCACCGCCGCAATGCCTGCCAGTTCTCCTTTGCCTGCGACGGCATTGCCGATGTGGTGACCGAGCGCAAGCCTTGGGAACAGGCTGAGGAAATCGCCAAGAAGACAACCAGCGGCGAGCTTTACCTGACCGAAGTGGGCGATGCGACGCACTACCACGCCACCTATGTTCGCCCCGCCTGGGCGCCGCGCATGACCAAGGTGACCCAGATCGGCCTGCATGTCTTCTACAAGTTCAAGCCCGGCTGGTTGTTCGGCTGACGCCTCAGCAATAGGTGAAGCTGGCGGTGGAGATGCAGGTGCGTGCCGGGGTGCTGACAATGGTCGTGCCCCGGTTGCGCAGATAGACAAAGGAATTGCCGCCATAGCTCAGCACCGCGACGCGGTTGGGCTGGGCGGTGACCGCCTCGACGGCAATGCCGGGATATAGCACATGCGGCGAGGTCATGCCGTCGGTGGAGTAAGTGCCGGTGGCGGTCTGGGTGATGGTGACATAGCTCACCCTGCCCCCCTCGACCTTCTTGATGCGGCTGGTGCTCAGCGGCTCGGTCGAGACCCAATCCTCATAGTCGACCAGGTAGTCGCGGTCCGCGAACTTGACGAGACGGCTGGTATCGAAGCCGGACGGCATTTCATCGGCCATGATCGGGGCAGCGGTGGCGCAGAGCAGGCCCGAAAGCAGGCTCAGGGCGACAAGACGGTGCGGCAGGTTCATGGCTATTGTCCCGATTTGATCCAAGGCGGCATGACGCCTTAACCAATCAGTAACCATATGGCAGCAGATCAGGCGAATTTTATCTTTCGTTAAGGTTAATTTGCCAGACGATCAGCCGAGGAGCGTCGCGGCGGCAGTTTCGAAGACTTCGACGAAGCGGGCATGGGCCTGCTGGGTCGGCCAGGGCCGGATGAGACGATCGAAAGCCTCGACGTCGAAGGCAGGCTGGTTGGGTTCGCCGAAAAACTTGCGCGCCTCGTCGGGATCGAAGCCAGCCAGATGGGTAGCCTCGAAATAGGCGGCTTCCCGATCAGCCTTCTTGACCTGCTTGGTGAGGGCCACGCTCATGGTGGCGGGCAGCGAAAAGCGCAGGAAGATTGCCGAAAGCAGGCGGTTTTCGACGTCCTTGTAATTGCCGCCCATCGCCGCCTTGAAGGGCGAGATGATGTCGCCCATGACATATTCGGGGGCGTCATGCAGGAGCGCCTGCAACAGCGCGGCAGCCGAGGCATCCGGATTGGCCTGGCGGAACAGCTCGAACACCAGCACCGAATGCTGCGCCACCGAAAAGGGATAATCGCCCTGCGTCTGGCCGTTCCAGCGGGCCACGCGGGCCAGGCCATGCGCAATGTCGGAGAGTTCGACATCGACGGGCGAGGGATCGAGAATATCGAGGCGGCGACCGGACAGCATACGCTGCCAGGCACGGGAACTGTTGCGGGACATGAGCGAGATCGCGTTTGCGGACTGTTGCCGGAAGACTAGCAGAGACAGCCGATTCGAGAATGATGGCTGTGTGACGGAGGGTAAATTGCCCGCAGGGCATGGGTCATAAGACCCTCCGATCAAATCCGAGGGCGGCACTGTGCAAGCGGGTATGTTTCCGCGCGGGCGGACTAAAAGAGATCCAGCTGGCCCCCGGCGGCTTTTTTGAGCACTGGGGCGGGTTTTTCGAGGGTGATGGGTTCGATCAATCCGGCGTCGTCGTCGCGGGCGGAATTGACGCGCGTGGAGACCGGATGGAATTTGAGCACACCTTCTTCGAGCGGCAGGGCCATTTGCGCGGCTTCGGCGGCGCGGACCTCGCGCACATTGAGCCACTCGTCCTGCTGCTGCCGATCCATGAGAATGGCCGGCATGCGATCGTGGATTTCCGACAGTTGTGCATTGGCCGCCACCGTAATGGTAGCGACGCTGTCGATCTCCTCGCCATTGGGACCGGACCAGGTGGCATAGAGGCCGGCCAGCGCCATGGGCTGCCCATCGGCGCGGGTAATGTAATAAGGCTGTTTCTTCTTGTCGGGCCCAGTGTGCCATTCATAGTAGCCGCTGGCCGGGACGATGCAGCGGCCATGCTTGAGTGGATCGCGAAAGGCCGGTTTCTCAGCCATGCTTTCGGCACGCGCATTGACCAGCAGCGGAAACTCGCGCGGGTCCTTGACCCAGCCGGGGACCAGTCCCCAGCGGGCAAAATGTGCCTCGCGCTGGCCCTGGGCTTCCCAGATGGCGACAATGGGCTGAGTGGGCGCGATATTGAAGCGCGGGATGATATCGAGCCCTTTGATGAGCTTGAACAGTTCCACCATCATTTCGGGCGGCAAAGTCGAGGCATAACGCCCACACATGGCATGTCTCCTTCACCTGTTGGGAGATAAGCTCATCGGAAACGAATCGCAAACCAACCCAAGGGCTATGACAGATCTTCCTAACGCCGCCAGCGTCGGCATCGTTCGCCATGGCAAGATCCTGCTGATCAAGCGTGCCTTCGCGCCGTATCAGAATTTGTGGACCTTCCCCGGCGGCCGGATGGATGATGGCGAGACCATCGAGCAATGCGCCATCCGCGAAGTGCAGGAGGAACTGGGCCTGACCGTGCGCAATCCGCGCCATGTCACCACCCAGGAACTCGGCCGCGACGGCACCTACCGGCTGGCCGTGTTCACTACAACCGACTATGTCGGCACCATACGGCCCAGCAACGAGATCTCGGACTATAAATGGGCCGATCCGGGCATGCTGCTGGCCCTGCGCACCACCTCGCGGCTCGACGATGTGATCCGGGAATGCTTCTCCGTTCTGGGGCAGAGCTGGTAAGGGAGGCGGATGAGGTTGCCCGTGCATCAGCAAATCCCCAACCCCACTGTGTGCTCCTCGCACCCCGATGGTCTTGATGACGGTGTTGCTGGCATCACTGCGGTCTCGGGCTCCCATCCCCCCCTGGGGTGGCGGTTCTGCAGGCTTGGAAAACTCCCATTTCCGAACGGATTCGGGGAAGGTTCAGCACCCCCACCCTCAATCCCTCCCCTCAAGGGGGAGGGAGGAGAAAGAGCGCTGACATCGGTTATTGATAAGCCTGCCCTAGACATTGCCGTATTGAAGGTCGCAAAGCGCGCGGCTGCTTGGGGAAAGCGCGTCCTGTATCCACTATTTGCCATCCTGCTGCTGCTACCGCTCGCCGCCCCTGCCCTCGCCATCGACCCGCCCTATCAGCGGCAGATGGAGCGGTTGTCGGAGATCATGGGGAGCCTCTATTTCCTGCAGCCACTATGCAAGGCGGGGACCGAGGACTGGCGGGCACAGATGGCGGATCTGATCGCGCTGGATGAGCCGGATGAAGATCGGCGGCAGCGTTTGGCCGGGGCGTTCAATTCCGGCTATGAGGCTTTTGCCCGTTTCCATCACCAGTGTACGCCGGCTTCGCGGGAAGCGTTGCGGCGGCTGCTCGGCGAAGCGCAAAAGCTGGCGCGGGAAATCCACACGCGTTTTGCCGAATAGGCGCGGGGCCCGGTCGGTAGAATTGCCTACCGGGCGTTAACCTTCGGGTTACTTCTCACGCGCGGCGTGGTTCGTGGCGTGCTATGCCGCCATGATGAGCACGACCAAGTCCTTATTTTCCGCATCGTCGGGTCAAGGCCCGTTTGACCGCAGCCAGGCCGAACGCCAGCTGGCGCTCGAATATCTGGCCGAAGCCTGGAATTCGGCCGAAGAAGACGGGCTAGAAAGCGCCTCGCTGGCCCATGCGTCGCTGTTCGCTGCCTTGGCCACCTTTGTGCGCATGCATGGCGACGAGGCCACCGCGGACCTGGTGGCGCAATTGCCTGACCGTATCCGCAACGGCGAGTACAATCTCGAGCGGATCCTGCAATAGGCCTGCCTTGCCTTAGTGAGGGCACGGAGTGATCCTAGGCTTCCTCGCAAAAGGGAGACCGATCCATGCGCCTTGCCCCACTGTTGTGCACCGCCATGCTGTTGTCGACGCCGGTCCTGGCGCAGGAGGCGGCGGAATGGGACTGGCCGGAACCCCAGATCAGCAGCGATATCTCGGCCCTGCCCCCAGCGGTGCAGGAAAAGCGCGCGGCGCTGATCGAAGCGGCCCGGAGCGGCGACATCGAGGCGCTGCGCCCCATCATCGACGCTCAGAAATCCCGGCCCAATGTCAGCTTCGGCGCGCCCGACGACCCGGTGGCCTTTCTCAAGGACGTGTCGGAGGATGACGAGGGCAGGCAGATATTGGGGCTGATGCTGGACCTGTTCGACCAGCCTTATGCCTATTATCCCGATAGTGGCGGGGAGACCTATTACATCTGGCCCTATCTCTCCGAACTCGATCCCAACAACCTGACCGCCGAGCAGACGGTGGACGCCTATCGGCTGATCGACAGCGAGGGCATAGAGGAGCTCAAGCAATTCGGAGGCTGGTATTACTGGCGTCTCCATATCAGCGAGAGCGGGGAATGGTCGGCTTTCGTGGCCGGGGATTGAGCCCCTGCCCCATCGGGAATGCGGGCGTTTTCTCGCCCAACGCCCCGATGTAGAATGGTACCAACTCAAAGGAGAGCCTCATGCTGAAACGCTATCTTTTCGTCCTGCCGATGCTTTTGCTGATCAGCCCAGGCCAGGCCGACGATGTGCTCGACGAGCTTTCCGCGCGCAGCCACGTGCCGGTGGGCGAGCTCGAGGATATCCTGGCCGATTGCGAGACCACGCAGATGGCGATGAATCTGTGCGCGTTCTACGATTTCGTCGAAGCGGACATGAACCTGGAAAAGATCGTGCAAGACAATGCCGAAGGCATGAGCAAGACCGAGACCAAGGCCTATCTCGATGAAATTGCTGCCTGGCGCAGCGAGGCGGAAGGTGAATGCAACGCCGCTGCCGACGAGGAAGCCGAGGGCGGCAGCATGCGACCGATGGTCTATTCGTATTGCATGCAGGAAAAGCTGGACCAGCGCGCCACCGAGGAGGTGGAGGGGTAGCTTAGAGCCAGGGCCCTCGGGTCAGGCCCGAGGGTGACGATCGGGTAGGCGATCGCCGCAGGACACTAACCCTGTGGCAGGGCTTCGAGGAAGCGCATGGGTTGGCCCTTGTTGGGGGTGACCAATTCGCCCTGCCACATGACCTTGTGACCACGCACCACGGTGCCGACAGGCCAGCCGGTGACGGTGACGCCGTCATAGGGGGTCCAGCCGGCACGGCTCCTGATCCAGTCATTGGTGATGGTTTCGCGGCGCTTCATGTCGACGATGGTGAGGTCGGCGTCATAGCCGACGGCGATGCGGCCCTTGTTGGCAATGCCGAACAGGCGATTGGGGCCATGGCTGGTCATGTCGACGAACCGCTGGAGGCTGAGTCGGCCGGCATTGACGTGATCGAGCATGGTGGGGACCAGCGTCTGCACGCCAGTCATGCCGGAATGGCTCTGCGGATAGGGATGGTCCTTTTCTTCGCGCGTATGCGGCGCGTGGTCTGAGCCCAGAATGTCGGCGACGCCATTGGCGACGCCCTGCCAGATGCCGTCGCGATGCGCCTTGTCGCGCACCGGCGGGTTCATCTGGGCATAGGTGCCAAGACGTGTGTAAGCGGTTTCGTCGAGCGTCAGGTGGTGCGGGGTGACCTCGACCGAGGCCACATCCTTGTGGTCGGCGAGATAGGCGATTTCTTCCCTGGTCGAGATATGCAGAACGTGGATGCGCTTGCCGGTCTTGCGGGCGAGGTTGACGAGGCGCGTCGTGCAGCTCATCGCCACTTCGGGCGACCGCCAGACCGGGTGACTGGAGGGATCGCCGGGAATGCGCAGGTGCTTGCGTTCCTCAAGCATATATTCGTCTTCGGAGTGGAAGGCTGCACGGCGCGAAATGGCGCGCAAAATGGCCTCGACGCCGGCATCGTCCTGGACCAGCAGCGAGCCGGTGGAAGAGCCCATAAACACCTTTACGCCAGCGCAGCCGGGGAGCTTTTCCAGCATGGGCAGCTCGGCGACATTGTGGTGGGTGCCGCCGATATAGAAAGCGAAATCGCAGTGCATGCGGTTGGTGCCGGCGGCGATCTTGGCTTCAAAGGTCTCGCGCGTGGTGGTCAGCGGATTGGTATTGGGCATTTCGAAGACGCCGGTGACGCCGCCCATGACGGCGCCGAGCGAGCCGGTTTCGAGGTCTTCCTTGTGGGTGAGGCCGGGCTCGCGGAAGTGGACCTGGGTGTCGATGACGCCGGGGAGGATATGCAGGCCCTTGCAGTCGACGATTTCGGCGGCACTGCCGTCGATGGCGCCCAGCGCCACGATGCGACCGTCCTTCACCGCAATGTCGGCCAGCCCCTCGCCATCGTGATTGACCAGGGTGGCGTTCTTGAAAATCGTGTCGTACTGCGCCATGTCTTCGGTCCTGCTGCTGGTCACCTCCGGCCGGTTTAGCATGGGTGTTCCGAGAGGCAAGCCAGATGACCACCTATCTTCGCGCCGACCGCGCCGTCTTCCGCTTTTCGGGGCCCGAGGCCCATCGCCTGCTCAATGACGTGGTGACGGGGCAAATTCCGAATAGTGGTGAGGTTGCGGCGGCATGGACGCTGCTGTCGCCACAGGGCAAGATCCTGGCCGAGGGGCTGGCGGGCCATGCCGAAGAGGCGCTGTGGCTGGACGTGCACCAATCGGTGGCCGACGACTTTTTCAAGCGCATGCGCATGTACAAGCTGCGCGCCAAGGTCGAAATCGAGGATTTGCGCGCTACGCATCGCGCGGGTTTTGCGCAGGAGGCCGGACTGGAGGGGGTACGCCATACTGACCGGCTTGGTCCTGTGGACCTGGGGTGGCGCGTGATTGCGCCGGTGGAGGATACCACAGGCTGGGTGCAGGATGACGGCGTCTACCAAAAAGAGCGCATCGCTGCCGGCATCCTGCATCAGGGCAATGACTTCCCCGCCAATGACGCCTTTGCCCACGATATCGGTCTCGACATTCTCGACGGCATCGACTTCGCCAAGGGGTGTTATGTCGGGCAGGAAGTGGTCAGCCGCATGAAGCATCGCGGCACGGCGCGGCGGCGGCCGGTGATCGTTTCGGGCATTGACGCGCCGGAGGGCAGCGCAGTGGTCGCGGGCGGGCGCGAGGCGGGCACGATCGGCCAGGTGGTCGATGGACAGGCCGTCGCCATTTTGCGGCTAGACCGGATCAGCGATGCTGGTGCGGCGACGGTGGATGGCAAGCCGGTGAGTTTGGAACTGCCCGTCTGGGCGCGCTATGTCTTTGGCGAGGCGGGCGCGGAGGATTAGGCTCTCGCGGCTGAAGCCCTCGGGTCAGGCCCGAGGGCGGAATGGGGCACGGGGAGGCAGTTTGCCAGAGGGCAATCTGCCTGGCGCTAAACGCCGATGTCGAAATAGCCCAAGGCGTCGCCAATGGCGTCTTCTTCGTAGCCGAGATGGCTGAGGAGGACGGTTTCGAGGGCGCGGAAAACGCTGACGGCATCATCGAAATTGTCACGACCGGGCGCATCGGCGAGCGCAATCAGCGCATCGATCAGCTTTTCGAGCAGGGTGTGCACCACCACATGCTCAGCCTGCAGGCGATCGGCAATCGCCTTGAAGGCGGGGCTCTGATCGGCCAGCGCCGGGAAGATGGCCACGTCCTCGATGGAGTGATGGCCATGGACGAACTGGCAATATTGGCCACACAGCGTGCCGAAGCGCCGATAGTTCGAGACCATGACGAGGTCGGCGGTTTCTGCCTTGACTTCGGCGACGCTGGCCTTGCCTTCACCGGCGCGCTCGATCAGGCGGCCAAGCACGACCATGTTGTCGCGCAGATGGTCATGGATCATGCGCAGGTGCTGGCCGGGCAGCTTTTGCACTTCGGTTATGCCCGGAAGATCGGGAATGGCAGGGCGCGTGGCGTCGTCGAGAAACTGGATATCTTTGAGTAGCATGTAGCAGAGATGGGGCTGCCGGAGTGCCGTCGCAAGAAGGCACAGTGGGAGAACCGGGAAGAAAGAAGTCCCCGACTTCGTGCCATTCGAGCGTAGCTCTCATGGCGTTCTCAGTTCAAAACGCGCCACTGGCGCGTTTGGCCTATGGCACAGTTCGGAGCATTTTTCCCGGATTGAGAATTCCGTTGGGGTCGAGGGCGGTCTTGATGTCGCGCATCATTTCGAGGGCGACGGGGTCTTTGACGTGCTGCAGCAGGTCCACCTTGAGCTGGCCGATGCCGTGTTCGGCGGAAACCGAGCCGCCATGGCGCAGCACCACCTCATAGATCACCTCGTGCATGGCCTCGTCATACTGGGCCATGAAGGCCTTGGGGTCGGCGCCGAGCGGCATGGAGAAGTTGAAGTGGATATTGCCGTCGCCCATATGGCCGAACGGCACCGGCCGAATGCCCGGCACTAGCTTTTCGGCGGCGGCGCTGCCCTCGCGGATCAGCGCGGGAATGGCGGCGATGGGCACCGAGACGTCGTGCTTGATCGAGGCGCCCTCACGCGACTGGCACTCGCTCATCTGCTCGCGGAAGGCCCACATGCGGGTGCGGTCGGCCAGCGATTCGGCGATTGTGGCGTCGGCGATGAGGTTTTCCTCGAAGGCGGCTTCCAGAGCCGATTGCAGCGCGCCGGGAGCGGAGCCGGCCATGCGGCTCATTTCGATCAGCGCATACCAGGGGGAGGCACTGGCGGTGGGATCGGCATCGAGCATGCCGTGACGCAGCTGGATGTCGAGGCCGATATGGGGAATGAGTTCGAAGGCGTTGAGGCGGCCACCGGCGCGCTGGCGCATCAGCTGAAACAGATCGAGCGCCGCATCGGGCGAGGCGACATTGACCAGCGCGGTCTCATAGTCCTCGGGCAAGGGATAGAGCTTCAGCGAGGCGGCGGTGATGATGCCCAGCGTGCCTTCGGCGCCGACCAGCAGGTCCTTGAGATCATAGCCGGTATTGTCCTTCTTGAGGGCGTTGAGCCCCTGATAGAGCCGGCCGTCGGCGAGGACTGCCTCGACACCCATGGTCAGTTCGCGGGCATTGCCATAGGCGAGGACGTTGACGCCACCGGCATTGGAGGAGAGCACGCCGCCAATGCGGGCCGAACCCTGCGAGGCCAGCCAGAGCGGGAAAATCGTCCCGGCGGCTTCGGCGGCCTTATGGGCGTTTTCGAGGATGACGCCGGCTTCGGCGACCATGACACCGGCGGCACTGTCGACGGAGCGGATGCGGTCGAGCCGGGCAAGGCTCACAATGACCTCATCGCCCCGCAGCGGCACCTGGGCACCCACAAGGCCAGTATTGCCGCCTTGTGGGATGATGGCCACGCGGTTCTGGTTGGCCCAGCGCAGCACTGCCTGCACCGCCGCGACATCGGGCGGTGTGACCACGGCAGCAGCCTGCATGTGGAAGCGCTTGCGCGGCTCGTTCAGCCAGGCGCCCATCTTCTCGACCTCGCCGACGACATGGCCGCTGCCAAGGATATCGGTGAGGGCGGAGACGATCTGGGTGGCGGAAAGGGACATGGAAAACCCCGGAAACATTAGAGACGCGCGGCAGGCAACCTTGCCCGCCCCTGCCCCCATGTGCCACAACCGGACAAACGACTCCAGCAAGGGAAACCCAAGAATGGCCACTGGATTGATGGCAGGCAAGCGCGGACTGATCATGGGCCTCGCCAACAACCGCTCGATCGCCTGGGGCATTGCCAAGCAATTGCACGCACAGGGCGCCGAGCTGGCGTTTTCCTATCAGGGCGAGGCGCTGAAGCGCCGCGTCGAGCCTTTGGCTGCCGAGGTCGGCTCGGACTTCCTCGTGGAATGCGACGTGTCCGACGAAGCCGCCATGGACGAGACCTTCCGCCAGATCAAGGACAAGTGGGGCTCGCTCGATTTCGTGGTGCACGCCATCGGCTTTTCCAACAAGGAAGAGCTGGAAGGCCGCTATATCGAGACTAGCCGCGACAATTTTGCGCTGACCATGGATATCTCGGTCTATTCCTTCACCGCCGTCGCCAAGCGCGCCGAGCCGCTGATGAACCCGGGCGGGGCGCTGTTGACGCTGACCTATTACGGCGCGGTCAAATATGTGCCGAATTACAATGTGATGGGCGTGGCCAAGGCGGCGCTGGAAGCCTCGGTGCGCTACCTGGCGGTGGATCTCGGCAAGAAGGGCATTCGCGTCAACGGCATTTCGGCCGGCGCCATCAAGACCCTGGCCGCCTCTGGCATTTCCGGCCTGCGCGACATGCTGCACTGGCAGGAAGCCAATTCGGCGCTGCGCAAGAACGTCTCGATCGACGATGTGGGCGGCGCGGCCACCTATCTGCTGTCGGACCTGGCGGGCGGCGTGACCGGCGAAATCCACTATGTCGATGCCGGTTTCAATGTCGTCGGCATGAAACTTCTGGATGATAATTCCACCGAAGCCGAAGCATAGACCCGTTCATAGGCCCAATCGAAGGGGCGCGCCGGTGGCGGCGCGCATGTGACCATGGTTGCCCTTGTCTGGCCGGAAATCTACTTCATCCGGCATGGCGAAACGCCCTGGAACGCCGAACGGCGATATCAGGGCCGCCGCGACATTCCGCTCAATGACAAGGGCCGTGGCCAGGCGAGCCAGAACGGCAAGACGCTGGCCGCCCTGTTCAAGGCGCGCGGGCTCGACCCGCTTGCCTTCGAGTGGCATGCCTCGCCTTTGGGACGCACCCGCGAAACCATGGATCGCGTCCGCGCCGGGTTCGACCAGCACCTGCCTGACGTACAGTACGATGTGCGGCTGATGGAAATTTCCTTCGGCGTGCTCGAGGGCAGCCTTCATGACGAGCTGCCGGAACATATGGCGGTGGCCCCTGGCGAACGCGACGAAAGCTATTGGGAATTCCGCCCCGAGGCCGGCGAGAACTATCGCGACGTCGAGGCCCGGCTGGTGGAATTTGCTGGCGTGCTCAAGGGGCCCTCGGTGGTGGTTTCCCATGGCGGCATTGCTCGGACGCTGCGCGCCCTGATCGAACGCGCACCCATTGTCGAAGTGATCAACTGGGCTCCGCCACAGGACGTGATCATGCATTTCACGCCCGGCAAAATGGAATTGCTCACGGCTGCAGACGTCTAGTGCGGCGCGTGAGGGGACGCGCGCTCGGGCGCTTGCTTGCTGCACTGGGCTTTGCGGTAGCACTATCGGCCTCCTGTGCGCCTTCGTGGGCGCAGGGCGAGGGTGACGACTACATTGTCGAATTCGGAGTGCTCGATAGAGAGGGCATGAAGCGTCTCGCGGCCGTGCTCAACGATATGGATAGCCTGCTCGCAGACGGCCCGACATCCACAGCGCAACTGCGTCCGCTTGCCGATCTCGATCCGGATGCGCTCTATACCAACGCCACGGGCAAGCTGCCCGGCATTTTCGAGGTGCAGCGCGACATCAATGACGGCTCGCCCCATCAGGTGAAGCTGTCGGTAATTTTTGGCTCGACGCAGAACCGGGACAGTTTCGAGGCGCTGCTGACACGTCGATTTGGAGCGCCTGACGACGCCTGCAGCATCAGCGGCTACCAGCATTGGCAGCTTGCCCGAGACCGGTCGATGCGCTGGCAGCAACTCGACTACAATAGCAACCATGTCGAAATCGCAGTGCGCGCTTCTCCTCCGCTTGACGCCAATTGCGTGCCCAGCGCCACCGATAGCGCACAGCTTCTCGTGCCCGAGCAATTGATGGAATTCATGCAGCGCCTCCGCGACGAGCTGGTGCCGTTCGGCGACGAACATGCCTTTCGCGCGTGGATGAGCCGCTATGGCAAGGCGGAGGAAAACAGATCGGACGAGTGCACGCTCAGTATCAGCATGCCGGCTCCGTCGCTGGATGCGCCTGTCATTGAAGGGCTCAACGGCTTTGTGTTCCTGCATGGCCAGGCGGATATCTGCAGCGGCGAAGCGTTGTCCGCCCTCATCCTCTCCTCACAGGTGGAAGCCGATATGTTTGCCATGGACAAGTTTACTGCTGCAGCGGAAGCCGTTCTTGGTTCCTCAATCCCTGGTTGCAGCGATGCATCCCAGACCGTCTGGCCATTGGGCGAGGACCGGAGCTTTGTTCTGGCCAAGACCTATATGTCGGTCTCAGCCTATGTCTATAACCAGCCGCCGAACGATATCGGCTGCTAGGGGCCGCGCGATGAAAGCGGTTTCCCTCGCGCCGCAAAAGGCTTTATGAAGGCGCCAATACGAGGCGAGCATCCATGTCTTTCAATACGTTCGGGCATCTTTTCCGTTTTACCACCTGGGGCGAAAGCCATGGGCCGGCGCTTGGCGTGGTGGTGGATGGCTGCCCGCCGGGTATTGCCCTCACCCCCGAAATGATCCAGCGGGACCTCGATCGCCGCAAGCCGGGGCAATCCAAGTTCACCACCCAGCGTCGCGAGGCGGACGAGGTGAAAATTCTCTCCGGCGTGTTCGAGGACGAGCGCACGGATGGGCCGCGTACCACGGGCACGCCGATTTCGCTGGTGATCGAGAATACCGACCAGCGTTCCAAGGACTATTCGGATATCCGCGACAAATATCGTCCGGGCCATGCCGACTACACCTATGACCAGAAATACGGCATTCGCGACTATCGCGGTGGCGGCCGCACCTCGGCGCGCGAAACGGCGGCGCGCGTGGCGGCGGGGGCCATTGCCCGGCAGGTGCTTGCGGGCGTCACCATTCGCGCCAGCCTCGTGCAAGTGGGGCCGCACAAGATCGACTACAACAATTTCGACTGGGACCAGGTCGACCAGAACCCGCTATTCTGTGCCGATGCCCAGGCGGCGGCGCTGTGGGCCGACTATCTCGATGGCATCCGCAAGGACGGCAACTCGGTGGGCGCGGTGATCGAGGTGGTCGCCGAAGGCGTGCCCGCCGGCTGGGGCGCGCCAATCTATGGCAAGCTGAGCGCCGATCTGGCCTCGGCGATGATGAGCATCAATGCCGTCAAGGCTGTCGAAATCGGCGACGGGTTCGATGCGGCTGGTCTCACCGGTGTGGAGAACGCCGACCAAATGCGCGCGGGGGCGGACCGGCCGTATTTCCTCTCCAATCATGCCGGCGGCATTCTCGGCGGGATTTCCAACGGCGATCCCATCGTCTGCCGCTTTGCGGTCAAGCCGACATCCTCGATCATCACCCCGCGCCAGACGGTGACGACGGGCAATGAGGATACCGACATCATCACCAAGGGTCGCCATGACCCCTGCGTCGGCATCCGCGCCGTGCCGGTGGGCGAGGCGATGATGGCGCTGGTGCTGGCCGATCACATGCTGCGCCATCGCGGCCAGACCGGGCGCGAAGGCGCGGTGGGTTTTCAGCGGAACTGAACTTTTCCCACGTTTTAGCGCAGTGAGCGCCATCCTCTCCCGCGAAGGGAAGAGGGAAGGCCACGCGGCGCGCAGACGGCAATCACGCTTAGGGGCAGGTGGCGACGACCGGCTCGGCGGCTTGCAGAATGGCGTCGACCTGGAAGCGCACCGAGAGCGTCCTGGTATTGGCCGGGGTCATGCGCAGGGTCAGGTTGGTGACGCCGGCCAGGCTATCGACGAAGGCGCGAGCGTCGCGCGGGTTATCGATGAGGATGGCCGTATTGTCGGCATTGACCGGCAGGGTGCTGGAGCGGCGTTGCAGATCGTATTGTAGCGTCAGGCCCGCATCGCGTCCGAGCGCGGAAATGTTGTTTCCGGCAAAGCCGAAAGCGATCTGCAGGCCTTTTGCTTCGCAGGAAATGGTGATCGTTGCCGGGGCACGGCCGCTGGGGCGTGCCGGGATCAACTGTTCCGATTCGACTACTGCGCTGCTGGTGGCAACGGCACCGGGATCGGGGCGGAAAACGGCGTCATAGCAGGCGAGCCGTTCTTCGGCTGATGCAATGGGTGCGCACTGGGCGCCGCTTTGGGCGAAGGCGGGTGCCGATGGCACGACGAGCAGTGGCAGAACAAGCAGTGCCGTCAGACTTTTCACGGGCGCAATTTTCCTTCCCTTGCGTCCGGCCTTGTTGCGGCCGGATCGAACGCTTTGTCCTATATAGGCATAATGTCCCGCAAATTTAAGCAGATGCTTGCGCCAGGGTCAGCCGGGCCACCGGAACACGATAGGGTGAGCAGGAGACGTAATCGACGCCGAGGCCGGCAAAGAAGCGCAGTGAGGCAGGATCGCCCGCATGTTCGCCGCAAATGCCGATCTTGAGGCGGGGATTGGCCGCCCTGCCCCGGGCAATGGCAATCTCGATCATTTCGCCGACGCCCTTTTCGTCGATGGTGACGAAGGGGTCGCGCTCATAGACGCCCTTACGCTGATAGGCAGCGAGGAAGGTTGGCGCGTCATCGCGCGAAATGCCGAAAGTGGTCTGCGTCAGATCATTAGTGCCGAAGGAGATGAAGTCGACCATGCCAGCAATATCGCCGGCACGCAGGCAGGCGCGCGGCAATTCGATCATGGTGCCGAAGGCAAATTTGACGCGGTCCGAGCGCACAAGGCCGGAATTGTTGAGGATATTGATTACGCGTTCGCGCACCCAGGAGACCTCGGTGGCCGTGGACACGAAGGGGACCATGACCTCGACCGGAATGGTGAGGTTGAGGGCCTCGCTGGCCGCCCTGGCGCCGGCCAGCACCGCCTGCATCTGCATTTGCAGAATTTCGGGATAGGTAATCGCGAGCCGCACGCCGCGATGGCCCAGCATGGGATTGATCTCGGCGATGCGCTCGAGGCGCAGGCGCAGGGCGCGGACGGCAAGGCCCAGCGAAGCGGCGGTTTCCTCGATCTCCTCGTCGGTGCGCGGCAGGAATTCGTGCAAGGGCGGATCGAAGAGGCGCACGGTGACCGGCAGGCCGCGCATGGCGGAGAAAAGCGCGGAATAGTCGCCGGTCTGAAAGTCGACCAGACCATTGATGGCGAGGCTGCGCTGGTCCTCATCTTCGGAGAGAATCATGCGGCGCAGCGCCACCATGCGCTCGGGCGAGAAGAACATGTGTTCGGAACGGGCGAGGCCGATGCCTTCGGCACCGAAGCTGAGGGCCGTCGCGGCGGAATCGACGGTTTCGACATTGGTGCGCACAGCGATGGTGCGGCTGCTGTCGGACCAGCCGAGCAGCGTGCCTATGGCGCCGCCGATCTGTGGCTGGGCCAGCGGCAACGTTCCCACATAGACCGAGCCGTCGCCGCCATCGATGGTCAGCCGATCGCCGGATCGGAATTCGCGGTCGCCGATGCGGGCGACCATTTCGGTAGTGTCGACCGAAAGATTGCGCACCCCGGCGACGCAGGGCTTGCCGGTGATGCGGGCAATGACGCCGGCATGGCTCGACATGCCGCCGCGGGCGGTGAGGATGCCGGTGGCGGCCTTCATGCCCTCGATGTCGGCGGGACCGGTTTCGTTGACGACGAGGATGCAATGCTTGCCGCGCGCCCGCAGGCGGGCCGCATCCTCGGCATTGAAGACGATGGCGCCGCTGGCGGCACCCGGGGACACGCCAAGGCCCATGGCGATGGGCGAGACGCCTTCAGAGGATTTCAGCCGCGGATGCAGCATCAGCGCCAGGCGGTTGGGATCGACGCGGGTGACGGCGCCCTGCGGCGTCCACACCTTGCGGTGCACGCGGTCCACCGCGGCGTTGAGATCGGCATCACCACTGGCCTGAACGGGGCGGGCGGAGAGGAACAGGACCTTGCCCTTATCCACCGAGACGAGGCACGCCATGTGGCGGCCGGCCTTGGCATCGAGCAAGGAGACCAGTGCACCAACGCTTTCCGGCAAGCGGGGCAGCGGGCTGCCGGGTAAGGCAGCCGGGCCGAGCGCCCCGGTGGTGGCGTGGCGGGTGAGGAATTGTTCGACCTCGCCGCCGGCCACGGCCTGGACCAAAACGATCTGGCGGGCGCGTTCTTCGTCGCTGCGCGAGGCGCCCCAGCCGGCGCCTGAAAATCCATAGCTTTCGAAGGCCTGCTTGATGGCACGGGCCAGCGGACGCGCGGGATCCACGGAGTCTTCCGGAGCTCCCGGCGCGGGAATGCCCACCTTGGCCGGCATCAGCCCGCCATTATGGCTGGCGGCGGAGGTGCGGACCACCAGCATGGGCGGCTTGCCGTCCTTGTCGACGAGCTTATAGAGGCAGGCCACCCAATGGGCGCGCAGGCGCATGTCGCGACGGCCGCGTTCGGCCTGCAACTCATCCCAGCAGGCGCGGGTGAGAACGATGGTGGGAACAGTGGGAAAACCGGCCTCGCAGACGCGGAAAATCCAGCGCGCCTTGCCGGCCAGCAATTTGAGTTGCCCAGCACTCAGGTTCGCCTTCCCCATTGCCGGGGCAATCGCAAACATTTCCTGGGTTAAACTCACTGACCGACCGTCCCCCGCCAAACTGGCATCATATTGCCCGTGCCCTGTGTCTGCTGCAACAGCACTTGACTTGCAGGACCGCGGAAAGCATCTGATCTGGCATGGAAAAAAGGCCGCACCTCGACATTCTTCTCTGCGCCCCGCGTGGATTCTGCGCCGGCGTAGACCGCGCCATCCAGATCGTGGAGCTGGCGCTGCAAAAATACGGCGCGCCGGTGTATGTCCGGCACGCCATCGTGCACAACAAATATGTGGTGCAGAGCCTGGAGGCAAAGGGCGCGATCTTTGTCGAGGAACTCGACGAAATCCCCGAGACCGAGGCGCCGGTGGTGTTTTCGGCCCATGGCGTGCCCAAGAGCGTGCCGGCCGATGCCAAGGCACGCAACATGTTCTTTCTCGACGCCACCTGCCCGCTCGTATCCAAGGTGCATGTGGAGGCGCAGCGCCATTTCGAGGAAGGCCACGAGATCGTGCTGATCGGCCACCAGGGCCACCCGGAAGTGATCGGGACCATGGGGCAATTGCCGCAAGGGGCGGTGACGCTGATCGAAACAGTTGCCGACGCCAGGGCCTTTACGCCCAAGCATCCGGAAACGCTGGCCTTTGTGACCCAGACCACGCTCAGCGTCGATGACACGCGCGAAATCGTCGCGGCACTGCGGGCGCGCTTCCCGGCTATCAATGGGCCGCACAAGGAAGACATCTGCTACGCCACCACCAACCGGCAGGAATCGATCAAGGCGGTGGCGCCCCTGGTCGATGCGATGATTGTTGTGGGGTCGCCCCATTCGTCCAATTCGCAGCGCCTGGTCGAAGTCGCCCTGCGCTCGGGCTGCAAGATTGCCACGCTGGTGGATCGCGCCAGCGATATCGACTGGTCGCTCTATGGCGATCTCAAGTCGCTGGGTGTCAGCGCCGGGGCCTCGGCGCCGGAAAGCCTTGTGGAAGAGGTGATCGACGCTTTTGCCGCCCGCTATGAGGTCAAGGTCGAGACCAAGACCACCGCCGAAGAGCATATCGCTTTCAACATTCCCAAGGTGCTGCGCAATCTGGAAGTGGCCTCGGGGCGATGAGCGATCTCGACCTGTTCGAAACCGAGCGGCTGGTGCTTTCGGGCTGGCGCATGGACCAGATCGACGACCTGATGCGCCTGCACGGCAGCGAAGGTGCGACCCGTTATCTTACATCGCGTGGCGTGCCGTTTACGCGCGCACAGTGCGAAGAGGCAATCGCGCACTGGATCGACCTGTTCGAAACCCGGCAGCTGGGCAAGCTGCGAGTGCGCCGGAAGTCGGATGGCACTCTGGTGGGTCGAGCTGGGTTTGGCGTTTACCCGCCTACTGGCGAGGCGGAGATCGGTTACACGCTTTACGAAGAGTTCTGGGGACGGGGCTTTGCCAAGGAGGCCGCCGCTGGCCTGCGCGACTGGTTCTTTGCCAACGACAAGGGCGAACACTTTATCGGCATGGCGCATGTCGACAATGCGCCGTCTCGTGCCGTCCTGGAAAAGATCGGCATGGAGAAAACGCATCAGGCCGTCGACTATTACGGCCTTCCCTGCCAGTTCCATATCCTGAGGCGCCCCTAGGCCATGTCAGAATCCGTTATCATTCATACTGACGGGGCCTGTTCCGGAAATCCCGGCCCCGGCGGCTGGGGCGCCATTCTGCAGTTCGGGCAGCACCGCAAGGAGCTCAAGGGCGGCGAGGCGCTGACCACCAATAACAAGATGGAGCTGACGGCGGCCATCGAGGCACTGAACGCGCTCAACCGTCCCTGCAAGATCGATCTGCATACCGACAGCCAATATGTGAAAAACGGCGTCCAAAGCTGGATGCATGGCTGGAAGCGCAATGGCTGGAAGACCGCCGACAAGAAGCCGGTGAAGAATGTCGATCTCTGGCAGGCGCTGGATGAGGCGACCAAGCGGCACGAGATTTCCTGGCATTGGGTCAAGGGCCATGCCGGTGACGAACTGAACGAACGGGCCGACGAACTCGCCCGCGAAGGCATGGCGCCATTCAAGGGCAAAAAGCCCGAAGGGTTTACGGCGCCGTTTTAAGGCGGTGTGGCTGAGGCCGAAGCGAGCGACTGCCGGTTATATTGGGGCGCTTTCGCTGCGTCTCCGCTTGAGAGGCAGGAGCGCTTGCAGGCCGGCCAGGCTTGAATGAATTAGAACCAATGCTTTGGCACGACAGATGCAACGCGCATCATGCCGCCCTCTGATCAAGCCCGAGGGCGGCGGCATGGTGGGTGTGAGGCATCAACCAGAACGGTGCCTTACGGGCTTACCCCGCCACCTTCCCGAAATCAGCGACGAGATGCATGGTGTCACGCAGGCGGGCGAGAAGGTTGAGGCGATTGGCGCGCACGGCAGGATCGGCATCGTTGACCAGCACTGCGGTAAAGAACGCATCGACCGGCGCGCGGAGCGTGGCGAGCTCGGCCATGGCACCCTTGTAGTCGTCCTTGGCCACATGAGCGGACACGGCGGCATGGACGCCATCGACGGCGAAGGCCAACGCCTCTTCTTCGGCGAGCTTCAATGCGCCCTGATCGATGGCGCCACCATAGGTTTTGCCATCCTTCTTTTCCTCAGCCGCTAGAATATTGGCCGCACGCTTGTAACCGGCCAGAAGATTGGCACCATCGTCGGTGGCCAGCAGCGAGGACAGGGCCTCGGCGCGCTGGGTGATCTGCAGGATATCGTTGCTGTCGGCCGAAATCACGGCATCGACCAGATCGTGGCGAGCGCCAGCATCGCGCAGCGTCACCTTGAGACGGTCATGGAAGAAGGCCAGCAGATCCGGCTCCACCTGCAGCGGGAATTTGAGATTGTTCTCGCTGATAATGCGGATGACGCCGAGTGCCGCGCGACGCAGCGCGAAGGGATCGCGCGAGCCCGTTGGCTTTTCGTCGATCGACCAGAAGCCGGAGAGCACGTTGAGCTTGTCGGCCAGCGCCACGGCAATCGACACCGGCTCGGTCGGCACGCGATCGGAGGGGCCCAGCGGCTTGTAGTGCATTTCAAGCGCATTGGCGATTTCAGCCGGCTCGCCCTGCGCCGTCGCATAATAGCGGCCCATCAAGCCCTGCAGTTCGGGGAACTCCCCGACCATGCCGGTAACGAGATCAGCCTTGGCGAGCATGGCCGCGCGCTTGGTCTTTTCCACATCGGCGCCAACCTGCGGCGCAATCTCGGCCGCCAGGTTGACCAGGCGCTGCACCATGGCGAACTGGGTGCCCAGCTTGGCGTGGAACACCATGTCTTCGAGCTTGGGCAGGCCGTGCTCCAGCGGAATGGCGAGGTCGCCCTGATAGAAGAAGGCAGCGTCGGACAGGCGGGCGCGAATGACGCGCTCATTGCCCGCGACCACGACCGCGCCGCCATCGGCGGGGATGGTATTGGACGTGATGATGAAATTGGGCGCCAGCTTGCCCGAAGCATCGCGCAGGCAGAAGCACTTCTGGTTGGCGCGGATGGTGGCGATGATCACTTCCTCAGGGAGCTTGAGGAATTCGGGATCGAACGTTCCCATCATCACCACCGGCCATTCGACGAGGCCGGCGACCTCCTCGAGCAAACCTTCGTCATGAATGACGCTCAGGCCCTGCGCAAAGGCGAGGTTATCGGCGTCGGTGCGGATGATGTCCTTGCGGCGATCGATATCGAGCACCACCTTGGCGCGTTCCAGAGCCACCAGATAGTCGTCGAACCGCTTGACGCGAATGGCGTCGGGCGACAGGAAACGATGACCGAACGTGGTCTGGCCGGATTGCAGCCCGGCGGCGGCGAAGGGCACCACCACAGGCTCGTCGTTCTCGGTGCCAAAAGTGGCGGTAATGGCGCGCAGCGGACGCACCCAGGTGAAGCTGCCAGAGCCCCAGCGCATCGGCTTGGCCCAGGCGAAGTCGGCCATCACCTTGGGCAGGATGCCGGAGAGCAGCTCGACCGCGTCAGCACCCGGCTTTTCGATCTGAGCGACGTAGAAATCGCCTTTCTTGGGGTCGCTTTCCACCTTGGCCTGATCCAGCGAGCTGAGCCCGGCCGACCGCAGGAAGCCGTCGATAGCGGGCTGCGGCGCACCGACCTTGGGCCCCTTCTTTTCCTCGCGCGTGTCGGGCGAGCGCACCGGCAGGCCCGACACGGTCAGCGCCAGGCGGCGCGGCGTGGCGAAGGCCTTGGCTCCTTCATAGACGAGACCCGCATCGACCAGTGCATTGGTGACGGCTTTCTTGAGATCATCGGCGGCGCGACGCTGGAAGCGGGCCGGGATTTCCTCGGAGAAGAGTTCGAGCAGGAGTTCGGGCATGAAAATGTACCGGATTTGAAGGCGTGTGCGTGATTAGCGCGGGGGCGCGGGCTTGTCTATGCGCATACGCGCACGCCATTGCGGAATGGCCTCACCTACCCTTCTCACCAGCCCCCGCCGCCCCCGCCGCCACCCCCGCCACCGGAGAAGCCGCCGCCGCTCGAGCCGGAAGAGCTGGCCTGCACAGGCTGCGCGGCGACCATGGCGGCGGCCATGCCAGTGGTTGCGGTGCTGATGGCCTTGGACAGACCGCCCGATGAGAAGGAGCGGCTGCCGGCATACCAGTTGGGCGAGTAGTTGTTGGCGGTGGTCTCGGGCACGGCATTGCGCGCCAGTTCCGCCTCGAAATGCTCCGACCAGGGCTTTTCCACGTCGAGCGCAATGGCATAGGGCAGGATGCGTTCGAAGCGCTCCACTGTCATCGGCGGTTCGTCATTGATGTTGAGCCGGTTCTTTTCGGCGGTCTCCAGGTAGAGCTTAAAGCCCTCGATCTGATCCATCACCTTGCGGCCCTGGATGGTCGGCGCGCGCATCAGTGCCGCGAACACCACGCTGATGATGATCAGGGACGCCGCGGCGATTGCCGCATTGTTGATGGTGATGCTGGTCAGCGATTCGATGAAGCCGCCCCCCATATTGAACAGCACGATGCCGACCCAGACCCCGACAATGACCTTCTGGATGATGCCGCTCTTGAATGCCGACATCATGAGGCTGCCGATGATCCCGGCAAAGACCCCGAAAAATGCCGCCCCGACGAGGTAGATCGGATCGAGCACGTCGAACAGCACCATCAGCCCCAGGCAGGCTGCGGAAAGGACGAAGCTGAACACCGCGTAACCGGTATTGTTGCGGAACCAGAGCTGGCGGTTCTCGCTCTCGATAGCCTTGACGAATTCGGTGCGCTTGGCGCCCAGCTCAACCCCATTGGCCTTGTCGATGGTGACCGACCGCTTGGACGAAAAGTAGCCGTAGAGCACGCGCTCGCCGGCGGGCAGTTCGCCCCCGGCTTGCTTATCGGTCGCGACCACGGTCAGCGTCTTGTCTGGGTTGTAGATCGTCACCAGCCCCTTCACGCCGAGACTGAAGATCGCCGCAGTCAGCGCCGTCCAGCCGGAATTGGCGAAGCCCCAGCGATGCACATAGTGCGTGAGAGCGGGTGAGAAGCCCTCGGGCGGATGAAACAGTGGAATGATCGTGCCCTTGGGCGGGTCGCGGCCCACCTTGTTCCAGGCGATGAGATTGTAGCCCAGCACCAGCAGCACGGCCAAAATGGGCAGGATGACCTCGCGCAGGTCCGATGCCGACTGCGCCAGGGCGTCCATGCCCTCGGGGTAGCTGACAATCCCCTTCTGGAACGACACCGCGACGCTCATGCCTTCGCCGGGCTGCAGCACGGTTTGGCTGCGGAACACAGCTTCATTGTCGGAAACGCGCTTGATCGCGGCGTCCCGCGCGGTCGAGCCCAAAGGCCCGGTATAAACAGCCATGTTGGCGATGACTGCGCCAGCTGGCAGATGAACCCGCGCCTCGGCATTGAGAATGGGGAAATTCCAGTAATTGCCGGTGGCGTTCCAATAGATTTCGTCGCCATCGGCGCTCGGGCGCGCCATGCGCTCGAGCCGATAGGTGATCACGTAGCGTTGTTCGCCGGGGCGAAGCAGCGCGTCGGGATTGCCGATCCGGATCCGGCGGAAATCGCCTTCGCGCTCGACATCGAATTGCTCGGCCTGGCCATTGCGGGTGACGCTTTCGACGTCGAGCGCAATGCGGATCTTGTTGCCCGAATCTCCCAGCATGGTCACCGGAATGTCGCGGAAGATGCCGCGCCGGATCTGGTCGCCCTCGGCATTGACCACCAGCGTCTCGACCACCTGTACCGATCCATCGGTCGCCAGGGTCACATCCGACACCATGCTGCGGATTTCCTCGCGCGCCAGGCTGGGCACGGCGAGGGCAAGCAGCAGGAAAAGGGCGGCGAGGAAGCGCATGATCATGAACTCGGCATAAGGCCCGGACGCGGTGCCATCCCAACCCCTGGTCGGGACTACTTCGAGACCATCCTTCGATGGTCCGCCTTGCTGGCTGATTTGGCTGCGAAAAGCTTAGAACTTCACCTGCGGCACGGCCCGATCGGCCTCGTTCTCCAGCTCGAAATACTCGCTCTGGGTAAACTTGAACATGTTGGCGATGATGTTGGACGGGAAGCTCTCGACCTGAATATTCAGGTTGCGCACCGCACCATTGTAGTAGCGGCGGGCCATCTGGATTTCGTCTTCCACACCCTTGAGCGCGCTCTGGAATTCGAGAAAAGTCGTATTCGCCTTGAGATCGGGATAGGCCTCGGCAATGGCCAGCAAGCGGCCCAATGCAGCCGAGAGTTCGCCCTCTGCCTTGGCGCGAGCCTCGGGACCGGCCGCAGCGACGCTGGTGGCCTTGGCACGGGCGCTGACCACGGCCTCGAGTGTTTCGCGCTCATGGGCCATATAGCCCTTCACCGTCTCCATGAGATTGGGAATGAGGTCGGTGCGGCGCTTGAGCTGCACATCGATCCCCGACCAGCCCTCCTTGACCATCTGTCGGTTGGACACGAGGCTGTTGTAGATGACGATGGCATAGCCGACGATGCCGACCACCAGCGCGAGAATGACCCATTCCATGGCTTAGACTCCAAAGCTGTCCCCGGCTCCGACGCGCCCCTTGGGCAGGCGCGGGCAGGCTGACGAATGGGGCGGAGACTGGCAGGTCAAGCGGCCCATTGCAACGGGCCACCAATGGGGCGGGCTTGACTTCCTGCGCGCAATCCCTAGCTTTTATGCCATGACAACGCGCCTCTTCCATCGCTGCACCATTCTGCTCGCAGGATAGACGCCCTAGGCACGCTCTCGCCGGAGCCTGTTTAGGGCTCAAGGTGCATCGCACCGAAATCCGGCACCCGTCATTCCCATTCATCACCACCGTTCCGCATGTCGCGCTGTCGCGCGCCGGAACCTGAGGAGACTCACATGAACGACATTCGTCGCGATCTCTCGCCTGCCATTATTCTGGGCAAGGCTGATCACGCCAAACTCAACGCGCTGGCCAGCGCCGGGCTCGACCGCATGCCCGAACTGGCCGACCGCCTGCTCAACGAACTCGACCGCGCTCGTGTCGTCGATGACAAAAAGGTGCCCGAGGACGTGGCCCGCATGGGCTCGCGCGTCACCTATCGCACCAATGACGACAAGGAAATTGCGGTCACCCTGGTTTACCCGGCAGAAGCCAATATCGACGAAGGCAAGATTTCGGTGATGACGCCCATCGGCACCGCCCTCATCGGGCTGCGCAAGGGCCAGTCCATCACCTGGCGCGACCGCGCCGACAAGCGCCACATGCTGACCGTGCTGGATGTCGAAGCACCGGTCGCCGCGGAGTAGGACACGCCCCGCCTTCGCAGACACCTGCACACCGCTGGGTTACAACACAAGCCGTCACTCTCGGGTCGAGCCCGAGGGTGACGATCTGCTCTTTTGCCGCGTGGGGGTGTGTAGACTAGCCTATTCCGCGCCGCCGCCGGCGGTCTGCAACCAGGCTTCGCCGCAGGCCTTGGCCAGTTCGCGGATGCGCAGGATATAGCTCTGCCGCTCGGTCACCGAGATGACGCCGCGCGCATCGAGCATATTGAAATTATGCGAGGCCTTGATCACCTGCTCATAGGCCGGGATCGCCATGGTCTGCCGATTGCCGTCGGCGCCCTTGGCCAGGATGGCGCGGCATTCCTTTTCTGCATCGGCGAAATGCCGGAACAGGATTTCGGTGTCGGCGGCCTCGAAATTGTACTTCGAGGATTCCTGCTCGTTCTGCAGGAACACCTCGCCATAGGTGACCTTCTCGTCGCTTTCGCGGCCGTTGAAGTTGAGGTCATAGACGTTCTCTACGCCCTGTACATACATGGCCAGGCGCTCGAGCCCATAGGTGATTTCACCCGGAACCGGCGCGCATTCGAAGCCCGCGACCTGCTGGAAATAGGTGAACTGGCTGACTTCCATGCCGTCGCACCAGCACTCCCAGCCCAAGCCCCAAGCGCCCAGCGTCGGGCTTTCCCAGTCGTCTTCCACAAAGCGGATATCGTGCACAGAAGCGTCGAGCCCGATGGCGGCCAGCGAGTCGAGATAGAGCTGCTGGATGTTTTCCGGCGAAGGCTTCAGGATCACCTGGAACTGGTAATAGTGCTGCAGCCGGTTGGGGTTTTCGCCATAGCGGCCGTCCTTGGGCCGGCGCGAGGGCTGCACATAGGCGGCTTTCCACGGCTTTGGTCCTAGCGCACGTAATGTCGTGGCGGTGTGGAAGGTGCCGGCGCCCATCTGCATGTCGTAAGGCTGCAGGATCACGCAACCCTGCTCGGCCCAGAAATTCTGCAGCGTCAGAATAAGACCCTGGAAGGAGTTCTTCGGGTCCATGTGAGCGGGGCGAGAGGTCATCGGGCAGTCCTACGGTCTAGAGCCGGACAAACCTCTAGTTTGGCGGCTCCGGGCGGTCAATGGCGCTTGTCGGTGTCGCGCTGGTCATGCGGGCGATAGGTGCCGTCATCGTCGCGCTTGAGATCGATCACGTCGGGGCGCTGGCGTTCGGCCGCGTCGCGCTCGCGTCTGGCGATACGCGCCTGTTCCTCGTCGGTCTTGAACTTGCCGGTCCAGTCCTTCCAGATGCGGCGGATGCCCAGATAGATCAGCACGATCAGGGCAGTGAACAGGAGAATGCGCAGCAGCATCTTGCGGGAAACCTCAGGACGGGTTCGGGCGGTGGCGCAGATTTAGGGGCTCGGTCGGATCATTACCAGTCAAGACGGGCCGCACCGCGAAAAATTGCATCGAATTCTGCCGAGAATGCCCGACCGTCAGTGCCGTGCAGCACCCGGCTGGCCAGAAGTGTCAGCGGCGCGCGCGAGCCCTTGATGCCGCGAATGAGCACCCGGCTCGCAGCCTCGCCCGGCCGCGGGCAGAGCGGCAATAGCGTTATGGCCCCGAACCGCGCCGAAAAGCTCGCCAGGAGCGGCGCAAGGGCGGTGGCGGGATAAACGAAAATGACGGTGCCGCCCGCCTTTGCCGAAGCGGCAGCGCTGCGCACCCATTGGTCCAGGTCCGCCTCCGGCATATGCCGCGCGCCTGCCCGGCTCGCGTCCGGCGCAGGCGTGCCGCGTCCTGCCGCAAAGAAGGGCGGATTGGCGATCACGGCGTCAAAGCCATTATCCACAAGCCCTGCCGCGCGCCGGGCCGCAGCCGGGGCGGCAATGTCGATGGCATGCGCCTCGGCTCGGGCGGCAAAGCCATTGGCCGCGATATTCTCAGCCGCCAGGGTCAACGCCTCGGCGTCAATCTCGGCCAGAAGCGCGGTTTCAGCGAGGCCTAGCGCCAGGGCCACCAGCCCCGCCGTGCCCACGCCCGCGCCCAGATCGGCAAGTCGCGCCGTGCCCTTTGGTACCGCGGCGCCAAGCAAAACACTGTCGAGCCCGGCGCGAAAGCCGTTGCGCGGCTGCGACAGAGTGAGCCGACCGCCCAAAAAGGCGTCGCGCGTCACCGTTTGGTGTTTTACAAACTCGATTGGCTGGTCTAGGGACATCGCACCCGGATGGCTGGTTCGGTGCGACCTTATATGGGTCGCAGCGATGGTCTCAACCCGATTTGCCGTTGTGGCAACAAGGACGTTACGGCGGTGTCAGTTCTGCCCCAGATGAAAGAAAAGCCGGTGGCCAACCCGGTCGAGCGCCTGATGGCTGCGACGGCCGAGGACATGGCCCGGGTCAACGCGCTGATTCTGGATCGTGCTCACAGCCATGTCGACATGGTCCCCGAACTGGCGCGCTATCTCATCGACAGCGGCGGCAAGCGCCTGCGGCCGATGCTCACCGTTGCCACCGCGATTCTCTTCGGCCGCGGCACCGGCAATGCCGTCAATTTCGCGGCCGCCGTCGAATTCATGCACAACGCCACCCTGCTGCACGACGATGTCGTCGATGAAAGCGACATGCGCCGCGGCAAGCCGGCAGCTCGCATGGTCTGGGGCAACAAAGCATCCATCCTGGTGGGTGATTTCCTGCTCGGCCAGGCCTTCATGATGATGGTGGAAACCGGCGATATCGGCGCGCTGGGCGTGCTCTCCGCCGCCTCTGCCGTGATGGCCGAAGGCGAAGTGTTTCAACTCGCCAAGACCGGCGACCTCGCCACCACCGAGGCCGACTACGCCGAAGTCATCCGCGCCAAGACCGCCGTGTTGTTCAAGGCCGCCTGCGAAGTGGGCGCCATGTCCGGCGGTGCCGATCAGGCCGGCCGCGAGGCCCTGGCTCTCTATGGGCTTGAATTGGGCAATGCTTTCCAGCTCGTCGACGATGCGCTGGATTATGGCGGGCAGTCTGGCACGCTCGGCAAGAATGTCGGCGACGATCTGCGCGAGGGCAAGATGACCCTGCCGGTCATCCTGGCGCTGGCCGACGGCACCCAAGCAGAGCGATCAGTGATCGCCGCCGCCCTGGGCAAGGTCGATGCCAGCGATCTCGAAGTGCAGCAGGTTGTGGCCATCTTCAACCGCTACGACACCCTCAAGCGCACGCTGGACAAAGCGGAGCGACACGCCGAAGCCGCGATTGCGGCACTGTCCGAGCTCCCCGACAGCGAGATGAAATCCATCCTCGCCGACGTCGTCCGCCACAGCGTCGGCCGCGCGTCTTAGCACTCTGCCTATTGGCAATCTCAGCCTGCCTGGTGGCGATGCCGTCGCTTCAAACCAGATCGAGCGGTGGCCTGTCGACCTGCGTCGTGGTTTCCACTTGGCACCTTTGGTTTCGCCGCGCATTATCGCGCTCAAATCACCTTGAGGCTTATCCATGTCCGTCGGTCTTCTCGCCCTTCTCGATGATGTTGCGGGGCTTGCCAAGGTGGCGGCGGCGTCGCTGGACGATATTGCCGGACAGGCCGCCAAGGCCGGGATCAAGGCCGCAGGCGCGGTGGTGGACGATGCGGCGGTGACGCCGCGCTATGTCGATGGTTTCTCCTCGGATCGCGAGTTGCCGATCGTCGGCAAGATCGCCTGGGGATCGGTGCGCAACAAGCTGCTGTTCCTGTTGCCGGCCGCGCTGATCCTCAGCCTTGTCGCGCCATGGATCATCACCCCCATCCTGATGCTGGGTGGGGCTTATCTGTGCTACGAAGGCGCAGAGAAGGTCTATCATGCGCTCAAGCCGCATGAAGCCGAGGCGCATGAGGCTAGCCTCGAGCCGGTGGCGCTCGATCCGCAGACCCTGGAAGACACCAAGGTGGCCAGCGCCATCAAGACCGACTTCATTCTCTCGGCCGAGATCATGACCATCGCGCTGGCCGCGATCGAGGTGAACAATTTCTGGACGCGCGCGGCCATATTGGCGCTGGTGGGCGTGGGGATCACAGCGCTAGTCTATGGCGCCGTGGCGCTGATCGTGAAAGCCGATGATTTCGGCGTGCTGCTGGCCCGCAGGGGACGGCTGGACCTGACGCGCAAGTTCGGACGCTGGTTGGTGCGCGCCATGCCGCTGGCGATGCAAGTTCTGGGCGTGGTCGGCACGGCTGCCATGATCTGGGTCGGCGGCGGCATCCTGATCCACGGCCTCGACAGCTTCGGCATCGCGGCGCCCGAGCATATGGTGGAGGCCGCGGCCGAATGGGCCGAGCATGCCCTGCCCGCCATTGCCGGCTTTGCCGGCTGGGCCATGACCGCATTGATTGACGGGATCGTCGGACTGATCCTGGGCCTGTTGCTGATCCCTGTCGCCGGTTATGTGCTGGCGCCGGCATGGCGGGCAATCAAGCGCCTGTTGCCCAAGCGCGCCGCGGCTTGAGGGGAGGGAGGCGAAAGAGTCCAGAGTATGCCTTGTTTGAAGAAATTAGGGCCGCAATAGCGGAGCGGCGGCGAACCAGTGTTGTGGTCGGCGCAGGCGCAATTCGTGCGCGGCGCCATGGGCCTGGCTGGCGGAGCCGAAAAGGCCGAACACCGTAGCGCCGGAGCCGGACATGCGGGCCAGAATGCAGCCCTGGGTCTGGGCGAGGTCGTCGATGAGATCGCCGATTTCAGGCACGAGCTTGATGGCGGGGGGCTGCAGGTCGTTGCGGGTTTCGGCCAGCCACAATCCCAGTTGCGCGGGGCGCGTCAGCGGCGACGGGAGGGCGGGCAGCGGATAATTGTCATGCGCCCGCAGACGACGGAACACATCGGCTGTGACCACCGGGATGAGCGGATTGGCCAAAACAATATGCAGCTCCGGAAAATCCGGGAGCGGCGAAAGGATTTCGCCAACACCGCGCGCCACCAGCGGTCGTGACAACAGGCAGGCCGGCACGTCAGCGCCTAAGGTCGCCGCCAGGTCGGCCAGATCGACCACAGGCACCTGTTCGGACGACAATTCCGCCATCAATCTCAGCGCCGCGGCGGCATCGGCCGAGCCGCCGCCGATACCGGCCGCCACCGGCAGGTTTTTCACCAGATGCATGGCGAGGCCTGCCGGCGCAATTTCAGGCCAGCGCTTCCGAAAGGCTGCCGTGGCGCGCAGGACAAGATTGGTCGGCCCGGCGCCCAGGCCGGATGCAAAAGGGCCGGAAATCTCGAGGCTATCTGCAGCCGCCGGCTTTGCCTCCAACTCGTCGGCAATGTCCGCGAAGACAATCAGGCTTTCGAGGTCGTGATAGCCGTCTTCACGCCGCCGCGTGACATGCAGCGCCAGATTGACCTTGGCCGGCGCTGCCTGAACGGATGGGGCAACCATGCTATTCGGAGGCGGTCTTTTCGGTGAGGCCTTCGGCCAGCTTGGCTTCGGCCCGATCGCGTACATGACCGCCTTCGGTATCCATGGCCTTGGCGATCTGCCACTGGAAGCCGGCCTCGAGCTTGCGCCCGGCCTCCCAATAGACATCGCCGAGATGGTCGTTGATCTCGGGATCGTTGGGGCGAAGCATGACAGCGCGTTCGAGGGTTTCGACGGCGTCGTCGAGGCGGCCGAGCTTGTAGAAGGCCCAGCCGAGCGAATCGACGATGTAGCCGTCGCGCGGCTGCATCTCGACCGCCTTCTCGATCATTTCCAGCGCCCTCTCCAGGTGCATGTCCTGATCGATCCAGCTGTAGCCGAGATAGTTCAGCACCTGCGGCTGTTCCGGATTGAGCTCCAGCGCCTTAAGGAAATCCGCCTCGGCCTTGGGCCATTCCTTGGCGCGCTCATAGGCAATGGCGCGCACATAGTAATAGCGCCAGTCGGCCGGAGCGTCGCCGCCGGTCAGTTCGATGGCGTGGCTATAGGCGGCAGCGGCGTCGAGATATTGCTCGTCATAGCGCAGCAGATCGCCCAGCGCCGAAACCGCGTCCAGATCGTCGGGATTGGTGGCGACGATATTGCGCAGGCGGCGCAGGGCTTCGGAGCGATTGCCGATGGCATCGAGGTTTTGCGCGATGCGCACCACGGCCGCCGGCTTCATCGGTGAATTGGCGGGAACCGCATCATAGATGCGGTTGGCGGCCTCGTGCTGGCCGGCATTGTCGAGCAGTTGGGCCGCGGTGAGCGGAATGACGTCGGAGCTCGGATTGAGGTAGTTGGCCAGGCGCAGGAATACCAGCGCCAGATCGGAACTGCCATCGCGGGCCAGGGCGGCGCCGATGCCCTGATACATCTCTGCCGCGCCGATCTGCGCATTGGCGACGAAGACGCCGGGGCGCTTGCCGCTGGCAATCGTGGCCTTGACCGCCGTCAGCTCGGGATGGCTGAGCCCCTGGGCTTCGAACTCGTTGATCACATCGAGCGCCGCATCGAACTGGCCGTCATTGGCCAGCATGCGCGCATAGATTTCGACGACGCGGGGCACATAGGGTTCGACATCATAGGCTTTTTCGGCCAGTTCCAGCGCCTTGGCCTTGTTACCCGATGCCTCGGCCATCAGCGTGCGATGGAAAACCAGAAAATCTTCGAGGCCGCGCTGCCCGAGCTTGCCGAGCAGTTGCTCGGCCTCTTCGCCGCGGCCATCGCCCACCAGGGCCCAGGCCCGCAGAATGCCGGCGGTGATGCCGCTGAACGTATCCTGAGGAACCTGCGCCAGAGCGCGTTCGGCGGCGCCATAGCGACGCTCCTTGAGAGCGACGCTGGCCTGCACCAGCTCCGCCAGTTCATTGCCCTTCTGCAGATCAAGCAGATGCTTGGCCATTTCCGCGGCCTGCGGAATTTGTCCATCGGCGGCGGCGGCGAAGAAGGCGCGCTCGGCCAGAATGGGATTGTCCCAATCGCCCTGCACGGCCTGACCGAAATAGCGCGCGGCTTCGTCGGTGCGCAGGTCTTTCATCGCCTCCTGGCCGGCAATGAACGAACCCGAAATGCTGGGGCGCAGGAGCTTCAGGAAGTCGAGGGCTCCGGTTGGCGCGGTTTCGGCCATGGTGGGCAGGCTGAATGCCGACAGCATCAGAGCCAAGGCAAATGGGCGCGCCAGTCGGTTCTTGAGCAGGATCACGTTACTGAAGTCTCCCTGTGCCGAGTACGGCAGGATTTGGCGGCAAAGATTGTCCGTTTTGCGACTGCGCCGCAAGGTCGGCAAGACAAGTGCCGGTCACATTCCGCTGTAGTTGGGACCGCTGCCGCCTTCGGGCGGGACCCATGTGATGTTTTGCGCCGGGTCCTTGATATCGCATGTCTTGCAGTGGACGCAGTTGGCGGCGTGGATACGGAAGATCGGCGCCCCGCCTTCCTCGGCCAGTTCATAGACACCGGCGGGACAATAAAGCGGAGCTGGCTCTCCATAGACGGGCAGATTGTCACGCACCGGCACGGCTGGATCGGCCAGGCGAAGATGCACCGGCTGGTCTTCATCGTGAGAAAGATTGGCCAGGAAAACCGAGGAGGCGCGGTCGAAACGCGTGGTGCCGTCCGGGCGCTCATAGACGCGGCCCTGCACCTGATCGCGGCGCTTCAAACCGACATGGTCGGGCTTGCGGTGATGCAGGGTGCCCAGCAAGGACCGGCCAAAAATGGCCGAGGTCCACAGATCGATGCCGATGGCGAGGCTGCCTGCGATGGTTCCGAGGCGGGACCAGAGCGGCTTGGCGTTGCGCACACCCTTGAGCTCGCGCTCGATGCCGGTTTGCATGATGCGATGGGCGAAGTCGTCGATCACATCGTGTTGACGACCGGCGGCTATGGCTTCGCCCACCGCATCGGCGGCGCCGATGCCCGAGAGGATGGCATTGTGGATTGCCTTGAGGCGCGGCGCATTCATGAAGCCGGCCGAGCAGCCGATCAGCCCGCCGCCGGCAAAGGCCAGGGTGGGAATGGACTGCCAACCGCCAGCGGTGACCACGCGCGCGCCATAGGACAGGCGCGTCGCGCCCTCCAGCAATGGTGCGATGGACTTGTGGGTCTTGAAGCGCTGAAATTCGTCGAAGGGCGAAAGGGTGGGATCGGCATAATCGAGATAGGTGACAAGGCCGAGATAGAGTTTTCGGTCCTCTGCATGATAGGCGAAGCCACCGCCGGCGGTGGCATTGTCGAGTGGAAAGCCGAGATAGTGATCGACGCGGCCAGGCTGGTGCAGCGCCGCTGGGATTTCCCAGACTTCCTTGATGCCGAGACCATATTTTTGCGGATCGTTGGCCAGCGCGTTATCGGCGATGATGTGCTTGGCCAGCGAGCCCCGCGCGCCTTCGGCAATGAGGGTATATTTAGCTTCCAGGGCAATGCCTTCGGCAAAGCCGGGCTTGGGCTCGCCCTTGGCGTCGCGGCCGAGATCGCCGGTGATGACGCCCCTTACGGCAGCCCCCTCCCCGCCCAGAACGTCGACAGCGGCGGTCATGGGGAAGATATCAACACCTAGCTCGGCGGCCTGATCGCCGAGCCACTGCACCAGCCGGCCCAGGCTGACGATCACGGCGCCCGGCGTTTTCATCTGCGGCGGCACCAGCCCATGGGGGATGGCGAAATCGCCGCCGGCGGTGAGGAAATGGAAGCTGTCTCGGGTCACGGCGGGACCGACCGGCGCACCTTTGAGCCGCCAGTCGGGAATGAGCGCGTCGAGGCCCACAGGGTCCATAACCGCGCCGGAAATGATATGGCCGCCGATCTCGGCGGATTTTTCCACGACGGTGACGGCAAGATCGGGATGGCGCTGCTTGAGGCGGATGGCGGCGGAAAGTCCGGCGGGGCCCGCTCCGACGATCAACACATCGGTGGAAAGCGTTTCGCGACTGCCCGCTTGTGCCATGGGGAAAGCATCCTCAACCTCGGGGCAAGACTGGAGCCCCCGGACGGGGTGTGACATAACGGGCCCGATGTCTCAAGATCGCAGCCTCGATAACGCCGAACTACTCGCCGTGCTGGACTGGTATCAGTCCGCCGGTGTGGACCTGGCCGTGGGTGAGGCGCCGGTGGACAGGTTTGCCCAGATCGCGCCGGCGCCGCAGGCGATTGCGCCGCGCCCAGCGCAACCGAACCAGACCGCCGCTGCGGCGGCGCCGGTGCCTGCCGCGGCGCTGGGCGGGGACCCCAGCGAGGCACGGCAGCTGGCGGCATCGGCGCAGTCTCTCGAGCAATTGCGCGGCATTCTGGACGGATACAATGGCTGTGGTCTCAAATTCCGCGCCACCCAGCTGGTGTTTGCCGATGGCAATCCCGAGGCCAAAATCATGCTGATCGGCGAAGCGCCGGGGGCGGAAGAGGACAGACAGGGCAAGCCGTTCGTTGGACGCTCTGGGCAGCTGCTCGACCGCATGCTGGCGGCGATCGGGCTCGACCGAACCAAGGTCTATATCGTCAACACCGTGCCATGGCGGCCGCCCGGCAACCGGACGCCGACGCCGGAAGAAATGGAACTCTGCCTGCCATTCCTTAACCGGCAGGTGGAGCTGGTGGCGCCAAGCCTGGTGATGACCTTGGGCGGGCCGGCCATGCAAACGGTGTTCAAGACCACCAATGGTATCATCAAGATGCGCGGCAAGTGGCAACGGGTCGCCATTGGCGGCCATGAGGTCGACGCCGTGCCGACGCTGCACCCGGCTTACCTGCTGCGCAATCCCGCTGCCAAACAGCAGGCCTGGCGGGACCTATTGGGCTTGAAGGTCAAAATGGCGGAACTGGGACTGGGTTGATGGCGCTCCCCCGGCGCTCTATATTTGGCGCTTGGATGGAGTATTGGCCATGCCGAATACAGCCAGAACTTATACAGCCGAAGAAGAAGCAGAAATGCGAGCTGCGGGATTGCGGCCGGTGACGATTTGGGTGCCGGATTTCGATTCACCCGAGTTCAAGGAGAGGTGTGCGCAAGAAGCCCGCCTTCTCGCTCGGGCCGACGCTGAAGACCCAACGATCGACAGCTTTCTCGACGCTGCCAACCAGGAATTGGCAGAGTATCTAGACCAGTTGGAAAAGTGAAACGCGGCGATATCGTCATCGTCGCGCTTCCCGGCGATCTGGGCAAACCGCGCCCCGCATTAATTCTGCAATCGGATTTGTTTTCCGAAACAGGCAGCGTTGTCCTGGTTCCGATCACCTCCACCGTCGTTGAATCAATGATCCGACTTACCGTACAGCCCAAACCCGGCAACGGGCTGCGTGAACTTTCCCAGATCATGACGGATCGCATTACCACCACCGGCAGAGTAAAGGTGGGACAGGTCATCGGCCGGCTTGACCAGGAGACTATGCAAGAGGTCAGCAAGCGACTGACGCTCTTTATCGGCCTCGTCTGATAAAATTCAGGAACCGGGCGCAATCGGCCCTCGCAAACGCGGAATGCCGCGTTATGGTCACGCTTGAGTGATTTGCAACGATTGATCTGCTTACAGACCCGAAAGCGCCATGGCTTCCGTTATCAAGATTTATGCTCTTTTTCTCGGTTCGGCCCTGCTCATGTTTGGCGGTGGCCTGCAGGGTTTGCTGCTTTCGGTGCGCGGCGCCGAGGAAGGGTTTTCGCTACTGTCGCTGGGCCTGATCGGTACCGGCTGGTCGGTTGGGTTCGTGGCCGGTTCGCTGTTCGTGCCGCTGATCGTGCGCAAGGTCGGCCATATCCGTGCCTTTTCGGTCATGGCGGCCATCGGCACCGTCACCATTCTGCTCAATCTGCTGCTGGTCAACGATGTCAGCTGGATCCTGCTGCGGGCCCTCTCCGGCTTCTGTTTTGCCGGTGCTGCCATGATCGTGGAAAGCTGGCTCAACGAGGTGGCGGATAACAAGAACCGCGGAACGGTGTTTTCGATCTATGTGACCATCAACATGGCCGCCTCCACCATGGGGCAGCTGGCCATGTCGGTCACAGGCACGGCGGGGTATATTCCTTTTGTTGTCGGCGCCATCAGCTTTATCTGCGCGGTTCTGCCCACTGCCCTCACCTCCAGCCCGCAGCCGCGGCCATTGCAATCGGCCAAGCTCGATCTCAAGCTGCTCTACAAGACCTCGCCGGTGGCGGCGATCGCGGCCTTTTCCTGCGGCATGGCCAATGGGGCCTTCGGCACGCTGGCGCCGGTTTACGGCTATGAACAGGGGCTAGATGCCAGTGGTATCGCGCTGCTTTTTGCCATCGCCGCCATTTTGGGCGCCGTGGCACAGGTGCCGTTTGGCCGGCTTTCCGACCGGATCGACCGCCGTCTGGTCCTCATTGGCCTATCCAGCTTCGCCGCGCTCGTGGGCGCGCTGACGGCGATCATCAATCCCGATGCGGGCTGGGCCATGTATGTGCTGTTTGCCGCCTATGGCTTTGCGGCCAACCCGATCTATGCGGTCGCGGTGGCCCATGCCAACGACTTCGCCAAGGATGGCGAATTTGCCAAGATCGCCGGAGGCATGCTGCTCATTCTGGGTACGGGCCTGGCCATCGGGCCGGCCGTCGCTTCGATGATCATGGGCGCCTGGAGCCCTGTTGGACTCTTCGTGGTTACCGCCACTTTCCACGGCGCCCTGGCCGGCACTGCCTATCTGCGCATGCGCGTACGCAAGAGCCCCGACGCTTCGAGCCGCGCGCCGTTCCAGCCAATGAGCGACAAGCAGGCGACGCCGGAAAGCTTTGCACTCGATCCGCGCGCTGATAGTGATGCCGACGATTTTCCGGTGACGCGCGAAACAGCGGTGCCGGAAGAACTGATCGAAACGGTTGAGGGCGACGACGATGTTCAAAACGGCAAGATATGAAGACCGTGATCTCAAACCCGTATCGATCGCCATCGTCGTGGTCTCAGACACGCGCACGCTGGAAACCGACAAGGGCGGAAAACTGCTGCAGTCTTTGCTGGAGGCCGATGGCCACCACTGCGCCAGCCGCCAGGTGGTTCGCGACGACATCCAGTTGATCCGCGCCGCAGTGCAGGCTCTGGTCGCAGACCCACAGGTGGATGTGGTGCTGACGACGGGCGGCACTGGTTTTACCGGCCGCGACGTGACACCAGACGCCATTGAGCCGCTGTTCGACAAGCGCATGGAAGGCTTCTCGGTGCTGTTCCATCAGTATTCGGCAACCACGGTCGGCACGTCCTCGCTGCAGTCGCGGGCCACGGCCGGTCTTATCGGTGAGACCTTCGTGTTCTGCCTGCCTGGCTCCAGCGGCGCCTGCCGCGATGCCTGGGAGGGGATATTGAGCCACCAATTGGACTACCGCCACAAGCCGTGCAATTTCGTTGAGATCATGCCGCGGCTCAGCGAACGGTGAGGTTTGGCGAACAACGCGTTCGTCAGCGTTCCCTTTAACATTGCAATCAGACTGGGCATCTTTGCTGAAACGGCGCTGAACCAGCGCCCGACAGGAGATTGACCATGTCCAGAACCGCGACCGCGCCCCTGCAGGTGGGCATGGTGACGCTCAATGTGCGTGACCACAACCGGGTGGCCGACTATTACCGGCATCTGCTGGGCCTCGAGACGATCGGCCAGGATGGCACGACGGTGCAACTGGGCGTGAACGGGCTGGCCTTGCTGGAATTGCGGGGCAATGCAGCCTTGGTGCAACGCAATCCGCGCTCGGCCGGACTCTTTCATACCGCCTTCCTGATGCCGGATCGGCAAAGCCTCGGAGTCTGGCTGCGCCACGTCGCCACTGACCGGATCTCGGTGGATGGCGCATCGGACCATCTGGTCAGCGAAGCCGTCTATCTGCACGACCCCGAGGGCAATGGCATCGAGGTCTATGCCGACCGGACCCGCGCGCAGTGGGGTATCGACGGCAAGCAGATAACAATGAGCACCGAACAGCTCGATATTCCCTCGTTGCTGGATCTGGCGCCTGAAAAGAGCTGGGCCGGGGCGCCGGCCGGACTGATCGTTGGTCATATGCATCTGCAGGTGGGCGACAATGCCATCGCAGAGCCGTTCTACTCGGGCGTCCTGGGCACCGACATCACGGCGCACTATCCGGGTGCCAGCTTCTATGGTGCGGGCGGCTATCATCACCAGCTGGCGACCAATATCTGGTCGAGCCGCGGCGCCGGCCCCATCCCGCAGAACCAGACCGGCCTTGTCGGCTTCGAACTTCTGGCCGACGACGACGCGCAGCGCAGCGCCATTCTCGAGCGGGCGCAATCGAACCAAAACACGATCACCGACCCTTGGGGTCTTGCGATCACCCTCAACGTCGCCAGGGAGAGCTGAGCCATGCTCGTCAACGGAAAGTGGAGCGCCAATTGGCAGCCGGTGCAGGCCAAGGACGAAAAGGGTGGTTTCGTGCGCCAGACCTCGAGCTTCCGCAACTGGATCACCCCAGACGGCAGCACCGGGCCAACCGGAGAAGGCGGATTTGCTGCCGAGGCAGGACGCTATCATCTCTATGTGGCACTGATCTGCCCCTGGGCTTCCCGCACCATCATCGCGCGGAAGCTCAAGGGCCTGGAAGACGTCATCTCCATGTCCGTTGTCGAACCCGAGCTAACCGAGGAAGGCTGGCGCTTTGCCACGCCGGACCCGATCAACGGTGCAACCTACATGCACGAGATTTATACCAGGGCCGATCCGCAGATCAGCGGCCGCGCCACCGTGCCGGTGCTGTGGGACAAGCAGCGCAATACCATCGTCAACAATGAGAGCGCCGACATTCTGCGCATGCTCAATTCGGGCTTTGGCGGCCTGGCTTCCGACGCCTACGATCTCTATCCGGATACACTGCGCACTGAGATAGACGCGCTGAACGACTATATCTATCCGCGCCTCAATAACGGGGTGTACCGCGCCGGCTTTGCCACCACGCAACTGGCCTATGACGAGGCTTTCGCCGATGTGTTCACGGCACTCGATGCGCTGGAAGAGCGGCTTGCGGGCAAGGCGTACCTGTTGGGGGATATGCTCACCGAAACCGACATTCGCGCCTTTGTGACGCTGGTGCGGTTCGACGCGGCCTATTACGGGCTGTTCAAGACCAACCTCAAGCGTATTGCCGACTATCCCAATCTGCAGGCCTATATGCTGCGCGTACTGGATATTCCGGGGGTGCGAGAAACGGTGAATATCGACCATATCAAGCGCGGCTATTATTCGATCAAGTCGCTCAATCCCAATGGCATAGTCCCGCGGGGGCCAGATATTGCCGGGCTCGATAGGGTGGCGCGCTGATCGGAGCAGGAACAGCTGCGTTCGCGGCTATCCCCACACCGCGCGAGTGGTCGGTCCCGGCGGGAACTGTCAGGCAGCGCGCTCAATGGCGAGATAGGCGTCGGGTTTGGCGAACATAACCCGATCGCGCCCATCGTCCTTGGCGGCATAGAGGGCGCTGTCGGCGCGCTTGAACGCAGCCTTCCAGTTCGGCTCCTCCGAGAGCACAAGGCTGACGCCGACGCATAGCGTCACCAAGCGGTCAACGCCGCACAGCCGCCAATCGCGTTCCGAACAGGCAAGACGAATACCATGCGCCAGGGCGCCCGCCTCGGCCATGCTGAGCCGCGGAATCAACACAGCAAATTCTTCGCCGCCAAAGCGCGAGATAACAGCAGTGCCCGGCAGGATGGAGCGCAGGATATCGGCCAGCCCTGCCAGCACCAGATCGCCGGCCTCATGGCCAAAATCATCATTGATCAGCTTGAAGCGATCGACATCCACCAGCAATATAGCAGCCCCCTGCCCCATCGGGGTCATGGGGGCGGCAACAGCGTCGAAGCCGCGCCGGTTGAGCAGGCCTGTCAGCGGGTCACGTTCGGCCGCGCTGCGATAGCCGGCCAACATCTGAGAGACAATCGATCCCATGGCCGCCAAAGCAAAGCCGACGCTCAGCACGCCCACCGCAACCTGGTTGTAATAGGCATAGGACGAGGCCGCAAAATCGGACAGTGCCGGGCTGATACCCACCAGCACGTTGAAGATGAAGAGACGCACGATAATGTCGAGCACGACAATGCCTGCCACCGCGACGAGCACGCGATCGGGCAAGGTATGGGCGCGCCAAATAACGGAAGCGAGCGGCACGCCGAGCAGTATGGCAACAGAGATGTCCGCGACCGTCAGTTCCAGCGGGAGACTGGCAAAGCCCTCGACGGCCACGATGACCATGGCGTAGGCCAGGAGCGCGAAGATAATACGCGGGGCAATCATGCGCGGCGCACGGAAGTGAAGCAGCAGCGCATCGCCGTAGCAATAAAAGGAAACCAGAAAGGCCGCATTGGCCAGTAGCGATTGCAGGGCGAAAGGGAGAGGCAATATGGGCGCAATGAAGCCTAGCGCGCCGAACAGGAAAGCCAGCCCCCAGGCGCGTGCGGACTTTGGTCCTGACCAGCCAACGGCCAGAAAGGTGATCGCGAACAGGATCATCGTCGAGGGAAGCAGAAACGCCAAGTGGTCCATGGGCCCGGCCAGTGTGGTCGCAAGCCTCAAGTGCTGCCATTCAATCCTACAAACAATGCCGTTAAAAAAGCGGTTCGATGGCGATGACAACTGGTCTCAAAAACAAACGGCGCCCCGAGGGGCGCCGTCTCTGTTCAGTGACCGGCGGGGGCCATTCCGCCAGGCGCCACCTCCGGCTTGCGCACGAAAAAGGCGGCCACAACCATGGCCAGCGAAATGATGGCACCGCACAGGAAACCGGCGCGAATGCCGGCGGCCAGCGCGTCAATGCCATCGAGCCCTTCGGCGATTCCGGAGGCTGTCCGCAGGCTCATCACTGCAACGAAGAGCGCGATACCGGCAGCACCGGCAACCTGCTGGACCGAACCCAGAATGGCGCTGGCGTGGGAGTAAAGCGGCATCGGCACCGACCCCATGGACGAGGTAAAGAGCGGGGTGAAGGTCAAGGCCAGGCCGAAGCTCAACGTGATGTGACCGGCAACCACGGCCCAGACCGGAGTGTACTGGCTGACGAAAGTCAGTGCCCACATGACGGCGGAGACCAGGATCACGCCCGGCACCAGCAATGGGCGCGGGCCAATCTTGTCGTAGAGCCGACCGACGATCGGCCCCATCAGCCCCATGAGCAGGCCGCCCGGCAGCAGCAGCATACCAGTCTGCAGCGTGTCGAGGCCAAGCACGCTTTGCGTATAGATCGGCAGCAGGATGGAGGAACCGAGCAGCGCCACCATAGCAATGGCCATGGTGATCAGCGCCATGGTGTAATTGCGATGCTGGAGCGTGCGCAGATCGAGCAGCGCCTTGTTATCCTTGGCGAGATTGATCTGACGCCAGATGAACACCGCCATTGCAACGACGCCAACCACGATGGGCAGCCAGGCCGGAATGGCCGAACCATGCTCGGCGCCTTCACCAAGGCTGGAGAGGCCATAGACGATGCCACCAAAGGCAAGGGCCGAGACGATGACCGAGAACACATCCAGCGGCGCATAGCGCGGATTTGAGACATTGCGGATGCGCATGGCGCCGAGCACCAGCGCACCGATGGCGATGGGCAGCGTGAAGTAGAACATGAAGCGCCAGTCGAAATGCGCCAGGATGAAGCCGCCAATGGTCGGGCCGATAGCGGGAGCCACCGACATGACGATGGAGATATTGCCCATGGTCTTGCCACGGCCCTCTGGCGGCACCAGGGTCATGACCGTGGTCATCAGCAAGGGCATCATGATCGCGGTGCCGGTGGCCTGCACCACGCGGCCGAAAATCAACAGTTCGAGCCCCGGCGCCAGCGCACAGATCAGCGTGCCCACGGAAAAAACGGACATGGCGATCATGTAGATCGGGCGCGTATTGATGCGCTGGAGCAGGAAACCGGTGACTGGAATGACGACGGCCATGGTCAGCAGGAACGCCGTGGTCAGCCACTGCGCGGCGCTGGCTGTCACTTCGAGATCCTTCATGAGGTGGGGAATGGCCACGCTCATGATGGTCTCGTTGAGAAATACCACGAAGGTCGATACGAGCAGGATGGCGATCACCAGCCGATTGCGCGCAGCATTGTCGGGGTGGTGCGGCGCGCTGGTCGGCGCGGCGTCCATGGTTGCGTCCATTGTCATCTCAGTCCCTCATGGCTGTGCGTGTCGGCAAGACGACGGAGCGACCCATCGGCTTTCGACACCGCTTCCAAAAAATTCGTGACAGACCCTGTCAGCAACAAATCGGGCGCACGCGAAACCGAGATGGGATCGGGATCGCGGGATAAGGCGCAGGACAATGTGTTAACGGGTGGGCCGGCCCAGGCGCGGTTGTCTACGCCAGTGCGGCTGGGCCGTAAAGTCTTGTAATGCAGGCCGGCCATGCCGATATGGTAGGCAGGAAATGTCATCCAAACAAGTTCGTTCTTGTTTTGTTCTCGTGTTGCTGTTAAGTCTTTTGCGTGTCGGAAGGCAGCGATTCTGCCGCCGTCGCAGGCAGGAGAACACGAAATGGCCCTCTATCAGGCCCCATCCTTCGAAGCCCTGGAACGCTTGAGCCGCAGCCGCGACGCCGACCTGGCGCGGCGCGAGCTGGAAAATCCGGACCGTATTCGCGGCCGCGGTGCGCAATCGAACCGCACGGGCCGGTTCGAGGTGCACCAGCGTGAAGGCTTTGACGATGGCTGGAACAATGTGGAGCCCCTGCCGGTGTTCGAGACCATCGAGCACACTGAGCGCGCCAAGAGCATCATCACCACCAATGACAGCCCCGATATCGGTTTTGATCGCTCGATCAACGCCTATCGCGGCTGCGAGCATGGCTGCTCCTACTGCTTTGCGCGGCCCACCCACGCCTATCTCGGCCATTCGGCCGGGATCGACTTCGAGCGCGATATTTATGTGAAGACCAACGCCGTGGAGGCATTGCGCGCCGAATTGGGGGCAAAGTCCTACCGGCCCAAGCCTATTGCCATGGGCACCAATACCGATCCCTATCAGCCGGCCGAGCGCAAGCACAAGCTGACGCGCGGCATTCTGGAGGTGATGCTGGAGACCAGGCATCCAGTGATGATTACCACCAAGTCAGCCCTGATTCTGCGCGATCTGGACCTGCTCACCGAGCTGGCCAAGCTCAACCTGGTGAAGGTGGCGATTTCGGTGACGTCGATGGATCACAAGCTCAGCCGCAAGATGGAGCCGCGCGCTTCCTCGCCTGCACGGCGGCTGGAAGCCATCCGCGTCTTGTCGGAGGCCGGCGTGCCCACCGCCATTTTCGCCTCGCCGATGATCCCTGCGATCAACGACATGGAGCTCGAACGCATTCTCGATGCCGGCAAGGCGCAGGGTGCCGTCAGCGCACAGATGATCCTGCTGCGGCTGCCGGGCGAAGTGCGCGACGTGTTCCGCGAATGGCTGCTGCGCCATTTCCCCGACCGGGTGCGCCATGTGCTGTCGCTGGTGCGCGACACACGCGGCGGCAAGGATTACGATTCCCGCTGGGGCACGCGCATGACCGGCGAAGGCCCTTATGCCACCCTGCTGCGCCAGCGCCTCGACAAGGCCCGGGAGCGGCTGGAACTCGACGCCAAATTGCCGCCGCTGCGCATCGACCTGTTCGAGGCCCCGACGCTGGAAAGCCGACAGATGAGCCTGTTCTGAAAAGACAAGGTCGGCGCGACTGCAAGGCTCGGGCCCGCGGGTCGGCCCTTAGTACTCCGCCACCTTTCGCGCATAGATGTCCATGAAGTCGAGCGAAGCAAGGACACCTTGCAGGGACAGGCGCACCTCGAGCGGCTGATCGCGGCCGGTAAGGGGCACAGAAAGGGTGACTGCATTGCGGTTTTTCATCTTGTCGATGATCCCGGTCTCGACCACATCATCGGTGATGAAGAACTGATTAATGGTGTTGAAACGGGTTTCGATGCCGGAGCCCATGGGCAGGCTGATGGGAGGCTCACCACCGAAGCGCAGTTCCATGGGACGGGTGGGGTCATAATCGCCCTCCTCGCCGGCAATGGTAATGGCAAGGTCGAGCTTGCCGTCGAGGCGATTGCGAACAAGGGTCAGCTTGTAGGAGGGCAAATTGGCGCCGTTGAGCGTTTGGCTACCGGTGCTGGCAAAGCAGGAATAGCCGTAGAAATCGGTGGCGTCCTCGTCGATCTTGTCGGGACAGGCCGCCAGCCAGTCGCGATTATATTCGCGCCATTCGCCATAGGGGTGGTGAAACGGGGCCGCCACGGCGGGCATGGCCATAAGCAGGCCGACGGCAAAGCATGTCGCTAGGCGCATTGTTGTCTCTCAATCGCTTTGCCCCCCGGCACGGACTCTTATATCAGGGTCAATGTGCTGGGAAAATGGAGGCGACGCCATGGACATCGAAAAGCTTGGCCCCCTGACGCTGGCCTTTTTGCCCAGTGAAGGGCCGCTGCAGGGCAGCGAAGCGGATGCTGTCGACATTATCGGCAACACCTATGGGACCGGCGCCGAGATGGTGGTGGTGCCGGTGGGCCGGCTGGTGCCGGAATTTCTCCAACTCGACACGCGCGTTGCCGGGCTGTTTTTCCAGAAGATGCAGAATTACAGCCTGCGGCTGGCCGTGATCGGCGATATTTCCGAACGCATGGCCGCCAGCAAGGCGCTTCGCGACTTCGTCGGCGAAACCAACCGCATCGGCCACCATTTATTCGTCCCTGACCGGGCGGCGCTGGTCGCCGCGCTCGAGCGAGGGCGCTGATGGCAAGGCGTTTGCGACCAGAGGGCGACGATCTTTTCGCCACCATGCCCGAGACCCCGGACTTTTCTCATGAAACCATGCTGATCGAGCGCGGGGCGCGGATCGTGGTCGGCGTCGATGAGGCCGGACGCGGACCGCTGGCTGGCCCTGTCGTGGTGGCAGCGGTCCATCTTGATCCGCACAATATCCCCGCCGGCCTCAACGATTCCAAAAAGCTCAATGCTGCCCAGCGCGAGGCACTCTATGCCGAGATCATGGCAAGCAGCGCGGTGGCCATAGCCAGCGCACCACCGGGTGAAATCCTCAGCCTTAACATTCGAGGCGCGACGCTTGCCGCCATGGCACGGGCCGTGCGCGCCCTGCCCTATGCCGCCGATCGGGTGCTGGTCGATGGACGTGACGTGCCGCCGGGACTGCCCTGCCCCGGCCTGGCGCTGATCGGTGGGGACGGACGCAGCGTGTCGATTGCCGCGGCCTCCATCATCGCCAAGGTGACGCGCGACCGCATGTGCGCAGTCATGGATTGCGACACACCGCAATTCGGCTTTGCCGGTCACAAGGGCTATGGAACTGCCGCGCACTTGAATGCGCTCAACACACATGGACCCTGCCGCCACCACCGGAACGGGTTTGCGCCGGTTACGGCGTTGCTGATGCGGCGGACAACGGTTGTGGTTGCCGGTTAACCCCTCGCTAACCCCTTGCGAACGCTCCATTAACCCTGACGGGCTATAACGGGACTGTTAGTACTGCGTTAGGGTTAAGTGTATGTTGCGTACCGCGCGTACGGCCCGCAAGGCCGATGCGGAGAGGGAGGCGACCCGCCTTCCAATCGACACCATTCTCGTGGGCGATTGCATCGACCACATGAATGCCTTGCCGGCCGGCTCCGTCGATCTGATCTTCGCCGATCCCCCCTATAACCTGCAGCTGGCGGAGGGCCTGACCCGCCCCGACCAGTCCAAGGTCGATGCGGTGGACGACGACTGGGACAAGTTTGACAGCTTTGCCCATTACGATGCCTTTACCCGCGGCTGGCTGCGCGCCGCCCGCAGGGTGCTCAAGCCCAATGGCGCCATCTGGGTCATCGGCAGCTATCACAATATTTTCCGCGTCGGCACCGCGCTTCAGGATCTGGACTACTGGATGCTGAACGATGTCATCTGGCGCAAGGCCAATCCCATGCCCAATTTCCGCGGCACGCGCTTTACCAATGCGCACGAAACGCTGATCTGGGCGGCGAAAAGTCAGAAGAGCCGCGTCACCTTCAATTACGAAGCCATGAAGCTGGCCAATGACGATACGCAGATGCGCAGCGACTGGCTGTTTCCCATCTGCACCGGGGCGGAGCGGCTGAAGAACGAGGACGATGGCAAGGTCCATCCGACCCAGAAGCCCGAAGCGCTGCTGTTCCGCATTCTCAATGCCACGACCAAGCCGGGCGATATCGTGCTCGACCCGTTCTTCGGCACCGGCACCACCGGGGCGGTGGCGCGCAAACTGGGCCGGCATTTCATCGGCATCGAGCGTGAACCAGCATATATCGAAGCTGCCCGCACCCGCATCGCCACCATACGTCCGGGGGTATTCGAGGCGCTGCAGTCGGTGACGCCGAAACGCAAGGAAGTGCGCATTCCCTTCGGCTCATTGGTCGAGCAAGGACTTATTGAACCGGGCGCGCAACTCTTCGACTTAACGAAACGTTACTCTGCCATGGTTCGTGCAGACGGCTCGCTCGTCTCGGGTCCACACCAGGGGTCGATCCACAAGGTCGGCGCGCTGGTTCAGGGAGCCGAGGCATGCAACGGGTGGACCTTCTGGCATCACGACTTCCTTGGCGTCGCCGAGCCCATCGACACCCTTCGGGCCAGCGTTCGTCAAAAACTTGATTTGCTTTCTGCCTGATCCTGACCTCCAATCACGTCTCAGGCTCTATCCACTGGCCGCCGGTTTGCCCCGGCGGCCTTTTTCTTTGCGCAATCGGCCAGTCAGGCGCCTTGAGCATGCGCCTCCCATTCGCGGCGCAAAATGGCGTATTGCATGGTGTTTTCGTAGATGGGCCTACCATCGGCATCGTTCATGAACGTCACATATTCGATGAACATGCCTTCACGCCGCATGCCCAGTTTTTCGCACAAACGCTGCGAGGCGACATTGTGATCCTCGACATAGGCATAGATGCGCCGCGCATTCTGCTCTTGGAAAAGCTGCGCTAAAAACGCCTTGGCCGACTCGAAGGCATAGCCCTTTCCCGAGAAAGCGGGATTGAAATTCCAGCCGACCGAAATCGTGTCCGGCACAGCAGCGAACGGGTCTTCTTCGACATGGGCGAAAAGATCGCCGATCACCTCGTCGGTCTGCTTGAGACACACGGCAATATAGCCATCTTCGGCAGCGCGCTTGCTCACCTCGATTTCCGCCGCAGCCAGATCGGCAAGCTTGAGCGACAGGAAGCAGCCGGCCGTGGGCGCCTCGAGATAGGCGAACAGCGCCGGGGCATCACCATCGCGAAATTTCCGCAGGGTCAGGCGCTCGGTTTGGATGGTTTGCATTTCTTCGTCTTTCAATCTTTGTGAGTGACATCTCGTCACCCATCAAGCCCGGCCGCAGCCAGCACTTTCCGGAATAGCGTCGGCAAAGCCTCGCCGCCCAATAGCGCAGGTTCGCTCCACCAGCCACCGTCCAACCCTTCGGGTGGCACCACAGCCGACCACACTTCGAGTTCTAATCGAAAGTGGGTGAAAATATGGACCACCTGCCCGCGATGCCGCCAGTTTGCAGGCAGTGGGTATATGGGATCGACGAGATCGGCGCTCCATTCCGAGGTCGGCACCTCGGTCATGCCCGCCAGCAGGCCCTTGCCGGGACGCGACTGCAAATACACATCGCCCGCTGCGTCCAGCATGACGAAGGCGTGGCCTTTTCGGACGGGGCGTTCAGCCTTGGCCGGCTTGATCGGATAGAGCAGCGGATTGCCCTCGCGCGCGGCCATGCATCCTGGCTGAAGCGGGCAGATGAGGCAGGAGGCGTTGCGCGGCGCGCAGATGGTAGCCCCCAGATCCATCATGGCCTGAGCGAAATCGCCGGCGCGTGTGGGCACCGACGCTTGAAGAGCCGCGCGCAATTGCTCCTTGGCATCGCGCACCGGCACGGGAAGGGCATAATAGCGGGCCAGCACACGATCGAGATTGCCGTCCAGCACGGCGACGGGTTCGTCGAAGCAGATGGCGGCGATGGCGGCGCTGGTATAGGCGCCGATCCCAGGCAGGCTCTGCAAGGAGACGGGACTTGTCGGAAAGACCCCACCATGGTCGCGGACGACCGCGACGGCGCAGGCATGGAGATTTCGGGCCCGGGCGTAGTAGCCGAGACCCGCCCATTCGCGCAGCACCGAATCGAGCGGCGCCGCAGCCAGGTCGAACACTGTCGGCCAGAGGCTGGTGAAGCGGACAAAATAGGATTTGACCGCCGCCACGGTGGTTTGCTGCAGCATGACCTCGCTCAGCCATATCTTATAGGGGTCCGGCTTGACGCCGGTTCTGCGGTCGGCAGGCGAAACGCGCCAAGGCAGATCGCGTGAATGCAGATCATACCAGACGAGGACGGCAGACGAATCGAGGGCATGCGGGGACGAAAGGGGCATGGGCGTGGATATCGTCTTGTGGCCGCTGCCGACAAGCCGGACGCTGAGCGGACAGGATCAACCTTGCATGACATGGGCGGCAACAGTACTGCCTAGACATGGCCGAAACCCCGCCCGAACCGAAGCGCCGCAACAAATCCGTCAGCATTGCCGACGCGATTGGGCATGCGCTCGATCCGGTGCTGAAGAAGCGCGGCTTTGCCGGTCGCGACATCATCACCCATTGGGCCGCGATCGCGCCGCCGCCATTCGACAAGACCACCCTGCCCGACAAGCTCAGCTGGCCGCGCGGGGCCAGTGGCGCCGAAGGGGCGGTATTGGTATTGCGCTGCGCTCCGGGCCAGGCGCTGTTCGCCCAGCATGCAGCGCCCGAGATCGCGCAGGCGGTCAACCGCTATTTCGGCTATCTGCTGGTGGCCGATGTCAGATTGTCTGCCGAACCGTTCAGTCCCGGTTCAGGCCAGAAGCGGCATAAACCTCATCAACCGAGCCAGAGCGAAGTCGCAAAGGTCGGCGCTGTGACCGACAAGGTCCAAGACAGCGATCTGCGGGAAGCGTTGCGGGCCCTGGGCCTGGCGCTCTCCGGCAGATCGGAACAGAACGACGGATAGACTGTTCACCCCCAAGTGATAATTGTGCCTACTTGCCGACAAGTTCCGCCCGTGTAGTGTCGCGCACAAAGAAAAACAGGAGCCTCCCCGTGAATTTCACTCGCCGCGACACTCTAATTCTCGCTGCTGCCGCTTCGGCGCTGAGCTTGTGCGGTGTCGTCACCGCTCAAGCGGCCGAAGGTGACGTGGTCGACGTCGCCAAGCTGATGGCCCCGGCGGGCGATATTCCCGACAAGGTGCAGGGCAATCCCGACGCCCCCGTTACTGTCATCGAATATGCCTCCCCGACCTGCCCGCATTGCGCGCAGTTCCACAACGAGGTCTATGAGCCGTTCAAGGCCGCCTATGTCGATACCGGCAAGGTGAAATTCATCCTGCGCCCCTTCGTGCGCAACGTGCTCGACGCCGCCATCTTCATGCTGGCGGAAGCGGCCGGTCCCGAGCAGTACAATAATGTGCTCGCCACCTATTTCCGCACCCAGAACAATTGGGGCACCTCGGCCACGCCGCGCGACGCCATTTTAGATATTGCCAAGCAGCTCGGCTTTACCCAGGAAAGCTTCGACACCGCCTTGACGAATCAGGCCCTGTTCACCGGGATGGAAGCGCAGCGCGACCAGGCGCTCGACGAATTCGGCATGACGGGCACACCGACTTTCTATGTCAACGGCAAGACGCTTTCGGGGGCCAAGACGCTCGAGCAGCTCGCTGCCGAGATCGATCCCCTCGTGCCTGCTGACTTCGTTGCCCCGGCTGCGACCACCGAGCAGCCCGCCGCAGGTGCAATGGCTCCGGCAACCGACACGATGGCCCCTGCCAATACGATGGCGCCAGCCAACACCATGGCACCGGCGACCGACAGCATGGCCCCGGCCCCTGCGCAGCAGTAATTCCGACGTCGCCTTCTCCCCTGCATGGGGAGAAGGCAATTTCGCGGATGACGGGCTTTTCGCCGCCTCCGCCGCCAAGACCATTCATGCAATGCGCCGCGTCCCCTTGCCCCTCCCCGGAGGACGCAAGAAATGAAGTTCACGCGGCTCAAGCTTCACGGCTTCAAATCCTTTTGCGATGAGACGGTCCTGGTCATGGAACCGGGGCTGACCGGCATTGTCGGACCCAATGGCTGCGGCAAGTCCAACCTCGTCGAAGCCATGCGCTGGGTCATGGGAGAAAGCTCCTATAAGGCCATGCGCGCGTCGGGCATGGACGACGTGATCTTTTCCGGCTCGGGCAATCGCCCCGGCCGCAACAGCGCCGAAGTCACCCTGGTGCTGGACAATTCCGACCGCACCGCTCCGGCAACGCTCAACACCGCCGATGTGCTCGAGGTCACGCGCCGGATCGAGCGCGAACAGGGCTCAGTCTATCGCGTCAACGGCAAGGATGTGCGCGCCCGCGACGTGCAATTGCTGTTCGCCGATGCTTCGACCGGCTCGCGTTCCCCGTCCATGGTGCGGCAGGGGCAGATCGGCGAGCTGATTGCCGCCAAACCGACCGCTCGCCGCGCTTTGCTCGAAGAGGCGGCCGGCATTTCTGGCCTGCATTCGCGCCGGCACGAAGCCGAACTGCGCCTGCGCGCCGCCGAAGGCAATCTCGAGCGCGTCGATGACATCATTGCGCAGATCGAAACGCAGCTCGAAACGCTGAAGCGCCAGGCTCGACTGGCGACACGTTATCGCGCGCTGTCCGGCGACATCCGCCGCACCGAGGCAACGCTTTACCACATTCGCTGGGTGGCCGCCCGCGCCGCGGAAAAGGAAACCGAAGCGGCCCAGGCGGTGCTGGTGCGGCAATTGGCCGATGTTACCCATTCAGAGCACGAGGCCCAGAAACGGCTCGCTGAAGCCGAGGCGGCGCTGACGCCCCTGCGCGAAAAGGAGGCGGTGGCCGGGGCAATTCTGCAGCGCTACACGATTCTGGCCGAGCAATTGGCCGATGAAGCGCGGCGCATGAGCCAGCGCCGGGTGGAACTGGAAGAACGGTTGCGCCAGATCGCGGCCGATGGCGCACGTGAACGGGAGCTGGTGGCGGAGAGCGAATCGACGCTGGCCATTTATCTCGAGGAGCAGGAAGCGCTGCGCGAGGAGCAGGAAGAGGCGCAGGAGGCCTTCGAAGCAGCCAGCGAGGTCGCTGAGGCGGCGCGCGCTGCGGTGATCGAGGCCGAGGCCGAGACGCGAAAGGCAACCGAGGCCCTGGCGCAATTGCGCAGCCGTCGGGCCCAGGCCTTGCGCGTGGCCCAGGACGCTGAAACCCGCCTGTCTCGACTGGCGCAGGAACGCGCTGGGGTTGCCGCCGAACTCAGCCGCATTGCCGAGGTGCTGGACGCCGACGAGACGGTCACGGCCTGCCGCGAATCGCTTGAGACCGCACGGGTGGACGCGGCCGAGGCCGAAGCCATTGCGCTGGAGGCCGAGGAAGAATCGGCCATTGCCCAGGCGCGGCTCGATGATGCCCGCCCGAGGCTGGCCGAACTCGACGCGCTGGTGAGCGGGCTCGAGGCTGAGGCATCGACCTTGGGCAAGATGCTCAATATCGGCGCCAGCCTATGGCCTGCTATTGTCGATGAATTGCAGGTGCAATCCGGCTACGAAACGGCGCTGGGTGCGGCGCTGGGCGATGATCTCGAAGCCTCATCCGATGCCGGGGCGCCGATGCACTGGTCGATCGCCATTGAGGGCTATGACGACCCGCCGCTCCCGCAGGGCGCCGAGCCGTTGTCGCGCTATGTCTCCGGCACGCCGCTGCTGAAGCGCCGGCTCGATCAGATCGGGCTGGTCGATGCAGTGGATGGGCCGGGGCTGATGACAGCGTTGTGGCCGGGCCAGCGGCTGGTGACGATCGAGGGTGCGCTCTGGCGTTGGGACGGCTTTGTCGCTGCGGCAGACGCACCGACAGCGGCAGCACAGCGCTTGGCCCAGCGCAATCGGCTGGCGGAGCTGGACGAGGAAATCGCGCGCGCCAAGGCTGAGCGCAATGCGTGGCGACGCGATATCGACATGCTGACCAACGCGCTCGATGAGCGACGCCACGAAGAGCGAACGCGCCGCGAGGATTGGCGCAAGGCCCAGCATGCCATCGGCGCGGCGCAGATCGCCTTGGACCAGGCGCAGCGGGCGTTGGGCGAATTCGCCAGCCGCCGCTCGGCGCTTGAAGAAGCGTTGCAGCGCATAACCTCCGGCCAGGAGGAAGCCGAGGCCGCCCGCGCCGAGGCCGAAGACATGCTGGCAGAGGCAGGCGACGAGGACGCATTTGCGGCCGCCGCCGAAGACGGACAGCGCCGCTTGTCCGCTCTGCGGGAGCGGGCCGAGCAGGCTCGGCTCAATCTCGGCACGGTGGAGGCTGCCACGCGCATGCGAAGCGCCCGCCTTGATCAGCTGACCCGCGACGCCGCCGCCTGGCAGCGCCGCCGCGATGGCGCCCAGGCGCAGCTCGATACGCTCGACCAGCGCACCCGCGAGGTGGAGGCGCAGCTGGCCGGCATTACCGAGGCACCGGAAGGCTTTTCGAGCCGCAAGGCCCAGCTCGACGACCAGATCGAAGACGCGCAGATCGACTACAAGGAGGCCGGGGACCGGCTCTCGGCCGCGCAAACCGCCTGGCGCGACGCCGACCGTGCCGTCAAGTCAGCCGGCGATGGGGTCAACGATGTCCGTATCGAGCTGACGCGTATCGACGAGCGTCTCAAGGGCTTCATCGCCCAACGCCAGCAGATCGAGCGGCAGACCGAAGAATCGCTTGGCATTCCGGCGAGCAAGACGCTCGAAGCCTCGGGTATTCGCGCTGAAGAGGCCCTGCCCCCCGAAAGCCCCACCGAGCAGAAGCTGGAACGGCTCAAGGCCGATCGGGAGCGCCTGGGCGGGGTCAATCTTTCGGCCGAAAAGGAAGCCGAGGAGGTCCAGGAAAAGCTCGACAAGATGGTGGCGGACCGCGACGACATCATCGAGGCCATCGCCAAGCTGCGCAGCGCCATTTCCTCGCTCAACCGCGAAGGCCGCGCGCGGCTCAATGAGGCTTTCGGCAAGGTCAATGCCTATTTCCAGGAGCTGTTCACGACGCTGTTCGGCGGCGGCACGGCCGAGCTGACCTTCGTGGAGAGCGATGACCCGCTGGAAGCCGGGCTGGAGATCATCGCCCGCCCGCCCGGCAAGAAGCCCCAGACCATGACGCTGCTGTCCGGCGGCGAACAGGCGCTGACCGCCATGAGCCTGATTTTTGCGGTTTTTCTCACCAATCCAGCGCCGATCTGCGTCCTCGACGAGGTCGATGCGCCGCTCGATGACGCCAATGTCGAGCGCTTCTGCAATCTGCTCGACAATATGCGCCAGCGCACCAATACGCGTTTTATGGTCATTACGCACAATCCCATCACCATGAGCCGCGTCGACCGCCTGTTCGGCGTTACGATGGCCGAACGCGGGGTGAGTCAGCTGGTGTCGGTGGATTTGACCACCGCAGAGGGTTTTCTCGAGGCCGTGTAGCCGGCGCTACAGGGTGAGGCGGGCTTCCAGTTCGGAAATGATCTGGCGCGCGTCCTGCAGTTCGGCGCGCAGTTGCGCGTTTTCCCGGCGCAGGGTTTCGATGTCTTCATGGATGGCTGTCGGCGCTGCTATATTGGCCTGCGGAGCACCGGCGGAAAGAATCCTGGCATGAAGAGCTGCGAGATAGTCGAGATCGTCCGGATAGGACTGACCGGCACGCGCCTCGGCAAGAATGCGTTCGAGATCGGCCGAAGTGTCCTCGTTCATCTCTCCGGTTGCCAGCAACTCGCTGACCAGACGCTCGACTTCGGACAGATCCATCATGCTTTTCCTGTTTTGCTGACATTCACCTCCTGCATTGCCTCAATCGGAAGCAACACACAACCTCAACGGCGCCATGCCTTGGCTGCCTCAGGCGGCCGGCTTGCGCGCGCCGATTGCGGCGAGCAGAGAACAGATCGCAGCCGGAGGCCCGCCAAGCAGGCCCCAGAACAGGACCAGCGGCGACCACAGGCCGAACAGAATGACAGGAACGGCAATCGGTACGAAGCTGAAGAGAAATCCCACCATGAGCATGATCGCTGGCCGAAATGGCAGGCCTTTCTCCTCGAGCACCTGGTCGACGCCGGCTGCAGCAATGAATGGCAGGCATCCCATGGCGAGAGCAGGTGGGTAAACAACCACGAGAAAAAATGGATCGAAGGCATCCAAAGTGTCACTCGCCAGCAAGAACCTAAGAACGCACAAGGATAGAAAGGGACCAAGAAGGCAGAATAACAGCAGCCGCTTTTTGCTCATGGGGGCCTCCGCTCATGCCTTCCCTATCGCTTCGATCCTGAACGGGAGCTGACATCCGCAGACACCCAGCAGGGACCAAGAATCCCCCAAGCGCGCCATGACTCTGCCACGATCACGGTGTGGACAGCATGCCGCACCCCGGAAATGGTTCGAATACCGCTGAAAATACAAAGACTTATGCCTTTTCAATGCGCCTTGACACCTTTTGGGGCCACCACTATGTTGCGCCCAACTTGAAGGGCAGCCCGGAATCCCCGGGAATGCGGCCGGCCGGAGGAAGCAGCGGGTGACCAAGCCGTCTGACGACCAGGGCAAAGCCGCACATGCTCGAGAGGCGACGCGCGATCTTGCATCGCGTATTGCTTCGGCCAAGCGGGAGCGGGATCTGGAGGACAACAGAGCCTCGAGGGACGCTTCCCCGGAAATGACCGGTCTGGCGCGCGGCCTGCGCATCGGCACCGAGTTCATCGCCGCGGTTCTGGTGGGTGCCGGCATCGGCTACCTGATCGACTTTGGCCTGGGGACCAGCCCCTGGGGTTTGCTCATCCTTCTGCTGATGGGCTTCGCCGCTGGAATCCTGAACGTCATCCGCGTGGTGACGGAAATGAACGCCGCATCGCCTGCCCCGAAGGGTGCCGATCTCGGTCCCGACGCGGAAGACGAAGAGCGGAATGAAAATTGATGACGATTAGAGGGCTCCATGGCCGGTACTGACCCGATCCACCAGTTTGTCATCTATGACATTGCCAAGCTTTTCACCATTGGTGGTGACGGCACCGAAGGTTCTGGCACGACCATCGCCTTTACCAATTCGGCGCTGTTCATGGTCCTCACCGTGGCGACCATCGTCGCCTTCCTGCTGCTGACCACGTCCGGCAAGAAGCTGATCCCGACCCGTGCGCAGCTCGTGTCCGAACTGCTCTACGAGTTCGTGGCAGGAATGGTGCGAAGTTCGGCAGGCACCGCCGGCATGAAGTTCTTCCCGCTGGTGTTCTCGCTGTTCACCTTCATCTTCGTGGCAAACATGTTCGGCATGGTGCCATACTTCTTCACCGTCACCAGCCACATCATCGTCACCTTCGCCCTCTCGATGCTGGTTTTCGTGACCGTCATCGTCTATGGCTTCGTCAAGAACGGCCCGAAATTCCTCAAGCTGTTCGTGCCTGCCGGTGTTCCCGGCTATATCCTTCCCATCGTGACGCCGATCGAGGTCATCTCCTTCCTCTCGCGTCCGATCAGCCTCTCGGTCCGTCTGTTCGGCAACATTCTTGCCGGTCACATCACACTCAAGGTCTTTACCGGCTTTGCCGTGATGATGATCGCCGGACTGGGTGCCGTCGGCTGGGTCGCCTCCATCCTGCCGATCCTGATGGCAATTGCCCTCACCGGTCTCGAGTTTCTCGTCGGTTCAGTTCAGGCCTATGTCTTTGCGGTCCTGACCTGCATGTATCTCAACGACGCGATCCACCCCTCCCACTAACCACCAATCTCGGCGGATGGCCCGCCGGAACCCATAGTCGCTTGAAAGGACTTTGAAATGGAAGCTGAAGCCGCGAAGTACATCGGTGCCGGTATTGCTACCTTCGGTATGGCTGGCGCCGCCCTTGGCGTGGCCAACATCTTCGGCAACTTCCTGTCGGGTGCCCTGCGCAACCCGTCGGCTGCTCCGAGCCAGTTCGGTAACCTGATTTTCGGTTTCGCCGTGACCGAAGCTCTGGGCATCTTCTCGTTCCTGGTTGCCCTGATCCTGCTGTTCGTCGCCTAATTCGCGACAGCACGAGACTAACGCGGCCGGGCATCTCGCTCGGCTGCGCTCCCTTCTCCGGTCCTTCGGCCGGATGACCGGATTTAACGGGACCTCGACCAGATGGTAACGCAAGCCTACGCTCAAGAAGCGGAAACCCCGGCAGCAGAACATGCTGTCGATGCTGCTCACGGCACGGACGCCGCCCACGGCGACCCGACCGCTGATACGCATGCCACGACCGAAGCGCATGGCGGTGACCATGGTTCGGGCGTGTTCCCTCCTTTCGATCCCGCGACCTTCCCCAGCCAGCTGGTGTGGCTCGCCATTACCTTCGCCGCACTCTACGTGCTGCTGAGCAAGGTCGCTCTGCCGCGCATCGGCGGGATCCTGGAAAACCGCAAGGCCCTGATCGATGCCGATCTGGCTGCCGCCGACGCGGATCGCCAGAAGACCGACGCTGCCATTGCTGCCTATGAGAAGGCCTTGGCCGATGCCAAGTCCAACGCTCAGGGGATTGCCAACCAGACGCGTGACGCCATCCAGGCGGATCTCGCTGTCAAGCGCACTGCCGTCGAGGCTGATCTCAGCGCCAAGGTTACGGCGGCGGAAGCCCGCATCGCCCAGACCAAGGCCGAGGCCCTCACCCATGTGGACGAGATTGCTGCAGAGACGGCCCAGGCCGTTGTCGGGCAGATCGTCGGCGACGTGTCGGCAGACAGCGTTCGCGCTGCCGTTGCCAAGGTTAAGGGGTAATCGCCATGGCTGAATGGTTGGATAACAGCTTCTTTGCAACGGTCGGCCTCGTCCTCTTCCTGGGCCTGATGATCTATTTCGGCGTGCCGAAGATCATCGCCAAGATGCTGGACGGCAAGATCAAGCAGATCGAGACCGACATCGCGGAGGCCAAGCGCCTGCGTACTGAGGCTGCCGCCCTGCTCGTCGAATACGAACAGAAGCGCGCTGCCGCCGAACGCGAAGCCGAGGGCATCGTGACTGCCGCCAAGCAGGAGGCCGAGCGCCTCACCGTCGAAGCCAAGGCTTCGCTGGAAGATTTGGTGACCCGTCGCACCAAGGCCGTGGAAGACAAGATCGCCCAGGCCGAGGCTCAGGCGCTCGCCGAAGTGCGGTCGCGCTCTGCCGACATCGCCATCGAGGCAGCCCGTGCAGTGCTGTCCGACGAGATGAACAAGAATGGTGGCAAGGTCATCGACGCCGCCATCGCCGATGTCGCAGGCCGGCTGAACTAAGGATCGAACGGTCCACATGAATTTTAAAGGCGGGCAGCGATGCCCGCCTTTTTTGTTTGATGCGAATTGACGAGGCCCCTACCCGACCTCCCCCTCTCACGAGGAGGATAAGAACAGCAGTGGCTCCCAATTGCGAGGACAAGCTGGATGGGCTCCTCCCCCGTCTTCAGGGGGAGGCGGGGTGGGGGCACTTTGGCTGGAAGTCTGGGACTCTGCAGGCGAGTTCCCCGGGCACTGCGGGTTGGATAGCAGAACAATTCTTGACGCAGATTGACGCAAGCAAAAATCTCCACCATGGTGCCGATGACTGCGGGAGAGACTGGCCTTGTGCCGGCGCCGAAGGAGCAACCGCCCCGGAAACTCTCAGGCCAAAGGACCGCAGTCAGGTCAGAAACTCTGGAAAGCAGGCTTAACGGCCTCTCCGAAGGAGCAACCGGTGCTCAGCCGGGAAATCTCTCAGGGCAAGGACAGAGGGGGCACGCATTCCCGCCGTAAGGCGGAGCCTTGTCGTGTCGCCGTCCAGCCAGAGAGAGTTCATGGCCGAAGCCTCCACAGAAGACCTCAAGCAAACCCCACTCTACGATCGTCACGTCGCCGCCGGCGGCCGCATCGTGCCGTTTGGCGGCTATGCCCTGCCGGTGCAGTATCCCACCGGTATCATGGCCGAGCACAAATGGACGCGCGAGCAGGCCGGCCTGTTCGATGTCAGCCATATGGGACCGAGCTTTCTCACCCTCACCAATCCCTCCGGCGACGCCGAGGCGGACCACGCAGCCATCGCCGCTGTCATCGAACCGCTGATCTCTGGCGATATCGCCGGACTCAAGCCCGGCCAGATGCGCTACACGCTGCTGCTCAACGATACCGGCGGCGCTGTGGACGACCTGATGGTGGGCCGCTCGCCGACCACGCCGGGCTCGCTGTTGATCGTGGTCAATGCCGGCACCAAGGAAAACGATTTTGCCATCATAGCCAAAGCGGCGGGTGACAAGGCTATCTTGCACCGCGCGGACGACGGCGGCTTGCTGGCCCTGCAAGGGCCGGAGGCGGTCAATGTCATGTCGGCGCTGGTGCCTGACGCCGCGCAACTCGGTTTCATGCAGTATGGCCGCTATGAATGGAACGGGGTGAAAGCAACGATTTCTCGCTCCGGCTATACCGGCGAGGACGGCTTTGAAATTCTGGTGCCTGGCGACAATGCCGCAGCCCTCTGGGACGCGCTGCTCGCCGATCCGCGCGTCAAGCCGATCGGCCTCGGTGCCCGGGACAGCCTGCGGCTCGAAGCCGGACTGCCGCTCTATGGCCATGACCTCGACGAAACCGTCTCGCCGATCGAAGCCGACCTTGGCTTCGCCGTCTCCAAGCGTCGTCGCGAGGCTGCCGATTTTCCAGGCGCCTCTCGCATACTGGCCGAGCGGCAAGGGGAGTTGTCCCGCAAGCGCATCGGCCTTCTGGTCGAAGGCGCGCCGGCCCGCGAAGGGGCCGAAATTCTCGACGCCGATGGCAATGCCGTCGGCATCGTCACCAGCGGCGGCTTTGCGCCCTCTATCGGGCGGGCCATAGCCTTGGGTTTCGTGCCCCCTGCCCTGAGCGATATCGGCACGGCCCTACAGGTCTCCGTTCGCGGCCGTGCTCAGAAGGCCGAAGTCGTCGCGCTTCCCTTTGTTCCCCACCGTTACTTCCGCAAATCAGCCTGAGGCCCCCCTATGACCACCAAATTCACGCCAGACCACGAATATATCCGCGTTGAGGGTTCGACCGGGATCGTCGGCATCACCCACTATGCCCAGGAGCAGCTGGGGGACATCGTCTTCGTCGAGCTGCCCGCCCTGGGCAAGGTGCTCAAGAAGGGCGACGAAGCGGCCGTGGTCGAGTCGGTCAAGGCTGCTTCGGAAATCTACGCGCCGGTGTCAGGCACTGTCACCGAGGTGAACGAAGCCCTCAATGGTGAACCGGGTCTGGTCAATTCCGCCGCCGAGGCCGGCGGCTGGATGTTCAAGATCACCATTGCTGACGCCGGCGAAATCGACACCCTGCTCGACGCCGACGGCTATGCCGAGCTGACACTCTAAGACCTGGACATCATGCGCTATCTTCCCCATTCCGCCCATGAGCGCGCCGAGATGCTCGGTGTGATCGGTGCGCCCAGTGTCGAGGCGCTGTTCAGCGCCGTGCCGGCCAGTGCCCTCAAATCCTTCACGCTCGACCTGCCGGCCCATAGCCCGGAATTTTTGGTCGAGGCGCATATGCGCGCCCTTGCCGGCAAAAACCACGCCGCCGGCGATGGTCCGTTCTTTGTCGGGGCCGGGGCCTATCGCCACCACGTCCCAGCGACGGTGGATCATCTGATCCAGCGGTCGGAATGGCTCACGGCCTATACTCCCTACCAGCCGGAAATCTCGCAGGGCACCCTGCAGATGCTGTTCGAGTTCCAGACGCAGGTGGCCAAGATCACCGGAATGGATGTGGCCAATGCTTCGCTCTATGACGGCTCCACCGGCACTGCCGAAGCCGTGTTGATGGCGCGCCGCCTCACGCGCAAAAACCGGATCATCCTTTCTGGTGGCCTGCATCCACACTACCGTGACGTGGTGAAAGCCTATCTCAAGGACGACGCAGATCTGGTGTGCCTATCGCCGTCGCCGGAGGGTCAGGGCGACATTCTGAACCAGATCGATGGCGATACCGCCGCGATCGTCATCCAGACGCCAGATTTCTACGGCCACTTGCGCGACCTCAGGGCCGCAGCAGACGCCGTTCATGCCCAAGGCGGGCTGCTGATCGTCGTTGTGACCGAAGTGGTGTCGCTGGGCCTCCTGGAAGCTCCAGGGGCGTTGGGCGCCGATATCGTGGTGGCCGAGGGCCAGTCCATCGGCAATGCGCTCAATTTCGGCGGTCCCTATCTCGGGCTGATGGCGACCAAAAAGGAATTCATCCGCCAGATGCCCGGGCGGCTGTGTGGCGAGACTGTCGATGCCGACGGGAATCGCGGCTTCGTGCTGACGCTCTCCACCCGCGAGCAGCATATCCGCCGCGAAAAGGCGACGTCGAACATCTGCACCAATTCCGGCCTTTGTGCGCTGGCCTTTTCAATTCACATGGCGCTACTCGGCGAGGCGGGGTTTACCCGTCTGGCGCGGCTCAACCATGCCAATGCGATAAAGCTGGCCGATGCGCTGGCCGGTGTCCCCGGTGTGCGTGTGCTCAACGACACATTTTTCAACGAAATGACAATCAGGGTGTCGCAGCCCGCTGCCGGTCTGGTCGAGCGCCTCGCCAACCGTGGCATTCTTGCCGGTGTGCCGGTCAGCCGCTTGCTGCCGGATGAGCAAAGTGTCGAAAACCTGATCATCCTTGCTGCCACTGAACTCACCACTGAGGCCGACATTGCCGCACTGGTCGCCGCCCTGACGGAGGAACTGGCATGAGCATGAACACGCAAGGCCGCCCCACCGGCATCGGCACCCTGGGCACCTCCGCCTCAGGCTCGGCGCTACTACCCGACGAACCGCTGCTGTTCGAAATCGGTGACACCGAACATTCCGGCGTCGACCTCCCGGAGGTAGAGTTGACCAGAAACCGCCTCGGCGGGTTTGGCCGCAAGAGCAGGCTCGATCTGGCGGGCCTGACCGAGCCTGAAGCCATGCGCCATTATGTGCGCTTGTCGCGGCTCAACCACTCGATCGATAGCGGCATGTATCCGTTGGGCTCGTGCACGATGAAGCACAATCCGCGCCTCAACGAGAAAATGGCCCGCCTGCCCGGCTTCTCCGACATTCATCCGCTGCAACCGGTCTCTACCGTGCAGGGCGCGCTGGAGCTGATGAACGAACTCAGCCATTGGCTGATGACGCTCACCAATACGGCTGCCGTGGCGCTCTCGCCCAAGGCGGGCGCCCATGGCGAGCTTCTGGGAATGATGGCCATCAAGGCGGCACAGGAGTCCAAGGGCGACGCGCACCGCACCGTCGTGCTCGTGCCCGAAAGCGCCCACGGCACCAACCCGGCCACCGCAGCCTTCCTCGGCTACACGGTCAAGCCCGTCCCGGCCAAGGCCGATGGCACGGTCGATGTCGAAGCAGTCAAGGCGGCGCTGTCGCCGGAGGTCGCCGCGATCATGCTGACCAATCCGAACACCTGCGGGCTGTTCGAGCCGCAGGTCATCGAGATTGCCAGGGCCGTGCATGAGGCCGGGGCGTTCTTTTACTGCGATGGCGCCAATTTCAACGCCATTATGGGCGTCGTCCGTCCAGGCGACCTCGGCATCGACGCGATGCATATCAACCTGCACAAGACCTTCTCGACGCCGCATGGCGGGGGCGGGCCGGGCGCCGGCCCTGTCGTGCTGTCCGAGGCTCTGGCGCCCTTCGCGCCGGTGCCGTTCGTCCGCAAGGGTGCCAATGGGCTGGACCTGGTCGAGCATATCGAAGATCAGGCCCTGGGTCGCGTCACCGCCTTCCATGGTCAGATGGGCATGTATGTGCGCGCGCTCACCTATATGCTGAGCCATGGTGCCGACGGGCTGGCGCAGGCGGCGGAAGACGCGGTGCTCAACGCCAACTATATCAAGGCGCGGCTGCAGGATGTGTTCTCGGTGCCCTTCCCTGACTATCCGACCATGCACGAGGCGCTGTTCGACGACAGCTTCCTCAAGGGCACGGGCGTCACCACGCTCGACTTCGCCAAGGCGATGATCGATGAGGGTTTTCACCCCATGACCATGTATTTCCCCCTGGTGGTGCATGGCGCCATGCTGGTCGAGCCGACAGAAAGCGAGAGCAAGCAGACGCTGGATCGCTTCTGCGACGTGATGGCGGAGTTGGCCAACGACGCCAAGGCCGGCAATACCGAGCGCTTTACTGCAGCCCCGCTCAAGGCCCCGCGCCGTCGCCTCGACGAGACCCGCGCGGCCCGTCAGCCGGTGTTGAAATGGGAAAAGCCCGTTGAGCTGCCGAAGGCAGCCGAGTAAACAAAAGGCCCGGAGCGATCCGGGCCTTTTTCTTGTCTGCCGCGCTGAAATCAGCCGCGCGTGTCGAACCCGACCCAGATGGTGATGTTTTCGCCACCGAGATAGGGAATATTGACGCTGTTGACGACCTTCACGAATTCAGCCGACTGGGCTGGCGGCGTGATGGCAACAGGAATGGTGTACTTTTCCGAGAAGATGGCCTGGCCGTCGCGCTCGACCGCAAAGCGGATCGGAGCATTGACCGAGGTCTGCTTGCCGGCAGGGCCGAGCAGCACGCGGCCGGTGACACCCATATTGACCGTGATCTGGCCGTTGGAGACGACGCAGTTGCGCGAGGTCTCGTCGATGACGCCCTGATATTGCAGGGACTTGGCATCGCCGGTGCGGCCGCCGCCATAATAGAACATGGCTTCGCCGCCCAGACGCACCTTGATCGGCGGGCATTCGGTGGCGATCACCGGCAGGGCGCTGGTCTGCGCCTGGGCAACGGCAGCCGGGGTGGCCGTGGCATTCTGCAGCTGCGCGGTGTCGCGCGAGCCACCGCCCATGAGGCCGCCCATGGAGCAGCCGGCGAGAAGAACGGCCATGGCGCCGAGTGAGGCAAAACGCAAGGTGGTGGTCAGGGTCGTGGTCATGTCTGTCGCTCCTGACAAATTAGGCTGCAGCGGCCTGGAGGGCCATCAGAATGGCGGGGGCGCCGCTGGCGTTGACGCCAGGCGCATCTTCGACGAACACATCGGAGAGGACGCCGTCGCGAATAATCATGGCAGAGCGCACGAAGCGCAGGCCAAGCCCGCCAAATTGCTTGTCGAGGCCCATGGCCTTGGCGAGGTCGCCATTGCCGTCAGCGATGAACTCGACCGCACCAAGCGCGTCGCTGGCCTCGGCCCACGCCTTCATCACGAAGGCGTCGTTGACGCTGGCGCAGACGATCTTGTCGACACCGGCCGCATGCAGCTTGTCGGCATTGGCCAGGAAACCGGGCAGATGATTGACATGGCAGGTCGGGGTGAAGGCCCCAGGCACGGAGAACAGAACAACTGTGCCTTCGCCCAAAACCGCGTCGCTGGTGGTGTCGCTGGTCCCGGTCGCCGTCACAAGCTTGATCCCGATAGACGGGATCGGATTGCCACGTTCGATCATTGGTGGAAATGCCCCATGCCTCTGGCGGTCAGCGCCGCCTACTCCAAAACTCTGCACCGCGATATGCGGCTTTGCCGCCGCAAGCAAGACCCGGCGGTCTATGGGCGCGGTGCAGTTACGTCGTCCACAGGCTTACCAATGGTCCGGCTGACCTCAAAGGCTCCCATGCCGGTCATGAATGTAAGCTGAACAATCTTGCCTTGCAGGGCACTATTGTCCGTTTTTCCATGGATGGGAAGCGTGACTAGGTTGGTTTGAGGGCTTTTTTGCGGCGCACCGAACACCGGAAAACCCTCCTGGGTGGAGGCAATCAAGCTCGCGGGATCAAAGCCATCGTCATTTATCCACACCCCGATGGCCTTGCCGCCATCAAGCACTTCCACAGCGCCGATCGGCTCATCGGGTTCGGCCCACCTGGCAGGGACGCTGGCCAAGGCTTGGCGGATGCGCAGGCCATTGGCCCGGTCGGGCGCCGCATCGCGGAGTTCAAGGCTGAGACGAGCCTGGGCCGGAATGCAGATTTCGGCACAGACACCAAGGGTCACGGCCGCCTCGACGCGACCGGCGGGGTCATCCACCGTCACGGCGAAGGGCAGTACCACATGACCGAAATAGACATAATCAAGATAATCCGCCTTCTGGTCGCGCACCGGATAGGGCCAATGCATTTCGTGCCCGGAAACGCCGATGGAGCCTGTAAAGTCGATTTGCGTTGGCAGGCCGGTATCGCCGGGTACGCGCCAATAGGTCTTGGTATCGGCAGGCATGTCGATTTCGAGCGCCATCAGGGTGGTGCCGTCGGCCTTGACGATCCCGGTGCTGATCAGCCGGAGGGTCACGCCCGGCGCCAGTTCCTGCCAGGCGGTTTCGCCCGCCAAAGCGGGCGACAGGGCAAGAAACGGCACTGTGAGCAGAGCAAGAAGGGTGCGCATGGTGCTGGCATTAGCGCAGCAGAAGGTGAAGGAATAGCTGATCGGCGATCAGGCCTTCGTGATGCTCAATTGTCCGGCTGCGGCCCTGGTTCGCTTGGCAGGGCGGGCCGGGCCCTTTACACTTGGGATCATGAACTCGCTCGAAGGACATTTTCTGATCGCCATGCCTGATATGGAGGATGAGCGCTTTGCCGAAAGCGTCATCCTGATCGTCGGCCACGGCACCGAAGGCGCCATGGGACTGGTGGTCAACCACGAAATGGCCAATCTGCGCTTCGCCGATATTCTGGACGAACTGGATCTGGGCGATCCCGATGCGGTGATCCGGCTTCCAGACGCGATCCGGCAGCGTGCGGTCATGCGCGGTGGACCGGTGGAAAAGGGGCGCGGCTTCGTACTGCACAGCGCCGACTACCAGAGCGGCAATACCTATCAGGTGTCTGAAGAGGTCGGGCTGACGGCGACGCTGGATGTGCTCAAGGCCATGGCATTCGGGCCGGCACCGCGCGCCTCTCTCCTGGCGCTGGGCTGTTGTGGCTGGAGTCCCGGGCAGTTGGAAGACGAGATCAGCGCCAATGGCTGGCTGACTGCGCCGTTCAGCCGTGAACTGCTGTTCGACGTGCCGGTGGAAGACCGCTACGACCATGCGCTGGCCAGCCTGCATATCACCCGCGCCAGCCTCAGCACGGAAGTCGGGCACGGTTAGCGCGGCCACTCTAGCTTGTGAGCGGGTTTACCGCCCCAGCTGCACCGCCAGCTTCTTGCCAAGCTCCACGCCGGTCATGGCCGATCCAAAGACGAAGCCCTGTGCATAGCGGCAGTTGAGGTCGCGCAGGCGATCCACTTCGTCCTGCGTTTCAACACCCTCGGCAATCACCAACAGATCGAGATCGGTGGCCAGGGCCACGACGGCACGAATGATCGGCGCCTGGGTCTGGGCAATGCCGTTTTCGGTGCTCAACCGCACGAAAGGCGCAGCAATCTTGATGGTGTCGATCGGGAAGCGGTGGAGATAGCTCAACGAGGAATGGCCAGTGCCGAAATCGTCGAGCGCCACCCCAACGCCGAGATTGCGCAGTGCCTCAAGCATATGGGCGGAATGCTCCGGATTGGTCATGGCCTGGCTCTCGGTAATCTCTAGCTTGAGGTGGGCGGCCAGTTCCTTGTCGCGGGACAATAGGTTGCGCATGTCGGTCAGCAGCGTCTCCGTCGCCAACTGGGTAGGAGAGAGGTTGACCGAGATGAAGAACCCTTCCGGCAGGCCCGGTGTGGTCATCCATTCGCGGGCCTGCGCCGCCGCCTGCTCGAAAGCCAGGCGGCCCAGCTTTTCAATCTGGCCCGAGCGCTCCGCCAGCGGCACGAATTCGTCGGGCATGACCAGGCCGCGGGTGGGATGGGTCCAACGCATCAGCGCCTCGGCACCGGCCATCTGACCGGTCTGCAGATCCATGATCGGCTGGAACTGCACATGCAGCTCGCCCTGCTTCATACCGCGCTCGAGATCTTCCTCGCTTGCCTTGTTGTAGGCCGCGATAGAACGGGCGGAAGCACGATAGGCTTCGATACGGTCGCCGCCCAGCCGCTTGGCGTAGTACATGGCCAGCTCGGCATCACGCAGCACATCCTCGGCGGTCGAGGGATTGCTGTCATAGATGGTAACGCCAATCGAGGCGGTCAGCACCAGGTCGCGGTCGCCGAAATTGAACGGGGATTTCAGCGCTTTGCGGATTTGCTCCGCGGTTTCGGCGATCTTGCTGGCAGCCTGTTCGGAAGAGAGGATAACGGCAAACTGGTCGCCAGACACCCGCGCCACCGTATCGAGCGGCCGCATGATGCGCGCGATGCGGCGGGAAATGGCGAGCAGCACGGAATCGGCTGCGGAATGGCCAATGCGTTCCTCGAGCTCCATGAAGCGGTCGATGTCTATGAGGAACACAGCCGGCTTGGTGCCGCCGGGGATGCGAGCGCGGACCAGGGCCCGCTCCAGCCGGTCGAGGAAGAGCTGGCGGTTGGGCAGGCCGGTAAGGCTGTCATGCACGGCGTCATGCAGCAGGCGTTCGCGCGCGGCGCGGTCTTCGGTAACGTCCTGCAGGGTGCCGACGATGCGATTGACCTGGCCATCGCCGCCCAGAACCGGCTTCACCCGCATGCGGAACGTGCGATAGCTGCCGTCGTGGCTGGCGATGCGCATATCGGCGGAAACCTTGCCGCGGCGCAGTTCCACCAGTGTATCGAAGGCGGTGCGGAAACGGTCGCGGTCGTCGGGATGGACGCGGTCAAGCCAGCGCTTGATGGCGCCACGCAACGTGCCACGCTTTTCGCCCAGTCTGGTGCCGAGTTCGTCGCTGACGGTGACGCGGTCGCGCTCGATGTTCCAGTCGAAGACAAAATCGCCCGAACCGGTCAGCGCCAGGGCGCGGCGCTCCACCTCACTGAGCGTACCGATAGAGACCTGCCCCTCGGCAAAGGCGTGCTGCACGGCGGTGAAGCCAAGCAGCATGACGATGAGCACGAGGCCGCCGGCCACGGCAGGCTGGGCCACGTCATTGCTCACCTGGCCTGAAATGACCAGCCAGGCGTAGAACAGCCAGGCGATATAGATGATCCAGGTGGGCACCAGGAGCACGGCGCGGTCATAGCCGCGAAGGGCCAGAAGCAGGATCAGGAAGAAACCCGAAACGCCCAGCAGCGCCAGCACCAGCCGGGCGATGCTGGCGGCAATGGCGGGCTGGAAGAAGGCAAAGGCAAAGAGCGCCAGGAACAAGGCCGCGAGGCCCAGCGCCAAATGAATGAAGCGCAGATGCCAGCGATGGAGGTTGAGGTAGATGAACAAAAATCCGGCCAGGGCCGTTGCTATGCCCGCCTCCGCCGCCGCGCGTAAAGGCTGCACGCCACCTGGGGACAGGCCGAACAGGCGCCCCATGATGCCGAAATCGATGAGCAGGTAGACCAGCACCGCCCAGGCCACGGCTGCCGTAGCGGGGAAAACACCGCGTCCCTTGACCACGAACATAATGGTGAGGAACACGGCGGCAAGCGCTGCGACACCCAGAACCACGCCTCGGAACAGGGTGAAGGAATTCACATAGTCCCGATAGGCATTGGGTTGCCAGAGGTAGAGTTCGGGCAGATTGCCTGACGTCAGCTCAGCAACGAGGGTAACGGTGGAGCCCGGATCGAGCGTTACCTCAAAAACATCGGCTTCCGGATCGGCGAGGCGGACCGGGCGGATGCCGGCGCTGGGCGTTACGGCAGTGACGCGGCCTTCGCCTAGATCTGGCTGGAACACGCCGGAACCCGGCAGACGGAAGAAGGGCGCGACGAGCAGACGCTCGATCTGCTGGTCGCTGTCATTGCGCAGTGCGATCAGCGCAAAGGCAGGGTTCGTGCCCTGCTCGGCCGCCAGCACTTCGATGCGACGGATGATGCCGGTCGAGTCCGGCGCGGTCGACAATTGCACGCGGCCATCCTGGCCCGGCACGATCTCGACCACGGCGGAGAGATTGACGGCGTTGACGTCCTCGGGAACGGAAATGACCTCGAAGGCCCACGCTGAAGTGAGGCAGAGGAAGGCGACGGCCAGGGAGATCGCGGCGGCGAGAAAGTGACGCATCAGGGGCAGTTAAATCCTGCGCTAGGCTTCATTGTGGCGGCGGCGCAAAAGAGGCCGCACAGCCTTGGTTTTTCTTTCTCCTCCCGGAGGGCGGTAACTTGGTACGAGAGATTGCCGCTTGCGACAAGCGTCGTTTCCTGTGGCCAAACTGCCACAGTGGGTTGATGGGCGCTTAAGCCGCTAGGCCACCCAGTGGCGCACACCCATTCTTTCCGCTTCCCAGCGCTCATGGGTCAGCCCCATGAGAACGTGGTCTTCCCAGCGGCCGTTGATCTGCAGATAGCGTTCGGCATAGCCCTCTTCCACGAAACCGTTCTTTTCCAGCACCCGACGCGACGGCGTGTTGGTGGGCAGGAACGCGGCGTGGACGCGGTGCAGGCTCAGGGTGTCGAAGATGAAGGGCAGCGTGACCGAGACAGCCTCGCTCATCAGCCCCTTGCCGGCATAGGGCTGGCCCATCCAATAGCCAAGATTGACGAACTGGGCGGCGCGACGGCGAATATTGGAGAGGGTGATACCGCCCACCAGGGTTTCGGAACGACCATCGGGCAGGAAGACGAAGAAGGTGAAATCGGTGCCCTGCTCTGCTTCCTGACGCGCCCGCTTGACCCGCATGGCAAAAACCCGTCGCGCCAGATCGGCCTCGGACCAACGCGGCTCGAAGGGTTTCAGGAAATCCTGGCTCTCGCGGCGTAAACGATACCAGGGCTCATAGTCGCGCATGACCGGCAGGCGCAGCATGACCCGACCACCACGCAGAGCAACCAGAGGCAGGGGCGAGGACCAGGGCCAGGCCATGGGATCAGCGTTGCAGCGTCTCGCCGATGCTTTCGACATCGGCCAGTCGATCGATCGGGCCGATACCGGCCAGGGTCACGGCGCCCTTGGTGAAGATCTGCTCGGCGACCTCGCGCACGCGCTGGGCGGTGATGCGATTGATGCGCTCGACCGTCTCGGCCATGGGGATTGGGCGACCCCAGAGAATCTGCTGGCGCGCAAGCTGCCCGGCGCGCGCTGAAGGACTTTCGAGCGACATCAGCAGACCCGCCCTGATCTGGTTGCGCACGCGCACCACTTCGTCATCGGAAATGGTCTCGGTGGCACGGCGGAGCTCGTCGAGCACGACAGGGATGAGCTCGGAGACTTCGTCCTCGCCGGTAGCCGCGGCAACGCCGAACACGCCGCTATCGGCAAAGGCCCAGTGGAAGGAATAGACCGAATAGCACAGGCCGCGCTTCTCGCGGATTTCCTGGAACAGGCGCGAACTCATGCCCCCGCCAAGAACCGAGGCAAGGACCTGGGCCGCATAGAAGCCATCGGAATTATAGGCGCGACCTTCGAAGCCGAGAACGATGTGGGCCTGTTCATGGTCGGACACCAGCCGCTCCTGACCGCCCCGATATTCGGCGCGTTGCGGGGCCGGTGCGCCGCTGGGCGCGAGGTCGGCGAAGCGCTGCTTGGCCACTTCCACCAACCCATCGTGGTCGACATTGCCGGCGGCAGCGATCACCATGTGGTCGCCCACATAGTTGCGGCGCATATATTTGCGGACGGTCTCAGGCGTAAAAGCACGCACCGAATCCACGGTGCCCAGAATGGTGCGACCGATGGGCTGGGTCGGGTAGGCCGCCTCCTGGAACAGGTCGAAGACATGGTCGTCGGGATTGTCGCGGGCAGCGCCAATTTCCTGGACGATCACCTGCTTTTCGCGGGCGAGCTCATCTTCGTCGAAGGTGGAGTTCTGCAGGATATCGGCGAGAATATCAGCCGCCAGCACCACATCGTCCTTGAGGACGCGCGCGAAATAACCGGTATGCTCGATGGAGGTGGCCGCGTTGAGATCACCGCCGACATTTTCGATGGCCTCGGCGATCTGCAACGACGTGCGGGTCTTGGTGCCTTTGAAGGCCATATGTTCGAGGAGGTGCGAAATGCCGTGTTCGGCCTTGCGCTCGGACCGCGCACCGGCCTTGACCCAAACGCCCAGCGACGCGCTTTCCAGATGCGGCATGTCGTCGGTGAGAACCACCATGCCATTGTCGAGACTTGTCGATCGTACGCTCACACTGGTCCTCCTGAACCGGCGGCCATCGCGACCGCGGGTTCGCCGTGTCGTTCAGGCCGCGCGGCTACGCGCCCCGATGAAGTCTTCTATCATGCGCTGGTCATTGGCCAGCACGGTCACCCGTTCTTCGCGGGTATAGAGATCGGCCAACCAGCTCGGCAGGGCCGCATCGACACCCGAGGCTTCCTTCACCGCAGCTGGGAATTTGGCGGGATGGGCGGTGCCCAGCGTCACCATCGGCACGGCTGTGGACGGCAGGCGCTGGGCAACGCCAAGACCAACGGCGGTATGCGGATCGAGTAGGTAGCCACTCTTTTTCCAGGTCCCAGCGATGACGGCGCGCGTTGCCGCCTCGTCGGTGGTGCCGGCGGCAAAGTCGCGGCGGATCGCCGAAAGCGCCGCATCCGGCAAGGCAAAGCCGCGCGACTGCTTGAGGCTCGACATCATGCGGTTGACCGCGTCGCTGTCACGACCGGCAGATTCGAACAGCAGGCGTTCGAAATTGGAGGAAATCTGAATATCCATGGACGGGCTGATCGTCGGCTCCACCCCGGCCATTTCGTAGCGCCCGGTATCGATCGTGCGGCGCAGGATATCGTTGGCATTGGTGGCGATTACCAATTGCTCGATTGGCAGGCCCATCTGCTTGGCGCAATAGCCGGCGAAGATATCGCCGAAATTGCCGGTGGGCACGGTGAAGCTCACCTTGCGGTGTGGTGCGCCCAGCGATGCGGCAGCGGTGAAATAATAGACGATCTGCGCGACGATGCGGCCCCAATTGATCGAATTGACGCCGGACAGGCGCACGCGATCGCGGAAGCCATGATTGTTGAACATGGCCTTCACCAGGTCCTGGCAATCATCGAAGGTGCCTTCGAGCGCAATGTTGTGGACATTGGCGTCGAGCACGGTGGTCATCTGCCGGCGCTGCACCTCCGAGGTGCGCCCCTTGGGATGGAGGATGAAGATATCGGTGGTGTCGCGGCCACGGAAGGCTTCGATGGCGGCAGAACCGGTATCGCCGGAGGTGGCGCCGACAATAGTGGCGCGCAGACCGCGCTGGGCCAGGATATGGTCCATCACCCGGCTGAGGAACTGCATAGCGACGTCCTTGAACGCCAGGGTCGGACCATGGAACAGCTCAAGCACAAAATGGCCAGGGGCAATCTCCACCAGCGGCGTCACCGAGGCGTGGCGGAAGCTGGCATAGGCTTCGTCGATGATGGTCTTCAGCGTCGCGTCATCGATCTCGCCCTGGGTGAAGCGGGAGATAATCGCGAAGGCGACATCGGCATAGGGCTTACCAGCGAAACCGGCGACTTCGTCCGCACTGACCTGCGGCCAGGATGCCGGCACGTAGAGGCCGCCATCTGCGGCAAGTCCTGCCAGAACTGCGTCGGAGAAGCCAAGCGCGGGCGCCTTGCCACGCGTAGAAACAAACTGCATCGGGAAGAAGCGCCCTTTTAGAATTGTTGCAACCTAGTCAAAGCCGCGCTGAGCCGCAAGGTTTTGCCGCGATCAGCGTTTTGGCTGCCGCTGCGCCTGCCGCCACAACCAGAAGCCGAGCATGACAATGGCGACGATGGCAAAGCCATACCAGGTGTATGCATAGCCCAAATGGTTATTGGGGAAACTGATGACGGTTTCGCCGCCCTGCGGCAGTGCATCGGGCGCGCCGGCCGGAAGATCGACATAGAACGGCGCCACCGGCACAAGGGCAGGATCGATCATGGTGGCAAGCAGCGTCGGGTCGCGGACCCAGGCTACCCGGTCGGACATATTGGTCTCGGGGGTCATGAAGCCGGTGGGCTCCCCAGGGCGCAACAACCCCGAGACGATCACCTGTCCCTCACTGGCATCATGAAGACCGCCCAGGATCACCTCTTCCTGATTCTGCTCCGGCACGAAGCCGCGATTGACGAAGACGGTGCCGCCCGCGTCGAGCACGAAGGGGGTCATGACCCAGTAGCCGGGACCGCCATATCGACCCTTGGGATCGGCCAGGCTGGTGAAGACGGTGCTGGTCTGGTCATAGGCGAAGTGGCCGCTCAGCGACACCGGCTGGAAATTCAGCGCATCGACATCGAGATCGGGCCAGGTATCGGCGGCCGGCACCGGGATGGGTGCAGCATTCAGGCGGGCATCGACGGCGGCGATCAGCGCTTCTTTCTCACCCAAGCGCTCCATTTGCCAGGTACCAAGGAAAACGCAGGTTGCAGCGAGGGCCAGCATCAGGACGACAAAGACCCAATCGGTCCAACGCAGATTGGCGAGGCGAACAGTGCTCATTGATGGCCCTCATGCGCATCATGGCGGTACTGGACATTGACCAGCACGCCCTTGAATGGCGGCAGGAGGGCCAGCGACAGGATCAAGGTCGTGGGAATCCATAGCACGAGATGCATCCACGGCGGGATGGTGAAGCTGGCGCCGACAACAAGCGCCAGAATGATCACCACCGGCGCGACCAGAAATATCACGAAAACAGCCGGGCCATCGCCACTATCGGCAAAGTCGTAGTCGAGCCCGCACTGGGGGCAAGATGGGGTAAGTTGAAGATAGCCGGAAAACAACCTACCCTTGCCGCAACGCGGGCAGCGGCAGGCAATGCCGGTCAAAATGGGATTGGGGGTGCTCATGGTATGTTCCAAAGAAAAAGGGCGCAGACCATGCCGCGCCCCTCTCCGATTGTCGTATTCGGCCTCAATGGCTCAGGGCCACGCCCCAGGAGCCCCAGACATAGACCGAGGCAAACAGGAACAGCCACACCACGTCCACGAAGTGCCAGTACCAGGCGGCGAACTCGAAGCCGAGATGCTGCTTGGGGGTGAAATCACCGCGTTCGGCACGGATCAGGCAGATCAGAAGGAAGATGGTGCCGATGATGACGTGGAAGCCGTGGAAGCCGGTCGCCATGAAGAAGGTGGCGCCATAGAGGTTGCCCGAGAACGAGAAGCCGGCATGGGTGTATTCGAGATACTGAACGAAAGAGAACAGCACGCCGAGCGCCACGGTGAGCACGAGGCCCCAACGCAGGCCCTGACGATCGTTTTCAAGCAGCGCATGGTGGGCCCAGGTCACCGTGGTGCCGGAGGTCAACAGGATCAGCGTGTTGAACAGCGGCAGGTGCCAGGGGTCGAACAGTTCGATGCCAGTCGGGGGCCAATGTCCGCCAGTGAAGGCGACGCGGGCATACTGCTCGATGTCGTCGAAGCGGAAGAAGCCATCGAAATAGGCCCAGAACCAGGCCACGAAGAACATGACTTCGGAGGCAATGAACAAGAGCATGCCGTAGCGATGGTGGAGCTGGACCACCGGCGTATGGAAGCCGCCATTGGCTTCCTTGATCACATCGGCCCACCAAGCATAGAAGGTGTAGACCACACCAGCCAGGCCGATGAAGAACAGCCACGGCGTCCAATGGTGCATCCAAGCGATGCCACCGATCGCCAGCACGAAGACGGCAACCGACATGACGAACGGCCAGGGGCTCGGTTCGACCATGTGGTAGTCATGGTTCTTTTCTAAGGCGGCCATGTTCAGCTTCCCTCACTGTCTGAAGCGTAGAAGGTATAAGAGAGCGTAATCTCTTTGATGGTGTGGAGCTCAGGATTGTCGTCCAGATCGGGATCGACAAAGAAGACGATGGGCATTTCCACCGTCTCGCCCGGCTGTAGTGTCTGCTCGTTGAAGCAGAAACACTGGATCTTGTTGAAATAGACGCCGGCCTTTTCAGGCGTGACGTTGAACACGGCCATGCCGGTCAGCGGCTTGTCGGAATTATTTGTCGCGATGTAGTTGACCGTGTCGACAGTGCCAATGCGGTCGGTCACCGGCGCCGCAGCCTTCACCGTCCACGGCAAGGCGCGCTCGACATTGACGTCGAACCGGACCTTCATCTCGCGGGCAATGACGCCCTTGGGGTTATCGGCTGCTACCTGAGTGGTGCCACCGAAGCCGGTTACCTGGCAGAACATCTGGTAGAGCGGCACCGACACGAAGGCCAGGCCCACCATGCCGGCGGCGATGCCAGCCAGCATCAGGCCCAGGCGCTTATTGTTCGGCGCTGCAGAAGCCGGACTACGATGGTGCAAGACATCGGTCATCTAGAGCGCCCTGTCGAACAGAGCCGGCCCCATCTTGACGATGGTCAGCACGTAGAACGTCAGCGCAAAGAGTGCCAGCGCGGCGCCGAGGGCAATGGAGCGACGACGGCGCTGGCGCTTGAGGGCCGCCTCCTGCTCCGGGGTCATCGGCTGCATTTCAAATTCGGCTTGCGTTGCCATGATCAAAGCAGCCCCATTCTGGTGACAAAGGTATCAGCCAAAAGCGCCAGGAACAGCACGAACAGATAGCTGAGGGAGAAGGTGAAGAGGCTGCGGGCAGCCTTGCGCATGGCAACGCTTTCCGAAGCGCGCCACAGACGAACGGCCAGCCAGAGGAAGCCCGCGCCGAAGGCGATGGCGATGGCGCCGTAAATCCACCCCGCAAAGCCGAGGAAGAGTGGCAACATGCTGGCCGCGACCAAGATAACCGAATAGGCGAGGATCTGCCGGCGGGTCGAAACTTCACCGACCACGTTCGGCATCATTGGGATGCCCGCAGCGCCATAGTCGCTCTGCTTGTAGAGGGCGAGCGCCCAAAAATGCGGTGGGGTCCACAGGAAGATGATGAGGAAGAGCGCAAAGCCTTCCCAGCTCAGCGTGCCGGTCACCGCGGCCCAGCCCACCATGGGCGGGAAGGCGCCGGCAGCACCGCCGATAACGATGTTCTGCGGCGTCGAGCGCTTGAGCCACATCGTATAGACGACGACATAGAAGAAGATGGTGAAGGCCAGGAAACCACCGGCAACCCAATTGGTCGCGAGGCCCAGCAGCATCACGGAAAAGACCGAGAGCACCACACCGAAGACCAGCGCCTCTGAGGCAGCCATCCGACCGGCGGGAATGGGCCGGTTGATGGTCCGGCTCATCACCGCATCGATATCGGCGTCATACCACATATTGAGCGCGCCGGAGGCCCCTGCCCCGATGGCGATACAGGCAATGGCGATGAAGCCGATGATCGGGTTGATCGAACCGGGAGCGATCAGCATGCCGACAAAGGCAGTGAACACGACCAGCGACATGACGCGCGGCTTGAGCAGCGCCAGGTAGTCCTCTACCCGTGCTTCGCCCGCCATGGCGGGTGTGCTCCTGCTGTCGTCGATATAAGCCACTGATACTTTCCTTGTGTGGCGGACCGCGCCTTGGGCGCGATCCGCTGATGTCGTCTCGCCTGCGGCTTAGTGAGCCTTGGACGAGTCGATCTGAGGCAGGGTCGAGAACTGGTGGAACGGCGGGGGCGAGGACAGGGTCCACTCCAGGGTCGTTGCACCATCACCCCACGGATTGTCACCGGCGACGCGCTTCTTACGGAAGGCTTCCCAGGTGGCGTAGAAGAAGATGACCATGGCCACGAAGGTGATGTAGTAGCCGATGGAGGACACGCGGTTCCACAGAGCGAAGGCATCCGGATAGTCGATGTAACGACGCGGCATGCCGGCAAGGCCGAGGAAGTGCTGCGGGAAGAAGATCAGGTTCACGCCGATAAACATGATCCAGAAGTGCAGCTTGCCGAGGAGTTCGGAGTACATGTAGCCCGACATCTTGGGGAACCAGTAGTACCAGCCCGCAAAGATCGAGAACACGGCGCCGAGCGACAGCACGTAGTGGAAGTGAGCAACCACATAATAGGTGTCGTGCAGGGCACGGTCGGCACCGGCATTGGCCAGCACCACACCGGTCACACCACCAACGGTGAACAGGAAGATGAAGCCGATGGCCCAGAGCATGGGCGTACGGAAGGTGATGGAGCCGCCCCACATGGTGGCGATCCAGGAGAAGATCTTCACGCCCGTGGGCACCGCGATGACCATGGTGGCAGCCACGAAGTAGCGCTGCACGTCGAGGCTCAGGCCGGTGGTGTACATGTGGTGGGCCCACACGACGAAGCCGACGAAGCCGATGGCAACCATGGCATAGGCCATGGCCATGTAGCCGAAAACCGGCTTACGGCTGAAGGTCGCCACGATGTGGCTGATGATGCCGAAGCCCGGCAGGATCATGATGTACACTTCGGGGTGACCGAAGAACCAGAACAGGTGCTGGTAGAGCACCGGATCGCCGCCGCCCTCAGGGGCGAAGAAGCTGGTGCCGAAATTACGATCGGTCAGCATCATGGTGATGGCGCCAGCCAGAACCGGCAGGGCGAGCAGCAGCAGGAAGGCGGTGACCAGCACCGACCAAGCGAACAGCGGCATCTTGTGGATGGTCATGCCGGGCGCGCGCATGTTCAGGATGGTCGTGATCAGGTTGATCGCGCCCAGGATCGAGGACACACCAGCGACGTGCAGCGACAGGATGACGAAGTCAGTCGCCGGACCAGGATGGCCGGAGGTCGACAGCGGCGGGTAAGCCGTCCAGCCGCCACCGAAGCCGAGGGCACCGGCAGGGCCTTCGAAGAACATCGACAGGATCGTCAGCAGCAGCGCCGGCGGCAGCAGCCAGAAGGCGATGTTGTTGATACGCGGGAAGGCGGTATCAGGCGCACCGACCATCAAGGGAGCGAAATAGTTGGCAAAGCCACCCATGGTCGCCGGCATGACGGTGAAGAACACCATGATGAGGGCGTGGGCGGACACGAACACGTTGAACATGTGCTTGCCGCCATCGAGGGCAGCGTCGCCCTCGAGACCATAGGCCAGGGAGGCCAGGCCGTGGAAGATCTGGATGCCAGGCTCCTGCAGCTCCATGCGCATAAGGCCGGACAGGATGCCGCCGATCACACCAGCGATGATCGAAAACACCAGGTACATGATCCCGATGTCTTTGTGGTTGGTCGAGAATACCCAACGGCGCCAGCCGGTGGGCGTATGGTGATCATGCGCCGCATGATCGTGCCCGGTCGCATGGGCTTCGAGGTTTGCTGTAGTAGCCATAGATTGTCTCCCCTGACCCTATGCTTAGAGAGCCGGCAGCACGGCGGCAGCCGCGGCGTAGTCACGGTTCTCGGCGAATGCGGTAATAAAGGCCTCAAATTCTTCAGCCGTAACGACGCGGACGGCGATCGGCATGTAGGCATGATCCTTGCCACACAGCTCCGAGCACTGGCCGTAATAGATGCCGGTCTGACGGGCATTGAACCAGGTTTCGTTGAGGCGGCCCGGCACGGCGTCGACCTTGATGCCGAAGGACGGCACGGCAAAGGCGTGGATCACACCTGACGGGCTCGACGTAATCTGCAGTTGAACGGTGGTATCGACCGGAACGACGAGCTCGTTGTCGACAGCCAGGAGGCGCGGCTGACCGGGCTTGATGTCCTGATGATAATTGGTGGCGACGCTGCCCAGAATGTTGGAATCGAAGGCAACGCCCTGATCCACATATTCGTAGTTCCAGTACCACTGCTCGCCGGAGACCTTGACGACGAGACCCGGGGCCGGGACTTCGACTTCACCGAACGAGAAGATGTTGGAGCCGAGATATTTGCGCTCGCCATCGGGCACGGTCATCTGGTCAGACAGCACGCCGAACGAGGGAATGGCGATGATGATCAGGATGACGATCGGCACGACAGTCCAGATCACCTCGATCAACGTATTGTGGGTGAAACGCGCCGGGACCGGATTGGCCTTGGCGTTGAAACGCACCACGACGGCGACCAGAAGGGCCAGCACGAAGAGCACGATGATGGTGATGGTCCACATCAGGGGGCCATCGTGGAAAGCCACGATGGAATCCATGATCGGGGTCACCGAAGGCTGGAGATGAATCTGTCCAGGCTCGGGATGCCCGGCGCTGGACTGCTGCGCGAACGCGATCGCCGGCGACATTGCCAAAGCGACCGCGGAAACGGCCCCCAACTTCTTCAAGAACTGCCCGGTCACCATAAACCCCCTATGCACTGTTCTGGCGGCTGGCACCGAGAATGAGGGTTATAGCGGCATAGCTAACGCCGCCCCGACTCAACCTCGGAGCGTAAAACTCTTGTTTGACCTAAATCACATTGGAGGAGCCGAGTCTATTGTAGGCTGATGGGTCCAGCATGCGGCAAATTGCTGCCACAATGAGGGCGCCATGCCTCAACCGCGCCCCAGTTTCCCGGCAAAACCTGCCGGAAATCCGGCCTTTGGTTGACAGGCCGGGACGCGTATCAGAAACAGGAATCGCCTGTGCGCATGCGCCGATTCGGCAGGAGAATTGATAGAGTGATGGTCTGGGCAAAGCAGTTTGGTACGGTTTGCGCTGTTGTGGCAGGCCTGTTGGCAGTACCCGCTTTGGGTCAGGGCACGGTTCGCGCCGAGCATGGCGACTGGCAGATGAGCTGCGACACGCCCCCGGGCGCCAGTTCCGAGCAATGCGCCATCATTCAAAACGTCCTTGCCGAAGACCAGCCCAATGTCGGCCTGTCGGTCATCGTGCTGCGGACCGCCGATCGCGAGGCGAGGCTGCTGCGCGTGCTGGCGCCGCTTGGCGTGCTGCTACCCAATGGCCTGGGCCTCAATGTCGACGGCAATGATATGGGCCGCGTGGCCTTCGTGCGCTGCCTGCCCAATGGCTGCATCGCCGAGGTGGAACTGGATGACGACCTGATCAAGGTTTTGTCCGAAGGGACCACTGCCATTTTCGTGGTGTTCAAGACGCCTGAGGAAGGCGTGGGCATACCGGTGTCGCTCGATGGGTTTGCCGAGGGCTTCGCCGCCCTCCCCTGATCGGGAGTTTTTGCCATGGAAGAACGATCGAGGGCCACGCGCCACCGCACCCTCAAGGGCGGCAAGATCGTCTTTAACAATGGCTTTTCCACAATCAATTGCACGATGCGCAATTTTTCCGAGACTGGCGCCAAGCTGGTGGTGACCAGCGTGGTGGGCATTCCCGACAACTTCGAGTTGACCATGGACGACGGGCGCCACTTTTCCTGCGCCATCGTCTGGCGAACCGCCACCGAACTGGGCGTGGCATTTTCATCCTGACTGCAAAATAAAAAGGCCGGGCACGTGAATTTCACGGCCCGGCTAGTCATCAGGAAACGGGACCAGCGGCAAAACTGGTCCGGGAGATGGCACGAGCACTCATCGTGTTCGAACCAACGGGTCAGCAGCCGCCACGAACGGCCGCAATTCGAGAATTCAGGCGCGGGCGTTGCGAGCGCGCGCTGCACTCAGCACCATGCCCGGGGTGCGTCCATTGCGCGCCACCATGGCATCGGCAATGTCGCCGCGATCAATGCCAAGGTCTTGCAGACGATTGGCATCAAGACCCATGAGCCCTTTGAGTGCGGTGCGGCGCTGACGAGCGGCCTTGACCTGGGCGACCCAGGCAAAGAAGGCGCCAAAAATCGTCGAGTGCGAGCCAGCCGCAACTGACCGCTCGCCGGGGAGCGAGAGAGCCATGATTATCTCCAAGGACAAACAGGATGGGCGCCGGAGGGAGGCCGGCGCGGCGGCGCGTCACTGCACCGTCAGCGCCTGATAGCGCTCTGGACTTCCATTCGTCCAACAAATAGATTTCATCCTCTCGATCAAAATCCGTGATGAGACCAAAATGGCTGCTCCTCTTGATCTCGACCAGTTGCAGAGTTTCTGCGCCATTGCCGATTGCGGCAGCTTCACCGAGGCGGCGCGGCGGGTGAACAAGACGCAATCCGCCGTGTCGATGCAGATCAAACGGCTTGAGGAGCGGCTGGGACATTCGCTGTTCACGCGCGATGGCCGCAGCGTTACCCTCACCCATCACGGCGAAGTGCTATACGAACGCGCCCGCAAGATGCTGCGTGCCAATGCCGAGATTCTCGACCATTTCAACGATGGCGACCTGGCTGGGTCCATTCGCTTTGGCGTGCCCGACGACTATGCGGTACGGCTTCTGCCGGTCATTCTCTCGAGCTTCCAGCGCACCCATCCACGCATTGCGGTAGACGTGTCTTGCATGGCCTCAGAAGTGTTGCTCGAGGGGATGAAGGCGGGGCGCTACGATCTCATCGTCTTCACCCAGGGCACCAATCAGAATTTCGGCGAGCTCTTCCGCACCGAAAAGATGTTCTGGGTAGCCAGCCATGGCGGGCGCGCGCTGGCCAACGAGCCGATGGCGATTGCCTGCGGCCCGCAATATTGCATCTGGCGCAAGGATGCGATGGACGCGCTCGAGCGCACCAGCAAGGACTACCGCATCGCCTATACGTCGTCCAACGCGACCGCCATATCCTCGGCAGTGCTGTCGGACCTGGCGGTGGGGTTCCTGCCGGAAAGCGCCCTGCAGCCGGGTATGCGTGTCATTGGCGACGAGCATGGCCTGCCGCGTCTCGCCGACGCCCAGATTGCCCTGATGCGGGCCAGCCATGCTTATGGCGGCATCTACGACGCGCTAGCCAACCATATCGTGCAATCAATGGGCAATCTCGAGCATCCGCCGCAGGCCGAGGCGGCTGAATAGCCAGGGGGGCTGCGGCCACACGCTATGCGGCGTCTATAAGCGGGCATCGTCGTCCCTCTTGACCTCCACCGCCCCATGCCGCACGAGAGACGCATGGCCGAACAGCTTACCAATGCCGCCGAATTTACCGTTTCCGAGATCGCCCAGGCGGTCAAGCGGACCGTTGAGGACGAGTTCGGCCATGTCCGGGTACGCGGTGAAATCTCCGGTTTCCGTGGCCAGCATTCATCGGGACATGCCTATTTCACCCTCAAGGACGATGCCGCCTCGATCGATGCGGTGGTGTGGAAAGGCAATTACGCAAAACTCAGCTTCAAACCCGAGGAAGGACTCGAGGTCATCGCCACCGGCCGACTGACCACCTTCCCGCGTTCGTCGAAATACCAGATCGTCATCGACAATATCGAGCCGGCCGGCGCCGGGGCGCTGATGGCGCTACTCGAAGAGCGCCGCAAGAAGCTGCTGGCCGAGGGGCTCTTCGCCCGCGAGCGCAAGCGCCCCCTGCCCTATCTGCCGCGCGTCATCGGCGTCATCACCTCGCCCACAGGCGCAGTGATCCGGGATATCCTGCACCGGCTCGATGACCGGTTTCCCAGCCACGTGCTGCTGTGGCCGGTGCGCGTGCAGGGTGAGACCTGTGCACCCGAAGTGGTCAATGCCATCGAGGGGTTCAATGCGCTGCTGCCGGACGGTCCGATTCCGCGCCCCGACCTGCTCATCGTGGCGCGCGGCGGTGGCTCCATCGAAGATCTTTGGGGCTTTAACGAGGAGGCGGTGGTGCGCGCCGTTGCCGCCTCGGGCATTCCCGTCATTTCGGCGGTGGGTCACGAGACCGACACAACGCTGATCGACTATGCCTCCGACATGCGTGCGCCCACGCCGACAGCCGCAGCCGAGGCAGCGGTGCCGGTGCGGGCTGAGCTCATCGCCTATGTCGAGGACCAGGGCAGCCGTCAGCGCCAGGCGGCGCGGCGCAGTCTTTCGAGCCTGCGCGACCGCTTGCGCGCCGCCGGCGCCGGCCTGCCGCGGGCCAGCGATCTGGTCGCTACACCGCGTCAAAGCCTTGACTTGGCCTCCAGCCAATTGTCCGGGGCTCTGCGCCATTTCGTGCAGTCGCGGCGGCTGGCCTTTTCCAGCCTCGCCTCGGCCGTCCAGCCACGCCTGGTGCGCCAGCGCCATCTCGAACGCGCCGAAAGAGTAGCGACGCTCAGCCGCCGGGCCGAGACAGGGCTGATCAAGACCATTGAGCGCGCGCGACTGACCTTCGACCCCGGCGCCCGGCGCCTGCCGGGTGCCGCGGCGCAACTGCTTGAACGCAAGCAATCCGGCATGGCTCGTATCACCCCGCGCCTCACCGCCCAGCCCATTCGCACCGATCTCCGCCATGCCGGGCAGCGGCTCGATACGCTGGTGCGTCGGGGGGATGCGGCAGCAAGCACAGGCATGGGATCGCGCCGCACCCAACTGGATCAGTGGGGCAAGTTGCTGGCAACGCTCAGCTATCGCAATGTGCTGGCACGCGGCTATGCATTGGTGCAGGACGATCAGGGACAGGTGGTCTCGAGCGCGGTGGCGCTGCGCCCTGGCGACGGGGTACGCCTGAGCTTTGCCGATGGTGAAGTGGCGGCGACCATTGCCGGGGCCCCACCGGCTCGGCGCAAATCGTCCCGTGCGACGCCTACGGACGACGAGTCGCAGGAAAGCCTCTTTTGAAGCAGATGCCGCTCGACTATATCGGACAAATGGCAGGGAGCCTGGGATGAACATATTCGACAAGGGCTTTTCGCCCGCTGAAGCCAGCTTGCGGTACCTCGATGGCGATTATGTCGTGCTCAAGCCCGGCACCTTCGTGCGCTGCGCCATAACCGGCAAGCCGATCCCGCTGGACGAGCTGTTCTATTGGAGTGTCGACCGGCAGGAGGCCTATGCCGATGCCGTCGCCGCCCACACCGCCTTCGAACGCTTCGGTCGGGGCAACTGACCATGAACGAGGCAGCGACGCGTCAGCGCTTCCTCTTCATTTCCAACGGCCATGGTGAAGACTGGATCGCCGCTGCCATCGTTGCCCGGTTGATGCCGGATATCTGCGTTGAAGCCTATCCCGTGGTGGGCAGCGGCACGGCCTATGCCGGCATCTGCCCGATTGTCGGCCCGCGCGGTCGTGTCGATTCCGGTGGAGCCCGCACGGCAAAGGGCTCGTTGCGGCGCGATGTCGCCAAAGGCGGCCTCGCCATGCTGCCGCCGGCGCTGAAATTCCTGCGCTCCGTGCGCGACAGCTACGATAAGGTCGTGGTGGTGGGGGATGTAACCGTGCCGGCCCTGGCCTGGCTCAGCGGCTACAAGAACCTCTTCTATATCGACTGCTACAAGACAGGGGCGGCCCGCCTCTATTCGTCGGCGGAGCGCTTCATTCTCAAGCGCACTTGCGCCACTGCTTTTTGTCGGGCCGACAATCTCGCCGCCATGCTGCGCGAAGACGGCATCGACGCCAAGGCAGCTGGCAATCTGATGATGGATACAATCCCGTTAGGCGACTATGACGCCCAAAGCCGGCGCCGGCACCCGCTGGCCATCACGCTGCTCCCGGGCAGCCGCGGGGAGACGGTGGATAACTTTGCGCGCCAGATCAAGGCATTGCGCAAGCTCGACACGGGGTCGGTGCCCGACATTTTCCTTGCTGTCGCCGGTGACCTCTCGGTCGAGGACCTGGCGGGTGCAGCCGACATGCAGCGCAGCAATCTCCTCAGCACCGAGGGCGACGATCTTGGTAGCCTGACCGACGGCGCGCTGGTGGTGCATTTGCTGCGCGGGCGGGCGATGGGCAATGCGCTGGCCGAGTCGGACATCGTGCTTTCGCAGGCTGGTACCGCGACGGTACAGGCCCTGGGCCTGGGCAAGCCCGTTATTCACATGACCAGTGCCAAGGACCGGCAATCGCGCTTTCTCGACGAACAGCGCCTGTTCGGGGAGGCGCGCATAGCCGTGCCAGGCGATCCCAACGCCGTGGCTGGTGCATTGTCCAAGCTCATTGCATCGCCCGAAGAGCGTCAGCGCCTCGGAGCTATCGGGCGCCAGAACATTGGTGGGCCGGGCGCCATGGAGCATGTGCTGGCCGCGTTGAAGAGGTAGGGCGTTCGGCGCTGGCCTTTGCACTATACACGTCAGACCGTTGGTGCTCGATCTAGAGCGATGAGATAGGCCAGGCCGGTGCCGAACAGCACGGTCTGGGGCAAGACGCCGAACATGGCGTTGGTCAGCCCGAGCACGCCATAACCCACCACCAGCACCAGCGCACCCAGCAGAAGCGCCGGTTTTCGACGCGCAGTTCGCAGTGCCGCCAACGGCGAGAACAGCATCAGGGCGAAGGCGGCCAGCCCCATGGCACCGCCGAGCGCGGCGAAGTCGGCGAGATCGCTGTGCAGGTTTTCGAGCGTCTGCAACTCGCCGAATTGCGGATAGAGGTCTCGCGCCAACGGCATCATCTGGCCAAAGCCGATGCCGAAGAGCGGTGAAGACTGGAAAGCGGCAATTCCGGTGTCGTACATGGCGGCGCGTGTCGCATCCTGCCCGCTTACGGCACCAAGCAATGTCGGAACCGCATCGCCGCCCGCGGTCCCGGCTGCGCCGATGGCCTGCAGGCCACCAGTGATGCGCGTCATCACCAGGCTATCACCCGCGGTGACCATGAAGATGGCTGCGCCGATGGCAACAATGGCAAGTCCCGCCAGCGCCACACGCTTCTGCCGCAGCGTCACGACAACGACCACGAAGGCCAGAGCCGCCAGAGCCGCCCAGGCGAGCAGCGGCCCGCGCGAGGCGGACAGCACGACACCGACCAATGCGAAAGCCGGACCGAGAAGATAAATCCAGCGCCAGGGATCGCGATTGGACACCAGGCCGGTAAGGGCCAGGAAGCCGACAATGGTGGTGATCCCGGCATAATGGATGGGGTTATTGCCCACGCCCACGCGTTCCGTGCCGGTGTTCATCACCTCCCACAGGCCCAAGAGACCCGCCGAGACCGCGCCGAACAGGCAAAGCAATGGTACGGCGTGCGGCTTAAGCCAGGCGCCATCGCGCAGCAGGAGCGCAGCGAGGCCCGGCGCAAGCAGAAGCGGCGCGCAGGCCAGAAGCGGCAAGAGGTCCATCTCGCTGCGGTAGACGAATGGCAGGGTCAGGGCCAGGAGCGCAAGCGCGGCACAGACCATCAGCGCCGAGCGATGCACCAATATGTCGGAGCGCATGCGCACCGCCCAGGCAAGGCCAATGAGCCCACCCGCCATCACCACATAGTCGGCGATAAAGGGGGATGTGCCCATGAAGCCCAGGCCGGCAACCAAGGTCACGGCCGCAATGATGGCGAGCAAATCTTGGCTGGGGCGCCCTTGAGTCTGGCTCACGCTCAGGACTTACTGGTTTCCGGATCGAGCAGGCGATGCAGATGCACGATGAAGTAGCGGGTCTGGGCGCTGTCGACGGTCATCTGCGCCTTCTGCTTCCAGACTGCGTAGGCACTGGCATAATTGGGATAGACGCCGACTATGTCGACCTTTTCAAGGTCGGCAAAGGTAACGCCTTCCAGGCTCGACAATTCGCCACCGATGACCAGATGCAGCAATTGTTTTTCGGTCGTGTCAGCCATGGGTCATTCTCGCGTTCAGGGATAAGGAGTTTCGGTCGCCTGTTCGGTTTCGGCCGGACAGCCATAGACCTTGATCAGCGCCGAATGGACCAGCGGTTTTAGGCTCATGTCGCCCAAAGCCGCAAGCGCCCCATGGCGCACATCTCGTCTGTTGAATTGTGGGAACCCGCTGCACACGTCGGCGAAGTCGAGACCGGATTCGCGCAAGATCACCGCGGCACCGGCGATGTCCCAATCCTGGCTGCCGCGCCGCGCCACGGCGGCATCGAGCTTGCCGGTCGCGACCTGCACCAGCCTGTAGGCCAGCGACGGATAGGAGGGGCCACGAGTATAGTGGAGACCGGCCGCCTGCATTTCCTGGTGCACAGCGCCCGGCGCCGGAATCAGCGGCGCGGCGCCGGCCCGGCGGATACGCTGCAGCGGCTTGCCGTTGAGGCGAGCCCCACCACCGAGATAGGCCTCATAAAGTTCGTCGCGCACCGGGGCATAGACCACGCCCGCAACCGGGACGCCATGCTCCACCACGGCGAGCGAGACGGTCCAGCAATCCTCGCCGCGCAGGAAGGCCCGAGTGCCATCGATGGGATCGACGACAAATACACGGTCACAATCGAGGCGGCTGGGATTGTCGACAGTCTCTTCGCTCAACCAGCCATAGGTGGGGCGAGCATTGAGCAGGCTGCTGGCCAGAAAACGATCGACGACGATATCGGCTTCGCTAACAGGGGAAGCGTTGTCCTTGGTCCAGGACTTCACGTCCTTGCGGAAAAAGCCGCTGGCAATGATCCCCGCCGCTACGGCGCTGGCGCGGAGCAATTCGAGATCATCATCATAAGGTGGGGCGGAAGCCGGCATGGCGGGCTTTTATGCTCCACACCCCCATCCCGCAAGAGGCGCGCACAGAAGGGTGTTTACATCTTGAGTGACGGCGCCTGACGCCGGCTCCATTCCGGCACCGTACGCTATCGCGCGCGAAGGCCAAGTTGCCCAGGCCCAATTCTGCTGACGCCGTTTACCGACACCGAAACGGCAGGCGCTTTGGTGGCTCAGTAGCGGTGATGAAGTGCATGGGCAGATGAGAGCGGCCTGGGTCTCCGGATCGCGCCATTGTGGCAAGTGAGAGAGTCATTTCACCTGCCGGTGCCGATTTCTTCCGCGTTCTCAGGCGCATGGCGAGAACGGGACCAACGCGCACACAAATCCTTAGGGTAAACACGGGGCAACTGCGTGAGGTTAATCGGTCATAACTAGGTGCAACATCCCGCTAACCCTCTCGGAAAACAAGATAAACTTAACCGAACCGATTAAGGTGGCGGGTAATCCCTCGCGCTAGATTGGCCTCACAAACGGAGCGGAATAACCAGCTCTCGAAGTTACAGGAAGGCATCTAAAATGGTTCATGGCGTTGCGATGGAAGGGTCTTCGGTGATTGTCGCCTTCGGCCGTCCCGCCCTGGCGGATCGCCGGTTCGTGGCGGCCAACGACAATGGTCCACGCGATCCGGTCAAGACGGTCACTGTGCGCAAGCAGCTCGAACAGAGCGGTGTGGCCATCAAGATCAAGGTTCCGGTCACCGAGTTCATCGGCGTGGCCGTGGCCACCCGCATTTCCGAGGAAGGCATGCTGACCAGCTCAATCGAATTGGTCCACTCCGATGCCGAGCTCAACTACAAGGTGTTCGAGGAAGAAGGGAACCACAACGTCGTGGCCGAATGGCAGAACTGGGGCAAGAAACTGCGCCTGCCGCTGTTCATCAAGGCCGGCGATGGTGCCTATATGCCCTATAGCCAGCAGGTCGATGGCCTGATGGTTTCCGATCCGGCTCCCCGCCGCCGGCTCGCGGCAGAAGCCGCCCGCCGCCCCCGCTTTCTCAACCGTCGCAAGCCGGGCCAGACCGACGTAAACTGACAGCCTGCCCAAATCCAAAGTCCGACGAAAAGGGTCAACCAGTGGTGCGGTTGACCCTTTCGGCGTTTTACCAGACCCAGTCGGCCATCAGCGCCAGGGTCAGCACCACGCCGACATAGTGATTGCTGTCGAAGCGCAGCTTGGCGTTGCCCGGCTCTGTGGCATCGAGGGTCAGAAGTTGCCAGGCCAGCACACCGGCGGCCACGAGTGAAAATACCGCGAAAATCCAGCTGCCGCCGACCATCAATGACGCGATGTTCCACAAGACGAATGCGCCGGCATAAAAGCCGGCGACTACCGGACGCACATTGTCGCCGAACAGGCGCGCGGTGGATTTGACCCCCACCAATGCGTCGTCCTCCACATCCTGCAGCGCATAGATGGTGTCATAGCCAATGACCCAGAGAATGGCGCCGGCATAAAGCAGCACCGGAGGCCAGCCGAGCCCGCCGGTCTGGCTGGTCCAGCCCAGGATGGCGCCATAGGAAAAGGCCAGGCCTAGGAAAAGCTGCGGCCACCAGGTCACCCGCTTCATGAAGGGGTAGATGGCGATCAGCACCAGGGAGGCGACGCCGGCCCAGACGGTGAAGCGATTGAACTGGAACAGGATCACCGAACCGAGCAGCGCCTGGGCGACGAGAAAGTAAGTGGCTTCCAGTGCCGTCACCTGCCCGGAAGGAATCGGTCGCGAGCGGGTGCGCGCCACCTTGGCGTCGATGTCGCGATCGACGATGTCGTTAAAGGTGCAGCCGGCGCCACGCATCAACAGCGCGCCAACGACCATCAGAATCGCGGCCCACCAACCGAAGCCATATTCGGGATAGGCGACCGCTGCCAGGCCAATGCCCCAGGCGCAGGGCCAGAACAACAGGCCCACCGGGATCGGTCGGTCCCAGCGCGCCAATCGCCCATAGGGCTTCAACCATTCGGGCGCGTAACGATCCAGCCAGTTGTTCTGTTTGGCATCGGCGACGCGGGCGGATTGGGTATCGGACATAGTGCCACGACCTCGTGGTTCGACAAGCTCACCATGAGGTCTACTCTAAACTCAAAAGACAAAGTAGACCTCATCCCAAGCCTTGCCCAAGGGTCGGGTCGTGTCACAGTGCCGCGTCGAGGAATTGCCATGCCCCGTTCTCATTCTGCGCTGCCGCGCCTGTTCGTCGATACCGACCTTGCTGCCGGCGCCGCCCTGACGCTGGGCAAGGAACAGTCGCTTTACCTGGCCGCGGTCCTGCGCAAGGGCGTCGGCGACAGCGTGGTGCTGTTCAACGGCCGCGACGGCGCCTGGCTCTGCCGGCTCACCGGCGATTCTAAGAAATCGGTCGTTCTGGAAGTCGTCGAGCAGATCGCGCCGCAGACTCGGCCCTCTGATCTCTGGTACGGGTTTGCGCCGCTCAAGACCGAGCGGCTGGATTATGTGATCCAGAAGGCGGTGGAGATGGGCGCTGGGATTATCCAGCCTGTGACCACCCAGTTTACCCAGGTGCATCGACTCAAACCCGAAAAGCTCGCCGCCAATGCCATGGAAGCGTCGGAGCAATGTGAAGTGCTGAGCGTGCCGGAGATCGCGCCGGAAATCGGTCTCGATGCGCTGTTGAGCCAATGGCCGCAAATGCATGGCGACCGAGTGCTGGTATTTGCCGACGAGGGTGAAGCGTCGTCGTCGCCCCTGGGCGGCCTGCAAAACCTGGTTGGCCGCAGGATAGGCCTGTTGATCGGCCCCGAAGGCGGATTTTCTGACAGCGAACGCGAACGGCTACGCAGACTGCCGTTTGTTTTGCCGATCAGCCTCGGACCGCGTATCCTGCGCGCCGATACTGCCGCCGTGGCGGCAATGGCGATTATTCAGGCGACCATCGGCGATTGGCGATAAAACGCGATTGCTTTCCGGCTTGCGCTCGTTATGTTCGCCGCCCATCTATCTGCTTGCATAGCATGAGGTCCACATGGCCGGCGCCGACACATCCTCGCCTCTCATCGAATCGCGCGCCGACCTGATCGAGGCGATGGAGCGCGGCTGCAAGCCCGCCGAACAGTGGCGCATCGGCACCGAGCACGAAAAGCACGTCTTCCACACCGATCCGCTGCGCCCGGTGACCTATGAAGGTCCCCAAGGGGTGCGCGCCCTGCTTGATGGCGTGGCGCGAGAGACCGGCTGGGAACCCTTCTATGATGGGGAGAACCCGATCGGGCTGCGTAATGATGCCAGCGCCGGCGGCATTTCCCTTGAACCGGGCGGTCAGTTCGAGCTGTCCGGTGCCCCCATGGCTGATCTGCATGGCACTGCCGACGAAATGGCCGAGCATATGCGCGTGTCCAAGGCCGTTGCGGCGCCACTCGACATTCATTTCCTCGGTCTGGGCGTCACCCCGCTTTGGGCCGTGTCCGATATCCCGGCCATGCCGAAGTCGCGCTACGGCATCATGACCAAATATATGGGCGAAGTGGGCACCCTCGGCACATCGATGATGTACCGTTCGGCAACGGTGCAGACCAATCTCGACTTTTCCAGCGAAGCCGACATGGTCAAGAAGCTGCGCGTGTCGCTGGCACTACAGCCGGTGGCCACGGCGCTTTTTGCGAATTCGCCGTTCTCGGAAGGCCGCGACACCGGCTATCTGAGTTTCCGCAGTCATATCTGGCTCAACACCGACGATGCACGCACCGGCATGCTGCCCTTCGCCTTCGAAGATGGCTTCGGCTTCGAGCACTATGCCGACCATGCGCTCGATGTGCCGATGTATTTCGTCATCCGCGACAAGAAATATATCAATGTTGCTGGCGAGAGCTTCCGTGCTTTCCTCAAGGGTGAGTTGCCGCAGCTGCCGGGCGAAAAGCCGACAATCAAGGATTGGGAGGATCACCTCTCCACCCTGTTCCCGGAAGTGCGACTCAAGCAGTTCCTGGAAATGCGCGGGGCCGATATGGGCGATAGCGGCCATGTGGTAGCGCTTTCAGCTTTCTGGACGGGCCTACTTTATGACGAGGTCTCTCTGGAATCGGCCTGGGAACTGGTGAAGGGCTGGAGCGAGGAAGATCGCGACTATCTCCGCCGAGAAGTGCCGCGGCTTGGCCTGTCCACACCCTTCGATCGTTCGAGCCTCTTCGACATCGCCGCGCAGGCGGTGGGGATCGCCGAGGCGGGCCTCGTCCGCCGCAACCGGCTCAATACGGCCGGCCAGGACGAGACCATTCATCTCGCTCCGCTCGAGGAGACTATCCGCACAAGCAAGTCTCCCGCCGAACGCTGGCTGGAAAAGTTCCGCGGCGAGTGGAACGGCTCGGTTCTGCCGCTGTTCACGGAAGCGGAGATCTAGAGCGTTTCACGGTCTCCGGCCCATAACCAGCTACTGCTGGTTGAAGGGATCGAACTGCAGCAGCCAGGAGTAGAGCCAACTTTCGCCGCTGCCCACCGAGGCAACATCGTTGATTTTCCACTCGCCCTCATAGCGCATGGAAATGGTGAGGATCGTCGGCTCACCCTTGGACTCGAAGCTCACCAGCGCCACCGCACTATCGCCCTGCACCACCGGCTCGCTCACGGCGAGGCCGTCGACATGCCCTTCCGCTCCGTTCAGGAAAGGATTGAAGGCGACGATTTCCGGCGCTTGCGGATCGATCCGCGCGCCTTTCGCATCGACCACATTGGCGGAAAGATTATAGGCGACGAGATCCTGAAGGTGAGCGGAGTAGTGTTGTTCGAGATTGATCTCCTGGCCGTTCTGCAGCGGCTGGTAGATGGAATCGAGCAGAGCACGCGGGGAATCCGCCGGGGCGCCCCCGAACAGCATCGGCACAAGGCCGAACAGGGTCCAGTCCATCTCTAGGCTTCTCCAAGTGACTTTCACCCGTGGGTCGCCAAGAAAGAAGCCAAAAGTGAGGCGTTTCAGCTTGCCCTTCGCAATCGCCTCGTGCATCACGCGCAAATCGGCGATGGAGGCATGACATGCGGGTAATGGTGATCGGTTCGGGTGGTCGGGAACACGCGCTGGCCTGGAAGATCGCGCAATCACCGCTTGTTACCGCGCTGTTCGTTGCCCCCGGAAATGGCGGAACAGAGGCCATCGCCACCAATGTCGCCGTCGACATAACCGACCACGCAGCCGTCATCGCCGCCGCCCGTGCGCATGAAATCGACTTCGTCGTCGTTGGTCCCGATGCCCAGGTGGTGGCCGGATTGGGCGACGATGTGCGTGCTGCCGGGTTCACCTGCTTCTGTCCCTCCAAGGCCGCCGGCCAGCTGGAAGGCTCGAAGAGCTTCACCAAGGCGCTCTGCGACCAGTTCAACATCCCCACCGCCGCCTACGGCCGGTTCGAGGACGAGGCTTCGGCGCTGGCCTATCTCTATGTCCACGGCGCGCCCATCGTCATCAAGGCCGATGGCCTGGCCGCTGGGAAGGGCGTGACCGTGGCCATGAGCGTTGAAGAGGCCGAGGAAGCCATCATCGACTGTTTCTCGGGCGCCTTCGGCGCTTCGGGCGCGGCCGTGGTGATCGAGGAATTCATGGAGGGCGAGGAGGTCAGTCTCTTCGTGCTCACCGATGGCACAGCGGTGCTGCCGCTCACCACAGCACAGGACCACAAGCGCGCCTTCGACGGAGATACCGGTCCCAATACCGGTGGAATGGGCGCCTATTCGCCCGCCCCGGTGATGAGCGAAGAGGTGTATCGGCGCAGCATGGATGAAATCGTGCTGCCGACCGTTCGCGGCATGGCCCAGCGCGGCACGCCCTATGCCGGCGTGCTCTATGCCGGCCTGATGCTCACCGAGGATGGTCCCAAGCTCGTTGAATACAATGCGCGCTTCGGCGATCCGGAAACGCAGGTGATGATGATGCGCATGCAGAGCGATATCGTGCCACTCTTGCATGCCGTCGCCACCAGCACGCTTGCAGGCCATTCGGTCGAGTGGAAGGACGCATTTGCGCTGACTGTTATCCTCGCCACCAGGGGCTATCCCGGCGACTATGGCAAGGGCAGCGAAATCGGTGGCGTCGATGGTCTCGATAGCGACACGCTGACCGTATTCCACGCCGGAACGAAGCGCGATGGGGAACGTTTACTGGCCAATGGTGGGCGCGTCCTCAATGTGACGGCGCTCGGGGCATCGGTCAAAGAGGCACAAGAACGTGCTTACCACGGCGTGGACCAGATTGACTGGCCAGAAGGCTTTGCCCGCAGGGACATCGGCTGGCGCGAAATCGCCCGCGAACAAGACTGAACCTTTTCTCAATCTTGCCGCGCTATTTTCCCCTAGACCCGTCTTTTCTGCGGCCCCGCCGCAACGCCCCCTGACGCCACTGCAGCGTCGCGGCAAGGCGCTGGCGGACAGGCTGCGCATGGGGAGTGCGGAGCGTGCGAGCATGACGACGATAAGTGGACCCCGCATTGGCGTGGCTTTGGGCGGCGGCTCGGCTCGCGGGCTGACGCATATTCCCTATATCGAGGCCATGGACGAGCTTGGTCTCAAACCTTCGGTCATTTCGGGCACCTCGATCGGCGCCTTGATCGGCGCCGGCTGGGCCGCAGGCATGACGGGCAAGGAATTGCGCGAACACTCCTTCGAGGTCTTGGGTACGCTGCGGATCATCGCGGCCAAACTCTGGGCCACGCAAATCCGAGGCATTGGCGGCCTGCTCAAGAACGGCATCTCCATGCAACTGGACGCGGCCAGCATTGTCGACGCCTTCACGCCGCCAAATTTCCCGCTCGAATTTCGACAGCTGAAAATTCCGCTCTATGTGGTGGCGACCGATTTTCAGTCCTGGCATCAGGTGGTGTTCAATTCCGGCCTGTTGCGCCCGGCGATTGCCGGGTCCATCGCAATACCGAGCTTTTTCCGTCCGGTCGTTCACAACAACCACATTCTCGTCGATGGTGGGGTGGTCAATCCGCTGCCGCTGGACCAAGCCGATATCGACACCGATTTTCTCATCGGCATAGACGTGGCGGGCGACCCCTCTGCAGGTCTCAACAAGACCGATCACAAGGCACTCGACATCTGGTTCGGCTCGGCCCAGATCATGATGCATTCTCTGACTGCCCATATGATGGCCGCCTATCCGCCCGATATCTATATCCGGCCCCATGTCGCCAATTTCGGTGCCATGGAGTTCTGGAAGGTGCGCGAGATCATCACTCATGCCGAAGCGGAAAAGGACCGCTTCAAACGCATTTTGGCGCACAAGATCGAAGACTATATCCAGGGCCGGCTGGAGCCCGTGACCGAGCTTTAGATTGCCGCAACGGCCACGCGCCGCTATATGCGAACCATGACCAATCTCCCGCCTCTCTCCGCCGAAGGTGAAACGCTTCTCGATACTATCGGGGAGAAGAAACCCACCAATCACGCCATCATGCTGGCGCTGCGCGCCGTGGTGTTTACCTATGCGCCCAATGCCAGCGAGACGGTGAAATATGGCGGGCTGCATTACACCCATGGCCGGCCGTTCTGCGGGATTTTCAGCCACTCCGCTCATGTGACGCTGGAATTCAGTCGCGGCGCCGAATTCCATGACGGCATTCTGCTCGGCAACGGCACTTATCGCCGGCACCTGCGCTTTACCGATCCAGCCGCGATCAATGTCGAGCAGGTGGGCGCCTATGTGGCCAAGGCCTGCGAGCTGGCATAGGGTCGCAGCGGCTAGCTTCGCAGCTTTCTGAAGAACTCCACCAGCATGGCCTCGGCCCGCGCGGCCGACAGCCCGCCGATGATCTCGGGCCGATGGTGGCAGGATGGCTGTTCGAACAGCCGCACCCCATTTTCGACCGCGCCGGCCTTTATATCTTCGGCGGCAAAATAGACGCGCCTCAGGCGCGCATGGGCGATGGCGCCGGCGCACATGGCACAGGGTTCGAGCGTCACATAGAGATCGCAGCCATCCAGCCGCCCCGTGCCGCGCGCCTTGAGCGCCGCCCGGATGGCGAGCATTTCGGCATGTGCCGTCGGGTCGCCTAGTGCCTGCATGCGATTGCGCTCCGCAGCCAGGATGCGCGTGCCTTCCATCACTACAGCTCCCACCGGCGCCTCGCCAAGCGCCGCCGCTTCCTCGGCGAGGCGCAAGGCAAGTTCCATCGGGGCGAAGGGCTCGGTCATGGCGCCGATGTAGCGCGAGTGAGGGATAGAGGGCAATCGCGCTCATCTTCCGCCATCTGGGAACAAGGGCAGGAAGCGGGTCGGAATAGGCCGGCGCCTTGCCTATATTGAGGCCAAGGAGAATCGCCCTTGCCCATCCGCCAACTGCCTGAAGACCTCATCAATCGCATTGCCGCCGGCGAAGTCGTCGAGCGGCCGGCCAGCGTGGTCAAGGAATTGGTGGAGAATTCCATCGATGCCGGCGCCCGCCGCATTGTCATCGCCACCGCCAATGGCGGCATGGACCTGATCCGCATTACCGATGACGGCCATGGCATGGCGCGGGACGATCTGTTGCTCTCGGTCGAGCGGCACGCCACCTCCAAGCTCGCTTCGGACGATCTCGACGATATCCGTTCTTTGGGGTTTCGCGGCGAGGCCCTGGCATCGATCGGCTCGGTGGCCCGCCTGTCCGTGGCCTCGCGCCCGGTCGATGCTGAAAGCGGCCTGGTCATCGTGGTCGATAATGGCCGGCGCACGGGACCGATGCCGCAGGCGATGAACCGCGGCACGGTGATCGAGGTCAAGGACCTCTTTGCGCAAGTGCCAGCCAGACGCAAATTTCTCAAATCGGCCCGCGCCGAAACCGGGGCGATCACCGATGTGGTGAAGCGCCTCGCCATGGCCAATCCCGAAATCCACTTCATTCTGGAAGGCACGGACAGGACCATGTCGAACTGGCCCGCCGTCAGCGGCGAGGGCGCGCTGGCGGCCCGGCTGGGCCAGGTGATGGGTGCCGATTTCGTTGATAACGCCGTGCCCCTGGCCAATGCGCGCCACGGCGTCGTGGTTGCCGGCATGGCGGGACTGCCGACCTATACGCGCGCCAATTCGCTTAGCCAGTTCTACTTCGTCAATGGCCGCTCAGTGCGCGACAAGGTACTGGTGGGCGCAGTCCGCGCCGCCTTTGCCGACTACACATTCCGCGACCGCTTCCCGGTGGTGGCGCTCTATATCGCCATCGACCCGGCGGAGGTCGATGTCAATGTGCACCCGGCCAAGGCGGAGCTGCGGTTCCGCGATCAGGGGGCGGTGCGTAGCGCGGTGATCCGCGCCATTGGCATGGCGCTGGCTGCCGCCGGCTTCAAGGCATCGACCAGCGTGGCCGAGGATATTCTGGGCGCCTTCAATGCTCCGGAAATGGACGAACCCGCAGCACCAGCGCCTTTGCCGCCGCCGTCAGCGTCCTACCAGACACCGAGCTATGGCTGGTCGCACGACAGGGCGCCGCTGAATTTCGACCGCAGTCCCAGCCAGTTGGCGGGCTTCACCGCCCCCAGCGCGCGTGTCGAGGAAATTGCAGCCCCGGCAGTCGTCGAGGACTTCCCGTTGGGTACGGCACGGGCGCAGATGTTCGACAACTACATCATTGCTCAAAACGGATCGGGCCTCTTGCTGGTCGACCAACACGCGGCTCATGAACGACTGGTCTATGAGCGATTCAAGGCGCAGCTTGCATCCGGCCCCGTCGCCAGCCAGGCGCAACTCATCCCGGTCGTGGTGGAATTGCCCGAGGAAGACTGCGCAAGGCTCGAAGAGGCCGCGGAAGAGCTGGAAAAATTCGGGCTCTATCTCGACCGCTTCGGCCCACGCGCCGTCGCCGTGCGCGAAACCCCTGCCCTGTTGGGCCAGAGCGACATCGCTGGTCTGGTGCGCGACCTGGCGGATGGCCTCGCCGAATGGGACAGTACCGCCGCGCTGAGCGATCGCATGGAAGCGATTATCGGTCGCATGGCCTGCCACGGCTCGGTCCGTTCGGGCCGACGCTTGCGTGTCGACGAGATGAATGCGCTGCTCCGCGACATGGAAGCCACCCCCCATTCCGGACAATGCATCCATGGCCGGCCCACCTATGTCGAACTCAAAAAGGCCGATATCGAGCGCCTGTTCGGGAGAAGCAGATGACATCAGGCATTCACCACGTCACGCTGATTACCAAAGACGTGCAGCCCAATGTCGATTTCTATGTCGGCTTTCTCGGACTGCGCCTGGTCAAGCGCACCGGCGGCTATGAGGACGCAACGCAGTTGCACCTGTTTTACGGCGATTACGCCGCCAATCCGGGTTCGCTCCTCACCTTCCTTGTGTGGCAAGGCGGCTCGAAAGGGCAGGTCGGCGCCGGGCAGGTCAGCGAAGTGGCGCTGGCAATAGAGCCGGGGTCCATCGGCTTCTGGATCGAACGCGCGCTGCGTCTGGGGGTCAAGAGCGAAGGTACCGCGCAGGAATTCGGCGAGACCGTGCTCAAGCTGCGCGATCCCGATGGTGTGCTCATTAAGCTGGTCAGTGCCGATCTGCCGGCGCTCGACATGCCGCAGAATGACATTCCTGCCGAGCATGCCATCCGCCGCATTCGCGGGGTGACTCTGCTTTCGGAAGTTCAGGAGGAAACTACCGCTTTCCTCACCCGCTATTTCGGATTTCGCGCTGCTGCCACCGAGGGGTCCACTCAACGTCTGGTTTCCGATGTCGGCGACGTGCTCGATATTCGAGACGCCGCCGGGTTCTTCCCGGGCACGCCTGGCGCTGGCACGGTGGACCATGTGGCGGTGCGCGCCCATGATGCGGCTGAGGTGGAAGCGGTCGAGGCCGAACTGCGCAAGCGCAATTCCAGCCTCACCAACCTGCACGACCGCAACTATTTTACTTCGCTCTATGTGCGTGAGCCCGGCAATGTGCTGATTGAAATGGCCAGCGATGGGCCCGGCTTTTTGCAGGACGAGACGCTCGAGAGTTTGGGCAGTGCACTCTTTGTGCCGCCAGATACTGCCGATCCCGATGGGGTCAAGCTGATGCTGCCGCAATTCGGCCTGCCGGGCGAAGAGCGCGTGGTCTATCGCGACCTGATCTACACGCACCGCTTCCACGTGCCCCCCGAACCCGACGGCACGACAATTGCGCTGCTGCATGGCAGCGGCGGCAGCGAGATGGATTTGATGCCGCTGGCCCATCGTGCATCGCCTCACGCCACGCTTCTCGGCATTCGTGGCCGCAGCACCGAAGACGGCGTACAGCGCTGGTTCCGCAGTTTTGGCCCCACAATCTTCGACCAGGACGATATCCGCTTCGAATCCGGCGCGCTGGAGGCCTTTTTCGGCGAGATAGAGATCGCTTATGGCGTCAGCAGGGGTGGTCTGGTGGCGCTGGGCTATTCCAACGGCGCCAACCTCCTCGGTGCAGCCCTGTTGCTGCGCTCGGGCCTAGTGCAACGCGCGGTGCTACTACGGCCTATCATGACACTGGGTGACGTGCCCGCGTCTGATCTCTCCGATACGAAGGTTCTCATCGTGCTCGGGCAGTTCGATGCCTTCAGGACGCAGGGCGAGGCGCTGGCGCAGGCGCTCGCAGCGGCCGGCGCCGATGTGGAGGTGGTCACCGTGCTGGGCGGTCATGATCTGACCGATGCGGATACGGAAGCGGTGCGGCGATGGCTGCGCGATTCGGAAGCAGCCGGCCGCAACGCTCAAGAGTGAATCCGAGAGCGGCGGCCGGGTGTCGGAATGGCTTTCAGGCCGCCTTCGGGCCGATATAGCGCGATTGCGGCCGGATCAACCGGCCGGTGGCGATCTGCTCATGGGCGTGGGCGACCCAGCCGCCAACCCGCCCGGCCGCGAATACACCGGTAAATGCCTCACGCGGAAAGCCCAGAGCCTCGAGCAGCAGGGCTGTGAAGAATTCCACATTGGTCTCAAGGACCCTGCCCGGTTTGGCGGCATGCAATTGCTTCAGCGCTTCTGTTTCCACCGCTTCGGCCAGGGCCAAGCGTGTGATGTCCATTCCGCCGCCCGCACCAAGGCGGGCCAGGGCCGATTTCAACGCATCAGCACGTGGATCGCGCACCCGATAAATGCGGTGGCCAAACCCCATAAGCCGCTCGCCGCGTGCCAATTCTCCGGCAATCCAGTCGGCGGCATGCTCGGGCCTAGCCACGGCATCGAGCATGTCGAGCACCGGCCCAGGCGCGCCGCCATGCAGCGGACCCTTCAATGCGCCCAACGCCGCCAGCACGGCGGAGCCATAGCCGGCCCGCGTCGAGGCAACCACCCGGGCGGCAAAGGTCGAGGCGTTGAGACCATGGTCGGAGACGGTGACCAGATAGGTGTCCAGCGCAGCCGCCGCTTCGACATAGGGTACCTGGCCATGCAACATGGCCAACATGTCGGTGGCGTGGCCAGCATTCAGATCGGGTGCGAGAGCCCCGAGACCGGCCTTGCGTCGCACCACGGCCGGCACAAAGACGGCCGGGGCTGCAATCAGCAAAAGCGCTGTTTCCGCATCCTCGCCATCGGGAAGCCGCGCCATCAGCGCGCGCAGCGCTTCTGTGATGCTGAGCGAAAGCAGAGTAGGATCGAGGTGAGCGACTTCCTCAAATGCCCGTAGGCGGGCTGTGGCCAGCGCCACGCGCACCCCTGCCGTGTCGAGGTCGACGGTCTCCGCCAGCAGCAATGACAGAACCCCTTCATAGCTGGTTTTACCCGCCAGGGCGTCGAGGCTTTGTCCGCAGATTACCAGGCGTCCATTGGCGCCATCGACCTCGGACAGGACGGTTTCGGCGGCAATGACATCATCGAGGCCAGACATGTTGCAACTCCGTGTTGTTTGGCCCTAGATTGGATTTATCAAGATTGACGTCAATCTTGATGAAAACGATCAATGTGGGATGCGATGAGCTGGATCAGTGCTGAACAGGCCTTGGCGCTTTTGGGCACCAAGCCGCAAACGCTCTACGCCAATGTCAGCCGCGGCCGCATTGCGGCACGTCCCGACCCCAGTGATCCCAGGCGCAGTCTCTATCGACGCGACGATGTCGAGCGGCTGGCAAGCCGGCACAGGGGGCGCCCACCCGCCAAAGCGGTCGCGGCCGAGGCGATTGCCTGGGGCGAGCCTGTACTGACCACGGCAATTTCAACGGTGCGCAACGGACGGCTGCTCTATCGCGGGCAGGACGCGGCACGTCTTGCGGAAACGGCCACCCTCGGGGGCGTGGCGCGGCTGTTATGGAATGCAAGCGCAGAGGTGGACTTTGCCGGTCGGGCACGCGCGCTGCAACCGGGCATGGCTGCAGCCTATCGGGCCGTGGCCGAACTGGCTGCCACCGATCTGCCGGCGAATGGCCGCAGCCTTACGCTGCTTCTACGCGACGCAGCACGCACAGTGTCCTTCCTTGCCGGCGCGCTCGCGGCACCGGGCACGGACCCTGTGCATGAACGGCTGGCGCGGCAATGGGGGCGACCCGAGGCAGCAGATCCGATTCGCCGGGCGCTCGTGCTGCTGGCAGAGCACGAACTCAACGCGTCCACCTTCGCGGCCCGCGTCACCGCCTCCACCGGAGCGCCGCTCTCGGCGGCCGTGCTCGCGGGCCTCGCCGCCCTATCGGGGCCCCTGCATGGGACCGCGAGCCAGAGCCTGGCCGGACTGGTCGAGGAAGCGCGCCGCCTGGGGCCAGAGGCGGCGGTCAATGCCCATTTGCGGCGCGGACAGCCGCTGCCCTGTTTCGGCCATCGCCTCTATCTGGACGGTGACGTGCGCGCACCAGCCCTAATGGCGTCTTTCGCCATGCCACCCCATCTTGCTGCCTTGGCAGAGGCTGGCGAGCGACTGAGCGGCGAAAAGCCGAATATCGATTTTGCACTGACGGGCCTCACCGCCGCATTCGGCCTGTCCGACGATGCTCCACTGACAATCTTTGCCCTCGCCCGCAGTGTCGGCTGGCTGGCCCATGCCCTGGAGCAGGTGGAAACCGGGGCACTGATCCGGCCGCGGGCGCATTATGTGGGTGTTGAACCCCCAGTGGGGTGACAGCGGCGGACCACCCCATTCGTGTGCGCTGAACGCGAGCCCCTTCCCCCACGAGGGGAGAAGGGAAGAGGTGCGATGGCGCGTTCTTTAGCCAAAGACGCTGGCGCCCTTGTCGGCGACGCCAACGAGACTGCGGAAGCCGGCGAAGAGTTCGCGGCCCATGCCGAAATGCTGGCTGCGCAGGTCTTCGGTCGCCGGCGTGCGGGAGAAGAATTCCTTCTCGTCGCCAAGGAAGGTCAGCGTGCCTTCATTGGCGTCGAGACGGATCATGTCGCCGTCGCGGATCTTGCTGATCGGGCCGCCGTCTACCGCCTCGGGCGTCATGTGGATGGCTGCGGGCACCTTGCCGGAAGCGCCGGACATGCGGCCATCGGTGACCAACGCAACCTTGAAGCCACGCCCCTGCAACACGCTGAGCGGCGGAGTGAGATTGTGCAATTCGGGCATTCCGAGCGCCTTGGGGCCGGAGAAGCGCACCACGGCGATCATGTCGCTATTGAGCTCACCGGCCTTGAAGGCGGCCTGCAAGCCGGCCTGGCTGTGGAAGACGCGAGCAGGCGCTTCGATGACGCGATGCTCGTCCTTGACGGCAGAGACCTTGATGACGGAGCGACCAAGATTGCCGCTGAGCAGCTTGAGGCCACCCGTTGCCGCGAAGGGCTCCTTGGCGCTGGTCAGGACCTTGGGCAGCGCGCTCTGCTCCGGCGAGGGCTCAAAGGTGAGCTGATCTTCGACCAGCTTTGCTTCGACGGTGTAATTGGACAGGCCCGAACCCCAGACAGTCCTGACATCTTCGTGCAGGTGGCCGCTTTCGAGCAGTTCCTTGATCAGATAACCCATGCCGCCTGCCGCGTGGAAATGGTTCACATCGGCAACGCCATTGGGATAAACGCGCGCGAGCAGAGGTGTCGCGTCCGACAGATCGCTCATATCGTCCCAGGTGATCTGGATACCGGCGGCGGCGGCCATGGCAATCAGATGCATGGTGTGGTTGGTCGAACCGCCGGTGGCATGCAGGCCAACCAGTCCGTTGACGAAAGCCTTTTCGTCCATGATGTGGCCGATGGGCGTGTAATTATTGCCTTCCTTGGACAGCGAAAGCGCACGCTTGGCGGCTTCGCGGGTTAGAGCATCGCGCAGCGGCGTACCGGGATTGACGAAGCTGGCGCCCGGCAGGTGCAGGCCCATGATTTCCATGAGCATCTGATTGGAATTGGCGGTGCCGTAGAAAGTGCAAGTGCCGGGCGAATGGTAGGATTTGCTCTCGGCTTCGAGCAGTTCGGCGCGACCGACCTTGCCCTCGGCATAGAGCTGGCGAACCTTGGACTTTTCGTCATTGGGAATGCCCGAGGGCATGGGGCCGGCGGGCACGAAGACGGCAGGCAGATGGCCGAAGGCCAAAGCGCCGATGACCAGGCCGGGCACGATCTTGTCGCAGATGCCGAGATAGACGGCAGCATCGAACATGTTGTGGCTGAGTGAGACAGCGGTGGCCATGGCGATCAGGTCGCGGGAGAACAGGCTCAGGTCCATGCCCGGCTGGCCCTGAGTGACGCCGTCGCACATGGCGGGCACGCCACCGGCCACCTGGGCCGTCGCACCGATTTCGCGGGCGGCTTCCTTGATGATATCGGGATAGAATTGGTAGGGCTGATGGGCACTCAGCATGTCGTTATACGAGGTGACGATGCCCAGGTTCAGCGTCTTGTTGCCGGCCAGGGCCGCCTTTTCACTGGGGGAGCATGCCGCGAAAGCGTGGGCGAGATTGCCGCAGGAGAGTGCCGCGCGATGAACGCCCTGATCCCTGGCCGCATCGAGGCGGTTGAGATAGTCGCTGCGGGTATCGCGGCTACGCGCGGCAATACGGTCGGTCACGTCCTGGATGGCCTGACGGACTTTCATGGTTCTCGGCTCCATAGTTGGCAAGGACGCGCCAAAGGGGGGCCGCTGGCGCGGGTATTCCTTGCATCAAACAACTGATGAACCGTCAGCGGCCAGGGCGGTCGATTGGGGACCGCCCCAGGGGCCTCAGGGGCACCAGTAAACAGTAAGCGGCGCTCCCGAGCGGAGCACGGCGCGGACCGGCATCTCGGCGACGGGACCGTCGGCCAGTGCCTTGTCCAGCACCGCGGCCTTTTCGTCGCCTTCGATGTGCAGGTAGAGCGCATCGGTTTCGAGCAGGCGCGGCAGGGTAAAGGTGATGCGGGGCTCGCCGGCTCCGGGCGCTTCGAGCGCCAGGGTCGGCCCCTCTGCGGTCAGCGCCTGATCCAGCGTGTCGCCACCGGGGAAGAAGCTGGCCGTGTGTCCATCATTGCCCATGCCCAGGATCACGGCGGCGAAGGGCTTAGGCAGTTCGGCCATCAGCGCATTGGTCTTGGCCACGGCGGCAGCATCGGGCACTTCACCACCCGAGTAAAGCGGGAAGAAGCGCGCAATGGCGGCCGGGCCCTGCAGCATCTTTTCGTTGACCAGAAGCGCATTGGAGCGGTCGCTGGTCTCGGGCACCCAACGCTCGTCCACCAGGGTCACCGTGACCTTGGACCAGTCGATATCCCTGGTCTTGCCCAGGGCCTGAAAGAACTTGCCGGGAGTGGAACCACCGCTGACGGCAATCGAAGCCTCACCGCGCGTCGCGATAGCAGAACGGATGCGGTCGGCTACGGATTCGGCCAGTTCCTTGGCGAGGGTCGGCTTGTCGGCAAAGCTGCGGCGATCGAGGGTCATGAATTGGTGCCTTCGTACCAGGTGCGGCCGTCGCGTTCGATGAGGGCAATGGCGCCGCTGGGGCCCCAGGTGCCGGCGGTGTAACTCTGCGGCGGTTCGCTGGCGCGATCCCAGGCTTCGCGGATCGGATCGACCCAGGACCAGGCGGCCTCGAGCTCGTCGCGGCGCATGAACAGCGTCTGGCTGCCGCGGATCACGTCCATCAGCAAGCGCTCATAGGCCTCAGGAGTGCGCTCGGCGAAAGTCTCGGCAAAGCTGAGGTTAAGTGGAACTTCGCGCAGGCGCATGCCACCGGGACCGGGGTCCTTGATCATCATCATAAGCTTGACGCCCTCGTCGGGCTGCAGGCGGATGATCAGCTTGTTGGGCTTGGGCGCGCCTTCGGCATGATCGAAGATCGAATGCGGGATGGGCTTGAACTGTATGCAGATTTCCGAGACGCGCTCGGCCATGCGCTTGCCGGTGCGCAGGTAGAACGGCACGCCGGCCCAGCGCCAATTATCGATCTCGGCCTTCATGGCCACGAAGGTCTCGGTGCGGCTGCCCTTCTTGTCCTCGGGCAACTCGTCCTGATAGCTCGCCACCGCCGCGGTTTCCGACTTCACGCCGCGATACTGGCCGCGGACCGTCATCCTGGACACGTCGCCATTGGTGATGGGACGGAGGGCGCGGAGCACTTTGAGCTTTTCGTCGCGCAGCGCATTGGCGTCGTCTGATGCCGGCGGCTCCATGGCCACGAGGCACAGCAGCTGCAGCATGTGGTTCTGGATCATGTCGCGCAGCGCGCCGCTCTCGTCGTAATAGCCGCGCGTGCCGGCGCCGACGCTTTCGGCCACGGTCAGCTGCACATGGTCGATATGGGCGGAGTTCCAGACGGGTTCGAACAGCGTATTGGCGAAGCGCAGGGCGAGCAGGTTCTGCACCGTCTCTTTGCCCAGATAATGGTCGATGCGATAGACCTGATCTTCCTTGAAGATCTTGGCGACGCCATCATTGATTTCCTGGCTGGAGGCCAGATCATGGCCCAGCGGCTTTTCGATCACGACGCGAGCGTCGCGGCGATAGAGCTTCTTTTTGGAGAGATATTCGGCAATCGGCTCGAACAGGTCGGGCGCCACGGCGAGGTAAAAGGCGCGCACGACCTTGGGATCGTCACGTAGAGCCTTGCCGAGATCGCCCGATTCCTCAGGCTTGCTGGCATCGACTGGCACATAGGTGCAGATGCCGACAAACCTGTCGATGGTCGCCGGATCGCGATATTCGGCTTCAACGAACTGCTCGAGCGCATCGCGCACCAACTTCTGGAACTCGGCCTCGCTCAGCTTGGAGCGCGACGCACCGATGATGCGGCTCTTCTCGTCGAACTGGCCGTCCATGAAGCGATGATAAAGCGCCGGTACGAGCTTGCGCTTGGTCAGATCGCCGGTGGCCCCAAACACGACGTAATCAAAGGGCTGAACGGGAATGATACGGCTGGACAAAGCGTCGGTCCTTTTCAGGCGGAGAAGTTCTGTTTGGCGAGGATGACCGCGCCGTGGAGCGGCTCGAATTTGGGCAAGGCAACAAAGCTGCCATAACGCGCTTCGAGCCGGGGGAAAAGCCGCTGGCCCAATCCGCCGACAATAGCCATCACCTCTGCGCCATGGCTCTTGAACCAGCGGACATAGGTGTCGATGTAGCCCATCTGGATGTCGAGCAGCTTGTGGGCGACCGGGTCGTCCTTTTCGAGATAGTCGAACCAGAGCGGCATCAGCTTGCCATATTCACCTGGTGCGCGGCCGATCAGCGCCTGATCTTCAGCGCCCTCATTGCCGGTAAGGCTCAATCCCAGCGTGGTGGCAAAGGACCAGGTCATCGACGCCTGGTTATTGCCGCCAAGGGCTGCGATCACCGCCTTGGTCAGCGCCGAGCCCTCGGCCAGGCCATCTTCGGCTTCGACGGCGTAGCGCGCCAATTCACGGCCCAGAATGGCGCCGCTCATCTGGTCGCCGATATGAAAGCCCCAGCCACCGGCCTGGTAGCGCTTGCCGCCGACGATGGACATGGCGGCAGAACCGGTACCGATGATCACCACACCGCCCTCGTCGCCGCCCAGGGCGCCGGCATGGGCGATATCGATATCGTCATAAACCTTCACACCCGCATAGGGCCAGCTGCGCGAAGCGAAGGCGTCGCGCGCCGAGTCCATGCGGCCGCCCGCCATGCCGAAGCAAGCATAGGTATTGGCCGTTTCTGAGAAGTCGACACCGGCTTCCTTAAAGACGTCGCGCGTGCCATCCATGATCGCCTTGTATGCGGGATCGCCGCCGTCAATCTGCAGATTGGAGCGGCCGTTCTTGACCTCCGCCAGCGTCACCAGGTTTTCGTCGGTCAGACGCACCCGGCAATTGGTTCCACCACCGTCGACGCCAAGATAGTATCGGGGCACGAAAGGCTTCTCCATGGGCTGTTGGGGGTCGGCAGCAGGAGCAATGGACGTTGACGCCGCCCCCGGTGCAGAACCCACCCTAAGGTGTCAAATCGGCGCGGACCATAATGCGAAAGCCGCTAAGACGAAAGTAGCATAGGGAACAAAATCGCCCTGCCAAGCCAATCGATTGCATGGCTCGTTTGCGGGGCAGGCTGCAAAACGGGAACACTTGTGGCAATTCATCGTTGGCGCAAGCATGGACGAACCGCCGGCGACTGATGGCGCCGGCCAGCGAAGAGGCGAAGATGCGACACTCTCTGGTTCTGGGCGGAGCCCGTTCGGGCAAGACTGCATTTGCTGAGCGACTGGCGCTCCGCTCGGGCAGCAGGCCGGCCTATCTGGCGACCGCGACGGTTATGGATAGCGAGATGCGCGACCGCATTTCGAGCCACCAGGCGGCGCGTGCCTCTCGCTTCGCCACGATCGAGGAGCCGATTGAACTCTCCGCTGCGATTCTGCGCGCCGCCGCCCATCAGGACGTCATTCTGGTCGACTGTCTGACCCTATGGATCACCAATTTATTGATGCAGAACGGGGATGTCGCGCAGGCAGTCAGCGAACTCAGCGCTACGCTGGTCGAACTGGAGGCAGCCAAGGTGATCCTGGTATCCAACGAAGTGGGGCTGGGGATCGTGCCCGACAACGCCATGGCGCGTACCTTTCGCGACCTGGCAGGATCGGCGCATCAGCGGTTGGCTGAGGTTTGCGACGATGTCTATTTTGTCGCTGCTGGCCTGCCGCTGACCATGAAGGGCGAGCCCCCTGCCCTAGGCTGAAATCAGCTGCATGACGGCAATCGCCCCGCAAAAGCAGACGAGGACGGTCAGCGTGCGGTTGTAGAGTTCAAGCGCCAGAAGAATGTCGGCTGGGCGCAACTCTGCGCGACCGTCGCCAAAAGCGGGCAGGTCGACCACCTCTCCATCATAGGCACGCGGCCCGCCGAGCTTGAAACCGAGCGCGCCGGCAAAGGCTGCCTCGGGCCAGCCGGCATTGGGCGATTCGTGCTTGCGGGCATCGCGTTGCGCGATGGCCCAGGCTTTGCCGGGGCTGGCGCCAGGCGCGAAGAAGCAGGCGATAGTGATCAGCACCAGTGTGAGCCGCGCCGGAATCCAGTTGAGTACGTCGTCGAGCTTGGCTGAAGCCCAGCCATAATCGCGATAGCGCGCGTTGAGATGGCCAATCATGGAATCGGCGGTGTTGACGGCCTTGTAGAGTGCGATCCCCGGCAGTCCGAACAGCGCCAGGAAAAACAGCGGCGCTACCACCCCATCCGAAGTGCTTTCGGCCAGCGTCTCAACGGCGGCCCGGGCCACGCCGGCTTCGTCGAGCGCTTGCGGGTCACGGCCAACGATTTGGCTCACCGCCTCTCGCCCCGCTGGCAGTGACTGGCGTAGCGCCTCGGCCACGGCGCGCACCGAACGACCCAGTTCCTTCTGCGCCAGAAGCGAGGTCGCCAGCACCATCTCGATGATCCAGCCATGCGGGATGCGGTTGGTAAGGTCGCGGATCAGCACCGTCACCACCAGCACCGTGATGAGCAGTGCGGCAAGGCCGATAATGCCGCCGCGCCGTCGATGTTCCGGGCTTTGGTCGGGGCGATTGAGCCGGGTTTCGAGAGAGTCGATGAGCCGGCCGAACCACATGACCGGATGGCCGATGGCGTCGAGCAAAGGGGTTGGGTAGCCCCAGCGCCGCTCCACCAGCAAAGCCAGCGTCGATACCAGCATGTTCATCGGATTGTCTCCACTGTCTCGGCCAGCGACAGCAGATAATCGATATCGAGATGCCGTTCGAGATGATCGGCAAATCCATCCAAAGCCGATTCAATGCCGGCTTCGTAGGCGAGATCGGCACTGGCCGCCTGGCCGATAAAGGCGCGGCGAAAGCCGTCGCTGGCGAAGAGGCCGTGCAGATAAGTGCCCATCACGCGGCCATCGGCGCTGACTGCACCCTCGGCCTCAGCGCCAACCATGGCGAAGGGGCGATTGCGGTCGGCTCCTTCGGTGACGCCCATATGCATATGGTATCCCGAAAGGGGCGCGCCACTCTGGACATGATGGGCCGTCTCGAGGCGCAGTTGTTTGCGGCCTGCCAGCACTGTCTCCACGTGGAGCAGGCCGAGCCCCTCGCTTGTGCCCGGCGCGCCTTCAATGCCCTCGGGATCGGCTATGCTGCGACCCAGCATTTGATAGCCCCCACAAATGCCCAGGACCGCGCCACCAGCGCGATGGTGGGCCATGATATCGACGTCCCAGCCATTGGCGCGCAGCGCCGCAAGGTCGGCACGCGTAGCCTTGGAGCCGGGCAGCAGGATGAGGTCGGCATCGCGTGGCATGGCTTCGCCGGGCTGTACCAGAAGGAGGCTGACGCCGGGTTCGGCGCGCAGTGGATCGAGATCATCAAAATTGGCGATGCGCGGCAGGCGGGGCACGGCGATGCGAAAGGCGCCGCCGGCTCGGGTGGAAAAATCCTCCAGCGCCAGGGCATCTTCGGCGGGCAAGCGCGCAGCATCGGGAAAATGCGGCACGGGTCCAAGGCAGGCAATGCCGGTGCGCTCGACGAGGAAGGCCTTGCCGGCATCGAACAGTGCCGGGTCGCCGAAGAATTTGTTGATAAGGCTGGCGCGAACCAGCGCCGCATCGTCGGGCTCGATGACCGCGAGCGTACCGACGATTGAAGCAATGACGCCGCCGCGATGGATGTCTCCCACCAGCACGACCGGCACCCTGGCTGCGCGGGCAAAGCCGAAATTGGCAATGTCATTGGCGCGCAGATTGACTTCGGAGGCGCTGCCCGCGCCCTCGACCAGCACATAATCGACGTCCTCAGCCAGTTCGGAGAACGCACCGAGGACCTCGGGCAGCAATTGGTCCCTCTCGGCCCAATATTGCCGCGCCGAGAGGCTAGCACGGCGTTGCCCACGCACCACGACCTGGGAACCGGTTTCGCCCTCGGGCTTGAGCAGAACCGGGTTCATCGCCGTCACAGGATCACGGCGCGCGGCGCGGGCCTGCAGCGCCTGGGCACGGCCGATCTCGCCACCATCGGCGGTGACGGCGGCATTGTTGCTCATGTTCTGCGGCTTGAATGGCGCGACTTTATAGCCACGATTGGCCAATGCACGACAAAGCCCGGCGACGATCAGCGATTTGCCGACATCGGAGCCAGTTCCCATGAACATCAATGCTTTGGCCATGTCGCTCCCGCCCGTTCGGCGCACTTCTCCCACACGCGCGATGACGAGTCACGCGGCCGCAATCACATGGGCATAGGATCCCATCACACGGCCGAGCATCGCGCCCATCGGCACCTGCCTGATGCCCTCGGCATCAAGCGCCTCGAACAGCGGCGGCAGGCCGGTTTGCTTGGCCGATGAATAGTGGAATTCGTGGCCATTGAGGCCAGTGGGCCACGGCAAGGGACTTTCATGCACCAGGCGTCGATAGCCGAGCACCCTTTTGGGCCGATCGATGCGGGTCACCATGGGGAGCAGACCCGCCATGGCATGCGAGTTCCCATCTTTATCGACAAGTGCTTCGCCCAACGCCATGAAGCCCCCGCATTCGCCATAAATCAGCGCGCCGCGATCCCTGGCGGCAACGAGCCCGCTGCGGAATCGCCCCGCGGCCGCAAGTGTGGCGCCATGCAGTTCCGGATAGCCGCCCGGAAGAAAGACCGCATCGGCGACCGGGCGTGGAGACTCATCTGCTAAGGGCGAAAAGAAGGACAGCTCGGCGCCTGCCGCGCGCCAGCCATCGAGCAGATGGGGGTAGAGGAACGCGCAGGCCGCGTCGCGTGCCACGGCGATGCGCTGCCCCAAGGGTGGCAAGGCCAGCGGAAGGGCGTGACTTTCCGCGACGGGCGCGGCAATTGACGCTAGCGCTCGCAGGTCGACAAAATCGCCCATCGCCTCGGCCGCGTCATCGAGAAAACTGTCGAAGGCAGCGATCTCACCCGGCATCACCAGGCCGAGATGGCGTTCGGGCAGGGCCAGTTCCGTCCGACGGGGCACGGCACCGAGCAGGGGGATGCTGGTAGCGCGGAGGGCCGTGGTCAGCATGCGCTCATGCCGCGCGGTGGCGACGCGATTGAGGATGACGCCGGCGACGCGAACATCCTCGCGCCAGCGCGCAAAGCCAGCCACAAGCGGCGCGACGGACTGGCTCTGGCGTTCGGCATCGACCACCAGCACCACGGGCAGCCGCAGCGCGGCAGCGAGATCCCCGGTGGACCCGGCGCCATCGGCGGCACCATCGAAGAGGCCCATGACCCCTTCTACGAGCAGGAGCTCGGCGCCCACGGCCTGTTGAGCCGCCAAAGCCTGAATCTGGCTGGGGCTCATCGCCCAGGGGTCGAGATTGATGGCTTCGCGCCCCGCTGCGCGACCCAGAAAGCTTGGGTCGATATAGTCAGGGCCGGTCTTGGCAGGGGCGACGACATGACCCGCGCGCCGCAAGGCGGCCAGCAGCCCCAGCGTCACCAGGGTTTTTCCCGAGCCCGAGCGCGGCGCGGCGATGACCAGCCCCCTAGCCAAAGACGTGTTTCCTCGCCTCGGTGACATACCAGTCGAGACTGTTGCGGTAGCGGGCCACGGGTCCAAGCACAACGATGGCGGGGGTGGGCACATCGGCCAGGGTATCCGCCGCGCCCAAGGTGGTTTCCACGACATGCTGTTGAGGCGTAGCGGCCCGGGAGACCAGTGTCAGCGCTTCGTCAGGACCGCGCCCCGCTGCCAGCAGATTGGCGGCGATGAGCGGCAGGTGCTTAACCGCCATGAACATGACGATAACCGGAGCCGCCCCGGCGACGGCGGGCCAGTTGACGGCGCTGGGCACGGTGCCGGTTTCGTCGTGGCCGGTGAGGAACAAAACGGCATGATTGGTATCGCGGTGGGTGATCGGCAGACCAGCATAGGCCAGTCCGCCGAGGCCGGAGGAAATGCCGGGGACAATGCGGAATGCTATGCCCGCGCGCACAAGCCCCTCGGCCTCTTCGCCACCGCGACCGAACATGAAGGGATCGCCGCCCTTGAGGCGCAGCACGCGTTTGCCTGCCTGCGCCAGCTCGATCAGGCGGAGGGTGATATCGGTCTGTTTAGGTGATGGCTTGCCGCCGCGCTTGCCGGCATGGATGCGCTCCACATGGGGCGGTGCGAGGGCCAGGATATCGGGCGAGACCAGCGCGTCATGCACGATGACGTCGGCCTGGCCCAGCGCGTAAAAGGCGAGCACCGTAAGCAAACCAGGTCCGCCAGGGCCAGCGCCGACCAGCCAGACGGTCCCGGGTTCAAAGACAGGAAAATCAGCCGTGTCCAGCCGTGCAAAATGCGCTTCGTTCATTGCTGCCCCTCTTGAGGACGGTCCGAGCAAAAGGCAGATTGGAACAAAGAGGCGGACACGATGCGATGAAAATCCTGATCCTGGGTGGTACGGCGGAGGCGCGCCAGCTGGCAAATCGCCTGGTGGCGGCTGGACACGAGGTGATCACCTCGCTGGCGGGGCGCACCCAAGACCCGATCCTGCCCGATGGTGGATTGCGCATGGGCAAATTCGGCGGCATTCCCGGGCTTTGCGCCTATCTGCGCGCCGCCCATATCGACTATCTGGTGGATGCGACGCACCCTTATGCCGGACTGATGTCGATCAACGCGGTTGCCGCGGCGGAGGTCACCGGCATCCGGCTTTTGCGGCTGATGCGCCCGGCCTGGACGGCCGTAGAGGGGCAGACATGGACGCATGTCGAAACGGCGGCGGAGGCGGCGAGCGCCCTGCCCGCCGGCGCCTCGGTACTGCTGACCACCGGCCATACCGGGCTCGAAAATTTCCTGGAGCGTGACGATTGCCGCTTCCTGGTGCGCGTGATCGAGCCGCCGGACATGCCCATGCCGCGCCATGCGCAGCTGGAACTGACGCGCCCGCCCTATGACCTCGCGCATGAGCTGACGCTTATGGAGCGGCATGGCATCACCCACATGGTGAGCAAGAATTCCGGCGGCCAGCAGACTGCCGCCAAGCTGGAGGCGGCCCAGCGCCTGGGGGTCGCGGTGATCATGATCGCCCGTCCGCATTATGGCCCGGCCAAAGAGGTGGGCACCGTGGACGAGGCCATGGCGGTGCTTGGCGCGGCGGACAGGTCGACGGACGGCTGAACCAGCGCCAGAGCGCAGGTGACGTTGGCCGACTTCTGCTTGGTCAGCAGCAGCGGCCCGAAGGCCATCGCGGAGGCCTCAGCCACGGAGGGACGGCCAAACAGCGCCTCAACCCGCGCCGAGGGCGTCGGCGCGGCGGCGGCCATGTCGGTGTCCTCAATGCCGGCCAGCGATACGCCCCAATGGGCAGCCGCGGCAATCAGGGCGGGATGGGCCAGCTTGTCGCGATGGGTGACGAAAGCCTGCACATCGGTGCGGGTGAGGTTGCGCTGGCGCAGACACTGGCTGACCAGCGCCAGCACGTCGTCCGCGCTCGCCGACTGGCGCGCGCCAAGGCCCACGATCACAGCAGATTTGCCTGATTTATCCCCGGCCCATCGGGGACCGCTATCATGGACCGTCATAACGCCTCGCATAACCCGAGGCAGCTTCGCTCAAAAACCGGAGCAGCCTCGGACTTGGTCCCCTCCGGGGTCGACCGCACCGAGCTCTGTTTCAGTTCCATCAAGGGAACGCTGCGCTTGGGTCGGTTGTAGGTCGGGTAAAGGTCGTGGTCAATCAAGGGCTTGACCAGCAGGTGCGCAGATAAGAATGAATATGAAAATCGTTTGCAAAAACAATGGCTTGCCAGCACTAAACCGATCGCCTAAGGCTGCCACTCAAGCTTGTGGAGCATCTGGACATGGCCATCACCGACAAAACCGTTGCCATCGCAACGGGTAGCCTGGCCGTCGGAATCGGCGTGCTGGCGCTCAAGACCCTGGCCTGGTGGATGACCGGATCAGTGGCGCTCTATTCGGATGCGCTCGAATCTATCGTCAACGTGGTGACCGCCATCGTGGCGCTGATCGCGGTGCGGCTGGCGCAGCGTCCTGCCGATGCCGCCCTGCCCTATGGCTATCACAAGGCCGAGTATTTCTCCGCCGTGGTCGTTGGCGTGATGATCATCGTCGCCGCCATATTGATCCTGCGCGAGGCGTTTTACGGTTTTCTCGAACCGTCCATGCCCGATGCGCCTCTTCAGGGTCTGGCTATCAGCTTTTTCGCCACCGTCATCAACGTGGTCTGGGCCCAGGTATTGATCCGGCATGGCCGCAAGGCGCGTTCGCCCGCCATCGAGGCCGATGGCAAGCATTTGATGACGGATGTGGTGTCGACCATCGGCGTTTTGATCGGGCTGGGCCTGGTCTATCTCACCGGTTTTGCCCAGCTGGACTCGGTGCTGGCGGCGCTGGTGGCGATCAATATTTTGTGGTCGGGCTGGGGCGTGATCCGCGAAAGCGTCGGTGGGCTCATGGACGTCGCCGTAACGCCCGATACGCAAAAACTGATCCGTGCGGTGATCGCCAACAATGCCGATGGCGCCATCGAAGCCCATGATATCCGCACGCGTCAGGCGGGCAAGATGACCTTTATCGACTTTCACCTCGTGGTGCCGGGCGCCATGAGCGTGGACGAAGCGCACAGCATTTGCGACGATATCGAAGGCAAGCTGCGCGAAGCGGTGGCGGATGTGCAGATCACCATTCATGTCGAGCCGGAGAACAAGGCCAAGCATGCCGGCATAGTCGTGCTCTAGCATGCTTGCGCAACGGCGCGTTCGGGCGCAGACTCACCCCATGCGCACCGCCCTTTTGCTGCTTGCACTCCTCTTCGCGACGCCTGCCCTGGCGCAATATTGGGATCATTATTCCAATGCCCGCTTCGGCTACGAGATCGATATCCCACCAGGGTTTGTCGGCAATGGTGAAAGCGACAATGGCGACGGGCAGATTTTCTACAATCTCGAATCCGAGCAGAGCCTGACCGTCTGGGGTAGCGCCCTGCTCGGAGATTTCGAGGCCATGGTCGCTGAGGCGCGCATGGCCGACGAGCGTGCGAACTGGATGCTGTCAGAACAGGCATCGAGCCCGAAATGGGCCAGTTACGCGGCTCAACGGGATCACCGGGTGATTGCCGAGCGGCTGATCCTGCTCTGCGACGGCGAGAGTTACGCCGCCTTCCGCGCCGAGTACAATATCCGCGACCTGGTGAAGATGGACAAGGTGATCGAGGGGCTGGAACGCTCGCTTGAAGCCAGCGCCTGCTAGAATTCGATGCCCTGCTGCGCCTTCACCCCTGCGCGGAAATGGTGTTTGATTTCAGTCATTTCGGTCACAAGATCGGCGATTTCGATAAGCTCGTCCTTGGCGTTGCGGCCAGTGATGATGACATGCTTTTGTGCGGGCTTGTGCTTGAGGAATTCCACCACCTCATCAAGCGGCAGATAGTCGTAGCGCAGGCAGATATTGAGCTCGTCGAGCAGAACCATGTCGTAGCTTGGATCTGATATCAGCGCCTTGGCCTGTTCCCAGGCCTTGGCGGCGGCGGCGAGATCGCGCTGGCGGTCGGCAACGTCCCAGGTAAAGCCTTCGCCCATGGCGTTGATGGTCACCTGGTCGGGGAACTTGTCGAGCACGGTACGTTCGCCGGTGTTCCAGACGCCCTTGACGAACTGCACCACGCCGACGCGCATGCCATTGCCCAGCGCGCGGAAGACCATGCCGAAGGCGGCGGTCGACTTGCCCTTGCCCTTGCCCGTGTGGACGATCAGCAGCCCTTTCTCCTCGGTCTTCGTCGAGAGGATTTTGTCGCGCGCGGCCTTCTTTTTCTTCATCTTTTCAGCGTGATAGGCATCACGCTCGGCTTCGCTCATCAGGTCGGTTTTCTTGAGCGGCTTGTCGTTCATGGCGTGTCCTCCAGATAGGCAAAAACGGAATTTGAGCGAGGCGACCACAAGCCTCTTTGCTGGGCCTCAAGGAATTTTCCGATCAGCTCATCATAGCCGAAGCGATTGGATTGCTTGATGAATTCGCGCACTTCGTCGTTTTCGACGAAGGCTTCGAAGGCCAGGTCGAAATGATGCGTACGCACAGCCCCGGTGGTGGCGGCGAAGGCGAACATGAAGTCGAGCGTGGCGATGATCTCGAAGGCGCCGCGATAGCCGTGACGCAGGACGCCGGCGAGCCATTTGGGATTGACCACGCGGCTGCGCATGACATGGCTAACCTCTTGATCCAGCGTGCGGATTTTGGGCTGCTCGGGACGCGAATGATCGTTGTGATAGGCGGCGGGCTTGTGGCCCGATACGATCTCGGCGGCGACGGAGAGCCCACCTTCGAACTGATAGTAATTGTCCGAATCCAGCAGGTCGTGCTCGCGATTGTCCTGGTTGTGGACCACGGCATCGATCTGGCCGAGGCGGGCGCGGAAGCGGTCGTGCAGTGGGGTGCCATGGGCCCTGGCGCCATAGGCATATTGGCCCCAGGCGAGGGCCTGATTGGCGAGATCGGCCTTGTCGTTCCACTTGCCATTGTCGATCAGCTGACCGAGGCCGGCGCCGTAAGTGCCTGGTCTTGAACCAAAAATTCGCGCACCGGCTTCGAGCGAGGCTTCGCTTTCCGACTTGCCGGAAGCCATGAGGCCCAGGGCTTCGGTGCGCATGCGCGCGGCGATGGGGTTATCGTCTTCGGGTTCGTCGAGCGCACCGATGGCGCGGACGGCCCGGTCGAAGAGCGCGATCTGCGCGGGGAAAGCGTCGCGGAAAAAGCCGGAAATCCGGAGGGTGACGTCGACGCGCGGGCGCCCCAATTTGGGCAGCGGAATGATCTCGTAGCCGGAAACGCGGAGCGAGCCGGGGTCCCAGGTGGGTCGGGCGCCGATCAGGGCCATGGCCTGAGCAATATCGTCGCCGCCGGTGCGCATATTGGCGGTGCCCCAGACCGACAAAGCCACCGCGCGGAGGTGATGACCATGATCCTGCAGGTGTCGCAAGACCAGGCTTTCGGCGGATTTTTTGCCGAGTTCCCAAGCACTTGGCGTGGGCACGGCGCGGGCGTCGACGGAGTAGAAATTGCGCCCCGTCGGCAACACATCGAGCCGCCCACGCGAGGGCGCGCCGGAGGGGCCGGGGGTGATGAACTTGCCGTCCAGACCATTGAGAAAGGCCGACATTTCGGCTGGGCCGGAGGCGGCGAGGCGCGGTTTTATCTGCATGCGCACGGTATCGAGGACCGCCCGGGTGGCGGGCCAGTCCTCTGTAACTTCCTCTACGGATGATACCAGATCGGCGGCGACCTCTTCGAGGTGGGCGACGACGTCTCCCACCCGCCGCAGGTTCGTTTGCTGACCGCGATATGAACGATTTATGAACGGTCCGGACCATGCCGCGCCGAGATCGGCGGTCAGCGGATCGAAACCGAGCTTCATGTCGTCGGCAATGGCGCGGATGAGAGAGTTATCCCCGGGGTCATCGCCGCGCGGTATTCTTGCCAATGCGACGGTGAGGTCACGCTCGAGTGCTCCGGCGGGCGATGACCCAAACACATGCAAGCCGTCGCGTATCTGCGCTTCCTTGAGATCACACAGGAAGTTGTCGATCTTGATCAGGGCTTCGGTCTCGTCTTCGGGCAGACCGATGTCCTGGTCGAGGCGACTGTCGCGGGTAAAGTCGAGAATGCGGCGCTTGAGGTCTTTCAGCCGCCGACGATCCATGCCGGAGGCGGCATAATATTCGTCGAGCAGGGCTTCGAGGTCCTTCATCGGCCCATAGGTTTCGGCGCGGGTGAGCGGGGGCACCAGATGATCAATGATGACGGCGCCGGCGCGCCGCTTGGCCTGGGTGCCCTCGCCGGGATCGTTGACGATGAAAGGGTAGAGATGGGGCAGTTGGCCCCAGAGCGCGTCGGGATAGCAATCTGCATCAAGAGCCGTCGCCTTGCCCGGCAGCCATTCCAGCGTGCCATGCTTGCCATTGTGCACCATGGCATGGGCGCCGAAGTCGTGGCGCAGCCAGAGATAGGCGGCGATATAGGCATGGGGTGGGACGAGATTGGGGTCATGGTAGTTCGCGGTCTCGTCGATCTGCCAGCCGCGCGCGGGCTGCAGCATCAGCACCACATTGCCAAAACGATGAGCGGGCAGATGGAAGGCGTCATCGCGGACAAATGGATCGTTTGCCGGATCGCCCCAGCGCGCGGTGACGGCGGCGCGGGTTTCGTCGGGCAGTTTGGCGAAGAGCGCGGCGTAGCGGGACAGCGGCAGGATGGCGGATGAGGCGCCGCGCTGGGGATTGGCGTTGGTGGGGCCGCTGGTGAGAAGGGTGATGAGATCGGCGGCGGAGTGGGGGTATATCTGCGTTTCGACTGATGGACCCCCTCCCTCGGTCCCTCCCCTCAAGGGGGAGGGAGGCGCAGGGGCCGAAAGATCGTCCAACTTTGCAGAAATGAGCGCCCAGGCCCCTTCACGACTTGTGGCCTCTGAATTTGTCAGGCGCAGAACGTCGTAGCCGATGGACTTCAGAAAAGTGGTGCGTGCCTCGTCATGCGCCGTGCCGACTTCGCTGAAATGCGTTGAACCATCGAGTTCGATAACAAGTTTTGGATTGTGGCTGGCGAAATCGGCGACATACTTGCCAAGCGGCACCTGTCGGCGGAATTTTACACCGCGTTCGGCGAAGGTTTTCAGCAATGGCCAAAGCAGGCGCTCAGGAACTGTCTGATCGGCCAGCAAAGTCCTTGCCCGCTGCACGTTTTTGGCATGAGCCGTTCGGGCGTTGTTGAACACCATCGGTTTGGCCTCCCTCCCCCCTTGAGGGGGAGGGTTGGGGTGGGGGGTGGTTTTGTGATCCACTGAAGGCCCCCCACCCCAACCCCTCCCCTCAAGGGGGAGGGGCTTTGGGCCGGTGGGCTTGGTATCATCGAGATCATACCCCGCCTGCTGCAGCGCCATCAGCATCCTCACCGTAGATTCCGGGGCGTCGTAGCCGACGCCGTTGGCGAGGCGGCCGTCGCGGATGGGGTAGTTGGAGAGGATGATGGCGATGCGGCGGTCAGAGCGGGGGGTGGCGCGGAGGCGGGCCCAGTTGAAGGCGAGTGTGACGGCGCGGGAAATGCCGTCGGGTTCGGGAGCATAAGCGGAGAGCGGGCACTGGGTGCGGGCGTGCCAGACGGCATCAGCCTTGTGGCCGACGAGAATGCCGCCGATGCGGCCATCGACTTCGGGCATGACCAGATACATGGCCATGTCCTTGGAGGAGAGGCCCTGCGGATCGGCCTGCCATTGCTCGCGGGAGCGGCCGGACTGGATGAGCTGGATCACCGGCGCATCGGTGCCGGCAAAAGGATTTTGGGCCCCGGGGAGGTCGGCGACGCCCAGGGCAAAGGCGGTGAGGTTGAAGATGGCAGCGGGCGGGAAGGCGGCGAGCGTCTGTTGCACGAAGCGGATGCAGGAGGCGTCCTTGAGCGAGGAGACCACAACCGGTACCGGGGCGAGGCCGCGGGCTTCGAGCTCGGCAATCAGGGCTTCGAGCGTGGCGGTGCCGGCGCCTTCGAGGGCGGCGCGGTAGAAGAGAATGGGGATGTGGGAGGCTGCTTCGGCAGGAGCCGGTCGACCCCCACCCTCAATCCCTCCCCTCAAGGGGGAGGGAAGCGAAGGAGCCGTGTGCACGGAATGCAGGCTGGCTTCGTCGGTCATGCCGGTTTTGGGGTGCCAAAGGCCGAAGCGGGGGAAGGGATGGGGGGTGATGGCCGAAAGGATCGAGCCAGGCCGATCCGCCTGCACCCCCACCCCTCCCCCTCCCCTCAAGGGGGAGGGGCTCTGGGCCGGCGCGGGCCTGGACATTGCAGCAAAGGCCGTGAGGATCGCATCGGCGTTTTCGGGGCCGCCGGCGATGAAAAGGGCGTGGAGAGCGGTCCAGTCGTCGGGGGAAATCGTGGAACGGGATTGCAGGATGGGGTCGGGATTGGCGTCGCCGGGGAGGAGGACCAGCGGGATGCGCTTATTGGTGCAGAGGGCGCTCAGTTCGTCGACGCCATATTGGAAATAGGCGGCGCCGCCGATGAGGCGGAGGACGACGAGGCGCGCATGGGCGACGGTCTGTTCCAGCCACATATCGACGGACAGATTGTTGGAGAGACGCAGGGTGTTGGCGAGACGGAGATCGTCCTCCCCTGCCCGGTCGGCGGCAGCGGCGAGCATGGCCAGTTCGCTATCGGCGGAGCTGGCGAAGATATAGGCGCCGGGCAACTGGGCGAGGTCGATGGCCTCGCCTTCCTGCTGGATGGCACCGGCTTGGGCGGAGAGCAGGTGCATTAGCGGGCCTCGACAAGCGAGGATGGGCGGAATTGTACAGGCATCGCGCCGTTGGAGGGCGCAGCACCCCCACCCCAACCCCTCCCCTCAAGGGGGAGGGGCTTTGGGCTGGCGTCTTGGGCAGCATGGTGCCGCATGCACAGATCGGCCCCCTCCCCCTTGAGGGGAGGGATGGGGTGGGGGTGCTGCAAGCAGAACATGCGCAGGATCCTAGGCCGGGACCGGCTCGGAGCGGCGGAGGCTTTCGACGATCGCGTCGCGATCCAGCGGGCTTTCGCCGATGACGACGAGCGAGGTGACCTTGGCTTCGCCAGGCTTCCAGGGGCGGTCGAAATAGGCGGTGACACGGGGGCCGACGGCCTGGATGGCGAGGCGGGCGGCGGCGCCGGGGATGGCGGCAAAGCCCTTCAATCGCAGCACGTCATGGGCCTTGATGGTGTCCTCGATGGTGGCAAGCAGGTCGTCCTTGCCCTTGATGGCATCGAGGGTGAGCGAGAAGCTGTCGAAATCATCGTGCTCGTGGGTTTCGCCGCCATGTTCGAGCTCGTGGTGGCTGGGGCGGTTGGCGATGTCGTCTTCCGAGGACATGCCCATGCCCAGCAGCGCGGCGATATCGACATGGCCATTGGCGGCGCGGACAATACCGACGCCGGGGCGCAGTTCGGCGCGGATATTCTGTTCCACCTTTTCGAGCATGGCCGGATCGACCAGATCGGTCTTGTTGATGATGATCATGTCGGCGGCCGAGAGCTGGTCCTCGAACAGTTCGCCCAGCGGGGTCTCGTGGTCGAGCATTTCGTCCTGGCGGCGCTGGGCGTCGACGGCGGCTTCGTCACTGGCGAAACGGCCCTCGGCGAGAGCGGCAGCATCGGCGACGGTGACGACGCCATCAATGGTGACCTGGGCCTTGATTTCGGGCCAATTGAAGGCGCGGATCAGCGGCTGGGGCAAAGCGAGGCCCGAGGTTTCGATGACGATGTGATCGAACTTTTCGTCGCGGGCGAGCAAAGCCTGCATGGTGGGGATGAATTCATCGGCCACGGTGCAGCAGATGCAGCCATTGGAGAGCTCGACCATATCCTCTTCGCGGCAGGTTTCATCGCCGCAACCGGCCAGGATGTCCTTGTCGACGCCGAGATCGCCGAATTCGTTGATGATCAGGGCGATGCGCTTGCCCTTGGGGGCGTGGGCCAGCATGTGGCGCACCAGGGTGGTCTTGCCGGCGCCGAGAAAGCCGGTGATGACGGTGGTGGGGATTTTTGCGGTCATGGACGTGGGGTCCTTAAAATATGGGGCGCGCCGCATGGGGACGACGCGCCGGAAGACAGGGCAGGATCAGGCGAAGAGGCGCGGGGTGACGAGGCCGGTGCGGGCGAGGCCGCGGGCCAGCTTGGCGCCGGCGAGAACGGCGAGATCGACCAGCGGCTCGAGCAGGACCACCAGCATATAGGCGCCGCCGAAGGTGACGATATCGGTGAGGTTTTCCGCACCAAAGCCCTGGCCATAGAGGGCCCAGAAGGCCACCCAGAGCACCACGCCGCCCTGATAGGTCGCCGAGAGCGCCAGGGCCTGGCCGTAGCGGAGATCGACATAGGGTGTATTGGCCGGAATGATCCGGTCAGCCAGGAACTTGATGGCCACCAGCGGGGCGATCAGCGTCGTGACATTGGCGAAATATTGCGGCAGGTCGAAGGGCGCGAAGAACAGCCCCTGGATCAGCAGGCCCAGTGCCAGGCCGATGGCGGCCGGGGCGGCGCCGAAGATCAGCAGCAGGGTGGAGCCGAGGATGAGGTGCACCTCGCTGACACCCACCGCGTAATGGGGGAAGACTTCGAAGAAGCAGAAGACGGCGCCGGTGGCGAGCACGGTCCGCGCCAGCAGCGAGACCAGGCCGCGCTCGCGCAGGGTGTCGGCGGCGAACTTGACGGTCATGGCGCCGGCGGCAGCGGCGGTGGCATAGGCGAGAAGCATCTTCTCGGGAGAAATGAGATCGGGTTCGATATGCATCGGACTGGTTCCGGAACAGGAGGGCGATGAGGAGCTGGAACGCCGGCGCGTAGGCGCGGGACGCTGATGGGGCGGCGCGGCCCCGAGGGGATCTACCCTGACGGCGTAATCATCGTGCCTCCAGCTGTCCCACCGACAGTCGAGTGTTCAGTCAGAGGTTGGCAGGTCTCCTGGCTCACGGGTCATCGTGCGTCCCAGCCTTCCCGGTCTCTTGCGAAACCAGTGGCGTCCTGGGGGCACTCGCCGCTTACAGTTGCGGGGGCAGCCACGGATTTGGTCCCTGATGGGTACGCCTCACCGTGTTCCCTTTTGATCCCCTTGCCACTCCGGGCGCAGAGAACCAACCTATAGGCAGTGTTAAGCCCAGCGGGCGGCCGGGTCAATATTCGGGCTGGGGCAGCGCCTCGGGCCAGGCATAGCCGATGGACAGGACCTGCACGCGGGTATCGAGCTTGGCCAGGAGCGGCTCGTCGCTGGGGACCTGCACTTCGCCTGCTATGGCTGTGACGTCGAGATCGGCGGGGTAGTCCTCCTCGGGGGAGAAGCGGATGGAAATGTAGCAGCCGCCCTCCTGCTCGCCGGCCAGGGTGCCGGATTCGATATTGGCGTAGCCGCCATAATCCCACCAGAAACCACCAACCACGAAGGGTTCTCCATTGAGCTTGACCACCTCGTCGACGCTCATGCCCAGCTTGACGCCGCCGGGCGCGGCCTGGCTGGGCGAGAGCTCGACATAGGAGAGGTAGGTGAGGTTCTCGTCATCGAACCAGCCGAACTCCATCTTGCGCTCGGGATCGTCGGGATAGACCGTGGTAGCGATCATCTCGATGCCTTCGGGGCCATAGACCATGCCGGTGACGACGTTTTCGGCGCCGAAGGTTTCCTTGACCAGCGCCTCATTGCTTTCCGGCCCATAGACGCCGGCGCAGGCGAGAGTGTCGGGTTCGGCGGCCTTGACCTTGTCCTTGGCGGCCACCGGAACGGCGGCAAGAAGGGCGGTGGCCAGGGCGATGAGCGAAAGGCGGGCGAGCATGACGGGGATCTCCTCGGGGTGCGGCTATTGTGTCGCAAGCGGTGTTCGCCCGCAATTGGCGACTCGGCCTATGAACGGGGCCTGAAGGAGCAATTTTGCGATGAAGCCGATCAAATTCGACCGCGACGAAACCAAGGCAATCGTTGCCGAAATCCAGGACTATTTCCGCACCGAGCTGGACCATTCGATCGGCGCCATTCCGGCGGAAATGCTGATGCAGTTTTTTGCCGAGAAGATGGGCGCCTATTTCTACAATCGCGGGCTGCATGACGCCCAGGCGCTGGTGCGCAAGAAGATCGACGATGTCAGCGACGAGATCTTCTCGCTCGAGCGGCCGACCAAGGCGCGCTGAGCAGCAGGCGCAGGGCTGCCTGTCGTAAATTCCGCTTTTCCGCCGTCCAAGGAGTGATAAAAGGCGCGACCGGATATCAGGCCGGTTTGCGCAGGAGGAAGCCTTGGGCTTCAACGTTCCGACCCTGGCCCCCATCGGGCTGTTGATCGCTTCGAACATCTTCATGACCTTTGCCTGGTACTGGCATCTCAAGTTCCACAGCGCGGCGCTGTGGGTGATCGTACTGATCAGCTGGGGCATCGCCTTTTTCGAATATTGGCTGGCCATTCCGGCCAACCGTATCGGCTACCAGGTCTATTCGGCGGCGGAACTGAAGACGATCCAGGAGGTGATTTCGCTCAGCGCCTTCGCGCTGTTCGCGGTATTCTATCTCGGCGAGAAGCTAACCTGGAACCACGGCATCGGCTTTGCCTTTATCGGGCTCGGCGCATTTTTCATTTTCAAGGGGCCGCTGAAGTAGCGCTTTCGCGACCCGGCGTCACATTCAGGTGCAGAGCCCTCGGGTCTAGCCCGAGGGTGACGAGCGATGGGGCCGAGAGTGCATGCCGATCACCCCCAGGCGGGGAACGGGTCGGGCAGTTTTGACCAGGCTTCAGGGGTGATGGTGCGGGCGGGGACCAGGCAGGCATCAAGGCGCTTGCGGATGTCGGCCTCGTCCATCGGGTCGGTACCGATAAAGACGATTTCCTGGCGGCGATCACCCCAGATCGGGTCGAGATAGGACGCCATGGAATCGCGCCATTCCTTGTTGTCGGGCCAATGCTGCGGCGGCACGGAGGCCCACCACACACCACGGCGCTGCGTCCGCACCAGAGCGCCGGCCTGGCTGATCTCGCCCACGTGATGCGGACGGGTCGCGAGCCAGAAGAAACCCTTGGCGCGGATGACGCCCGGCCATGACGAGTTGATGAAGCGGTGCAGCAGCAGCGGGTTGAAAGGCTGGCGCGCGTGGTAGACGAAGGACCGCACGCCATATTCTTCGGTCTCGGGGACATGATCCTTGAAGCCGTTGAGCTCCTTGAACCAGAGCGGGTTGGTTTCGGCCACTTCGAGGTTGAACAGACCCGTATCGAGGACGTCGTCGAGCGCTACCTGGCCGAAATCGGTCTCGATGATGCGGGCCGAAGGATTGAGCGCCTTGATGATGGTGCGCGCCGCATTGCGGTCGGCTTCGGTGGCGGTCGAAATCTTGTTGAGCACCACCACGTCCGAAAATTCGATCTGCTCGACCAGCAGATCGACGAGGCTGCGCTCATCCCCCTCCCCGGCCGTTTCACCACGATCGCGCAAGAAGTCATGCGAGGCGTAGTCCTTGAGCAGGTTGGCGCAATCGACCACAGTCACCATGGTGTCGAGCCGGGTGAGGTCGGAGAGCGAGAAGCCGCGTTCGTCGCGGAAATCGAAGGTGGTGGCAACAGGCAGCGGCTCGGAAATACCGCTCGATTCGATCAGCAGATAATCGAAGCGGTCTTCGGCGGCGAGACGGGTCACCTCGGCCAGAAGGTCGTCGCGCAGGGTGCAGCAGATGCAGCCATTGGACATTTCCACCAGGGTTTCCTCGGTGCGGCTGAGATTGGCGCCACCATCGCGAACCAGAGCGGCGTCGATATTGACCTCGCTCATGTCGTTGACGATGACCGCGACCTTGCGGCCCTCGCGATTGTTGAGGACGTGATTGAGCAGTGTGGTCTTGCCGGCACCGAGAAAGCCGGAGAGGACGGTTACGGGAAGTTTGCGGGGCATGATTGGGGAGCCTTGGGAGTGTGAAATGCTGACGACCTCACGGCTTTCGCCTCCCTCCCCCTTGGGAGCTTCGACCGTGCCGGAGGCAAAATCGCTCCAGTGGAGCGATTTTAGGTAAGAAGGCCATTCGAGCTGCGCTCGAATGGATTGGGATCGAGGGCGGGGTGCGGAACCATCCGGGAATCCGTTCGCTGATGGGCGTTTGCTGAACCTGCAGCACCCCCACCTAACCTCCCCCTGTAGAAGGGGGAGGGAGAGCAGGAGCCGAAGCCCAAGCGCACCCGGATACGTCCATTTTGAACACGTTCCCTTCAGGGGAGGGATCGAGGTTTGGGGGGCGATCAGTGGGTCACTGAACCACCCCCCACCCCGTCCCTCCCCCTCAAGGGGGGAGGGGGCGAAGGAGCCGTGTGTTACCTTGCCTAGTGAACCGAGCCGGAGCCGCCGACGGCGACAACGGTGTAAGGCAGACCTTCGACCGGGAGATCGCGAGTGACCTTGAAGGTGGCGGCGTCGACGAGGTGGACGGTGCCGGCATTGGGGTCGGTCACGGCAATGACGTCACCGGCAACGGCCAGGCGGGGACGCGGCAGGCTCCATTCGCCGTCCATGGAATAGGGCTCGGTGACCTTGACCGCATTGGTGAGTTCGCCAGAAACGACGTCCAGCTGACGCAGCTGGCCATCTTCGGTGAAGATATAGGCGAAGCGCGGACGGACCGGGTCGGTGACGAAGTGAACGCGACGGGTCGGCAGCTCGACCAGGCGATAAACAGCATCGGCACCCGGCTCGATGATGACGACCTTGTCGGCCCCGTAATTGCCCAGGAAGTACTGCAGGCCTTGACCGCCGATCAGCGTGGTGGCCTTGCCGGTCGGCAGACCCTCATAACCGATCTTTTCGATCTTCGGCTCGCCCGAGCCGGTGACCAGCAGCAGGCCTTCGGCGCAGGCAATGGCCAGAATATCACCCGAAGAGGCTTCACCATGCAGATCGGCGCAACCATGGGTGTCGCCGACCACCGCGCCGGCCTTGTCGAGGACATTGATGCCGATGGGCAGCTTGGTGGGGTCTTCGGGATTGGGCACGGAGATCAGTGTGTAATCGCCCCAGGGGGCGGCGACACCATGATGGGGAGCGCCGCTGTCGAACTCGACCGCGGAGACGTCACCCGCGTCGATCCAGGCATGTTCGCCGACAATGCTGGTCTTGCCAGTGCCGTCGAAGAACAGCGCGATCTTGCCATTGTGCTCGACGAAATGCACCGGGCGCTCGCCGGAGACCACGGCTTCGATGGCAGCCGGATCGGAAATCTTGATATCGCCGTGGTCGCCATGATCGTCGATGGCGATGCCGGTACGGATGGCGGAAATCTGGTTGCCAGCGCCCTGGACGGCGAAGACGGCCTCGCCCGAATGGGTGGTGTAAAGCGCGGCAGGGCTGACCAGCGGGAAGCTGCCCAGGGCGTCACCGGTTTCGAGATCAAGCGCGGTGACCTTGGGGTCGGTGTGATCGCCGACGAACAGCCGCCATGCGGTGACTTCTTCGGCCAAAGCCGGGGACATAAGGGCTGAGGACAGGAGGAGAGTGGCGAGAAGTTTTGGCATGGAGAGCGCTTTCGATATGTTAGAACATTACAATTTTGGGATGAGTGGGGCGTGTTCGGGGGACTGCGACCTAAGAAGCCCCCACCCTGCCTCCCCCAGCAGAAGGAGGGCTTGGCGGAAGACTTTGCACATGTGCTCTGTCCCGTCGCGTTGTGGCGGGGCAGCGCTTGCATTGGGCGGTTCGATAACCAGCCTAGATATTCTTTCGCCCCCTCCCCCTTGAGAGGAGGGAGTGAGGGTAGGGGGCCATCGGTGCATCACTGAACCACCCCCCACCCCGACCCTCCCCCTCAAGGGGGGAGGGGGCGATGGAGCCGCAGGACCGGTTTACCGGACGATCACCGTAGCCATAGGACTCGGCAAGGCGTGCAGGCAGCCGTTAGCCCAGACAATCCACCAGGCCCTTGGCGAGGCCGCGGAGAAGGTTGGGGTAGAGGTCGACGCCTTCGGTGAGCGAAGCGCCTTCGGGATCGAGGACGCCGGCCTTGGCATCGGTGCCCTCGACGATGGTGCGGACGATGGCGGGTTCGAAATTGGGCTCGGCAAAAACGCAGGTCGCGCCCAGCTCCTTGACCTTGGCGCGCAACTCATCGATGCGGGCAGCGCCGGGCATCACTTCGGGGGAGACGGTCACAGTGCCGGCGACGTCGAGACCGAAGCGGGCCTCGAAATATTGATAGGCATCGTGGAAGACGATGAAGGGCTTGCCTTCGACCGGGACGAGCGTCTGACGCAGTTCCTCGGTGACCTCATCGAGCCGGAGCTGCTCGGCTTCGGCATTGGCCTGGTAGACAGCTGCATTATCCGGATCGGCTTCGGCCAGAACCGTGGCGATCTCGGCAACCATCAGCTTGGCATTGGCCGGATCGAGCCAGAAATGCATGTCGCCTTCGCCATGTTCGTGATCATGGCCCGCATGATCGTGACCCTCATGATCGTGATCATGACCTTCATGGTCGTGGTCGTGACCCTCGTCGCCATGGGAATGGGGTTCGAAGGCGCCGCCCTCGCGCACCGGCAGCAGTTCGATGCCGGGAGAGTCGGCCAGCTCGACCACCTTGGCCTTGGTGGAGAGCGTCTCGAGCGCGTCGCCCAGGAACAACTCCATGCCATGACCAGTCCAGAACACGACATCGGCGCCTTCGAGCGCTGCGGCATCGGAGGGGCGCAGCGAATAGGTATGGGGCGAGGCGGCACCCTTGACGATCAGGCCCGGAGTGCCAAGATTGCCCATGACAGCCGCAACCAGCGAATGAATGGGCTTGATGGACGTAACCACAGTGGGCGCCGCGATGGCCGTTCCAGTGAGCAGCGCAGTGGCGAGCGCGGCAAGGGAAAGGGTGATTTTGTGCATCGTCTGGCCTCTTGGCAAAGGGAGGAAGGCAAGCGACATGTAATGTTATTACGCTTGCGACGGTGTTATGCTATAACGTATTGGAACGCGTCAAGACGGGTTGTGGAAAGAGTGGGGCGGGCAGGCCGCGCTTTCATGACCCCAGATTTGTGCGAGTGGCGCACCCCCTCCCAACCTCCCCCTCAAGGGGGAGGAGCCGCGCTGGTGACTGTTTCCAGACCGAGCTTTTTACTGAGGCTAAATGAACGCGATTGTGCAACGAGAAAACCTGATCACCCTCAGCAATGCCGGGGTGCGGCGGGGTGGGCGCGTGCTGGTGGAAGGGGTGGACCTGACCATTGCGCGCGGTGAGATCGTGACGCTGATCGGGCCGAACGGATCGGGCAAATCCACGACCGCCAAGATGGCAACTGGGGTGATGAAACCGGATATGGGCAGCGTCACGCGCAAGGCGGGGCTGCGCATCGGCTATGTGCCGCAAAAGCTCTCCATCGACTGGACGCTGCCGCTGACGGTGGATCGGCTGATGACGCTGACCGGAGATTTTGGCGCTGGCGAGATCGACGCGGCGCTGGAGGCGGTGGGCGCGTCGCGGCTGCGCCGGGCGGCGGTGCAGGAGCTCTCCGGCGGGGAGTTCCAGCGCGTGCTGTTTGCGCGGGCGATGATCCGCAAGCCGGACCTATTGGTGCTGGACGAGCCGGTTCAAGGCGTCGATTTTTCCGGCGAGGTGGCGCTGTACGAGCTGATCCGACAGATCCGCAACGAGACGCAGGCGGGGGTGCTGATGATTTCGCACGACCTGCATGTGGTGATGGCCGAGACCGACACGGTGATCTGCCTCAATGGCCATATCTGCTGCCGCGGCACGCCCAGCGCGGTGAAGAAGAGCCCGGAATATCTGGCCTTGTTCGGCGAACGCGCGGCGCAGACCCTGGCTATCTACGAGCATCATCATGACCATGAGCACCATGACGATGGCTGCGTGGTGGGGGACGAACATCATCATGGGCATGAGCATGCGGGGCACCGGCATGAGTAATGAGAGTTTTGGGCTCGAAATACCCCCACCCGGCCTCCCCCTGAAGGAGGGGGAGGAGAAGAGGGGTTTCGCCGAGGGCTCCGCACATCCGATCGGTCCCTCCCCCTGCTTCAGGGGGAGGTTAGGTGGGGGTGTTAGGGTGGCGCACAGGGCGCCCCACACCCTCATTCCCTGCCATCAAGGAGGAACGCGAAGGAGCCGGCAGGCTCGCGTTTCTGGCAGAGGGATCAAAAATGTTCGGTGATTTCTTTTCGCGGGCGCTGATTGCAGGGGTTGGACTGGCCGCCGTGACCGGGCCGCTGGGGTGTTTCGTGGTGTGGCGGCGGATGGCGTATTTTGGGGATACGATGGCGCATTCGGCGCTGCTGGGGGTGGCGCTGTCGATCCTGTTGTCAGTCAACATGACGCTGGGCGTGTTTGCGGTAGCAGCGATGGTGGCGGGGGCGCTGCTGCTGCTGCAGCGGCAGAACACGCTCTCGACCGATGCGCTCTTGGGTATTCTGAGCCATTCGAGCCTGGCAGTCGGGCTCGTCATCGTGGGGTTCCTGACGCAGGTGCGCATCGACCTGATGGGGTTCCTGTTCGGGGATATCCTGGCGGTTTCGGTGGAGGACATTGCGGTGATCTATGGCGGCGGCGTCGCCATTCTCGCCATTCTCTGGCTCAACTGGCGGCCGCTGCTGGCGGCGACGGTGAGCCCGGAACTGGCGGAGGCCGAGGGGCTCAAGCCGGAGGTGAGCCGCATCATCCTGATGCTGCTGATGGCCTCGGTGATCGCCATTGCCATGAAGCTGGTGGGCGTCTTGCTGATCACCTCGCTGTTGATCATTCCCGCCGCGACGGCGCGGCGGCTGAGCGCAACGCCGGAGATGATGGCCGGCGTCGCGGCGGTGCTGGGGGCAGTGTCGGTGGTGGGCGGGTTGTTCGGCTCGCGCACCTGGGATACCGCTTCAGGACCGTCCATCGTGGTGATGGCGCTGGCAATTTTCTTATTGTCGCTGGCAGTGCCGACGGCGCGTCTATTTGGCAGGAGAGCATGAGCATGGCCCACGATCATTCCCATCCACCCGCCGATCTGACGCGCAATCAGGGGCTGGTGCTGGCGGCGCTCAACGAGGCCCCTGCCCCGCTCTCAGCCTATGACATTCTCGACCGGCTGCGCGGCGATGGCCTGCGGGCGCCGCTGCAGATCTACCGGGCGCTGGACAAGCTGGTGGAGCGCGGGCTGGCGCATCGGCTGGAATCGCTCAATGCCTTCGTGGCCTGCGCCGATACCCACTGCCACCGCAAGGGGCTGATCGCCTTCGCCATCTGCGAAGGCTGCGGCAAGGTGGACGAATTCGCCGATGCGGTGATCGAGGAGCGGCTGGGGAGCTGGGCGCAGCAGACCGGCTTCAAGGTCGAGCAGACGACGATGGAAATCCGCGGCAAGTGCGCGGCGTGTCTGAAGGCGGCGTGAGCATTTCCACTCATTCCTCTCGTAACCCTCGGGCTTGACCTGAGGGCTCTTCCAGCCATCGCAAACGCCCTCGGGTCAAGCCCGAGGGTGACGGGCGGTGGGGTTGGAGGGGAGAAGGGAAGACGTCAGCCGAAGCTGAGGAAGCGGATGGCGGCGGCGCCGTATTCGCGGGTGTCTTCGAGGGTGAAGCCGGCGGGGAGAGTGACCTCTGCTGTTGCCGATTCTTCCCAGACCACCGTGGCGCCGGGGGCGAGCCAGCCATTGGCGGCGAGCTCGGCAAGGGCCTTTTCGCCCAGGGCCTGGTTGTAGGGCGGATCGAGAAAGACCAGGTCGAACTGGCCGAAGGTGCCGGGCGCGCCCAAGGCGGTGGCGTCGCGGCGCAAGAGCTTGGTGATGCCGGCGGCGCCAAAAGCCTCGATGTGATCGCGGATCAGGCCGCGCGCTTCGGCCCCGGTGTCGACGAAGGTGACGTGAGCGGCGCCGCGCGACAGGGCCTCGAGACCGAGCGCGCCGGTGCCGGCAAAGAGATCGAGCACGCGCTTGTCGGCAAGGACCGGACCAAGACGCGAGCCCAGAATATTGAAGATGGATTCGCGGGCTCGGTCGGAGGTGGGCCGGATGGAGTCATCCGAGGGCGAGGACAGGGCCTTGCCGCGATATTTACCGGCGACGATGCGCATGGGTCTTGCCTTTACCTAACTGTCGATAAAGGCGGCGAGCGCCGCCTTCTCATTCCATCCTATCTCCTCCCCGAGGAGGAGCAGCTATCTTCAGACATTGTCGCAACCGTCTTCGGCTCTCTCGCCTCCCTCCCCCTTGAGGAGAGGGATTGAGGGTGGGGGTCCACCAGTAGATCACTGAACCACCCCCCACCCCGGCCCTCCCCCTCAAGGGGGGAGGGGGCGCTGGAGCCGGAGAATAGCCCACCCTGAACTGTACAAAGGCCTTAGCTGCGCGGTTTGCGGGGGCCGGTGGGACGGCCGGAGCTGGGGCGGGGACCGCCGGAGGCTGGACGTCCACCGGTGGGGCGACCACCCGTGGGTCGGGCGCCGCCGGGCTTGCCGGCGAAAGGCTTGCCACCGGGGCGGCCATTCTGGGGACGGTCACCAAAGCTCTTGCCGGCTGGACGACCGCCCTGGGGCCGATCACCGAACGGTTTGCCGCCGGGGCGACCGCCTTGCGGACGATCGCCATAGGGCTTGTCGGGGCGCGGGCCGCGCGTCGGCTTGTCGCCGAACGAGCGCTGCGGGCGATCGCCATAGTCGCGTTTCGGACGATCCTCGAAGCGGCCCTCGGGCCGGGGGCCACGAGCGGGACGCTCGCTGAAACCGCCGCGTGCGGGCTTGTCCCCATAGGGGCGTTGCGGCCGGTCGCCATAATCGCGCTTCGGACGCTCCTGGAAGCCGCCTTCGGGCCGCGGACCGCGCGCCGGGCGCTCGCCACCGAAACCGCCACGCGCGGGCTTATCGCCATAGGGGCGCTGCGGGCGATCACCGAAATCACGCTTGGGCTTGTCACCGAAGCCGCCACGCGCCGGCTTGTCGCCAAAGGCGCGCTGGGGACGATCGGCGAAATCGCGCTTCGGACGGTCGTTGAAACCACCGCGCGCGGGACGATCGCCATAGTCACGCTTGGGCTTGTCGGCGAAGCTGCCGCGTTCCGGGCGGTCGCCGTCACGACGGGGCGGACGGTCGCCGAAATCGCGCTTGGGCTTGTCGCCAAAGGGCTTGCCACCCTCGGGGCGGTCACCACGCGCTGCGGGCTTGCCGAAGGAGCGGGCGGGCTGATCGTCGCGGTCGACGCGCTTGCGCTCGGGCGCCTTGGGCACATAGGCCTCGGGGGCGCGGCCATCCTCGTCCTCGAAATGGACGCGGCGCGGGCGACCCATGGGGCGTTCTTCCTCGCCGCTGTCAAAGCCGGGACGGCGGGTGGCGCCACGGGCCGGATTGGGCCGGGCATGATCGCGGTCGCGCGGTGAGCGGACGCGGAAGGTTTCATCGCGCTGCGGCTCGAAATCGGGCATTTCGCTTTCGAAATCCACACCGGCGGATTCAGCCAGCTTCTTGCCGAGCTGATCGCGCAACATGCGGGCCTTGACCATTTCCACGCCGCCCTCGGCCAGGTCGCCGAGCTGGAAGGGACCATAGGAGACGCGGATCAGGCGGTTCACCTCAAGGCCGAGGGAACCCAGGACATTCTTGACCTCGCGGTTCTTGCCTTCGCGCAGGCCGAGCACGATCCACACATTTGACCCCTGCTCGCGCTCGAGCGTCGCGGTGATCGGGCCATAGGAAATGCCATCGACGGTAATGCCGTTCTTGAGCGCGTCGAGCTGAACCTGGGTGACCGAGCCATAGGCGCGCACGCGATAGCGGCGCAGCCAGCCGGTGGCTGGCAGTTCGAGCACGCGCTTGAGGCCGCCATCATTGGTCAGCAGCAACAGGCCCTCGGTATTGATATCGAGCCGGCCGACGGTGAGGACGCGCGGCAGGCCCATGCGCTCCAGCGCCTCGAAAATGGTGGGGCGGCCTTCGGGGTCCTTCTCGGTGACCACCAGCCCGGCGGGCTTGTGATAGAGCCAGACGCGCGTGCCTTGGCGGGCGGCGAGCGGCAGGCCATCGACTTCGATCTTGTCACGCGAGGTGACGTTGAAGGCGGGGGTCAGCACCTTCTTGCCGTTGACGGCAACACGGCCATCGGCAATCCAGCCTTCGGCATCGCGGCGGGAGCAGAGGCCGGCGCGGGCAATGACCTTGGCAAGACGGTCGGCCATTTCGGGCTGGGTGGGTTTGTCGCTCATGGCGGACACTTTCATAACATGCGGGACCCGGAAGGGGCGGCGCGGATAAAGCGAAAGCGGCCGGATAGGCTCCGGCCGCAAAACAGATTCGACGGTGAGACCAGGCTAGGGGTTGAGCTTGGTCTCGGAGGCGCTCAGCTTGCCACCGGGGGTTGCGGTGCTGGCACCGACCATGGGACCGCGTGTGCCGATGGCCTTGCGCACTTCTTCAGGGCAGCGGGCATCGCGGACCGAGACCAGATCGCCCTGGGGCGTACGACAGACCAGCTCGGCATCGCCGACGCGGGTGAAATATTCGTCAGGCGGCAGGTAAAGCGGACGGTTGCCCGAGACATTGACCTGCATATTGGCAGCCTTCATGCGGGCGGTGAGCGCCCTGGCTTCGGTCTCGGTCAGCGGGCGGCCCGAAAGCGAGCGCAGATCGACGACGCGGGCATTGCGCAGGCGCTGCAGGTCGGCCTCAGAGAGATTGGAGGTATCGATCTGCACCGTATTGCTGTTGGCCGGCAGCTGAGCCGCGGCGACATTGGTGGTGGGCGCGGGCAGATTGCCAGTATCGCGCGGCAAAGCCAGCGGGGCGCGCGCCTGGGTTAGGTCGGCCTTGGGGGCCTGGCCGGGGATGAGGCCGACGCCGCGGGCGGTATCGTTGAGCACTTCGCGCTCGAAGGTGCCGAAATCGGTCAGGGCATTGGTGCCTTCCACCGTGGTGCAGGCCGCCAGAGCCAAGGTCGCGATCAAACCAAGCGCCGCGAGGCCCGCCCGGGAGGCGGTCGAAAGAGCAGCCATGTGCCCGGTCAATCCATTACGCATGCAACGTCCCTTACCATATCGGCGGCGCTTATAACCTATTCCTGCCCCTAAGGCCAGATTCTGGCAGCACCTTGTCCATGTCGTATCACGCCGGCCTGTTTGTGCGCTTGCGCCCCAGCCCGAGGAGATCGCCCAGAAGCAGGATGACCCCCAGCGTGATCGCCACATCCGCCAGATTGAAGATATAGAACGACCAGCTTCCCCAATAAAAGTGAAAGAAGTCGGCAACGGCGCCATAAAGCAGGCGATCGAGCGCATTGGAGAGCGCGCCGCCAATGCAAAGCGCCAGACCCATGCGCACGAGGCGCGCGTCGCTGCGCCACCACCAGACCGACAGCGCCGCTATAGCCACCAGCATGATGACCCCAAGCGCCCAGACAGGCAGACCATCGAGCAGGCCATAGGAAATGCCGGTGTTCCAGACCAGAACATAGTCGAAAAAGGGCGTCACCGGCAGCACTTCGCCGCCCCGCCAGCCGGTCAGGACAAGCGGGTGATAGGCCGAAAACACCTCGACGCAGACCGCCTGGCCGATGGCATAGCATTCGGCGGCGATGTGAAACCCCTTCTGCGCCCGGTCGATGCCGAAGGACAGGACGGCCAGCATGAGGGAGGCGAGAATGGTGGGGGTGCGGGGGGGATGGGTGTTCATGGCCTACTCCATCTTCCCTTCTCTCCTTGTGGGAGAAGGTGGCGCGAAGCGCCGGATGAGGGGTTTGGGATGGTTCAGCGCCATTCGAGCTGCGCTCGAATACCCCTCACCCGCCCTTCGGGCACCCTCTCCCACAAGGGGAGAGGGGAAGGAGCCGATAGTCTGGACTACAACCCCGCAGCCGCCCGTTCACGCAATGCCTGGGCGTCGCGGGGGGAGACGTCCGGATAGTCGGGGTCGGACCCGACTTCGGGCAGCACTTTCCAGGAGCGGGCGCAGCGCTGGCCGGCGGCAAGGGCCGGCACCACGGAGACGCCGGGCACGTCTTCGAGGCGGAAGGCCTCGGACGGGCCTTCGTTCTGCTTAATCTCGACCGCCGAGGTGATGGCGATCTCGGCCAGGTCCTGACCTTCCAGCGCCACGATGTAACGGGCGTCGGCGACAAAAACCTGGGGTGCGGCCTCAAGCGAGGAGCCAATGCGCTTTTCGCGGCGCTCGATCTCCAGCGCACCGGTGACCACGCGGCGAACGGCGCGGATCAGCTGCCACTTGGCGGCGAGGTCGTCATCGATCCAGTCGGCGGGAATGTCCGGGAACTGGCGCAGATGCACCGATTCACCCTCGCCCGGATGGCGTTCCAGCCAGCACTCTTCCATGGTGAAGACCAGGATGGGCGCGAGCCAGGCGGTGAGCGCGTTGAACAGGTGATCGAGCACGGTCAGCGCCGAGCGGCGCTTGATCGAGGAGATCGGGTCGCAATAGAGGGTGTCCTTGCGGATGTCGAAATAGAATGCCGACAGCTCGATGTTCATGAAGTTCGACAGCATGGTGACGACCTTGCGGTAGTCATATTCGGCGAAGGCAGCGCGCACGCCGGCATCGAGCTGGGCCAGCCGATGCAGCATCAGCCGCTCGAGCTCGGGCATGTCGCGCGGGTCGACCACGTCTTCGGGCTTGAAATGGGCCAGGTTGCCGAGCAGCCAGCGCATGGTATTGCGCAACTTGCGATAGCTGTCGACCGTGGTCTGGATGATTTCCTTGCCCAGGCGCAGATCCTCGGAATAGTCGGAGGAGGCGACCCAGAGGCGCAGGATATCGGCGCCGAACTGCTTGATGATGTCCTGCGGGGCAACGGTATTGCCCAGCGACTTGCTCATTTTGCGGCCCTCGCCATCCATGGTGAAGCCATGGGTGAGGACGCTGTCATAGGGCGCATAGCCATTGGTGGCGCAGGATTCGAGCAGCGAGGAGTGGAACCAGCCGCGATGCTGGTCGCTGCCTTCGAGATACATCGAGGCCGGGAATTTCAGATAGGGCCACTTCTGCTTGTTGCGCAGCACGAAGGAATGGGTCGAGCCGGAGTCGAACCAAACATCGAGCACGTCGCGGACCATCTCGTAATCGTCGGCCTTGTAGTCCGAACCGAGATAGCGCTCGGCGGCACCGGGCTTGTACCAGGCGTCGGCGCCCTCTTCCTCGAAGGACTGGGCGATGCGATGATTGACCGCTTCGTCGCGGAGGACTTCGCCGGTCTGCTTGTGCACAAAGACCGTGATCGGCACGCCCCAGGCGCGCTGGCGGCTGAGGACCCAATCGGGACGATCGGCGATCATGGCGCGCAGGCGGTTTTGGCCGGCGGCGGGATAGAAGCGGGTCTTGTCGATGGCGGCAAGGGCGCGGGTGCGCAGGGTGTCGGGGAAAGCCCCCTCACCCGTCTCGGCCTCCGGCCGATCCACCCTCTCCCCGAGAGGGAGAGGAATAGGGGCTTCGGCGCGCGCGGAACTATTCTTCTCCCCCTCGGGGAGAAGGTGGCCCGCAGGGCCGGATGAGGGGGTGGCTGCAATCGGCTTGTCCATATAGACGAACCATTGCGGCGTGTTGCGGTAGATCACCGGCTTCTTGGAGCGCCAGGAATGAGGATATTGGTGTTTTACGCGGCCACGGGCGATGATGTTGCCGTGCTCGGCCAGCGCGGCGATGACGCGATTATTGGCGTCGCCCTTCTTGCCATTGTCGTCGATGACGCGGGCGCCCTCGAAGCCGGGGGCGTCCTTGGTATAAAAGCCATCGTCGCCCACGACATAGGGGATGGCGGGGTCGATGCCGCGATCCTGCAAGGCGCGGGTGGAATCCATCCAGATGCCGAAGTCGTCGAGGCCATGGCCGGGCGCGGTGTGCACGAAACCGGTGCCGGCGTCGTCGGTGACGTGTTCGCCATCGAGGAGCGGGACATCGAAGGTGTAACCGTCGGCGAGGCCGCGCAGGGGGTGGGCAAGCGTCAGCTCGGGGTTCGAAAGGGCGAAATCGCTTACGCGACGATATCCAGTGGGATCGATTTTTGCCTTCGCAAACACCTCGGCGGCCAGCTTATCCGCAAGGACGTATTTTTCTCCCGCCTTCGCCCAATTGCCATCAGGAGCTGCCGTCACCTCGTAAAGGCCGTATTGGATCTTGCTGGAATAGCTCACCGCTCTGTTGGCCGGGATTGTCCAAGGGGTCGTTGTCCAAATGACCACGAAAGTATTTGCGTAGCCAGATGTAGGCACAGGAACTCCATTCGGGCCGTGATCCATGGCAGGCCATTTGGTCACCGGGAACTTCACCCAGATGGTGTCGCTCTCGTAATCGGCATATTCGATTTCGGCTTCGGCAAGGGCGGTGCGTTCCACGACGGACCACATGACGGGCTTGGAACCGCGATAGAGCTGGCCGGTCATCGAGACCTTCATCAGCTCGCGGGCGATCTGGGCTTCGGCGTCGAAGCTCATGGTCAAATAGGGATTGTCCCACTCGCCCAGGATGCCGAGACGCTTGAATTCCTCGCGCTGGATATCGACCCATTGCTCGGCGAAGGACCGGCATTCCTGGCGGAATTCGACCACCGGGACGTCGTTCTTGTCCTTGCCCTTGGCGCGGTACTGCTCCTCGATCTTCCATTCGATGGGCAGGCCGTGACAATCCCAGCCCGGCACATAGGCCGAGTTGTAGCCGGCCATCTGCTTGGACCGGGAGATCATGTCCTTGAGCGTCTTGTTCAGGGCATGACCGATATGGATGTTGCCATTGGCATAGGGCGGGCCGTCATGCAGGGTGAAGAGCGGCCGATCCTTGGCCTGCTCGCGCTGCAGGGCGTAAATGTCCATGTCTTCCCAACGCTTGAGCCAGCCCGGCTCGCGGTCGGGCAGACCGGCGCGCATCGGGAAATTGGTTTCCGGCAGGAAAAGCGTGGCCGAATAGTCTTTTTCGGTCGCCTCGGGAGCGGTGTCGTTCATGGATCGGCAATCAGGTTTGGAAGAAGTGCGCGCCTTTTAGCAAGGCAAGGCGGCCGGGGCAAAGGATGATTTTGGGTGGAAAGCCTGGTAACTCCCCCTCCCCTCCTTCTCCTGAAGAAGGGGAGGCGCCTATCGAGCGCGGCCCGTATCTTGACAAAAGCCCCGATGCCACTCCGCCCTTCTTTCGGGGGAGGCTGGATGGCGCTCAGCCGAAGAAGCCGAGTTTGTGGTCTAGTGCGCTCAGCGGGGCGGCGGTGGCGATCAGGGTGCGGGCTTTTTTGGAGTCGCGATCCATGGCGGCGATGAGTTCGTCGAGGCCGGAGAACACTTCCTGGCCGCGGATATGGGCGATGAGGGCGACCGAGATGGACTGGTCGTAAATGTCCTCGTCGAAATCGAAGAGGTGGGTCTCGAAGGGCGGGCGGTGGTTGTTGAACATCGGCTTGCCATAGGCGGCAACGCCGTCGAGCAGGCGGTTGCCGAGGCGGGCGCGCACGGCATAGACGCCCTGGGCCAGCTGGAAACCGGTGGGCGTGGTGGTGTTGGCGGTGGGGTAGCCGAGTCCGCGGCCGCGCTGGTCGCCCTTGACCACGCAGCCCTCGAAAAACCAGTGATAGCCGAGCAGGCGATTGGCGGCGACCACGGCGCCTTCGGACAAGGCCGCGCGAATGCGCGAGGAGGAGATGACCTCGTCGCCCTCGTCCATGAGATCGAGCGTTTCCACCGCGAAACCCAGACGCTCGCCGGCGGCCTTGAGGAAGAGCGGGGTGCCGCGACGCTGGCGGCCGAAATGGAAATCGGCGCCGGTGATGACGCCGCGGGCGCCCAGGGCATCGACGATGACCTTTTCGACGAAATCCTCGGCCTCGATCTGCGAGAACGGCTGGTCAAAAGGCAGAATGACGATGCCATCAAGCCCCATCGCTTCGGCCAGACGGGCCTTGGTGTCGCCCTGGGTCAGGCGGAACATGAAGGGCGCGGGCGCGAAGACGTCGCGCGGATGCGGCTCGAAGGTGAGCATGAGCGCCGGGGCGCCGGCGGCGCGAGCCCGCTGCAACAGCGCGGCGATGATGGTCTGGTGGCCGCGATGCAGGCCATCGAAATTGCCGATGGCGACATAGGCGCCACGCAGGCTTTCGGGCAGATCGGTGAGACTGGAGAGACGAATGAAGGTCACGGGCGGACACCATGGGCTGGCTGGTGGACCCCCTCCCCGGCCCTCCCCGAGGCGGGGAGAGTGCGAAGGAGCCGATGCGTTGGGGTTTACTGCTGTTTCCGGCGGAAGGACAAGAGCCTACCAGCTGAGACGCGGCAGGAAGCCGGCCACATGGGCGCGGCTGGGCGCCAGCAGATCGGCAATGGTCTGCGGATCGGGCTTGCCGAAGGCATCGAGCTCGGCGGCATGGATGGAGCCGGTGATGAAGAGGAGATCGACGCCGAACTGGGCGGCGCCGGTGGCATCGGTGCGCACGCTGTCGCCCACGGCCAGGACGCGGGATTTTTGCAGCGGCTTGCCGGCGGCCTCCTCGGCGAGGCGGAAGCACTCCTCGTAGATCGGCTGATAGGGCTTGCCGGCCATGAGCACGATGCCGCCCATTGCTGCATAGAGATCGCCCAGGGCGCCGCCGCAATAGATGATCTTGTTGCCATGCTCGACCACGCGGTCGGGATTGGCACAGATCATGGGCAGCTTGCGCTTGAGCCAAAGCTCGGCGCGGCTGCGGTACATTTCGGGCGTATCGTCGTCGTGGTCGAGATCGGTGACGACAACCACTTCGGCCTCGTCGGCGCCAGTGCGCCTGACATCGAGCCCCTCATAGAGCAGGTCGTCTTCGGTGGGCGGGCCGACATGGTGGATGGCGCGGCCGCGATATTTGGCGATCATGGAGCGGGTGGCATCGCCGGAGGAGACGATGGCGTCATAGGTGTCGCGCGGGACACCCAGCCGATCGAGCATGTCGATAATGGGCTGGGAGGGACGCGGCGCATTGGTGATCAGCACCACCCGGCCACCGTCCTGGCGGAAACGGCGCAGCGCATCGACCGCCTCGGGAAAGGCGGCAACGCCATTATGGATGACGCCCCAGACATCGCTGAGCACCGCATCGTAGCGGCCGCTGAGATCGGAGAGCCCCGAAATGATCGGCAGGGGGGAGGACATGGCCAGGCTCCGCAACACAAACACTGTGCGCCCTATGAGCCTCTTTTGCCGGGAGGATCAAGCAAAACCTTGTTCCGCCGCCGAGGCAGGGCGGGCCGGTGGGGGGTGAGGCCTTTGCGGTATCGAGGCACTTTCGCTTCCCTCGCCCTTGAGGCAGGGGTATCGCATATAGAATTGAGCGTGCTGCACACCCCCTCCCAGCCTCCGCCGTCAAGGGGGGAGGAGCAGCATCGAGTGCCTGGTGAGATATTGCCAAAAGCGCCGCCCGCCACCCCCCTGCGGGGAGGGAGAGCAGGAGCCGCGGTCACCGTGCCTCCCGATGAGCCCAAAATGAACACTGGCCTGTTTTAGGGGGACGGAGGCGAAAGGGCCCAGAGGCCACCTCAATTTGAAGTGATCTACAGTTCGGCGCGGCGGAGTTTGGGGGCGGTGGTGCGGGCGGATTCGAGGACGAGGTCGGGGCGTATGGGGCCGGCGGGGGCGAGGTGGTCGCCTTTGACCAGCAGGATTTCGTTGTCGAGCAGTTCGATGATTTCGCGCTCGCCGGACACGCCAATGGCGATCAGGGCGATGTCGAAACGGCTGAGATAGCTGGCGATGTCGGAGAGGTGGAAGTCGGTATAGGCTTCGGGATTGGCGATGAAGCGGTTGGCGTTGACGCGCAGCGAGCGCACGCCCATGGCGGCGAGATCGGCGGCATCGACCCGCAATGAGCGCACATCGGTGAGCGAGAAACCGGCGCCCTTGCGCGCCATGGTCTCGGCGACGGTGCGCTCGGGACCGGACATGGCGTTCCACTGGCTTTCCGACATCAGGAAGATCAGCCCCGGCGCGATGGCCCGGTTGGCGTCGAGCGTTGCCAGCACCTGCTCGGCGGTGGAGGAATCGCCGAGCGAGGCCAGCGAGAACGGAATATAGAGCGTCACCGGCTGGCCGGTGGCGCGGGAGCGTCGGGCGATGGCGATGGCTTCGAACAAGGCCGTGCCCTCGATGTCGCGCACCACGTCCTCGCCGCCCCGCACCGGCATGAAATCGGCCTCTTCGGCCAGATCGCCATTTTCCAGCGTCAGCCGCGGCAGGAGATCGTAGCCGGCGGGCCGGCGCTGCGGCAGGCGGACGACGGGCTGGATATGAAAAGTCAGGCGGTGATCGGCGACGGCCTGGCGCAGGATGGGCAGCGGAATGACCGGCTGGCTGGGCATGGCGGTGAATTTGGGGGCCACCGGCTCGGGCACGGGCGCCGGCATATAATCGCCCATGGCGCTGGCGTTGCGCTTGGCGGGGCGATCGACGCGCTCCTCCACCTCGGCCACGGCCTCGGCGACCTGGCGGATGACCGTGCCGAGCACGGAAATATCGGCCTCGAGCATGTCGATGCGCTGGCCCAGCTTGAGATCGGTCAGGGCATTGATGCGCTGACCGAGGACGGCGCCGGCCTGGGCATCGGTGGCAAGCAGCCGGGAGAGTTCCTGGATGGCCTGTTCGAGGCGGCGCTCGGCGCGCTGGCGCAGCTGGCGCTCGACGATGACGAAGCAGACGACGACGACCACCACCAGCACCGCATTGGCCGGGGTGAAGGCGAGCGCAAAATAGGCCAAGGCGCCCATGGCGGCGGCGGCAAGCGCGATGAACGAATAGACCAGAGCCTGCACGGGCGAACCTGCACCCCTTCTGATGCGCCGGGATTCGGCCCTGTTTTCATAACACCGCACCCACAGCGGCAAAAGCGCCACGCGGCCCTCTCCCGGGCTATTTCGGGCCAAAACAGGCGGAAAAGCGCGGATTTTTGGGTTCGGCTCGGTAAAGCTGCGCCAAGGCGGGGCAAAAGCGGGTGATAGGCACGCGCGCGACTGGAACGGAATATTTACCCTAATTGGGGAACTATCGGGGGGATCGACAGGCCGCCAGGACCATTTGGCGGCCACGTGAGACCGGGGCAAGTAGACCGATATGACCATGACGACGGGCAGCGAAGTCGCACTCAGCGGACAGGTTCTGCTCATTGATCGCGACGGCAGTTCCGCGCGAGTGATCGGCGCCTCGCTGCGCGAATCGATGCTGGTGACGCCCGAAGTCACGGTGGTGGAGGCTGGACGCGCGGCGGCGGAACTGCTGCGCCAGGCGCGGTTCGATGTGGTCATTGCCGATCTGGCAAGCCTGTTCGATCTGGCGCCAAGCCTCGAAGACGCGGTGACGCGGTTGGTCAAGCTGGCCGAGGGCGCGCTGTTGCTGGCCGTGGCCGATGGCAGCTCGGTCAGCGCCGCACTGGGCGCCATGCGCGCCGGCGCCCATGATTATGTCGCCAAGCCCATCGACGGCACGGCGCTGGCCGCGCGCATTGGCGAATTGGCGCAGCGCCATGGCCGCCCGCGCTCGCTGGGCGCCGAATGTGGCACCGGCCCGGTGGTGGCCGATTATGCCGGTTTCGTCGGCGCTTCGAGCGCCATGCAGTTTCTTTATGAGCAGATCGGGCGCGTGGCCACCTCGTCGGCGCCGGTTTTCATCACCGGGGAAAGCGGCACCGGCAAGGATGTGTGCGCCGAGGCGCTGCATGCCAAGGGACCGCGCGCCGACCGGCGGTTCGTGGCCATCAATTGCGCCGCCATTCCCCGCGATCTCATGGAAAGCGAGCTGTTCGGGGTGACGCGCGGGGCCTTTACCGGCGCGCATGAAGACCGCAAGGGCGCCACCGAACTGGCCGATGGCGGCACGCTGTTCCTCGACGAAATCGGGGAGATGGACCTCTCCCTGCAATCGAAACTGTTGCGGTTCCTGCAAACGGGCGCGATCAGCCGGGTGGGCGAAACGGCGGCGCGCAAGGTGGATGTGCGGGTGATCTGCGCCACCAACCGCAATCCCATGCAGATGATCGCCGAGCGGCAATTCCGCGAAGACCTGTTCTATCGCCTGCATGTGCTGCCCATTCACCTGCCGCCGCTGCGGCAGCGCCCGACCGATATCATGGTGCTGGCCCGCCATTTCCTCGGTCGCTATGCGCGCGAGGAGCACAAGAGTTTTGTCGGCTTCGCGCCCGACGCCGCCCAGCAGCTGACGGCGGCCGACTGGCCCGGCAATGTCCGGCAATTGCAGAACCTGATCCGCCGCATGGTGGTGATGTTCGACGGCGGGGAAATCAGCGCCGGCATGCTCAGCGCTGCCGATATTGAATCGCAGGTCAGTTTCCCCGCGCCGGTGGAAGCGCCGCGCTCGGAAGGCAAGCGGCCGGTACTGCCGATGTGGCAGCAGGAACAGCGCATCATCGAAGACGCCATCGCCGCCTTTGGCGGCAATATCTCAATGGCCGCCGCCGCGCTGGAGATCAGCCCGTCGACGATCTATCGTAAGCGGCAAGGCTGGGCGGAAATGGCAGCGGCGAGCTGAGGGGGGCGAGCTCTCGGCTTGAATAACCTCGTACAGGCCACCACAAAGCTTCGGCTTGTCCGAATTGCGGCCTTGGAGTATCTTTATCGTCAGGCTTGGCCCGCGCCTCCCCCCTCCAGATGGGGAAGTATCGTACATACGGGGTGACTGAGATCATCGAACCATCTGTTCGAGCGTTCGCATGAGGAGGGGTTGCGTTTCCCGCTCGGAATGGAGGTTCCGTAATGCGGCTTTCCGCACCTATCTATAAACTGAAGCGCCGTGCCAAGCTGATGGCGCGAGACGAGCTCATTCCGCTTCATGAGGCACAGGACCGAGTTGCCAACATCGAAGGATTTTCGGCATGGAGCCTGCTCGCGGCGCGCACGGCCACAGCTGGCGATGCGGGTGGCATACTCTCAGAACTGACAGACGGAGACATGCTGCTGATCGCGGCTCGCCCGGGTCACGGTAAAACTCGGCTAGCGTTGCAGCTTTTGCTTGATGCCAGTGGCGAAGGCAGGCGCAGTGTCCTGTTTACCCTGGAATACTCGGAACGCGAGGCAATCGACCGATTCAAGGCGCTTTCTCGTCAACTGCCCCAGACTTTGCCGGAAATCATCACTTCTGACGGCATTTGTGCAGACTACATTATCAGTCACCTGACCGGCGCGCCGAGGGGCACCGTGGCGGCCATCGATTATCTCCAAATTCTCGATCAGCAGAGAACGAAGCCCCCTCTTTCCGTGCAGATGGCGGCTTTGCAGGCATTCGCACGCGACACCGGCGTCATCCTGGCCTCGGTGTCGCAGATTGACCGCTCCTACCAACCGGAAGCGGCCCCGGTGCCGAGCCTTTCCGATCTTCGCCTTCCGAATCCAATCCCGCCGGGACTTTTCTCAAAAGCCTGCTTTCTGAACGCCGGAGAAATTCGTTTTCAGAAGCTAATTTGATCATATTCTCCGGCGCAGCTACCGCTGCGCTGGAGATCGGCCCGTCCATGTTCTATCGCAAGCGACCAGGAAATGGCAGCGTCGAGCTGAGGGGGCGGGGTTGGTTGCGTCCCAAGTTTGTCAGGGTAGGCGGCGAAGCTGCTGAAATCTGCCATTATTTCAGCACCTGTAACCCGCTTAGGCGGCCATAACGCGGCTATCCTATTGGCAATGGAATTTTTTGTAGCCTCGTCGTCACTTGGCGTCGCTAGCGACGTTCTTCGTCAGCAGATGAGTCTGGGCTATTCGCTCAGATAGGGCTTTTCACCGCAGAGAACACACAATAGGTTCGCGACATGTCCAAGAGCACAACAAACACGCAAGAACTACTCGGCGTCGGCCTTTATGCCGTGCCAGACGCTGCGCGTTTGCTCCAAATGCCGGCGATAAATGTTCGTCGCTGGCTAGGTGGATATTGGTATTCGCGCCGCGGTGAGCGTTACGCTGTCCCACCCCTCTGGTCACCCGAACTGCCGAATTTTGATGACAAAATAGAGCTTTCATTTCGCGACTTGATCGAGCTGAGATTTGTGAATGCTTTCGTAAAGGCGGGCCTTGGGTTGAAGACCATCAGGCATTGCTTGGACTTTGCGCGGGACGTTGTGGACAATGACCGTCCTTTCTCCACGAGCAGATTTCGGACCGATGGAAGGACGATTTTCCTCGAGAGCATAGAACGTGAAGCTGACAGTGAAGCAAAGCTACTAGACCTTAAGCGCCACCAGTACGCATTCTCCAAGGTGCTGGAACGGAGCTTTAAGGACCTTGATCTTGAGGGCAATGAGGTCACTCGTTGGCGCCCCTATAAAGGGCGTGACACTGTGGTGATTGACCCGCAGCGCGCATTTGGGCAGCCGATAGCAGCCGACTTCGGAGTGCCGACGATTGCGCTGGCTGAAGCAGTCGAGGCCGAAGGGTCCGCCGAGCGTGTCGCAGCATTATACGAGGTGTCAATTGAGGCGGTTAGGGACGCGGTAAAGTTTGAGCAGGAGCTGCGCGCCGCGTGAAGGTAGTGGTGGATGAGAACCTACCGCCTGCTCTTGCCAAATCCTTGGCAGCTCTTTTCGTTGGCATGCACGAAATCATCCATCTGCGTGATCGCTACGGACCAAGCGTAAAAGATATTGAATGGATCCCGGAACTCAGTGCAGAGGGTCGATGGGTTGTAATCTCTGGTGACAGGCAGATCACAAAGGTCAGGGCGGAGTACGAGGCTTTCAGAAGCAGCCGGCTAACCGGCTTCTTCCTATCCAAAGGGTTGAACAAGGCCCCATTAGTGAAAAAAATGGAACGCATACTTGCGCTATGGCCGTATATCGAACAGCAAGTCACATTGGTCCAAGGCGGCGCCATGTTCGAACTACCCATGACCAGCACGAAACTCTCTATGTTACGGTAACGTGCACCCGCTCGCTTCGACCTGAATTTCGTCGTTGTTATGTGGTCGATCTTGCCTGGACGGCGATCTTTGCCGTGTCAGGCACCTTGCGGATACACACCTAACCCCGCCGCGACCCATGAATCCCATAATTACTTTTGGAACGTTAAAAAGACAGTTCGAATTGCCGAAATGGAGAGCGGTTCTGTCGACGTGCTTCCATCACTACAACGATCGTTTCCGAACCTGCGCGTACAAAAGCCTCCCCTAAGGCGTGCTGGCTTCCTTGGCGCGGGTGCGTTCCAGGCCGAGCCAGCGTTCGCGCAGGATGACGGCGATCCCGGCGGCGACGATGATGGTGCTGCCGATGAGCATAGGCACGGTGGGGATATCGGCGAAGATGATGAAGCCGATGATGATGGTCAGCAGCAGCGACACATATTCGAAGGGCGCGATCACCGACATATCGGCGTAACGGTAGCAGGAGGTCAGCAACAACTGGCCGATGCCGCCGAAGAAGCCGGCGCCGACCAGCAGCGCCGCCTGTTGCGGGGTGGGCCAGACCCAGCCGAAGGGCAGGCTGAAGAGGCTGAGCACGCTGGCGCTGATGAAAAAATAGGTGACGATGGCCTCGGTGCGCTCGGTCTGCACAAGCGTGCGGACCTGCAGCATGGCGAAGGCCGACAGGAAGGCGGCGGCCAATGCTGCCAAGGCGCCGATGGTGGTGCCATCGACCGGTTGTGCGCCGCCGGAAAAGACGGTGAGGCGGGGAAAGAGGATGATCAGCACGCCAACCAGCCCAACCAGCACCGTGGTCCAGCGGAAGATATAGACCTTTTCGCGCAGCAGCAGCGCGGAGAGAATGACGATGATCAGCGGAGAGGCATAGCCGATGGCGGTGGCCTCGGGCAGCGGCAGGCGCGTCAGCGCGAAGAAGCCCAGGCCCATCGAAGCGACGCCGACCAGGCCCCGGACCACATGGCCAAGGGGGCGCCTGGTGGTGAAGGCATAGGCCAGATGACCCGTCCAGGCCAGCCAGGCCAGAACCGGCAATAGCGCAAAGAATGAACGGAAGAACACCATCTGGCCCGCAGGAATGGTCTGCGTGGCCTTGAGCATGGTGGCCATGACCACAAAGCAGCAGACCGAGGCGACCTTGAGGGCGATGCCACGCAGCGGGCCGCCGCTCCTGATGGACGGCGAGGCAGCCTCTCGTGCAGCGGCGGGCGTGGTCACGTCGATCCTATCCGGGCCGGGCCTTACTTGCCGGCCGCAGCTTCCAGCTTTTCCTTGGCAATACGGGCGGTGGCGAAAGCCTTGTGCTCTTCGCCCACGGCGCTGCCGGACTTGAGGACCTTGCCCTCGGCGTCCTGCACTTCCCAGTGCCAGTTGGAGTTGGGACCGACGCCGCCTTTGCGGCGCAACTTGATCTGAAGGGAGGATTGTTCGCTCATGGTCTGCCTTATGGCTCAGTCTGGTGACGGAAGGAAGGGGCCGCGTGCATTTCGATGCCGCGGCGCGTGGATAGCGGGGACTCTATTCAAAAATGAATGTGCAACCTCGAAACATCGAGAATTTTGAATAGGGGTGGTCGTCGCTAGATAGACCGCATGTGGTTCCAGCATGGAGACAATGATGAACGGCAATGCGGCACAGGGGTCGGCCACCGGAACACCCCTCATGATCGTGAGGAGCGAAGGCGCGGCGGTCTTCGCAGCGGCGACAGCGCTTTATTTTCTGCTCGGCGGGCCGTGGTGGCTCTATGCGGTGCTGTTGTTCGCGCCGGACCTGTCGTTTCTGGGCTATGCGGCCGGCAGCCGAACCGGCGCGGTGGTCTATAATCTGGCGCACACTTTTGTCGTGCCACTGGCGCTGGGGCTGATCGCCGTGGTGCTGAAGATCGAGCTGCTGCAGCATCTGGCGCTGATCCATCTGGCCCATATCGGGCTCGATCGCGCGCTGGGCTATGGGCTCAAATATGCCAGCGGTTTCAAGGATACGCATTTGGGGCGGCTGAAGGGTGGGAAGCATGAGGGGTGACAAGGGACGAGTTGAACGTCTTGGCACCCCAGTCACCGCCGCGCCCTCGGGTCGAGCCCGAGGGTGACGAGCGGTGGGTGGGTAGAGGCCGGTGGTTGGGAGGGCCGTGGGGTCGTCGGCCCTCACAGGGAAAAGCCGGTCAAACCTCGGTGACTTCGACCTTGAGGCGGGCGCCGGCAAAGGTGAGGAGGTCGCGGATGGGTTCGAAGCGACCTTCGGCATAGGGATAGTACCAGGCCTCGTCGGCACCATCGGCGGTCAGGGTCTTGATGGTGTAAAAATGCGCTTCGCCGGGGCCGGCATCGGTGCGGCGGGTGTCCGAGGCTTCGAGAATGCCGGGATGGATATCCTCGAGCGGCAGGAAATAGAGCGGGTCCGCGCCGGGGGCATCCAGACGCAAAGCCCTGATGGAGCTGGCAATCTCGGCATCGTCGAAAATGATGTGCACGCGCCCCGAAACCGGCGCAATGCTGGCGGAAGAAAAGTCGGTATTGGCCATGGTCGGTGCCCTCGTTTCTGCAAATGGGATCAAACCCATAACGCGCCAGCAAAAACTCCGTTCACGCGCCCTTGACTCTTCTGACACCCCGTTCCTATATCCCAGCTGCCTGTTAGCACTCCTCCTTGTTGAGTGCTAACAGCACCGAAATTGCATTCAGAAATGATGCCAAGAGGAACTGAAATCATGGGCTTCCGTCCCCTGCATGACCGCGTGGTCGTCCGTCGCGTCGACAGTGAAGAAAAGACCAAGGGCGGGATCATCATCCCCGACACCGCCAAGGAAAAGCCCTCCGAGGGCGTCGTCGTTTCCGTGGGCCCCGGCGCTCGCGATGAGAACGGCAAGATCAATGCGCTCGACGTCAAGGCCGGCGATCGCGTGCTCTTCGGCAAGTGGAGCGGCACCGAGGTGAAGCTCAACGGCGAAGACCTGATCATCATGAAGGAAAGCGACATCATGGGCGTGATCGAGGCCTAAGGCTTCGCACCCATCCTGTCGTTCAACCCACTTTAAGGAGCGCCTCACATGGCCGCTAAAGAAGTAAAGTTCTCCACCGAAGCCCGCGAAAAGATGCTGCGCGGCGTCAACATCCTCGCCAATGCGGTGAAGGTGACCCTCGGCCCCAAGGGTCGTAACGTCGTCATCGAAAAGTCCTTCGGCGCCCCGCGCATCACCAAGGACGGCGTGTCCGTTGCCAAGGAAATCGAACTGGAAGACAAGTTCGAGAACCTGGGCGCCCAGCTGCTGCGTTCGGTCGCTTCCAAGACCAATGATGTTGCCGGTGACGGCACCACTACCGCCACCGTTCTCGGCCAGGCTATCGTCGTCGAAGGCGTCAAGGCCGTCGCCGCCGGCTTCAACCCGATGGATCTCAAGCGCGGTATCGACCTGGCTGTTGCCGAAGTCGTCGAAACGCTGAAGGCCTCGGCCAAGAAGATCACCTCGTCATCCGAAGTTGCCCAGGTCGGCACCATCTCGGCCAATGGCGAGAAGGAAATCGGCGACATGATCGCCGAAGCCATGCAGAAGGTCGGCAACGAGGGTGTCATCACCGTCGAAGAAGCCAAGACTGCCGAGACCGAGCTCGATGTCGTTGAAGGCATGCAGTTCGACCGTGGCTACCTCTCCCCCTACTTCGTGACCAATGCCGAGAAGATGACCGCCGTCCTCGAGGACCCGGTGATCCTGCTGCACGAAAAGAAGCTGGGCAATCTGCAGGCCATCCTGCCGATCCTCGAGTCGGTCGTTCAGTCGCAGCGTCCGCTGCTGATCATCGCCGAAGACATCGAAGGCGAAGCTCTCGCGACCCTCGTCGTCAACCGTCTGCGCGGCGGCCTCAAGGTTGCTGCCGTCAAGGCTCCGGGCTTCGGCGATCGCCGCAAGGCCATGCTGGAAGACATCGCCATCCTGACCGGTGGCCAGGTGATTTCGGAAGAGCTCGGCATCAAGCTCGAAAACGTGACCATCGACATGCTCGGCACGGCCAAGCGCGTTGAAATCACCAAGGAAAACACCACGATCGTGGATGGCGCCGGCACGGCCGAAGACATCCAGGGCCGCGTTGGCCAGATCAAGGCGCAGATCGAGGAAACCACCTCGGACTACGACCGCGAGAAGCTGCAGGAACGTCTGGCCAAGCTGGCCGGTGGCGTTGCCGTGATCCGCGTCGGCGGCTCCACCGAAGTGGAAGTCAAGGAGCGCAAGGACCGCGTCGACGACGCGCTCAACGCAACCCGCGCTGCCGTTGAAGAAGGCATCGTTCCGGGTGGTGGCGTTGCCCTGCTCCGCGCTTCGGCTGCCGTCAAGGCCAAGGGCGCCAATGCCGACCAGGACGCCGGTATCGCCATCGTGCGCCGCGCCCTGCAGGCTCCGGTCCGCACCATTGCCAACAATGCCGGTGCCGAAGGCTCCGTGGTTGTCGACAAGATCCTCGAGAACGCTGCTGCCTCGTTCGGCTATAACGCCGCAACCGGCGAATATGGCGACCTCGTTGCGCTCGGCGTCATCGACCCGGTCAAGGTCGTCCGTCACGCCCTGCAGGACGCTGCTTCGGTTGCATCGCTGCTGATCACCACCGAAGCCACCATCGTCGAGGCCCCGAAGGCCGAAGCTCCGGCAATGCCGGGCGGCGGCGGCATGGGTGGCATGGGCGGCATGGATTTCTAGTTCGCGACAGCGAACTAGCACTTCCTTCGCTCACGGGCCGTATCGCGGTCGGCATGAACGCCGACCGCTGGCCCTCCTCGGGGGCGACCGACGGTCGGGCGGCCTTGCCGCCTGTTCCTCTCGCTCAGCGCACTAAGCTTCAAAGATCGTTTCTTCCCAGTCACGATCTTTGTGGAAGGCCTCGGTGGAAACACCGGGGCCTTTTTTGTGTCCAGAGCACAGTCAAGGCGAGCCCTTGCGCCTGATCCTGGGTTTGGCCCAGAGTGTGTCGAGGCAGGATGTCGCTTGGTTGAATTCATCAAGAATGTGTATTATTTTACACGGAAGCGAGAATGGTTGAGCAGAACAGTCGCAAACTGATTGCCGCCATTCAGCGTGAAGGCTGGGTGCTGGTCGGCACGACAGGATCGCATCACCATTTCAAGCATCCGACGCGACCGGGCAAGCTGACCATACCGCATCCCAAGCGGGAACTGCCTCTGGGCACCGTACGGGCGATTTTGAAACAGGCGGGACTATTGGAGTAGCCGAGTTTTGCGTTTCATTGCCATGATCCACAAAGATCCCGACAGCGCATTTGGTGTGCAGTTTCCGGACGTGCCAGGATGCTTTTCTGCTGGCGAGACATTGGAAGAAGCCTCGCAAAATGCCGTCGAAGCGCTGGGTTCGCATATCCGCATGCTGGAAGCGGATGGAGATGCAATTCCCCAGCCCCGTTCGCTCGACGCCATTGTCGATGATGAGAGCCTGAACGAGGCGCGCGCTGACGCCATACTGGTTTCCGTTCCGCTGGTTCGAGACCTTGGATCGACGACGCGCATCAATGTGTCGCTCGATCTCGGGCTGTTGCAGGCGATCGACGATGAAGCTCGATCTCGCGGCCAAACCCGCTCGGCATTCATCGCGTCTGCTGTGCGTCGGGAGCTTGCGGACTAAGGCCGCTCTGAGACCGACAACTAGGGAAACAGCAGTAGCTTGATGGCGAGGGCGATGGAGACCACGACGACCAGCGGACGGATGATTTTGGCGCCGTAGCGGATGCCGGTGCGGGCGCCGAGATAGCCGCCGATGATCTGGCCGATGGCCATGACGATAGCGACAGGCCAGACCACGTGGCCGCCGGGAATGAAGATCACCAGAGCGGCAAGGTTAGAGGTGAAGTTGAGCGCCTTGGTGCTGCCGGTGGCGCGGGTCAGGCCGAGGCCGAAGAGCACGACGAAACCCACGGTGAAGAAGGCGCCGGTCCCTGGCCCGAAAATGCCGTCATAAAAGCCGATGACAAAGCCCATGGCGGGCACGAACCGGCGGAATGGCAGGCGCGCTGCCTTGTCGGCGTCCGACAATTTCGGCGCGAAGAGAAAATAGAGCGCGATGGCGATGAGCGCGACCGGCACAGCCACGGTGAGTAGTGAAACATCCACGCGGCTGACGGTGAAGGCGCCCAGCGAAGAACCGGCAAAGGTCAGCGCAATAGCGGGCAGCAGGTCGCGCAGGGCGATGAAGCCGCGGCGCCAATAGGTGAATACGGCCATGCCGGTACCGACCACGGACTGCATCTTGTTGGTGGCCAGCGCTGCAACTGGCGGCAGGCCAGCCGACAACAGCGCCGGCACGGTGATCATGCCGCCACCGCCGGCAATGGCATCGACGAAACCGGCAAGCATGCCGACCGCCATGAGGGCGAGGAGAATAAGGGGATCGAGCATGAGGGTGCGGCGCCGTTACACTTTTTCGACTTTGTTGGACTAGATTTGGCGCGCTCAAGGAGGACGACGGCGTGACCAAGCTTTATCGGGGCAATTCTGTAGCTGTGATCCTGCCCTGCTACAACGAGGTTGATGTCATCGCATCGGTGATTGCGGCATTCAGGGCCGCCCTGCCGGAGGCGGCAGTCTATGTCTTCGACAACAATTCCAGCGACGGCACGGCCGCTGCGGCTTTGGCGGCCGGGGCAATCGTGCGTCACGTGCCGCAGCGGGGCAAGGGCAATGTGGTGCGCCGCCAATTCGCCGATGTGGACGCCGATGTCTATGTGATGGCCGATGGCGACGGCACCTATGATGCCAGCCAGAGCCGCATTCTCGTCGATACGCTGCTCGATGGCGGGCTGGACATGGTGGTGGGCACGCGTCGCGCCATCGGCGATGGCGAGGAATATCGGCCGGGCCATGTGCTGGGTAACAAGGTGCTGACCGGCACCGTCGCCAATATTTTCGGGCGCGGCTTCAGCGACATGCTTTCCGGCTATCGCGTGCTGTCGCGCCGCTTCGTCAAATCCTTCCCGGCGCTGTCGCGCGGCTTCGAGATCGAAACCGAACTCACCATCCACGCGCTGGAACTGCGTGCGCCCTATGCCGAAGTGCCGACGGCCTATGGCAGCCGGATCGAGGGCTCGACCAGCAAGCTCAACACCATTCGCGACGGTTTTTCGATCCTTGAGATGATCTTGCGGCTGTTTGCGCGCGAACGGCCGCGCCAGCTTTACCTGTCGGTGGGGATTGTCACCGCCATCATCTCGCTGCTGCTCGCCATCCCGGTCTTCATCGACTATTTCGAAACCGGCCTCGTACCGCGCTTTCCGACGGCAATCCTTTCCGGTCTAGGGATCATCGCCAGTCTCATCCTCGGCGCCATGGCAGCCATTCTCGACAGCGTCGTCACCGGCCGCCGCGAAGCCAAGCGCCTGCGGTATCTGGAGATTCCGGCGCCACGCGTAGAAGCACGCCAAGCACAGTCTTGATAAGGCGATCTGATCAGGAAAATCATCCAGAACATTTGAAAGCCCCCCCTATTGAGGGGTCAACGACGCCTCTGTCGCACAGTAGATTTTGTCCTAATCGGTATCCTTTGTTCTTCGAGCATTGCAGGGCCGCGCTGGACAAACTTCGGAGGATTTCTTTGTGACTACGATAAACATGACCATCGGTGACCTCAAAGGCTTTATCGACCTCAGCAAGGCGATGGTGGGTGGGTTGGTGATCACCGATTTCGGCGCCTTGTTCGACAAGATAGAGCAGTTGCTGCGCGGCTTCGGCCAGTGGACGCCGGAGCTTGAAGCCAATATGGCCCTGGCCAAGGACGCGCTCATTGCCAATCCCGGCCTGTTCGATATCGGCAAGGCCACCTTCGTGTCATCGGTGGACGAGCTTCTGGCAAAGTACCCCGCGGACACGCTGCTCAGCGATATTCCCGAATTCGCCGATGGTGGCAGCAACACCGACATGCCGCCGGTCACCAGTTATGGCGATATCGACATCGCCAAGATTCTCGCTGTCTTTGCAGACGTAACCGTGACCTTGGACAAGGATAGCGGCGTGGTTAGCGTCAACGGCGCGGGCTATGCCTATACGTTGCCGGACGTGGAGCGGCTCGAATTCAATGATGGGTTCCTGGCCTTCGATTTCGATGGGCCCGCGGGGCAGTTGGTGCGCCTCTACAAGGCCGCGCTCGACCGCGACGCCGATTTCGAGGGCCTGGGCTACTGGATCCGCCATCAGGACAACAAGCTATCCTCGCTCGCCGATGTTGCGGACAGCTTCATGGCATCGCCCGAGTTCATTGCGCGCTTTGGTACCGAGGCGACGGTGAGCGACGCCGATTTCATCGCGCTGCTTTATAAGCACACACTCGGCCGCGTCGAGGACAAGGAAGGCTTCGACTATTGGGTCGGCAAGCTGGAGGCCGGAGAGACCAATCGCAAGGACCTGCTGGTGTTCTTCTCCGAGAGCGATGAGAACAAGGCCAATGCACTCGAAACCTATGCGGATGGCATCTGGTATCTGTAGGCGTGTTGGTGGTCGCGCGGGCGCGCGAAAGGGCTGTCATCCCAACCTTTCGCGCCCCTTTCGAAATCTCGCGATGAACCCCGCCCTCGCCGGGGTGACGCCAGGTGGGTTGGAGCGCGTCGAGCTCGAAACGTCCTATTCTGCGGTGTCGGCACTTGCCGTCTCGCCATCAGCCGCGGGAGTTGCGACAGCAACTTCAGGCCCTGCCTTTTGCATTGGCGGGCGGAGGCCGGCGTAGAGGATGGCGGTGACGCCGACCAGGACGCAGAGGAGGACGAGGGCAAGTTCCATCTTACTCTCCCAGACGCGACAGCAGATCGTCGAGGATTGGGCGGCGGGCGGACCAGTCGGCGGTGCGGCTGACGATGAGATTGGCTTCGCTTTTCAGCATCACGCCATCTTCGAGCACGCGCAGGCCATTGGCGGCGAGCGTCGAGCCGGTGGAGGTGATATCGACCACGATGTCAGCAACCCCCGAGGCAGGCGCCGCTTCGGTGGCGCCGAGGCTTTCCACGATCCGATATTCGGCGATGCCGGCGCGGGCGAAATGCTGGCGGGTGATGGTGATATATTTGGTGGCGATGCGCATCCAGCGGCCGTGGCGGGAGCGGAAATCGGACGCCACGTCGGCCAGGTCATGCATATGGGTGACGTCGATCCAGGCATCGGGAACGGCAACCACGACATCGGCGCCGCCGAAGCCGAGATTGCGCGCGAACTCGACCGAGGCCGGGCCGGTTTCGCTGGTTTCGTGGATGAGGTCGCGGCCAGTGACGCCGATATCGATGCTGCCGCGGATGAGTTCGCGGGCGATTTCGGAGGCCGGATAGAAGCGCACGGTGATGTCGGGCAAGCCTTCGATGGCGCCGAGATAGGAGCGGGCGCCGCCGGGACGGGTGATGGTGAGGCCGCGCTGGGCAAACCAATCGCGCGTCAGCTCTTCGAGGCGGCCCTTGGAGGGCACGGCGAGGGTGAGGGTCATTTCGGCCACTCCGTGGCGGTAGAAGCAACCCCCACCCGGCCTCCCCCTGAAGAAGGGGGAGGAGTAGGCTGGTGAGTTGTCTGAAATCTCGTCAACAACGCGACACGGTTCCGCTCCCGTCTTCCGGGGGCGGTGGAGTGTGGACCCTTCATTTCGGCCACTCCGCTTCCAGGCGATCGACCCACAAGGCGCAGCCGGAGGCGGCGATGGGGGCGGTGGCGCCGAGGCGTTCGAGCAGACGGTCATATTGGCCGCCGGAGACGAGGATGGTGCCGCCCTGCCCGCGCATCTCGAAGACGATGCCGGTATAGTAATCGAGACGCGGCGAGAAGCTGGCGTCGAAACTGATGCGGGCTTCGCCCAGGCCCTCGAAATGGCGGCGAATGGCGCGGATCGGGCCACCGAGGAACAGGCGGTGTTTTTCGCCCAGCGCCTCGATCTGGCGCAAGGCCGTGAGGGCATCCCCCTTGATGGCGAGATAATCGCGCAGGAGTTTCAGCGTCGCGGCCGGCACCTGGGCGGCGTCGAGCGCCTGCTGCTCGAGATAGCGCTCGGCGATTTCCTCTGGCGAGCGGCCATCGGAGAGGCTGAGACCGGCCGACACCATGCGCGCGGTCACGTCTTCGACCAGATCGTCGCGCGCAGGCTGTTCGCTGCGCGGCTGGTTGGTGGCGCGTTCGAGCCGGGTCAACAGGCGATCCATGGCCTCGGGGTGGCCGAAACGGTGGCGGATGCGGCTGCGCCAGGCGTCGGGCATGTCGGCCTGGGCGAGCAGGGCTTCGAAAAGGCCGACGCCGCCCAGATGCACCTGCGGAACGATGCCATAGAGCGAGAGCGCGGCGCGGGCGAAGGTCAGCACCTGATCGAGCGCGATGTCACCATCGGGCTGGGCCAGGAGCTCGATGCCGGCCTGGTCGAATTCGGCCGGGCCGGTTTCGCGCTGGCGGAAGATCGGGCCGAGATAGGAGAAGGCGGCAGGCGCACCAGCACCCTGGGCGATATAGTCGGTGACGATGGGCAGGGTGAAATCGGGGCGCAGGCAATATTCGGCGCCATTGGTGTCGGTGGTCAGCAGCAGGCGGCGGCCGAACTCTTCCCCGGCGAGATCAAAATAGGGATCGGCCTTGAGCAGCAAAGGCGGGGCGGCACGGCAGCCGCCCTGGGCTTCGACAAGGGCTTCAAGCTGAGAGCGGCGATAGGCGGGATTGGTCATGATAGCCCTGCCTCGCAGTCACGCTGCGCCATCGGCGGGTCCATCGCCTCCCTCCCCCTTGAGGCGAGGGATTGAGAGTGGGGGTCCGTCAGTGACCCAAAGAACCACCCAACAACCCGGCCCTCCCCCTCAAGGGGGGAGGGAGCGCAGGGGCAAAGGCGATGGATGATCGGTGCGCAGTCGCTCATTGCTCGCTCAGCAATTTCTGCACAGCGCTGACCAGCTCTTCGCGCTTGATTTCGAACTGGCCGGGGCGCGCGGCCTTCCATTCGGCATTGTCGGTGATGGCCTGGGCGGCCTGTTTGCCGGCAATCAGGTCCTTGACCTGCAGAATGCCCTGCTCGCGTTCCTGGCTGCCCTCGATGATGACGATGGGCGAGTTGCGCTTGTCGGCATAGGCGACCTGCTTGCCGAAATTCTTGGTGGAACCAAGGAACATTTCGGCGCGGATGCCGGCCTGGCGCAGTTCGGAGACCATGGCCTGATAGCGAGCGGTCTGGTCCTTGTCCATGACGAGAACCACGACCGGGCCGACGGGCTCGGTGGCGCCGAGATTGCCGGTGAGCTTGAGCGCATTGGCGAGGCGGGAGACGCCGATGGAAAAGCCGGTGGCCGGGACCGGTTCACGGCGGAAGCGGGAGACGAGACCATCATAACGGCCACCGCCGCCGACGGAGCCGAAGACTACGTCCTGGCCCTTTTCGTTCTGCACCTTGAAGGTCAGTTCAATCTCGAAGACCGGGCCGGTGTAATATTCGAGGCCGCGGACGACGGACGGGTCGATCTTGATCTTGTCGTCTCCATAGCCGGCGGCGCGAGCCAATAGCTCGATGGTCTGGAGTTCGCTGACGCCCTGGCGGAAATTTTCATTGGCGGCGAAATCGTCCTGCACCTTTCCGAGGGTGAAGGGCTCATCCTTGTGGCCGCCCTCGCCCGGCGTTCCATCGGGGCCGTCCTGGACAACATAGGCATGCAGCACCAGGTCGCGATCCTCGTAGCGGGGGTCCAGTCGCTGCCCTGCAGGGACCATCGAATTGAGATAGCTCAGGATGTAGCGGGCCTGGACGGCCCCAAGGCCGGCTCCGGGCATCCTGGCGCCGCTCTCATCAATACGCCCATGCCGCAAAAGCGCCTCGACACCCTCAAGACCCAGCCGGTCAAACTTGTCGATCGCGCGCAACACGTTGAGCTTCTGCGCGTCGCTGGTGATGCCGGTGGCCGCGAGCACGCCGTCGAGCACCTTGCGGTTATTGACCTTGACAACGTACTTGCCCGCCAGACCCAGTGCATCCATGACGTCGGCCATCATCATGCACATTTCGGCATCGGCTTCGGGGCCTGAGGCACCGACGGTGTCGGCGTCGAACTGCATGAACTGGCGGAAGCGGCCGGGGCCGGGCTTTTCGTTGCGGAACACATAGCCCTGCCGATAGGAGCGGTACGGCTTGGGCAGGGTTTCGAAATTTTCGGCAAAGAAGCGGGCGAGCGGCGCGGTGAGATCATAGCGCAGGCTCATCCACTGCTCGTCATCGTCCTGCAGCGAGAACACGCCGGCATTGGGCCGATCGGTATCGGGCAGGAACTTGCCAAGCGTCTCGGTATATTCGAACAGCGGGGTTTCGACGGGATCGAAGCCATAGCGCTCATAGACGGCCTTGATCTTGTCGATCATGGCGCCCACTGCGGCGATCTCGCCGGGGGTGCGATCTTCGAAACCGCGCGGCAGGCGTGGCGTAATCAGCTTGGGCTTTTCGGACATTGTCGAACCTTGGAAAGTCGTGCCGTTCCTAGCTCATAGGATTTGGCGAGACAACAGCGCTGGGGCGGGAAAGGCGGCCGGGAGGATCCCGACCGCCATGAAAGTTCATTGTCGCTTCCCATTCTCAATCCTGGGTACGACCGCTGCCGGGGGCACGGAGAACCATATGAGGGGTTCGTCTGCAGGCGGTAGGCCGACATCGGCGCGCAGATAGTCGGGGACTTCGCTATAGCCGCGGGGCGACTGGGCCCACCAGGCGCTGACGGCAGCCCGCAGTACGGCGAACAGGCCACGATGACGCACAGCGTCGGCAATGGAGAATTCGAGACGCAGCACCACGCTGCGCTCGTCGAGCACATTGGAAGACATCGGTGTATCCGGCAAGCAAACGCTCACCGGCCTCTGTTGAGTATGGATTAAGGGCGGAATCCGGACGCGACACGGCTCGGAGTCAGCGTTTGGAGTGGTTGGATATCCGCAGCCAGGCGATCGTCAGATCGAACGGCGGCCCGCGACTGGGTGGACAGCAAGTTTCCCAGCATGGCGGAACGAAACAGTATTCATAAAGCGCCTCCCTGGGTTGGCATTTGCGGATATGCGTGGGTAACTCACGTCCCTGTGAACGGCAAGCGCGGATGTGTCAGGGTGACGCAGCACGCCCTGCAGTGTTGCACGAAAGCCACGACACCCTCCGACATCGAAAGACATCGTTAACCGTTCAAGCCAGCCGATTTTTAACCAAGCCGCTTGACGTGTCCTTGGTTGTTCACCGGCACAATCGCGCGATCATTTGCGGGGATCGGCATGATGATTACAATTCGATTGAAAAAGGCAGCGCTGTTGCTTGGGGCGGCACTGCTGTCGAGCCTGTTCGCAGCACCGGCACAGGCGCAATATCAGGCGGCGTGGCGGTTCAACCCGCCTCCGGGCCTGACCGTGACCACCGAAAAGCCGCGGCACGGGCTGATGCTGCAGGCCAATGTCCAGGTGCATCCGGCCTATATTAAGCAGATCGTCAACTATCCCACCAGCGAGCGCAGCGGCACGGTCGTGGTCGATACGCGGGCGCATTTCCTTTACTTCGTGCTCGGCGACGGGCGGGCCCTGCGCTATGGCATCGGGGTGGCGCGTGACGGTTTTGAATGGTCGGGCACGCATAGGGTAACGCGCAAGGCCGAATGGCCGAGCTGGACGCCGCCGGCGGAAATGCGCAAACGCCAGCCGGGCCTGCCGGCGCGCATGGATGGCGGCCCCAACAATCCCCTGGGGGCGCGCGCTCTTTATCTCGGCTCGACGCTCTATCGCATCCACGGCACCAACGAGCCATGGTCCATCGGGCAGAACGTGTCGTCGGGCTGCATCCGCATGACCAATGCCGATGTCATCGACCTTTACGGCCGGGTGCAGATGAACACCAAGGTCGTGGTGATGTAGGCAGGCCGGCAGCCTGTCCCGGGGCGGCGAAGACTTGCCGCCCGCTTTCGCATTCAGCTCAATCGGAGAGCAGCCATGTCGGCACCCACAAGCCTCTTGCAGCGTTTCGCGCGCGACGAGCGCGGCGTCTTTGCCGTGATCTTCGGCGTCATGGCGGTCGTGCTGATCGCGCTGGGTGGCGCAGTGGTGGATTATGTGCGGCTGGAACAGACGAGGCAACGCGCACAGACGGCGCTGGATGCGGCGGTCCTGGCGCTGCAGCCGGACATCCTGGTCGGCGGCATGACGGAAACCCGCATCCGCGAGCGCGCGGAGGCGCTGGTGCTCGAGCGCATCGGCGATAGCGAGGTCGAGGCGAGCATCGACACGGTGCGCATGGACCCCGCGAACGGCTCGCTATTCATCGATGGACATTTCTCGCTGCCGACCATCTTCGTGCAATTGGTAGGTGTGCCTGAGCTGCGGGCCAATTTTAGGGCCGAAGCGGTTCGCGGCGCTCTGGACATCGAGGTCGCTGTCGCGCTCGACGTGACCGGCTCGATGCAGGGCCAGAGAATCGTCGACCTGCGCAATTCCATCACCGATCTGATGGAGGCGGTGGTTGCCGACGACCAGACGCTCAACTATTCGAAAATGGCCCTGATCCCCTACTCACAGGCCGTCAATGCCGGCAGCTATGCCGAAGCCGTGCGCGGCCCCATCCGTGCGCCGGTGGAGACCTCGACCTTTTCCTGGTCAACAGGCACGACGAAAACCATCACCGGGGCGACCAAGGCCAACCCGGTCACCATCACCTCCAACGGCCATGGCTTTTCCGACGGCGACTGGGTCTATATCTGGAACTCAGGGATGGGCCAGATCAGCAACAAGCCGTTCATGGTGACCGGCAAGACCGCCAACACATTCCGGCTTTCGGGCATTGACGGCCGCAACTACACAACGTTTTCAGGCACAGCGTCGGTGATCAAATGCCAGGTTGCCAATTGCAATCTGGTGGTGACCTCGAACAGCCATGGCTTCAACAATGGCGATTACGCCTATTTCACCAATGTCGGCGGATCACACAGCCTCAATGGCAACATTTTCCAGGTTTCGAACGTAACGCCAAATAGCCTGGCTTTGCAAAACACTCCGGCAGGCAATGGCGGCACATACACCAACAATACCGGCCTCATGCATTGTACCTGGCAGACCGTCGCCGAGGGTTGCACCTATTATCGCTACCAGGGCTCAACGGGGCTCTGGCGGCTCAATCCGGTGACCACCTGCGTGACCGAACGGGCCAGCAATGGGCTGACCGATGTCGCCCCGACCGTGTCCTATGTGGGGCGCAATTATCCCCCTGCAGGCAATGGGTGCCTCGCCAATACCATCGTGCCCCTTACCGCGAACAAGGCCGCACTTCGCACGGCAATCAATGCGCTGGCAGCGGTGGGGTCAACCTCGGGCAGTCTGGGCGTGGTGTGGAGTTGGTTGATGCTGTCGCCGAATTTCGCCTATGTCTGGCCCTTCGACAGCCGCCCGGCCGCCTACAACACGAACAATCTGCTCAAGGCTGCCGTCATCATGACCGATGGCGAATTCAACACCGTGCATTGCAATGGCGTGGTGGCGCGCAATTCGACCAGCGGTAGCGGCAGTACAGCTGACCACATCAATTGTAACGCGCCAAATGGCAGCCCATACGCGCAGGCGCAGGCCTATTGCGATGCGATGAAAGCATCGAACATCACCGTCTACACTGTCGGCTTTGCCATCAGCGAAGGCACCTCGGCCGCCAATGTGCTGCGCTACTGCGCCAGCGGGGCCAGCAACTACTTCCTGGCCTCGAACGGCGCTCAGCTGCGTGAGGCATTCCGCCAGATCGGCGCCAATATCTCAGCCCTGCGCATCACACGTTGAGGCGCGGGCGCGACTTCGAAACAGTATTTGGGAGGGTGGTACCGCCTCCCCGGATTGAACGGGGGACCTCTAGATCCACAATCTAGCGCTCTAACCAACTGAGCTAAGGCGGCATGGGCAAGTCGGGGGCGGCGCAGGCCTGCGCTCCGAAAGCGGGCGGAACATAGGTCGAGATGACCGGGATGACAAGACCGTTTTTGCGCTGTGGACATCCTATCGCAAAAGCGGCGCCAGCGCGGCGGAAATGACCAATCCTTAGGACATGGCATTTAACCATGACCAGCGATGCAGCCAATGCGGACAGCCCGGCGGACTGGATTCGTCGCAACCGTCACGATATTGAAGAACACTTAATGAACTTCGGACAAGTGTTCCGTAATGATACGGATCGCGTCCGACGCCGCCAGACAAAGGCCGTCCATGGATGACCAGTGGAACACATCGCCGAGTGCCCGCCGCGTGCTGCAGCATGCGGACGATGCGCGCCCGGCCTGGCTGTGGTCCCAGGATGGGCAGCGGCTGCTCTGGTCCAATGCGGCGGCGGGGCTGTATCTGGCCAAGCTGAAAAAGCACGGGCTCAAACGTCTGCCTTTGGCGGTGCCAATCAAGGGACAGGTGCAGCGCATCATTCGGCTGGGTTCGAGCGGCCGCACCAGCCTCGCACGCATCCAGTTCCTCGCCGGGGACAAGCCGGTTTCCGGCACCTGCGCGACCACGCCGCTGCTCTGGGAACATGACGAGTCGGCGCTGCTGATCGTGCATGTCGATCCGATCGCGCCGCAGATCATCGAGGCCGCTCAATCCGATCAGCCAAGCGCGGCAGACGAGCCGCCGCGAGCAATGTTGGTGGACGAGGGCGAGACCGAGGTCGAACAGGACATAGCCGCGACTGCCGAGCCGAGACAGGATGGCGATGAGGCCGAGGCGGGCGAGCCGGTTCAGGCCATGGACGGCACGCCTATTGGCGCCGATCACAGCTATGCGCATGAGCTGCAAAGCTGGCAGGAGACCGACGCCGAGACGGTCTATGAGATCGCCGCACCCGAAAGTGCCGTGCCGGAAAGCCATGATGAGCTGGCCAAGCCGACGCCGGCTGAGGCCGATAGCGGCCCTGAGCCGGAGGCCGCGGCCAAGTCTCACTCGGAAGAGGATGCGAGGGGCGAAGACGCCGAGACCGAGGCAACGCTGGCGGATGTGTCGCAGCGGCTGAGCTCGCTGGTGGACCGGCTGACGGCGCATGACACGCTCTATACGCCGCTGGGCGAAGACGACGACCTGCCGCCCACCGCACCTGTCGAGGACCACGCATCGACCGAGGGCGTGGATGCGATTGATGGTGCCGACGAGGCGGACAACGAGACTGACGGGACGCTCTATCGGGTGATCGGGCGCGGTTTTACCCCGCTCGAAGCCACCGAACAGGACGGCGCCGAGGACGAGTTCGCCCATTGGGCCGAGGAGCCGGACGCAACTGCCCCCGAGGCCAAGCCCGCCGATGCCGACCAGCAGCTGGATACGGCACTGGCGGAAATCGGCGCGACCGATCCCAGCGATGCCGAGGCCATGGAGCGGGTATCGCGCTACAATTTCGACGAGCTGTCACGGGTGCTCAACGAGCGGGTCGGCGATCGCGGACAGAACCGGGGCCAGGGCCAGGACGGGGAAACCGCGCTGGCGCCGCTGACATCGGTTGGACCGCAATCGACGGGATCGCTGGTCAATCTGGGCGGCGAGACGCTGGTGCTCAATCGCCTGCCGCTGGGCATTCTGGTGTTCCGCGACCAGCAGGTCTTGTTCGCCAATCGCGCCATCACCGAAATGACCGGCTATGACACGGTGGAGCAATTGCGCAGTGCGGGCCTGGCCGCGGTGTTCCCGGCCACCGGCGCCGATGGTCAGGGCGCGGGTCCGGTCAATCATCTGGTGCAGCGCGACGGCACGCTGGTGCCGGTGACGGCGCGGCTGCAGTCGATTTCCTGGCAGGGCCGACCGGCGTTGATGCTGTCGGCCAGCGCCACTGAAGTGCGAACCGGCCATGAAGATGCGGTGCGCGCCTTTGCCCAGGCCTTTGCCGAAATTCGGGGTGACGGTTTCATCGAAGCCAACCGCAATGGCACGATCAGCGCCGCCAATGGGGTGGCCAAATCGCTGCTCGGTTCGAGCACCGTGGTGGGCACGCGGCTTTCAAACCTGGTCGGGGAAGCCGATATCGGGGAATTGCAGGCGTTTCTGGAGCGCCCTGCCCGCTTTGCCGAGACGGCGCGGCCATGCCTCTCGCTTCGCGGGCAGGACGACAAGACCGATATCCTGTTGTTCGCTGTCGGCCAGGCCGGGATTCTCAGCGGCTATTTCGGCTTTGTGCGAGCGCGTGAAGCCGATCTGCCGGCGCCTGCAATCGCCCATGAAGCCGATCCGGCGCTGTTGGCGCGGATCAGCCGTGGGGTGCGTCGGCCGCTCAATACCATTGTCGGCTTTTCCGACCTGATCCGCACCGAGGCCTTCGGGGCGCTCAACAATGAGCGCTATTCCGAATATGCCAAGGATATCTCGCGGGCGGGGCAGGAAATCGCGGCGCTGGTGGATGAGCTGGACGATTATGCACGACTGCGCGATGGGCGTTACCTGCCGCAGCGCGCGAGCCTCGAACTGACCAGCCTGCTGGAAAGCTGCGTCTTGCGCATTCGTGAGCAGGCCAATGTCTCCCGCGTCATCGTGCGCAACGCCATTTCGGAATCGCTGCCACGCGTCACCGCCGACCGGGCCTCGCTGGCACAGGCGGTGCTGAACCTGCTGGCCAGCGCCATCGACCAGACCCCGCCAGGCGGCGCCGTAGTCATCTCGGCCCAAGAGATGGACGACAAGGGTATTGCCATCCATGTGCGCGACAGCTCCATCACCGCCATGGACATGGCCGACCGTTTCGTGGTGTTCCGCGATGGCGTCGGCAAGGATGGGCAGGCGCTGACCCCGATCCGCTCCAGCGTCGGGCTGGCGCTGACGCGCTCGCTGCTGGCCGTCAATGCGGTGTCGCTTGCCGTCGATCCGGCGGGGCCGGAGGGGCTGTTGTTTTCACTGCGCATCCCGGCAGATCTGGTGGAGCGGCGCGACCAGGCAGTCCCACAGCAATAAAAGCGGATTTTTATAATCAGCTAATCACTTGTGTTCATTGACAGATTCCACTGCTCCCTTGAACCGTTCTAATCTGTAAGCATTTGTTTTTATTAGCTTTATTGACTTTAACTGAGGCACAGGCCATTAAGCGCCCAGTCAACCGGGGCCTTGACCCCCGATGCAGCAGGAGAAGCAAATGACCAAGACCGCGCGTATTTTCAGCGCCCTTCTGGCGACGACAATGCTGGGCGTTTCCGTCCCGGCCTTCGCCCAGTCCGGCGAAGTCAATATCTACAGCTATCGCGAGCAGAGCCTGCTGCAGCCGCTTCTCGACAAGTTTACCGCCGAAACCGGCATCAAGGCCAATGTGCTCTATGCCGGTGACGGCCTGCTTGACCGCGTCGAAGCGGAAGGCGAACTCTCGCCCGCCGACGTGGTGCTGACCGTCGATATCGGCAATCTGGTGGGCGCCGAGGAAAAAGGCCTGACCCAGAAGATCACCACGCCGGTGCTCGACGAGCGCGTGCCGGCCGCCTATCGCGACGAGGACGACAACTGGACCGCCCTGTCGCTGCGCAGCCGCGTGTTCTACGTCGCCAAGGACCGGGTCGATGCCACCGCCCTCACCTATGAGGACCTGGCTTCGGACGAGTGGAAGGGCCGTCTTTGCACCCGCACCGGCACCCATGCCTACAATATCGGCCTGATCGCCCACTACATCGCCGTCAATGGCGAAGAAAAGGCCCGCGACTGGCTGGGCAAGGTGCGCGACAACCTGGCTTTTGCCCCGACCGGCAATGACCGCCAGCAGGTCAAGTTCCTGCTCGAAGGCTCGTGCGATCTGGCCATCGTCAACACCTACTATATGGGTGCGATGCTGAACAATGAAGCCGAGCCGGAGCAGAAGGATTGGGCCAATGCCGCCCGTATCATCTATCCGGACGCCGAAGGCGCCGGCACCCAGGTGAACGTGGCCGGCGGCTTCATCGCCAAGCACGCCCCCAATGTCGACAACGCCAATGCGCTGATCGGCTTCCTGCTGTCGGACGAAGCGCAGGCGATCTATGCCGATACCAATTACGAATTCCCGGTGGTCCCCGGCGCGCCGATCAACGAGCTGGTCGCCAGCTGGGGCGAGCTTAAGGCCTCGCCGGTGCCGCTGACCCAGGTCGCTGCCAACCGCGCGCTCGCCGCGCAGCTGGTGGACGAGCTGAAGTTCGACGAAGGCCCGCAGAAGTAAGGGGCGGTCGGAGGAGGCAGGTGCAATTGGCTGCCCTGCCCAGTTCACGTCACCCTCGGGCTTGACCCGAGGGCACTTGCCGAACCGACCCAGTGACCAGAACCCTCGGGTCGAGCCCGAGGGTGACGATCTGTGAATGTTGTTGGGCAGATGACTAAATCGGAGTGGAGAGACGGCATAACAGTCGAGGCCACACAGAGACGATCTGAGCGGACCGGCAGGCGTTTTCGCCTGCCGGTCGTTGCGCTTGTGCTGGTCCTGGTGGTCGGGGTGCCGATCATCTGGCTTGCTATCGCCGCGCTGGGGGCTCTGGGCAGCGGCAGCAATGGACTGACCGCAACCATGTTGCCGACGGCATTGCGGGAAACCGGGCTGCTGATGATCTCGGTGGGGCTGCTGGCGGGCACGGCAGGACTGGTGGCGGCCTGGCTGGTCACCCATTACGAATTCCCGCTGCGGCGGATCTTCGACTGGGCGCTGGTTCTGCCCCTGGCGGTGCCGACCTATCTCGCCGCCTATTCCTATGTGGAATTTCTCGACTTTACCGGCCCGATCCAATCGGCACTGCGGCCGCTGATCGGGGCACAGACGGTGCGGGATTACTGGTTTCCCGACATTCGCAGCCCCTGGGGCGCGGCGCTGGTGCTTTCGGCGGTGCTTTATCCCTATACCTATGTGGCCTGCCGCACCTTCTTTCTGATGCAGTCCACCGCGCTCAGCATTGCGGCGCGCACGCTGGGGGCCAATGGCTGGCGCACTTTCCTCGAAGTGGTGCTGCCGGTGTCGCGACCGGCACTGGTGGTCGGCATGACGCTGGCCATGATGGAAGTGGTCAACGACCTCGGCGCCGTACAGTATTTCGGCATCAATGCCATCACCGCCGTGATCTATTCGACCTGGATCAACCGTTCCGATTTCGGTGGCGCAGCGCAGCTGGCGGTGACGGTGGTGCTGGTCATCGGCCTGCTGATCCTGGCCGAGCAGAAGGCAAGACGGAACCGGGTCTATTCGGCGCAGCGCGACAGCCGGGTGCCGCCAGCGCGAGAAGTGCTGACGGGCGCGCGCCGCTGGCTGGCCTTCGGCTTTTGCGGTGGCCTGTTTACGCTCGGCTTCGGCATTCCGGCGGGCGAGCTCATTTATCTCTCGCTGCGGCTCTATCACCCCGACACCACGGCGCTGGCGTTTTCGGCGCTGTGGCCGACCATCACGCTGGCCGCCATCGGCGCGGTGGTGACGGTGACGATCGGGCTGCTGGCGGCGCGGATCGGGGAGACCGGCTCGGCGGCGGCGCATGGCATGATCCGCCTGTCGACACTGGGCTATGCCATCCCCGGCACGGTTCTGGCGCTGGGTCTGCTGCAGCCGCTGGGCCAGGCCGATCTCTGGTTCAACCGCATGACCATGGCGCTGTTCGAGTGGCGGCCGGGGCTGATCATTTCCGGCTCGATGGCGGCACTGATCTATGTCTATGCCATCCGGTTTCTCGCCGTCAGCCATTCGACGCTCGACGCGGCGATGCGCAAGCGCGGCCGCTCGATGCTCGATGCCGGGCGGGCTCTCGGCGGCAGCCGGCTGGCCATATTGTTCCGCATCGACCTGCCGACACTGAGCCCGGCGATCCTGTCGGCGGCAACGCTGGTATTCGTCGAAATCGTCAAGGAGCTGCCCGCGACGCTGCTGCTGCGGCCGCTTGGGATAGAGACGCTTTCAACCCTGGTCTATTCGCGCGCCAATGTAGGCCTGTTCGCGCAGGCGGCACTGCCGGCGCTGATGATCGTGCTGGCGGGCCTCGTCCCGGTCATCCTGGCGTCCTGGGCAGGTGATAGGCGGAAAGTTTGACGCGTCAGCGGTACGCGACGCCCGCACTTTGCTATAGGTAGGGGGTGAGGCAAGGGTCCCATGCCTCGGCTCAAGGAGACCGCAATGCGAACGACGAAGTCCCTGGCGCTGGCAATGGCCGGCCTGTTGCTGGCCACTACCATGGCCGCGGCGCAGCCGACCGAGATCCGAATCGGGGTGGCGCTGGAGCCGCCGGCACTGGACCCCACGGCGGGCGCGGCCGAGGCGATCGACGTCGTCGTCTACCAGAACATTTTCGAGGGCCTGACTCGCATCGACCAGAACGGGGCGGTGCAGCCGGGCCTGGCCGAGAGCTGGACCATTAGCGAAGATGGGCTGAGCTATCGCTTCAGCCTGCATGACGGCGTCACCTTCCATGATGGCACCAGTTTCGATGCCGAGGACGTAAAATTCACCTTCGATCGGCTGCTGGCCGAGGACAGCGTCAATGCGCAGAAGGCGCTCTATGCGCCGATCACGGCCGTGACAGTGATCGATCCGCTGACAGTCGAGTTCACCCTGTCGCGGCCGGACGGGCTGTTCCTGTTCAATCTCGGGCGCGGCGATGCGGTGATCGTGGCGCCGGAAAGCGCCGATAACAATGCCAGCGAGCCAATCGGCACCGGGCCGTTCGCCTTCCTGCAGTGGGATCGCGGCAGCCGGGTGATCCTCGAGCAATACGGCCCCTATTGGGGCGACAAGCCATCGCTGACCAAGGCGAGCTATGTGTTCATTTCCGACACCGCGACGATGACCAATGCGCTGTTGGCTGGGGATATCGACGGGACCAATAATTTCGCGCCCGAGGCGCTGGCCATTTTCGAGGGCAATCCGCAGTTCAAGGTGCTGGTGGGGTCGACAGAGGGCGAGACCATTCTCGCCACCAATAACCGCAAGGCGCCATTCGACAATCTCAAGGTGCGCCAGGCCATTGCCCATGGGCTGGACCGGGCCGAGATCATCGAGGGTGCAACCTATGGCTATGGCGTGCCGATCGGCACGCATTTCGCGCCGCACCATCCCTATTATCTCGATCTCACCAATACCTATCCCTATGATCCGGCAGCGGCCAAAGCGCTGCTGGCCGAGGCGGGTTTTCCAGATGGATTTTCCGCCACGCTGAAGCTGCCGCCGGTGGCCTATGCGCGGCTTTCCGGGCAGATCATTGCCAGCCAACTGGCCCAGGTGGGCATCAAGCTGGAGCTCATCAATGTGGAGTGGGCGCAGTGGTTGGAAGACGTGTTGACAAACAAGGACTTCGACCTGACCATCGTGAGCCATGTCGAGCCCTTCGACATTGGCATCTATGCCAATCCCGACTACTACTTCGGCTATAACAATTCCGAAGTTCAGGCCCTGAACGAGACGCTGAATGCGACCACCGACGAGGCGCAGCGCAAGGCGTTGGCTGGAGAAATCCAGACCATCATCGCCCGCGATGCAGTCAACGGCTATCTGTTTGAGCTGGCCCAGACTGGCGTGTGGAACGCCAAGCTGGATGGCATGTGGCCGAATGCGCCCGTCGAAGGCGTCGTGCTGCGCGACATTCACTGGACGGAGTAAGCCCAACCACCGCGCCGACCGGCCCAGGCTGGTCGGCCGATGAGCGTTTATCTGCTGCGGCGCTTCGGCGGGTTCGTGGTGACGCTGATCGTGGCTGCGGCCATTATCTTCTTCTTGCTCGACTTGCTGCCGGGTGACCCTGCCCGCTTCATCCTGGGGATCAATGCCAGCCCGGATGCGGTTGCGGCGCTGCGCCAGCAGATGGGACTCGACGCACCGGCCGGCCAGCGCTTCCTCGGCTGGATCTGGGGCATGCTGCAGGGCGATTTCGGCGTTTCGCATACCCAGCGCGCGCCCGTCGCGCGACTGATCGCCGAACGCCTGGCCGTCACCCTGCCGCTGAGCGTGTTCGCCATGATCATTTCGGTGGCGGTGGGTTTGCCCATTGGCATTATCGCGGCGCGTCGGCGCGGAAAATTCACCGATACGGCGCTGATGGTGATGGCTCAGACCGGGGTTGCGGTGCCCAATTTCTGGTTCGGCATGCTGCTGACGCTGCTCTTTGCGGTGACATTGCACTGGCTGCCGACCGGCGGCTTCACGCCCTGGGACGAGGATGTGTGGAAGGCGCTGCGCGGGCTGATCCTGCCCAGCCTGGCGCTGGCTTTGCCGCAGGCTTCGATCCTGGCGCGGGTGATGCGCACGGCCCTGGTTGATGTGGCGGGGCAGGATTTCATCCGCACCGCGCGCGCCAAGGGCATGACCATGGGCGAAGCGCTGTGGCGGCACGGCGTGCGCAATGCGCTGCTGCCGGTACTGACCATATTGGGGCTGCAGTTCGGCTATCTTGTCGCCGGCACCATCGTGGTCGAAAACGTATTCTTCCTGCCCGGGCTGGGGCGGCTGATCTTTACCGCCATTTCCGAGCGCGACCTGGTGCTGGTGCGCAGCGCGACCATTGTGTTGGTGGTGATGGTCAGCATCACCATGCTGCTGGTGGACCTGGCCTATACGCTGGTCGATCCGCGCCTGCGGAGGGCTGGCTCATGAGCCGGCGGCAGGTGATGCGTCATCCAAGCCTGGTCATCGGGCTCTTCGTGGCGCTGGTCTTCGCCCTGTTGGGGCTGGTGTCGCTGTGGTGGACGCCCTTCCCCATCGAGCAGATCGCCATTGCCCGGCGCTTCGCCGGACCCAGCGCCACCCATTGGCTGGGCACCGACCATTTGGGGCGGGACCTGTTGTCGCTGGTGATGAGCGGGACGCTGACCAGCTTCATGGTGGCAGTGCTGGCGGTGGGTATTGGCATCGGTATCGGGGTGCCCATGGGGCTGGCCGCTGCGGCCTGGGGCGGGATGGTGGAATGGGTGGTGCTGCGCTTCTCGGACCTGACCTTTGCCTTTCCCTCGGTGATCGTCGCCATCCTGATCACCACGCTGGTGGGACCGGGCGAGATCAATGCCATTGTCGCCATCGGCATTTTCAATATTCCGGTGTTTGCGCGCGTGGCGCGCGGCGGGGCGCTGGCCATTGCCACGCTTGACTATGTGGCGGCGGCGCGGCTGGCCGGATTGGGTAATGCCGCCATCGCCATGCGGCATCTGTTGCCCAACATCATGAGCCTCATCATCGTCCAGGGCACCATCCAATTGTCGCTCGGCATATTGGCGGAGGCGGGACTCTCCTATGTGGGGCTGGGGACGCAGCCGCCGGCCACCAGTCTTGGTCTGATGCTGCGCGATGCGCAGAGCCTGTTCCTCATCCATCCCTGGCTGAGTGTGGTGCCGGGGCTGACCATCGTCTTCATCGTTATTGCGCTCAACATTGCCGGGGACGGGCTGCGAGATGCCATCGATCCGCGCCTGCGGCAGGAGGGGCTGGGCCATGCCGCTGGTTGAAATCGAGCATCTCACCATTGCCTTTGCCGGCCGCGAGGCGGTGAGCGAGCTGTCGCTGACCATTGGCCGGGGTGACCGGTTCGGCATTATCGGGGAGAGCGGATCGGGCAAGTCGCTGACGGCGCTCAGCATTGCCGGGCTGTTGCCGGAAACCGCGACGGCGCGCGGCAGCGTGCGCTTCGATGGCGCGGATTTACCGACCGACGAATTGACCATGGCGCGGCTGCGCGGCAGGCGCATGGGGATGGTATTCCAGGAGCCGATGACGGCGCTCAATCCGCTGATGACCATTGGCGAGCAGATTGCCGAAAGCGTGCGTTTTTCGGGGACGGACAGCCCGCAGATCGAGCTGCCGAGCCTGTTGACCGAGGTCGGTTTGTTGCCGGTGCATGCGCAGCGTTATCCGCACCAATTGTCGGGCGGGCAGCGCCAGCGCGCCATGATTGCCATGGCGCTGGCCGGAAATGCGGACTTGCTGATCGCCGATGAACCGACCTCGGCACTCGACACCATCACCCAGCGCAAGGTGCTCGATCTGATTGCAGAGATCTGCCAGCGGCGGCGCATGACGCTGTTGTTCATCAGCCACGACATCCGGGCAGTGAGGGCGCTGTGCACCAGGGTGGCGGTGATGCAGGGGGGCAGGCTGGTCGAGTGCGGGGACGCCGAAGCGGTGCTCTCCGCTCCACAGGCGGACTATACAAGGCGACTGCTGGAGGCCAGCCGCATCGAAAGACGGCCACGCGCCCATATGCCGCTTGGCGCCCAACCGCTGTTGAGCATCGACAATGTCAGCCGGGACTATCGGCAGGACGGGCTGTTCGGCTGGTGGCAGCCTCCGACACGGGCAGTGGACAATGCCAGTTTCAGCGTCGGCGCCGGCGAATGCGTGGCGCTGGTGGGACCTTCGGGTTGCGGCAAGACCACGCTGGCGCGCATGGTGGTGGGCCTGGACCGGGTCAGCAGCGGACAAATGGTGCTCGATGGTGTGACCTATCATGGCAAGGACCTGCCGGCACGATTGCGGGCCGACATGTCGCTGGTGTTCCAGGACCCTTTCGGCAGTTTCGACCCACGCATGACCATCGGCGAGTCGATCGGGGAGCCGCTGCATCTGCTGGGGCAGCGGGCCCCAATGGAGCGGCAGGCCCGGCTGGCAGAGGCGGTGACGGCGGTGGGGCTGGATGCGGGCATGCTGGAGCGCTATCCGCACGAATTTTCAGGTGGGCAGCGGCAGCGCCTCGCCATCGCCCGAGCGCTGGTGACGCGGCCGCGCCTGCTGGTTCTCGACGAGCCGGTATCGGCGCTCGACATGTCGGTGCGGGGCGAGGTGTTGCGTCTGCTGTCGCGGCTGCAGGCCGAGCACGGGCTCACATATCTCATCATCAGCCACGATCTCGATATGGTCGCGGCCATGGCCGATCGGGTGCTGGTGATGGAAGCCGGGCGGATCGTCGAGGAAGGCCCGCCCGAGCGCCTGTTTGCCGAGCCGCAGCACCAGCTGACCCAGGCGCTGGTGGCAGCACGCTTGCCCGACGCGGCCTGATCGATCAGGCGGCGGCGCCGCAGCAGTGCTTGTACTTCTTGCCGGAGCCGCAGGTGCAGGGATCGTTGCGGCCGACGCTGACAACGCGCACGGGAGCCGGTTTCTGCAGGCGCGCGTCATAGAGCGCCATGGCCACCATGGGGAGCGCATCAGGCACGTCGGCAAGGGCGGTTTCGAGTTCCTTGCGTGCGTCTTCAGACATAGCCTCGTCGCCCAGATCGGCTTCGACCAGGGACATGGCCATGGTGAGAATTTCCATGGCCCGGGCGGTGTTTTCATCGGGTGGGCTCTTGAGCAGACGCTCCCAGGGCTTGATCCGCAGCACCATGGCCGCCTCGAAACCCAAAAGCCAAAATTGCCAGACCACCTCGCCGGTATCGTCATCCACTTCGTAGAGCGGCGCATATTCGCCAGCGCCAAGCTCGGTGGCGGTAGTCTCGGCGCGCTGCAGGATCAGGCGGACCAGTTCGTCACGGTCGACGCCGAGCTCGGCAAGATCGACATCGTCATGCCAGACTTCTGCCAACCACTCGTCCTGTGGAACCGCCTGCGGGCCAACCGTCAGCCCACAGAGGAAACCGTCGAGCTCGGAGAGCGCCATGGCCTCTTCATCGAGCTGGCCGAGCATGGTTTCCAGCCGGGTGAGGTTCTCGTCGAGGTCAGCAGCTTTGAGCGTCATAGGCGGTCTCCCGGCGGGCTTCGAATCGCCCGCCAGACATGTTTACGCGATCAGCGCGTATTGTGCAGCAGGCCCTGGAACGAGCGGTAGCTGGCCTTGGGGGTGCGCTTTTGCGTCTGGTAGTCGACATGAACGAGCCCGAAACGCTTGTTGTAGCCCTCGGCCCATTCGTAATTGTCGAGCAGCGACCAAGCGAAATAGCCGCGCACATCGGCGCCGGCTTCGCGGGCGGCCAGTACGGCCTTGAGATGATCGTCGTAATATTTGACGCGGCGCGGATCGTCGTCGCCCTCGACCTCGGCCATGCCATTCTCGGTCACGTAGACCGGGATCTTGGTGTATTCGTTGGAGACGCGCACCAGGAGGTCGGACAGGCCCTGGGGATAGATTTCCCAGCCGATATCGGTCTTTTCGAGTGGGCCCTTGACCTGCTCGGTGGGGCGACCGGGCACGGTGGAGGCCTGGTAGAGGCCGCGGGTGTAGTAATTGACGCCCAGCCAATCGAGCGGGCGCGACACCACATCCATATCGGCCTGGTAGTTTTCGGGCAGATAGGGCGCGAGCCACTCGGTGAGCTCGGCGGGATATTGGCCCTTGAACACTCCGCCAAGATACCAGCGGTTGAACAGGGCATCGCCGAAATTGCAGGCGGCCTTGTCGTCGTCGCTGTCGCTGGCCGGCTCGGCCTTTTCGAGGTTGAGTACGATGCCAAGGTTCTTGGCGCCGCCGGCGCGCAGCGCATCGATGGCGGTGCCATGGGCGAAGAGCACGTGATGCATGGCGCGGGCGGCCGCCCGCAGGTCGCGATAGCCGGGGGCATGCACGCCGAGAAAATGGCTGAGGAAAGCGACGCACCAGGGTTCGTTGATGGTGGCGGTAGCCGTCAGGCGATCGCCGAACTTTTCGGCCACCAGCGTGGCGTAGTCGGCGAACCAATTGGCGATATCGCGGTTCATCCAGCCGCCGCGATCCTGCAGGGTCGAGGGAAGATCCCAGTGATAAAGGGTGGCATAGGGTTTGATGCCCCGCTCCAGCATGCCGTCGATCAGGCGGTCGTAGAAATCGACGCCGGCCTGGTTGACGGCGCCGGTGCCTTCGGGGATCAGGCGCGGCCAGGCAAAGGAGAAGCGATAGGCGTCAAAACCGCCATCGCGGATCAGGTCGAGATCGGCTGGCCAGAGCTCGTAGTGATTGCAGGCATCGCGGCCGGTATCGCCATTGTGCACATTGCCGGGCGTGGCGGAGAAGCTGTCCCAGATGCACTGGCCACGGCCATCGCCCTGCCCGCCTTCGATCTGATAGGCAGCGGTGGCAACGCCAAAGGTGAAATCGGGGCCGAATGCCCGGCGCTCAAACGAAAACAAATTCCCCTCCATGGCGGCATGCGCCGATCAGTGGACAAGCCGGATAGCATCGGAAGAATGGCTAATGCAATCGATTTAACCGAGGAGTCCGGTCAAAGTGCCAGAGTGTTGCGCAGGTAGTTATCCACCTGGTCGAGCAGCGTTGCCGGCAGCTGCCCGATCGGCTCCGCGACTACGGCTTCGACTGTCGCCATTTTGGCGGTGCGAATGAGCGACGGCGCCGGCAGCCCAAAGTCAGAATGGCCTTCCACCAGTGCAATATCCCCCGGCCAACGACGATTGCTGGCACTGGTGATCATCAGCACCCAAAGCAGATGAGAATTCTGGGAGAATGCCTTCGAGGAGACGACCAAAGCAGGACGAAATTGCTCGATTGGCCGGTTGGTGTAAGGAAATGGCACCCGGACGATGGCGCCGCGCTCAAAGCTTGGCATAGGCCGCGCGGTCTGCGTCGCTGTCCCATTCGGAAAAGGCAGCAAACGGGTCGTCGGCCGGCACGGCATTGGCGCGGCTGATGGTGACGCGGCCATTGTCGATGACGTAGGCAATCTCGTCGCCGACACTGAGCCGCAGCGCCTTGCGCACGGGCTCGGGAATGGTCGTTTGGGCTTTATCCGTCATCTTGCTGGTGATCATCGCCAAACCTCCAACAGCAAATCTAGTCAAAACAGGCCGCCCAGCCAAGGGCATCGGCAATTTAGCCCCGGATCAGCGGCAAAAGTCGGCTGGCAATGGCGCGGTAGGCGGCGGCTTCGGGGCCGGTGGGGGCAGCGGCGACGGGCGGGGTGCCGGCGTCGGAGGCTTCGCGGATCGACATGACCAATGGCACCGCGCCGAGGAAAGAAATGTCGAGCTTTTCGGCGGCTTTCTCCGCCCCGCCGGAGCCGAAGATGTCGTAACGCGCGCCGGTATCCGGGGCGATGAAGTAGCTCATGTTTTCGACCAGGCCCAGCACCGGCACGGCCATGCGGCGCAGCATGTCGATGGCCTTTTGCGCATCGATCAAAGCGAGGTCCTGCGGGGTGGAGACGATGACGACGCCATCGACAATGGTCTGCTGGAACAGGGCGATGTGGATATCGCCGGTGCCGGGCGGCAGATCGATGACCAGGACGTCGAGATCGCCCCAGGCAGTTTCGCGCAGCAATTGGCGGAGGCCCGAAGTGGCCATGGGACCGCGCCAGACCACGGCCTGACCGGGCACCAGCATGGAGCCGATGGAAATGGCCTTGATTCCGAAGGCCTCATGCGGGGCGAAAATCCCGTCATCGCGAATGGCGGGCTGGCCCTCAATGCCGAGGAGTTTCGGAATGGAGGGGCCATAGAGATCGGCATCGAGCACGCCGACCCTGAGCCCCTCGGCGGCGAGGGACAGAGCCAGATTGATGGCAGTGGTTGATTTGCCGACGCCACCCTTGCCGGAGCCGACGGCGATGATGCGCTTTACCCCGGGCACGCGGGTCTTGCCCTGTGGCTGGGGCGCGCCATGGCCGAACTTTGGGGCGTTGGATTTTTCGGCGGTGATCGAGACCATCACCTTGCGAGAGCCACCCAATTGCTGCGCCAGTTTCTGGGCGTGCTCGCGGGCCGGGCCGAAGGCGGCTTCCATGCCCGATGCAACGGCAATGGCAAAGGCGATGGCGCCGGGGGTGACGATGATCTCGGAGAGACCCGCATAGCCAGCGAGATCGCCGCCGCCGGGGATTTCCACCTGTGCGAGCGCGGCTTTGATCTGGGCGGAGAGTTCGATGTCGGCCATGGCAAGTCTCGAAAGAAGAAGACCTCACCCTTAAGCTTGTCGAGGGCGAGGTCTTTGTTGTGCCTCAAGGTTCGACAAGCTCACCTTGAGTTATCTATGTGGGACGAACCCTTAGAGGATCGACTGGCCGGTGCCCGCCCAATCCTTGAGGAAGCCTTCGATGCCCTTGTCGGTCAGCGGGTGGCTGGCCAACTTCTTGATCACGTCGGGCGGAATGGTGGCGACGTCGGCACCGACGAGCGCAGCCTGGGTCACGTGGTTGGCCGAGCGGATCGAGGCAGCCAGGATCTGGGTGTCGAACTGGTAGTTGTCGTAGATAGTGCGGATGTTCTCGATCAGCTCCATGCCATCGAGATTGATGTCATCGAGGCGGCCGATAAAGGGCGAGATATAGGTCGCGCCGGCCTTGGCGGCGAGCAGGGCCTGGTTGGCCGAGAAGCAGAGCGTGACGTTGGTCGCGATGCCCTTGTCGTGGAAATACTTGGTGGCCTTGAGGCCATTGAGCGTCAGCGGCAGCTTGATGACGACATTCTTGGCGATCTTGGCCAGGTGTTCGCCTTCGGCGATCATGCCGTCATATTCGAGGCTAGCGACTTCGGCCGACACCGGATCGGGCGTGATGTCGCAGATTTCCTTGATGACTTCCTTGAAGTCGCGGCCGGACTTGGCGATCAGCGACGGATTGGTGGTCACGCCGTTGATGAGGCCGGCATCGTTCAGCTCGCGAATGGCGGCGGTATCTGCAGTATCGACGAAGAACTTCATCGTTCCCTCCTAAATAGTCTTCCGAATGGCCGGTCTGGCCAAGGTGTAGCACGGCGGCGCGAGGCCGCAAGCATTGGCTCAGCGAGTGGCCGAGAGAAAGGCTTCCGCCAGATCGCCGACGCGATCTTCGGGAATGCCGGCGACATTGATGCGACTATCGCCCGTCATATAGACCCCGTTTGCGGCCTTGAGATGTTCGACGGCGTCATTTGTGAGACCCAGCAGCGAGAACATGCCGCGGTGGCCGGCAACAAAGTCGAAATCGGTCGAGTTCGAGCGCTCGCGGATAGCGGCGGACAGCTTCTCGCGCAGCGAGATCATGCGATTGCGCATCGCCGCCAGCTCGGTTTCCCACTCGGCGCGCAGGGCAGCATCGTCGAGAATGGTGCGGATGATTTCGGCACCGTGATCAGGCGGCTGCGAATAGGCACCACGGATGATGTTGAGCAGCTGGCTGTTGGTCACCTCAGCCTGTTCGGCATTGCGCGCGATCAGGATGGCGGCGCCGACGCGCTCGCGATAAAGGCCGAAATTCTTCGAGCCGGAAAAGGCGATCAGCGCTTCGGGCACCGACGAGACGATCTTGCGGGTGCCATAGGCATCCGGCTCGATGCCGTCGCCGAAACCGAGATAGGCCAGATCAATGAACGGCAGCGCGCCGGTGCGCACGAGGCTGGCGGCAACCTGGTCCCACTGGGCATCGGTGAGATTGGCGCCGGTCGGGTTATGGCAGCAGCCATGCAGCAGGACGACATCACCGGCGCCGAGCTTATCGAGGGCGGCCAGCATCTCGTCGAACTTCACGCCACGGGTGGCGGCATCGAAATAGGGATAGGTGGCGACCTTGAGGCCGGAATTGATGGCGATGGGGTTATGGTTGGCCCAGGTCGGGTCGGACACATACACCGTGGCGCCGGGGCGAGCCCGGTTGATGAGCTGCATCAGGACCCAGAGCGAGCCGGTGCCGCCGGGCGCCTGGGCAATACGAACGCGCGCACGATCGACGCTCTTGGCCAGCACCAGATCAAGCACGGCATTGCCATAACCCTTGTTACCGGCAATGCCGAGATAGGTCTTGGTCTTTTCGCTGGACAGAATCCGCTCTTCGGCCTTGCGCACCGAGGTCATGACCGGGGTCACGCCCTTTTCGTCTTTGTAGACACCGACGCCGAGGTCGATCTTGGTGGGACGGGAATCGGCGGCGTATTCGCCCATGAGCGCAAGGATCTTGTCGCCAGGGGCCTTGGTGAGGGATTCGAACATGATCTGGAGGTCCAGTGAGAAGGCGCGGTCTTTATAGGCCGGGTGGGAATATTTGCAATTGCCGGATGGCTCGGCAACCACCGAATGTCATACCGGCAAAGGCGGGGATCCATCGGGCGATCTCAGGATGGGCCCCGGCCTTTGCCGGGGTGACATCGAGATCGTTGCGGGATCAGCGTTTCAGCCCCTGATTTTCCAGTTCAGCGATCAGCTGCGGGACAATCTCGAATAAATCGCCGATCAGCACGACATCGGCGATTTTCGCGATGGGGGCTTCGGCGTCGGTATTGATGGCAACGATCTTCTTGGCGCCCTGGATACCGGCCAGGTGCTGGAGGGCGCCCGAGATACCGACCGCGATGTAGAGGTCGGGCGCGATGATCTTGCCGGTCTGGCCGACTTGCCAGTCATTTGGGGCGTAGCCGGCATCGACGGCCGCCCGGGTGGCGCCGACGGCGGCGCCGAGCGTCTTGCCCAGTTGCTCGATGAGCTTGAAGCCGTCAGCGGAGCCAACGGAGACGCCGCCACCGACCACGATCTGGGCGGTGGCGAGATCGGGGATGTCGCTCTCGGTGCGGTGAGCGGCGATGAAGCGGGCGGCGGAGGCCACTGGGGTGCTCAGCGTCTCGACCGGCGCGGCATTGCCGCCGGAAGCAGGGCGGAAGGCGGAAGCGCGGATGGTGAGGACGTGGCGCGGCTGCGGATCGGAGACGGTCTCGAGCGCGTTGCCGGCATAGATCGGGCGCACGAAGCGGTTGGGGCTTTCGATGGCGACGATATCGGTCACCGGCTGGATATCGAGACGAGCGGCGAGGCGCGGCATGACATCCTTGCCCAGCGTCGATGCCGCAGCGGCGAGATAGGTGTAGCTGGGCGCCAGGGTTTCAAGCAGGCCGGAAATGGCGTCGGCCATAGGTTCGGACGGTGCGAGGAGCACTTTTTGTACGCCGGCAATAGCGGCGGCAGCCTGGGCAGTGGCGGCATCGCCCAGGACCAGCAGGTCGACGGCGCCGAGTTCGGCTGATGCCGCGACGGTGCGGGCGGTGGCCGGCGACAGGGCGCCGTTATCGACTTCGGCGAGAACCAGGACGCTCATCAGATCGCCTCCATCGCATTGATTTCGGCGGCGATCACCGCGGCCAGTTCGGAGACGGAGCCAAGGGTACGACCGGTGATGCGCTCGGCGGGGGGAGAGACCTTTTCCACGGCGAGGCGCGGGGTGAGATCGACACCGAAATCGGCGGCAGGGCGCACGGCCAGCGGCTTGGAGCGGGCCTTCATCACCATGGGCAAGGCGGCATTGCGCGGGGTATTGAGACGCAGATCGGCAGTGACGATGGCCGGGAGCGGCAGGCTGACAGTCTCGCGGCCATAATCGACTTCGCGGGTGACCTCGAGGCGGCCATCCCCGAGCTTGATCTCGGAGGCAAAGGTGGCCTGGGGACGATTGGTGAGAGCGGCCAGCATCTGGCCGACGTGATTGCTGTCGTCATCCACAGCCTGCTTGCCGAGCAGCACCAGATCGGGCTGTTCTTCTTCGACTACCTTGGCGAGGAGCTTGGCGATGGCGAGGGTTTCGAGCGGTGCGTCGGTTTCGAGCAGAATGCCGCGATGCGCGCCCATGGCCAAGGCCGTCAGAATGACGTCGTTGCTGGCTTTGGGGCCGATGGACACCACGACGATTTCGCTGGCCTGACCGGCTTCGGCCAGCTGCACGGCGGCCTCGACTGCATGCTTGCAGAAGGGGTTCATCGACATGCGCACGCCCGATGTCTCGACGCCCGAGCCATCTGGGCGGACACGAATGCGCACGTTGTGATCGACCACGCGCTTCACCGCGACGAGAATTTTCATAAGCAGCTCCGTCAGGTTGGCGCTTCAATCGCAAAAAGGGGAAGTGCGGACAAGGCGCGCAGAGGGAATATCGGTTCGATTGCGCTGAATTTGTTGGAAAGGAGTACCGTGCAGCAGGTGCCGTAACGGGCCGGCTCACGCGTTTGACATGCGCGCAAAGGTTGACGCCGCCGCTTAGGGCAGCGACATTGTCGCTTCATCCCAAATGCTTCGGACGTTTTATGCCTGTCCTTAACCGTATTGCCGAGTTCCAGCCCGAAATCGCAGCCTGGCGTCGTGACCTGCACGCGCATCCCGAACTGCTGTTCGACGTGCACAGGACGGCAGGGATCGTGGCGGAGAAGCTGCGGGCCTTCGGCTGCGACGAAGTGGTGACGGGCCTTGGTCGCACTGGTGTTGTCGGCATCATCAATGGCCGCGGCAATACCAGCAACCGCACCATCGGGTTGCGCGCCGACATGGACGCGCTCTCGATCACCGAAAAGACCGGCGCCGCCTATGCATCGACTGTGGATGGCAAGATGCATGCCTGCGGCCATGACGGGCACACCGCCATGCTGCTGGGCGCGGCGAAATATCTGGCCGAGACCCGCAATTTCGATGGCCGTGTCGCCGTGATCTTCCAGCCCGCCGAAGAGGGCGGTGGCGGCGGGAGGGTGATGATCGAGGACGGGCTGATCGACCGCTTCGCCATCACCGAAGTCTATGGCATGCACAATTGGCCGGGGATGCCGGTGGGCCAGTTCGGTATCCGTACCGGCGGCATCATGGCGGCGACCGACCGCTTCTATATCGACATCGAGGGACGTGGCGGCCATGCGGCGCGGCCGCAGCAGACCATCGACCCGATCATTGTCGCCGCGCAGATGGTGACGGCGCTGCAAACCATCGTGTCGCGCAATCTCGACCCGCTGGAAAGCGCGGTGTTGAGCGTGACCATGATCGAAGCGGGCGAGGCCGATAACGTGATCTCGCGCACCGCCAAGATCACCGGCACGGTGCGGACGCTCGATAGCGGCGTGCAGGATTTCATCGAGCAGCGCCTCGTCGAAATGGTGCCGCAGTTCGCCGACAGTTTTGGCGCGCGGGCCAGCATCCGCTATGTGCGCGGCTATCCGGTGACGGTCAACGCTCCCGAGCAGACGGCCTTTGCCGCCGATGTGGCGCGGGAAATCGTCGGCGCGGATCGCGTCGACGACGACACCGTGCCCTCAATGGGCGGGGAAGATTTTTCCTTCATGCTCAATGAGCGGCCGGGCGCCTATATCTTCATTGGCAATGGCGATTCCACCGAGTTGCACACCGATACCTATGACTTCAACGACGACGCCATTCCCGTCGGAGTCAGCTATTGGGCGCGACTGGCCGAGCGGGCTCTGCCGATCCGCTAGCGTTCACGTTCTGGTTGATGCAGCTCCATCCCCCTGCCCTTGCGGGCTCTGAACTGTTCAGAAGGGTACATCTGTCCAGCGGAGAGATTTTAAGTGAAGAGGCCGGGGTGGGGGGTGGTCCGGTGACCCGCTGATGGACCCCCTCCCTCAATCCCTCCCCTCAAGGGGGAGGGAGGCGAAAGGACCCCGAGCTCAGCTCAGTTTGAAATGATCCAAGCGATAGAGATTGACGCGATCGATCAATCTTTTATCGGCGCATCGATTGGGTTAGGGGAAGCCTGACATGGTTTCCCTCCCCTCCTCTTTCCACCGCTTGCTGCCTTTCGCTCTTACCGTGGCCGTCTCCGCAATGGGCGGGGGCATTGCCCATGTTCTGGGCCTGCCGGCGGGGTGGCTGATGGGCGGGGCGCTGGCGGTGACCATTGCCGCCATGGCCGGACTGCCGGTCTCGCTTCCCGGACGATGGCGGGATGTGACCTTCGTGCTCATCGGCATGTCGATGGGCGCCAGCGTGGCGCCGGATTCGCTGTCGCTCCTAGCGAGCTGGCCGATCTCGCTGACCGCCTTGGCGCTGGAACTGGTCATCATCGTAGCGCTGACCGGCTGGATGCTGGTGCGCGTCTTCGGGCTCGATGTGGGCACGGCCTATCTCAGCTCGTTCCCGGGTCATCTCTCCTTCGTCATGGGCATTGCCGCGACTGGAGTGGGCAATGCGCGGCAGATCGTCATCATCCAGGTGATCCGCATATTGATGCTGACCATCGCTGTGCCCATCGGCACGCTCTTCCTGCCGATCGACCATTTCCCACCGCCACTGCCCAGCGACTTCCTGTCGCCGCTGCAAGTGCTGGTGCTGGCGGGGGCCTGTGTTGCAGGCGGGCTGGTCTTCCTTTGGGCCAAAGTGCCCGCCGGAATGGTGCTTGGCGCCATGGCGGTGGCGACGGGGGCGAAGCTGGCGGGGCTTTACGAGGCGGCCATGCCGACGCCGCTCGTCACCATCACCTTCATCCTCACCGGAGCGCTGATCGGCTCGCGCTTTGTCGGTATTACCAGGGCGGAGTTTCTCGCAGCTGCCAAGGGCGGGCTGATCGCCACGGCGATGACCGTGGGGATCGTGACGCTGATGGCGCTGGGCGTGGCGCAATTGGTGGACATGCCATTCGGGCAGATCTGGCTGGGCCTGTCGCCCGGCGCGCTCGAAGGCATGGGCGCGCTGGGGATTGCGCTGGGCTACGATACCGCCTTCATCGCCGCGCACCATGTCATTCGCCTCTTGATGCTGAGCTTTGCCATACCTCTGGTGGTCGTGCTGGTGCGGCGACAGGAAAAGCGGGCACAGGACCGCCGCAATTCGGCGTAGGCTGCAAGCAAAAGGAGAGCCGAAATGATGATGCGCATTCTTTCCGCCGTGGCGCTATGCTTGGCCCTGACCGGCGCGACGCAGGCAGCGGCGAGCTGCTATGTAAATCGGCCGGGAGTGGATATCTCCTTCGGCGTCAAGGTCGGCGGCACGTTCACCGAGGCGGACCGCAATGAATTCTACCTGCTGCGATTGCGCGGCATGGGCGTCGATGCGACCAGCGTCGAAATGTGGGGCGGCTGCGTCCGCGCCTTCGTGCGCAAGCCTGGCGGTGGCGAGGAAATGCAGCTGTTCCACCCGCAAAGCCTCGAGCGTGTCGGCTGAGATTCAGACGAACCGCTAGCCTGCCTTGGCGATGACGGTCTGGCTGATCTCGCCGACCGGAACCGTGCGCAGGGGACGGGCGCTGTCGGCATCGAGCCCAACGGCCAGTCGTACATGGGCTTCGACGGGGCAAATCTGCAGGCGTGGATCGAAGCCGATCCAGCCCAGCCCCTCGTCATAGGCCTCGGCCCAGGCGTGTAGACCCGGTTCGAGCCCCTCCCCTTCCAGCACATAGCCGGTGACGTAGCGCGCCGGTATATCGAGCGCGCGGGCGGCACCGATGAAGCTATGAGCATAGTCCGGCGCCGATGGCAGCGGCTTGGGCGCGGGCGCATCAGCGTCCTGGCTCTGGGTTTGGGACTGTTCGCCGGTGGCCTGCATCTGGGTCGGCGCGGTTTCAGGATCGGGTAGGCCAAGGGTTTCCCCCACACGCGCCATCAGCGCGTGCAGCATGTCGATCCGGCTCTCCTTGGCACTGCGAAACTTGCCATAGAGCGTGACCGGCGCCTTGGTCAGCGGAGTGACGCGTTTGTAGAGTGCGGGCACCGGTTCGCCGGACGGTTTGCCGAGCACGCCATGGGTGTCGCGCGTGGCGACAATGCCGCGCGCCCGAAGGACGATATCGCCCTCAGGGCGGCTTTGATTCACCAGATGCACCTGATTGCCATAGGCATCCTGGAAGCGCCCGGCATTGCCGATCCCCGCCACCTCGACACTCCAGCTGTCGACCGACTGGGTCGGTCCGCTGGACGGGGTCAGCAGCAGGTGCAGCACGGCCTGCCCAATGCCGGGCGGCAGGGTCAGGTTCAGCGTGTGGTCGATTTCGATACGCATGGCTCAGTAGAAATTGTAGCTTTTCGACAAGGCGTCGGTGACCCGGTTATTGCGCGAGATGAACTCGTTGAGGAACTCGTGCAGGCCGTGGGTGAAAATGGTCTCCATATTGGTGTCTTCCACCATGGCCAGGAGATCGGCTGCCGCGTCGTGGCAGCATTCCTTGCGGCCGTAGAATTCGGACAGCATGTCGAGATTTTGCTGCACGAAGCGGGCGCAGAAAATCAGCGAACGCGGCATTTCCGGCCTGAGGATCAGGAAGTCGGTGATGTTATGAGCCTTGTAGCGGTCGTGGTAGACGTGTCGATAGGCCCGGTGGGCCGAGGCGGCGCGCAGGATCAGCGTCCATTGCTGGATGTCGATTTCGCCCCCCACCAACGTCGAGCGCGGCAAGAGGACATAGTATTTCATGTCGAGAATGCGGGCGGTGTTGTCAGCCCGTTCGACAAAATTGCCGGCCTGCAGGAAAGCGAAACCATCGTCCCGCAGGATGGTGCCCAGGAGGGCACCGCGGAATTCATGGCTGCGCTGCTTGACCCATTGCAATAGGCCGAGAAGCTTGGCGCCGCGCACATCGCGCGGCTTGATCTGGGAGTATTCGAGCCATGCGCCGTTCATGCTTTCCCACATGTCGGTGGTGATGGCGGTGCGGACCGAGCGGGCATTGGTGCGCGCGGCCTCGAGACACGAATAGACCGAGGAAGAATTGTCGGGGTCGAACATCATGTAATGGGCGACGCTGTCGACATCGGCGATTTCATACTTGGCGGAGAAGCCTTCATCGACCTCGGCGGCCTGCATCATCGAGATCAGATGTTCGCTGGACCCACCTTCGCGGCGGCTGGTGAGGCTCATGCGGTAGCCCACCTCAAGCAGGCGCGCCATGTTTTCGGCGCGCTCGACATAGCGGGAGAGCCAGAACAGGTTCTGTGCAGTGCGTCCGAGCATTCTCATGGGGAGACACTCCCGGTGATCAACTCGGAGGGCATGCCCGCCCTCCCCCTTGAGGGGAGGGTAGCGAACCTAGCCGCCAGGCTTAGCGAAGCTGCGGAGGGGGTGCTCCTGTGATTCACAGAACGACCCCCTCCCTCATTCCCTCCCCTCAAGGGGGAGGGAGGCGATAGAGCCGACACCGGCGAGTGAGGCAAAAGCTGAAAAACCATCATCAATCTTCCAGCACCCAGGTGTCCTTGGTGCCGCCGCCCTGGGAGGAGTTAACCACCAGCGAGCCTTTTTTCAGCGCTACGCGGGTGAGGCCACCGGGGGTGATGCGCACTTCGTCGCCGACCAGCACATAGGGACGGAGGTCGACATGGCGCGGGGCGACGTCGCCGTTGATATGGGTGGGACAGGTGGAGAGATTGAGCGTCGGCTGGACGATGTAATTGTCCGGCCGGGCCTCGATCTTCTTCTTGAACTCGGCGTGCTGGGCCTTGGTGGAGGTCGGCCCCACCATCATGCCATAGCCGCCCGAGCCGTGCACTTCCTTGACCACCAGGTCATGGATGTTTTCGAGCACCCAATTGCGCTGCTCCTCGTCGGTGCAGTTGTAGGTAGGCACGTTGTTAAGCAGCGCCTTTTCACCGAGATAGAACTCGATGATCTCGGGCACATAGGTGTAGACGGCCTTGTCGTCGGCAATGCCGGTGCCCGGCGCGTTGACCAGGGTGACATTGCCGGCGCGGTAGGCGTCGAAGAGGCCGGGCACGCCGAGCATGGAATCGGGCCGGAAGGTCAGCGGGTCGAGATAGTCATCATCGATGCGGCGATAGATGACATCGACGCGCTCCGGACCTGTCGTGGTGCGCATATAGACCTTGCCGCCATCGACGAAGAGATCGTGACCTTCGCAAAGCTGGGCACCCATCTGGTCGGCAAGGAAGGAATGCTCGAAATAGGCGGAATTGTAGATGCCGGGGGTGAGCACGGCGATATTGGGCGTGCCGCGCGAATTTTCCGGTGCGACGCTTTCTAGCGTGCGGCGCAGATTTTCCGGATAGGTTTCGACCGGAGCGACCTTGGTGCGCTGGAACAGGTCCGGCGCCAGCATCATCATCGCTTCGCGGTCTTCCAGCATGTAGGAGACGCCGGAAGGGGTGCGCAGATTGTCCTCGAGCACATAGAATTCGTCGGGCCCGACGCGCACGATATCGACGCCGATGATATGGGCATAAACGCCCTTGGCGGGCTCCAGCCCCATCATCTGCGGGCAGAAGGCTTCATTGTTCAAAATGAGCTTTTCCGGCACCCGCCCGGCCTTGAGGATCTCCTGGCGGTGATAGATGTCGTACAGGAAGGCGTTGAGCGCCTTGACGCGCTGCTCGATCCCCTTGCTCAGCCGGCGCCACTCATTGGCGGCAATGATCCGCGGGATCACGTCGAAGGGAATGACCTTCTCGGTGCCTTCCTCGGACCCGTAAACGGCAAAGGTGATGCCCAGCTTGCGGAAGATCGCCTCGGCGTCCGTCTGCATCAGCGCCAGGCCCTTATCAGGCTGTTCGGCCAACCAGGCGCTCAAAGCGCGGTAAGGTTCGCGGACCGATCCGTCCGCGTTGTACATTTCGTCAAACGGCGTTTTGTCGCCCATTATGCTCCGCTTGAATAATACGGCTTTCCCATCGCCCAAACATTGCTACACGAATGTTCGCCGCCGTCCAGACGCTCAAAGCCTGGGCATGCCGCTTTTTCGTGCAGGTCTGACTTGCAGACCAAGCGCCGAACATGCTCTCATTCGCGCCAAGTGATTTCCCTCAATTGGCTTTTCCCGACCAGACCAACCGACGATAGAGCGTCGAGCGGTCGATGCCGAGCGCCCGTGCGGCGGCGGACAGATTACCGCGATTGAGATCGACCGCCCGGCGCATGGCCGCCTCGGTGAGCTCTCCCAAATCGCCCGAAGGCATTAGCGGCGCGGACGAGGACCGCGCCTGAATGATAGCGGTGGGCAGATCGGCCAGGGTGACGCGCTGACCGGGATCGGCCAAGGCCGCGGCGGTGCGCAGGGCATTGGCCATTTCTCGCAGATTGCCGGGCCAGTCATAGGATGCCAGCCGATCGAGCACGGTTTCGGACAGCGGACCATTGCCGGTGTCGAGGCCGGCCCAAAGACTTTCGATGATGGCATGCCGATCCGGAAGTTCGGCGACGGAGGGCAGCCGCAGGGTGAACTGGGCGATGCGGAAATAGAGATCGGCGCGGAAGGTGCCGGCATCGACCATGGCCTTGAGATCGCGATTGGTGGCGCAGATGGCGACGAAATCGGCCTTGCGCACTTGGCCACCGCCGAGGGGAGCCACTTCCTTGTCCTGCAGCACACGCAGAAGTCGCGATTGCAGCAGCAGCGGCATGTCGCCGATTTCGTCGAGGAACAGGATGCCGCCTTCGGCCTGTTGCACGAGCCCCTTGGCGCCCCCCTTGCGCGCACCGGTAAAAGCGCCGGCCTCATAGCCGAACAGCTCGGATTCGATGAGGCTTTCGGGCAAGGCGGCGCAATTGACGGCGACGAAAGGCTTGCCGGCGCGGTTGGATTTTTGCGCCAGGTGCCGGGCGAAGACTTCCTTGCCCGAACCGGTTTCGCCGGTCACCAAAACCGGGATTTCGGCATTGACCAGCTTGATGGCCTTAGCGAGGCCGATACGCGCCTCGTCGGTGAGATAGGGTTCATTCGAGGTCGCGGGGGTTTTGACCACATGGCTGGTGCGGGCGTGGCTTTGATCCGGACGCGCGATGGCGGCGGAGAATTTCTCGCCGGACACGGAGCGCAGTTCGGTGTCGAGCCGCTCGAACAATTCGTCGCTGCGGGTTTTGCGCAGGGCCTGGCGATCAAGGCCCAGAAGGCTGAGCGCCCGGCGATTGCCGGCGATCAGCCGGTCGCCGTCGAAGACCAGAACGCCTTCGCGCGGGGTGCCGAGCATGTCGCCATGGCGGTGGAAGCGCAGCACTGTCTTGTCTTCGAAGCCGCGGGCGAAGAAGCGGTGCTCGATCTGCTCGACGGCCAGCCGTACCAGGCCCAGCGCATGGGTGTGTTCGGCAGTGGCATGGCCGGACATGTCGAGCACGCCGGCCAGCTTGCCGAAGGGGTCGAAGATAGGCGAGGCGGCGCAATGGAGAATGCCGTGCGGCTCGAAGAAGTGCTCGGCGCCGTGGACGGCAATGGCGCGACGCTCGGCCATGGCTGTGCCGATGGCATTGGTGCCGGTGGACATTTCCGACCAGGCGACACCCGGCTGTAGCGACACCCGCGCAGCCTCGCCCGCAAATTCGGGACTGCCGACCACATCGAGCACGGTGCCCTTGGCGTCGGTGAGGATGACGACGCTTTCAGTGAGCTTGGCTTCGGAGCGGAGCGTCGCAAGCTCGGGGCGGCTGAGCAGCCGCAGGGCCTCGTTCTGCTGCTGCAGCTGACGCAATTCGGTCGAGGTGAGCGGCTCGGCATGGATGCTGTCGCCGGCATCGAGCCCTTTTTCGGCGCATCGCTGCCAGCTGCGCAGGATGGGCGCCGGCACCAGCCCGTCTGGCAGGCTGCGTCCGGAGAAGAATTTTTCGCGTGCCGCAGCTAATACATGGTCAGACGACTGGTTCATGCTCATCTTCCTCCCAGTGTGTGGCAGTATGCAACAGATGTTGCGTCTGCCATCGGTTCTGGTTGTTGCAAAGTGTTGCACCCATGGATCGACGGCGTAAAGCAAAACCGTGATCACGAAGACTTGGGCAGCAAAATCAAGGTTCTGAGCGATCTGGCACGGCAGTTGCTCCTCTGGCTTCCATTCAAGAACCAAGGGAGGAAGCCTTGAACAAACCCCAATTCCTGGACCAGCGCAGCAAGTCGCCGTTCAAAGCCAAGTATGGCAACTATATCGGTGGGCAATGGGTCGACGCGGCCGATGGCGAGACCTTCGACAATACCTCGCCGGTCACCGGACAGGTGATCTGCAAGGTGGCGCGCGGCAAAGCCGCCGATATCGAAAAGGCGCTGGATGCCGCCCACAAGGCCGCGCCCGCCTGGGGTCGTACCTCACCCGCCGAGCGCGCCAATATGCTCAACAAGATCGCCGACCGGATCGAGGAAAATCTCGACCTGATCGCGCTGGCGGAAACCTGGGACAATGGCAAGCCAATCCGCGAAACCACCGCCGCCGACATTCCGCTGGCTATCGATCACTTCCGCTATTTTGCCGGCGCCATCCGCGCCCAGGAAGGCGGCATTTCCGAAATCGACCATGACACCGTGGCCTATCACTTCCACGAGCCGCTGGGCGTGGTCGGGCAGATCATTCCGTGGAACTTCCCGATCCTGATGGCAACCTGGAAGCTGGCCCCTGCCCTGGCGGCCGGCAATGCGGTGGTGCTCAAGCCCGCCGAACAGACCCCCGCTTCCATCCTCTTGCTGATGGAGCTGATCGAGGACCTGATCCCGCCGGGCGTGCTCAACATCGTCAATGGCTTCGGTCTCGAAGCCGGCAAGCCGCTGGCCAGCTCCAACCGCATCGCCAAGATCGCCTTTACCGGCGAGACCACGACGGGCCGGCTGATCATGCAATATGCCAGCCAGAACCTCATTCCGGTGACCCTGGAGCTGGGTGGCAAGTCGCCGAACATCTTCTTCAAGGACGTGATGGACGAGGACGACGATTTCTTCGACAAGGCGCTCGAAGGCTTCACCATGTTCGCCCTCAACCAGGGCGAGGTGTGCACCTGCCCGAGCCGCGCGCTGATCCAGGAATCCATCTACGATCGCTTCATGGAACGGGCCATCAAGCGGGTCGAAGCGATCAAGCAGGGCTCTCCGCTCGATCCCTCCACCATGATCGGCGCCCAGGCCTCGTCCGAACAGCTCGAAAAGATCCTCTCCTATCTCGATATCGGCAAGCAGGAAGGCGCCAAGGTGCTGACCGGCGGCGAGCGCAATACGTTCGAGGGCGATCTGGCCGGGGGTTATTACGTCAAGCCAACCGTCTTTGCCGGTAACAACAAGATGCGCGTCTTCCAGGAGGAAATCTTCGGGCCGGTTGTTTCGGTCGCCACCTTCAAGGACGAAGACGAAGCCATGGCCATCGCCAATGACACGCTCTATGGCCTTGGCGCCGGCGTGTGGACCCGCAATGGCAACCGCGCCTACCGCTTCGGTCGCGGCATCCAGGCCGGTCGCGTCTGGACCAATTGCTACCACGCCTACCCGGCCCATGCTGCCTTTGGTGGCTACAAACAGTCCGGCATCGGCCGCGAAAACCACCGCATGATGCTCGATCACTATCAACAGACGAAGAACATGCTGGTCAGCTACAGCCCCAAGAAGCTCGGCTTCTTCTAAGAGCCACGGCAGCTCACCGAGTTACGCGCTCCTCCCTAAGCGCAGCCCCCGGGTCCGCCCGGGGGCAAGGGATCATTCCGGCGGGCACCGGGCCTTTTCAACCCATCTCTCCCCCGGCCCGTGGCTCGCTGGAATGACTTTTTTTCCATTCAAGCGGAGCCTGACATGACCCAGCCTGTTCCCCGCGTCATCGCCACTCCGGCCGCCCTTGCACTGATCGGCGAGATCACGGCGCGCCATGGCGCCATCATGTTTCACCAGTCCGGCGGCTGCTGCGACGGCTCATCGCCCATGTGCTATCCGCAGGGCGAGTTTATCATCGGCGATCGCGACGTGAAGATGGGCGAGATCGGCGGCTATCCCTTCTATATGTCACCCAGCCAGTTCGAATACTGGCAGCATACGCAACTGATCATCGACGCCATTCCCGGCCGCGGCGGCATGTTCAGCCTCGATAACGGCACCGAGCGGCGCTTTCTGACGCGATCACGCGTGTTTACCGACGAAGAACACGAAAATCGAGCGCCGGTGAGCATTGGCGCGGCGTAGCGTTTCGGGCGAGGGCGGTATTTCGGTGGTGCGGCCTTGGCCGCGCCGGAACCCATCGCTAGACTTCCGACAAAGGGAGTCGCGCCGCCATGACCATCGAAATTCTCCAGACGCATAAGCTGCTTGCCTTCTGCGAGGCGGCGCTGGCCGAGCGCTACACGGTGCACAAGCTGCACGAGATAGAGGACAAGACGGGCTGGCTGGCGGCGAACGGCGCCCGTATCCGCGCCCATGCCGGTTCGGGGGTGCAGGCGGATTTGATGGACAAGCTGCCCAATCTCGAGATCATCGCCAGCTTCGGGGTCGGCTATGATAATATCGACATTGCCGGTGCCAAGGCCCGCAATATCCGGGTCACCAATACGCCCGATGTCCTCAATGACGCAGTGGCGGAATTGACGGTGGGCCTGATGATTTCGCTGGCACGCCGCATTCCGCAATCGGATCAATATGTGCGTCGCGGCAAGTGGCCCGGTGGCAATTTCGGCCTGTTGAGCGAATTGACCGGCAAGACTGTGGGTATTCTCGGGCTTGGTCGCATCGGCAAGGAAATCGCCACACGGCTGCAGGCGATGAAGATGCGCGTGGTCTATCATGGCCGCCGGCAGCAGCCACATACGCCCTATATCTATTACGACGATCTCGAAGACATGGCCCGCGACAGCGACTGGTTGGTGGTGATTGCCCCCGGCGGCAAGGGCACGGAGGGTATCGTGTCGCGAAAGGTGCTCGAGGCGTTGGGGCCCGATGGTTATGTGGTCAATGTGGCGCGGGGCACATTGATCGACGAGCCGGCCATGCTCGAGCTGCTGCAGAATGGCGGGCTGGGCGGCGCGGCGCTCGATGTGTTCGTCGACGAGCCAGACGTGCCCGAAGCCTTCATGCACTTGCAGAATGTGGTGCTGTCACCACATCAAGGCAGCGCCACGCACCAGACCCGCGACGCCATGGGAGCGTTACTGGTCGCCAATCTGGAGCGGCATTTTGCCAAGGAACCGCTGATTTCGGCGGTGGTGTAAGCGCAAGAGAGGCGGCTAGACGGTGATGACGTAAACGGCGTGCGCTTCGCCGTTGAGCGGCACCATTTCCAGCAGCCGCCAGCCATCGGCGTCGAACAGATCCAGCGCTTCTGCCGTCAGTGCGTGGAGCCGGGCGTGACCCAGCCGCTTTGCCTCGAGCTTGGCGCGGGCCAGAAGCGCCCTGCCGACGCCGCGCCGTCGAAACACCGGATCGACGACCAGGCCGCCGAGCCAGGGCGAGCGTTCGGTGACCAGACCGCCCGAGCCGGCGGTGAGCGCGCAAGTGCCCACCACTGCGCCATCGGCAAAGGCAAGAATGCCGAGCGGCAGACGATTACGCTCCAGCCGGTCGCACAGATCGGCGCGGGCCGAAGCCCCGCGCGGATTGTACCAATCGGGCCATTGCCGCTCCAGCAGCGCGGCCAGGTCGCTGACTGTGGCTTCATGGTCGATCAGCAATCCGGTGGTGATCACAACTGCATTCCTCGCCTGCATGCTGCCCGATTAACAGCGGACGCACAAATCTATAGCCTCGTGCGCGAATCCGGCCCGGACATATAACGGCCAACAGGAGCAAATGAATGACCGAATGGTGGCGCGGCGGAGTGATCTATCAGGTCTATCCCCGCTCGTTTCAGGACAGCAATGGTGACGGTGTCGGCGATCTGGCCGGCATTATCGACCGGCTCGACCATATTGCCAGCCTGGGCGTGGACTGTATCTGGCTCTCGCCCCTCACCCAGTCGCCCCAGGCCGATATGGGCTATGACGTTTCGGACTATGTGCAGGTCGACCCGCTGTTCGGGACGTTGCAGGACTTCGACTTGTTGATCGAGAAGGCCCATGCGCTTGGCCTCAAGGTGATCATGGACCAGGTAGTGAGCCATACTTCTTCGCTCCATCCCTGGTTCCTCGAATCCGCGTTCAGCCGCGATAATGCCAAGGCAGACTGGTATGTCTGGGCCGACGCCAACCCCGATGGCACGCCGCCCAATAACTGGCTTTCGGTGTTCGGTGGCTCGGCCTGGGAATGGCACACGGCGCGCAAGCAATATTACCTGCACAATTTCCTCACCTCCCAGCCCGACCTCAATTTCCATAATCCGGCGGTGCAGGATGCGGTGATCGAGGTCATGCGCTTCTGGCTCGATCGCGGGCTGGACGGCTTCCGGCTCGATACGGTCAACTACTATTTCCACGACGCCAAGCTGCGCTCGAACCCGCCATTGGCGGAGCTCAATGGCAAGCCGGCCACCAATCCCTATGACATGCAGAGCCACAAATTCTCCAAGAGCCAGCCGGAGAACATGGACTGGCTGCGCAAGGTGCGGGCGCTGCTCAACGACTATCCCGGCACCACTACGGTGGGTGAAGTCGGCGACGACGAGCGCGGGCTGGAGCTGATGAAGCAGTACACTTCGGGCAGCGACCTGCTGCATATGTGCTATTCGTTCGACTTCCTGGGGCCGAAATTCTCGGCGGCGCATTTCCGCTCGAAAGTGGAAGCCTTCTTCGCCGATGGCGCCACCGGCTGGCCGTGCTGGAGCTTTTCCAACCACGACGTCATTCGTCACATGACCCGCTGGACGCCGTTCAGCGTTTCGTCGGCCGATCTGTCGCGCCAGGCGATCGCATTGATGCTCACGCTCAAGGGCTCGGCGGGACTCTATCAGGGCGAGGAGCTGGGGCTGCCCGAGGCGGATATCCTATTCGAGGAACTGACCGATCCGCGTGGCAAGCGCTTCTGGCCGGAAGACAAGGGCCGCGATGGCTGCCGCACGCCGATGCCCTGGCAGCATAATCTGGCGCATGCCGGATTTACCCATGGCAAGCCCTGGCTGCCGGTCAAGCATGCCGCCGTGGCTCTGAGCGTCGACCTGCAGGAAGCCGATCCGAATTCGTCGCTGCATTATTACCGGCAGATCCTGGCCTGGCGCAAAAATCACCCGGCGCTCAAGACCGGCGATATCGCCTTTTTCGACTGCGATGAGCCGGTGCTGGCCTATACGCGCACCGATGGCAATAAGGACCTGGTCTGCGTGTTCAACCTGTCGGCCGAGGCGCGTACTGTCACCGTCGGCGGCGTGGAGCCGGCGCTCGAGCCGGTCAGTCACAATGCCGAATTGTCCGGAACGACGCTGACGCTGGGACCGAACGGCTTTGCTATCCTGCCGGCACCGGCGGGAGAGGGCTCGGTGCGTTATCAGGGTTGAGTGGGTTCAACCACGCAGTGTCGCCCTCGGGCTTGACCCGGGGGCCAGTTGGTGAGGCACAGGCGCTGTAAACCGCAAGCGGCCGATGCCCCTCGGGTCAAGCCCGAGGGCGGCGTTGTGGGTGGGGAAAATTGGAGGTCACCGAGCAGAAGATGTTTGGCGTCCTAAACTTCGGCCTAAAGGCTCAAGATGAGCAGCCAGGCGGAGATGGTCAGGGCCGACATGACCGTGGCAATGAGGATGGTGTTGGTGGCGACGCTGACGCCGCGGTCGTAATAGGTGGCAAAGACATAGATGTTTACGCCGGCCGGCATGGCAGCGAGCAGGATGCCGTAGCGGGCGATGTCCATGGGCACATGCAAAATCCAGATCATCATCACATAGGCTAGCGCCGGATGGACGATGAGCTTGATGAGCGAGGCCACCAGCGCCGGCTTCCAGTTTTCCGAGAGCTTGAACTCGTTCAGCGCCCCGCCAATGCCGAAGAGGGCAGCGGGGACCACGGCCTGGCTCATCATGACGAAGAAGGCTTCGGCCGGCTCGATCAATTGCAGATCGGCCAGTGAACCCAGAATGCCGGCGGCGATGCCCCAGATCAGAGGGTTGGAGACGACGCGGCGCAGGGCCACCACCAAGGTCTTGGCGAGCGACTGGCCGTCCCGACGCATCAGCTCCATGGTGACCATGCCCAGGGTCAGCAGAATGGCGCCATGCAGGCCGATGATCGAGAGCGTGACCGGCATGGCCTGGTCGCCATAGGCCCGCGACATGATCGGCAGGCCAACCAGCACCGTATTGGTGAAGGTGCCGGAAAAGCCGGCAGCAACGCTTTCGCCGGGCGAATTGTTGAAGACGCGGCGGGCAATGATAATGCCGAGCACGAAGCAGATGGCAGCGCCGACATAAAACGGACCGATGATGCCGATATTAAAGGCGGAGCGGAAATCGCTGGTGCTGATCGAATAGAACAGCAGACAGGGCGTGGCGAAATTATTGACGAAGGCGATCAGTGCCTTGATGCCATCGGCCGGAAACAGCCGGAAACGCACGGCCCCATAGCCAAAGGCCATGAGCGCGAAAATCGGGGCGATGACGGCAAGAATATCGAGCATTGGCCTGAGGATGGGCCCTAGGATGCGTCAGCCGTAACCCGTCCCCAGGAAGCGGTCAATCTTTCGCGCGCGAGGCTGCAAAACGAAACTCATTACGTTTGAAAACGAAATAAAACGCGCTATATACGAAACCACTTGACGATGGGTGAGGACTGGATCGTGCTGGATATCTTTGTCATCGGTGGCGGCATCAACGGCGTGAGCGTGGCACGCGATGCGGTGGGCCGCGGGTTCAGCGTCGGGCTGGCCGAGATGAACGATCTCGCCTCCGGCACCAGTTCGGCCGCGACCAAGCTGATCCATGGCGGGTTGCGCTATCTCGAACACTACGAGTTCCGGCTGGTGCATGAAGCGCTGGCGGAGCGCGAAATTCTTTGGGCCGCCGCGCCGCATATCATCTGGCCATTGCGGTTCGTGCTGCCGCATCACAAGGGGCTGCGCCCTGCTTTCGTGCTGCGCACGGGCCTGGCGATGTACGACTATATGGGTGGCCGCAAGCTGTTGCCGCCGACCAAGACGCTGGACCTGACGCGCGACGTGACCGGCAAGCCGCTGAAGCCGGGTTATCGGCTGGGCTTCGAATATTCCGATTGCTGGGTCAATGATGCGCGTTTCGTGGTGCTCAATGCCCGCGACGCTGCCGAAAAGGGCGCAAAAATCCAGGTGCGCACCAAAATGACCGAGGCGCGGCGCGAGGACGGCGCCTGGACCATCACGCTTGTCGGCGAAAACGGCAAAGAGACGGTGCGCGCGCGCATGATCGTCAACGCTGCCGGCCCCTGGGTAGACAAGGTCATCAATGGCGTGGTCGGCAATAATGGCACGCATAATGTGCGGCTGGTGCAGGGCAGCCACATCGTGGTCAAGAAACTCTATGACCACGACCGCTGCTACATTTTCCAGAACGGGGATGGGCGCATCATTTTCGCCATTCCCTATGAGAACGACTTCACCCTGATCGGCACCACCGACCGCGACTATGAAGGAGACCCCAAGGACGTCAAGATATCGGCCGAGGAGACGAGGTACCTGCTGGAAGCGGCGAGCGAATATTTTGCCAAGCCGGTCACTCAGGACGACATCGTCTGGAGCTATTCGGGGGTGCGGCCGCTGTTCGACGACGGCGCCAGCGCGGCTCAGGAGGCAACGCGCGACTACGTGCTCAAGACCGATGGCGATGCGACGACCGGCGCGATCGTCAATGTGTTCGGCGGCAAGCTGACCACGTCGCGACGCCTGGCGGAATCGGTATTGGAAAAGGTCGAGGACGTGCTGGGTAAACGCGGTGCGCCCTGGACCAAGAAGAGCACCCTGCCGGGTGGCGATTTCGGGCCGATGAGCTTCGAGCCGGAAGTGCGCCGGCTGTGCATGGATTATCCAGCATTGCATCCGGATCTGATGAAACGGCTGATGCGCCTTTATGGCACGCGGGCGCGCAGGCTGCTCGGCGATGCGAGGACAGTAGCCGATCTCGGCCAGCATTTCGGCGCCGATCTTTATGAGCGCGAAGTCGATTATCTGGTTGCCGAGGAATGGGCGCGGACGGCACAAGATGTGCTCTGGCGCCGCACCAAGCTGGGCCTGCGCATGGAGCCCGGTGGCGTAGCACGACTTGAGGCCTATCTGGCCAGCAAATAGCCGCATGCCCGATTGGGCGCCTTCCCCGCCGGGGAAGGCTTAATAAAGAGCCGCAAGGCCGGTGGGGAGATTTTCATGACCAAGTTCATTCTGGCGATCGATCAGGGCACGACCTCGAGCCGGGCGATCCTGTTCGACCAGGCGCGCAAGATCGTGGGCGTGGGACAGAAGGAGTTCACCCAGCACTTCCCGCAGGATGGCTGGGTCGAGCACGACCCGGAGGAAATCTGGGACAGCGTGCTGTGGTCGATCAAGACCGCCATCAAGGAGGCAGGCGCCGCCGCCACCGATATTGCCGCCATCGGCATCACGAACCAGCGCGAGACGGTGGTAATCTGGGACCGGGAAACGGGCGAGCCGATCCACAATGCCATTGTCTGGCAGGATCGGCGCACCGCCGAGTTCTGCGCCAAACTCAAGAAGCAGGGCCATGAGCCGGTGTTCACCAAGAAGACGGGCCTGCTGCTCGACCCCTATTTCTCCGGCACCAAGGTCAAGTGGCTGCTGGATCATGTGAAGGGCGCACGCAAGCGGGCCAAGGCCGGCGAGCTGGCCTTCGGCACGATCGACAGTTTCCTTATCTGGCGGCTGACGGGCGGCAAGGTGCATGCCACCGATGCCACCAATGCGGCGCGAACGCTGATGTTCGATATCAGCGCCAATAGCTGGGACAAAGAACTGCTCAAGCTGCTCGACGTGCCGGCGGCGCTGCTGCCGGAGGTCAAGGATTGTGCCGACGATTTCGGCGTGACCGAAGCCGAATTGTTCGGCGCGGCGGCGCCCATTCTCGGCGTCGCCGGCGACCAGCATGCGGCCACGATCGGGCAGGCCTGCTTTGCGCCGGGCATGGTCAAGTCAACCTATGGCACGGGATGCTTTGCGCTGCTCAATACCGGCAGCGACATGGTGCGCTCCAAGAACCGGCTTTTGACCACCCTCGCCTATCGGCTGGATGGCAAAAGCACCTATGCGCTGGAAGGCTCGATCTTCATTGCCGGCGCGGCCGTGCAGTGGATCCGCGATGGGCTGAAACTGGTCAAGCATGCCAGCGAGACGGGCCCCCTAGCGCGCACGGCCGATCCGAGCCAGCACGTCTATATGGTCCCGGCCTTTGTGGGCTTGGGCGCGCCATGGTGGGATGCAGAGGCACGCGGCGCCATTTATGGGCTGACCCGCAATACCGGCCCCGCGGAAATTGCCAAGGCGGCGCTGGAGGCGGTGTGCTATCAGACCCGCGACCTGCTCGAGGCCATGCGCAAGGACTGGAAGGGCGGCGGCAAGGATACGGTGCTGCGCGTCGATGGCGGCATGGTGGCCTCGGACTGGACCATGCAGTTCTTGGCCGACATTCTCGATGCGCCCGTCGATCGTCCCATGATTCTGGAAACCACGGCCCTGGGCGCTGCCTGGCTGGCGGGCATGAAGGCCGGCATCTGGCCAGCCATGGACGAATTCGCCGCCAGCTGGGCCCGGGACCAGCGGTTCGAGCCGACCATGGATGGCAGTGAGCGCAAGGCGAAAATCGCAGGCTGGGACCAGGCCGTGCGCCGGACTTTGACGCGCTAGCTACAAATTACCCATATTGGCCATTGGCTTTGGGCGCGCGGTTTGCAATAGCACCCATATGAGCAATCAAGACGACGACTATGTATATGACGAAGCTACGGGCGAATGGCGCCCGGCTTCGGAGATGGCTGCTACCGATGCGAGTGCCCTAGAAGTGCGCGATGCTTCGGGCACGCTGCTGGCCGATGGCGATGCGGTGGTGCTGATCAAGGACCTCAAGGTCAAGGGCGCCGGGCAGACGCTGAAGCAGGGGACGGTGATCAAAACCATCCGCCTGACCGACAATCCCGAAGAGATCGACTGCCGCCACGATGCCATCAAGGGCCTGGTGCTGCGCACCGAGTTCGTGCGCAAGCGCTAAAGCGGCATTTCCGAAAAGCGCACGGAGGCTTTTCGGGCCGATGCGCTAGGAATCGCTGCCGGTCTCCACTTCCGGAGCCGCCTCGTCATCGGCTGGTTGCAGGATGTTGCGGTTATCGCGAATGAAGGCGGTGACCTCACTATCCAGCGCAATCAGGAAGTCGCTGATGCGCACGCCGTTGGAGCCGAAATCGTGCACGGCGTTGATCGAGGCGGAGCGCATGTCAACGGCGCTTCCGATCGCTTTGGGCATTACCCGAATGACCACTTCTTCCCGCCAGCCCACCAGCGTTACGATCCGCGCATTGAGGCGGCCGGTTTCGGTGGCATCTGCGGGTTCGCGGCGCAGCCTGATGTCCCAGCCTTGCGCCGTGGCCAGCCGCTCGACCAGGGCAAAGACCTGGAAGGCATCCAGCGGATAGGTGCGCGTGGTCACATTGGGGAAGATGCGGGCCTGCTGCTCGGCGGTGAGCAGGTGCGGCGGCGGCATGGCGGCGGTATCGGGCTCGAAGATCAGCGGCAGTTCGCTGCGCGTGGTGGTGGCGATATCGGTGACCAGCGGATAATCCGCAGCCAGATAGCCGAACCAGCCAAAGGGCGCGAGGCATACCAGCCCGAGAAACAGGCCGGCCAATGCCCTGCCCCAGCCCTGGTCGCCGGTGAACCACAGACGCGCCAAGGCGATCAGCGCGCAGAACACCGCCAGCGCCGCAACGAGCCCTGCCGCGAGCATGACCACATGAAAGGCCGGCGAGGCGATCAGCTGCTCGCGATGCAGAAATACGGGCAGGACGAGCATCGGCACGGCGAGACTGCCGAGCCGTCGCGACCAAATGGCCCATTTCGAGGTTCTGATCTTTATCCGCACCGGCGCCGCATTCCCTGAAATCGCAGGCAGGGTAAAGCGAAGGTGTTTCCTTTGCTTGAAGATGGGCTCATTTCGCCTTGAGCGCCTCAGGCTTGCACATGTCGCGAATGGCGTTCCACTCGGCATTGGTGAAGGCCGGCTCGAGCCCGCTCGGCCGTTCGCGCCCCAGATCCTCGAGCGCCAGGCGGCGATCGTCGGTCAGCGGATGGGTGCTGAGCAGCGCCAGGGCGCGGCTAAAATCATTGTCCTGCCCTACGCGACCGATAAGGCGCGCCAGGGCGGCCGGATCGAAGTCCAGCCGCTGGGCAACCGTGGCGGCGAAGCGGTCGGCCTCCCGCTCGGCTTCGCGGGAGAAGCGGGCATCGATGATGGTGGAGCCCAGGCCCGCAGCGACGGAAATGCCGGTCATGTCGCCGAGGATGAAGCCGATCAAAGCGCCGGTGCCGGCGGTGGATATCAATTGCTCCATGCCGTGGCGGTGGGCGACGTGGCCGATTTCGTGGGCCAGCACGCCGGCAAATTCGTCGGGCGTTCGGGCGGCATTGAGCAGGGCCGAGAAGAAATAGATGCGGCCACCCGGCAGAGCAAAGGCATTGGGGACGTCGGAGCGAACGACGCGCACATCGAGCGTGAAGGGCGACCCGACCTCGGCAATCACACGATCGGCAAAACGGGCAATGGCGCGGTTGGCAGGGCTTTGTGGATCGGGATCGCAAAGCGGCAGGCCGGCGTCGCCGCCAATGCTGGCTTCCACCTGGCCGGCGACGGTAGCGCCGATGCCCTCCTCCCAGCCGGGCGGCACGATGGCGACGATGCGGCTGGCAAGCAGCGGCACGCCAAAGGCATAGGCGAGAATAACCGCCGCCAGCGCCAGGGTGGACAGGGCCGCAAGGCGCACCTGCCGGCCGCTTTCACGCCGCTGGCGCTCTTCGAGCATGGGCAGGGTGGCGCGGATGCGCGCAATATCGGTTTCGCCAGAGACTACCACGCGTGCGCCATCAGGAAGGCCCACCGCCCCCAGCCGCAATTCGCCACTACGCCCCGGGATGACCTGGAGGGTTTGCGCGGGCCAGCGTGTCAGCTCGGCGTTTGACTGCGGCTCACGCAGTACCAGCGCGCCAGTCGTACCGAGCCGCTCGTAGAACAGGTTGACCTGATGGGAGGTGGCGACGAGGCCATCGTAATAGCGGGCGGAAATGGACATCAATATCCCCCCACATTGAGGGCATCGGCGAGGCCTTCGCCGGCCAAGGCCTTGTCCTCGGCGCGGGCGCGGATATCGGCGAGCGTCTCAAGCCCGTTGACGCTGGCCCGCTTGCAGACCAGGCGCCAAAAACCGAAGCCGAGAAACAGTTCGCTGACAAAAGAGAAAGCGGCAAAGAGCAGCAGATAGCCCAAAACGATGGAGAGCAGCGTGGTAACGCTGGACTGCATCGACCGCATCAAAGCGCTGAAATCGAAACCGCCACCGGCAAAAGCGTCCGGCGCGACAAGGCCCAGCACGAAAGCGCCACCAGCGGCGAGCAGCAGATAGGCGACGAGGAGAGCCAGGCCGAAGAGCGCATATTGCCCGATGAGATCGAGTGCCCCGATGCGCACGGTCAGGGCGGCATCGCCCAGGCGGATGGCAGAGAACATCCGCGTCATTTCCGCGGCGCGATAAATCGTGATGAGGATGCCGAGAATAAGGCCGAGGATCAGTAACTGGCCGATGGCGCCGGGATCGGGATCATAGTTTTCGAGCGGCTCGAACAGCCTGCCCTGTTCGGCGATGACAATCCCGTAGACCACCAGCCCTGCCCCGATGAGCCAGGCGCCGTAATAGGGAAAGGCCAGGCGTTTCCAGGAGCCCACGAAGCTGAAGGCGCGATCACCGAACCAGGTGTGGCGATAGCGATAGGCCCAGAGATTGGCGCTCATGAAGGGATAGGCGAGGCCGAGCGTCGCCACATTGAGCAAAGACCAGAAGAAGCGCCTGGCCCCATAGCCCCAGGGATTGCCGGTGAGATCGAAACGGATGCCGCGCCAGAGGGTGCGCGACAGGCGGAAGTCGCGGGCGCGATAGACGGCGTAGCCGGTCAGAAACCAGATGCCGACCGCGACGCAGCCATAGCCGGTGATCGCCAATTCCATCGACTGGGTGGAAAGGAAGAAAAACAATCCATAGAGGGGCAGGAACACCGCCAGCGCCATGAGGAAGCCAACCAGCAATTGCTGGGCGTTACCGGTATATTCGAGCGCGTCGCCGCCCAGCGCCGTATGGCCCCAGTAGAAGCGGCGCTTGCTGGTGGTCAGCCAGAAGCGGTTGAGCCCGATGGTAGGGACCATGAGGGCATAACCACGCAACAGCATGAAGGCCAGATCGAGCCGGCGGCCGCTAAAGCTGACGGATTGGGGGATCGGCTCGGTCGTTGGCATCTGGTCTCCAGCGGCAGATTGGATCACATCCAGGCGAGAGAATGGAGCGGCACCGACCGCGCCGGCAAGCCCAAATCAGGGGTAAAGCCGCGCGCTGCTCCACGGGGCGTCGGCTTGAGCGCGGGTGAAGCGCACCCGATCATGCAGCCGGTATTCCCCATCCTTCCAGAATTCGAGGCTGAGCGGCACGAGGCGGAATCCGGACCAGCGCGCCGGGCGCACCGGCTCGGCATCGCCGATGCTGCGGGTCAGGGCATCGACCTCGGCCAGCATCTGGGTGCGGTTCGCCAGCGGCCGCGATTGCTGCGACACGGTCGAGGCGATGCGGCTGCCCTTGGGGCGGGAGGCGAAATAGGCGTCGGCATCGGCCTCCGAGACCACTTCCACCGGCCCGCGCATGCGCACCTGGCGGCGCAGCGACTTCCAGTGCATGACCATGGCGGCCTGCGGATTGGCGAGCAATTGCCGGCCCTTGTCACTCTCGAAATTGGTGAAAAAGCAGAAGCCGCGCTCGTCCCGCCGATTGAGCAGCACCATGCGCACATCGGGCAGGCCGGAGGCATCGGCGCTGGCCAGCGCCATGGCATGGGGATCGTTGGGCTCACTCTCCTGCGCCAGGGCGAACCATTCCTCGAATACGGCAAAAGGGTCGAGGTCCGAACGGTCACCATCGTCGAACAGGCGTTCGGTGAGGGTCTGCAGCATCGTCATTATTCCTGCGCTTGAGCCCCTGCAAAACTGGACAAGGGCGGGGGGCGTGGCCATATAGAACTCGAAATGTCGGGCAAGCAACGCCCAACCCAGAAGATAGGACCAAATGCGCGATCCTTATACCGTGCTTGGGGTGTCGCGGGCAGCGAGCGAAAAGGACATCAAGTCTGCCTACCGCAAGCTGGCCAAGAAATATCACCCCGACCAGAACCCGGACGATCCTTCGGCACACAACAAGTTTGCCGAGGCGACCCATGCCTATGACCTTTTGAGCAACACCGAGAAGCGGGCTCAGTTCGACCGCGGGGAAATCGACGCCGACGGCAATCCACGCTTTGCCGGCTTCGGCAATGGCGGTTTCGGCGGTGGCGGTGCCAATCGCGGCGCACGCCCCGGGGCGGGTGCCGGCGGCTTTTCGGCCGAGGACATCCTCAAGGAATTCATGAGCGGCTTTGGCGGCCAACCACGCGGCGGCGGCAGGACCTCCTCGGCCGGCGGTGCGCAGTGGGACCCGTTTGCCGGCGCAACCGCTGGCGGCGCTGGAGCTGGCGCCCGCTCGGGCAAGGGCGAAGATATCGTCGTGAACGCCACGATTTCCTTCGAGGATGCGCATAAGGCAGCCTCGGTGCCGGTGCGCATGCCCTCGGGCAAAGTGCTGTCGGTGAAGCTGCCGGAAAAGGTGGAAGAAGGCCAGCAGATCCGGCTCAAGGGCCAGGGCTCGCCCAGCCCCTATGGCGGGGAACCCGGCGATGCGCTGGTGACCGTGCGCTTCGAGAAATCCAAGACCTTCCGCCGCGATGGCAAGGATATCCGCACCGATGTGCCGGTGACGCTTTATGAGGCGGTGCTGGGCGCCAAAGTGCGGGTGCCGACGCTGGATGGTTCGGTGGAGTTGAACCTGCCGCCAGGGGTGGACACCTCCAAGGCCCTACGTCTCAAGGGCAAGGGGCTCTACGGCGATGGCGATCTCTACGTCAATGTTCGCGTGGTGCTGCCACCGGGCGGCGACCCCGATCTCGAGGCCCTCGCCCGCTTCATGCGGGATCAGAAGCCCTATTCGGTGAGGGACTAGAATGGGTCTCGCGCCTTTCGAGGCGCGACACTCAGGTCCGGGGCGCGGCGGCGCGGCTCAGGCGATCATTGATGGCTTCGCCGAGACCCGCTTGCGGGATCGGTGCGACCGCGATGGTTGTCGCGCCTGATGCATCGAGTTCATGCAGCATCGAGAAAAGATTCCGTGCCGCTTCGCGCAGATCGCCGCTCGGCGACAGATTGAGCGTGGGCCCGTCGAAGGCGGCTGCGGCGCCGAAGGCCAGAAAAGCCTCGCCGGGGCGCGGCGCTGCATTGAGGCGAATGCCGGCCTCGGGCGCATAGTGGCTGAGCAGCATGCCGGGCGCGGAAATGGCTTCGCCTTCAACGGCCTGCTCCACGGGCATGCCGAGAGCGGCTTCGATCTCCTCGCGCGCCAGGGCGCCGGCCCGGAGCTGGATCAGCCGCTCGCCATCGATCGCAAGAATGGTCGATTCCAGCCCCGCCGTGCAGGGCCCACCATCGAGCACCGGCACCTTGCCGGCAAAGCCGCGCCACACCTGTTGGGCCGTGGTGGGTGAAAGTTTTCCCGAGGGGTTGGCGGAAGGCGCGGCCAGCGGCAGGGCGGCGGCGCGCAGCAGCGCCTGAGCCAGCGGATGATCGGGCACGCGCAGGGCAACGGTATCGAGACCGGCCGTGGCCACATCGGCAAGGCCATTGCCCGGCTGCATTGGCAGGACCAGACTCAGCGGGCCTGGCCAGAATGTCTCGGCCAGACGGCGCGCCAAGGGGGAGAACACCGCAAGCGTCTCGGCCATGGCCAGGTCGGCGCAGTGGATGATCAGCGGATTGAAGCGCGGCCTGCCCTTGGTTTCGTAGATCGACAGCACCGCATCGGCATTGGTGGCATCGGCGCCCAGGCCGTAGACGGTCTCGGTGGGAAAGGCGCACAACTGGCCTTTGCGCAGCAATTGGGCGGCGTCTTCGACGGAGAGGGCGGCGGGAGCGATCATGGGGGCTGTTTGACAATGCCACCGCGGCGCGTCAAGACACATAGAGATGCACTCGCAGGCCCGCCGTGACCACGCTTCTCATCAGCCAGCCCAATTTTGCCGACCACCGTACGCCCAATGGTCATGCCGAACGCGCCGAGCGCATCGTCGCGGTGGAGGCGGCACTGGCCGAACCGCGTTTCAATGGGCTGATCCGCCGCGATGCGCCATTCGGCGACCTGATGCTGGCCGAACTGGTGCATGACGCTGAATATCTTGGCCAATTGCGCCATGCCCGCCCGGCGGAGGGCATAGGGCAACTCGACCCGGACACTTTCATTTCCGACAAGTCGCTGGACGTGGCGGCGACCGGGCTCGGCGGGGCACTGGCGGCGCTCGATGCAGTGGTGCTGGGGGAGGTCAACAATGCCTTCTGCGCCATTCGCCCACCGGGACATCACGCAGAAATCTCAACAGCCATGGGGTTTTGCCTGATCAATACCATTGCTATCGCGGCACGGGAGGCGCAGCGGAAATATGGGGCGGAGCGGGTGGCGATCGTCGATTTCGACGTGCATCACGGCAATGGGACGCAGGATATCTTCAAGGACGATCCCAGCGTCTTTTATGCCTCGAGCCACGAAATGCCGCTGTTTCCCGGCACCGGTGACCCCAGCGAGACCGGCGTGGGCAATATCGTCAACTGCGCGCTGCAGGCGGGGAGCGGCGGGGCGGCGATGCGCGAGGCCTATCTCGCCAAGATATTGCCGGCGCTCGACAATTTCGCGCCCGACCTGCTCTTCATCTCCGCTGGATTCGATGCGCATCGCGGCGATCCGCTGGCCGATCTCAACTGGACCGGCGACGATTTTGCCTGGGTCACGGCAAAGTTGATGGAGGTGGCGGAGCGGCGCTGCTCCAACCGCATTGTCTCGCTGCTCGAAGGTGGCTATGACCTCGGGGGCCTGGCCAACGGCGCCAGCCACCACGTGGCGACGTTGATGACCGGACTATGAACGCATTCTGAACGAGCGACGAGACCATGGCCGAAACCACGCATGACGATGTGAAGACGCTGAGCTTCGAGGCAGCACTGGAGCAGCTGGAGCAGATCGTCGCCAAGCTCGAAAGCGGTCGCGCACCGCTGGCCGAATCGATCGCCATCTATGAGCGGGGCGAAGCGCTCAAGGCCCATTGCGAGACACTGCTGCGCACCGCCGAGGCGCGGATCGAGAAAATCACCCTGAGCCGCGACGGCAAGGCCGTGGGCACCGAGCCGCTCGACGCCAACTAGCCGCGAGCGCGGCAAAGTGCCTGTTGCCTTGTCACCGGTTGATTGGCATCTGAGGGTGACGACGCCGCGCCGAAGCACTGGCGAGTGGGCGCGCTCCTGATGAGGGCCAAACGAGCATGACGAACAAAGCGCTGCGCAATTTCCGGATCGTGCTCTGGGTGCTGGTGGCCGTGGCGGCCATCGGCGCGACGGCGCTTTATGTGTTCAAGCCGCCGCAGCGGCCATTGGGCCTCAACGGACAGGCATTCGCGCTGGCCTCCACCAAGGGCGGCACCTTCACCCAGGACGATCTGCGCGGCACGCCGAGCCTCATCTTTTTCGGCTATACCTTCTGCCCCGATGTGTGCCCGACGACGCTGGCCGAAACCACGGCCTGGCGGGCGCAACTGGGGCTGACGCCGGAACAGCTGCGCATCATCTTCGTCACCGTCGACCCCGAACGCGACACAGCCGAGATGGTCAAATCCTATGTAGAGGGGTTCGACCCCAGCGTCATCGGGCTCGTGGGCACGCCCGAGGAAACCGACCGGGCCAAGGCGGCCTTCGGCGTGTTCTCGGAAAAGGCGGGCGACGTCGACAGCGAGTTCTACCTCGTCAACCACACGGCCCTGACCTTCCTGATCCGGGCCGATGGCAGTTTCCAGGGCACCATCGCTTATGAAGAAGCCAGCGATACAGCGCTGGCCAAGATCGAAAAGCTGGTCAAGGGGTGAGCCGCATAAGGCTTGACCTGGCGCTGGAACAGCGCGGGCTGATGCCCAGTCGCGCCCGAGCGCGCGACGCCATTCTGCGCGGCACGGTGAGCGTCAATGGCGCCCCGGCGAAGAAACCCAACCAGATGGTCGGCGACGAAGACGTGCTGACGCTAGACGACCCGGCGGCCGGCTATGTCTCGCGCGCGGCGCTGAAGCTGATCGCCGGCCTCGACGCCGGACGGATCGATGCCAGCGGCAAGGTCTGTCTCGATGTCGGCTCGTCGACCGGCGGCTTCACGCAAGTGCTGCTGGAGCGCGGCGCGGCAAAAATCTATGCGGTCGATGTCGGGCATGAGCAATTGCATGAAAAGCTGCGCGGCGATGCCCGCGTGGTCAGCCTCGAAGGCACCAATGCCCGCGACCTCGACGCGGAAACCGCCAGCGGGCCCATCGACCTCCTGGTCTGTGACATCAGCTTCGTGTCGATAACCAAGGTCCTCGAGCAGCCGCTGCGCCTCTGTGGCCCAAAGGCCGAGGCGGTGATCCTGTTCAAACCGCAATTCGAGGTGGGCCGGGATTTCGTGGGCAAAGGCGGCATCGTGACCGATGCCGAGGCCAGCGCCCGGGCCCTCGCCGAGGTGGTGCGCTTCGTGGAAACGACAGGCTTCCAGCTGAAAAACACCCTGCCCTCCCCCATCACCGGCGGCGATGGCAACCAGGAAACCGTGCTGGTGTTTTCGCGGGGGTAGTTGGCGAGTTAGGCGGTTCAGATTTTACCGAAACCGGATACATGCCTCTTCTTTGACGCGGTGCTGCTGCTCACCAGCCTGAGCGCGCTGCCCCCCCTTCCAACCTCCCCTGAAAAGGGAGGGCTATCGCATATGGGTTTGAGCGTGCTGCACACCCCCTCCCAACCTCCCCCTAAAGAAGGGGGAGGAGCCGCATCGAGTTGTGGGCAAAGTCTAGCCAAATGCACGGGCCGGACTCCCTCCCCCTTGCGGGGAGGGTGGGGTGGGGGATGAGAGCCCGGTGCCAATTCGCCATATGCGATAGCCCTGCTGAAGAAGGGGGAGGAGTTGCATCGCGGCTCGGGAAAGATAGTGCCAAGGCCTGAAAATGCTGACGCTCCCAGCGCTAGACTTGCTCAGTAGAGCTTTTCGACGGCTGGTTTCATGGTGTGAGGGGAGACGTCGCGGCGTTCGATTTCGTTGAGGAGGGCGGTGATCTTGTCGACATTGGCAAGATGGCGCTGTTCCATGGAGAAGTTGAGCGTGACGTAGTCGCGGCCCGGGCAGAAGGTGCAGATGTTGACCTCTGTGTGCCAGGCGCCGCAATAGATCGGCTCGATCATGCCGTGGGTCAGCGGCCCATAGGTGCGGTGCGGGGGCACCAGGGTCAGCACGATGTGCATGCCGCCATTGAAGCGCCAGAAGCGGCGATTGGGCAGGAAGGGCAGCACGCGATTGACGGCGCGCAGGGCCTTGAACATCGAATTGATGACCACCTGGAAGGAGGTAATATCCTTCTGTTCGATGCCGGCAACGGTGTCGTCGACGCAGCGGACATAAGCGACGAAATCGTCCATCACCTTGAACTTGGCTTCGAGCGCGCGGACGCGGAAGAAGTCGTCATCGGTATTGTTGCGCTTGGTATCGAGCATGGTGTAGGCGGCGCCGATCACCTTCTTGCTCATGTATTTTTCAGCGCCCTCGCCATTGAGGGCATGGGTGACCAGCGCGAACATCAGCGAACGCTGGCGCACTCCGAGCTTGTTGGCCAGCTTGCGCAGCCGGTCGCGCTCGAGCGCCAGGGTCTTGAAACCCCAGGGCTGCTCCTTGGGCGCCAGGATATTGGCGATGGCCAGGTAGATGAGCGCGGTCATGCCGCCGCGCAGGGCGCTCTTCATCCTGTCGCCCCAGGGGAGCTTGTTGGCCTTGTCGGACTGGACGCCATGGGAGGCGACCTGGGAGCGGGTGAGCAGCGCCGAATCGGAGCCCTCGAGCAAAGCGTGGCTGGAGCGCACCTGGATGACCGAGGCCCTGCCCTGAGCATCGGGCCCGCCACGACGCACCGCCGCCATGACGCGAAACAGTGGCAAGTCCTTATGGGCGAAAATGTCGCTGGACTTGCTCAGCCACTTGTCGGGATAGCCATCGAGCTCATCGACATAATCGACCGAGGTGATGGCATCGAGCAGATGTTTTGGAAAAGGCTGGCCGGGCTGGGCGCCGACAAAACCATGGGTAAGCTGCGGCGCCAGGGCGACCATTTCGGCCACCATATTGCCCAGCACATCCAGGTCATAGGTCTGGGTGGAAAAGGCGGTGAAGAACACCGTGTCGCGGCCCTCATAGAGGAACCACTGGAAATCGGTGAACAGGGCCTGGGGATTTTTGGCGACGGCCATGCGCGCCAAGGCCAGCGCATCGGCTTGTCCGGCGAAACTCGACGACGAGAAGCTCTTCATCCCGGTACCCCCTCAGATACCCAAACACCGCGATGCGATCTAAGCGCAGTCCGCACCGACTATCAACAGCATATGCACAGGCCGGTTAACCCTTGTTTGGGGGGAATGCCGGGCGGCGAAACCCGTTTGCGGCATTGGCAGATGGCTCCGGCTACATTAGAATAGCTCTCAAGTGAAAGCGCAGGAGTCTTGGCTATCAAGGCTTTCAGCCGCTTCGCGCGTCGAATTGACCTATGTCAATGCAGGCGCGTCCATTCTAAGTAACGTGCATCCAGGCTGGAATGCCCCTCACCCCAGCCACGGTGTTGAAGGAAGTCTCCATGGATTATCGCGGCATATTCGAAGATGCAGTGGACACGCTGCGGACGGAGAAGCGCTATCGCGTATTTGCCGACCTGGAGCGCGTTGCCGGCCGCTTTCCCAAGGCCATCTATCGCGACGACGCCGACAATGCCCGCGAAATCACCATCTGGTGCTCCAATGACTATCTGGGCATGGGCCAGCACGAAAAGGTCGTGAAGGCGATGCAGGACACGGCCGGCGCAATGGGCGTCGGCGCCGGCGGCACGCGCAACATTTCGGGCACCAACCGCCCGCTGGTCGAGCTCGAGCGCTCGCTCGCCGATCTGCACCGCAAGGAAGGCGCGCTGGTCTTCACCTCGGGCTTTGTGTCCAACGAGGCCGGCATTTCCACCATTGCCCGGCTGATGCCCAATTGCATCATCCTTTCCGATCAGCTCAACCACGCCTCGATGATCCAGGGCGTGCGCCAGTCTGGCATGGAAAAGAAGATATTCCGGCACAATGACGTGGCGCATCTGCGCGAGTTGTTGAGCCAGGTGGACCGCAAGCGGCCCAAGCTGATCTGCTTCGAATCGGTCTATTCGATGGATGGCGACATCGCCCCGATCAAGGAAATCTGCGACCTGGCCGAAGAATTCGGGGCGCTGACCTATATCGACGAAGTCCATGCCGTGGGCATGTATGGTCCGCGCGGCGGCGGCATTGCCGATCGCGACGGGCTGATGGAGCGGATCGATATCATCGAAGGCACGCTAGCCAAGGGCTTTGGCGTTATGGGCGGCTATATCGCCGCCAACAAGGCCATCATCGATGCCGTGCGCTCCTACGCGCCAGAGTTCATCTTCACCACCGCCCTGCCCCCGGCGCTCTGTGCGGCGGCGCGCGCCTCGATCGAGCATCTCAAGGGCAATGGCCATGAGCGCATGATGCACCAGCGCCAGGCGCGGCTGACCAAGGCGATCCTGGCCGATGCGGGCCTGCCTGTCATGGAGACATCGACCCATATCGTGCCGCTGATTGTCGGCGACGCGCGGGCGGTGAAGGCGGCCAGCGACATGCTGCTGGAAAAGCACAATATCTATATCCAGCCGATCAACTATCCCACCGTGCCCAAGGGGACGGAACGGCTGCGCATTACCCCGACGCCACTGCATACCGACGAGATGATCTTCGAGCTTCGCCACGCGCTGGTCAGCGTGTGGACGGCGTTGGAACTGCCGCGCGAAAAGGCCGATGCCGCCATTACCGCGAGCAAGCTGACCTCGGGCGACCTGACGCTGCCAAGCCTGGGCGGCTAAAAATTCAGGCCGGGCCGAGCCATCTGGCGAGGGCCTCGGCCAGTCCCGCATCATCGCCCTGCCCGACCCAGGCGACATGACCATCGGGCCGAATGAACACGGACTTCGGCGCGGGCACGGCGCCAATGACCGGCAGCAGCCAGTCGCCCTCCGTCTGCGCGGTCAGCGTGGTGAGTCGCGTGGCCCAGGGACCCGGATCGAGCGGCGTCTTCCCCGAAAAATCGAGCAATAGTGGCTTTGCATCGCGCAGCAGTGCGGCGATGCGCGTGGGACCTTTGGCGGTGAGAAGATCGCGATCGGGCATGCGACGGCCGAGCAGCGGATGACCCTCGCCGAGATCGTAGCGGGTGGCGAGGCCAGACATGTCGCCGGCAATATGGCGGGCCGGCTCGTCGAGGCGGAGCAGATCGCCGAGAACACCCGCGACGGCCTTGGACCGCTCGTCGGTGCGGGCCAAAGCGACGCTTGCCATGGTGTAGCGCAGAAGCTTTGCCGCCGCCGGATGGCGTTCGGCGTGATAGGTGTCGAGCAGGGTTTCGGGTGCACGATTACTGGCGACCAGCGCCAGTTTCCAGCCGAGATTGACCGCATCCTCGATGCCGATGCCCATGCCGAAGCCGCCGGCAGGATAGTGGATATGGGCGGCATCCCCCGCCAGCAACACTCTCCCCCGGCGATAGGTTTCGGCCTGGCGGGTCATGTCGGTGAAGCGGGTGATATAGCTGGGATTATCGACGCCATATTCGGTGCCGTATTGGGCGCTGAGTGCGGCACGCAGCGTGTCGATGGTGACGGGACCGGTGCCGATGCCGACTTCAGTGACCATGATGGCGAACTTGCCGGTCTCGTTCTTGCTGATGGCGTGGGTACCGATGGCGTCGGTGAAAAGGCCGAGCTTTGGTTCACCCGTCATGTCGGCTTCGGCCAGCAGGTGGCTGATGGTCGGATCGGAGCCGGGGAAACCGATGCCGGCCTGTTTGCGGACGAGGCTGCGGCCGCCATCGCAGCCGACGAGATAGGCGGCGCGCAGACTGGTGCCATCGCTGAGCGTAACGGTGACCCCGGTGTCGTCCTGAGCCAGGCCGGTGATTTCGACGCCGTGCAGCATGGTCACAGCCAGCGCGTCGGCCCAGTCGCCGAGGAGGCGTTCAGTGTGCTTTTGCGGCAGAGACAGACCATAGGGATGGCGGGTGGGAAAGGCGCTGATATCGAGCCGCGTGCCGGCAAAGCCGATGACCTGCATGGGTGTACCGGCAGCCAGAAAGCGTTCGGCCAGGCCACGCTGATCGAGGATTTCGATGCTGCGAGCATGCAGGCCGAGGGCGCCGGGCTGGATGCGTTCGCGGACGGCACGCTTTTCGATGACCAGCGGGGAGAGACCGGCAAGGCGCAGTTCGGCGGCGAGCACCAGCCCGGTGGGGCCGGCGCCGGCGATAATGACTGGTTGGTCGATCATGAAGAGCCTCCGTATGCGATGGGGCCCTTGTTGTAGAAGAGGGGATGGGGCTTGAAGCAAGGCCCTTGTGCGCTACATGTGAGTATGGGCGGAGATCAATCCGGCGTGGCGACCGCCTCGATGGCGTCGAACATGCCGTTGATATAGTCCTCGGCGCGGCCGGCATGGTCGGCGCGGGTCCAGGCATCGAGCGAAAGGCGCGCGCCGCCGATGGCCAGCATTGCCAGGGCGCGCAGGCGGGTCTCGGTTTCGCCCGGCCAGAGGTCGCGCAACGCGTCGAACAATTCCCATTCCTCGATGATGTAATTGGCGCGCTTGCGGGCCTGCACGGTTTCGCTGGCGCGCATCAGACGGTCGAGATGCACCAGTTCATCACGCGGATGGGCCGAAACCAGACTTAGAGTGGCGGCGCGAACGGCATCGAGCGGACGGAGGCCGGTCGCCTTATCTGCGATGGCTGCGGCCAGTTGCCGGCCCAGGCCGCTTTGCAGCGACACTAAAATATCGTCCTTGGACTTGAAATAGTGAAAGAAGGTGCGGCGCGAGATGCCGGCTTCGGCGGCGATATCGTCTATGGTCGTGGCCTCATAACTGCTGCTGCCGAACAGTTTCAGCCCGGCCCGGGTAATCCGATCCATCGTGTCCTGCCGCTTGCGCTGGCGCAGCCCGGCAGTTTCCGCAGTGTCCATGACAATGCCCCTTGATAATTTTGCACTGAGTGCAATATAAAAATGCACTGAGTGCAAATTCGATGCAGGATCACTTCTATGACAAAATGGACGGCTTCGGAAATCCCCCCGCAAAACGGCCGTCTGGCCATTGTCACGGGCACAGGCGGGCTTGGCTATGAGACCAGCCTGGCGCTGGCACGCGCCGGCGCAGAAGTGATCGTGGCGGGCCGCAATCCCGGCAAGGGCGCCGAAGCGGTGGCGGCGATCACCAGCGCAGTGCCGGGCGCCAAGGCGCGGTTCGAGGCGCTGGATCTGGCGCGGCTGCAAACGGTGGCCGACTTTGCCACGCGCATCGGGCAGCAGCATGAACGCGTCGATCTTTTGATCAACAATGCTGGTGTGATGGTGCCACCGAGCCGGCAGGAAACCGCCGATGGCTTCGAGCTGCAATTCGGCACCAATTATCTCGGTCATTTCGCGCTGACGGCGCATTTGCTGCCGCTGTTGCGAAACAGTTCGGGCGCGCGGGTAATCTCGCTGTCGAGCATCGCGGCGCGCCAGGGACAAATCGATCTGGCCGACCTGCAATGCAACGACTACGTGCCCATGAAAGCCTATAGCCAATCCAAGCTTGCCTGCCTGATGTTTGCCTTCGAGCTGCAACGGCGCATCGAAGCCGGCAGCTGGGGCATTGCCAGCATGGCCGCCCATCCTGGCGTGGCGCGGACGGATCTGGTGCATAATGGCGCGGGTCGATCGAGCCTGCTCGGTTGGGGCCGAACCTGGCTCGGCTTCCTGTTCCAGCCGGCCTGGCAGGGGGCGCTACCCACGCTTTACGCGGCAACGGCGCCAGAGGCGAAGCCCGGCGGCTACTATGGTCCGAACCAGCTGAGTGAAGTGCGCGGCTATCCGGCACCCTCGCGCGTCCCGCCGCAAGCCCTCGACACCAAAATGGCAGCGGCGCTTTGGGCAGCGTCGGAGGACCTGGCGGGGGTACGTTTTCCGGGGTGATCGGGGCAGTGCTGGGGGCGTGCATCGCCGAACAGGTCGGGAGACGTCCTGGATTGGGCGCTGCGCGCTATGGCTGATGCGGCCCCATCTGCTATGAGGGGATAGCCATCGCATGGCCATCATGCCCGCGGGAGGCAGTGGCCGGGTTCTGGCGCGTCAGATGCAACGCGCATCACGCCGCCTCGGGCTTGACGCGAGCGCCTGATAGCGAGCCACATGGACGCACTGGTGCGCGCGGAGATTGGCCCGCGGGTCGAGCCCGAGGGCGGTGCGGTGGATGGGTTGCAGGGCTGCCATTAAAAGCGCCAAGTCGCCGTCAGTGGATTGCTAAACGCCCCCACCCCGGCCCTCCCCTCAAAGGGGGGGAGGAGGCGAGAGAGCTTGAGGTGAGGTAAAATCGCGCCACTGGCGCGATTTCTTGACGCTACCTCGCCATTCGAGCGTAGCTCTCATGGCCTTCTCCGCTTTCGCGGCGCCACTGGCGCCGCTCGCCCTGCGGGCACGCTACGAAGTCAACACGATGCGCATGAGGTCGGCGGTGTTGCGGGCGCCGAGTTTTTCCATGACTCGGGCGCGGTGGACCTCGATGGTGCGCGGCGAAATGCCTAGTTCCCGCCCCGCCTCCTTGTTGGACTGGCCATTGGTGATCAATTGCAGCACTTCGCGCTCGCGCGGGGTGAGCTGGGCGAAACCGCGCACCTCCACCGGGCGATAGCCACCCTGCATGGCACCCAGATGCACATCGCGACGCAAGGCGTCGCGCACAACCCCAAGCAGATGCTCACTGTCGATGGGCTTGCTGATGACATCGCTGGCGCCCAGCTTCATGGCGGTGACGGCCGCGTCGAGATTGGGGCTGTTGGAGAGCATCACCACTGGCGCCCCGGTGCGCAGGGATTTGATGCGGCGCAGCAGAGACAGGCCGCTCTCATCTCCGACGGCGAGATTGATCACCGCCACATCCGGTCGCCGCCGCTCCAGCGACGCCACGAAATGGGCCGCCTCAAGCGAAAACGTGGTTTGAAATCCTTCAAGACGGAACAAAACACTCAACGCCTCGCAAGTGCCCGGATCAGCATCGACCAGATGAACCAGCCGATCGCGATTCAGGAACGCGTGATAGTAACTGCTTTCGCCCATATGCCATTACCTCTCTCGGTGCAGAATGTTTATGGAAACGACCAGTATTGCGCGTGGCCGACGTACCTCAACTTTATTACTTGTTTCGCGACAAACCCGCCGTGCATCTCGCAACTGTATTTTGCTCTAGGTGAAAGCAGTCTTCCACGCGGTGGGATTGCGTACGTAGAAGTAGAAATCGCCAAGATATATAGGCATCATGACCTACATTTAGCGCATGTCAATGATATTATTCCTAATATGTAGGAAAAAAGAACCAGCCACTACGGCCGGCTCTGATTGCGGAATTAGCTGCGCGGGGGATTGGCGCGAAGCGCGTCGCGAATCTCGGTGAGGAGGATTTCTTCCTTGGTCGGGGCGGGCGTGGTTTCCACCGGCTCCTTGGCGGCATCGCGCTTCAGCGAATTGATGCCCTTGACCACCATGAACAGCACGAAAGCAATGATGGTGAACTTGACCACGGCATTGATGAACAGGCCGATATTGACCTTGGCCTCGCCCACGGTCAGCACGATGCCCGAAAAATCGATACCACCGATGAGGATACCGAGGAGCGGCATGAAAATATCGTCTACGATGGAGGAGACGATAGACCCAAAGGCCGCACCGATGATCACGCCTATGGCGAGATCGATCATATTGCCTTTGACGGCGAAGTCCCTGAATTCCTTGAACAAGCTCATAGCAGCCCTCTGAGTAATCTTTTCCGCACCAAGCAATGCGGACCGCGGCGGCGGAGGTTAACAATTCCTGACCTCTCGCCCAAATGCAATGGGAGATGTGTCGGCCTTGCACTGGGATGATGCCGGGCCGATAAGGAAAAACCCCATTCTCCGGCGCGGATATTTGCCCACATGCCGCTTCTGCCCGACGATCGCACCGCCAGCCTCAAAGAGGCGATCGACTACATTCCGCAGGGAATTTCCGTGTTCGATTCCGGATTGCGGCTGGCCGCCTCCAACCAGCGCTACAATCAGCTGCTGGCGCTGCCGCCCGACCTGACGCGGCAGGGCTCGGCGCTGTTCGATATTGCCCTGTTCATGGCCGAGCGCGGCGATTTCGGCCCGGGCGACGCCGCGCGGCTGGCCATCGAACGCATCAATACCATTACCGCCTCGCCCACCACAGTCACCCAACGCATGGGCACGGGCGGTCAATCGCTGGAATTCTATTCAAGCCGCCTGCCCGATGGCGGGCTGATCATCAGCTTCAGCGATGTGACGGCGCGCGTGCAGGCGGAACTGGAGCTGGAGCAGGTCAATCAGAGCCTCGAGCGCCGGGTGGAAGAGCGCACCGCCGATCTCCGCCAGGTCAATGCCGAGCTCGAAGTGGCCCGCGCCAAGGCCGATGCCTCCAACCATGACAAGACGCGCTTCCTGGCCGCGGCCAGCCACGACCTGCTGCAGCCACTCAATGCGGCGCGGCTCTATACATCGACGCTGATTGAGCGCGCCAAATCCACCGCCTTTGCCGAACTCGCCAATTCCATCGAGGCCTCGCTGACGGCGGTGGAGGACATCATGTCGGCCCTGCTCGACATTTCGCGCATCGATAGCGGGGCGCTGAAGCCTGCGCCGGCTCCGGTGGCGGCGCAGGACCTTCTCAAGAAGATTGAGGTGGAATTCGCGCCCATGGCGCGGGAGCGCTCGATTACTCTGCGGATGGTGGCGACCAAAGGCACGGTGCTGGCGGACCGTAATCTGGTGGCGCGTATCGTGCAGAACCTGGTCTCCAATGCCATCAAATATACCCCGGTCGGCGGCAAGGTGCTGGTGGGGGTACGGCGACGCGGCAACCGGCTGCGGCTCGACGTGGTCGATACCGGCATCGGCTTCAACCGCGACCAGCACCGGTTGGTCTTTGCCGAGTTTTCGCGGCTGGAGCGCGGCGCGCGCATGGCACAGGGGCTGGGGCTGGGGCTGTCCATTGTGCAGCGCCTGGTGACGGCGCTGGGGCTGACGCTGGAACTGGATAGCCGCGAAGGCCATGGCTCGCGCTTTTCGCTCTATCTGCCGGTGGTGCGCAACGGCCGGGCCAAGACCGCGCCCGAGGCGGCGCCGGCGGAGCAGAATTTCGGCATGCTCGATCTCAAGATCCTCTGCGTCGACAATGAGCGCGCCATTCTCGAGGCGATGGAGGGGCTGCTGCATCATTGGGGCTGCGATGTGCGTACGGCGCTGTCGCTGAAGCAGATCGACCGCGAGCGGCTGCTCGAGGGCTGGTATCCCGACATGGTGCTGATGGATTATCACCTCGACCAGACCTCGGGCCTCGACGCCATCGAGTGGCTACGCCACAATCTCGGCGGCCATCTGCCGGCGGCACTGGTGACGGCAGACCGCAGCCCGGCGGTGCGCACACTGGCTGAAGACCGCGGCATCGCCGTGGTCACCAAGCCCGTCAAACCCGCGGCCCTGCGCGCCGCCATAACCGGCCTCGCCAACCAGAGCGGGCGGGGGACACAAAGGGCGGGATAGTTTTTGCGATTGGCTGGGTGGCGTTTCCCAACTCCTCAAGAAGCGTCCCAAGAGTAAACTGAGGTACGTACCTCAGATGCACTTGCCACCCTGCTGATTTCCGCGCTATCCACGGGGTGGACGCAAAATCATGGATGTCGCTGCTATGTCGCGCTTTGCCAATTATCCCAGTCTCGCGGGTCGTGCAGTGGTCATTTCGGGAGGCGCTTCAGGGATTGGCGCGGCACTGGTGCGCAATTTTGCAGCGCAGGGGGCGCGGGTCGGCTTTGTCGACATCGCGGTCGATGAGGGTGAGGCGCTGGCGGCCGAGCTGGTTGCGGCGGGCCAGAGCGTGCGCTTTGCGGACTGCGATATCACCGATATTGCGGCCTATCAGGCGGCGATCTCAGGCTTTGCCGATGCGCATGGCGAGGCGCGGGTGCTGATCAACAATGCCGCCCATGACCAGCGCCATGACTGGGCCGAGGTGACGCCGGACTATTTCGACCAGCGCATGGCGGTCAATCTCAAGCACGCCTTTTTTGCCATGCAGGCGGTGGCGCCGGGGATGGCGCGGGCGGGTGGCGGCTCGATCATCAATTTCGGTTCGATCAGCTGGATGATCATGACGCCCTCGCTGCCGCTCTATGAAACCGCCAAGGCCGCCATGCACGGCCTGACGCGCTCGATGGCCCGCGAACTCGGACGCTCCGGCATCCGCGTCAATTCGCTGGTGCCCGGCGCGGTGGTCACCCAACGCCAGCTCGACCTCTGGCTGAAGCCCGAGGACATGGCCGATATCGAAGCGCACCAGGCGCTGTCCGGCCACATCATGCCCGACGACTGCGCCCGCATGGCCCTCTTCCTCGCCGCCGACGACAGCGCCATGATTTCGGGACAACAGTTTTTGGTGGATGCGGGATGGGCGAATACGTGAGGGGGCGCGCGCGGGGTGGTGCGGCTGGTTGCGAGCCCATTGCGCTCGTTGAAGCCGACTCCGCATATGCCAGCAAGCGGGCATTCGCCGTTGCAAACCACTTCCGCAATCGCGCCCAATCCGGTCAATCGTGACCGAATTCGCGTCCCAATCGGTGGCGCTTTTACTTCACTTTGTAGTTCGATAGATTTGCAACATTGGGGGGCGCAATGGCAGATAAGCATTACCAAGTGGTGGTCGAGAAGGACCACATCAGCAAACTCGCCAGTGCGAAGCCAATCCCCGCTGTTGCGGAGTTGGTGTGGAATGGCCTGGATGCCGACGCCTCCCGCGTAGGCGTGACACTCGAACGCGGCGCGTTGGGGCTTGAGGCAGTGGTAGTCACCGACAACGGGCACGGGATCGCCTACGAGGAGGCCGAGGGGCTGTTCGGTAGGCTCGGTGGCTCATGGAAGGCGAACGGCAATCGCTCGCGAAAGCGCGGGCGCATCCTTCACGGGAAGGAAGGCAAGGGGCGCTTCAAGGCGCTGGCTCTTGGTCGTGTTGCCGACTGGACCAGCGTCTATCGGGCGGAAGATGGCCGCGTGCTTCGGTTCACCATCACCATTATCCGCGACAACCTGACGGACGTGCGGGTGACGGAACCCGAGGAGGTCGGAAAGGGCGTCTCTACTGGCGTGGAGGTGCGGATCACCGAACTAGATCGGTCCTTCCGCTCGCTGGAAGCGGACCAGGCCGTCCAGCCGTTCTCCGAACTCTTCGCCCTCTACCTGACCGACTATGAGGACGTAGCCGTCTTTGTGGACAACGCGAAGCTGGACCCGGAAAGCCTAATCCAGAACCGGGCGGAGTTCGCACTGACGGATGTGATGCATGAGGGAAAGACCTACGGCATCAAGCTGCACCTGATCGAGTGGAAGTCGTCAGCGGAGCGGTGGGTGTTTCTGTGTGGCGACGAGGGTTTCCCCTTCCAACGCCTGACACCGACTTTCCACACGCCGGGACATCAGTTTTCCGCCTATCTGCGGTCTCGTCTTCTCGACGAGCTTCAAAGCACCGGCCAGATCGACTTGGCTGACTTCACACCCGCCCTAAAGTCCGCCTATGACGAGGCTGCGGACCTCACCAAGGGCTACTTCAAGGACCTCGACGCGGAGCAATCTCGCTCCGAAATCGAGCGGTGGAAGGAGCAGAACGTCTATCCTTACCGGGAACCGGCCGAGACCGTAGTTGAAATCGCTGAGCGGCAGGTGTTCGACATTCTTGCCCTCAACCTGAACAAGCAGCTTCCGACGTTCTCGGATCAGGACAGCCGCACCAAGGCGTTTCAGTTGAGGATACTGCGCCACGCTGTCGAGCGAGGACCAGAGGAGCTTCAACACATTTTTACGGAGGTCTTGCAGCTGCCCGTGAAAAAGCAGCAGGAGTTGTCGCAACTGCTTCGCGATGCGGATCTTGGCAACATTATCACCGCCTCGCGGTTGGTTGCTGATCGGATGAAGTTCCTCACGGGTCTTGAAGCGCTGATCTTCGACCCAGAAACCAAACCGCACGTGAAAGAGCGCAGCCAGCTTCACCGCATATTGGCCGAGGGGAACACTTGGGTGTTCGGGGAGGAGTTCAACCTCACCGTTGACGATCAGTCGCTAACTGAAGTTCTCCGTAAGCACCAGCAATTGATCGGGGAAGAGGTGGTGATCGATGCCCCGGTGAAGCGCATCGACGGCAAGGTCGGGATTGTTGACCTGATGCTCTCGCGTTCAGTACCCACTAATCGGTCCGATGAACGGGAGCATCTGGTAGTCGAACTCAAGCGACCTTCGAAGAAGGTCGGCGGGCAGGAGATTATGCAGGCCAAGAACTACGCCTACACGGTGGCAAAGGACGAAAGGTTCCGACACATCAAGACCCGGTGGACGTTCTGGGTTGTCTCCAACGACCTCGACGAGTTCGCGCAAACGGAGGCACGACAGAAGGACAAGCCGCGTGGGCAGGTGGCGCAGACAGACGACGGCCTCGTTGAAGTGTGGGTCAAGTCGTGGGCCGAACTGTTCGCGGAGAGCAAGGGACGGATGAGGTTCGTACAAGACCGATTGCAGGCCAGCGTGGACCGTGAGGACGCGCTCGCCTACCTTCGTAAAACATACGCCAAGTACCTGAACCCCGATATTGAGGAAATCGAGGGTGAGGGCGATCGAGCTCCCGAAGTTGAGGAAGCTCCAGCGTAGATTGAGCCAGCCGCCTGCGATACGGGACGGACTTTGGTTGGCAGCTTTAACTCCCAATGCCCGCTTTGCCCCTAAGGAATCCCAAAAGCCGTCTGTCGCCTTCCCCTCCCCGTTCATCCTCCATTCATCACCTTCCGCTTACCACGCTCCTGCCTTAATGAAGGGGCAGGTAGACGCCACTCCATTCGCGAATCCTTCAGGGGGATACATATGAAGTCGAAGGTTATCGTCGCCCTTGCGGCGACCCTGGCGCTGAGCGCCTGTACCACCACCAATCCTTATACCGGCCAGAGCCAGCTTTCCAACACGGCCGGCGGCGGCCTGCTTGGCGCGGGCGGCGGTGCCGTAGCCGGCGCCATTGTCGGCGCCGCCGTGGGTGGTGATCCGCGCGTCGGCGCACTGATCGGCGCCGGTGTCGGCGGCCTGACGGGCGCTGCGATCGGCAATTACATGGACCAGCAGGAAGCCGAACTGCGCGCGCAGCTGCAGGGCACCGGCGTGTCGGTGACCCGCGTGGGCGACCAGATCATCCTCAACATGCCATCCAACATCACTTTCGCCACCGACCAGTCGACGGTGCAGCCGCAGTTCAACCAGACCCTGGTCTCGGTTGGCCTCGTGCTCAAGAAGTACAACAAGACCATTGTCGACGTGTATGGCCACACCGATTCCACCGGCGGCAACGAGCACAATCTGGCGCTCAGCCAGCGTCGCGCCGTGTCGGTTGCCACGATCCTCGCCAATCAGGGCATCGATCAGCGCCGCTTCTATATCGAAGGCAAGGGCTCTTCGAGCCCGATCGCTTCGAACGGCACCGAAGCCGGTCGCGCCCAGAACCGTCGCGTCGAAATCCAGCTGTCGCCGATCCGCGGCTGATCTGGTTGCTTTTCTCCGAAATCAACGCGGTCTCTCGGGGCCGCGTTTTTTTATTGCCCGGATGCGGGCGCCATCTGCTCGGTCACCGGCTGCGATGTGGGCGTGCCCGGCTGCACATCGGTTCCCGGCGCGCCGGAGAACAGCTGCAGGACCAAGAGGAAAGCGATGACGATCCCCAATGCGATGAGCCCATAAAGCCACCAATTGGTCGGGCCGGTGCCGCCAACGCTGGCTTCGTGCTCGCCGGCAACACGAATGCCGGAATCATCGGGAACATCGATCCGGGAGCCATTTTCGTCGACGAGAAAATCGACCTTGGCCGCTTCGGTTTCGCGCTGCGCCACCATTTTGCATCCTCCGTTTTGTGGGTGTTCAGAGGATCAATGCGGTGCATGGCGCTCGGTTCCTCCCGGAGGGGAAGCGGCGCAGGGTGTTGGCGGCGGCATACGCTGCGCATGCCGCCAGCCTGATCAGTCTTCGTCCGTCGCCAATTGGCCGAGCACCTGGCCCTTGCCACGCATCCGCATGATGAAGGGCAGGCCGACGGCGATGATGGCGACGATGTAGAGGGTGATCGAGATGGGCGAGGAAACCAAAATGCCCAGCTCGCCCTGGCTGATAGCCAGCGCCCGGCGCAATTGCTGCTCGGCCATGGGGCCGAGGATCAGCCCGACCACCACCGGAGCAATCGGGTAGCCGAAGCGGCGGAGCAGATAGCCGAGGATGCCGAAGGCGAGCAGCAGTACCAGCTCGAAGGAAATGCGCACCGGTCCGATGCCCATGGACATGGCGCCATTGGCCCCCAGCGTGCCGAGCGTGGCAAAGACCAGGATGCCGGCGTAGAGCCAGGGTTTCGGGATGGTCAGCAGCTTTACCCAGAGGCCGATCAGCGGCAGGTTGAGCACCAGCAGCATGAAATTGGCCACCAGCAGGCTGGCGATCAGCGCCCAGACCAGGCTGGCATTGTTGGCAAACAACAGCGGCCCGGGCTGCAGGCCGAATTGCTGGAAACCGGCCAGCATGATGGCGGCGGTGGCGGTGGTCGGCAGGCCCAGGGTGAGGAGCGGCACCAGCGTGCCAGCGGCCGAGGCATTGTTGGCCGCTTCGGGCCCGGCAACGCCCTCGATGGCGCCATGGCCGAACTCTTCGGGATTCTTCGCGAAGCTCTTTTCGGCGCTGTAGGAGAGGAAGCTGGCCACATCGGCACCGCCGGCCGGCATGGCGCCGATGGGGAAGCCGATAAAGGTGCCGCGCAGCCAGGAGGCCCAGCTCCGCTTCCAGTCCTCGACCGTCATCCAGACCGAGCCCTTGACGGCCATGACCTGGGCTGCGACCTGTTCGCGATCCGAGGCGGTCTTGAGGGTTTCGCCGATGGCGAAGAGCGCGACGGCAAGCGTCGTGACCTCGATGCCGTCGAGCAGATCCATGACGCCGAAGGCGAGGCGGGTCTGCCCGGTCTGCAGGTCGATGCCGATGAGGCCGAGGCCCAGGCCGATGAACAAGGCGGTGAGCCCGCGCAGGGCACTGTCGCCGAAGGCCGCCGAGACGGTGACGAAGGCCAGGACCATCAGCGCGAAATAGTCGGCAGGGCCGAAGGACAGCGCGAACTTGACCACGAAGGGCGCAATGAAGGCGAGGCCCAGCGTGGCGAGGAGGCCGGCGACGAAGGAGCCGATGGCGGCGGTGGCCAGAGCCGGGCCGCCCCTGCCCTTGCGGGCCATCTTGTTGCCTTCGAGCGCGGTGACGATCGAGGCGCTTTCCCCGGGGGTATTGAGCAGGATGGAGGTGGTCGAGCCGCCATACATGCCGCCGTAATAGATGCCCGCGAACATGATCAGCGAGCCGGCGGGGTCGAGCTTGTAGGTGACGGGCAGCAGCAGCGCGACCGTGAGCGCCGGGCCAATGCCGGGCAGGACGCCTACGGCGGTGCCCAGGGTGACGCCGATCAGCGCGTAGATGAGGTTCTGCCACTGCAGGGCCGCGACGAGCCCCTGGGCCAAAAGTTCAAAGGTGTTCATCAGACGAAACTCCCGGTGGTCAGGAGACGCTCGAGCACGCCCATGGGCAGCGACAATTGCAGGCCCTTGGCGAAGATGAACCAGACCACGAAGGCGAAGACGGCGCCGATCGGAATGGTCTGCCAGAGCGGGCCGCGGCCGAAAGCCTTGGCGGTGCAGGCGAAGAGCACGCCGGTGGCAATGGAAAAGCCGGCGGTGGAGAGCAGCAGGATTTGCCCGACAAGGCCGCCCACGACCCAGAAAATCGGACCGTAATCATCCTTGGAACGCTCGGGGAAACCGTTGCGGAAGGCTGAAAACACCGTGCCCACGGCGAGGAGCAGCAGCCCCGAAGCCACGATATAGGGAAAGACGGTGGGGCCAACGCGCTGTTGCACCGGTGGCACGCGCATGAGGCTGGTCTGCCAGAAGATGACGATGGCGATGCCGGCCAGGATGGCCGCAATCACCAGCGCCGCCCCATCGGGGCGGCGCTGCGGGCTGGAGGAGCCTGTTGTCATTGGACCAGGCCAATGTCTTTCAGGATGGTCTCGGTAGCAGCGATATCGGCTGCCAGCTGGGTGTCGAAGGCGTCGCCGGCGAGATAGGTATCGACCCAGCCCTTGGCTTCGAGCGCCGACTTCCAGGAGGCCGAGCTGACCATCTTTTCGATGTCGGCGGAGATGGCGGCCTTCTGCTCGGCGGTGATGCCGGGGGCAGCGGCGACCATGCGCCAGTTCTGGACAGCCAGATCGACGCCGGCCTCCTTGAGGGTCGGACCATCGATGCCCGGCACGCGCTCATCGGACGAGACGGCGAGCAGGCGCAGTTCACCGGCTTCGATCTGGCTGGCGAACTCGGAAATGCCGGAAATGCCCACGGTCACCTGGCCGCCGAGAATGGCGGCAAGCGCTTCACCACCGCCGGAATAGGCGATGTAGTTGACCTGGGTGGGATCGACGCCGATGGTCTTGGCGATGAGGCCGGCCGTGATGTGGTCGACGCCACCGGCGGAACCACCGGCCCAGGCGACGGCACCGGTATTTTCCTTGAGCTTGGCGATGAGGCCGGCAAGATCCTGGATGTCCGAAGCGGATGGCACCACGATGGCGACGGCCTCGCCGGTGAGGCGGGCAATCGGGGTGACGTCGGCCAGGGTCACCGGCGACATATTGGTGAGGATGGCGCCGACCATCACATAACCGCCGACGATCAGGGCGTTGGGATTGCCATTTTCCTGCGTGGCGAATTGGGCGAGGCCAATGGTGCCACCGGCGCCGGGCACGTTGGTGACCTGCACATTGCCGGAAATGCCTTCGGCAGTCAGGGCTTCCTGCATGGTGCGGGCGGTCTGGTCCCAGCCGCCGCCGGGGCCGGCCGGCGCCAGAATGGTGTAATCGGCCGCAAAAGCGGAGACAGACATGGCACCGGAAACCAGCGCCGCGAGAAGCAGCTTGTTCATAGATCCTCCCAGAAACAAGGCGAACGTCGTTGCGTCCGTAAAGGGAAGATTAATGGGCTAGCCTGTCACCGTCCTGTCACCAAGCACCGGTCCGTGCCGGGCTGCGGCGTAACAAGCCGCTAGCGCGCCAGTGCAAAACGCGGGCCGGCGGCGCTGGTGGTTTTACCGCCGCCGATGGATTGGGCGAAATTGCGCAAGAGCTTGGTGGCATCGGCCACTGCAACCGGGCGTGAAAACAGATAGCCCTGACCCAGTTTGCAGCCTTCCTGGCGCAGGAACTCGGCCTGCGCCATGCTCTCGATGCCCTCGGCAACCACGCGCATGTCGAGCTTGCGGGCGATATCGAGAATGGCGCTGACCACGACTTCGGCGGGGCGGTCCTTGCCCAGGCGGCCGACGAAGGATTTGTCGATCTTGATGATATCGACGGGGAAGCTGAGCAGATGGGTGAGCGAGGCGAAACCGGTCCCGAAATCGTCCAGCGCCACCAGAATGCCCTTGTCACGCAGTGATTCCACCGCATGCGGCACGGCGCGATCATTGCCGCCCATGAATACCGATTCGTTGACCTCGAGGATGACGTGGTGCAGCGGCACGCCGGCTTTGGCGAAAATGCGCGAGACGCGCTCGGAGAGGTTGCCGCGCTGGAAATCGCCGGTGGTGACGTTGACGCCCACATGCTGCACCGGGATGTCGGCGTCGAGCCAGCCCCGGATATCACGGGCCACCTGTTCGAGCATCGTGCCGGTCAGCTCATAGGCGATGCGTGGGTCTTCCATGGCGGTATGGAATTCGCCGGCACTGGCCAGCCGGCCATCGGGCATGGCCAGCCGCGCCAGGGCTTCGATACCGACGATCTCGGACGTCTCCAACCGCACGATCGGCTGGTAATGGGGAATGATCCGGCCATCACTGAGGGCGGAATCCACCTGCCGGATCAGCCCGATGCGCTGCACCATATCGGTGCGCAGATCGGGGCGGAAACCCATATAGCTGCCGCGATGGGTCTGTTTGGCGTGATAAAGCGCGAAGTCGGCGTTCTGGCACAGCGTGTCGGCGTCATGACCATCGGCGCCGAACAGCGCGCCGCCCATGGTGACGTGGGCCTCCACGCTCTGGTCGCCGATGCTGACCATGCCATGTGTCGCCTGCAGCAGGCCATGAGCCACCCGCTCGAGGCAACTGTGATCGGTGCAGTCGGTGACAATGACGGCCATTTCGTCGCCGCCCAGCCGGCACGGCATGACCCCGTTGCCATAGGTCGAGAGGCGCGTGGCGACGGCGCGGATCAGCGCATCGCCGGCAGCGTGGCCGATGCTGTCATTGACCAGCTTGAGGTGGTCGATATCGAGGAGGATAAGGCCAAAGGGCGCGCCCAGGGCGACGCGGTCGGCCAGCACTTCGTTGAAGCGGCCGCGATTGGGCAGGCCTGTCAGCGCATCGTAATAGGCCAGGCGATGATTGCGGGCCCGCACCCGCTCATGCTCGATGGCCAATGCGCATAGATGCACACAGGTCTCCACCATGCTGGCCTCGAAGGCGGTGGGGCCGCGCGCGCAGCGGTAGTAGAAGGCAAAGGTGGCGACCACCACCCCGTTCTTGTCACAGATCGGCGAGGACCAGCAGGCACGCAGGCCCAAGTCGAGCGGCAGGGATTTGTAGCTGTGCCAGAGCGGGTCGGTTTCGATATCGGTGACCAGCACCGGCTCCTTGCGATAGGCCGCCGTGCCGCAGGAGCCCGCCGCGGGCCCGGCCAGGATGCCGTCGATGGCCCTGCAGTAATAGTCGGGCAGGCTCGGCGCCGATAATGGCCGCAACGCGCCATTTTCATCGACCTGCAGGATGGAGCAGACAATGCCCTCCGAACTCGCCTCGACGCCGCGACAGATCTCGTCGCCGATGCTCGCAAGTGTTTCGCCGCGCGCCACCGCTTCCAGCACCGCGGTCTGAAGTCGCAACAGGAATTCGGTCTCGCCTTTGGCCATAGCGGTCCCCATGAACGCCGAAAAACCGTCGCAGAGCGCGGTAAACAGAGGGTTGGTTTCTTCGTTCGGCTGGGCGTTGGCCCGGCAAGACTGACGATCGCCGGGCACAAAACGATTTTGAGCTAAACAGAGTGTTTATGCGCACCCAAGACTAATCACTAATATGTCCTGGACGCGTTGCTGGCGCCGGGCAAGAAAAAAGCCCGGAGGCGCGGGAGGGAAACGCGCGTCCGGGCTTCATTGTATCGGCCTATGGTACCACAAGGCGGCTGAGGGAGGAGCGCCGCCAAGCGCTCGTCAATGGCCGATGGAGCGGAAAGCGGTGGGGTCGATGCCCAGATTGGTGAGGTGCTTGGCCTTGGGCGCCCGGCCGGCTTCGACAGCCGCCGACACAGCAGCAGCGCTGCCGAATACGGTGACGAAAGTGTCGAGCGTCGCAAAGAACTTGTTCTTGCGGGGGGCGGTCATGGTCAGGTCCTCTTTCCGGGCCCGGATGATCCCGGGCCGCTTCCATGCCCCCTAGATGGTCCCATATGCCGCCTGGCGGTAGAGGCGGATTGCTCAGCGCAGCTATGCACCAGGGGAAGAGCTTCGCGCATGGCGATGGCCCCTTGTCGGGCAGAGATGCCTTAAAAGTCGCATTGGGCTGGCGGAAGCATCATCGGCGTGGGGCACCAGATATGCACAAATGGCTGAGGTGGAGGCCTCTAGCCGTCACGATAGAGGCGGGCCGAGCGCACGCGATCGCCCTTGGTGTTGGCAAATTCCAAGACCACCGCGAAGCCCAGCGTCTTGCCGCCTTCCGTCACCACGCCATTACCGGCGCCGACACGTCCGTGACTGATGGCGTGGCTGATGCGCAGCGCACTGGCTGTGCTCCAGGGCGACGACGGCAAGTCGGCATCATCGCTGAGCATTTCGGGCGGGACCTTGCCGCCGATAAGGGCGATGATGAACGCCTCGACGAAGGCGTTTTTCGGCGAGTTGCCGCATTCTCCGCTGCGGATAATCTCCACGATCTGCTCCTAAGGCTTGGGCGAGACGATTTCCTGCCAGGTGTCGAGGAAGCGCTGCCGGCGCAGGGTGTCGAGCGCCACCAGCAGGCCCGGTCCCAAGGGGATGGGCTGGATAACGCCGCGCCCGCGCGCCGCGATGGCTTCGCTGGTCCATTCCCCGCTTCCCTCCGGCACCACCGATCCCAGCGCCGTCGGACCGGCGGCAATAGCCTGGCCGGCAGGGGAAAGCGCGAAATCGACGAAGGCGCGGCTCAGATCGGGCTGGGTGGCGCTGCGCGGGATCAGCATGGCGCGGGTCAGCACCAACACATAGTCGTCGGGTACGACGATTTCGATGCGCGCACCCTCGGCCTGCCGGGCGAAGGCATAGGAGCCGAGCACGTTGTAGCCCAGCGCCAGCGAGCCATCGGCAACCCCGTTGAGAATGGCCGGGCTCGATCCCGAGAATTGCGCATTGACGCGCCCGAAGGCATTGGCGAGGCGCCAGAAGGTCGAGGAAATCGTCTGGTCCTGCGCCGCCAGCAGATAGCCGACGCCCGAAAGGGCGATGTCATAGGTGGCGATCTGCCCGCGAAAACGCTCGGTCTGGCTCTCCAGCAATTCGGCCAGCGTCAGGTGGGTGCGCGGCACTTCGGCAGCGGAAATGCGGTCGGGATTATAGATGATCACTGCCGGCTCGAAGGTGAAGCCGAACACTTCGTTGCGCCAATGCGCCCAATCCGGCAGGGCGCTGAGATAGGGACTGTCATAGGCCAGCGCATAGCCGTCATTGGCCAGTTTCAGCTGCAGATCGGAGGCGGAGCTGATCAGCAGGTCCGGCGTCATGCCCAGGCTGTCCGCGAGGAAGCCCTCGAATAGCGGCAGCGAGTCGGTTTCCTCGTAGAGGACGCCGACATCGGGCCGCTGCGCCTGAAACCCCTCGATGAAGTGGGCAAAGAGCGGGGTATCGGTGGTACCCAGAATGGTGAGTATGCGAGCGGTCGAGCCGTCGGGGGCGGGATAGTGGGTGGTGGCGGCCTCCGTCGGCGTGGGCTGCAGAGCGAGCATTGTCGCCGCCGCCAGCACGACCAACGCGCCGAGGCCCAGCCCGGCGCGTCTTGGCAAGGGAAACTCCATCTCCACCGCGAGCCCACCACCGGGGCGATCCCGGAGCGTCAACTTGCCCCTATGCGCCGCGACCACCCGCGCCACGATGGAGAGGCCCAGCCCCGATCCCACCTTGCCGCCGCCGGCCTTGCCGCGATGGAAGCGCTCTAGCACCTTGGCCTTCTCGCCCTCCTCGATGCCCGGTCCACGGTCGCTGACCGCAACAATGAGCGCGCCGCCTTCGAGCCGACCTGAAATGTCCACCCCGCCCTCCGAATAGACCAGCGCATTGTCCACCACATTGCGCATCATTTCCCGCAGCGCCACGCGGTCGCCGCGCAACACCGCCTCTGCGGCCTCTGGCGTCAGGGCCACAGCAAGCCGCCCCGCCTGATCGGGGTCGAGCCTTTGCCGCACCTCCTCGATCACCGCCGCGAGGTTGATGCTCTCGGTCTCCTGGTTCTCCATGCGGTGGGAAATCGTGGCTTCCATCAAGAGCTGGCTGACCAGTTGGCTGGCCTGCACCGCGCCGGTATGGATACGCCCGACGCGGCGGCGCAGGGCCTCCGGATCGGCCTCGTCCATGGCCACTTCCGCCTGCGCCCGCAGCGAAGCCAGCGGGGTCCGGACTTCGTGCGCCGCCTCGGCCACCAGCCCGCTGACCCGCTCCATGGCCTTTTGCAGCCGCGCCATGAAACCATTGAGCGCCGCCACCAGATGATCGACCTCGGCGGGCACCGGCACGGTGATGGGCGAGAGGTCATCGGGCGCGCGGGCGCGCAATTCGTGTTCCAGTTCGGTCAGCGGCGCGAACATGCGCGAAATGCCGGTCCAGACGAGCCCCACCGCCAGAAGCGTCAGCGCAATCACCGGCAGCACTGCATTGGAGAGAATTTCGGCGCTCAGCGCCTCGCGCTGCTTCTGGGTTTCGGCCACGTGGATGGTGACCCAGCCGGTATCGCTCGCCGTCGAGATCAGCCGGCCGACACTGGCCACCCGCACCACCTCGCCCCGATAGTCCACATCGGTAAAGCGCGGCTCGGCCGACACCGTCTCGGGCATCTGCATGGCCAGGTCCTCATAGCCTGTCACCGTGCGCGCATCGGGGTCCTCGACGGCGTAGAACACCCGGTCCTGCCCCGAAAACATGGCAAAGGCGGCGAAGGGGATTTCGACCACCACCGCCTCATTTTCCACCTGCACCGCACCGGCAATGGTCAGCGCCGAGGCGGCCAGTAAGCGGTCGAAGGCACGATCAGAGGCGCGCTCGGCATAGTCACGGATGAAGACGATGAGCACCACCGCCGCCAGCAGCAACAGCGCCACGGCCAGCGCGAAGATGCGGCGGCGGATGGAAAAGGTCTTGCGCGAAGCCGTGCCGGCAGCCAACTAGGCGCCCACCCGCATCACATAGCCGACGCCGCGCACCGTGCCGATTTCGACATTGGCGGCCTCGAGCTTCTTGCGCAGCCGCGAAATATGCAATTCGAGCGCATTGACCGAGACGGCCTCGTCGAAATTGAACAGCTGGTTCATCAGCCGCTCTTTGGCCACCACCTTGCCGGCATTGGTGGCCAGAATTTCAAGGAGGCGAAATTCGCGCCGTCCCAGCTCCAGCGCCTTGCCATTGACCGACGCATTGAGCCCAGCCAGGTCGAGTTCGAGATTGCCGGCGCTCAGCGTGCTCGACGCCTGCCCGCCGGTCCGCCGCAACAAGGCCCGCAAGCGCGCCTCGAGCTCGCGCAGGTCGAAGGGTTTGACGAGGTAGTCGTCGGCACCCAAATCGAGCAGGCTCACCTTGTCGTCGATCTCCGAACGGGCGGTGATGACCAGGATCGGCGCATTGAACTTGCGCTTGCGCAATTCGGCGATCAGCCCGATGCCGTCGCGATTGGGCAGCATCAGATCGAGCGCCACCGCGTCGAACAGGTCGGCTTCGGCGGTGGGCACCACATCGGCGCCGTCGCGCACCCATTCCACCGAATGGCCGGCATTGCGCAGGCGCTTTTCGATCGCCTCGCCCAGATCCTCATTGTCCTCGACCAGCAGAATGCGCATGCGCAATCGGTCCTCCCCGGCCGGGATAGTAGTCACACGATGCCGGGCTGGAAACCGCTTTTGCGGCAATGATTAGCCCGTTTCACCTTTTGACTGATGCGGCTCCATCGTTCCCTCCCCCTTGAGGGGAGGGCCGGGGTGGGGGTCTTTGGGTGACCCACTGATGGACCCCCTCCCTCATTCCCTCCCCTCAAGGGGGAGGGAGGCGAAAGTGCCTAGAGTCCGCCTCAGGTTGAAATGATCTAGATGACGTTGGTCAGGAGCACCGCTGCCACCGCCACCACGCCGCAGGTGGCAAGCCCGGCGGCAACCAGCATGGCCTGCGCCCGCCGCACATGCCCGGCATGTCGGGCCCGGCGCCGCATGGCGTCGATGTCGGTTCCGATGTCGCGAAAGTCGATATTGGCCATGTCGCCCTCCACAGCAACGGTTCACCCCGGAACCGTCGCATTGAATGGGCAGCCGCCTTGCTCAGCCGTTTCTCACCCTCTGCGCCAGAGGCTAACCCCCCTTGACGCGTGGACGAACTCACGCCTGCAAACGGCGTTAATTTGTTTTAAATGCCGCGCATCGGCATCTTGTATGGTAGATGTTGAAACCGGCCCGGGATCGTGGCACAACCGGCCCATGACCCAGCCAGCCCATCTCCATCCCGACCGCCTGTTCCCCGCCTCCGAGCCGGCCCGCTCCATTGCGCGCGACCTTTATCCGGCGGTCAAGGACCTGCCCATCGTCAGTCCGCATGGCCATACCGATCCGGCCTGGTTTGCCGACAATGGCCGCTTTGCCAGCCCCACGGCACTGTTCCTGACGCCGGACCATTATGTGCTGCGCATGCTGAAAAGCCGCGGCATTTCCTATGATACGCTGGGGATTGCGCGCAAGGACGGCGGGCCGGTGGAGACAGATGGGCGCAAGGCCTGGCGGCTCTTTGCCGACAATTATCACCTCTTTGCCGGCACGCCGTCGAAAACCTGGGTCGATCATTCCCTCCAGGCCGTCTTCGGCATTGCCGAGGAATTGTCGGGCAAGACCGCCGACACCATCTATGACGCCATCGACTCGCGCCTGGGCACGCCGGAGCTGTTGCCGCGCGCCATTCTCGATCGCTTCAATGTCGAGGTGATCGCCACCACCGAATTCGCGCTCGATCCGCTCACCCATCACCAGAAAATGGAGGGTGACAACTATATCGGCCGGGTGCGCACCACCTATCGCCCCGACGATGTCACCGATCCCAGCCGCCCGGCCATTGTCGACAATCTGAAAAAATTCGGCGAGCTGACCGGCGAAGACATTTCCAAATGGGACGGCCTCATCAATGCCCACCGCAAGCGGCGCGAGACCTTCCGCCGTTTTGGCGCAGTGGCGACTGATCATGGCGTGCCGACGGCCAATACCGCCGACCTGCCTCTGGTTGAGAAGCAGGCGCTGCTCGACAAGGTGCTGGCCGGTCGGCATGACGCCCAGGACGCCGAATTGTTCCGCGCGCAGATGCTGACGGAGATGGCGCTGCTTTCGGTCGAGGATGGCATGGTCATGCAGATCCATGCCGGCTCGCGCCGCAACACCGATCCGCTGCTGTTCGCCGAACGCGGGCCGGATCTGGGCGCAGATATTCCGGGCCCGACAGACTATGTCGGCGGGCTGCGGGCCCTGCTCGGCCGCTGTGGCAACGAGCCCAATCTGCGCATCCTGATGTTCGTGCTCGACGAGACGACCTATGCGCGGGAACTGGCGCCAATGGCGGGCTATTGGCCTTCGCTGATGATCGGGCCGCCCTGGTGGTTCCACGACAGCCCCCAGGGCATTCGCCGCTATCTCGACCAGGTGGTCGAAACCGCCGGCTTCTACAATCTCGCCGGCTTCAACGACGATACAAGGGCGCTGCTCTCCATCCCCGCCCGCCACGATGTGTGGCGCCGCGAAGTCTGCCATTTCCTCGGCACCTGGGTCGCCGAAAATCGCCTCACCCGCGCCACGGCCGAAGATCTGGCCAAACATCTGAGCTACCAGTCGGCCAAGGACGCCTACAAGATCGGGTAGGGTTTCGGACTCCGGCTATTGGACTGGAGCCCCTGCGGGCGCTCTGCCTTGCGGATAGGGCTCTCGCAGATGGCCCATTCCCAACGGGCTCTCATCCGCCCACCCCAGCCCTCCCCGCAAGGGAGAGGACGACGGCCGGTGCTTTTGGCTGACTTTTGCCCAGGACGCGATGCGGCTCCTCCCCCTTCTTCAGGGGGAGGTTGGGAGGGGGTGTGCAGCAGGCTCAAACCCATAGGCGGTGACCCTGCCTTCCTAATCAGCACGCCCGCCGCATTTCCATCATCTTTTGCCGCCACCGGTCGAATCCGCCCTCGGCTTCTGCTTTAATGGCATCATGATGAATCAGTCCCCTGCCGAAACCGCGCTGAGCCGCGCCATGATCCGCTGGTCGCTTACCAAATCGACCCCGGTGGCCGAAACGCCGCGCAGCTGGATCTTTCGGGTCGAGCAGGGCAGCCGTAGTTCCGGGGCGCTGAAAATTCTCAAGCCATCGGCCTCGGCCGAAGAGGGGCGCGGGGCGCGTCTTTTGCAATGGTATGAGGGGGATGGCGCCGCCACCGTCTTCGACATTCATGGTGACACCATTTTCATGGAATGGATCGATGGCGGCACTTTGGGCGATCCTTCGCGCAATGGCCGCGACGACGAGGCCACCAATGCCTTTGCCACCGTGGTCGCCAATCTGCATCGTCCCCGGCCGGATCGCCCGGACGGGCTGATGCCGCTGCGCCAGCGCTTCGAGGCGTTGTTCGACACCGATGTGCGCGCCTGGCCGCACACGGCCCGCGATCTCTATGCCCGCGCCGCCGGCATCGCGCTCAAACTCTTCGACAAGCCGACCGCCGAACTGCCGCTGCATGGCGATCTGCATCACGACAATATCCTCTCCTCCGATCGCGGCTGGCTGGCCATCGATCCCAAGGGCCTGTTCGGCGATCCGCATTACGAACTGGCCAATGCCTTCCGTAATCCGCAGGGCTCGCCCAAGCTCTATGCCGATCCGCGCCGCATCAAGGCCATGGCCGATACCTTTTCGGCCCGGCTCGGCCTCAACCGCAAGCGCCTGATCGGTTTCGCCGCCGCCCATTCCGGCCTCTCGGCCTGCTGGGATCTGGCAGATGGCAATTCGATCATCGGCGATCTGGCGGTGCTTCCCAATCTGCTCAGTGCCTATGACCAGGCCTGATCCCGCTTTCGGACCGTTGTCATGACCCAGTTTTCGCGCCGCGCCGTCCTCGTTCTGGGCGCCGCCGCGCTGCTATCGGCCTGCTCGGCCACCATTCCGCCGCTGCCTGCCAGCACCTCCAATCGCCCCGAGGACCTGACGCGCGAGCAGATCGTTGCCGCCATCAATGCGGTGCGCAAGGCCAATGGCGCGCCGGCCTGGAGCTATAATCCGCGGCTCGAAACCGCGGCCCGCTCGCAGGCCCGGCTGATGGCCAGCAAGGACACATTGAGCCACGATCTCGGCGTCACCTTGCGCCAGCGCGTCACCGAAGCCGGCTATCTCGGCGCGGTCGGCGAAAACGTCGCCAAGGGCTACAAGACCCTGCCCGACGTGATCGAGGGCTGGCTCGCCTCGCAGGGCCATCGCAACACCCTGCTCTCGCCCAAATTCATCGAATTCGGCCTCGCCACCGCCCGCACCGGCTCGGGCAAACTCTACTGGGCCATGATCGCCGGCGGCAGCTTCGATGCCTGGCGGGTGCAGGGGTAGCGCCGCCGCTCATTGGTAATGGCAGCATCTGCGTAACCAACCAGGGCACATGGCTGTGCCGGGTCGACAAGGGTGTCGGGTTGGCGGCAGAATTGGGCTGAAGGAGAGGCCGATGACCTGGTTGCCCGATTATGATCCGATTGCCGGAGACCGGCAGAGCTGCGACGCGCTGGAACTGGTGGTGGTGCCGCGGACGCGCGATCTCGGTGGGGGCTTTCCGGTGCGGCGGGCGCTGCCGCATGGCAAGCGGCAAATGGTTGGCCCGTTTATCTTTTTCGATCATTTCGGGCCGGTGCAGTTCATGGCGGGCCAGGGCATGGACGTCAAGCCGCACCCTCATATCGGACTGGCGACGGTGAGCTATCTGTTCGATGGCAAGATCACCCATCGCGACAGCGAGGGCAATATCCAGGACATTCGCCCCGGCGCCATGAACCTGATGACGGCGGGACGCGGCATTGCCCATTCGGAACGCACGCCGGAGGTGGAGCGCGCGGACGGGCATAGTTTACTGGGGCTGCAGAGCTGGATCGCCCTACCCGCGGGGCAGGAGGAAATCGACCCTAGTTTCCAGCATTTTTCTGCCGACGCGCTGCCCTCGATCACCGATGGCGGGCTCACTGCGCGGGTGATCGCCGGAAAGGCCTTTGGCAAGGCGGCGCCGGTCAAGACGGTGTCGGACTGGTTCTATGTCGAGGTGCAGCTGGGCGCCGGCATGAGCGCGCCGCTCGACAATGACTATGAGGAGCGGGCGATCTATCTGGTCAGCGGTGCTGTGCAGATTGCCGGCGACGTGTTCGAGGGGCCGCGACTGCTGGTGTTCCGGCCGGGTGACGCCATCACGGTGACAGCGACCAGCCCGGCGCGGATGATGTTCCTGGGCGGCGCGGCGCTTGAAGGGCCGCGCTATATCTGGTGGAATTTCGTTTCGTCGAGCCAGGAGCGGATCGAACAGGCCAAGGAAGATTGGAAACAGGCGCGCTTCGGGCCGGTGCCGGACGAGACCGAGTTCATCCCGCTGCCGGAGAAGAGCTACTGAGCCGGGCGCTCACATAGGGTCTGAGGCTCGTGCCGGTGGCTCCTGGGCGTTACAAGTCTAACCCTTGGCCGGCTCCGGCGTGTCCGGGCTCGCGTCGGGCGTTGGCGTGGCCTTGTCCATCACCGGCGCGACCGGGGTAACGCGGGGCATGCGGTTCCAGGCGTCGAGGGCGGCGATCTTGTAGGCTTCGGCGAGCGTCGGATAGTTGAAGGTGTTTTCGACGAAATAGTCGAGCGTGGCGCCCAGATTGAGCACGGCCTGGCCGATATGGATGAGCTCGGTGGCGCCCTCCCCCACGATATGGACGCCGAGCAGCTTGCGGGTTTCCAGCGAGACGATCATCTTCATCATGCCCGACTGCAGGCCCATGATGTGGCCACGCGAGGTTTCGCGGAAGCGGGCGACGCCGCATTCATAAGGGATTTTCTGCTCGCGCACCTGCGTTTCGGTGAGGCCGATGGTGGAGATTTCGGGCACGGCATAGATGCCATAGGGGAAAAATGCCGGAGCCGGCGGCATTTTGGCGCCGAAGGCATGGAGGGCGGCGATGCGGCCCTGTTCCATGGAGGTGGAGGCCAGCGCCGGGAAACCAATGACGTCACCGGCGGCGTAAATATGGGGAATTTCGGTCTGGAAGGTATCCGGGTCGACCTTGAGACGGCCGCGCTCGACAGGGACCACGCCGCAGCATTCGAGCCCCAGATCGGCAGTGGCGCCAACGCGGCCCGCTGCATAGAGCAGCATGTCGGAGCGGATTTGCCGTCCATCGGTCAGATGGGCGATGGCCCAGCCCTGCGCATCCTTTTCCACATGATCGACCTTGCCGCCCAGGCGCAGGGTCACCCCGCGCTGGCGCAGATCATGGGTGAACTCCTCGATGATCTCGCGGTCGATGAAATCGAGGAAATTGTCGCGCGGCTCGATGATGGTCACCGGCACGTCGAGGGCGGAGAAGATGGTGGCATATTCGATGCCGATGACGCCGGCGCCCACCACGGTGAGACTGCGCGGCACGCGCAATTCGCTGACCAGGCTGTCGCTGTCGAGGATGGTATGATCGTCGAAGGCAATATTGGCCGGACGGTAGGGTGCGGTCCCAACGGCGATGATGGCGTTGTGGAAGCCGAAGAGATGTTCGTCGCCGAGATGATCGGTCACACAGATATGGTGATCGTCGCGGAAGCGGGCGATGCCGCCGAAAGTGCGCACGCCATTGCGGGCGAACTGATGTTCGAGCACCTCGATTTCGTAGTCGAGCGTCTTGCGCAGGCGGGCGCCGAGATCCTTACCCTCGATGTCCTTCTTGACGCGATAAGCAAGGCCATAAAAGCCGCGTTCGCGCCAGCCGGAGAGGTTGAGCACCGTCTCGCGCAGGGTTTTCGAGGGAATGGTGCCGGTATGGACTGAGACGCCGCCGAGCCGCAGGCGATTTTCCACCACCAGCACCGACTTGCCGAGCTTGGCGGCCTGAATGGCGGCCCGGCGCCCGGCAGGCCCCGAACCGATGACGACGAGATCGAAAGTTTCCAACGCATTGCCCCCGCAGTAATTGCGGCAATCTAGCTGGCTAGTGTGGCAATGCCGTTAAGGTCGCGCGTTTCAGCCGCCGAGCCAGGCCGGCTCTCCCACCTGGGGAAGATCATAGAACTGGCGGACGATGTCCCAGCCCTCTTCGGCCTTGTCAACGACACTGAAGAGATTGATGTCCTCGGGGGAAATGGTGCCGGCCTCGGCCAGGGCTTCGAGATTGAGCACCTTGGTCCAGAAATCGCGGCCGAAGAGCAGCAGGGGCACGCGCTCCATCCGGCCAGTCTGGATCAGGGTCAGCGTTTCGAAAAATTCGTCCATGGTGCCGAAACCGCCGGGGAAGACGGCGACGGCCTTGGCCCGCAGCAGGAAATGAATCTTGCGGGTGGCGAAATAGTGGAAATTGAAGCTGAGATCGGGCGTGACGTAAAGGTTGGGCGCCTGCTCGTGCGGCAGGACGATATTGAGCGCGATAGAGGGCGCGCCCATATCGGCAGCGCCGCGATTGCCCGCTTCCATGACGCCGGGACCGCCGCCGGTCACCACGACATATTCCTTGTAGTCGGTGGTTGCGGAGGTCTGGGAGGCCAATTGGGCGAAGCGACGGGCTTCCTCGTAATAGCGCGAGGCGGCCTCGAGATTGTGCTTCTGCGTTTCGTTCCGCGCGGCCCAGGCCGGCTTGCCAGGCTCGGGAATGCGGGCACCGCCGAACAGCACCACCGTCGAGGTAATGCCGTGTTCGCGCAGGCGGAATTCGGTCTTGAGATATTCGAGCTGGAAGCGAATGCCGCGCGTGTCCTCGGAGGTCATGAACTCGTCATCGGCGAAGGCCAGCCGATAGGCAGCACTGCGCGTCTGGGGCGTGTCAGGGACCTTTTTGGAGACGACCACGTCCTCGCCGGATGTGCGCAAAGAGGTGGGGTGGCGGCGTTTGGCCAAGGCGAACTCCTCGATTTTCCGGCGCAGCGCCTGGAATTGTTCTCATGGGCATAGCCAGCGTTGCCGCTTCGGGCAAGGGTTGGAGGGAAGTTGGGTGTCACGAAAGCGCCAGCAGCCGCTTGACGAACGCCCCGCCATGCCGGATGCCAGGGGCATGTCGCGCCTTATCCTCTTCAACAAGCCGTTCAATGTCCTCACCCAGTTTACCGGCGAAGGCCGGACACTGGCGGAGTTCATCACCGTGCCGGGGGTCTATGCCGCCGGCCGGCTGGACAAGGACAGCGAAGGGCTGCTGCTGCTGACCGATGACGGCAGGTTGCAGGCGCGGATTGCCGACCCGAAATTCAAGCTGGAAAAGACTTATCTGGTGCAGGTGGAAGGGGTGCCGACACCCGAGGCGCTGGAGCGTCTGCGCCGGGGCGTAGAACTCAATGATGGGCCGACGCGGCCGGCCAAGGCGGAAATGATCGAGCCACCCGAACTCTGGCCGCGCGATCCGCCGGTGCGGTTTCGCAAGAGCGTGCCGGACAGCTGGCTGTCGCTCACCATCAGCGAGGGACGCAATAGGCAGGTGCGGCGGATGACGGCGGCAGTGGGTTTCCCGACACTGCGGCTGGTGCGCTGGCGCATCGGGGAGTGGACGCTGGACGGACTGGGGCCCGGAGACTGGCGCGAGACCGGGCCCAAGCGGCGCTGAACATTGGATACGGGTCGGGAGGACTTGCGGAAACCCGCAAGCCCTCCCACCCTGAACCGCACGATGCCGAGGATTACATCTTCGGGGTCAGGACGGCGTCGATGACGTGGATCACGCCGTTGGACTGAATCACGTCGGCGATGGTGACATTGGCAACGGTGCCGTTCTCGTCGGTCACGGTGACCTTGCCGTCAGTGGCCTTGAGGGTCAGCTTGCAGCCACCCACGGTGTCAACGACGTGCTCGCCGCCATCAGCTTCGACCATCGAGACGATGTCGGTGGAGAGCGCCTTGGCAGGGATGACGTGGCAGGTCAGGACCTTGACCAGCGCATCCTTGTTTTCCGGCTTCAGCAGGTTTTCGACGGTACCGGCCGGCAGGGCTTCGAAGGCGGCATTGACGGGAGCCAATACGGTGAACGGGCCAGGACCCTGGAGGGTTTCGACCAGGCCGGCAGCCTGGACGGCGGCAACGAGCGTGGTGTGGTCAGCCGAGTTCACGGCATTTTCGACGATGTTCTTGTCTGCATACATCGGCGCGCCACCGACTTCAGGATTGTCCTGGGCGAAGGCAGTGCCCGAGAGAGCCGAGACGGAGAGCATGCCGGCAACGAAAAGCGTACGCAAAGAGAGAGTCATCTGTTTGTTCCTTCCTCGATTTGCCCCATGTTTCAGCGGGGTCACGGGAAGTTACGAGGGCCAGGAAAAACAAGTTTCAGCCGATTTCACTTTTTTCGCATTTTCGTCGATTATTTTTTCGGCGTCACACTCGTGAAAAATCAAAAGCAACCGACTTCCATCAGAAAGCCGATTGCTTGAAAAATTCATGGAATGACTTCGAACGGCATCGTCAGATATTTGTGACGACGCCCTGGGCAACTATGGGACCGTGAGGATTGCCATCTGGCGAGCCACCGGCCTGTTCGAGCGTAATGGCCAGAACCGAACCTTCGCCCCAACCCGCACTGACGGCGGGAGAGAGGGGAACGCTGGTCTTGGCGCCGGCAGGAATAACGCCCATGGAGATGGGATTGTTCCCACCCTGAATGGCCCAAAGTTCAAAATCGCTGCCGGGCTGGGCCGCGCCGGACAAACCGGCCAGACGCACATTGCCCTCGCCGTCATAGACGGCGATGAACTGCACATCGCTGCCTTCGGACTGAAGCGCAGCCACCAATTGCTGGGTCAGAGCGGTCGAGTCGCTGGCAGGGCGCATGAGGCCGAAACCAACCACGGCGACAGCCACGGCCAAAGCGCCAGCGGCGAGGCCGCGCCAGAGAAAGAGGGAATCGAACCAGCGTGTCGCGGTTGCACTCGCCTTGCCGAAGAGGCGCGCTTCCACCGCGCGCAGGACATGAGCGGGCGCCGCCACCTCTTCGAATTCATGATCGAGGCCAGAAAAGCGGGCCTGCCAGAAGTCGCGTTCGGCGCGCAGGCGCGGGTCGGCTTCGATGGCGCGACCGACGCGGGCATGCGTTTCGGCATCGAGCAGGCCGAGCACATATTCGGCCACCTGAGTCAGGCGAGCCTCGCCCGCATCGCTATTGTTGTCGTCACCGATACTCATGCTGCCAGACAGTCTTTCAGCTTGATGAGGCTGCGCCGCAGCCATGTACGCATGGTATTCAACGGCACGGCATGACGGGAAGCCAATTCTTCATAGGAATAGCCATCGAGATAGGCGCCGCGCACGGCATCGGCGCGATCGCTTTCGAGGGTGCCGAGACAGTGTTCGATGCGCGCGCGATCCTGGCTGTCCGCCGTCATGCGTTCGGGCGAAGGCGCAGGGTCGGCGATATCGAGAACGGTGTCGATATCGGCCGCGGCGGGGCGGCGGGTGCGCAAAATGTCGAGGGCATGATTGCGGGCGACGGCCACCAGCCAGCTTATGGGGCTGGCCTGGCCGGCAACGAACCGATCGGCCCGATACCAGATCTTTACATACACTTCCTGGATCGCTTCCTCTGCTTCGGCCCGGTCTTTCAAGATACGCAGGAGGACGCCGAACAGTTTCGCGCTGGTGCGATCGTAGAGATCACGAAAAGCGGCCTGGTCGCGCAAGACGCAGCGGGCGAGCAGATCGGAGATTTCGTCTCGGGAGGCTTGGGCGGACATGGAGGGTTCCAATTGAGACCGGCGCACCCATAACGACACAAGTGGCCAAGTGGATCACTTCAAGGTGACGTGTTTTTATCGTGTGGGCGAAGCGAGGGCCACTCCCTCTTGCATCCTTGGCCAAGAATCCGCATATAGCCCCTCGGGAGGTTGGCGCGGACGTGTTCCTCGCCAACCGGGTCAGGTCCGGAAGGAAGCAGCCCCAACGAGATCCTCACGGGTCGATGCCAGCCTCCTACTCAATCTGTTCACAACTGGGCATGAGCGCCCCGCAAAACCCCGATAGGCTTTTGCGGTAGGACGCGGCTTGCCCTATGGTCCGGACATGAACGAAGGCAGAATCCCAATGCAGCGCGGCACGGAGGAGCGGCATGGCTGACCAGCAGACCTCGCCCTATCTGGTGCTGGCGCGCAAATATCGCCCGCGCGACTTTTCCACCCTGGTGGGACAGGACGCCATGGTGCAGACGCTGGGCAATGCCTTTGCGCAGAACCGCATCCACCATGCCTTTATCCTGACCGGCGTGCGCGGCGTCGGCAAGACCACCACGGCCCGCATCCTGGCGCGCGCCTTCAACTATGAGGACGCGAGCGGCCGCCATCCCACGCTCGATCTCGAAGTGGAGGGCAATCATTGCCGCGCCATCATCGAGGGGCGGCATGTGGACGTGGTGGAAATGGACGCCGCCAGCAATACCGGCATTGGCGACATTCGCGAGATCATCGACTCGGTGAAATACGGGCCAGTTTCGGCGCCCTACAAGGTCTATGTGATCGACGAGGTGCATATGCTCTCGACGGCGGCCTTCAACGGGCTGCTGAAGACGCTGGAAGAGCCGCCGCCCTATGTGAAATTCATCTTCGCAACCACGGAAATCCGCAAGGTTCCGATCACCATCCTGTCGCGTTGCCAGCGCTTCGACCTGCGCCGCATCCCCGCCGAGATCATGTCGAGCTATCTCGAACAGATCCTCGGGCAGGAAGGCATTGGCTTCGAGGCTGACGCGCTCGCCATGATCGTGCGGGCGGGCGAAGGCTCGGCGCGCGACAGTCTGAGCCTGCTCGACCAGGCCATTGCCCATGGCAATGGCGCGGTGACGGCGGCCACGGTCAAGGCCATGCTGGGGCTAGGGGACCGCGCGCGGATCATTGACCTGTTCGAAGATGTGATGGGCGGGCAGATCGGGGAGGCGCTGACAGCGCTGCGCGAGCTCTACGATCTGGGCGCGGACCCGCAGACGCTGCTGGGCGATCTGGCCGAATTCACTCATCTGGTCACCCGCATCAAGGTGGTGCCGGCGGCAGCAGATGATGCTGCGCTGACCCCGGATGAGCGAACGCGTGGCCGCGATCTCGCCGGAAGGCTGCCGATGCGGGCGCTGACGCGGGCCTGGCAGATCCTCTTCAAGGGCAATGAAGAAACCAGCCGCGCCGGCAATGCGCTGCAGGCAGCGGAAATGACGCTCATTCGCCTGGCCTATGCCGCCGATCTGCCCAGCCCCGACGAGGTGATTGCCAAGCTGACGCAACAGGGACAGGTGGCTGTTTCGAGCCAGAGCGCACCGGCCCTACCGCCGCGCGGACCTTCGGGCTCTTCGGGCGGCGCGTCGGCCATGCGGGTCGAGGCGATGCAGCACAGCCCGGCCCCGATGGAAGTGGCGGTGAGTACGCCCAATCCGGTGACGCGTCCACAGGCGGTGGCGCAGCCGGCGCTTGCCACGTTGACCAGCTACAAGGATCTGATCGCCCTGGCGCAGGCCAAGCGCGACGTGCTGGTGAAACTGGCGCTGGAAGGGCAGATGCGCCCCATTTCCTTTGAGCAGGGTCGCATCGAGGTGGCGCTGGCCGATGGTGCCGACCCCGGCATGATCGCGACGCTCTCGGCCCGGCTGCAGGCCTGGACCGGCGAACGCTGGCTGGTAATGGTGTCGACCAAGGCCCCCGAGGGTCTGACCATCCGCCAGGAAAACGAGCAGAAGAAGCAGGCGGCGACACAGGCGGCACATGACGATCCGCTGGTCAAAGCCATCATGGATACCTTTCCCGGCGCCAAGCTGGTCAATGTGACGGTGCGCGACGAGGCCGCCGTTGCCGAGGCCCTGCCGGCGCCCCCGATCGAAGAGGACGACGAATGAAAGACATCATGGGCATGATGAAAGCCGCTAGCGAAATGAAGGGCAAGATGGAGGCCATGCAGGCCGAGCTTGCTGAGCTGGTGGTGGAAGGACGTTCAGGCGGTGGCATGGTAACGGTGGCGCTGTCCGGCAAGGGCGATGTGCGCGGGATCAAGATCGACCCCAGCTTGCTCAAGCCCGAAGATGCCGAGATGGTGGAAGACCTGATCGTCGCCGCCTTTACCGACGCCAAGAGCAAGAGCGAAGCCGAGATGCAGCGGCGGATGCAGGACGTGACAGCCGGCCTGCCGATCCCGCCGGGCATGAAGTTTCCGTTCTAGGCCTTAGAGCAAAGCAAAGTCGAGCGGCCTAAGTGCCGCTCACCTCTCATCCGGCGCTGCGCGCCACCTTCTCCCACAAGGGAGAGGGCGATCCGGTGAACTGAAATGGCATCCGGCGGACCGGAAATCGAACAGTTGATCCAGCTGATGGCCCGATTGCCGGGCCTGGGCCCGCGCTCGGCGCGGCGGGCGGTCTTGCATCTGATCAAGAAGAAGGACCAGCTCATGCTGCCGCTATCGGCGGCGCTGGACCGGGCGGTGCTTGCCGTGCGCACCTGCGAGGTCTGCGGCAATATCGACACCATGAGCCCCTGCTCGATCTGCTCGGACCCCAGGCGCGGCGAGAGCGGCATGCTGATCGTGGTCGAGGATGTGGCCGATCTCTGGGCGCTGGAGCGAGCGGGCGTCGGCCAGGTGCGCTATCATGTACTGGGCGGCGTGCTGTCGCCACTCGATGGGGTCGGGCCAGACGATCTCAACCTCGATGCGCTGATCGCGCGGGCGGCTGACTATGCCGAGATCGTCCTGGCGATGAATGCCACGGTGGAGGGCCAGACCACGGCACATTACATCACCGACCGGCTGGACGGCAGCGGCGTCAAGGTGAGCCGCCTGGCCCATGGGGTGCCGGTGGGCGGGGAGCTCGACTATCTGGACGAGGGCACGCTGAGCCAAGCGCTCAAGGCCCGCACGCAGATTTAGGCGGCCTTCGCCTATTACAGGCCGAGCGTTTCGTTGAGCTCGTCGTCCTCGAGCTCGGCGTCGAAGTTCTCGTCGCTGTCCTCGTCTTCCTCGCCGGTCAGGGCCTGGCGGGCTTCGACATCGTCGGGCGACAGCGCGTCGAGATGGTCGTTAGGATCGATGGCAATGGCGGCATCGAGTGCGCCGTTTTCATCGGCATAGTTGCTATCGGCCTGCAACTCCTCGAGCGCGCGGTCGATTTCCTCGATGATGGCCTTGGGGTCCTGGTCGCCGAAATCGCCGCTTTCGCGCGCCACCAGTTCCTCGCGCATGTCACGCAGGCGCTGCATGCGCTCTTCTACCGGCCGGTCGGCGCCATAGAGCAGATCCTCGATCTCGTCCTGACTATAGGGGAAGGACAGGACCGGCTGATCGCCGGCGTCGAGTACGGCATCGACGGGGATAAGGGCATCGGAATTGTCGCGGGGCTGAGCCATCTTGGCCTCCATGGGTTGGGTTGCTGGCTCAACGCGGGGGCAGAGGGTCGGTTCGGTGGCGGCGGGAATGTGATCGGAAAAGCGCCTGATCAGTCCTCGGTCAGGCGCGGCTGGTCTTCGAAATCCATGGCGTCGATGCGGTCGCCGCGGCGGGCGATCTTGCCCGACGAAATGACGATGTCGCCAATGTCCTTTTGCGCCTGAGTGAAATGGGTCTGGAGACGATTGACCCGCTCGTCGAGGCGGGTGATGTCGGCCAAGAGCTCACGCACTTCCTTCTGGATGAGATGGGCCTGCTCGCGCATGCGCACGTCGCGCAACAGCGCCTGGATGACCTGGATCGAGAGCATGAGCAGGGCGGGCGACACGATCACCACCCGGGCGCGCGCGGCGCGCTGCACCACGTCCTCGAAATGCTCATGCAGATCGGCGAAGATCGATTCGGACGGCACGAACATGAAGGCCGTGTCCTGCGTCTCGCCGGGGATCAGGTATTTTTCCGAAATGGCCTTGATGTGGACGCCGAGATCAGCGCGGAAGCCGGATTGGGCCTGACGCAATTCCTCGGGGGAGGAAGCCGTGCTCAGGCGCTGCCAGCTTTCGAGCGGGAATTTGGCGTCGATGACCAGCGACGGCGCACCATTGGGCATGACCACGACGCAATCGGGACGCGAGCCATTGGAGAGCGTCGACTGGAAGGCATAGGCATTGGGGGCAAGGCCATCGGCGATGATGGCTTCCATCCGCCCCTGCCCGAAGGCGCCACGCGTCTGCTTGTTGGAGAGGATCGATTGCAGCGAGACGATTTCGGACGACAGCGCCGAAATCGTGGACTGGGCGCGGTCGATGACGGCGAGGCGTTCATGCAGCTTGCTCAGGCCCTCGTCGGTGCGGGTCCTAGTCTCCTGCAGGGCCTGTCCGACGCGTTGGGAGGTTGAATCCAGCCGTTCATTGACCAGCCTGGCGAGGTCGGAGGTGCGGGAGCCGAAAATCTCGGACATGGTCTGCATGCGGCCCGTCATTTCCGACTGCACCTGCATCAGGCCGGCCAGATGGCGCTCAAGCTCGGCCGAGCGCGTTTGCTGCGCGAGCGCCTCGGCGGCGCGTTCGCGGCCTGAGCGCAGGGCCGAGAGCAGCAGCACCAGCAAGAGCACCACCACAAGGCCGACAGCGGCCGCCATGGCGCTGACAAGGCTGATGGGCGTATCGCCGAGGGTGAAGAGAGTGCTGTCCATGCTCTCTATCTAGATCGATTCGGGCGTTCACAGAATGTTCTATCGCGGTGCCATATGGTTGACCGGACCGGCGGAAATCGCCATATCGGGGGCAATCCCATTTTTGCCGGACTCCCTGCCATGGCCATCCGCCCAATTTTGATCATTCCCGATGCGCGTCTGCGCGCCGTTGCCGATCCGATCGTCGAGGTCGACGACGAGATCAAGACGCTGGCCAAGGATATGCTCGACACCATGTATGACGCGCCGGGCATTGGCCTGGCCGCGCCGCAGATCGGCGTGCTCAAGCGTATCGTGGTGATGGACCTGGCCGGCGAGGGCGAACCCCCTGCCCCGCTGGTGATGATCAACCCGGAAATCACCCATTTTGGTGAGCAGATGCAGGTGACCGAAGAGGGGTGCCTGTCGATTCCCGAGCTCTATTACGAGGTCGAGCGGCCCAATGAAGTGTCGGTGACCTATACCGATCTCGAGGGCAAGGAAGTCACCAAGGACGCCGAGGGCAAGCTGGCGGTGTGCATTCAGCACGAGCTCGATCACCTCGATGGCGTGCTCTATATCGACTATTTGAGCCGGCTGAAGCGTGATCGCGTGATCAAGAAATTCGACAAGCAGGCCAAGCTGGCGGCGCGGTAATCGAACACTGTCGCGTTGAATACCGTCATCACCGGGCTTGACCCGGTGATCCAGGCAACCGCCGATGGATTGCCCGATCAAGCCGGGCAATGACGATAAAACAAGCATCCAGATCGAAGGGCTCCGGGCATGCGCGTCGTTTTCATGGGTACGCCCGAATTTTCCGTACCGACGCTGACCGAGATCGTCTCGGCGGGGCATGAAGTGGTGGCGGTCTATACGCGGGCACCAAAGCCGGCGGGGCGCGGACAGGCCGAGCGCCGGAGCCCGGTGCATGAAGCGGCCGAGGCGTTCGGCATTCCGGTTTTCACGCCACGATCGCTCAAGGGCGAGGCCGAGCAGGCGCAGTTTGCGGCCCTCGATGCCGAGGTTGCGGTGGTGGTGGCCTATGGGCTGATCCTTCCCAAACCGGTGCTGGACGCGCCAGAATATGGTTGTCTTAACCTCCATGGTTCGCTCCTGCCGCGCTGGCGCGGGGCGGCGCCGATCCAGCGCGCTATCATGGCGGGCGACAAGCAGACCGGCATCGTGGTCATGCAGATGGATGAAGGGCTCGACACCGGCGCCATGGGGCCGACCGAGATCATCGCCATCGGGCCGGAGATGACGGCGGGCGAATTGCACGACCAGATGATGCGCGTCGGGGCCGACCTGATGGGCCGTGCGCTGGCGGCGCTGGAGCGCGGCAGCCTCGATTTCACCCCGCAGCCGCCAAGCGGCGAGACCTATGCGACCAAGATCGAGAAGGCCGAGGCCCGGCTCGATTTTTCCCAAAGCGCCGATGAGGTGCATAACCGCATTCGCGGGCTCTCGCCGTTTCCGGGGGCCTGGTTCGAGCTGGAACTGGGCGGCAAGCCGGTGCGCATCAAGGCGCTGCGCTCGAGCCTTGTCGAGGGTAGCGGCGCGCCGGGCGCGCTGATCGGGGATGGACTGACCATTGCCTGCGGCACGGGCGCGGTGCGGCTGATCCAGGTGCAGCGCGAAGGCAAGGGCGCTATGGACGCTGGCACTTTCCTCCGCGGCGCCGGACCGCTGCCGGCCACAGTCAGCTGATGGCACGCTACAAGCTCATCATCGAATATGACGGAACCCCGTTCTGCGGCTGGCAGCGGCAGGCGGACCGGATGAGCGTGCAGCAGGCGCTGGAAGAGGCCGTTGCAAGATTTTCCGGCGAGGTGGTGGTGACGCAGGCGGCCGGGCGCACCGATGCCGGCGTGCATGCCCTGGGCCAGGTGGCGCATTTCGACCTCGGCAAAGAGTGGGACCCGTTCCGCATTCGCGAGGCGCTCAACTATCATCTGCGGCCCCATCCGGTGGTTGTGATCGACTGCGCGGCGGTTGGCCAAGAGTTCGAGGCGCGGTTTTCGGCCAAGGCGCGGCATTATGAATATCGCATTCTCAACCGCCGGGCTCCGGCAGCGATCGAGCGCAACCAGGTCTGGCACGTTGCCAAGCCGCTCGATGTGGACCGCATGCATATTGCTGCGCAGCTGATCCTGGGGCAGCACGATTTCTCCACCTTCCGCTCGGCAGAGTGCCAGGCCAATTCGCCGGTCCGCACGCTCGACGCCTTCGATGTGACCGGAGATGGCGAGGTGATTTCGGTCACCGCCAGCGCCCGCTCGTTCCTGCACCATCAGGTGCGCTCGATGGTCGGATCGCTCAAGCTGGTGGGCGAGGGGAAATGGAGCCCCGCCGATTTCCGCGCCGCGCTCGACGCCGCCGACCGCACCCGCTGCGGCCCGATGGCGCCGGCAAGCGGGCTCTATCTGACCGGCGTGGATTACTGATCCAACGGCCAGACCTAACTACGTCATTTCAAACTGAAATGAACTCTCAACCCTTTCGCCTCCCCCCCCCGTGAGGGGAGGGAATGAGGGAGGGGTGCATCGGTGGGCTACTGAACCACCCCCCACCCCGGCCCTCCCCCTCAAGGGGGGAGGGAGTTCGGGCCGTGTCTTTGGCAAAATCTCACCCCAAACGCGATGCGCCCCCCCTTGACGGGCGAGCTTGGGAGGGGGTGTGCAGCACGCTCAAACGCATATGCGACAGCCCTGCCTCAAGCAGGGATGCGAAGGAGCACCGAGTGCACCTCAGTTCGAAGTGAACTAGACGGTCGGCACCGGCAGGAAGATGGCGACGATCCCCAGGGCCAGGAAGACGCCGACGGCCTGGGACACGAAGAGCAGGCCGATCTGGATGGCTGAGAGGGTGACGATGAAGCGGCCGATATTGACGAAGGTCAGAATGGCCACGATCACCACGGCGAGCAGCACGATGAGGCCGAGTTCGCCGAAGAACAGCGAGATCAGCAGCAGCACGCCCGAGACCAGGGTCACCCAATTGGTGGCGACGAGATAGGGCACGAAGCCGTCCTGACGGCCCATTTGCCGCAGCACGATCCAGGCCATGCCGGCCTGGGCGGCGAAGAGGATGGCGTTGACGATGATCGACTGGGTGGGCGCCCCGGCGCGCACCGGAATGCCCAGCAACATGGGGCCAAAGCCGGCCAGCAGCATGGCGATCAGCACGGCGACGAAACTGCCCACCAGACCACGCTGGGAGAAATCGAACCAGGCCGACGCATTGCGCTTGCCGGTGATCAGGGCCCAGCAGCCTCGCACGGCATTGGTGGCTTCGTCGAAAAATGTCTGGGAAGGCTGGGCCAAGGGCTTTGGTCTCGTCTTAGGCGGCGGGAGCGGCGGTGGGTCCGGTTAGCATGTAGAGCGTCAGGGGCATGCCGACAAGGAGGACCAGGGTAAGAAGTGCGAAGCCCACCGAAACGCCGAGCGACCAGCCTGCGGCCATGCGCCCAAGGCGATAGAGCAGCACGGCCATGATGGCCCAGAGCAGCAGCAGGACCGCGCCACCGAACAGCGACAATATGGTGCCCAGGATAATGTAGAGCACCAGCAGATAGACGCCGGGGACCAGAGCATCGAGCAGCTTCGCTTCGGTCGGCACCATCATGCGCGTGGCATAGAGGCCGATGACCAGGGCAGCAATGCCCAGGGCCTGCACCAGCATGACGGCGATGAAGCCCGAAAGGGTAGGGATGCCGACGCTGGTGGAGGCGACGACCACCGAAAGGAAGGCGAAGACCAGGAACAGCACCAGCGCCGTGACAAGCCCGGGCATGGTGATGACGAAATGGCGACGCCAATCGGCCTCGCCCCGCACGATCTCGACCCAGCCGGCAAAGGCGGCGCTGAGCAGCGCCCAGATTTTCATCGCCCTGCCCCGGAGAAATAGAGCTGCATGAAGCGGTGATAGATTTCGGTGAGCCCGGTGAGATCGGCGACGGCGATGTGCTCGTCGGCCTTGTGCATAGAGGGACCCACCAGGCCGCATTCCACCACCGGCCCATATTGGGCGATGAACCGCGCATCGGAAGTGCCACCGCCGGTGGAATATTCGGGCGGGCGCCCATTGCGCTCGGCAATAACGGCCGAAAGCGTTTCTATATCGGCGCTAAGCGGCGACAGAAAGGCGCGCGAGGGGATGCCGGACACTTCGAAAGCGATGGTGGTGCCATTGGCGGGCACAGTGGCGATGCGGGAGCGGACCCAATCGGCCAGCGTGTCCGGGGTCCAGCTGTCATTGTAGCGGATGTTGAAGCGCAGCGTGCCGCTCATCGGGATGACGTTGGAGGTGGGATTGCCGACATCGATGGTGGTGACCTCGAGATTGGAGGCCGGAAAATGGTCGGTGCCGGTGTCGAGCCGCTCGCTGGACAGCGCGGTGACGATGGCGGCCAGCACGGGCAGCGGATTGTTGGCCTTGTCGGGATAGGCGACATGGCCTTGCGTGCCAGTGACGGTGACCTTGCCGGAGAACGAGCCACGGCGGCCGATCTTGATGCTGTCACCCAGGGTCTGGGCCGAACTGGGTTCGCCGACAATGGCGAAATCGAAGGCGTGGCCGTTCTCGGCCATCCAGGCCACCAGCTTCTCGGTGCCGTTGATGGCGTCGGCTTCCTCGTCATTGGTGATGGCGAGCTGGATGGTGCCGGCTTCGGGCGGTGTGGCGGCGCAGGCGGCGACGAAGGCGGCAATCCCTGACTTCATGTCGGCGGCGCCGCGGCCATAGAGCTTGCCATCGGCATGGCGGGGCACGAAGGGGTCGGCGGTCCAGTTGGCGACATCGCCGGGGGGGACCACATCGGTATGGCCGGCAAAGAGCAGGCGGCGGCCGCCCTGCCCGCGCGTGGCAAAGAGATTATCGACGGGATAGGAGCCATCGCCCTCAAAACGCAGGCGCGTGACGGCAAAGCCGAGTTCGGTGAGTTCGTGGGCGAGCAAATCCTGCACGCCCGCTGCTTCGGGGGTGACCGAGCGGCAGGCGATGAGGCGTTCGAGCAGGCGGACGGCATAGTCGGTCGAAAGATCAGTCACGAATGGCTTGCCGTCCTTGTCGGCTGGAAAAATCAGGCCAGCGGATCGGGCCCGTAGCTGTTGTCGCCGGTGGTGCCCTTGAGGAAGCCCAGCTGCACCAGCATGTAGATGCCGAAAATGGCGAAGGCCAGTTGCAGCAACGACATCCAGAGATCGGGCATCATGCCGACGAAGCCGTTGCCCAGATCAACCGGACTATAACCGATTCCCAAGCTCTGCAGGATGGTGAAGACGGCTGAGCCGGCGAGGAGAATGAGATAGTCCTGACCGGGATTATCGCGGTCGTGCCGACGCTTGAGGCCGAGATTATAGGCCGGGTAGATCATCAGCAGATAAACGATAAGAGGCATCCACGAACTCACCCCAAGCCCGACCAGGGCCAGGACAAGATTGATGACCAGACTGGCCGCGATCAGCATCAGCGTGCCGAACCACCAGGTACGGCGCGAAATGCGGCCGGAACTGGCGAGAAACATCGACTTGATATCCATGGTTATCCCCTCCCAAAAACCAAATGTGCCGGGACCCATCCGGCCCCGGCACAATATTGCAGTCCTCTCGCGGGCGAAAGCGCGTTCGATCAGTCGCGCAGCAGCTCGTTGATGCCGGTCTTGGAGCGCGTCTGGGCGTCGACGGTCTTGACGATGACTGCGCAGTAAAGGCTCGGGCCCGGCGTGCCATCGGGGAGCGGCTTGCCCGGGAGGCTGCCGGAAACGACGACGGAATAGGGCGGCACCCTGCCGATATGGACTTCGCCGGTATGGCGGTTGACCACCTTGGTGGAGGCACCGATGAAGACGCCCATGGAGACAACCGAGCCCTCGCCGACCACGACGCCCTCGACGATTTCGGAGCGGGCGCCGATGAAGCAATTGTCCTCGATGATGGTGGGGCCGGCCTGCAGCGGCTCGAGCACGCCGCCAATGCCGACACCGCCCGAGAGGTGCACATTCTTGCCGATCTGGGCGCAGGAGCCGACGGTCACCCAGGTGTCGACCATGGTGCTTTCATCGACATAGGCGCCCAGATTGACGAAGCTGGGCATGAGAATGGCGTTCTTGCCGATGAAGGCGGACTTGCGCACGATGGCGCCGGGCACGGCGCGGAAGCCGGCTTCGCGCCAGTGGTTCTCGCTCCAGCCTTCGAACTTGGTCGGCACCTTGTCCCACCAGGTCGACCCCTGCGGTCCTCCGGTCATGGGCACGTTGTCGTTGAGACGGAAGGAGAGCAGCACGGCGCGCTTCAGCCACTGGTTGACCTGCCACTGTCCATCGACCTTCTCGGCGACACGGGCCTTGCCACTGTCGAGCAGGTCGAGCGCGGTGTTGACGGCATCGCGAATTTCACCAGTCGTGCCGAAATTGACGTCGGCGCGGTTTTCGAAGGCGGTGTCGATGATCTGGGCAAGCTGGGCGTGCGACATGGCGGCATCCTGAATGTAACTGGCGCGGACCATAGCGGGGGCCGCCAGCGTGTCAACGCCATTGCCGGGCGCGGCATAGGGCAATCGACAGCAATGGCGGGGATGCTGAGCATAGGGGACGGGCAGAAACGGCGCGCGCGACTGAAGTCGAAGCCCGCCGATTGTCATCATCGCGACATCGAGAGGGAGGCGAATTGACGCGATGCCAAAAATTTCAAAAAACTTGCCCCTATATGCATTTGGTGTGGGTTGCCGATCCGCACTTCACCGTTTAGGCAGAGAGTGATCAACACTAGTGGAGTAGTCGCGAAACACGATGCCAACCGACATTGCCCTCACGCTCATTTGGGCCTTGCCGTTCCTGACCAGCCTGATCGCGGTGGCAATGCCCGCCGGAGCCCGAAACGGCGAGGCATGGCTGGGCGGCACGGTAGCCGGTATCTGTTTACTGCTGACCATCTTCCTGTTCCCCGCCATTACCGATGGCGGCGTCGTCACCTACAAGCTGGACTGGATCGCCTCGGCTGGGTTGACGCTCAATTTCCGCATGGATGGGCTGGCCTGGCTGTTCTGCGTGCTCATCACCTTTATCGGCCTTCTGGTGGTGCTCTATGCGCGCTACTACATGTCGCCCAAGGACCCGGTGCCGCGCTTTTACGCGCTGCTGATGGCCTTTATGGGCGCCATGCTGGGCCTGGTCATGTCGGGCAATATCATCCAGCTTGCCATCTTCTGGGAGCTGACCAGCCTCGTCTCGTTCCTGTTGATCGGCTACTGGTATCACCGTAGCGATGCCCGCGACGGCGCGCGCATGGCGCTGATCATCACCGGCACGGGCGGGCTGGCGCTGTTCGTCTCGATGATGCTTATCGGCCATATCGTGGGCAGCTATGACCTCGACGTGGTGCTGGCTTCGGGCTCGATGATCGTCGAGCACCCGCTCTATCCGGTGACGCTGATCCTGTTCCTGCTCGCCGCCTTCACCAAGAGCGCGCAGTTCCCCTTCCAGTTCTGGCTGCCCAATGCCATGACGGCGCCGACGCCGGTTTCGGCCTATCTGCATTCGGCCACCATGGTGAAGGCCGGTGTATTCCTGCTCACCCGGTTCTGGCCGGTGATGTCTGACAGCCAGCTGTGGTTCTGGATCGTCACATATACGGGATTGGTGACGCTCATCTTCGGGGCCTATACCGCGCTGTTCCAGCGCGATCTCAAGGGCCTGCTCGCCTATTCGACTATTTCCCATCTGGGGTTGATCACCACCCTGCTCGGCATGGGAACACCGCTCGCCGCGGTGGCCGCCATCTTCCACATCGCCAATCACGCCACCTTCAAGGCTTCGTTGTTCATGGCCGTGGGCATTATCGACCACGAGGCCGGGACGCGCGACGTGCGCAAGCTCAGCGGGCTGATCAAGTTCATGCCGGTTACCGGCACCTTCGCCATCATCGCCAGCGCCGCCATGGCCGGCGTGCCGCTGTTGAACGGGTTCCTGTCAAAGGAAATGTTCTTTACCGAGACGGCGGAGTTCGACCCCAATATCTTCGTCAATCTCTCCCTGCCAATCGGCGCGACGCTGGCCGGCATGCTGAGCGTGGCCTATTCGATCAAGTTCGTGCACGGCGTGTTCTTCGGGCCGCCGCCGACCGAGCTCGAGGTGGTACCGCACGAACCGCCGGCGCTGATGCGCCGCCCGGTGGAACTGCTGGTGCTGATCTGCCTGGCCGTCGGCATCATTCCCGGCATCACCATCGGCCCCTACCTTGCCGCCGCCGTGCAATCGGTGCTGGGACCGGAAACGCCATATTACAGCCTCTCGATCTGGCACGGTTTCAACCTGCCGCTGGTGATGAGCCTGATCGCGCTGGTGGGCGGGGCCATTATCTATGTGCCCTATTACCGGCGCCTGCGGAATATCGACGGTGTGCCGCTGACCCGGGGACTGCGCGGGCAACGCGTGTTCGAGCGTATCCTCGTGACCGCCACCAATCGCTGGGCCCGCAAGGTGGTGTCGGTGTTCGGTACCAACCGCTTGCAACCACAGATCTTCATCGTGGTGCTGCTGGCGCTGTGCGCCGGCACCGGCGCCGGCTGGGCGCAACTCGGCAATTTGCCACTGCCCGACAATTTCGACCCCATTCTCGGGATCATCTGGCTTCTGGGCTGCATCAGCGCTATTGCCGCGGCGCATCAGGCCAAGTTCCATCGCCTCGTGGCTATGATCCTGCTCGGCGGCGCGGGGCTCGCAACCTGCATCACCTTCGCCTGGTTCTCGGCGCCCGACCTGGCGCTGACCCAGTTGTTGGCGGAGATCGCCACCACGGTCCTGATCCTGCTCGGCCTGCGCTGGCTGCCCAAGCGCATGCCGGTCGCCGAGGACCTCAACTGGCCGACCCGCTTCCGGCGCTATCGCGACTTCACCCTGGCCAGCCTCGTGGGCATCGGCACGGCGGTCGCCAGCTACGCCATCATGACCCGCCAGGCCCCCGAGGGCATTTCGGACTTCTTCCTCGCCAATGCCTATAGCGAGGGTGGCGGCACCAATGTGGTCAATGTGATGCTGGTGGACTTCCGCGGCTTCGACACAATGGGCGAAATCACCGTGCTGGGCATGGTGGCGCTGACGGTGTTCGCGCTGCTGCGTCGTTTCCGCCCGGCAGCCGACAGCGTGGAACGGCCGGAGCAGCAGCGGGTACTCGACGAATATGCCAATGGGTCGGGCCAGCACGTGGCCGACGACTTCCTGCGCATTCCAGCGCTGATGATGAACTGGCTGTTCCCGGTGATCATCGTGGTGGCCATCTACATGTTCCTGCGCGGCCACGATCTGCCGGGCGGCGGCTTCATCGCCGGCATCGTCATGTCGCTGGCCTTCATCCTGCAATATATGGCGGGCGGAACACGCTGGGTGGAGGAGCGCCTGCGCATCCTGCCGGTACTGTGGATCGGTTGGGGGTTGCTGCTGGCACTCTTGACGGGTCTCGGCGCCATGGCGCTGGGCGCCCCCTTCCTGACCTCGGCCTTTGCCTATGCGGATATTCCGCTGATCGGCAAGGTGCCAATGGCCACAGCGCTGCTGTTCGATCTCGGCGTCTTCGCGCTGGTGGTCGGCGCCACGGTGCTCATGCTTATCGCGCTTGCCCACCAATCCATCCGTCGCCCGAAGGCGGCGGGGTCGTCCAAGCCCAAGATCCGGGAGGGGCTCGACAAATGGAACTGACGCTCGCCATTGCCATCGGCGTTCTGGCCGCTTCCGGGGTGTATCTGCTGCTGCGTCCACGCACCTTCCAGGTGATCGTGGGCCTGTCGCTGGTGTCCTATGCGGTGAACCTGTTTATCCTGGCCATGGGCCGGCTGCGCATGGACGCTGCCCCTATTCTGTCGGGATCGGACGCCAACCCTGCCGATTATACCGACCCGGTGCCGCAGGCGCTGGTGCTGACCGCCATCGTCATCGGCTTTGCCATGACTGCCCTGTTCCTCGTCGTCATGCTGGCCGCCCGTGGCGTGACCGGCAATGACCATGTCGACGGCAAGGGGAACTGAGATGACGGGCATGAACCATATCGCCATCCTGCCCATCCTCGTCCCCATGGCTGCCGCCATCGCCAATCTGGTGCTGGGCGACATGCGTACCAAATCGCGGGTTCTGGGGCTCAACATCGCCTTCAGTGTCATCCTGGTGCTGGTGTCGCTGCTGCTGTTCGTGGTGCTGGCGCAGTCGGGCGGCGCGGCCGCCGCGGTCTATCCGCTCGGCAATTGGCCGGTGCCGTTCGGCATCGTGCTGGTGGCCGACAGGCTGGCCGCGCTGATGGTGCTGACCACCTCGATCCTGGCCCTGGCCTCGCTCGTCTATGCCTCGGCGCGCTGGTATAATAAGGGCACCAATTTCTTCCCGCTGTTCCATGCACTGACCATGGGGCTGAACGGCGCCTTTCTCACCGGCGACCTGTTCAATCTCTTCGTCTTCTTCGAACTGCTGCTGGCCGCCTCCTATGGGCTGGTGCTGCATGGCGGCGGCCGCAACCGGGTGCGCTCGGCGCTGCACTATATCGCCATCAACCTGGTTGCCTCGTTCCTGTTCCTGATCGGCGTGGCGCTGATCTATGGCACGACCGGAACGCTCAACATGGCCGATATCGCCCGCGTGGCCCCCACCATTGCGGCGGAGGATCGCGGCCTGTTCGAAGCCGGCGCCGCCGTGCTTGGCGTCGCCTTCCTGATCAAGGCCGGCGCCTGGCCGCTGCATTTCTGGCTGCCCAATACCTATTCGGCGGCCGCGCCACCGGTGGCGGCGCTGTTTGCGGTGATGACCAAGGTGGGCTTTTACGCCATTCTGCGGCTCTGGACGCTGGTCTTCGCCAATAGCACAGGTCCGGAATATACGTTCGGGCAGAACACGCTGCTCTTCATCGGCGTGGCCACCATCGCCTATGGCAGTATCGGGGCCCTGTCCTGCAAGGCACTGGACCGGCTGGCGAGCTATCTCATTCTGGTTTCGGCCGGAACGCTGCTGCTGGCCGTCGCCTATAATGCGCCGGGGGTGACCACCGGAGCGCTCTATTATGTGGTCGTTGCGACGCTGGCTGCGGGTGCGCTCTTCCTGCTCAAGGACGTGATCGACCAGATCCTGCCGGCCGAAGCACAGGTTCTCGCCGTGTCGCTCGAACTCTATGGTGACGAGGACGAGCAACTGGACGAAGACCAGGAAGTCAGCCGCACCATTCCGGCGGCGGCAACGCTGATCAGCTGGTGCTTTGCCGTGGCGGCCCTGGTCATGGCCGGCCTGCCGCCGCTCTCCGGGTTCCTCGCCAAATTCACCATGATCTCGGCGGCGATCAATGCCGAAGGGGCGCCCTCGGCCGCCACCTGGTGGTTTATCGGCGCGGTGATCGTATCCGGGCTCTTCGTGCTCATCTCGATGGTCCGTAACGGCATCAACATCTTCTGGACGTCGTTGCCGGAAGGCTCGCTGCGGCTAAGGCCGATGGAGATTGCGCCGATCGTCGCTCTCCTGGCGCTGTGCGTACTGATGGCAGTGGCGGCGGGACCGGCCATGACCTTCCTGGGCGAAACCGCAATGTTCCTGCATTCGCCCACCGGCTATATCGACGTGGTGCTGCCGCAGGGAGGCCAGGGATGAGCAAGATCCTTCCCCACCCCATCCTGGCCGTCGTGCTGTTCATCTTCTGGCTGGTGCTGCAGCAATCCGCTGGCCTCGGCCACATGCTGCTGGGCGCGGTGATTGCCATCGGCGTGTCGATGCTCGCCAATGCGGTGATCCCGGAGCCGCTTACGGTGCGCCGGCCCCTCAAGGTGCTGCAACTGGTCTTCGTCGCGGGGCTGGATATCATCCGCTCCAACATGGCGGTCTTGTGGGTACTGCTGCATCCGCGGCCCAGGCCGACGGCCGGCTTTGTCGAGATGAAGCTGGAACTGACCAATCCTTTCGCTCTGGCGGTGCTGGCGACGCTGATCACTGCCACGCCGGGCAGCGCCTGGCTCGAATATGACCGCGACCGCAGCGTGGTCCTCATCCATGTGTTCGACCTGGTCGATGCAGACGACTGGGTCGAAACCATCAAGAACCGCTACGAATCGCTGCTGCTGGAGATTTTCCAATGAGCACCGCCATTCTCTTCTGGAGCCTGTTTGCCGCCCAGTTCATGCTCGGCATCGCCATGCTGGCCACGCTCTATCGCATGGTGATGGGGCCACGCGCGCAGGACCGCATCCTGGCGCTGGATGCGCTCTATGTGGTGGCGTTGCTGATGCTGATCACGCTGGGCATCCGCACCAATTCGCAGGTCTATTTCGAGCTGGCCATGTTGATCGGACTGCTCGGTTTCGTGGGCACGGTAGCGCTGGCGAAATTCCTCATGCGCGGCGAGGTGATCGAATGATCGAGGACCTGCCCCTCTGGCTTTCCATTCTGGTGTCGGCTCTGGTGGTCATCGGCGCGCTGCTGACCATGGCCGGCTGCCTAGGCCTGGTCAGGCTGGGCAATTTTTACCTGCGCATCCATGCGCCCACCATGGGCACCAGCATGGGCGGCGGGCTGATCCTTTTCGGCTCGGCCATCTATTTCACGCTGACGCAGCAGCGCCTGGTGCTGCACGAGATCGCGATCTTCCTGTTCGTGACCATTACCACCCCGATCACCCTGATGCTGCTCGCCCGCGCCACCCTGTTCCGCGACCGCGTCGAAGGCGCCCCCGACCTGCCCAAGAGCCTGGCGCAGCGGGGGGATGTACCCCCCGAGAACGAAGGCTGATTCGCGCCTTTATGGCGGGATCGTGGCACACCCGCCGAATCAGGAGAGAATGCCAGAGGGATTATTTTCTCAACATGGAGAAAATCCCGATTGCGCGTAATTATGCTTAACATCAGCGTAATGGTGCAGTCATGCAGGCCGCTGGGCGCTTTCAGGGACAGGAAGCATTGTGCTCATGCGCTGCGTTGATTGCATAGGGAGCAATCACTTCGCCGTCGCGCTGAGCCTATAGTATTCGAACCGGCATTGCGCCGCCGTGCCTAACTGGTCCGGCGGTTTTTATGATGGTTCGTTTGCTCCGGGAACGCTGCGTCGGGCGACTGATCAGGCAGTCAACTGGGGCCAAACATGGCAAGTGCACAATCTTACGAGATCATCTCGAGACTCTATATCACCTATCTCAATCGCCCTGCCGACCCCGAGGGGCTGCGCTACTGGGCGGACCAGCTCGAGGGGCCGCTGGGCGGCAATATCGTGCCGATCGCGCGCAGCATGTGGGCGTCCGATGAATCGCAGGCGATCATGGGCGGCATCGGCACCGAGGTCGGGCAGGTCGTGGATCGCATCTACAATGCGTTCCTGGCGCGCAATCCCGACACGGAAGGCCGCGCCTATTGGATTTCCAGAGTGACCGATGGCGGCCTCGACATCGCGGAGCTGCCCTTCTATCTGCTCGCCGGCGCACGTGGCTCGACCAATGATTCCGACCGCGCCATCAGCCAGAACCGGGAAGCTGCCGCCAAGATTTTCACCGAAATCGCCGATGGCCGCAGTTTCGCCGACCCCAATTTCGGCAAGGCGCCGTTCCAGGCCACCTTCACCTCGAGCGATACCAACGAGGCCCGCGGCTTCCTTTCGAACGTGATGACGACCATGCCCACCACCGATGCCATCCGGCAGGTGGTCATCGACAAGATCGCCAATCCGGGCGACCCGATCAAGGGCGGCACGGGCGGCCTGCCCATTCTTCTGGGTACATCCTTCGAGCACGGCGACCTCGCCAAGCTCGACATCGACGCGCTAAACGACCCTCTGATTGCAGCGCAGTGGTATCTCAAGAATACCGGGCAGCGTTATGCCGATGGTGACGTAAAACCCAACAAGTTCCTTGACCTCAACATTGCGGGCGCCTGGGCAGATGGGTACACCGGCAAGGGCGTTCGCGTGGTCATCAACGATGATGGCCTCGACCTCAAGCACGAGTCGATGGTCAAGAACGTCCTCGCCGATCTTACATACAACTCGGTAAACGGCGCTACGGGGCCGGATGCACTGTCTACGCCCACCACGGCGGCTCAGGGCGGTGCCTATACTCCGGATCCGGAAGCCCATGGTCATGGCACGGTCGTCGGCTCTATCGTCGGCATGGCCGCCAATGACGGCATTGGCATGGTCGGCATTGCGCCCGATGTAAAGCTGGTGTCGGGCCTGGCGCTGTCCAAGGGCAACAATACCAGTGTGCCCAAGCTCTACAATCACCTGACCGACATCGTGAAAGCCGATGTGTGGGTGAATTCGTTCGGCAAGGACCCTGCCTTTTCGGAAAACTTCTTCGTCGGTCCCAATACTGACCAGCAGAGCGAAGACTATCTCTACCTACGTTCCATCGAGAAGGGCGCCAAGGAAGGCCGCAATGGCCTGGGCACCGTGATCGAGGTATCGGCGGGCAATGAAGGCCCGAACAACGCCGATGCGGCGATGACCGGGACCACCAACAACAAGTACATCATCTCGGTCGGCGCGGTGAACGAGTTGGGCCAGAAGTCCAGCTACACCACCCCTGGCGCGTCGGTGCTGGTCTCGGCCTTTGGCGGTGAAAATCCCACCGACAAGGCGCAATCGGTCAATTCCGGCTTTGGCCTGGTCTCTGCCGATATCACTGGCGCGGCCGGCTACAATACCCAGGCCGGGGCAGCGGGCAATTATGCCTTCCAGAACTTTGGCACCTCCTATTCGGGCCCGATCGTGGGCGCGACCGCAGCGCTGATGCTGCAGGCCAATCCGCTGCTGGGCTTCCGTGACGTTGCGAACATTCTCGCCATGACGGCACGGGTGATCGAGCCGAACAACCACACGGTGCTGACCGGCAATCTGGTCAATTTCGGCGGCCTCGCCTTCTCGCGCGACATCGGTTTTGGTCTCGTGGATATCTCGGCCGCCGTGCGCCTGGCAGCGTCCTGGGTGGACGCGGCAAAGACCGCGGCCAACTGGGTGAGCGCCGAAGGCACGAGCGCCAGTGCGGCAGCCGACATTCCGGACAATGACCCCAACGGCACGACCGCGACCGCCACGCTGAACAAGAATGTCATCATCGAGCGCATGGAATTCGACCTCAAGCTGAACAGCAATACGCCGAGCCAGCTGCGGGCCGAGATCACTTCGCCCAATGGCACGACCATCGTGCTGTTCGACCAGCCGCTGTCCAAGGACACCGACGCCGCCGCCGGTGCGGCCGACACGCCATGGCCCGAAACCTTCCAAATCGGCGCCACCGCCTTCTTCGGCGAACAGAGCGCCGGTGAATGGAAGCTCAAGCTGATCGACAAGGTGACCGGCGAAGTCTCGCGCTTCGAGACGCTGACCGTGCGGGCCTGGGGCTCGGAAGTGACGCAGGACAATCAATATGTCCTGACCGATGCCTATACCGGCGAGCGGACCGTGACCGATGCCGCCGGTGTCGACCTGATCAACGCCGCAGCGGTCAGCGGCTCGGTGTCGATCAACCTCAATGCCGGGGAAACCTCGACCATTGCGGCCGGCAAGTTCGTCATCGGCACCGGCGTGGTCATCGAGAATGCCTTCGGCGGGGCCGGCAACGACTTTATCATCGGCAATGACCAGGGCAATGTCCTTCGCGGCAATGGCGGCGCGGATACGCTGACCGGCAATGGCGGCGCCGACATCTTCATGTTCACCACGGTCAATGACAGCCGGTCGGGCGCGCGCGACACGATCACCGACTTCGCCGTCGGCGTGGACAAGATCGACCTGCGCCTGCTCGATGCCAATATCACCCTCGCCGGCAACCAGGACTTCGGCTTTGGCGGGCAGAACGCCGCCACACTGGCTCACAGCGTGACCTTCTCGTTCGTCGACGCCAACACGGTGATCTTCGCGGATGTCAACGGCGACACCGTCGCCGATGTGGAGATCATGCTGATCGGTCAGAAGCAGCTGACCGCAGGAGACTTCCTGGGCCTGGCTGCCTAAGAACCTGCTTCGCCACGCCAGTTGCTGGCGTGGCGGACAGCATCAAAATAAAAAGCCGCGCGCTCGGGTGGAGGGCGCGGCTTTTGTTTGGGGAGCGGCTGCTTCAGCGGTCGGTGGCGGCGGGATAGACGCCCAGGATGCGGAAATAGTCGGTGAAGAAGTTCAGCTCGTCGAAGGCGTGCTGGACGCCGATATCGTCGGGATGCCCCTCGATGTCGGCATAGAACTGAGTGGCGGTGAAGGCGCCGCCGACCATGTAGCTTTCGAGCTTGGTCATGTTGACGCCATTGGTAGCAAAGCCGCCCATGGCCTTGTAGAGCGCTGCAGGAACGTTGCGGACGCGGAAGACGAAGGTGGTCTTCACCTTGCCCTGTTGCGGCGCCAGCTTTTCGGTGGGCGAGAGCACCAGGAAGCGCGTGGTGTTGTGGTCAGCATCTTCGATATTGGAGGCAAGAACGTCCAGGCCATAGATTTCGCCAGCAAAGCGGGAGGCGATGGCGGCGACGGATTTGTCGGCCTTCTGGGCAATTTCGCGGGCGGAGCCGGCGGTATCGACCGCATTGATGGTGCGGAAGCCATTGGCCGAGATGAATTTGCGGCACTGGCCCAAGGCCACGGACAGCGACTGGACCGCCTTGATGTCCTCAAGACGCGCACCGGCCACGCCGAGCAGGGTCATCTCGACGCGCAGATAAGTCTCGCCGATGATGAAGAGGCCGCTTTCGGGCAAGAGGTGGTGGATGTCGGTGATGCGGCCATAAAGCGAGTTTTCGACCGGAACCACGGCGAAATCGGCACGGCCAGACTGCACGGCCTGCAGGGTTTCCTCAAAGGTGACGCAGCCCACGAAATCATCGCCCGGAAAGACATTGGCGGCGGCGGCGTGGCTGAAGGCCCCGGGTTCGCCCTGAAACGCGATCTTCTTGCTCATGGTTGTGTCCAGAAATGGTAGGCCCCCGGCTTTTGACGCGGGGCCGCCAAGCTGTCAATGTGGGCACAAGACGCGTAGCGCGATCATTGAGATGGGGGAATTGTCGCACCAGGGCTTTGACCTGTTGCGCCACATAAGCCTTGATACTATCTTCCGCGCGCGTCGGGCTGGCCGGTTGAGGCCGTTTTCCCTATTGGGGAAACAAAATGTGGGCTAGCCAGACATATTCGTCCATAGGGGATGGACCGGCAGAGAGACCAAATGGATTCGTTCGAGCTAAACAAGATTACCGGCGCCGTCCTCGGCACGCTGTTGTTCGTGATGGGTGTCGGCTTTCTGGCCGAAGCCATCTACCACCCGATCGAGGGCCGTGGTCCGGGCTATGCCCTGCCCGAGCCCGAAATTGCCGAAGCCGGTGCCCCGGTCGAAGCTGCACCCGAAATCCCGCTGGGCGTGCTGCTGGCCAGCGCCAGCGTCGATCGTGGCGCCGCGGCCGTTCGCAAGTGCCAGTCGTGCCACAATTTCGGTGAAGGCGAGCCCAACAAGCAGGGTCCGAACCTCTATCACATCGTCGGTGCGACCAAGGCCCATATGCCCGACTTCGCCTATTCGGACATTCTGCAGCAGCAGAAGGCCGAGGGCCAGGTGTGGAGCTATGAGAACCTCAACACCTTCCTGACCAATCCCAAGGCCTATGCGCCCGGCACCAAGATGAACTTCGCCGGTGTGCGCACCGCCGAGGAACGTGCCGACATCCTGGCCTATCTGCAGACCCTGTCGCCCGATCCGGTGCCTTTCCCGGCCGCCGAAGAAGCGGCGCCTGCCGCTGACGCAGCACCGGCTGCCGAAACCGCGCCGGCAACCGACGTCGTGCCTGCCGAAGTGACCGCACCGGCTGCCGAGACGGCACCGACTACGGCCCCCGAAGCGGTGACGCAGACGCCGACGACCACCCAGAGCGACACCCCGGTCGTGGGCACCCCGACCGACAGCGCCCCGGCCACGACGACGGCACCGGCCACGACGACGGCACCGGCAACTACCCCGGCACCGGCAACTACCCCGGCTCCGGCGACGACGTCGGGCCAGTAACGCCTGGTTCCGTCCAATCGATTTTTCGAGCCGCGCCCCACAGCGCGGCTCTTTTTCTTGTGAGGTGCCCGATGCTCTTGGTGCATGTGACCGGCCAGGACCAAGCCCCCTGGGCTACGGCGTTTGCCGAAACCTTGGCGCCCTACCCCGTCGTGCAGCATGGGGACGGCCATGATCCCGCGGAGGTCGACTACATCTTCGCCTGGAAGCCGGGGCCAGATGCCTTCGAGGGGCTCGGCAATCTCAAGGCGGTGCTGTCCATGGGGGCCGGCGTCGATGCGCTGATGCAGCATCCGCGCCTGCCCGCGGCACCGGTGGTGCGCTTTGTCGCCGATGACCTAAGCCAGCGCATGAGCGACTATGTCGTGGCTCACGTCACCATGCATCAGCGGCTGTTCACCAGCTTCCGGTCAGCACAGCGGGCGCATCGCTGGGATCAGATCAAGCCGCCGCTGGCGCGCGAAGTGACGGTCGGGATCATGGGGATGGGGGAGTTGGGGCAGCGCGCCGCAGAGGCTCTGGCGCCTTTGGGCTTTGACCTGCGCGGATGGAGCCGGAGCCGCAAGGCGATCGCCGGCGTTACGAGTTTTTCCGGCGCGGCGGAGTTTGACGCCTTTCTCTCCGGCACCGATATTCTCGTTAATCTATTGCCGCTGACCGCCGATACCGCCGGCATTCTCAATCGTACGACCTTCGGCAAGCTGCGGCGCGGGGTGCTGCCGGGTGGTCCGGTGGTGATCAATGCGGCGCGGGGCAAGCACCAGCGCGAGGCCGATCTGGTGGACGCGTTGCGCGACGGCACGCTGGGGGCGGCCAGCCTCGACGTGTTCGAGACCGAGCCGCTGCCGGCGGACAGTCCGCTCTGGGATATCGAGAATTGCTACATCACTCCGCACATATCTGCGGTTTCCGACCTTTCGAGTTGCGTCGGCTATTTCGCCCGCATCATCGAGGCGCATCAGGCGGGTGGCGCGCTGCCCAATGTGGTGGATCGGGCGCGGGGATATTGACGCAAATTTCACTGGCGCTGCGGCAGATTTGCAGACAGCATGTTGGACACTCCATTTTCAGAAGTGACTGAATGACAGATAGCGCAGCGACCACCAAGATTGGCTTTTACGATCGCCTGAAGCTGGCCACCAAACACCGGCTGGCGGAACCCATCCTCGCAGCGCTGTGCTTTTTCGAAGCCATGATCATTCCGGTCTTTCCGGAAATCATGCTCGCCCCCATGATCATTGCCGACCGGTTGCGCGCCTGGCGGCTGGCGACCATCTGCACCATCGCCTCAGTAACAGGCGGGCTGGCGGGCTATGCCATCGGCTATTTCCTGTTCGACACTGTTGGCCGGGCGATCATCGACTTCTACGGCGCCGGCGACGGTTTCGAATCGTTGCGGCTCAGCTTCGTGGAAAACGGGCCGCTGATGATCATGATCGGCGCGCTCTCGCCCATACCCTACAAGGTGATCACCATCACCAGCGGCGTGGCGGGGCTCGATATCTGGACCTTCGTGCTGTTCAGCATTATCGGCCGGGGCCTGCGCTATTTCGTGCCCTGCGGGTTGTTTTACTTCTTCGGCCCGGTCGCGGGCGAGTTCATCGAGAAGCACAAGAAATGGGCCGGCTGGGGCATGGTCGCCCTGGTGGTCGTGGGCTTTGCCATGGCGCCGCTGCTGTTTCCCAAGAGCGGCACCGTGGTGACAGAGACAGTGGAGCAGACACTAGGCATCGACCTGCTGCCGACCAGCTAAAACTCAAGAACCCAATATTGGCCATTGAGGTCGGCACCGAAGGAGCGGTGCGGTTCCTCTTTGGCCAGCTCAAAGCCGGCACCCTGATAGATACGGCGGGCGGAGACCAGGCAGTCCTGGGTCCAGAGCATGATGCGGCGGTAGCCTGCATTGCGGGCGAAGGCCACGGCCGCCTCTACCAGCGTGCCGCCAATGCCGCGCCCACGAAACATCGGCTCGACATAGAGCATGCGCAATTGCGCTGTGTCGTCAGCCTCGGCGGCTGGCAGCACATAGACCGAGCCGGCGATCTCGCCACCGATATTGGCCACCCAGAGGGCCTTGCCGGGGGCTGCCGGTGCGGCGTGGAAATCGGCATAGAGGCGCGCGATCAGCATTTCGAACTCGGCATTCCAGCCCTGCTCGATGTTGTAGAGCAGCGCCTGGCGATGAATGAGCCAACCGATATCGCCAACGCGCGGGGGACGAAGCACCAAGGGGGCGGCATCGGGCTCTGCGAGAATGGACTGGATGCGGCGCATGGCATCAACGAGGTCCTTGCGCTCGAGGGGCGAGACCGGATCGAGCAGCGCCGAAGACACCATTTCGTCGCTCATGGCGCTGAGGCGCGCCGCCACGGCCCGACCTTCGGGTGTCAGGGCAATGGGGTTGGCGCGGCCATCGCCGGAGCGCGGCAGGACGGCGACGAGGCCCTGATCGACAAGCCGGCTCATCATCCGGCTCAACTGGCCGCGATCCATGTTGAGGCCGGCAGCGATCTGGGAGCCGGTGGTGACGCCATCCTGGCTCAACTCGTAGATCACCCGCGCCTCGGCGAGGCTATGCATGGTCTTGTGCATGCCTTCGTCGAGGAGACCGATAATGCGCGTATAGAAGCGGTTGAACGCGCGAACCTGGGCAACGTCGTCGGAACTGGCCATTACGCATCTCCATTTGCTTGAAGAAATCAATCAAATGGTTGCGTAAGTCAACTATATTGTTTCAGGCGCCGTAACGTTGACGCAGCAGGCCATAGACAGCACGAATGCCCTGATCGGTCGCCCCCACTGGGCGCCCCGGCCGGGCTTCAGGGGCCCAGCCGAAAATATCGAGATGCACCCAGGCCTTGGCCTCGGCAACGAAGCGCTTGAGGAAGAGGGCAGCGGTGACCGAGCCGGCATAGCCGCCCGAGCCGGTATTGTTGATGTCGGCGATCTTGGAACTCAGCTGGCCGTCATAAGGGGCCCAGAGCGGCATGGGCCAGAGCGGGTCTTCGGCGGCAAGGCCGAGGGCGGCCAGATCGCGGGCAATGGCGTCGTCGGTGGCATAGACCGGCGGCAGTTCCGGGCCGAGGGCGACGCGGGCGGCGCCGGTGAGGGTCGCCATATCGACGAGCAATTCAGGCGCTTCCTCATCGGCCAGAGCCAGCGCATCGGCGAGAATGAGCCGGCCTTCGGCGTCGGTATTGCCGATCTCGACTGTGAGGCCTTTTCGCGAGCGGATGACATCGCCGGGGCGGAAGGCGCTGCCGGCAATGGCGTTTTCGACAATGGGCAGCAGCACGCGCAGGCGCACCGGCAGCCCAGCCGAGACCACGGTATGCGCCAGGCCCAGAATGTTTGCCGCGCCGCCCATGTCCTTTTTCATCATCAGCATGCCGGCGGCGCTCTTGATGTCGAGGCCACCAGTGTCGAAGGTGACCCCCTTGCCCACCAGCGTCACCTTGGGATGGCTGGGGTCGCCCCAGGTTAGATCGACGAGGCGCGGGGCCTGGGCGCTAGCGCGACCGACGGCGTGGATGAGCGGGAAGTTTTGGGCCAACAGGTCGTCGCCCGAAGTGACAGAAATGGCCATGCCACGGCTGGCGGCGAAGTCGCGGGCCACTTGTTCGAGCGCGTCCGGGCCCAGATCATTGGCAGGGGTATTGATGAGATCGCGTGCCAGAGTGGCGGCGACAACCTGCCGCTCGACCTCGTCCGCATCGGCGCCCTCAGGCAGCGCGATGGTGGGGACCGGCTTGGCCTCGCGATAGCGATCGAAGCGATAGGCGCCGAGGCGGAAGCCGATGGCGGCCAGGGTCGGATCACCGAATGCACCGGCGAGTGTATAGTGCCCCTCGGGCAAGCCTGCAGCGGCAAGGCCGGTGAGCAGCGGGTTGCGCCTGGCATCCCCGCCCATGCCGAACAGCCAGGCGCCGATGGCCCCTTGGGTGCCGGGCACCGCCAGCAGCTTGCCGCGCTGGCCGGCAAAACCATGCTGATCGGCCCAGGCGCGCTGGACCGGGTCGAGGCCAGCGGCATCGAGCCCATTCTCGGCAACGCAGATGAGGGGAAGCGGGGCGGATATGGACATGGGCGACTCCGATAATAGTGGGTCTGTTTCTATCCTCTGGCAGGCGTTGGGCGCAATGCAAGCCAGGGCGCCTTAACCGGGTGTTAGGGTTAATGATCTATTGCTGCGTAAGGGCGGAAAGCCCGTTTCGGAGTGTGCCGTGTCCAGATTGTCCTCGCTCGCAAAGGTGGTGCGCCCCCTGCTTCTGGCAGGCATTGCGGCGCTTGCCCTGAGCGCCTGCGCCTCCAATCGCGGGCAGCTGGGCAATACCGATCATGGCGGCATGGCCGCCAGCCAGGGGCAGAGCTCGCTGGCGGAGCTGACCGAGCGCTATCGCCGCAATCCGCGCGACCGCAATGTGGTGATCAATTATGCCGCCGCCTTGCGCGCCGCTGGCCAGTCGGGCCAGGCTGCCGCCGCGCTGGAACAGGCCATCACCTACAGCCCCAACGATGTCGAAATCCGCATCGCCTATGCCAAGGCGCTGACCGCCAATGGCCGGTTCGACCAGTCACTCGGCGTGCTCGACGGCGTCATCCGCCCCGATGCACCGGACTGGAACGCGCTGATGGTCAAGGGCGCGACGCTGGACCAGATGGGCCAGAACGACCAGGCCCGCGCGCTCTATGCCCAGGCGGCGGTAATGGCGCCCGGCGAGCCCTCGATCGAGACCAATATGGGCCTCTCCTATGCCATGTCGAACGATCTGGTAACGGCAGAGAAGCATCTCCGCCGTGCGGTGCAGATGCGTGGCTCGACCAGCCAGACGCGGCAGAACCTGGCACTGATCGTCGGCCTGCAAGGCCGGTTCGGCGAAGCCAAGGCGATCTATGCCGCCGAACTGCCGCCGGACCAGGTGGAATCGAACATGCTCTATGTCCGCGCCATGCTGACCCAGCAGAACCGCTGGGACCTGATCGCCAAGAACTAGGCGGACCCCGCCTCAAGGCCAGGGATAGTCAGCGACGACATAGCCTTCTGCCTCGAGCGCCGCGGCGATACGCCGACGATAGGCGACGACATTGCCCACATCCTGTGCCTTGAGCACCCCCACCTCCTCGGCGGTGAAGGGCGCAGCGCCATCGGGCATGGAGTCACCTGCATAGGTGTCCATGATGTAATTCAGCAGCGCGGCGGTCTCGTTGTCGCTGAGGCCGGAATTGATGACGCCGGGGACATGCAGCAGGTAGCGGCGCGCCTCCTCGTTGCCGGTGAAGACGCCGACCATGCCGACGAAATCGGGAATACCGGCGGCAGGCAGGCCGGTGCCGTCCTGCAGATGGCAACCCAGACAGCGCAGCACATAATTGACCGGCGCCGATCGCTCGGCCCCAAGGGCGGGCGCGCAGGCGAGGAGGAGGACAGCCAGGGCGGAGCGGACGATCATGGAATGGCCTCCTTGCGCAGCGCGCGCAGCGCGGAATGGGACGGCGGTGCCTGGCGCAATGCCGCGAAGGTTTCGACGGGGATGTCGAGGCTAAGGCCGTTGAGATCGTTGAGGACGTAGTCGGCGACCGCCTGCATTTCCTCGTCGGTCATCCAGTCCTGAGGGGGCATTGCAAGGCCGATGTACTTTTGACCCGCGGCAGTGATGGTGCCAGTGAGCCCGCCCATCATCACCCCGGCGATATAGTCGGTGCCGCGCGGCCCAAGACCGGTCCACAACGCCTTGTCGGTGAGCGGCGGGGCGAGCCCGGCCTGGCCGGCACCGGCGAGCTGGTGGCAGCCGCTGCAGCTGTCGACGAAGAGAGTTTCCCCTGCTTCGCCGGCCATGGCCGGCGCTCCGAGGAGCGCCAGCACGAGGACGGAGAAAGTCCCAAGCTTCATTCGGCCAGACCCACGACGATGGCCACGGTGCAATGGATGCCCTTGTTGTCATTGGCCTGGCACCAGCTGGATTCGCTGGCCAGACCCATGAGGTAGCCGGGGCGATCGCCTTCCTGGCGCGAGCAGCCGTCGCCACAGCCGCCGCCCTTGCCGCAGCAGTCGTTGTAGGAGACGAGATAATCCTTGTCGTCATTTGGATTGCGGCAGGTGCCGACCCACGCAACCTTGGACGGTTGAGTGCCCGGCGGACACTGGGTGACCGAGCCGCCGCACTGGCTGCAGAGCGAGCCGTGCAGCGAACAGTAGCGCCAATATTCGCAATCTTCGGGCAGTTCATCCGGTTCGCCAAGACCGCGGGCATAGGCAACACCGTTGGAATTGTCATAGGGCAGCATGGGCAGGACGGCACCGCCGACCAGAGCCCAGCCGGCCTTTTGCAGGAAACTGCGGCGGCCGGCGCGGTGGGCGATGTCGCGGGTCCGGCTTTCGGCCGCATCGTCCATCCAGGTGAAAAGTCGTTCCATCAGTTTTGCCATAGCGGCTCTCCTAAAGTGTGTTCGGGAACTAGTGCTGAACCGCCGGCTGCTGATCGATGTAGGACTGGATCGAGGCAACCTTCATGTCATAGGCATTGAACAGGCTGTCGAACTGCTCGCGGCTGTTGATCAGGCCTTTTGCGCGGATAGTACCGTGCTGGTCGAACAGCACGGCGTAGGGCAGTCGGGCGACACGATAGGCCAGGCCCAGTTCAGTCGAGACCACATAGGGGTAATCGGCGAGCCTGGCCGTTTCGATGAATCGCTCGTGTTGCGCCTTCTGGCCATCGCTTGCGAGCACGACATCGAGCCAGCTCGATTCCGCTTTGCGGACGGACTCGATGATCGGCAGCAGTTTTTTGCAAACTGGGCAGGTGGGCGACAGGAAGAAGACCAGCGTCGCCTTGCCCGGCTTAGGCCCGATATTGACCATACCGCCGGTGAGGCTGGGGAGGCTGAAGAGCGGGGTCATCTGGCCCACTTCGGGGCCGGAATCGTTGACCAGCGCCCCCATGGGCGAGACGCGTTCGAACAGGATCCCCACCTGCCGGCCGAGGGCGAGCAGGCCGACGGTCAGCGCGATGACCATGACGAAAAGAACGGCGAGAGCGAAAATGACGAGTGTCATGATTGAGAACTCCGTGGCGGCGTCAGCGGGTGAGCCGGGCGATTGAGGCGTTGGAGAGGATCTGTTCGATGAGGAGGAACCCCACCCAAAGGGCGAAGCCGGCACCGATGGCGGCGATGGCGTCGGGGGCGCTCATCGGGCCAAGCGGCATGGCGATAGCAACCAGGCCCATGGTGGCGAGGATGGCGTTGCGCACCACCAGCGACCAGGACAGCGGCTGCACCGCGCCACCGCAGCCGCATTCGATCGCCGTGCGTCCGCGACGGATATTGACGGCCATGGCACCGGCATAGGCGAGCAGCATCATGACTGCGATGCCGAGGCCAAGGAGACGCCCACCGGGCACCAGTTGCAGGGCGACACTGGCGGTTTCGGCGGTGACGATGGCCCAGGATGCCGGGACAACGAGGCGCTCCGGCAAGAGCTGGTAGTCGGCAACGAAGCCGGTGAATTCGGTGAATTCGCTCAGCTTGTGCCAGGCGGCGCGGGCAAAGATCAGGCTGACGAAAACCGTCAGTGCCGCCGCCAGCAGGGAAAACATGTCCGCGTCGGTCATTGGCGGGCCGCCAGCGTGGTGGTGAAGCCCTTGGTGGCGTGTTCGGCAACCTTCTTGGCGGCGAACTTGGCTTCGGGATCAACCTCGAACTTGATGACCTTGCCGCCACCGATATCGAGCGCATAGAGGGTGGGAACGGCCTCGTCGGTGGTGATCACCGAAGTGATGCCCTCGACCGGCGTGCGATAGAGCAGCTTGCTGTTGACCAGGTCGTAGGCCCAGATTTCCTCGGCGTCGTGATAATGGGAGCCGTCGTGGCGACCCGAGGCCATGGGCACGAAGAGAATGCCGTTGGGCTCGTTATAGCTGACCACGGTGTAGCCCGAAGTGCCCCAGTCGCCTTCGACACCTTCGGTGATGGGGGTGGTGGAAACCTCGGTGATGACGCCATCGGCATCGGCCAGACGATGGACCACGCCCTTATAGGAAATGAAAAGCAAGTCGCTGCCGGCGCGATCGAAGGAGAGGTAGATCGGGTCTTCCTCGGGGTCGAAGACCGGCGCGCTCTTCTTGGATTCGAAGCTCTTGCCATCGGCGCTCAGCGTCATGGTGGTGAAGGTGCCGTCGCCGCAAATGGTGGAATAGGCGTGGCCTTCCAGGCTGGGATAGATGCCGAAGCAACCCGGCGATGGCACTTCCTGGACAACCTCGCCCAGTTCCAGATCGACCACGGTCACCGAGGTCGCAGGCGTGGCATTCTGAACATAGAGGTATTTCTCATCGCTGCTGAGCTGCATGAGGGCGGCATCGTCGGTATATTGCGACACCTTCACCGGAAGCTGGATTTCCTTGATCAGGGTGGCGGTGTCGGTGTCGAAAATGCGCACCACATGCTCGGCCGTGCCCGAGCTCAGGCGACTGTAAAAGCCGGAGGCGATGTAGATGGTCTTGCCGTCACCGGAGATGGCAAAATGGCTCTGGGCGCCAGCGTCGGCCGTACCCTGAATGGTGAGGTCATCGGCGGAATAGATCCGCACGAAGCTCGGCCCGCCGCCCCAGTTCTGCACGTTGACGAACACCTTGGGGCCGGGATCGAGCCGCTCCCTGGCCGTGAGGGTTTCGGGCACGAAAGTGTCGTCCTGGGCGAGGACGCTCACGGGCGCTGCAAGCTGGGCGGCGAGCAAAGCCGAGCAGGTCAGAACCGAAAATGTATTGGCCATTGCCATCTCCATGGTCGCGGAGTTGGCACCTCAACAGCGCGAGCGGACCGGCGAAATCCGAATCCAAAAGATATTTCGCCTATTTTTTAGGCTATCTTTTCTGTTGCCGTATTTTTGATCGCAATGTAGGAGTCGGCTGTCCAGGGGTGAACCTTTGCGAACGCTGCCCAGCTTCTCCATCAATGCCTTTGCCGACGCATCCGAACAGGAACGCGGGCTTTTGGGCTGGGACCAGCGCTATACGCAGATGGGAGCCGGCCGCTTCGAGGGCACGGTGGTGCGCATGGAGCTGGGGCGCGTCAGTATCTGGGAAGAGCGGCTCAATGTCAGCGTGGCCGAAACCACGGCGCCGCCAGCCGGAAAGGTGGTGCTGGTGCTGCCGGCACCTGCGGTGGACAGCCGCATCAACGGCGCCAAGCGTGAGGGGCCCGGCTTTCTGCATATGGGCGGACACGAGATCAATGTGGTCACCTCCGAAACCACGCAGGGCTATTTCGTCACCCTCGACGAAAAGGACCTGCCCGGTCTCGACCGGCGGCGCACCGGGCCGCTTTGCAGCATCGAGGCCTATCCCGGCGCGCATGAGATGAGCAGCTGGATCGCCTCGATGATGTCGATGGCGCCGGAGGGCATGCGCCGATCACCACGCGAATTCGGCACGGTCCTGCCCGATTTCATCGTCGACCGAGTCTCAGACCTGTGCACCTTTCTCTCGAGCATGGACCACAAGCCGCTGACCGAGAGCTATGCGCATGCCGTGGTGCGCAAGGCGCGCAAGGTCATCGAGGCCAAGTCACATGGGCCTTTGAGCGTGGCCGAGCTGGCCAGAGCCATCGACCTGCCCGAACATGTGGTGCGCAGCGCCTTTATCCAGGCCGTCGGCATAAGCCCCCTGATCTGGCTGCGCCGGCACCGCCTCGATCAGGCGCGACGTGCCATGCTGCGGCCGGAGGAGGCGCGTAAGGGTGTGGCGCAGATCGCCATGGAAAACGGCTTTTTCCACCTTGGGCGCTTCGCGGCCTATTACACGCAGACCTTCCACGAACTGCCGATCGAAACCATTCGCAGCGTCATCGGCTAACGTTTGTCGCGGGCGCGCCGCATGGCGCCCATGGCTTAGTCGGACGGTTCGAGGAGAGCGCCCTCGCTCGTGAGGAACGTCTCGATGCGCTCGATATCGGCACGCAGGTCGAGTTTTTGTTCGGCCAGCCATTCAGGGTTGTAATAGGTGTCGGCGTAACGCTCGCCACTGTCGCAGATCAGCGTCACCAGCGAGCCCTTGGCGCCATCCCGGCGCATCTGGCTGGCAGCCCAGCAGAGGCCGTAGAAATTGGTGCCCGTAGAGCCACCGACGCGCCGACTGAGGCGTTTGGAAAGCACATGCATGGCGGCCAGCGAGGTGGTGTCGGGCACCTTGATCATGTGGTCGACAACACCGGGAATGAAGGATTTTTCGACGCGCGGACGTCCCACGCCCTCGATGCGGCTGGGCAAAGCGCAGCGCGCCTCGGGATTGGCGTCGAGCCAGCCTTCGTAGAAGGCGGAGCGCTCGACATCGGCGACACAGAGGCGCGTATTGTAGCCGCGATAGCGGATGTAGCGGCCTATAGTGGCCGCGGTGCCGCCGGTGCCTGCCCCCATCACCACCCAGCTAGGGACGCAGAAGGGTTCGTTTTCCATCTGCCGGAAGATGGATTCGGCGATGTTGTTGTTGCCGCGCCAATCGGTGGCACGCTCGGCAAAGGTGAACTGGTCGAGATAATAGCCGCCGCACTCGGCCGCCAGATCGGCAGCGACCTGGTAGATGGTGCTCCCATCTTCCACCAGATGGCACCGGCCGCCCTGCTGAGTGATGGCGGCAATCTTGCTGGGGCTGGTGCGCGCGGGGAGGACGGCGATGAAATCGAGCCCGAGCATGCGCGCGTAATAGGCCTCGCTGACGGCGGTGGAGCCGGACGAAGCTTCAGTAAGCGTCGTGCCCTTGCGGATGAGGCCATTGCAGATGCCGTAGAGGAAGAGCGAACGCGCCAGGCGATGCTTGAGGCTGCCGGTGGGGTGGGCGGATTCATCCTTGAGATAGAATGGGGTATCCTCAAAACCCCGGATCGGCAGGGGAATGAGGTGCGTGTCGGCCGAACGGCGGCCTTCGGCCTCGAGCAGCACCAGGGCCTGACGGGTCCAGGCGCGGTTGGGGCAATCGAGGCTCGGGATCACCGGCGCGGTGCGGGGCGTGAGAGAGGCGGCCATCATGCTGCAACTCCATAACCGATGCTCATCGGCTCGATGTGGATGCCACCGGCATCGACGCGCAGCACCGACTGCTTGGGGACCACGTTCCAGCACTTGGTGCCTTCGTCGATCGGCTCAGAGACGACGAGATAACCGCCCTCTTCCTCGCGATAGTAAAGGCTCGGCGCCTTGTCGTCGGAGGCCCAGCGATAGGCCCAGAGGGTTTCGCCATTGGTGTAGCAGCTGGTGAAGCGCAGCGGTTCGGTGATGCCGGCGCGATCAAGCATGGATTGGACCGTACCCAAAGTGCGCTCCATGGCGGCAATGGGTTCGTCGCGCAGGCCATTGGCGAGAGCCATGAGAAACAGCGCCTCGGAATCGGTAGTGCCCAGGCGATGTTCGTAAAGCGTATCGGGCAGGACGGTTTCGATCTGGCGCTTGAGGTGGCGATAGCCGCCGATCTGGCCATTGTGCATGAACAGGTCCGCCTGGTGGCGGAAGGGATGGCAATTGGAGCGCGACAGTGCGGTGCCGGTCGAGGCGCGCACATGGGCAAAGAACAGGCGGCTACGGATCTGGCCGCAGAGGCTGCGCAGGTTCTGGTCGGACCAGGCGGGCAGGACTTCGTGATAGATGCCCGGCTCGGTTCGGTCGCCATACCAGCCCAGTCCGAAGCCATCACCATTGGTCTCGGTCTTGGCCTCGGTCGCGTGCAGAGATTGGTGGATCAGCGAATGGGCCGGGGTATAGACCAGCTCATCGAGAAAGATCGGCGCTCCGAGATAGGCGAGAAAGCGGCACATGATTTTCTCCTAGGACTTTGACGGCGCCAGAGGGCCGTCCTGTGTGCGCAGGCCCCTGCCCTCTTGCCAGACGGCATCGGGCTGCGACCAGACACGCTCGTTGCGGATGGCCTCGACCACCAGGCGCTTGTGAATGGCGAGGACCGCTTCGCCCTTGGCGGCAGTGGCCTTGCGCGGATCGCCCATGACACCGGTCTGGGGGGCGCGCTCGGCGAAGGAATAGAAGCGCGAAATGCCCGGCGGGGCATTGGTGGGCGCGATGGTCGAGGATGCGGCTTCCTCGAATTTCTCAGTGCGCACGAGATCGCCTGCAATGGCCAGCATCAGGGACGTCTCACCTTCGCAGGCATGGCCGGGCGCAGCGCTTTCCATCAGCGCGGTGATTTCGGCCCGGGCGTTCATCCAGGGCATGATGGTGGCGATGGGCATGTCGTATTCTACCGCCAATTCGCGCGCCGACAGATTCAGCCCCTCGATATTGCCGCCATGGCCGTTAACGATCAACAGGCGTGCAAAGCCGATAGCCTTGAGCGAGCGGACAATCGCGGCAAGCACGGCGCGATAGACGGCGTAATCGAGGCTGATGGTGCCGCCGAACGGCAGATGGTGCTCGCTCATACCCATCCACAGCGGCGGCAGAACCGCCACCGGCATATCCGCCGCAACCTCCTGCGCCGCAGCGACAGCGGCCGCATTGGCGCTGGCCGTATCGACGATAACAGGCAGATGCGGGCCATGTTGCTCGAGCGCGCCGGCGGGCAGGATGGCGAGCGCCTTGCCGCTCAGGGCCAGCGCCTTGAGCTCGGGGGCGGTCATGCGTGCCCATTCGACTTCGCGCTTGGCTGTGGTTTGGGTCATGGCGTTCCTCGATTGTCCAGAAGCCGATGTCCTCAGAGCGAGGGCATCAGGTTCAGCAGTTCCTTGGCGTAGTCGGACTTTGGGGCATTGAAGAGATCGTTGACTTCTGCCTCCTCGACGATGGCACCGTTGCGCATGACGATGACGCGGTCGCACATCTGGCGAACCACCGGCAGGTCGTGGCTGATAAACAGCACGGTGAGATTGAGCGCGTCGCGCAGATCCTTGAGCAGATTGAGGATCTGCGCCTGGATGGAGACGTCGAGCGCCGATGTCGGCTCGTCACAGATGAGGAAGCGCGGACGGGTGGCCAGCGCTCGGGCAATGGCGATGCGCTGGCGCTGGCCACCGGAGAATTCGTGCGGGAATTTCGATGCCGCCGCGGCGCCAAGCCCGACCACTTCGAGCAGATCGTGAACGATGCCGCGCAGTTCGGTCTCGTTCTCCGCCAGGCGATGATGGCGGATGGGCTCGGCGATGATGCGATCGACCCGCATGCGCGGATTGAGCGAGGAATAGGGATCCTGGAAGATCATCTGGATCTGGGTGCGGATCGCCATGGCTTCGCGGCTGGGCAATTTGGCATCGACCAGCTTACCGCCAAAGGTAAAGGTGCCGCTGGTGGGGCGGTAGATCTGGGCCAGGACGCGGGCGATGGTGGATTTGCCGCTGCCGGACTCGCCGACCAGCCCCAGCACTTCGCGCTCGCGGATATCGAAGCTGACATCGCGCACGGCATTGAAATAGCGCCGGTTGCGCGGCAGCATGGCATTGCGGGTCAGAAAGCGCAGATCGAGATTGCGGACTTCGACCAGAGCCTTGCCTTCGGTGCTGCTGGCGGCGTTGGCGGCGCGACCCAGCCAATGGGTGCCGAGGTCAATCTGCTTTTCGGGCGTGGCATTGTCGGTCTGGTAGACGACGCGCGGGAAGCGGTGAAGGCTCCTGTCGCCCCGCGGCACGGCGGCGATCAGCGACTTGGTATAGTCGTGGCGCGGCTCGTGAATGACCTGATGTGTGTCGCCGGTCTCCACCACCTGGCCGCGATGCATAACCATGACGCGATCGGCGGTTTCGGCAATGACGCCCATGTCGTGGGTGACGAGAATGACGCCGACATCGCGCTCGGCCACCAGCTTCTTGATGAGCTTGAGGATCTGCGCCTGCACGGAGACGTCGAGCGCCGTGGTCGGCTCGTCGGCGATGATCAGGTCGGGTTCGGAACAGAGCACCAGGGCAATGACGACGCGCTGGCGCATGCCGCCGGAGAACTGATGCGGATATTGATCGATCCGCACTTTGGGCTCGGCAATGCCCACGGCGTCGAGCATTTCGACGGCCCGCTTGCGCGCTCCAGCGTGGTCCAGCGGCAGGTGCGACTGGATGGTTTCGATCAGTTGGTGGCCCACCGTGTAGATGGGATTGAGGCTGGTCAGCGGATCCTGAAAGATCATCGAGATGCGGCGACCGCGCAGCGCCTGCAGAGCCGCCCTGTCGGTGGCGTCGATTTTCTGGCCTTCGAAGAGGATTTCGCCGGCGGTGACGCGGCCCGGAAAGTCGAGCAGGCCCATGATGGCGCTGCCGATGGTGGACTTGCCGGCGCCCGATTCACCGACCAGGCCGAGAATTTCGCCCCGCGCGACAGTCAGATCAACGCCGGTGGCGGCGACGAAAGTGCCCTTGCGGCCGGGATATTCGACGCGCAGGCCCTTGATAGAGAGAAGTGTCATGGTCGGTCTCCTCAGCGCAGCTTGGGGTCGAGCACGTCGCGCAGCCAGTCGCCAGTCAGGTTGACCGACAGCACCAGCAGCGCCAGCGTGATACCGGGGAAGATCACCAGCCATTGCTCGCCGGAGAACAGGAAGCCATTGCCCATGCGGATGAGCGTGCCCAGCGACGGCTGGGAGGCGGGAATGCCGACACCGAGGAAGCTGAGGGTGGCCTCACCCAGCACGGCAAGGCCGACATTGATGGTAGCGATAACCAGCACCGGGCCCAGAACGTTGGGCAGCACATGGCGGAACATGATGGTGAGCGGGGGAATGCCGATCACCTGCGCGGCCAGCACATATTCGCGCTTGGCCTGCACCATGGTGGAGGCGCGCACGGTGCGGGCAACCTGCGGCCAGATGGAAAGGCTGAGGGCAAAAATGATGACGAAGATGGCGAGGCTGTCGTGCTGGTCGCGCGGCAACACGCTACGGCTGACACCGTCGATCAACAGCGCCACCATGATGGCCGGGAAGGTCATCTGGATATCGACGATACGCATGGCGATGGCGTCGAAGGCTCCGCCGACATAGCCGGCGATCAAGCCCACCGCGATGCCGACGACGACGGCGATCAGCACGGAGATGCCGCCCACCATCAGCGAGGTGCGGGTGCCGTAGAGCAGGGCCGAGAGCAGGTCGCGGCCCTGATCGTCGGTCCCGAGCAGGAAGCGCATGTCGCCCCCTTCGTGCCAGGCGGGCGGCAGCAGCGAGTTCCACAGATCCAGCTCGGCCATGTTGAACGGGTCTTGCGGCGCGATCCAGGGCGCCAGCACCGCCGCCAGCACCATGGCCAGGCCGATAATGGTGGCGATCACCGTGGTGGGCGAATTGATGTAGCGATAGAACAGCTCGCTATCGGTCATGCGCGCGAAAAGCGAAGTTTTGGTAGCGGTTGACATGGCGGGCCTCAGCTCGCGTTGACGCGCAAGCGCGGATCGATGAGGAAATAGAGGATGTCGACGATCAGATTGACCGTGACGAAGATCACCGCGACCAGGAGCAAGTAAGCGGAGATCACCGGGATATCGACGGTCGAGACGGCCTGCAGGAAAAGCAAGCCAATGCCCGGCCACTGGAACACGCTTTCGGTGATGATGCCGAAAGCGATGATCGAGCCCAGCTGCAGACCGGCAATGGTCATGACCGGGATCATGGTGTTTTTCAGGGCGTGGCCGAAATAGACCTTGCGGGCGCTGAGGCCACGGGCCTTGGCGAATTTGATGTAATCGGTCTTGAGGATTTCCAGCATTTCGGCGCGCACGAGGCGCATGATGAAGGTGAGCTGAAACAGGCCAAGCGTGATGGCCGGCAGAATGATCGATTGCAGACCCGAGACGGTGAGCAGGCCGGTAGGCCAGCCAAGGACATTGACCACCTGGCCACGTCCGAAGGTGGGCAGCCAACCGAGTTCGACGCCGAAATAAAGGATCAGCATGATGCCAATGAAGAAGGTGGGCAAGGAAATGCCGACCAGCGACAGGATCATCATGGCGCGAGCGCCAAAGCTGTTGGGCTTGAGGCTGGCATAGATGCCCATGGGAATGCCGAGCACCAGCGAGATGCCGAAGGCGACGAGGCTCAGTTCGATCGAGGCCGGCAGGCGGTCGGCCAGGAGGCGGGAAACCGGCTGGCCCATCTGATAGGAAAGGCCGAAATTGCCCTGCAGGACGCGGCCGACGAAATGGGCGAACTGCACCCAGATCGGCTCGTCGAGCCCCATCTGGTTTCGGAGCGCCAGGCGGTCGGCATAGGTGGCATCTTCATTCACCAGCTGCGCGACCGGGTCGCCCAGATAGCGGAACATGATGAAGGACAGCAGCGCGACGACAAGCAGCACGAAGGCCGACTGCACCAGGCGCCTGAACAGGAAGGAAAGCATACCGGCCTCGGGTCGGCGTTGACGGGAAAGGCCGGGCGCAGCGGCAAGGCCGCGCCCGGAGAACCGAAATCAGTCGATGGTGACGTAGCGCCAGTCGAAGACGTTGTCGGCGCGGCGCTCGAGCGTGACATTGGCGGCGGTGGCCCAGGCCGACCAGGACTGCATCAGCGGGATATAGGCGACATCATCGGTGGTGATGGTCCAGGCCTGCTTGATCAGCTCGTCGCGCTTGGCCTCGTCGGTCTCGCTGAGGATCTGCTTGGACAGCGCATCGACTTCCGGATTGCAGTAGCCGGCATAGTTGGACGTACCAGCCACGAGGCTCTTGATGTCATCGGCTGCCCAGATCGGACGATCCTCGGACAGGCGTGGGCACATATGCAGCGAGAAGAGCGCAATGTGGCTGTCGAGGCTTGCCGGGGTGGTGCCCAGCATGGCGAGGCCGAAATCCATGTTCGGGGAGAGTACGGCTTCGAGATATTGCGCGCGGGCCTGCACATTGGTGTCGGCTTCGATGCCGACGCGGGCGAGCATGGAGCTGATGGCAAGGCAGATGGCCTCGTCATTGAGATACATGTCGTTCGAGCATTGGAAGGTCAGCTTGAAGCCATCGGGATAGCCCGCCTCGGCCAGGAGCGCCTTGGACTTTTCCGGATCGTAGGCATAGCGCTCGATCTGGTCGGTGAAGCCATTGACGCCAGGGGCAACCATAAGGGCGGCGGCAGTGGCCTGGCCGCGCATGATGCGCTGATTAATCAGGTCGATATCGATGGCGCGATAGACGGCCTCGCGAACCCGCTGGTCCTTGAAGGGATTTTCACCCTCGACGGCGGAACCGGGCAGCGTATCCTTCCACTGGTTCATGGTCAGATACATGGTGCGCACTTCGGGGCCGGCGATAACCTTGACGTTGGGCGCAGCCTCGAGGCGCGGAATGTCCTGCACCGGGATGGGATAGACCATGTCCATCTGGCCCGACAAAAGGGCGGCGACGCGGGTGGCGTCGTTCGGCAGCGGGGTATAGGTGACGCTCTCGACGTTACCGGCCTTATTGGCCTCGTTCCACCAGCCGTCATTGGCTTCAAGCGTGGTCTTGATGCCGGGCTCGCGGGTCACGAGCTTGAACGGACCGGTACCATTGGCATGCAGCGTCGCGAAATTCTCGACATCGGTGGCGCGGCTGGCATCGGCGACCCCATTCGCCTCGGCCCAGGTCTTGGACATAATGTACCAATTGGGCCAGGTAAAGTGCAGGATGGGGTTGGGTTCGGCGGTGATGAAATCGACGGTGTAGTCGTCGACCTTGACCACTTCGGTGACGCCGCTCAGGCGGTTCTTGAAATCGGAATCGCCGGCGCGCACACGGTCGGCCGAGAAGATCACGTCATCGGCGGTGAAGGGGCTGCCATCGTGGAAGCTGACGCCCTGGCGCAGATGGAAGCGCCACTGGGTCGGGGAAACCATCTCCCAGCTTTCGGCCAGTTCCGGCGCAATGGTCAAATCCGGGTTCCGGCGCACCAGACCTTCATAGACATTGCCGAGGAAGCTGTAGGTGAAGACCTCGTTGCGGATATAGGGGTCCATGGACACGGCATCGCCGCTCGAGGCGAAACGCAGCTCCTGGGCTGCTCCCATGGACGCGGTGCCAGCCATTACAGTGGTGGCGAGAAACAGAGCGAGAAGCATTCTGGACATTACGTTCCCCCTTTTTGATGCGCCGCCACTTAAGCAAATTGCTCTTCAGCTTGCATTCTAAAAATATGAACGCTAATGGAAAAAATTGCTATAGAATCATATCGCGATAGAACTTCGTTCGAAATATCGTACCTTAAATAGCAAATGCTTCGTTTGCATGCATAGTGCACAAACTTGCGTCGCCTGCCCGTGTGCGTCGCTGTCCAATGGAGTTGAGATGATCGAGATCATCAATGGGAACGGCTCATTCCCCTGTCTCATCGTGTGCGATCACGCTAGCGCGCATATCCCAGCCGCATTGAGCGGACTGGGTTTGGCGCCCGGCTGTGACGCCCTCCACATCGCGCTCGACCTCGGCATCGAACCGGTGGTGCGGATGCTCGCGGCCGCGCTGGACGCCCCCGCCGTGCTGACCGGGCAGTCGCGGCTGGTGCTCGACACCAATCGCTGGATTGCCGACAGCCAGTCTATCCCGGAAAGCAGCGATGGCGTTCTTATCCCCGGAAATATCGGCCTGTCCGAGACAGACCGGATGGACCGGCAGGAGCGCTATTTCTGGCCGTTTCATGCCGCGGTGGCGGAGCAATGGGCGGCGATACGGGCGCGCCACGCCAGTCCGGCATTTTTCGCGCTGCATTCCTGCACCAGGCAATTGGCGCTGGGCAGTATGCGCACAATGGATGGCGGCACGATCTGGCATGAGGATAGCGGCTTTGCGCGGATGCTGGCACAGAGCCTGAGCGATCAATTCGGCCTGACCATTGCCGACAATGCGCCCTATAGCGGCATTGGCGGCGGCTCCTTCACGCTCGACTACCATTGCTGGAGCTCAGGCAAACCGGCCTGCGGCTTCGAAATCGTCAACGACCTGATCGCCGAGGAGGCCGGGCAGCGCCACTGGGCGGGTTACCTCGCCGCAGGCCTGCGCTCCGTTCTGCAATAGGCTGGCAGGCTCGGTTCTGAAAGCCCTATTCCTGCCGGCGGTCGCCGACAAAGCGGTGGAGATCTTCGGGCTTGAAGCCAATGCGGATGGACCTGCCGCTGGCCAGGGGCACATCGCCTTCGGCCTTGATGGTAATGGGACCGATAGCTTCGGCATCGGCGTGGATGAGGGTTTCGGCGCCCAGATGTTCGACATGGCGGATGGTCGCCGTCCAGGGACCGGTCTCGTCGATACGCAGATGCTCGGGGCGGACGCCCACCAGTTCACCGCCAAGTTTCTCGGCTTCGGGACCGGTGACGAAATTCATCTTGGGGCTGCCGATGAAGCCGGCGACGAAGGGGGTGGCGGGCTTGCGGTAGAGCTCCATGGGCGCGCCGGCCTGTTCGATGCGGCCGCCATTGAGCACGACGATCCGGTCGGCCATGGTCATGGCCTCGACCTGATCGTGCGTCACATAGACCATGGTGGCGCCGATGCGGCTGTGCAGTTCGGCCAGTTCGACGCGCATCTGGGCGCGCAGGGCTGCGTCGAGATTGGACAGCGGTTCGTCGAACAGGAACACTTTGGGCTTGCGCACGATGGCGCGGCCTATGGCGACGCGCTGTCGCTGGCCGCCGGACAGCTGCTTGGGCTTGCGATCGAGCAGATGGGTGAGCTGCAGGGTGTCCGCCGCATCCTTTACCCGAGCCTCGATCTCGGCCTTGGGCATGCCCGAAAGTTTGAGGCCGAAACCGATATTGTCGGCGACACTCATATGCGGATAGAGCGCATAGGACTGGAACACCATGGCGATGCCGCGCTGGGAGGGATCGCGGGTGGTGACGTCGTCGCCCCCGATATGGATGGTGCCGCCGGAGACTTCTTCGAGGCCCGCAATCATGCGCAAAAGCGTGGACTTGCCGCAGCCCGAGGGCCCGACCAAGACGGTGAAGGAACCATCAGGGATGGCCAGATCGAGACCGGGAATGATCTCGACGGCGCCATAGCGTTTCTGGACGGCGGTGAAGACGACATCAGCCATTGGGCTTCTCCTCGGTGCGATCGGTGCTGCGCAGGGACACGGTGCCATCGAGCGTGGCAAAACCGTCATCGGCGAACAGCGAAACAGTGGTGGCGCCCACCCGGTAGTAGCGGAAGCTCAGGGCGCGAAAATCGTTGATATAGAGGACGCCCAGACCCAGATCGGGATCGATGACCAGGTCGAGCGTGTAAGCCCCGTCAGCGCTGGGCGGAAAGGCGACGCGCGGCGCGCCACTGGGGTCGTTATTGTAGAGGAAGGCAGCTTCGCCCCTGGCCGTGTCGATTTCGAGCGTGCTGACGCGGCCCGAATTGGTGGCGGTGAAACTGAGGCCGAAGCGGGTACCGGGTTCTACCGCAAGCGCGGCGCGCGCGCGCAAGGCGGTCTCGGGCGTGCCGATCTCAAGGTTTTCCGGCGACAGCGTGACGCGCGCGGTGTCGAACTGGTTGGCGACGCCTTCGGGCAGGCTGACCGCCAGGGCACCATCATCGGCTCGCTTAAGCGCTTGCATGATGAGATCGCCACCCCAGACGAGGTTCATCGCATCCTTGCGCAGATTCTTGTGCGCCACCCAGCCGAACAGCAGGCGCTCATCGCCGGTGCCCGCGGATTTGCCGGCATAGAAGCCGCGACCATCGAGAGCATCGTAGGGGCCATAGGCATAGGGCCCGACGCTGGTTGCGGCAGTGAGATAGCGGACCTGGCGCGCATTATCGCGCTGATCGGAATAGAGCAGGAACCAGTCATCGCCCTCGTTGAAGAGGTCGGGCACTTCCAGATTGAGGGGCGATTCTTCGGCGTAGAGAGGATCAGCGGCAGCCCAGCTGCCGAGATCGGGTGAGGTATAGAGGCCGATGGCGGCCTTGCCGTCATGCCGCGTCGTCAGCAGCATCCACCAGGCGTCGGCATCCTCGTTCCAGAACACGAAGGGGTCGCGAAAATCCCATTCGTCATAGGTGGGAAGGCCGGCGAAGGTGGTTTCAGGAATCTTCGTCCAGGGTCCGGCAAGCGTTGCCGCGCGGGCCTCCATCGTCACTTCCTTGGGCCGAGCTTCGGGATCGTGGCCGGTGTAGTAGAGGCGATAGCCACCTTCGGGATCGGCGATGACGCTGCCGCTACCGGTCCAATAGTCGGGCGTGCCAGCTTCGCCGACCGGCACGGCTTCGACCGGTTCTGACCACTCACCGAGATCGGAACTCTGAGACATGAACCAGGGGTGACGGCCCTGGTTCTGCAGGTAAAACACCGAATAGGTGCCGTCTTCGTAAAAAGGATTGGGATCACCGACGCCGGCGGTTTCGCCAGCGAAGTAGAGCGGCGCCGCCTGAACGGAGGCGCAGGTGCCCAGAAGCAATGCGGCCAGAAGGTTACGCATTGGCCGGCTCCAGCAGGCCCACGGCGAGCGGGGCTTCCGGATCGGCCGGGAAGAACAGATTGGTGATCCACACCACCCCATCGGCAGCGCTGAGTTCAACCAGCCCGCGATCGACATAAACAGTGAGATCGAGCATGCCGTTTTCGGGCCAGGGCAGATCGAGCGCATAGTCATGCGCGAAGTGGTCGAGCCCGTCGAGCGCATGGCGAATAGTGCGGATGCTGCCTCGACCGACGCTGGCACGACGGACGACGAAGCTCGGCTCGCGCTCGCCGAACAGGGTGATCACCAGCTCTTCGCCCACTTCGAGGTCGGCCATGAGGTCGGTGCGGTTGGTGCCCGGCAGTCCGGCTTCGGCAATACCCGCTTCCGCCATGGCCGGAACGCGGCAAGCGACGCGCAGGCCATCCGGCGTATTGACCAGCCGCAATTCCCGCGGCAGCGACATGACCCCGCGAAATGCCGCGGTGCGGGTCTGGCGGGCATAGAGCCAGTTGCTGGCCCAGGCGATGGCGGTGGGCGTTTCCGTACCGCCACGCTCGAAGAAGGTCTGGGCAGCATAGTAGTCGCGACCATAATCGAGCCAGAGCTCGGTCTCGGGCGCATTGGCATTGGTGAAGCTGGTGCCATCGAACTGGCCGAGGAAATATTGGGTACCCGAACCCAGCGCATAGCCGCCGGGATTGAGGCCGACGATGAGTACCCAGACCACGCTGCCATCGGCTGCCGTCAGCGGCACCATATCGGGGCATTCCCAAGGGCCTTCGCTATGGCGGCCATGGCTTTCACCGAAGCTGGAGAGATGGGTCCAGCTTTTGAGATCGGTCGAGCCGTAAAAGCCGATGGATTGGCCTTCGGTCACCAGCATAACCCATTTGCCGCTGGCGGCGTGCCAGATGACCTTGGGGTCGCGAAAGGCCGTGAGGCCGGGATTGGGAACGACGGGGTTGGCGCCATCGCTCTCGAACGCACCGATATCGGCGTCAGCATGGACGAGGCACTGGACCTGATAGTCTTCGCCCAACGCGGTGCGGCTATGGGCAGTGTAGAAGAGTTTTACCCCATCGTCCGTCTCAATCGCGCTGCCGGAAAAACAGGTCCCGAGATCGGTGGGAAAGAGCGCGATGGGCTGCTCGTCCCAATGGACCAGATCGGTGCTGGTGGCGTGGCCCCAATGCATCGGCCCATGCACAATGCTGTCGGGATCGTGCTGGAAGAACAGGTGCCAGACGCCGTCCTTGCGGATCATGCCATTGGGGTCGTTCATCCAGCCGGCGCGCGGGGAAAAATGCAGGTTGGGGCGGTATTTTTCAGTCATGGCCTAGCCCTTGACGCCGGAGGACATCACCGAGGCGATGAACTGGCGCTGGAGAATGAGGAAGAAGAGGATGACCGGGATGGCCATGGACACGGCAAAGGCCATGATATTGCCCCAGGCGGCCTGGTTGGTGCCGAAATAGGCGGACATGGCGACCGACAGGGGCCGATATTCGGGGCCGCGCGTGACCATGACCGGCCAGAGATAGGCGTTCCAGATTTCGAGGAACTGCAGGACGGCAATAGCCGAGATGACAGGTTTGGACAGCGGCATGGCGACATGCCGGTAGATCTGGAAGAAGGAGAAGCCGTCGATGCGCGCCGCCTCGATGAGCTCCTTCGGCAGCCGCGAGAAGAACTGGTAGAACAGGAAGATCGACATGGCATTGGCGACGCCCGGCACGATCTGCACCTGGTAGCTGTCGACCTGTCCCAGCCAGCCGGCCATCATCAATTGCGGCAGCACCAGGCTTTCCCCGGGCACGGCCAGGGTAGCGAGGATCAGGATCATCACCGGCTTGCGGATAGCCAGAGTTCCCTGGGCCAGCACGAAGGCGGCCATGGAATTGAACAGGATGGACAGGACCAGCGTCGAGAAGGTGATGAAGGCGGTATTGGCGAGGTAACGGCCGAATGGGTGCACCGGGTCGGTCCAGACTTCGACATAGTTCTGCAGGCTCAGGACATGGGGAATGAACGAGCGGATCGAGCCCATGGAGACCATGATGTCCTGCTCGTTGGGATTGAGGCTGATGGTGACCATCATGAGGAGTGGCAGCAAGACGCCCAGCGCCAGGACCAGCGCGAACAGGGACGGCAGGATAGCCTCGCGGGGAATACGCATCAGGCTTCTCCCTCATTCTTGAGGAACCGGCGCTGCAACAGCGCGATGGCGGTGACGGCGAGGAAGAAGAACACGGCGACGGCCGAGGCATAGCCGACCTTCTGGGTCGCATAGCCCTGCTTGAAGAGGTAATGGATGATCGTCGTCGTGGCCCCGTTGGGTCCACCCTTGGTGAGGATATCCACCTGGGTGAACAGCTTCAGCGCTCCCACCGTGGTGATGATGATCAGGAAGATGTTAACGTTGCGCAGGCCGGGCCAGGTGACATAGCGGAAACGCTGCCAGCGCTTGGCGCCGTCGAGCTTGGCGGCCTCGTAGAGGTCTTGCGGAATGTCCTGCAGACCCGCCAGATAGATCAGCATCTGATAGGGGAAGGTAGCCCAGGCGGAGAGCGCCACAACCGACAGCATGGCGGTGGACGGATTGCCAAGGAAATCGACATAGGCGCCCTGCCCGGCGAACCACTGATAGACCGCATTGAACGGACCGGAGGGAATGCGGAACAGCACCGCCCAGATCGAGACGATGACGGTCATCGGCAGGAGCAGCGGCAGAATGGCGACCGAGCGGAAGAAGCCGCGGAAGGGAATGGCCGAGTTCAGGATCAGCGCGGCGCCCAGCGACATGGCCAGCTGCACCGGCGTCACGATCAGCGCGAACAGCACCGTGTTCCAGATCGCCTGCCAGAACAGGGGATCGACGAACATGCGCTCGTAATTGGTGGTGCCGATGAACTTGGTGGGGATCGGACGCGGCACCAGGCGCTGGTCGGTGAACGAGAACCAGACCGAGAGCAGGAAGGGTAAGACGATAAGGGCGGTGATGAAGATCAGCGCCGGCAGCAGCATGGCCAGCTCCTGGCCCTGCCCCTTGGTCCTGATACGCATGAGAAATCCTCCGGCCTTGGTTCGGCCCCTGAAAAGAATACGGGCGCGCCGTGAGGAAGCGCGCCCGTGATGCGGCTTACTGCCCGAAAGGCGGATAGCCGTCGTTGTCGGCAATGTCCTGGTCGATAGTCTGGGCGGCGCGATCGAGCTCGGCCTTCACATCGACATCACCGGACAAGACGTTGACCACTGCGGTGGCCCAGGCATTGGTGATCACCGGATAGGCCGGGTGCACCGGACGGACGACGGCACAGCAGCCGGCCAGCTTGGCGAAGATCTCGCCTTCGCCGCCTTCGCCATATGTCTTGGACAGCGGAATGGCCGAGGCCCGCGAAGGGACATAGCCGGTGGTGTCGGCATAGGCCGCGACCTGTTCGCTCGACATGGCGTAGTTGAGGAAGACCTTGACGTCATCGAGATTGGTGGACGACGTGGGGACTGCCCAGCCCCAGCCGCCATTGGCCGAGATCGGACCCTTGGCGCCGAATGCCGGCGGCGGGATCAGGACGAGATCGTCGCCCAGGCCTTCGCGATGGGCCGGCCACATCCAGTTGCCCACCCAGGAAAGGGCGGCAGTCTTCTCGCCATAGAACTTGTTGTCGCCGGCGCTGGCCGGAACGATGTAGCCAGCCTTGTTCCAGTTCTGGAGCGTGGTCAGCGTGTCAATATTGGCTTCGGAGTTGATGGTACCATCGGCCACCCAGGTGGTGCGATCGATGATGTCGCCGCCATTGGACTGGGCGAAGGGCGAGAAGCCATAGGTCATCCACTCGCCAGCGCCATAGTTCATCTTGACATCGAGCGGCCATTCAATGCCGGGCAGTGCCTTCAGCTTGGCCAGGGCATCGGCGAATTCCTCGCGAGTCCAGGCATCTTCGACGGTGGTCGGGATGCGCACGCCGGCCTGTTCGAGCAGCGCCTTGTTGCCCCACAGGATCGTGCCAGAGTCATAAGGGCTGACGAAGTAGAACTCTTCTTCCGGACCATAGGTGCCCTGCGCCTTGATGGCAGGGAGGAGGTCGGCGATGATTTCGGGATCGAGCAGATCGCCGATGGGCTGGATGGTGCCGGCCCAGGCAACGGAGGCCATATTGGGACCATCGAGCATGATCACGTCCGGCAGACCGCCGGACAGGGTCGCTGCCTGAATGGCTTCGTTATAGCTCGGGATCGGAACGACATCGAGCGTGATGCCTTCGGCGCCGTACTTGGCGTTGAAGCTCTCTTCGAGCTGGGTGAAATAGGGTTTTTCGCTATCGCCATCGATCACCCAGGCGGTCAGCTGGCCGGCAAAGGCGTGCGAGGACATGACGCAGGCGGCCAGAGCCACCCCTGCGTAAAGGGCATGCTTCATCGATAATCTCCTCCGAAAGCGGCGTTATCGCTTTATGACAACGTGAGACAATTGCTAATGCAGAATGTCTCACGTTGTCAATAGCGCATAGCTGCAATGCGATTTTGGAGGTTACATCGAGGCGCGTTCGATGAATTTGCCTTTGAGGCGAAGCACTTGGCGATCTTCCCCGCCATCGATGGCCAGGTTCATCGCCGTCCGCCCCATTTCATAATAGGGCAATTCCATCGTCGACAGACCCGGCTGCAGCAGGCTGACAATGGGTTCGAGATTGTCGAAGCTGGCCACGGCAATGTCGCGACCGACCTTCCGGCCCAATTCGCCAAGTTCGAAATAGACATTCATGGCCATGGTATCCTGGCCGCACAGCACCAGATCGGGTTGTTGATCGCCGACGAAAAGCGGCGGCAGTATATCGTGGGTGGCGAGGCGCGGCGTCGTTCCGGCGCGCGACACCACAGCGGTGTGGATGGCGCCGCTGACATCATGGCCCATGGCCGCCGCAGCATCGGCAAACCCCTTGGCGCGCAGATGGCTGGCGACGATGTCGGAATTGAGATTGAGGAAAACCGGCCGCTTGTAGCCACGCTCGAAAATGGTGAGGGTCAGGTCATAGGCCAGCTGGTAGTCGTCGGGGACGATGGCGGTGTGGCGTTGTTTCACATCGAAGCAATTGAGCAGAACATGCGGCACGCCGGTATCGGGCAGATCGACTTCCTGGTGGAAGACGGCGGCATAGATGATGGCTTCGGCCCGAAACGCCGCCAATTGGCTGTCGGCATTGGCGGCACTGGCTGTGCCGCGCTCGATATTGAACAGCATCATCTGCTTGCCGCGTTCCCACGCCACGTCCTGGGCGCCGCGAATGAGGTCGATGGATGAACTGGACGTGGCCACGCCATCAGCGAGAAAGCCGATAACGTTGCTGCGCTGCGAGCGCATCATCCGCGCCGCCTGAGAGGGCTCATAGCCGATTTCGGCAATGATGGCCTCGATCCGCGCGCGCGTCTCGGCATTGACCAGGGGATCGCGGTTGATGACCCGCGATACGGTCTTGAGCGAGGTCTTTGCCCGGCGGGCGATTTCACGCTGCGTGGTCAAGGCAATGGCTTTCGTTGGACAATGGGCGGATTGGTGCCACAGCGTCGGGGGCGGATCAACTGCCTAGCGGGCCAATCTCCAGTCCAGTTGGATCGCATGAACCTCGATGCGGGGGCGCTGCTGGCCGGTCGTCGCCGCAAGTGCGTCCAATTCCACTTTGCGGTGGACGGCGGCTTTCAGTCTGTGACCTAATTGCTGCGAGGGTTCGCCGATGTGCGGGCCTACTGGCGCATTCGGGGGCAGGAATGAACGGCGGACCAGACTATCCGTATTACAATGGGGAGACTGTCGCGATTACCCCGGGCGGCTGGGCGCTTGTGGTGGCTAGCTGTGCAATGGCTTTCTTGGTGCTGACCTTCTGGCCATTCCCCAATTTCCCGCTGAACTTCGTCTCGGCCGCCCTGTTCACCGCTATTCCGCTCGTCGCGCTCATGGCTGTGAGCGGCTGGCGTCCGCCGGCCATGTTCCGACCATTCGGCGCCAAAGACATCGCCATCGCCATCGGCTTTGGGCTGCTGACCATCGCCTGTTCCTTTGTTGCCGGCTTCATCCTGTCGCGCTTCATCGACATGACACCCAACAACGTTGCCACCAGCGTGGCGAGCATGGGCTTTGTCGAGACATTGGCCTTCTTGTCGCCGACGCTGATCCAACTGGTCGGCGAGGAAGTGGTGACCATCCTGCCGCTACTTGGCGTCATGTGGCTATGCGCGACCCGCCTTCGCATGACACGGCACAGTGCGATTATTGTAGCGGTCGCGGTGTCCACACTGTGGTTCGCGGCACTGCACCTGCCGACCTATGACTGGAACATCCTGCAGTGCCTCGTCACCATCGGCACCGCACGAATTGTCCTGACCATGTCCTACTTGCTTACGCGGAACCTTTGGGTGTCGTCGCTGGCCCATATCATCAATGACTGGTCGCTGTTCTTCACCAGCTTCCTGCTCGGCCATGGCCCCATCGGGGTCGACAGCTAAAGCGCAGGCGCGGACTGGACTTCGCACGCCTGCGCTCTCGATACGATGCCGTTCACCCGAACTACCTCATTGCGGGATTGGGCATGTTTTGGCTCTGCACGATCGTTTTCGGCCGTGGTGGCAGAATGGCCGATTGCAGCAGCCGCCCTTCAGCACTGGACAGGCGCAATTGCCGGTCGACGGGGCCTTCCTCGACGATGCGGCCATGGTGAAGCACGATCACGCGCTCGCACAGCAGCCGAACCAGACGCAGATCGTGGGTGATGAAGACGACGGCCATGCCGCTATCGGCACGCAAATGCGCGATCAGCTCGATAATCTGGGCCTGCATAGTGAGGTCGAGGTTAGAAACGGCCTCGTCGAGCACCAGAAGGCGCGGTTGAGTGGCGAGAGCGCGGGCAATGCAGACCCGCTGCAGCTGACCACCGGACATCTGCCCCGGACGCTTGAGGGCGTCGGATGGCTTCAGGCCGACCGCGGTCAACAATTGCTCGACGCGGTGCTCTCGTTCGGCAGCCGTGAGGACGCTCAGGTGCCGAAGCGGTTCGGCGATGATGCGACCGATGCGCTGACGCGGACTGACCGCTCCGATGGAGTCCTGAAACACCATCTGCACCGAGCGGCGAAAATGCTGCCATCCGGACCGGTCAAGCGTGGCGAGATCACGTCCCTCGAAGAGCACCTGCCCCGCGCTCGGGGTTTCGATGCCGAGCAATTGGCGCATGAGCGTGCTCTTGCCCGAACCGCTGCGGCCCAGAATTGCCAGGCTTTCGCCGGCCCTAACCTCAAGATTGATGTCGAAGAGCACCTGGCGTGGCGCATGGCTGCGAATGAGGGCCTGCCGGCGATAGGTCTTGTCGAGATGGCTGGCGCCGAGAAGCACGGTCATGCGGTTTCTCCGGCATAGAGCGCGAGATGAGCGGCGACGAGTTCGCGGGTAACCGCGTGCTGCGGAGCCGAGAAGATGCGCTCGACACTGCCCTCTTCGACGACCTGGCCCTCCTGCATCACCGCGACGCGGTTCGCCAGCCGGGCCACGACGCCCATGTCGTGGGAGACCAGCAAGATGCCGAGGCCGCGGCTGGCGACGAGACCTTCTAGAAGATCGAGGATGCGGGCCTGCACGACGAGATCGAGATCGGTCGTCGGTTCGTCGGCAAAGAGAAAGGGAGCACCCGACAGCAGCGCCAGGGCAATCATGGCGCGTTGCAGCATGCCGCCGCTCATCTCGAACGGATAAAGGGCGAGCACGCGCTCGGGCTCGTCGAGACCTGCATCAGACAGGGCCGCGATCGTCGCCGCCCGATCCTCGGCGGCGTCGGCGCGCGCCACTCGTCGCACCTCTCTCGCATGATCGAAAATGGTGCGGAGCGGGTTGAAGGCCGAACGCGGGTTCTGCAGCACCGTCGCGACGGTACGGCCGCGCAATGACTTGGGTGCGACGTCGCTACCATCGACCAATACCCGGCCGGCGCGCCGATAGACACCGGGTGGCAGGACGTCCTGCGCGCCGGCACAGGTCATGGATTTCCCCGAGCCAGAACCGCCCACCAGGGCCAGAATTTCACCGCGCTCGAGCGTAAGCGACAGCTCGCGAACCAATTGGATATCCTGCCCGTCGCGCCGGGCGCAGATACATAGATTTTCGATGGCGAGCGTTTGCGGTTGCGTCATCAATGGTGGTGTCCCTGATGGCCATGAGGATCGAGGCGATCGCGCAGGGCTTCGCCCAGGATATTGGCCGCCATGACCGAGAACAGCAGGCATAGGCCCGGCAGGATGATCAGCATGGGCTGGGTAAAGACGAATTGCCGTGCGTCGGAAATCATCACGCCCCATTCGGCAGTGGGCGTTTCGACGCCGAGTCCGAGGAAGGACAGACCCGAAACATGCAGCATCATGTGGCCAACGTCGAGCGTTGCCAGCACCACCATCTGCGCTGCGATGGGCGGCAGGAAGTGCTCGATGAAGATACGTGGGCGGCTGGCACCGGAGAGGCGCGATGCGGTGACATAGTCGGCCGAGCGCAGATTGAGAACGACACTGCGCACCAGCCGGGCGTAGAAGGCAAAGTGCGAAATGGCGATGGCGATGACCACATTGGTGAGGCCGGTGCCAAGCACGCCGATGAGAAAGAGCGCCAGGACGACCGTGGGAAAAGTCATCATGGCGTCGCAGAAGCGCATGAGCGCCTGATCGACCCGACCACCGATAAAGCCGGCGGCACCGCCCAGGGAAATGGCCATCGCCATGATCAGGGCGATGCAGAGCACGACCGAGCCGAGCGACATGCGCGTTCCATAGAGCAGTCGCGAGAGAATATCGCGGCCCAGATGGTCGGTGCCCAGCCAATGACCGGCACTGGGCCCCTGCAGCTTCTCCGCCAGGCTGACGAGATTGGGATCGTGCGGGGCGATGAGGGGTGCGAACAGTGCCGCGATTGCCATGATCAGCACGACGATCAGGGCGAGGCCGATGGCAATCCGCCCGACGCCACGTGTGAAATTGGGGGCCGGGGAGACGGCGCCCAGAGTTGCCTCGGCGCTCATGCCTGTGCCTCCTCGCCCAGCCGCAGCTGCGGATTGAGAGCCGCAGTCAGGATATCGACCAGAAGATTACAGACGACGAAGACGACCACCATGAAGAGGGTGAAACACTGGATCACCGGAAAGTCCTTGTTGGCAATGGCGCTGACGGCATAGCGACCGACGCCGGGCCAGGCGAAGATGGTCTCCACGATCAGCGCCCCGCCGATCAATTCCCCAAGATGCATTCCGGTGGCGGTGAGGACGGGCAGGATCGCATTGCGAAGCACGTGGCGCCGCTCGACCTGCCGGTCGGAGAGGCCGCGCATGCGAGCCCAAGCGACGTGGCGGGCATTGGCATTTTCGAGCAGGCTGGCCCGCAGCAGGCGCGCATTGATCGAGAGCGACATCAGCGACACGGTGATGACGGGCATGACCATATGGGCCCAGGTGCCGGCGCCGAAGGGTGGCAGCCAGTGCAATTGCACGGAAAACAGCAGGATAAGCAGGAAGGCCAGCCAGAAATTAGGCGTCGACACGCCGAAAAAGGCAATCGTGCGCACCACCTGATCGGGCCAGCGATCCTTGTAGCGCGCCGACCAGATGCCGAGCGGAAAGGAGACGATCAGCGTGAATGCCAGCGCGACCCCCGCCAGCAGCAACGTGGCCGGCATATAATAGGCGATGTCCTGGAGCACAGGGCGCTTGGTGGCAAAGGAAATACCGAAATCGCCCTGCAAGGCCGCCGTCAGCCAGCTCCAATACTGAGTGAGCAAAGGCTGGTCGAGCCCCAGAGCCGTCCGAGCCATGCTCAGCGCTTCCGGGGTCGGCGGAATGTTCTGCAGGCGCAGATAGGGAAATGCGGGATCACCCGGCGCAAGCCGGATGATCGCAAAGATGGCAAAGGAAACGACCAGCAGCAGCGGGATCAGCAGCAGCAGGCGTCGGAGCGTATAGCCGAGCACGGCAGCCTCACTGCTTGGGCTTGAGCGTTTCGAACGGGAAGTCGTAGGAGGTTGCGCCAAAGGTCAGGCCCGTGACATCCGGCCCGACCACGCCGATCGCCGCCAGGTTGCTGATCGGGGCGTAGAGGGCTTCCTCGTGCAGGGTGCGCATGACAAAGTCATATTGTGCCTGTCGGTCCGTCTCGTCCGTCGAATTCAGCGCGGCGGTGATGGCAGCGTTGACGGCGGGCTTCTCCGGCAGGCCCGAAAGCGCATGATAGCCACCATTGACGGGCACCAGCATCGCGCTGAGGAAGGCGTGCGGGTCATAGGGCGCGCCCCAGGTGGGGTTGAAGATCATCTCGAAATTGCCCTCGGTGCGGCGGCCATAGAATTCCGCGTCTTCGGCGGCGACGAGACGAATGGCGATGCCGATGGCGGCCAGATCGGCCTGCACCACTTCGGCAACCGATTTCATGGTCGCGTCTGGCGCCAGATAGAGCAACTCGATGGCAAGCGCGACACCATCCTTGGAGCGGACGGTCTGGCCATCAGCCAGCGTCCAGCCGGCAGCGTCGAGCAGCGCAGCGGCCTTGGCAGGATCATAGGCATAGGGTTCAAGACCGATATCGGCATAGGGGATGGTGGTCGGGAACAGCGTGTCCGCGCGGCGCTGCGTGCCGTAGAACACGTTGTCGATGATCGCGTCCTTGTTGATAGCGTGGTTCACCGCCTGGCGAACCGCCAGGTCGTTGGTTGGTGCCTTGCCCGAATGAAAGGCCAGGGCCATGGCCTCGTAAGGCGCAGACACGCCCGACTCAAAACCGCTCTGCGACAGCATGTGGAAAGTGTCGGGCGTCACCTGCCCATCAGCACCATAGATCAGGTCGATTTCGCCGGTCTGGAAGGCAATGGCGCGGGTATTGGGATCGGCGATCACCTTTACCTGCACGCTTTCAAAGGCCGGCTTGTCGCCCCAATAGGTTTCGTTGCGGACAAACACGTCGTACTGGCCGAGCACCGATTCCGAAAGCACCCAGGGGCCCGTTCCGATCGGCGCAGCAATGCCCTCGGCCGTGTTGCCGGAAGGCGGGAAGCCGGCGGGCGCCAGAAAGCGCACAGGCCGCACCAGCGAGAGCTCCTGCAACATTGGATAATAGGGCTTCTTGGTGACGATCTCGACGGTCAGGTCATCCACCGCCTCGACTTTCTCCAGGGCGGCAACCAGGCCCAGCCAGCTATGGTCAGCCTTGTTGGCGAGGACGGTGTCGAAGTTCTTCACCACGGCGGCGGCATTGAACGGCTCGCCATTGGAGAAGCTCACACCTGGCCGCAGCTTGAAGATGTAGGTCGTGCCATCTTCGGAGACGGTCCAGCTTTCAGCCAGCCATGGAGCCACCGAGCCGTCCGCCTGGTACTTGACCAGCGGCTCATAGACCATGGATTGGGCGAACATCTGGTTGGCGCCATATTGGTGCGGATTGAGCGGACCGACATTGAGTTGCCAGGAAAAGTCCAGCGTCTGGGCCTGAGCGCCCAACGGCAGGAAAAGGCTGAGCGCCAGAGCGACGCCAGCAAGCGAGCGGATGTTCATGAAGACCCCCGATGAATTCCGGGATTTCGTAATGTAATAACATACCGCATGCAAGCGGCGAAATTGCACCGGCGGGCGTTATTTGGTCAGCCGCACGGACGAAATTTCGTTTGGGGGCGGGCGTTAAGCACCCAAGATGACCGCAGCGGCCAAGCGGTCAGCGTCGAGGCACCGTGCCGAAGAAGTCCGCATATCCGCCATGAGTGGCTTCCTCCAGCAGGGCCTCGAGAGACGCAAGGGGGGCATCCGACATGTCGACCCGAAGGTCGATTTCGGGAAAGGCCTGGCCATGGTGAACGCGGAGGGCCACGGAGCCCAGCCCCCTCTTGTCACCGCCCGCTTCCGCACCAGCCCGGAGCGCAGCAAACAAGGCCGCTGCGAAAGTCGATTTCGCCAGAATGTCGCGATAGGCATCCATCATATCGGCCAGAACAGCCTCGCCGGTGAGCATATTGCCGGCAACGGCCACGCCTTCGCCCAGTAGATGACCGGCAAATCCAATGCATTGACCGCCCGTCCAGCCAACCGCCGAGCCATCGAGATCGACGATGATCACCTGGCGAAGGTCTGCCTTGTCGTCCTTCGTCAAGGCATGATGCAGTGCCTGTTCCGCCCCCAGATCGTTGAGTGCGCCGAGTGCATCTATCGCCAGATAAGGGTTGGTCATCGCCTGTGTCGCCGCGGCCCCGAAACCTTGGCGCGTATGGGGCACCAGCGCTCCAACCATCGGTCCGGCGGTCGCGGTGGCAACGCCGAAGGCACCGGTTTTTGGGTCGCGGGCGACGATGGAAAAGGTCATGCAACATCCTCTTTGCGTCATTTATCATCATAAATTGACAGCCGGCAAATTTATGATGATAAATTACCTGAAGCCCTTCTCACATGCTCCACCGCGTGAGGCAAGGGCAAGGGAACGCAAGGAGGTTATCAATGATCCGCAACTGGAAAGGCCTGGCGCCGCTTCTGCTCGCCGCCACCGCCCTGGCCCTGGTCTCCCCGGCCATGGCCCAGACACCACCAAATGTGCTGGTGATCGGCCAGATCGCCGAGCCGGCATCGCTCGATCCGCATGTCTCGACCGCCTCGAATGACTTCCGCATTGCCGTCAATATCTATGACGGCCTGGTGCGCAATGCGCCCGGCACGCTGGAAATCGAACCGGCTCTGGCCACCGACTGGACCATTTCCGAGGACGGTCTTGAATACACCTTCAACCTGCGAGAAGGCGTCACCTTCCACGACGGCACTCCGTTCAACGCCGAAGCGGTCAAGTTCAACTTCGATCGCATGTTGAAGGAAGACCACCCTTACGCTTCGACCGGCCCCTTCCCGCTGGCCTTCTTCTTCTCTTCGGTCAAGGACGTCGAAGCGGTCGATGATCTGACGGTGAAATTCACGCTCAACGAGCCGTTCGCGCCGTTCATGAGCAATCTGGCCTCGCCCACGGGTCTGATCGTGTCGCCCGCCGCCGTCGCGCAATATGGCGCCGATTACGGTCGTCATCCGGTGGGTACGGGTCCGTTCAAGTTCGAGGAATGGCAGTCCAATACCAGCGTCGTCGCCTCGCGCAATGACGCCTATTGGGATGGTGCGCCATCGCTTGAAGCGGTGATCTTCCGGCCCATCACCGACGCCAATACCCGCGTTGCCGAGATGCTTTCTGGCGGCATCGATGTGCTGCTGGAAACCCCGCCCGACAACGTCGCCCAGTTCCGCAACGACGCCAATTTCCAGGTGGTCGAAGCCACCGGCCCCCATGTCTGGTACGTCATGCTCAACGCCAAGGACGGCCCCTTTGCCGACAAGCGCGTGCGTCAGGCGGTCAACTATGCGGTGAACAAGGAAAGCCTGGTCAACGACGTGCTGCAGGGCACGGCCGACGTCTCTGCCGGCCCGATCCCGCCAGCCTTCAACTGGGCCTATAACGAAGACGTCCAGCCCTATCCCTACGACCCGGCAAAAGCCAAGGAACTGCTGGCCGAAGCTGGCGCGGAAGGCGCAAGCCTGACGTTTCTTGTGACCGAAGGCGGCTCGGGCATGCTCGATCCCGTGCCCATGGGCACGGCCATCCAGGCCGATCTGGCGGCGGTCGGGCTCAAGGTCGAGATCAAGACCTATGAGTGGAACACCTTCCTTTCGGAAGTGAATCCGGGTCTTGAAGGCAAGGGCGACATGGCGGAAATGGCCTGGATGACGTCCGATCCCGACACTCTGCCCTTCCTCACCCTGCGCACCGCTGCCTTCCCGGCCGAGGGCGGCTTCAATTCGTCCTATTATTCCAATCCGGAAGTGGACGCCTTGCTCGACCAGGCGCGCATCTCGACCGATCCGGAAGAGCGCGGCGCGCTCTACAAGCAGGTCCAGGCCATCACCCACGAAGATGCCCCCTGGCTCTTCGTCGCCAACTGGAAGCAGAATGCCGTGGTCACCAGCGCCGTCGGCGATTTCGAACTGCAACCAGACTTCAGCCTGGTATTGCGGGATGTGACCAAGCAGTAACAAAGGCGGCATACCCCCACCCGCCTCCCCCTGAAACAGGGGGAGGAGTCTGCCGGTGGCTCACCACCCCCGCAGCAAACGCGAACTCTCCCTCCCCCTCCTTCAGGGGGAGGCTAGGTGGGGGGCCTCCCCCACGCGCTGCACCAAGGAGGAACCCATGCCCACCTACATCGCCAAGCGCCTCCTTGCCGCAATCCCGGTCATTCTTGGCCTTTCCATCATCGTCTTCCTGGTGATGAAGCTGATCCCCGGCGACCCGGCCCAGGCTCTCCTCGGCTCCTATGCCACCCCCGACAATGTCGCGCGCATCAATCGCGCGCTGGGCCTCGATCGTTCCTGGCCCGAGCAATATGTCATCTGGGTCGGCAATCTTCTCCAGGGTGATTTCGGCCGCTCCTATATTCTCAATCGGCCCGTGCTCGACGAGGTGGTCGAGCGTTTCGGCGCCACGCTCATTCTCGCCGGTGCATCGCTCGTCATCTGTTCCATCCTCGGCATTCTCGCGGGCATTGTCTCGGCGGTGCGTCAGTTCGGCTGGACCGATCGCATCGTCACCTTTTTCGTCTTGATCGGCATTTCCATGCCGGCCTTTTTCCTTGGTCTGGTCTTCATCCTGTTCTTCGCCGTGCAATGGCGGCTGTTGCCGGCCTCGGGCATGTATGCCGTGTATGGCGGCGGCGACCTGCCCGATCTTGTGCGCCACCTCATCCTGCCGGCCTCGACCCTGGCCATCGTCGCCACCGGCGTCGTCGCGCGCCTGACCCGCGCTGCGATGCTCGAAGTGCTGCGGCAGGATTTCATCCGCACCGCGCGCGCCAAGGGCCTTTCCGAAAACAAGGTCATCTACCGCCACGCATTCCGCGCGGCCCTGGTCTCGATCATACCGGTGCTCGGAATTCAGGCCGGTTTTGTGCTCGGCGGCGCCGTCTATATCGAAACGGTGTTCCAGTGGCCCGGGCTTGGACAGATGCTGGTCAAGGCCGTCTCCACCCGCGACCTGCTGCTCGTCCAGGGCGGCGTTCTGGTTGCTGCAACGGTCTATGTGCTCGTCAATCTGCTCGCCGACGTTGCCCAGGCCATGCTCGATCCGAGGCTCAAGGCATGACCGACATGACCGTTCCCACCCCGACTGTTTCCCGCAAGCGCCGCAGCAACTGGCAATTGCTCATGGCCAATCGCCTGGCGGCTGCCGGACTGTTCATTTTCGGCTTCATCGTCATCGTGGCGGTGCTGGCGCCAATCCTGCCGCTCCCCAATCCGGACATTACCGACCAGCCGAACCGTCTGCTGCCACCACTCACTGCGGGCCATCTGCTGGGCACTGACCATCTTGGGCGCGATATCCTTTCGCGCCTCATCTGGGGTACGCAGGTTTCCCTGCTGGTCGGGATCAGCGCCACCGCGCTCGCCGCCCTGTTTGGCTCGCTGATCGGGCTTGTTGCTGGCTATGCGCGCGGCGCGACCGACAGCATTCTCATGCGCTTCGTCGATATGCTGATGGCCTTTCCCTATATTCTGCTCGCCATCGCCATCGTCGCCGCGCTCGGCCCGGGCCTGCTCAACGCGCTCTACGCCATTGCACTGGTCAATATCCCCTTCTTCGCCCGCAATATCCGTGGCGTCACCGTCTCCATCCGCAATCGCGAATTCGTCGATGCGGCACGCCTGTCGGGCAAGAGCCACGCGGCCATTCTGTTCACCGAAGTGCTGCCCAATGTGCTGCCGGTCATCGTCATCACCATGTCGACCACGGTGGGCTGGATGATCCTGGAAACCGCCGGCCTTTCCTTTCTCGGCCTCGGCGCGCAACCGCCCACCTCCGATCTCGGCTCCATGCTCGGCCAGGCCCGTGCGCAATTGTTCACCGCGCCCCATGCCTCGATCATTCCCGGCATCATGATCTTTGTCCTGGTCATGAGCATCAACCTGCTCGGCGATGGTATCCGTGACGTGCTCGATCCACGCCTGCGCTCGGGTGCGCTCGACCGCCCGATGGCCGTCACCAAGATCAATCGCAAGACCAAGCCGGCCCCGACGCTGGAGAATGCCCCTGCTCTCGTGGTCGAAAACCTGTCGACCGGCTTTGATACCGGCGATGCCATCACTCCCGCGGTCAAGGGCATCAGCTTCCGCCTCGGCAAGGGCGAATGCCTCGGCCTGATCGGGGAAAGCGGTTCGGGCAAGTCGGTCACCGCGCTTTCGCTCATGGGCCTTGTTGCCTCGCCACCCGGTGTCGTCACCGAGGGTGCGGTCTATGTGGAGGGCAAGGACACGTTCTCGCTGCGCGAACAGGACTTGATCGCCCTGCGCGGTGCGCGCGTTGCCTATGTCTTCCAGGACCCGCTGACCACGCTTCATCCGCTGTTTTCCGTGGGCGATCAGATCGCCGAAGCCATCCTCGCACACAAGTCTATCGGCAAGTCCGCCGCCCGCGCCCGCGCCGTCGAGCTGATGGAAAGGGTTGGTATCCGCGACGCCGCCGGCCGCGCCTCGGCCTATCCGCATGAGCTCTCTGGCGGCCAGCGCCAGCGCGTCGGCATTGCGATGGCGCTCGCCAATGATCCCGACATCATCATTGCCGACGAACCCACCACTGCACTCGATGTGACCGTACAGGCGCGCATCCTCGAATTGTTGCAAAACCTGCGCCGTGAACGCGGCTTGGCGCTGCTGCTCATCACCCACGATTTCGGTGTCGTTGCCCAGGTCTGCGACCGGGTCGCGGTAATGCGGCATGGCGAAATCGTCGAGCAGGGCGACACCCAGGCGGTGCTCACCGACCCGCAGCACGATTATACCAAGCGTCTCATCGCCTGCGTGCCCGAACTGGGCGAGGGCCATGGCTTCCTTGACCGTGTCCGCCCACTGTTCCAGGAGGCCCGCCGATGAGCGACAATGCGGTGCAAATTCGCGATCTGGTCAAAACGTTCGGCGGCGGGCGTTCGCTTTTCGGCCGGAAGTCCAACGAGGTTCAGGCCGTCAAAGGCATCTCGCTCGACCTCAGGCGCGGCGAAACGCTGGGAATCGTGGGCGAAAGCGGCTCGGGCAAGTCCACATTGGCGCGCATGCTGGTTGGCCTGGAGGCGCCGACATCCGGCAGCATGCTGATCGACAACAAACCCTGGGCGGATCTGGCCTCGTCGGGCTCGCGGGCCTTCGGCCGCACCATTCAATATGTGTTCCAGGATCCGGTGGCCTCACTTAACCCACGCAAGACCATCGGCCAGATTCTCGACGTGCCGCTGAAACTGCTTTGCGGCCATGACGCAACACGCCGCGTCATCCGCAAGCGCGAACTTGTCGACGCTGTGCAGATGCCGCTCGACACGCTGGAGCGCTATCCGCATGAGTTTTCGGGCGGGCAGGCCCAGCGCATCGCCATTGCCCGGGCACTAGCGGCAGAAGCCAGCATCATGGTGCTCGACGAACCCGTCAGCGCACTCGACGTGTCGGTGCAGGCACAGGTGCTGCTGCTGCTGCAGCAATTGCGCGATGATCTGGGGCTCTCCTATCTGTTTATCAGCCACGATCTCGCCGTGGTGGAATCGATTTCCGATCGAGTCGCCGTCATGTATCTGGGAGAGGTGGTGGAGGTAGGCCCTGCAGCCCAGCTCTTCGCCAGCCCGCAACATGATTATACGCGCTCGTTGATCGCCAGCGCGCCGCGCCTGAACCCGGATGCCGCATGAGCCAGGTAGAGTCCATTCCCCGCCGCAAGCGCACCGACGAGATCGTCGACGCCATCAAGCGCATGATTGTCGAGCATGGCCTGGGCCCCGGTGACCGCCTGCCGCAGGAGCGTGACCTGATTGCGCAGTTCGCGGCCAGCAAGGGCACTGTGCGCGAGGCGCTCAAGGCGCTCGAAGTGCAGGGCCTGATTTCGGTGCGCACTGGTCCGGGAGGCGGCGCTTTTATCGAGCGCATGTCGGAAGGGCGGGCGATGAGCCTGTTGTCCAATTTCCTCTTCGCCAAGAACCTGACCATCGCCAATGTCTACGAGATGCGCAAAGTGCTGGAGCCACAACTGGCTGCCAGCGCCACGCCGCATATCGACGAAGCCGGCTTGAAGCGCCTCGAAGCCATCATCCGCATCTACGATCACGAACCGATCGACGCCACCGAGCGCTGGAACCAGCGCATGGCCGAGCTCGATTTTCACGGCGTGGTGGCGGAGTATTCCGACAACCCCATTCTCGCATTCACCTGCCGCTTCCTGCAGCGCCTGCTCAAGGAGCTCACCATCGCGCAGGACATCTATGTGCAGCCAGAACCGGTGTCGCGCGAAAGCGGTATTGGTCACCAGCGCGATTTGATCGCTGCCATGCGGAAGCGCGACGCGGCAGCGGCTTCCGCTATCCTGGCCGAGCACATGGCAGAGGCCGAGCAGCATATGTTGGGGCTCGAGGCCAGGCTCGAAGACCGCTTCCTTGAGGAAATTCAGCCATCCCAGACCCGAAAGCGCCGCAGCGCATGATCGATCATGACTATCTCCTCGCCCGGCTCCTCGATCTCGTCAAAACGCCAAGCCCCGTTGGCATGACCGAGCGCGCCGTCGCGCTGGTCGATCGCTGGCTACGCGAACTCGGATACGCCCCCAAATATACCCGGCGCGGCGTGCTCTATATCAAGGTCGGCGACGGCACGCCCCGCCGGGCGCTCGCAGCGCATCTCGACACGCTCGGCGCCATGGTCACCGAACTCAAGCCCAATGGCCGCCTTGCCCTGCGCAATACCGGCACCTGGGCCGCCCGTTTCGCGGAAGGCGCCCGCGTCACCATCTTTTCCGATGCTGGGGAGCATCGCGGTACCATCCTGCCGCTCAAAGCCTCCGGCCATCGTTTCAACACCGATGTCGACACCCAGCCTGCCGACTGGGACAATCTCGAAATCCGCGTCGATGCCGTCCTGCCCGGCCACGACGCGCTGGTTGCTGCCGGCTTTAATGTCGGCGACATGGTCGCCATCGATGCCCAGCCCGAGGTGATCGACGGCTTCATTGTTTCCCGTCATCTCGACGACAAGGCGGGCTGCGCCACGCTTCTGGCGGTGCTTAAGGCGATTGCCGAGGGCACTGTAGAGGTCGCTGTCCCCTTCCAGGCCATGTTCACCATTGCCGAGGAAATCGGCATAGGCGGCACTCATGGTTTCGGCTCCGAAGTGGAAGAACTGCTTGCCATCGACAATGCGGTGACCGCACCAAACCAAAGCTCTCGCGACGACGCCGTGACCATTGCAATGCGGGATCGCCAGGGCCCCTTCGATGCCCGCATGACCCGGCACATGCTTGATATCTGTGCTCGCGAGGGCATTGCCCATGTCCGCGACACGTTCCGCCACTACCGCTCCGACAGCGCCGCCGCCGTCGAGGCCGGCTGGGATATCCGCGTCGGCCTCGTCTGCTTCTCGCTCGACAGCTCCCATGGCTGGGAACGCACGCACATGGCCTCGCTCGTGGCGCTTGGACAGCTCATCGCGGCTTACATAGCCTCGCCGCTGGAACCGGTAGCGGATTAGCGCCCCTCCCCGAACCCGGTCGAGCAGTCTCCAGAGGCGCCCAGCTTCGCCAACACTGAAAAAGACTCCGTCCAAGCAGCAGCCAGACTGATTCCCTCTCGACCGGGCACACCCAGCCAGCGCTCTGACATACCAATAATTGCCGGGAAAACTGGTGCTGCCGGACAGGATTGAACTGTCGGCCTCTCCCTTACCAAATCAGGTGACTGCACCGGAGATGCTAGCAAAATATGGAATTTTACAACTGCGTGCTAAGTGTGTGCTAGGCCTAGTTCTCTCGACGTGGCAGCTTTGAACCTTGCAACCAAAGCAAGTGCGGCCTCGCGGTCTGGTAGATCGTCGAGCCTTACAGTGAGAGATAACGACTGTACTGGATAGTTTGGCTGGGTAAATGCCACGTCATCCGTCGTTGGCCATTCTCCCCTATTCCACAGGTCGTGGTACCAGTTGAACGTTCCATTTCCTGTAGATTTCCACGCTACAAGCTTCACGGTTGAGTCTGTCATCTCTGCGTCGGGAAATTTTGCTGCATCCGGCTCCCCTTTAAAGGTGGAAAAATCGACATCGTCTGTGTCGATCGTCACCTCGAACAACCACTCTCCCCCGCGATGATGATTAGGATCACTACCAACGACAGTGTACAGAAACGACGCCTTGTAGAATGGCAACGCGTCCCACGCCCATTTATGGACAGGACTAGTGGTCAGTTGTGTCGGACGAGCAAAAGATAACGGCGACCAAGCGTAGAACTCATGGGTAGGGAACTCGTCTTCGAAAACCTGCAGCATGTCCATGAGACGCCGCTGGTATCCCCAGATCAAACGATAAGCCCGACGGACGTCGGTTAAGCTGGACGATAAATCAGACATTTTTGAAGACCCAGTTCCGAATGACGTTTAGGCTCGCTTGTCCATGAATTGGAGCGGGTAGACTGTTCATCGTCCCAAAGCTCTGGGTATGGCGATATCCAAACAATGCCAGCGCTTCACCAACGTCGGCCAAAATGCGACTGTCTGCTCCAATTGAGCGACCTTGATGATCGAACACTACGTCTGTTAGGCGGCGCCAATCCGCGGCCGCAGCGTTAATTGAGACCTCACCCGACGTATCGGTGCTTATCGCGTCCTTGTATTCTTCGGCGACGCGAGCACGGTGGCCAGTTAACCCGCCAATGGCTAGCAAAAAAACTTCGTCAGCGGTGACCTCGCCATCCTTCAAGAGGCGCTGATATGCCATCCATTGGCGTTGCCATTGCAACGCATATTGAGCCTGGCCCAGCTTCGCTTCAAAAATGATCGCGATTGTCTTTGACGGGTCTCCCACGGAAAACTCCGCGAACATATCAGGCTCAACTGTGCCGCCGGTTTTCGGGTCATTCCATCGCGGCCAAAAGTCGAAATTCTCTAACTCGACTACTTTGTAGTCCTGCAAGATTGATCCGAAGGTGTCCCGTAAAATCGACCAAAACGTCACTGGCTGTAGATAAGATAGCTTCTCGAAGACTGAGGACGTAAGCAGATCTTCTCTCTGCTTTATAGCTGTCGCCCATGGATCGCCAGGCTTAACCCCGTCGGGAATTCGACCGCTTTTGCCGGAGGTTATTGCTTTAAGCATTGGCCGCGAAACCCCTCTGCGTTTACAGCTGAGGCTCAACAATTCCACCACATCAATAAGTTAGCAACTGGTAAACCTTAACCAGCTGTTAACTCCGCGCTGCAACAATGCTGTAACTCGGAGTTCGCGATGCATATGAAGCGGTACGTTACAGCTGGTTTTGTATGCCTGCTGCTGGGCACCTCGGCACTAGCCCAGGAACTACCAGGCCGGTTTGCCATAGCCGCATTGGTGGAAAAGGATCATACGGGCACTTACAAGCTAGCGTGGCAGCGTCGGCTTCTAGCTATACAAAAGGCGTTCGCAGCCGACATCGCAAGCCAGCCGAGTGTCGACTATACGGCAACAGGGTCGATTACTCCGATAGATCAAGAACCTCGCCAGCAGTAAACGTCACCCACCGTTTTACGCCACTGGTGATGTTGGTTGCTGACCGGCGTTCACCCACCTCTGCTTTTAGCCAGCATTGTTTTGGCCCGCTTGCAAATGCAAAGGCAACACACTGGTCGTTATCAACACACGCCATTCGGCAGGCTCCTGGCGTGCTTATTCCAGGCCATGGCGCAGAACTCAGATCGCCACCGGAATAGTCGGTTCGTGGCGATACATCGACCGTGGGATCAATGACGCCGATGCGAAATGTTGGCGCTGTCGACATGTTTGGCGGAAGAAATACGCCGGACAGTGCGTCGGAGTACCCCTCAAGACGATCCGTCCCACTCTTCAGAAAACAGTTTGGACCACGTGTCAGCGATGGGTTTGCGTTGAAGGTAAATGCGACACACTGCTGATTGCCAAGGCACGTGGCAGCACAAGCAACAGCGTCGACCTCACGCTCCGAAGAAATGTCTTGGCCGTAAAAATCGAGACCTTCGTAAAGGGCCAAACGCAGGCCGAAATCCTCGACGGTTTCCGCTGCCGCCGGCGGCGCAGTGTTTTCAGATGGAGCAGCAGGTTCGATAAGCTCAGCCAAGGCCGTGTAGTCCGCCTTGCCTTTCAAACCCTTCCCAACACGGTTGATCTCTAACTCGACTAGTTCGGCTTGGGTGAAGACATACATTTCCTCGCTTGGCGTGCGGAACATGCGCGTGAACACTTCTGTGGGAGTGTCAAAGCGAGTTAGCACCTCGAGGATGTCAGAGACTGACGACTGTACGCCGGAAGGGTCAGGCTTTTCAGACCACATCTGATGCACGCCAAGCTCGCCGTCTGCTAGCCTCTCTTTACCCGCGAAGAAGATGAAAGCGCAGGCAGAATAACATTTGGCACCGTCGGGAATGACTGTGCTGAGGCCTTTTGTATGAATGTCGTCAGCGATAAGCAAAGCGCTCGCGACCAACCCTCCGTCACTGGAAAGCACGACGACTTTGGCGTCTGGTCGCAAAGCCAGCGCGCGCCGGAACTCTAGCGGAGTACCAATGCCGATCTCGCCGTCGAGCAAGATCGCAGACTGACTTTGATCGGACACCACAAATGCACCGACACGCTCGTCGGAAAGCGCTGGCGCGAACGCGGTCGTCAACGCCAGAAAAACTAGAAGCAAGAACCGCATAGTGCCTCCCCAATGTCCGTATTGAAACAGCTGTGAGGCGAAACGGCAATGTCACGCTCCTGCAAAGGCAAATATGCAGTTAGTAAGCGCCATACCCTCGTGGCGTCTCAAGCAGCGGCTTTAATTCATTTGCTTTCTTTCGAAGCTCAGCCGTTTGAAGCTCTCTAACCTCATCGGGCGCCCTCGTTACGGTGCCACTACTTTTCATTCTCACGATTGGGTCGATATCATCGGCTTGACGGAGCGCCCACGCCACCCATTCATCTATAGCTTCAGCATTATCGACTGCGGCTCTTTCTGAAGCGACTTTAAGCGCATAGGCTCGGATATCTTCAGCCTGTCGGTGGGCAGCAGCATCAAGCAATAGGCCGTCATACCTGGCTTTGCGGTCGGCTTCGTTCCGTTCACGCTCGCGCTTCAATTCCTCCTCAATGCGCTTCCGCTCGTTCTCGATCAACTGCTCTTTGCGGGAGATCAGCCAATTGTGCCGCCGCAGCTCATCGTCGCGAAATTCGACTTCTGCGGTCACGATCATGGACACGAGGATGTCCTGAAGATGACCCTCGACTTTATCGGTACCCTCATCGATCCACTGGCGCTGAGGTTTCTTGTCTTTGTCGCCTTGTCCAATGGAAATGACGATCGGTTCCGACGCTGAACGCGTGGCGAGTTCTTCACTCATCCAGGTTGAACGGCGGCTCTCGGGATGATCCACGATGACATAAAGGTTCTGGTGTCCGACTTTGTAAGAAAAGCCCGAAGGGTTTTTGTCACGCATTGTCGCCTTGCCGCCGAACCGATGCAGGTCGAGCATCAGGGCATTCATCATGCGTAGTCGCCGCTTCTCGTATGGCGCATCGAAATACGGCGCATCCCAATAGGAATGATACGAGGCCGACAGATATTTGATCCGGCGTTCCTCGTCGTGTTCCAAGAGCCTGCGAATGAGATGATGCGCTTTGGAAAAATCGCGAGGGACAGCGACCTTGCCAACCTGCTGACGCACTGTTTCCATGACCTTGTCGATGCTGGGTTGAAAGCTCGGCGCTGGACCGATTTCCATCGTCATGAGGCCCGCAGGCTCGGGGTAGGAATAGTAGTAGCCGTTGCTGCCACCGACCCTGATTGTGTCTCGCTTCCCTATCCCCCTCGGTGGCAAGCTGGGCTTTTTCACCCGCTTGCCTTGAGCCCTTAGCCAGTGCCCACGAGGCGGCGCAGGGATGTCGTTGTCCTTGCAGTGGGTGGAGATTGCCGCGGTTGATACACCAATGTCTTCTGCGACCTCGCGGGTCGGCTTGCTCCAGATGATATCCAGAAGCTCTTGGCGGGAATAGGTTTTGGTCAAGGTCAGGCTCGTGGTCTCGTGATCGACCAAGCCGTCCTATCAGACTTTTTGGTCGCTCTTTTGGCCGTTGGAGCTAGGTCATGTGGAAAGCAAACTACATGGAGAAAAAACGCCACATGAGCATCCTTAAGACCCTGAAGTTGACCACTGCCCAGCCGGTTCGCACCAGCAATGACCCGGTGGAACGTGCCCGCAACAAGGTGATCGCGGCCCTAGCCGAACAGAAGGCCATGGCTGACGCCAAACTAGCTGGGCAGCACTATGCGCCGACGCATATGGTCTGGCGCAAGAACGAGGAAGGTCAGCGGGTTCAGGTGGAGACCCCGAAGCGTCTCCGCGCAGGCTGGTTTGTCGATGCTAGCGGTCAGACCTTCTTCGGTCTGCGCTATGCCGGAAAGCCCATCGAGTTTGCCAAGGACAAGAACGCCATCGCAGTTGGCGAGCTCTCGGCGCTTCCCGCGATCCTCGACACCCTGACCGAGGCAGTTCGTGCCGGTGAACTCGACGCCCAGCTTGCGGCTGCTGCCGCCGAACGCGGGCACCTACTGCGCAACGCAGGTTGATCTTGATCCCGAAATGCCGCCGAGTGCTGGGAGCGGCTGGGAAGCTGCTCCCGGTATCTTTCCAATGACCGACGACACGGGTTTGCCACCGAATTGGCCGCAAATGGAACTGGAGATCCGGTTTAAGCGAAACCTTATCTATTGGGAGGCTAAGCGTGGGATCACCCGCACACAGCTACTCAACCATATGGGCGTGGACAGCGGCCATTTTGACCGCGCAGCGAAAATGACCCGAGAAGACAAGATCGCTTATCTTGAGAAGATGGCTGCATTCTTGTCCGTTCCGCTATCGGCGTTGTTCGCGAAGCCGCCTGATGACTATTACATGGTACGTCCCCGCTGGCGGCGCGATTAGGAATGATACCTACCCCGCCAGCGGGCGCTGTAGGGTAGCACAGGGCATATCTACGCCCTCTTGACGGACGTGGACAATGACGTGTTCTGCTCGTATCTGGCGCGTCCCATCGGTCAATCCCTAGACGAACGCGAAGCTGCCCTCGCTAAGAGATTGCGGGGTAAGCTCAAATATTTCCAGCGGATCCCAGCAAACGTCGTGAAGCTGAATGTGCTCACGAAGGCGAAGTCACCTGTTGCGCCTTCGTGAGCTGGACGAGAAGTTTTTCAATGATCTTTCGCACCTTCCCTAAGCAGGGGCACAGCGGGTTGGTGGCCCGTCGGAGCAGCGCGGCTTGCCCGACTGCTACCAGCCCCGCCAGCGGGCACCGTAGGGGCAGCAAACATGCGGTTGGGTGCGCATTAGCGGGATCGGATACGCAAAGGTCCGCCACTGGCCTGCTCGACCTCGAACTTGTTCGTGCCGCGCACCAAATCGCTGAGCTTGCGAAACCCGAACGATCTTGGGTCGAAATCCGGGGCCATGATTGCGAGACGACTGCCAAGCGCACTTAAAGGTGCCCAGCCCTGATCATCCTCGAGCTGGCCAAATGCCCGAAGCAACAGCGGGACTGCTTCTTTCAGCTTCTTTTTTGCTCCTGCCTTAATCGCTTCGACCTGTTCCTGATTGGGCAATTCGAGCAAGTTCTCGGTGTAGATGAAACGATGGCAGGCCTGCCTGAAACTCTCGGGCGTCTTCTGTTCTCCAAACCCATAGACATCAACGCCGTGCTCTCGGATACGCGCAGCGAGCCGGGTGAAATCGCTATCCGACGATACGAGACAAAAACCATCGAAACGCCCGCTATGGAGCAGGTCCATCGCATCGATGACCAAGGCAATGTCTGAGGCATTTTTGCCAGTGGTGTAGGCGAACTGCTGATGCGGAAGAAGGCCATATTTCGGCAGAACATCTGTCCACCCCTTGAGGCGCGTGCTTGAGAAATCACCATAGATGCGCCGAACGCTGGCCTCGCCAATCTTGGCGATTTCCTCGAACAGACCCGCTGCGATCTTGTCGGACGCGTTGTCGGCGTCGATCAGCACGGCAAGTTTGGGTGTGCGGTGATCCATGTAACGGCAATTCCCTTGAAACCAGCGGAACTATAGCAGGACGTTATCGGGCTTTGGTCTTGTGCTGCTGCGGCAGTAAAGCGGGTTTTAATCAGCGCGCGTGACACCCAGAGAGCTATAGCCATCGGCTATAGCTCTCTGGCCTTAGCCAAAGTGCCCGGACGCGCAAAACGCATTCCTAACACATTGGTTTTGCTAAGCCTTTTTCCCGAAAAACGGGATCTTTGGTCTGTTCTTGGCTTCCCGCCCTTCTGGCGCTATCGCGGCATGGAAATGGCGACGGAGATGCTGATTGCGGTCAAGGATCACGGAGGGGCACAAACTGCTCGCCCACAATGTTCGGCGCTGGCGGGAAATACGCGGATTTAACACCGACATATTGGCGCGATCCGTGGGCTGGCCTCTCGCGATGATCGAGGACATAGAGGCCACCAAACAGTTCGACCTCACCCTCAACGATATTGACCAGCTCTGTGACGCCTTGGCGGTTCATCCATCTGAGCTATTTGTTCCGGAGAGGCAGCGCTGATGCGACCTCGTATGAAACACCCTGAGACACCGCGGCTGCTAGCCCGCAACGTCTGGCGGTATCGGGAACAGCGCAGAATGACGGCTCGCGCTTTGGCGGAATTCCTCGACTGGCCATTAGCAGAAATCGATAAGATCGAGAACGGCGACAAGTTTGATCTCAGCTTAGATGAGCTTGAGCGGCTTTCTCTGGCCCTGCACGTTGACGCAGCCGATCTTCTAAGAAGAAATTTCGCTAATTGATCCGCCGTGCCGTGAGGCTAGTGAAAAATGCGTAACCATGTCGAAAATCTGCGTGGTCTTGGCGATGGCGATGCTGGTTCCGCCGGCGTTATTCCCATGGGGATGGTCTGGTCGGCCAAGTAATTGTTCACTTGCGCCACGGCACGACGCATCACAGCGTGAATCTCCGCATTTGCCGGGTCCGATATAGTTCCGGCAATCTCGGCCATGAGATTATCGCCTAGCTCCATAATGACCTCGCCGGAAATGACCCGCTGCTTTGCCCGCATCGAAGTCAGATAGCTGGGTGACTTGCCGAGCAGCCGTTTGGAGAATTCGCCCTTGGACCGAATAATTCCGGCCTCGTGAAGCTGCCCATAGATGATTTCCAGAAATTCGATCCCCTCGGTCATCGTCGCTGACCCTCCCCGCATAAATAGAATTGAGCAGCAGGCCGAAAACGGCTGCTGCAATCGTATTTAGCGGCCAAGCCGCGCTCAGGAGATTTAGCAATGATAGCGAACTCGCTCTCATCCAGTTGTCAGACAAAAGCGTATTTGCGCCGACTGAGGAAAGCATACCGGGAACTTTCTGCTCGGTACTGCGACTACCATTTGACCTTGGCTGCCAACCGCAACACGATGTCCGCCAAGGATATGACCTTCATGTCGCTGGAGCACTTTCGAGATTGCGTTCGGGATTTTCACAAACGTATCGACACCGAACTGCTCGGTACACGGGCTAGCAAAAGACGCAAAGACCTTCGAACAGATGGCCTTATGTTCGTTGAACACGTTGGCCGAAACATCCACGGCCACGCCGCTGTTGTGTTTGCCGGAAACGGGCAGAAGACCCTAGAAGAACTGCAAGAGATGTGCTCACGACACTGGAGCGCCGTTTGTCCCGGTGGCGATCTGCTGGTGCAGGCCGAATTCGATGGTGGGCCTGGTCTCTATGTCAGCAAGGAAATGGAGCGAGGTCACTACGACTTCGACCAAACCATTCTACTTTCAACCTTCGTCAGTAAAGACTGACCCTACCCACGAGGTCGGCCTGTTGCTACGCGCGGTCGGCATGAAGTGGATGGACAATGCTGTTGTCATTTGCGAGCCTTCACCTTGGAGGCGCGCAGTGAAACGGTATTGAACAATGACATTGAACCACAAAACCAGACCAACAAAGCCCAAGAGGCAACAAGTTAGATCCCACATCGACAGTCTGAAGCAAGGATCCCATCATAAGTAGATGGCCACCGAAATTTCATCGGTGGCCATCTCTGTTTCAGGGTGTCGGCTTTCCAAACTGCTTGGCGTACTGTTCGACCCAAGCATCGCGCAGCGTGTCATCCCCATCCATGTATGCGTCGCTCGGCCCTGGATCACCAGCAAGTGCCGCAATGTAGAACGGATTGGTGTGGAGCACCTCAATGGTATCGCTTGGGCTAAGGTCCAGTTCCATTTGAAGCACGATCATCTGTGCTCGAAGCGCGTCGAGCCGTTCCTTCAGAGAGCTGTACATCTGAGCGCGTTCGACCTGGTAGTGCCGAATTCTCGTATTAGCTTCATAGAGGACATCGGAGAGCATTGTGTTCCTTTCCTATTCTTCAATCATCGATGGTTGTTGTGAGGGCGGGAGCGTGCGCTTTGGCGATCTCATTGCCTGATTGAAAGCAATCAACACGGGCGTGCGGAGTCGTCTCGCCAAGGCAGTTTCTTGGGTTCAAATGACCTAGGGAGTTCATTGTGGGTCCGGTCAGATCGGAGCCGACTGGGGAAGCTACGCAGTGCCTCCCGAGTAAGGTCTAGACCTGCCCACCCGGCAGTATGGTCAATCTTGGTGGCGGCGTTGTTGGAGCTCCACACTGAAATGCATACAGCTGCAATTCCTGGCGTAGATTCCGCATGCTTCCGCCAGAGCGGTTTACCATGTCGACTGCCCGCACCTCATCAGGCACAGGTAAGCCCGCAGCGTTGACCTGCTTAGTTAGCCAGAGAAGCATTTGCGCCTGACTGAACGCTGCCATGTGGATCAGCAAGCACCGATCGCGTATGGCTGGATCGATACGGTCCAAATGATTAGTGGCTGCAAATACTTGGACGTCCCGTTCAGACATCCTATCCAGCCACTTTTTGACGTTGTTGACGCTGCGTGGATCGATGCTATCCGCTTCATCAAGTAGAACGAAGCGACGGTCCACTGAACTCAATGTCGCCAGCATCATCCTACTCAAAGCTTTATCGAGCGCCGCTTTTGAGAACCCCGTATTGTGGTCGAGCTCGAAGACATTGCCCCAAGCAACAGCCTCTTTATGGTCCTGTACAACAAGCCCTCTGAAACGCAGGGCTTCCAAAGCCGAAACACGCATGAGCGTGGTTTTCCCCGTACCTGGTGGCCCGTAGAACAACAGGTTGACAAGCGAGGGTGATTGAACTGCCATCCTGATGACTTCTCGATCATGTTGGGTGTGCAGAAGAACGTCACTCAGATGATTGGGCTGGAGAATGACTGTCATGCTGCACCGACCTTAGCTTGAATGTTGCTATCCTCTAGGGGAGCCTCTGCTGATTCATCTCCTGTGGCGCCGCTAGCCATTGCCTTCCAGTCAGCAGGCTTGATCTTTTGCTGCTCGATGACGTTCTGAAGTCGGTCCAGCAAAAGGTGCATTGGCGCCCGATCGGGTACCAACGTCACCAGCCCTGGGCCCTGTATCCGAACCAAGACCGAATAGACTTGGTGATGAACGATTTCGCTGGGTACCTTGAGTTCCCACTTTGTTGTCAGGCCAGGCTTGAAGGCTTCCCTGATGAGTTGCTCGATCTGGTCCCCAGTGGGCGTATCGGCATGCGTCGAGGATAGTGCCGCGGCCCCGCTCGACACCCGGTTTCCAGCAGAGGTTCGGCGCGTTCTGTAAGCTTTGTAAGCACCTTCGATACCTCGGCCTGTGATAGAGCCATCGGACCGATCGATGTGTTCCTTCATCAGCCACGTTGAAAACTGAGCTGGAAGAACTTTTTCGTCGATCGCCGCGCGACAAATGAGGGAAGCCTTGCTCAGCGTTCCGGCATCTCTGCGCTGCATGATGATCTTTGCCGCAGGCACCTCCGGCTTTTCGCGGGCTGGTTTTCCATATGGCAGCACTTTTTCATCACCGACTGCGTCGATGTATTTTTGATTGGCGAACAGCTTCTGCCGCGTCACTTCGTCTTGCTGTTTCAAGAAATAGCAAAGCTCATAGAGCTTGCTTAGCTCGGCACGTGTTGCTTCCAGGCCTTCAGACAAAGCAGTCGTGGCCTGCAGTTCCGCGGACAAGGCAGCTGAGTTCAACTCGCGCCCTTCTTCGACAAGTCGAAGAAAATCCGCCTTGCTGCCAAGATTTTCCGAATTGGTCGACATTATACTCACATTCCAAATGGAAGGTGAGCGAAAACCTGGACGAGGGCCAGGCAGTATGGCTCACCTCCCGCGTTATCGGGATAGTGAGCCGCCTGTGGGTGCGTCTCGGTGGTGCCGCCAACGAACTGATTGCTCTAGCAGGCACTAGGACCCACTCCCTAGATGTCTCCGGGGAACACACGTTTCAGTGGTCAGGAGCAGTTGCGGCGATAGCCAAAACTGCCCGAGCAACTACCTGTCGCACCCGGTTGGGCTGTGAACAGATATGCACCTGCCGGCGCTTCACAAGGGCACGAGGCTCATCAGCCTCTCCGTTAACCGGATGCTCCTTAGCCCTAAACGGGCCCGGGGTTCAGCGTCATGGGGGAAATGCTTTCCCTATAGCTTGTCGGCCTATGAGACCAACCAGAAGGGGGCATCACCCCTTCTCCACATTGGCCATTTTATCTGGAGCTAGACCCATTGCAAATGGAAAATTGCTCCCGAGCAGTTTTAGCTTTGGCACTGAAGCAAAGGCCGAGATACTTCAGCTCTCAGCGTATGCATCGTGGAGTGAGAAAAAGTTTCGGCCGAAAGTTTGCTTGAAGCAGTTCTTCCGTCGCTTTTATGCAGCTAGCTCGGTATACGCGATATGGTGCTGGCGCTGACGTTATAGCTGCGGGCGATTTCCCGCACGGCTTCCCCGGCCAACTTGCGACGACGAACTTCGTCCTGTTGATGGCGAGTGAGTGCGGGACGTCTACCGAGGCTCTGACCTCGTGCTTTGGCTCGGGAGCGCCCTTCGCCGGTTCTGGCACGGATCAGTTCGCGCTCGAATTCTGCGACCCCGCCTACGATGGTCACGGTCAGCCGACCATGGGGAGTAGTTGTATCGGCCCACCCTTCGGAGAGCGAACGGAACATTGCTCTCTTATGAGAGAGACTGTCCAAGATGCTGAGCAGGTTGATCGTGGATCGTGCCAACCGGTCCAGCCGTGTCACGACCAGCGTGTCGCCTTCGCCAACGAGCGCCAGCACCTTGGCCAGCTCGGCGCGGTCGAATTTGGCTCCGCTCGCCGTTTCCGCAAAGACCTCATCCGCCCCTGCGCAAATTAAGGCCTCGCGCTGGGCGTCGAGCGTTTGGCCGTCGGTAGATACTCTTGCATAGCCGTAAATCATGCTATCGTTATGCAACGAACTTCTGCAACGGACAAGCCATTGAAATTGGGTGACCGGCGATCTGTTGCATAAGTTGTAACTTTCGCAACAATGGAACCGGCATGTGCCTATTGCTAAGTGTGCAAACCCACTGCTGAAGAGTTCGAGCGCAGGTTATCGACCACGCGGCCCGCACTTTCTTTGATAGGACTAAGATCGACCGAGCCATCCTCCAAATCGATGGCCAGCACGTACAAACGCAAATCTGGTTGCATCCGAAAAGGTTTGCCGAACGCTGGAATGCCAGGTGTACGAGGATATATTAGAAACAGGTCGCCGGTGCCGCCGAGATAAGTCTGCCCGTAGGCGTTGAGTTGATAGAAATCAGACTGGCTCAAGCCGTAATGCTCTTTTTCCACCCCATGCAGGATCTTCCACTTAGCGTCTAGTATCCAGGCTTCTTCGTCTCGGGTGACGAGCAAGTCCGGTCGCAAATCGAACCACTGGGCCGACCCAAAGTGGCAGAGCTTGTGCCTTCGTGGCTGGCGATGCACTTGAAAGGCGGCGGGGAGTGCTTTCTGCACTGCGCGAACTACAAAACCCTCGAATAACTTCTCCATTGGGAACAGCATGGACTGGGCCAGGTTCGGACCCGAAACCGCGAATGGTGTCCTGCCGGTCAAAATGAGCGAGCACATTTCGCGGAGTGGCTCGTAGTGCGCCATAAGCCGATCAGACCGCCAATTCCGGAGATCCGATGTAAAGTCTCGGCTTTCGGGAATGTCGCCGAGTAAGTTGAGTAGTTCGGCAGCAGTCTGCCATGTGCTTGCTACCGCTGTTTGGCGCGAGATCATTCTTACCGCACTTTTAATAGCGCGGTTCTCGGGTCGATCAAATGAGTAAATATCGTGCTCTACGTGGAAGTGAGTAGCATCTGCAGGCCCTGCTCGCATTTGTCTTGCTATATGCAAGCGGCCACGCAAGCTCCGCTCCTTAGTCTCCGTCAGCAGATAGTCGCGTCTAAAGCCTCTGGAGAGCAACACAAGGGCTTCACGGAGAAAGGTCTCAGCCATCCATTCAGTGAAAGGCCGATTGAGCACCTTCAGATTGGCTGCTTCGGCAACGCGGGGCGATATGCCAAGCGATTGCGCAATCATGCGGAACAGGAGTTGACGCGAACCATGCACGCTATCGAGGTCATGGGTGTGCTTTGGGAGAACCTCGATCTCGTTGCCGCTCGGCAGTCTCAAGACACCGACATAGTTCTGGACCGTAAGCGTGCCGCGTCCAGTAACATTGATGAACGACGCATTCTCAGCTGAGCGGCGGCTACTGTCAGCAAGCCACGCAAAGTCGGCGTCGGAAATAGTGGCTCGATCTATGCTGAATGAGCCATCCTGAGTGGTTAGAACCGCGAATTCCCGTACTGAAATCACCGTCAAGGGAGAAGCATGCCTTCATAAGTAGCCGCTCGGTTCAGGGCGTCCCAATTGACCGTCCAACTAGGGCGGTCGGGGATCTCCACGTCTGTGCCAAACAGTAAATTTATATTGCGGTCTTTCTCCAACAAAACACGGTTCTCGACTGGCTTGTAGCCGTCGTTGAGAACGAGTGCGATCCTCTTCCAATCATCGAAGAAGTATTCTTGCAGCAAAGGTATGATGCGGGTCTGAAATACTGCGGCTAATGCAGACAACGTTGGTGAGCTGTCGAGGTGGGTAAAATAGGCGTGCCCAAGCCGGTGTTCACGATCAAGAAGGACCTCGATCCTTGCATTGAGAGCAGTAAGAAGCTGTCCAATGTTAACTCCTTCGATCTCGATCTCAGCTAACACTCCGGGATCTGGCTCCATCTCTTCGAAAACGAAGCGACGTCTTAAGGCTAGATCCAACGCTGACAACGACCGGTCAGCTGTGTTCATGGTTCCGATAATATGCAGCGACTTGGGAAGGCCGAACTGCTCCTTGGAATAAGGAAGGGTGACCGAAAGCGCTTCGTCGTTCCCGAGACGCTTGTCAGGTTCAATCAAGGTAATCAGCTCGCCGAATATCTTTGAGATATTACCGCGATTGATCTCATCGATTATTAGTACTTTCTTCAACCCTGCGCTCTGATTGGAGTCGGCAGCGGTGATCATGAAGCTGATGATTTCAGGTATTACATTTTTGTAGCCATTGACTATGTATTTCTCTAGTCGACTATCTTCCAGCCTCTCAAACCAGGTGCCTTCCCGGAGGTCATTGATTGAGATCGTCCCGCTGCGAACGTGTTCGGTCAGTTCGTGGAGCATGTCCCACGCCAGAGGCAAGCTCGCTCTATTTGGTTTCTGCAACCAAAGGATTTCCGTGGTCGACCGGAGCACGCGATACTCACGGGAGAACGTTTGGCCGACGCGTATGGATGTAGATGGTCGAGCCATCCGTTTGAGGACTCCGTCTTCGACAAAATACGAGAGTTGCCCATCCTTATCGGTGCTTGCTCTTATGCCTTCGACAAAATCCTCGTAGCTCATACTTTGATGAAATGTAACGAGCGCAATTTGCCCCACCTCTACGAGTTTTATGAAGTGCTCATGAAGTAGAGAGCGGTCGCTTTGGTTTTCTGCATAGAACGCCGGATCAACAATGGCTAAAGCCTTGTCGATTGTCCGGAAGGTTTTTCCTGTACCGGGTGGGCCGAAGAGTATCTGGTTGAGCGGGGGTGATGCGCCTGCAGCGACCTGTGCTGGCGCAGCATTGGTTTCGGGCGCCGCTACACCATCCTGATTCCATCGAACTGAGATTGGGCCTTCATAAAAATCGATAGATTCACCCGCGTCAGCCTCAAGCCTCTCACGGATCCTAACGAGCGCTTCGTCTTGTGCTCGCTTGTCCATTGCGTTGATATCACTGCGGGAGGTGTTCCCAAGACGCTGCAGTATAGCATGCACAGCGCTTGTGGTTGCTATCCGTTCAAACGTATCTGGGAAGACGAGGTGTGGTAGTATGAGCTTTAGCTGTCTTCTGCCCTGGTCCGGTGTGCTGTCCACAAAGTCGTTGAACGCCCATGGATCGTGCAGCAAACTCGTTCTCTCATGCGGAGACAGCTGCTTAACTCGCGCGGCAAAATTGACCAGGAACCGGATTTCTCGCCAACGGTGATTGAGTATTCCTGGGCCGCCCGAGCCTAGTCCGCCGAGCGTATCATCGGACAAAAGCGGAGTCGCAGGATCCAATGTGGCCCCAGACCAAGACCATACTGGCAGCACAAGCCTGCGCTTTGCTTCCGGGCCAAAGTTACTAGGAAAAAGGCAGTAGACCCAGAGCAACTCCGCCATAAGGCGCTTGGCTCCAGAAGATGAGTTTGCAAGCTGGGTCTTGAGCTTCTCAAGGAAATGCCCTTCACCTTCGTCGGGCTGCAAAACGAAATGCGTTACTAACTCTTGAGTATGAGCGTAGGTCCAAATCTCCCCCGTAGAGAAGGCAGAGCCATCTTCAAGAAGGCACTTGTTTTTCCAAAATTCGGCAGCGTGAAACACTTGATTGGAAGAGGGGTGGTGGGGGTTGTATCGTGACATTGGCGCTCCGCACTTTACACAAGCGTCGCCAATCGTCTGGATGGTGTCAAACAATAAGGTGGCCGCGCCTGGCGTGGCATTGGTGTGCAGCCTTCGTCGTGCAGACAGTCACAACGTGCTAAGAATTCTCGCCGACTTTTGCGTCAGCATTCGCTCGAACTGGCGTTGGTAAGCACTCGAGCTCGTCGCCTGAGAACCTGATGAAATGCGGAATGAACCGCCTTCCATGATGTGTAAGCGCCAAGGCGCCCCCGTCTGACGCTTTGCCTTGAGTTGGATTATTTGCACGTCTGACTTGATGACGGTGTGAGTTTCTATGTCTGCTCCTATGCCCAGTGATAGAAGTTTCCAATTGCTAGAGGTGGTGCCGGGTCGGATGGACAGCAGTCCTGCGGTATCGCGGCGGAATTGGCCCGATGAGACCAAGGCTCGGATCCTTGAAGAGGCGCTTGCCCCGGACGCAAACGTGTCAGCAGTAGCGCGCCGATACGGAATGTCGCCCTCGCAATTGTTCGGCTGGCGGCGCAAAGCCGTTGCCAAAGGCCAGGTCGAGCGGCTTGAGACGCCGAGCGAGGAGCATGCTTGCTCGGGCGGGACTGTCGAGATCGAGATCGCAGGTGCCATGATCCGGGTTGGCCCGACAATCAGCGAGGATCACCTGCGCCGGGTTTTGCGCGCTGTTCGGTCCGCATGATCCCCTCGGGCGCCAGGGTATTTTTGGCCAGCCATCCGGTCGACTTCCGGAAAGGACCTGATGGGTTGGTCGGTCTGGTGCGCGACGCCGGAGCCGATCCGTTCGACGGCTCGCTCTATGTGTTCCGATCCAAGCGCGCGGACCGGATCAAGATCGTATGGTGGGATGGTACGGGTTTGTGTCTATACGCCAAGCGGCTGGAAAAGGCGGCGTTTTGCTGGCCGCGGATCGGCCACAGCCGGATCCACCTGAGCCATGCGCAACTGCTGGCACTGGTGGAGGGTATGGACTGGAAACGGGTGCACGCGGTGACTGAGAGCCGGCCGCAGTCGGCTGGGTAAAAGCCTGTGGCAGACTGACTCACTGACGCAAAATCCCAGGCAATCCGGGGTGTTTTGTGCTACAATGCGGTTATGGCTCCGACCGATCCGCAACAGTTCCCAGATGACATTGATGCGCTCAAGGCGATGATCGCTGCTGCCCATGCCGAGATCGCCGAACTCAAGGTCATCAACGCCACGGCCGACGAGCGTATAGCGCGACTGACCTCGATCGTCGCCATGCTGCAGCGCGCCCAATACGGCACACGCTCGGAACGGCTGCGGCACGACCCGCTCAACGATGAGCAGATGGCCTTCGTGTTCGACGAGATCGAAACCGGCATTGAGGAGATCAAGGCTGGGCTGGAGGCACGCGACAGGAACAGTGCCGCTCCCCGTCCGTCGCGGCCGCGAAAAGGCTTTGCTCCACACCTGGAGCGCATCGAGCAGGTCATCGAGCCCGAGGTGCCGGCCGACTGCGTTGGTCTGGAGGCCGTCCGCATTGGCGAAGACGTCTCCGAACGGCTCGATGTGACCCCGGCGACCTTCCGCGTTATCGTCACCCGTCGTCCCAAATATGCCTACCGCCTGGCTGACGGCGAAGATCGCATTGTACAGGCGCTGGCGCCCGACCACCTGATTGTCGGCGGCATCCCCACCGAGGCGCTGCTGGCCCAGGTGGCAGTCAGCAAATATGCCGATGGCTTGCCGCTTTACCGGCAAGAGGAAATTTACGCCCGCGATGGCGTGGAGCTGGACCGCTCGCTGATGGCCCAGTGGATGGGGCGGCTGGGCTTCGAACTCGAACCGCTGGCCCAGTACGTCCTTCACACCATCAAACAGGGCGAACGGATCTTCGCCGACGAGACCCAGTTACCGACCCTGGCGCCGGGCTCGGGCAAGGTGAAGACCGCCTGGCTCTGGGCCTATGCCCGGGACGATCGACCGTTCGGTGGATCAGGACCACCCATGGTGGCCTACCGGTTCGAAGACTCTCGGTCCGGCGATTGCGTCGCCCGGCACCTGGATGGATATCGCGGTATCCTGCAGGTTGACGGCTATACTGCCTATAACCGGCTGGGCAAGCAGAGCGGCGCCAATGACGCGGTGACCCTTGCCGGGTGCTGGGCACACGCGCGGCGCAAGTTCTTCGATCTCCACTCCAGCGATGCCTCGCCCTTTGCCAGCGCCATGGTCAAGGCCATGGCTCCGCTCTGGGCCATTGAGGAGGATATCCGCGGTCACGATCCAGAACTGCGTGCCAGCGTCCGGGCAGAGCGCTCAAGTCTCATCGTGGCCGAGCTGTTCGCCATGCTGGATCGGGAGTTGCCGCGCCTGTCAGGCAAGTCCAAACTGGCCGAGGCCATCCGCTATACCCTCAGTGGCCGAGCAGCGCTCGAGCGCTTCCTTATCGATGGTCGTATCGAGATCGATTCCAACATTGTCGAACGCGCCATCAGGCCCCAAACCATCACCCGCAAAAATGCTCTCTTCGCCGGATCGGATGGTGGTGGTCGGACCTGGGCCACGATCGCCACGCTGCTGACAACCGCCAAGATGAACGGCGTCGACCCCAATGCCTGGCTGGCACAAACCCTCAAGAGCATCGCCGCCGGTTGGCCAAACAGCCAGATCGCAGACCTCATGCCATGGAACTTCAAGCCGTAACGGCCTCGGCTACGCGCTTACCATGATGTTGACATGACCCCGCTTGAAAATCGATGACCACGGAGCGGCGTAAGCGCCACGGATCGCAAGCGCTGCATCTTGCCTGACCAGAAGCGCGCATTTAGTTTCCTGGCGAAGTGCTGACAGAGATACAAATGCCAAATTCTAGCGATCGCGACTATCGGGTGGTATTTGCGGCCCAACCTATCAGCGCCCTGGAGCCGGGATCTATTCTGATCTGCCCGTCGCAAGACAAGTGGAACGACTTCGGTTTTCGCATCCGGATAGATATTTTCATAAACCCGTTAGATAACGATCGAACTGGTGAGCAGATAGTGGTCCCAGGTTTGTTGGGCTTCATTGCTCCAGATGTTCGCCATCCAGACACTCGCTTGCTTGATGACGCGCTCCGAAATGTCGACGAGCAATTTCTGGAACCGGCCAAGTTGCCGGAATTCTTCACTATGCTCCCCGAGATGTCAGGCTACAGGAGATTGGTAGAAGGCCTGGGACCAAAGGATGCTCAAAAGGCACTTCAAGCAATACACGACATGGTTGTGGCTGAGGTTGTTACGAAAGGACGCACTTGGCTCCGACGAGCAAAGATTTCAGATGTGTTTCAGATCGGCTTCTTGCGATCCACTGAGGCCTACTTCACCTGGAAGAACGCAAGCACAATTTTAGAGGGCGTACAGTTCGAGGAGTTGGGGCGCATCTCCGAAGGCTTGGTGGTCAACTTTCATCTTGCTGGTCGGCCAAACGAGCACGAGCTAGCTTTCAAGTTTGCTCAACATGAGACCATCTTACCTAAGCGTTTTGCTGTGGTGATTGGGCCAAATGGAGTTGGTAAAAGCCAGACTTTGTCACGCATCGCTGAGGCTGCGCAGCGGGGCACAAACGACCTTAGAGATCTTGCTGGCCAGCGACCAACATTCAATCGTCTGTTGGCTTTCGCACCTACGGCCTCTGCATCAGTTTTTCCACCTCGTCGCCGTGGGTCTAGGGTTTGGTACCGCAAGTTTGTACTCACCGGGCGTGATGGTCAGCGCAACCATCAAGCGACGTCAGACCTGATAGTCCAGCTCGCACGGGCAGGGGAACGAATAAAGGATAATTCTCGCTTCCGCCTTTTTCTGAACGCGCTGTCTAAGATCGAGCGCTTCGAAGAACTGAGGCTTCCTGGCCGAGAAAAATACTCTCAGGGAGTTTCGATAGCGGACCTGCGCGCCCGGCCTGAGCAGGAGCTTCTTGGTCACATGGCAGCAGTCGACCCTGACGGGGAGCCAACCCGGTTTATCGATGGGAGAAGCTACAGGTTGTCGAGCGGGGAGCAATCGTTTGTACGGTTTGCTGCGCTCACCAGCCTTCACATAGAGAACGGGACCTTGCTCCTGTTCGACGAGCCTGAGACCCATTTACACCCTTCATTAATCAGCCAGTTTGTGGCTGTCCTTGATAGTTTGCTCGCAGAAACCGGTTCTGTGGCAATAATCGCAACCCACTCCGTGTATTTCGTGCGCGAAGCTTTCGAAGACCAGGTTAGAGTATTGCGATCAAGCTCAGATAGATCGATCATCATTGACACGCCTACCCTCAAAACGTTTGGCGCTGATGTCGGCGCTATTTCTTACTTCGTTTTCGGTGAGGACCAGCCATCTCTGCTAGGGAATGATGTAGAGCAACGCATTGCGCAGTCCTCCAACACATGGGACGAGGTATTCGCTCGGTACAAAGATGAACTGTCATTGGAGTTGTTGGGCGAAATTCGAGCAGTTATGTCTCGCCGTGCCGGAGGCGGTAAGTGAATAGGCTACCAATCCCGGATTTCTTCGATGACCATGTTGCGTTGCATGCGTTATCCCAAAACACGCGCGTAGGCAGCTATCCCCATCTACAACCATACGTCGACGCTATGAGAGGCGGCTATCTGCAGTATATTGCTGCAGCTGGCAATGCTTCTATGGTGCATGCTGTTCCCATCCCGGACGAAATCGGAAAGTACCTACTGGGGCATTATAATTCGCCAAACACTGACCTTCTCCATATTAAGGAACTACGTTCCCGGAGCGAGGTTAACACTTGCCCGATGTGCGGCTCTCTTCATAGTGGCACCCTCGACCACCTGCTTCCTAAAACAGATTATCCTGAGTTTGCGGTTTTCGGGATGAACCTGGTGCCCGCTTGCAAATGCAACGGTTTGCGTAGCACCCATCTCATCGGGGCACACGACGGAGAGCGTATCCTACATCCTTATTTCGACAATGTCCTCGGAGAGCGACTTTTAGCAGCTCGGTTCACAGAACTTGGTCCGATACCAGTAGCCTCTTTGCGCGTGCTATTGCCGCCTGACGATGAGAGTTTTCCAGCAGTGAAGTTTCACATGGATAACGTGGTGAGCAAAACAGGCGTTCTTCAGTTTGTGATGAGGACCTGGGCGAAACTGATCCGGCGCCCCGGACAACTGAGCACCGAACTTGCGCAGAATCCGTCTTCAAAAGGCGAGCTACGGATGACCCTGGAGAAAGAGTTGTTTCGCCTGGATGAATTTCACGAGAGTAGGAACAATTGGTTGTCGATCTTTGTCTGTGGACTGTTAGACGAAGACGTCCTGGAATGGCTCTATGCTCAGTTTTCGCGGCCGGGCAGATTTAGGGATGACCCGCTTTTGACCGTATGACGAACGAAGACGTGTCACGTTATGGAGCGGCACCTACCGCACTAATCCGGACCTTACGAGGGTACGCGAGGTCCATTTCCCGCACTGGCGAAAACCCTAGCGTTCCTACTAGTGTCGGTCGATACCTGACAGAATAGCCCAAAGACCCAACTGAGCGTCACATGGCAAATGACTACTTCCGTATCCTGAGCCTTGATGGCGGGGGAGCCAAAGGCTTTTACACGCTTGGGGTGCTGCACGAGATAGAACGCATGGTCGGCGGTCCGCTCTGTGATCGCTTCGACCTGATCTTTGGCACGTCTACGGGCTCGATCATCGGTTCGCTTCTGGCGCTAGGAAAGAGCGTGGACGAGGTTCACGCGCTTTACGATGAGCATGTAGTGAAGATCATGTCGAAGACCTGGCCATGGGAGAAGTCGGCGGCTCTGAAGGATTTGGCCGATGCGGTGTTCCAAGGCGTCGGCTTCGATGCGCTTAAGACCAACATCGGGATCGTGACGACAAAGTGGGTGATGGAACGTCCGATGATCTTCAAGAGCGACATTGCTCAAGCGCATGGACGGACTGGATCGTTCGAACCTGGCTTCGGTGTTTCGATCGGGGATGCTGTGCAAGCCTCATGCTCCGCTTACCCCTTCTTTGCCCGCAAGACGATTACCACGGGCTCTGGTGACACGGTGGACCTGATCGATGGTGGCTACTGCGCCAACAATCCTACTCTGTATGCGATCGCAGATGCCACCAATGGCCTGAAAATAGCTCCTGAGCGGCTTCGCGTGGTCAGTGTAGGTGTTGGAGAGTATCCGGCCATCAAGAAGCCCCTGGACGCATTCTGGTGGGCTTCGAAACTGCCAAGTGTGAAGCTCCTGCAAAAGACGATGGAGATCAATACGCAGTCGATGGATCAGCTGCGGACCATCCTCTTCGGTCACATCGCGACCGTACGGATCAGCGAAGGATTCACCCAGCCTGAAATGGCTACAGACATCTTCGAACACGATCGAACAAAGCTCAACATCATCCGGCAGCGGGGAAGAGCTTCCTTCGCAAAGCACGAAGGCGTGCTCCGGGAATATCTGTCGTAGGGGGCACGGATGGCGATACCAGAAGAACAGCTGGAAGTTTGGTCTAAGCAAGGATCGATCTCTGGATCGCGAGACACCTACGCTGCCATCAAGGGAGCGCTTGAGGACGCGAACGCACCATACAGTGGACACGGTTTCTCGACCTTCCTTCAGGGTTCCTACGGGAACGACACTAACGTCTGGTCTGAAAGCGACGTGGACGTTGTCATGCGCCTAGATGATGCGTTTCAGTACGACGTGGACCGCCTCACGGACGATTCCCGCGCGCGCTTCGACAGAGCGTACGCTGGTGTCCCTTACGGATATGCCGAGTTCAAGGTCGAAGTGGCTTCGTGGATGCGCGCGAAATACGGCAACACGGTGCACGTGGGGACCAAGGCCATACGGGTCGATGGCAACGGAAACCGTCGGGACGCCGACGTGCTCCCCTGCATGCGCTTCCGTCGCTATCACCGGTTCAATGCGATGTACGATGAGAGCTACGTCGAAGGCATCTGCTTTTACCGCAATGATGGGCTCCGCATTGAGAACTACCCCAAGCAGCATGCAGACAACTGCACCACAAAACATCAGGGCACCAATGGCTGGTTCAAGCCGATGGCGCGGGTCATCAAGAACATGCGCAACCGCATGGTCAGCGGTGGTCTGATCCGCGACGGGCTGGCGCCGTCCTACTACATCGAAGGCTTGCTCTATAACCTCCCAAGCCCGCTCTTCGACCACTCATTTGAACGTACGTTTCTGCAGTTCTGGAACTGGACCTCGCGCGCTGACAAGACGAACTTCGTCACGGCCAATGAGCAATTCTATCTGCTCCGAAACGGCTTCCCGACTTCTTGGGAGCCGGCGGATTGCGAGGATTTCCTCACTGCTCTAGCGCGCTTCTGGGATGACTGGTGAGACAGTGATCTCGATCCTCGGGCGCTATTTGTCGTAGCGCTTCAGCACTCTGGCAGCCGCGATCTGACTGTCAGACGCGCATCCTGCATGCTGAATCGGGGTGCAAATGCCAGAAGCATCCTTGCACAAAGATTACCGCTCGACGTGAAAGGAAGAGGAGATCGGGCTTCGCGCACAGGAACCTCATGATTTGTCGCGGTCTGCTAGAAAACACGATGTTGCCACTGGCCCGCGCTCGCGACCAAAGCCTTCAAACGGCCGAAGCATCAGCGATTGCGGGCGTCTCGGCGATTTCGGCAACCTAATAAAACATACATTCTGTGACGTTTAGCTCGCTGCCGTGCACTGCTGTCTTGCCAGTTGGACGGTCAGCATGGCACCAAGGGTTCGGGCGCAGAACTGTCCAAAGTACTGGGGGAGCTTTGATATAACGTGATTGACCTCGACGATCTGATCACCGAGGCGTCCGCGTCTGGTGGCTCCGAACGCGCCAATTACCAGCTCTTCATCACGCGGCTCTGCGCGGCCCTCGGAGTGCCGGAACCGGGCATGAGCCAGGAAGCCAATGCGCGAAATGACTATGTCTTCGAGCGCAGTCTCGACTATCAGCATCCCGACGGCTCGACGACGAAACTTTATGTCGATTGCTACAAGCGGGGGCATTTTGTGCTCGAAGCCAAACAATCGGCCCGCCGCGAAGCCCAGGACCTGCGCCAGTCCGACATGTTCGGATCGGAAGCGCGCAGCCGCAAGCTGGGCCATGCCAAGCGCGGCAGCCGCGGCTGGGACCGGGTCATGCGCGCGGCTTACCTACAGGCGGTCGACTACACCCGCCATCTGCCGGTCGAACACGGCTATCCGCCCTTCGTCATCCTTATCGATGTCGGCCATGTCATCGAGCTCTATGCCGACTTTTCCGGCCAGGGAAAGAATTATGCGCAATTTCCCGATGCCCAGAGTTTTCGCATCTCCATGGAGGACCTGCGCGATCCCGCCATTCAGGCGCGGCTGAAAGCCATCTGGACCGATCCGCTGAGCCTCGACCCGGCGAAAAAATCCGCCGAAGTCACCCGCGACATTGCCGGTCGTCTCTCGATCATCGCCAAGCGCCTTGAGGGCAAGCACGACGCCCGCGACGTCGCCGAATTCCTCATGCGGTGCCTCTTCACCATGTTCGCCGAGGATGTGGGCCTGCTCCCCGTAAAGCTGATGGCCAACCTGCTCGAAAAGCTGGTGGGCAATCCCGCAGCGTTCCCGCCCGCCATGGAGAGCCTCTGGCAGACCATGAATACCGGCGGCTTCGAGCCCCATTCAATGGCGGTGCTGAAACATTTCAACGGCGGCCTTTTCGCCAGGCCCACCGCCTTGCCCCTGGCGCCCGAGGATATTCACGAGCTGCTGGTTGCCGCCAAACAGGATTGGCGCGATGTCGAACCCGCCATTTTCGGCACCCTGCTTGAACGCGCGCTCGATCCGCGCGAGCGCTCCAAGCTCGGCGCCCATTATACGCCCCGCGCCTATGTCGAGCGCCTTGTGGTCCCCACTATCATCGAGCCCCTCCGCGCCGATTGGGAACGCGCCCAGGCCGAAATCGAAGATGCGCTGCGCTCCGGCGACGACAAGGCGGCCCTCGCCATTGCCCGCGCTTTCCACCACGAACTCTGCACTATCAAAGTGCTCGACCCCGCCTGCGGCACGGGCAATTTCTTGTATGTCTCGCTGGAGCTTCTCAAGAAACTTGAGGGCGAAGTCCTCGAAGCCATCGAGGAACTGGGCGAGGACGAAGCCCGTTTCCAGATGCAGGGTGAAACCGTCGATCCGCATCAGTTCTACGGCCTCGAACTCAATCCGCGCGCCGTGCCCATTGCCGATCTCGTCCTCTGGATCGGCTATTTGAAATGGCAATTGCGCAATTCCGGCATCGCCTCGATTTCCGAGCCGGTGCTGCATCGCTATGGCACTATCGTTCAGCAGGATGCGATCCTTGCCTATGACAGCAAGGATCCGCTGCGCGACGAGACCGGCGCCCCCGTCACCCGCTGGGATGGCATCACCCGCATGGATCATCCCATAACCGGCGAACTGGTGCCCGACCCGCAAGCCCGTATCGAGCTCTACACCTATCGCAATCCCCGCCCGGCCCACTGGCCCGAAGTGGACTTCATCGTCGGTAATCCGCCGTTTATTGGCGGCAAGGACATGCGCGCCGAACTGGGCGACGGCTATGCGGAAGCGGCCTGGAAGGCCCGCCCGCACCTGCCCGGTGGCGCCGATTTCGTCATGCACTTTTGGGACGCCGCCGCCGAGCGCCTGACCCGCAAGGGCACGAGGACCCAGCCCAATCTGCTGCGCCGCTTCGGCTTCATCACCACCAATTCCATCACCCAGACCTTTTCCCGCCGCGTCATCGAGCGCCACATGGCGGCCAAAAACCCGCTCTCGCTGGTCTTCGCCGTGCCCGACCATCCCTGGATGAAAGCTGCCGACAAGGCGGCAGTGCGCATTGCCATGACCGTGGCCGAGGCCGGCGAGAAGGATGGCGTGCTAGCGGAAGTGGTCAGCGAGGCGGGATTGAACACGGACACGCCGCAGGTGGGGTTGGAGCGTCGGGAGGGGAAGGTTCGGGCAGACATTTCAGTTGGGCCAGACTTGGCTAGCCTGACTAGTACCCAAGCCAACGCTGATCTTGCCTACATGGGCTACAAGCTTCATGGGGCTGGGTTCATAATTGATGAACAAGAGCGGCAGAAGCTCATCAGATCGAGGCCAAGTGCCGGCAGCTTCATCAAGCCATACTTCAATGGTCGCGACCTTGTTCAGACGCCTCGCGACCTATGGGTAATAGACTTGTATCCTGAACATATTGAAGCGCTGTCTGTGTCACAGCCGGAGCTGGTCCAAATCGTACGAGACCGCGTGAAGCCGGAACGAGATCAAAACAATGAGCCTTTTCGAAAGGCGCATTGGTGGTGGTTTGGGCGTACACACGAAAATCAAAGAGCAGCCACTATCGACACTGACTATTACATTGGGACATGCAGAACTGCAAAGCATCGGACATTTGTGATGCTATCATCCACTTCTGTGGCCGAGAGCAAAATTGTCATGATAGCGCTCTCGCAACGATCTCAACTCGCTGTGCTTTCCTCACGCGCTCACGTCGATTTTGCAAATAGGACCGGTGGTTGGCAAGGTGTCGGAAATGACCCTGTGTACCAGCATACAGCGACTTTTGATCCCTTCCCCTTCCCCGACTTCTCTTCAAACCCCGGCCTGAAGTCCCGCCTCTCTGACCTTGGCGAGCGCCTCGACGACTTCCGCAAGGAGCGCCTTGCCGCGCATCCGTTCCTCACCATGACCGGGCTCTACAATGTGCTCGAACGGGTGCGCGAATTGGAATGGAAAGCCGGCCCCGGCCGCCACAGCGACAATGCCGAGAAAATCGCGCCCCTCTCCGACAAGGAGCGCGACATCTACGACGCCGGCCACATCGCCATCCTCAAGGAAATTCACGACGAAATCGACACACTGGTCCTCGCCGCCTATGGCTGGTCGGACCTCGCCCACGATCTCGTCGCCCGCCCCGGCGCCACGACGCCCAGCCCCCATAAGACCGACGCCCAGCTCAAATCCGAGGAAGAGCTGCTGACGCGCCTCGTCGCCCTCAACCAGACCCGCGCCGCCGAGGAAGCCCGCGGCCTCGTGCGCTGGCTGCGCCCCGATTATCAGATCCCCAAACTCGGCCATAAGGTCGCCCGCCCCGACGGCACCCAGACCGAGGCCGATCTGGTCATCCAGCCCGGAGCCAAAAAGCCAAAATGGCCTGCCGACAATAGCCAGCAGATCACCGTCCTCGTCGATCTCCTGCGCAAGGCCCCGGCCCCGGTGCTACCCGAGGCCCTTTCGGCCAGCTTCGATGGTCGTAACACGCCAAAGCGCCGCGACCGCGTCGCCTCGCTTCTTGAAACCCTCACCACCATCGGCCTCGCCCGCTCCGGCCGCACCGAGGGTGAAAACCGCTACTTCATTCCCCGGTAAGATGACGGCATGGCCATTCCAGACTATCAGACCCTGATGTTGCCGGTTCTAGTGCTGGCTAGCGAAGGCGAACAACGTGTTGGCGACATCACAGACCGAATTGCCAGTCAGTTCGGCCTGACCGAAGCCGAACGCGAACAATTGCTGCCCAGCGGTCGCCAAAGAATTTTGCACAACCGCATTCATTGGGCGAAGTTCTACATGTCCAAGGCCGGGCTGATTTCGTCCCCTGCACGAGGTCGTTTTGTGGCAACCGAAGCGGGCAAGGCACTGCTGGCAACCAATCCGGCCAAAATCGATGTAGCCCTACTCATGCGGGAGCCCACGTTCCGCGAATTCTACAGAAACGAGACAGGCGCGGAAGCTGTGGCTACCAGTGCCACAGTCAATGCTGGAACTTCGGATCTGGCCGAGGCCACGCCGGAAGAACAGATCGAGACCGCGTATCAATCGGTGCAGGCGGCACTGCGTGCCGACCTTCTGGAACGGATCATTCAGAATTCCCCCAGCTTCTTCGAGCAGTTGATTGTCGATCTCCTCGTGGCCATGGGCTATGGCGGGTCCCACAAGAACGCAGCAGCCCAGCTCGGGCGCTCAGGCGATGGTGGAGTTGATGGCGTAATCAACGAAGATCGCCTCGGACTTGACCGGGTTTACGTGCAAGCCAAGCGCTACGCCGAGGGCAACACTGTCGGGAGACCCGACATCCAAGCCTTCGTGGGCAGCCTTGTCGGCCTTGGGGCCACCAAAGGAGTTTTCGTCACCACCTCCAGCTTCAGCCAACAAGCCCGAGACTTCGTCCGTCACCTGTCACAGCGCGTAGTCCTGCTTGATGGGAACGACCTGACCGGGTTGATGATCGAACACAACGTCGGTGTTCGGGTCAGCCGGGCCATCGAGTTCAAGCGGCTGGATGAAGATTTTTTCGCAGAGACTGACTGAGACCTGGTGCCGACCTAGTGGCCAACTATGTCCAGCAAGTCTGCCTCAAGCCTTTGTCGGATAACTGAGCGTAGCCGTCGAGTTTGCCGACTGATCGGGTTGCCAAGAGGCCCCATGACCTTACTGGCGCGCTTTACGTAAGTCGAAAAAGTCCACTTCCTGTAGTCGTCACTTTTCGTCTCGAAATCTCTGACAGGACCAAAGGCTTGAATGAGTTTTTCGACATTGGCCATGCTCATGATCTCGGCCGTCGACTTGCCTTGATACCGCTTGGCGAAGCTGTGGGCGATCGCACGGCAGTTTGCTGCCACTTTTCGGTACAGGCTACTCATCGTTTTGTCGCGAATGAGAATATGCTTTCCATCGTATTTGAACCCCAAATACTCAAGATTTTTGTTTGGTTTTCCCGATGGAAGGATGGCGGAAACCCTCTGGTCTGACCCGTCTGGTTCGACAAGGTGCAGAGATGATTTTTCTTCTTTTATGTCTAAGCCCGGGGCATAGGTGGCGATCGACTTTCGCACCCACTCTTCCAGTTTCTCGCCCTCAGCGACGTTGACAGGGGCGATAAGCAGAATGTCGTCCGAATAGCGCATGTAAGTTCCACCTAGCGATTCCATCCTATCGGACACCGCTTTGTCGAACTCGAACATGTATAGATTTGCCAGCAGGTCTGACAACGGCGCCCCTTGCGGCACGCCTTTCCCGGTCTTGTTGACGACAATAATAGATGGGTCCGCGCCGTCCCCGGTGATCTTGCTTCGGAACGTCCTTCCATCGCATAGCTGCTTCGGGATGTCCTTTTTCGCGCGGAGGTAGCCTTCGACCTTTGATCCGTCAGGGCGCGTCTTTAAACCGAAATATCCGAGCCTCTCATACGCTTTCTTGACGTCGACATAGGCGTAGCGAGTGAGCGCTTTGAAGACTTGGAAGTGGTCCGCGGGCAGCAACTTTGCGTCAAGGAGTGCCGCCCATCTCCGCTGCAAGACCCCGTGGTCCAGATTTTCGAAGAAATCGCTGATATCCAGCGCGACGACGCAGCAGGAGCCATAGGCCCTAACTGTGTCGAAGGCTTCTTTCGCGAACTCTATGTTGCTTTTCCCGCCACCGTTCTTTTTCGGAATGCGCCTGTAGGCTAGCACTTCTCCTTCCAGTCCCGCCGCAGATAACCAAGCCTCATATCGAGCCGACAATTTCGTTCGGTAGTACGAAAAAACGCAGGCATCCAAGCGAGCCGCAAACCTGATCGGTCGCGATTTCACCTTGCCTTTCGCGCCTTTTGGAGCGAACCGGGTCCATCGATCATCATACTTGAGAAAGGGATAGAACTTGTGCTCCGCGACCCGTTTCGGATCAGTCGCGACACCTTCAGCATCTGTTTTAGATATCAATGGATCAAAATGCGGATATTGCCGCACCACAGCTGACCAAGCCGCCAACACGTTCCCCCAGCCGATACCGGGAGGAGAGCACCGTGTGCTTCCGGTTATGCTCTCCCCCGGAACTGTTTATTACGGACACCGAAGTGCCCTGCTGCACACTCATCGAGGCGAATGCCTATATTAGCTGTGGAGCGCTGTGCGCGTCCGCAACCTTCAGCATCCAGTCGTCAATCATGGAGTATCTTATGCAGATCGCCATAAATATCTTGCTGGCTGCGTTCGGTCTTGACAGCTTCAAGCAGTACTCTGTCACCCCCGGGAGCCCCCTTCGTTAACAGATTGTTGAGAATTGGGGCGGGGAACTTCTGAGTTCAAGGGGCGGTCCAAAATTTCTTCTTGTATTCTGAGCCAGATGGCAAGTAGCCCGATAAGAACGCTTCCACACAGCTTTTATCGAGCAAGGTGCACCATGCGATTATCGATCGGTCTCGTCAGCTTATGGGCAGTATCCAGTTCAGCAATTTCTGCTCCACTCCCTTTCAATGACGGCATGTATGCCAGCAGTCTGTCCATTTGCGACGCCATCGAAGGCGGCATGGAGGCTTGGCACGAGTACTTTCAAAGCGGCATTGTGAGGGTGATAAACGGCCCGCAGATTACGGACTACATCGAGACTGGCTGCGCGGTTTCGAACGTGCGCCGGGATGGTGATCGGGTATTGTTCACCGCGCAATGCACTACCGACGACTTCGTGGAAACCGTCGAGGGTGGTTACACCTACATCTCGCAAGACGCCTTTCACTTTCGTGGTCAGACTTTGACCCGTTGTGATGCTGCCCAGTCGATCGCACCAGATGACGGATTTGCGGCTAGCACGGAAGAAATCATCGATCTGTGGTCTGAGGCCAATTCTGGCTGCCGTGGTGGCAGTGGCGACGACCCACGCACCATGGGTGCGTGTGGAGCGCGTGAAGAATACCACGCCATTCTGCAGGGCAGGGGGTGGTGCTATGGCCGACCAGAAGATGCCGAGTATCAAAAGGCATGGCAGCGCTGTAACTGACGTTTTGGGCCTTCCGGTCTGCTCAGCTCAACCCGGCCGCTGCGCCTAAAAGCTGCCTTCCAGCCTGCTCGCTACATCATCAGGCACCACATCCGAATAGTACATCTCGATCATTTTGACCGAGGTTCGCATGTTGATGGCCAGCGTGTAGATGTCCGTGCCCTTGCGAAGTTGGTTCGTCGCATACGTGTGCCGGAAGCTGTAAGCCGTTCGCACGCGACCAAAGGCGTCAGCCTTCAAACCAGTGGCCTCCAGGAGGCTGTTGAGGCTCTTCTTGTAACTTTGAGCGCGCCCGCCATCGATGTTCACAAAAACGGCGTCAGTGGGGCCCGGATCGCGGCCAAACTGGGACTTGAATGCGTCCCAGAGCGCGATGAACCCTCCCAGGGCCTCAACGTTTGGAACGAGCCGTTGCGGTGCTTTGCCCTTCCCATAGGCTACGATGCGAATACGACCATCCTTGATCGCTGTCTTCCGGGCGATATCAAGGCCTTCGACATTGGCCCATGACAGATTGTGCAACTCTGTAGGTCGCATTCCCGTGTGGATAGCTATCTGCACGAACCCCCACAGCATGACGCGCTCGAAACGCGTCTTTGCATCCACCAGGCGCTGCGGCTCGTCGGGTTTCCCGACAAACGCGATACGGTTCATTGCTTCGGTCAACAGAATGGCGACTTCTGCCTCAGTAAACGATGGGCGCTTGTTCCTGGGAGCAGTGTTCAATTCCGGCGCAGGGATATCAGCTGCTTTAATGTAGCCAAGCGTGACCGCCTGTTTGAATACATTCCGTAGGGTTACGGCCTCGCGCCGGAGTGTGGATAGTGCCGGCTCGATATGCTGAACTGGCCGAGAAAACTGCTTCCCATCTCGCTCGTATTTGATCGCGTATTCGTCCTTACCTGGACCGGTGGTCCAGTACTGGCGGCGCCACTCCAGGTACTCCTGCACTTTGGCGTGAGTTATCGAAGTGATCGTCTTCTTCCCAAAATATGGGACCAGATAGCGGTCGATGATGCCCCTATCGTGAAAGTACTTGGTATCCTGTTTTGGGTCGTTAGCCCTGAGCCTGTCGAGCCGATCCAGGTATTGCTGGGCGAGTTTACTGAAGGAAGTTTTCCCCTGCAAAACTCCTGCCTCTGCTGACCAAACAGCCTTTTGGTACTCTCGCTCGGCTAGCACGCGCGCTAGCTCGAAGTCGGGCGTCTTCAAACCGATCCGCTTTTGGCCGTGGCCGGTGATCGAAAACCGCATCCACCAGTTTGGGCTGTCGCTTCGCTGGAACAGCTCATACGGGCGTTTGTCGATGGCATTCATGCTGGCACCCTTCGACTTTATGCGGTGTGTCGATGTGCTAGGGCCGTGCTAACACGGGCACAAACTACCCGCTAAGTCCTTGAAATTTATGAACGGGCAAATGACGTGCTACCCGTGTGCTAGCGGTAAAGCCGATGATGCGAAGTCGCAAGCGCAGGCTAACTAACTGAAATCTTTGGGAAAACTGGTGCTGCCGGACAGGATTGAACTGTCGGCCTCTCCCTTACCAAGGGAGTGCTCTACCACTGAGCTACGGCAGCATCTTTTGGGTCGGCGCTGGTGGTTCTTTGCGGCGACGGGGGCTCCTTTGCCATAGCGTTTCTCTCGACGCAAGGCCAAAAAGCGCCTATCACCGCCTTCGTTGACTCGAAGGCCAGGAAGGTTGATGGGCAAATCGGACGAAGCACAGCTGCGTGAGCAAAGATTGGCCGCAAAGCTGCGTGAAAACCTGAAGCGTCGCAAGGAACAGGCTCGGGCTCGCTCGGCTCGAGAGACTGACCCGGCCCCCGGAACGGACACGGACAAGAAACCGTAAACCATTTTCGGGCGATTCTAGCGTCGTCACACTTTCGCAGAGAGCGGCTGGTCTAGCTTACGTGGCAACGAAGACCTCGCCTACCTCCCACAAAAGGTAGAAGGCCCCGCGGGGCCGTTATTGAGGAACCATTTTATGGATCGTATTCGTTTGGTCGGCGGCAATGAACTGCGCGGAGAGATTGCCATCTCCGGGGCCAAGAACGCCGCCCTCCCCCTGATGATCGCCTCGCTGCTCAGCGATGAGCCGCTGGTGCTCACCAATGTGCCGCGCTTGGCCGACGTCAAGCAGCTGGAACGGATCCTGGAGAATCACGGCGTCGATATCGCCGTGCATGGCCGCCGTCGCGGCGAGGACGAGGGCGTCGGCCAGCGCATGACCTTTCATGCCGCCGATATCGTCGACACCACCGCGCCCTATGACCTCGTCTCCAAGATGCGCGCCAGCTTCTGGGTGATCGGACCACTGCTGGCCCGCTGCCACGAAGCCCGTGTGTCGCTGCCGGGCGGCTGTGCCATCGGCACGCGGCCGGTGGATCTGTTCCTGCACGGCCTCAAGGCGCTGGGTGCCGAAATCGACATCGATGACGGCTATGTGGTGGCCAAGGCGCCCAAGGGTGGCCTGGTCGGCGCCACGGTCAATTTCCCCAAGGTTTCCGTAGGCGCCACCCACACCATCCTGATGGCAGCGACGCTGGCGCGCGGCACCACGGTGATCGAGAATGCGGCGCAGGAGCCGGAGATCACCAATGTCGCCGAATGCCTCGTGGCCATGGGCGCCAAGATTTCGGGCATCGGCACGCGTACCTTGACCATCGAGGGTGTGGAAAAACTCCACGGCGCCACCGTTGCGGTGATTCCCGACCGGATCGAGACCGGCACTTTCGCCATGGCGGCCGCAATGACCGGCGGCGATGTGCTGCTCAAGGGCGCCGAGCCCGCCCATCTGCAGGCAGCGCTCGATATCCTGGCCGGCACCGGCGTCGAATTGTCGGTGGAGCCCGGCGGACTGCGCGTGCGTCGCAACGGCAATGGCATCATGGCGGTGGATGTGGAAACCGATCCCTTCCCCGGCTTCCCCACCGATCTGCAGGCGCAGTTCATGGCCTTGATGACCATGAGCAGCGGCGTCAGCCAGATTCGCGAGACCATTTTCGAGAATCGCTACATGCATGTGGCCGAGCTCGCACGCTTCGGCGCCGATATTTCGGTCAATGGCCAGGTGGCAACCGTCACCGGCCGGCCGCAGCTCAAGGGCGCCCAGGTGATGGCAACCGATCTGCGTGCCTCGGTATCGCTCGTCATTGCGGGTCTCGCCGCCAAGGGCGAGACGGTGGTCAACCGCATCTATCACCTTGATCGCGGCTTCGAGCGCCTCGAAGACAAGCTCTCCAATTGCGGCGCCGTGATCGAACGCGTCGCCGGCTAAGGCTTATTGTCCCTTGAAACATTAGGCCCTGCACCGGAAACGGTGCGGGGCGTTTTTCATCGCGATCAGATCGACTGGCCGTAGCGGAACAGATTGGTCGGATCGTACTTTGCCTTGACTGCCTCGAGGCGGGGAAGATTGGCGCCATAATAGCGCTGGCGCCAATCGACCAGCGAAGCGTCCGGAAAATTCTGAAAGGCGCCGACCCCACCCCCGCCATTGACCTCGCCATAAAGCGCGTCCTGCCAATCCATGGCGTGGCGCACCACGTGGGGACGCGAGAGATCATCCTCGCTCCAGCTGAGATTGACCACGTTGAGCCAGTGACTGTCGCGATGCACGAAGGCGGTGGCGTCGGCTGCGATCTCGTTGATCCGGCCACCGGTCTGAAAGAAAACGAGATTGGCCGCGGCGCCGGTGCCGGGCCAGCTGGCCATGGCGTCGATGCCGGCGGCGAGAAAATCGCGGCTGGGCGCAGTGCCGAGAAAGGCCGAGCGCTCCCGGAACCAGGCCGGCTCGCCTGCATCGGCCAGGAACGCCTGGCCATCCCAATAGGAACGCTCCTGAATATCGCTGAAATCGGGCGCGCCAACTGCCAGCACCGGAGCGATCAGGGCCAGAAATTCATCCTTGCTGCCGGCATATTGCCCGAGCAGGGTGAGCGGCACCTGGCGTCCGCGCGCGCCTGTCGTCGGCGTAACACCGCCCAGCGAAATACGGGTACCCAGACCATGCGGCGCCGTGTCGGCGACTTCAAACAGGGCCGTGGCAATGCCGAGCACATTGCGGCGCCAGACGATGCGGAACACCGTCATCGCGGCGTCGGCGGGATGGGTGTTGAGCGTAAAGGCGGTGCTGACGCCGAAATTGCCGCCGGCGCCGCCGCGAATGGCCCAGAACAGATCAGGGTCCTGTTCATCCGAAAGCTGGCGGATTTCGCCATCGGCGGTGACGATCTCGGCGCTGAGCACGGCGTCGCACCCCATGCCCAGCCGCCGCATGTTGAAGCCGATGCCGCCGCCCAGCAAAAAGCCACCGGCGCCGACAGTGGGGCAACGACCATGGGTGATCATCCGGCCATTAGCGTCGAGCGCTTCATAGAGATTGCCATTGATGACGCCCGCTCCGATGGTCACCCGGCCCGTCGCCGCGTCGGCGGTGATGGTGTCCATGTCGCGCATGTCGATGATGAGATCGTGCGAGGTGGAAAAACCCGAATAGGAGTGGCCGCCGCCACGGATGGCGAAGGGCATGTCGTAGTCGCGGCACCATTTTACGGTGTCGGCGACCATTTCCGGCGTGCGGCAATAGGCGATGCCGGCGGGTCGCACCTCGGCGAAGCGCAGATTGTTCGGCATGGCGGCGCCGTCATAGTCGCTATCGGTCGGCCGGGTCAGGCCATCGCCCAGAATGCGCGCCAGCACCTGCCAGCGGTCCGGTCCCGTGGCGGCGGCAAGCGGAGTCGCTTGTTCGGCCAGCGCAGGCGGCAGGGCCAAAGCCCCCAGAGCCGCCGAACCGGTGGCCAGAAACTGCCGCCGCGAAACCGTCCCACCAAAGACCATTGCCCTGCCCTCCTCGGCTTTCGGCCTCTGCATGGCACAGGTGCCGTTAAATCCAGGTGCATTTTGTCCCTCGGAATGATGCCAAGTCCTTGCCATGCGCATTGCTCCCCTTGGCGCAAACTTGTAGATCGGCAATAACGTGACCAGATAGGGTGACTTCACCCTGACAAAGGCCATTACCGCGCATGACCGACCTGAAACTTCTCGCGCTCGATTCGGAAGATCTCGAAGTCGTCTCCGCCCATGTTCAGGATGCGGTGATCCGCGTATCCGACATGGGCTATGCCAAGGGCGATAGACGCTTCGCGCTGTTGATGAACCGCTTCGACTGGAGCGCCGGACAACCCCGCGGCAAAGGCGTTCGCAAGCGTGCGGGCATGCATTTCAACGCCGTCAACCACGTCGCCTATGCTGGGTTCGATCCGGCGGCGCCCGAAGGCGTGCTCGAGCTGCTCGCCATCCATTTCACGCCCAGTGATGCGCCAGCCGGCACCATCGAGCTCAGCTTTTCCGGCGGCGGCACGGTACGGCTCGGGGTCGACTATATCGAAGCGCGCCTTGCCGATCTGGGCGCAGCCTGGGCCGCTTCGGCCAAGCCCGCCCACTCTCTCGACTGACGAAAGTCCGCTTATGCCTCTTCGCCTCGACAGCGCCGACACCGATTTCGAACAGCGCTTTTCTGACCTTCTTGCCGGCAAACGCGAGGCCAGCCAGGAAGTCGGCGATGTGGTGGCCGGCATCATCGCCGATGTGCGCAAGCGCGGCGACGAAGCGGTGGTGGAACTGACCAACCGCTTCGACAAGGCGGATGTATCGGCCCAAACCCTGCGCTTCACGCCCGAGGAAATTGCAGCGGCCTCCGCAAGGGTGACGCCGGAGGTGCGGGCGGCACTGCAGACCGCCCATGACCGCATCAAGGCGCATCACGAAAAGCAGAAGCCGGTCGACCACGTCTACACCGACGATATCGGGGTGACGCTGGGCTCGCGCTGGACTGCGGTCGACGCCGTCGGCATCTATGTGCCCGGTGGCCTGGCCTCCTATCCTTCATCCGTGCTGATGAATGCGGTGCCTGCCCATGTGGCGGGGGTCAAGCGCATTGCCATGGTGGTCCCCACCCCGAACGGCCATTATTCGCCCGCCATCCTCGCGGCAGCCGAGATTGCCGGCGTTACCGAGATTTACCGCATCGGCGGCGCGCAGGCGGTGGCCGCCCTTGCTTACGGCACCGCGACCATTCCACGCGTCGACAAGGTGGTGGGCCCGGGCAATGCCTATGTCGCCGCCGCCAAGCGGCAGGTGTTCGGGCAGGTGGGCATCGACATGATTGCCGGCCCCTCCGAAGTTCTCGTCATTGCCGATGGCTCGGCCAACCCGGCATGGGTCGCGGCCGACCTTATTGCCCAGGCCGAACATGGCGGCGGTGCGCAGTCGATCCTCGTCACGACGGACCCGGGCCTAGCCGATGCCGTGGCGGCCGAAGTCGACCGCCAATTGAGTCTGTTGCCAAAACAGTCGATTGCCCGGGAAGGTTGGGAAGAGTTCGGTGCCATCATCACCGTTGACTCGCTCGACATCGCGACCGAATTGGCCAATCGCATTGCCTCTGAGCATGTGGAACTGGCGGTGGACGATCCGCAATCGCTGGTGCCTGCCATACGCCATGCGGGCGCGATCTTTCTGGGCCATCATACGCCCGAGGCCATTGGCGACTATGTCGGCGGCTCCAACCATGTGTTGCCGACCGCACGGTCGGCGCGCTTCGCCTCGGGGCTGGGCGTACTCGACTTCGTCAAGCGCACCTCGATCCTGGGCTGTACGCCGTCTTCGCTGGCGGCGCTTGCCGATGCTGCGGTGACCATAGCCGAGGTGGAAGCGCTCGACGGCCATGGCCGCTCCATTTCCATTCGTCTCAATCGGTGAGCGTATCCATGGGTACAGAGCAGAAGGTGACCGACAAGGACAGGCTCGTCACCGTCACGCTCGACCCCAATACCATCACCTCGATCAATCCCGACGAGGTGCATGAATGGCGGATCGCCATTTATGACCTGCTCGAGGACAACAGCTTCCGCCCGGCTCGCGTCGCGGCGGAAGGTCCGTTCGCCCTTCACGTCTCCATTGTCGGCAATTTCATTGTGCTCGACGTGCGTGATCCTGAAACCTTCAAGCCGATCGCCGCGCACTATCTCTCGCTCACCCCGTTCCGACGCTTGATTCGCGACTATTTCCGCATTCGCGACGCCTATTACGAGGCCATCCGCTCGGCCCAGCCGTTTCAGATCGAGACCGTCGATATGGCCCGGCGGGGCATGCATAACGAGGCCGCCGAGCTGTTGCGCACGCGACTGACCAACAAGCTGATCATCGATCTCAACACGGCGCGGCGTCTGTTCACGCTCATCTGCGCGGTGCAGCCCTATGCCAGCCGCATCGACGAGGCGACCAGCGAACTGCCCACTGTGCTGTTCGTTTGCTCGATGAACTCGGTGCGCTCCCCCATTGCCGCAGCGCTGGCGCGCCAGGCTTTCCCGGGCCGCGTCATTGCCCGCTCGGTGGGCGTAAATGGCGGCAAGGCCGATGGTTTCGTGCATGAGGTGATGGAAGAGATTGGCATTGATATGTCGATCCACACGCCCCATATCCTCGACGAGCTGGTTGCCAACCATTTCGATCTCGTCATCACCCTTTCCGACGACGCCCCCGAGGCCGTCGAACGCAAGGGGCTCGAGGCCGGCGCCATCGAGCATTGGAAGGTCGAAGATCCGTCCCTTGTCGAGGGCAGTCGCGAGCTGGTTCTCAACGCTTATCGCGAGCTTCGGGACGGTTTGAGACGGCGTGTGCGCGAGCGTTTGGAACCCTTGGTTTCCGGTGGTTCACAAACCGGTTGATTTGCAGTAGGTTCCGCCCAAATTTACGGCCCTGCCCGCCTTTTCTGCGCGGCTCGGGGCCTTCCCAGGAGAAAGTATGGCCAAGGAAGAAGTGCTCGAATTTCCGGGCGTGGTCACCGAATTGCTTCCCAACGCGACCTTTCGGGTCAAGCTGGAAAACGATCACGAGATTATCGCCCACACTGCCGGTCGCATGCGCAAGAACCGCATCCGCGTTCTCGCCGGCGACAAGGTGCTGTGCGAAATGACCCCTTACGACCTCACCAAGGGTCGCATCACCTATCGCTTCAAGTGATCTGAGCGCATGTCCAGCCGTCCCGACCTGATCCTGGCATCCGCCTCGCCGCGCCGGCTGGCCCTGCTGAACCAGGTGGGCGTGGAGCCGGAGCATCTGGTGCCGGCCCATGTGGACGAGACGCCGGAAAAGGGCGAGCTGCCCCGCAAATTGGCGCAGCGCCTCGCCGACCTCAAAGCCCTCACCGCCCAGCACAAGGCGCGCATTGCCGGCTTCGGCTCCAATGCGCTGGTTCTTGGTGCGGACACGGTGGTGGCCGTGGGTCGGCGCATCCTGCCCAAGGCCGAGACAATGGAGGAGGCGACCGATTGCCTGCGCCTGCTCTCTGGCCGTTCACATCGCGTTTATACTGGGGTCACACTCATTACCCCTTCGGGCGCGAAGCGGCAGCGCTTGGTCGAGACCCGCATCCGTTTCAAGCGCCTCTCCAATCGCGAGATGGAGGCCTATCTGGCCAGCGCCGAATGGCGCGACAAGGCCGGTGGCTACGCCATCCAGGGCATTGCCGGGGCATTTGTTGTAAAGATGTCAGGATCTTACACCGGTGTCGTCGGCCTGCCGCTCAACGAAGTCACCCAGCTTCTGGCCGGTGAAGGCTATCCCGTCCATTTCAACTGGCTCAACCAATCGAGCCATTCAGGCGTGTGATGAACACCCCTGCCGCCAAGAAATGTCCCATTTGCGGCAAGTCCGCAGTGGAGAAATTCAAGCCATTCTGCTCAAAACGCTGCGCCGACGTCGACCTCAACCGCTGGCTCAGCGGCAGCTACGCCATTCCCGCACGCGATGATGAGCCACAGGCAGACGGCGACGAAGAGATCTAGTCTCGCCGATTACGGCACAGTAATTATGCCACCGAAACGGGGCAGGTAAAAACCGGATCGGTAGAGATTGACCGGCTGGTCGAAGACGATCCCGTAGAGCGGAGTGTAGGAATAGGTCGCCTCCGCAGCAATCACCATATGCCCCTTGGCAATATCGATCATCGCTTGCGGCAGCGGATAGGCGCTGTCGCGCGGATATTGAGTGCCAACGGTATAGTCGCTTGCCCCTCCCACATATTCGCGCGACCAAGCGACCTTGGCTTCGCCGGAGCTGGAGACGGAGATGGCTGTTACGACCTGACGCACCTTGCTGGCGTCATAGGGGGTCATGATGCCGCTGGCGGCGCTGAAGAAATCGCGCATCTGGGCGCGAGTCAGACTGGTATTGGTACGTGAGACAAGGTCTCCCATCGATGAAGCGACGGATTGCACCTTGCGATCCATTGAGATCAGCGCACTCGCCTCCATGGTGCCGATATAGACCAGCAGCATGACCGGCAGGATCAGGGCAAATTCGACGGCAGCAGAGGCTTTTCTGGCACGCAGGAAGCGGGTGAACATGGCGAGCGTCTTGACAAACGGACGCATCAGAACGGCTCGTTCTGGAACACGGTCGCGGTCCCGATCAGGCGCCGGCCATCGCCAAGGTTGGACATGCCAAGCGCGCCAGCCTGCAGATAGACCGGATAGCGATAATGCACCTGCACCAGGACAATGCTGCGGGAGCCGCCGGGCTGCCACACCTGGGGTACCAGCCAGTCGCAGTTCTCCGTGCAGGTCGGGTCGACAGGCGGCACGACTGTAGCAGACTGAAAGTTCAGCACTTCGGTCACCTGCACATGCAGGCCCGAGCAATCGGCATAGAGATTGTAAAGCCGATCGCAGATGGACGCGCGGAAGGTGTCAATCGTCGTCGCCGCGTTGAACTGGCCGGTACGGATGTTGCGCGCAGCGTCATTGACGGCGCTTTCCAGCACCTGGCTGGCCAGAAAAATCACCGAAGTCTGCAGGATTCCGGCGACAATCAGAAAGAACGGAAAGGAGAGTAGCGCGAATTCGATTGCCGTCGCGCCATCCTCATTGCGCATGAAGCGGCGACGCCAGGCCCTGCCCGATCTTGCGGATTTGTTTATCAACCCTGTCGCCATGCCCCACGCGCCTCATCTGCCACAAACCTAGGTGGGCAGAGCTAATCATTGGTTAGAACGCGCCGAATTGGGGCAGTTTCGGCAGAGACAGTTGCCAGCCGGTTAAGTCATGCCCGAAGGTCCGGGTCAGTTGGCTGTCGATTGCACGAGCTGCGAGGAGGCCAGCGCAGTGCTGGAAAAGCCATTGTCGTCACCCATCATCACCAAGGGCTGGCAAACCGGCGCGCAGGCGATACTGGTGCGGCGCTGCCCCTGGTAAACGGTCGTCACTCCCGCCTGCATCTGCGCGACTTCAACCAGGGTGTCGGCAATCGGCTGGCCAGCGCTGTCGAGGATGATGAGATTGGTCTGGCCGTAACTCTTGCCGGTCAGGATCAGCGTCAGTGGATCCTGAATGGTGACGTCGGCAATTCCAGGGTTGCCGACGATAACAGTTGCCGCCGGCGCGCTGATGCGCAGCACGCGCGCCATATTGACGTTCACATTGATGGGGGCGCCATCCTGGGCAATGGCCGGTGCCGGTGACAGCGAGCCGGCCATGGCAAGACCGATAAGGGCGGCTATAAATCGAGACATGGCGACATTCCGGCAACTGATACGCAGGCCCCTACGATCTGCCAGAATGGTAAATACTTCGAAAACGAGCAATCCAAGTCCTCGGCACCGCCAAACCGGCAGGCACAGGTCCATATGAGTATCGCACCGAAGGCGCCAGCACAGTGGAAGCGCCCTATACTATATATGGACAAACTAAAGCCGCAAATGTTGCGGATAGCAATTGATAAAAGGCAACTCTTCTCATTAACCCATTGTCGACTATGAATAATGGGGAGCTCCATCGCGACCGGATCGGTGCGCCGATTAACGCTCTTTCAATAGGTCAGGGCTAGGGTTTGCTCATGTTCGTTGTGTGACGTGTCCGACATAGCCGTCACCCGAGAACGTGTAAAAAGGAGCCTGGGAATGAACATTTTCGCACGTTTCGCGCAGGACGAGTCGGGCGCGACCGCAATCGAGTACGGCCTGATCGCCGCACTTATCTCCGTTGGTATCATCGTCGCCGCACAGGCGCTGGGTGGTAATCTCGGCAGCCTGTTCAACGGCATTTCTGATGTGCTGGGTGACAGCGTAAACAACATGAATGGCACTACACCCGCACCTTCGCCGTAATTTATCCGGCAGTAGCCAAACATTTTCGAGGGGAGGCCACACGGCCTCCCTTTTTATTTTTGGGCTTTATTAATCGTGCTTTGGCAGGTTGGTAGAAGCCCAAGGTTTTCGAGACCACCACCATGTCCACGATCGCATTGCTGATCTTTCCGCTGCTGATGGCTTTCGCTGCGTCTTCCGATCTTCTGACCATGCGGATCTCCAACAAACTGGTGCTGTTGCTGGTCGCCAGCTTCTTCGTCGTTGCTATAGCCATCAACCTGCCGCTGCAGCAATTTGCCATGCATGTGCTGTGTGCGCTGGCGGTGCTGGCTGTGGCGTTCGGGCTGTTTGCTCTGGGCTGGATCGGCGGCGGTGACGCCAAGCTCGCGGCGGCGACCACCCTCTGGCTCGGCTTTGGGCTGGCCCTGCCCTATCTCGTCTACACAGCCCTGTTCGGCGGCGTCCTGACGCTGCTGATCCTGGTTTTGCGCCGCGTGCCACTCACCCCGTTTCTGGCGCGCTATCGCTGGCTCGAGCGGCTGCATGACAGCAAGCAGGGCATTCCCTATGGTATCGCCATGGCGGTCGCCGGGCTGATGACCTATTCGCATTCGGCCATCTTCCTCCACCTCACTGCCTGATCTTCGCAGCCCTTTCAGCGGGCTTTCAAGGGTCGTGCCATGCACGACCCTTTTGCATTTTGGCGTCACCTCATCAGTAAAACGACGAACAGCGGGCGTCTTCATTCGCAAAACGCAAGCATTCACAGTTCATTAACCTATCCTGAAAAGGAGCGATTAACTAAACTTTGACCCTTTCACTCCATAGTCGATCTGGTGGAACTGGGGCTGCATGGCCCGCGGACAACCGGAGTGTGGTCATGAAGCCGGCGCGTATTATCCTGTTGGTAATTGCCCTCGTGGCTGGCGGCCTTGCCGCTTTCCTCGTCACACGCGGCAATCGCGCACCGGCACCACAGCAGGTCGTTACCCAGGTCGTTCCCGAAGCCAGGACCCAGGTGCTGGTGGCCAAGGGGCCAATCGGCATTGGTGAGCGTCTCACCACGAATTCGGTCGAATGGCAGGACTGGCCGGAAGGCGCGCTGCGTCCCGAATATGTCACCATTGCCGCCATGCCCGAAGCGCCATCTGAGCTGACCGGTTCGGTGGTGCGCTTCGAATTTTTCCCAGGCGAGCCGATCCGTGCCGCCAAGCTGGTCAATGCCGACCAGGGCTATCTCTCGGCCGTCCTTTCGTCTGGCATGCGCGGCGTCTCGGTGGGCGTGACGGCCGTGTCCAGCGCCGGCGGCTTCGTGGTACCGAACGACCATGTGGACGTGGTGCTGACCACCTCGACCAATATGGGGCAGCGCTCCGAAGTCATCCTGTCCAATGTGCGCGTTCTCGCTATCGGCAAGCGCCTGGGCGAAATGGGCGCCAGCGGCGGGAGCGAGCAATCGGAGAATGGCGCCCCGGTGCCGGTAACCTTCGACAAGAACACCATTGCCACTCTCGAGCTCGATCCGGCCCAGGCCGAAACCTTGATCAACGCCTCGATGCGTGGCCAACTCAGCCTGACGCTGCGCGCGGTAACCGACTTCAACCGCCCTGATATGGGGCGCCCCACAACGGCCAACCAGGCCGTGCGCCTGATCCGCTTCGGCAAGGAACAGTCAGTGATGGCCGGCGCCGGAGCTGGCGGCACCATGCCCGACCAGCAGCAGTTTGCGGCCGACTATTCGTCCGATAGCGACTACGTGTCGTCGGATCCCGAGATTCAGATGGCGCCCGAGGCGCCCCAGGTCCTCCCGCAGTAGGGGGCGGAGATGCAGATGCGCAAGTCCATGACCATGCCGAAATCCTTTTTCCGCCGCACCCTTGGTGCCACGCTGGTGGGCGCAATGCTGGCCACTGCAGCGCCGGGCCTGCCGCTTGTGGCACAGGAAGCGCAGATCGCCATCGCGGCTGGCGCTTATGGCGCGACCCGCAAGGTGGAGGTGCAGCTCAACAAATCCATGATCGTCGACCTGCCCGCAGGGGTGGCCGAAGTGATCGTGTCGCAGCCCGACCTTGCGGCTGCGATCATGCGGACCAGGACGCGTGCCATCATCCAGGGCGTGCGCGGTGGCGACACCAATATCCTGTTCATCGACGATGCCGGCCGCACCATCCAGGTGCTGGACGTGCGGGTGATGGAAGAACCCTCCCAGGTCGGCAGCGCACTCGAAGCAGCCTTGGCCCGGGTCATTCCCGGATCGCACATCAAGGTGGAGTCCGTCACCTTGGGGGGATCGACCAATCGTGTCGTACTGACCGGTTCTGTGCTCTCCACCGAGGACAAGGACCGCGCCGTAGCGGTGGCGGTGCAGTTCGCAGGCTCTGCAGAGAACGTCGCCAGCATTATCGATGTGTCAGGGCCGCAGCAGGTGATGCTGCAAGTCACCGTCTCGGAAATCCGCCGCGACGTGGCCAAGCAGCTAGGCATCAACCTTTCGGGCAGCGCCACGATCGGCAATGTGAGCCTGGGCTTCAACAGCACGCAGGCCACTGGCTCCGGCTGGGGCGGCGACAATGCCACCGGCGGCTTCCCTATCGGCAATGTGCAGATCAACGCCGCCATCAAGGCGCTCGAGACGCGGGGCGCCGTGCACGTGCTGGCGCAGCCGACGTTGACGGCTATGTCCGGAAAGTCTGCTGATTTCCTGGCCGGCGGTGAATTGCCCTACAACACTGTCGTCGACAATGTCCGGCAGACGACGTGGAAGCCCTATGGCGTGGAACTCAAGTTCACCCCTCAGGTGCGTTCCAATGGCACGATCGGGCTCGAGGTCAATACCGCGGTCTCCGAGCCGCAAACCGATGGCTCGATCAACAAGCGCCAAGCCGTCACCTCGGTAGAGCTGGGCGTCGGCCAGACCCTGGCCATTGGCGGCCTGCTGGATCGACGCACCACCGGCGATATCAGCCAGATGCCGGTGCTGGGCAATATCCCGATACTGGGCGCCCTGTTCCGCTCGCGCCAGTACCAGAATTTCGAGACCGAGCTGGTTATTCTGGTAACCCCCTATTTCGTCTCGCCTACCCCTGCCAACACCGTCGCCGTTCCGACCGATTTCAGCGTGCCCGCCACGGATGCGGAAGGCATTTTTCTTGGTGCTCTCGAGCGGCGCTATGGCGTCGTCGGCGGCGGCGAGATGCGTGGCGGCTTCAACGGTTCAGTCGGCTTCGTGCTCGACTAAGCCCTGACCCGCACCACGCCAGGAGTTCAGACCAATGAGTTTCCTCACCCCATCCGTCACCCCCAAGGCAGAAGAGCCGGCAGCCGAGATCGCCGCCGGCGCCCGGCTGGTGCCGCGCATCACCATCCAGGCATTCTGCGAGCATTCCCAGACCGCCCAGATGGTGGAAAGCGCGCTGCATGACCGGCGCATGTCCAAGGTGGCGCTCACCACCCATAATGGCGGGATTGAAGGGGCGGTGGAGACTTACAAGTCCAACCCCACCCCCAATCTGATCATCGTCGAAACCTCGCTGCCGCCCGAAGCCATTCCGCAGGCGCTGCAAAGCCTCGCCGAGGTCTGCGACGCCTCGACCAGAGTGATCGTCCTCGGCCACTTCAACGACGTGACGCTCTATCGCGAGCTGATCCGCTCGGGCATTTCCGAATATATCGTGCTGCCGGCCTCGCCGCAGCTGATCGTCACGGCCATCACCGAGCTCTATGCGGCCGAAGGCGCTGCCCCCATCGGGCGGACCATCGGCTTCATCTCGGCCAAGGGTGGTGCCGGCGGCTCCACAATCACGCACAATGTAGCCTGGTCCATTGCAACGACATTGCGCCAGGACTGCTTGATCCTCGACATGGACCTGCCTTTCGGCACGGCCGGCCTCAACTTCAATCAGGACCCGCCGCACGGACTGGCCGATGCACTGCTGGCCAACCAGAAGGTGGACCAGACCATGCTGGACCGCCTGATGAGCAAGGCGGCCAACCACATCAACCTGCTGACCGCGCCCGCAACGCTTGATCGATCCTGGGATTTCGAAGAGCGCTCCTTCGAGCAGATCATCGAGATCTGCCAGAAATCGGTGCCCGTGATTCTGCTGGACATCCCACATGTGTGGAGTGGCTGGACGCGGCACACGCTCGCCGCCATCGATGAGGTGGTGATCGTGGCCGAACCCGACCTGGCCAATCTGCGCAATGCCAAAAACCTCGCCGACACCATCAAGGCGCTGCGTCCCACCGAAAAAGCCGTGAGTCTGGTGATCAACAAGCATGGCGTGCCCCGCCGGCCCGAGATCAATCCGAGCGAGTTTGCCAGCTCGGTGGAATGCGCGCTGATCGGCCAGATCGGCTTCGATGCAGCCTTGTTCGGCACTGCCGCCAATAATGGCCAGATGATCGCCGAGGTCTCGGCAAACAACAAGGCCAACGAGATCTACCGCGCCATCGGCATGCATGTCACCGGGCGGCAGGCCTCACACAGCGCCAGCAAAGCGACAAGCCTGCTGACCACCCTGCCCGCTTTGTTCAAGAAGCGGGCCTGAGACGCCACCGGCACTGACGGACCAAGGACGGAACCATGTTTGGCAAGCGCACAACATTCGGGGGCAATACCCCTGGGGTCGGAGAAGTCCCCAGGCCCATCGCCAGCCCTCCGCCTTCGACGACCGCTGCCGCCACTTCTGCCCCTATCCGCAGGGCGAGCGACACCGATGGCATCGGTGCGCGTGGCCGCACCACCGACGAGGTGCTCGACGTCCGCGCACCGGTGGACGCCGCACGTGACCAGAACTATTTCCAGACCAAGTCGGCCATTTTCAACGCGCTGATCGATTCCATCGACCTCAGCCAGCTGGCCACGATGGAAAGCCAGGCGGCGCGGGAGGAAATCCGCGACATCGTCGCCGAGATCATCGCGCTCAAGTCCATCGTCATGTCGATCTCCGAGCAGGAGGACTTGCTCGAGGATATCTGTAACGACGTGCTGGGCTATGGCCCGCTGGAGCCGCTGCTGGCGCGCGACGACATCGCCGACATCATGGTGAACGGGTCGCAGAAGTGCTATATCGAAGTGGCCGGCAAGGTGCGCCTCACCAATGTGCGCTTCCGCGACGACGCCCATTTGATGAATGTGTGCCAGCGCATCGTGAGCCAGGTCGGCCGTCGCGTCGATGAAGGTTCGCCCATCTGTGACGCCCGCCTGCCTGACGGCTCCCGCGTCAACGTCATCGCGCCGCCGCTCGCCATCGACGGCGCCGCACTCACCATCCGTAAGTTCAAAAAAGACAAGCTGACCCTGGGCCAGCTGGTCAAATACAATTCCATCTCGCCTGAAGGCGCGGAAGTGCTGCGCATCCTTGGCCGCGTACGGGCCAATGTGCTGATTTCGGGCGGCACCGGCTCGGGCAAGACGACGCTGCTCAATTGCCTCACAGCCTTCATCGAGAAGGACGAGCGGGTCATCACTTGCGAAGACTCCGCCGAACTTCAGTTGCAGCAGCCGCATGTGGTGCGCCTCGAAACCCGCCCGCCGAACCTTGAGGGCGAGGGCGAGATCACCATGCGCGATCTTATCAAGAACTGTCTGCGTATGCGGCCCGAACGCATCATTGTCGGCGAAGTGCGCGGCCCGGAGGCCTTCGACCTTCTCCAGGCCATGAATACCGGCCATGACGGATCGATGGGCACGCTGCACGCCAACTCACCGCGCGAGGCGCTGTCGCGTCTGGAATCGATGATCACCATGGGCGGCTATGCCCTGCCCAGCCGCACGATCCGCGAAATGGTCGTGTCGTCCATCGACGTCATCGTACAGGCGGCGCGCCTGCGCGACGGCTCCCGCCGCATTACCCACATCACCGAAGTGCTGGGCATGGAAGGCGATGTGATCGTGACCCAGGACGTGTTCGTCTACGACATCATGGGCGAGGATGCAGGTGGAATGCTGCTGGGCAAGCACCGCTCAACCGGTATCACCAAGCCGCAATTTACCGAGCGCGCCCGCTATTTCAACGAAGAGGCCAATCTGGTCGAGGCGCTGGAGAAAGCCAATACCGAACAGCACGAGCTTTTGGGGCGTTGAGCATGCAAACTCTCCTGCTGGCCCTGCTGTTCGCAGTCTTCATCGGCGCCCTGGGCTTTGCCCTGGTGCCATCGGCCCTCGGAAATAGCCGTGCCGATACACGGCGCAAGCTCTATCAGGGCGATATCAGTGCCGCCCGCCGCGGCCAGAACGCCGACCGCACCCGCGACCAGCGCCGCAAGACCGTGCAATTGGCGCTCAAGGCGCAGTCCGACGAACTCAATACCAAGAAGCGGCTGACGCTAACCGACCTGCTGTTCCAGGCCGGAATGACCATCACGCCTGCAACGTTCATCCGCAACAGCATAATCTTCGGCGGCGGCCTGTTCTTGATCCTGCTGGTTGTGCAGATACCCTATTATTTCGCCGCCATTTTCGCTGTTGCCGGCGCCTATCTGCTGCCGCGGCTCTATGTGAAACATAAGCGCAAGCGCTATCAGGACCGGTTTCTCGATGAACTGCCCAACGCCATCGAGGCGATCGTGCGCGGCATCAAGACCGGCCTGCCGCTCAACGATTCCATGCGCGTGGTGGCCAAGGACACCAAGGAACCGGTAAAATCCGAATTCGGCCGCGTGCTGGACCAGCAGAGCTTCGGCTTCTCGATGACCGAGGCGGTGCAGGTGCTGCTCGACCGCGTGCCGCTGCCGGAGGTCAATTTCTTCGTGGTGGTGATTTCGGTGCAGCAACAGGCCGGTGGCAATCTGTCCGAAGCACTGGGAAATCTGGCGCATGTGCTGCGCAATCGCAAGAAGATGAAGCAGAAGGTCAAGGCGATGTCGTCCGAGGCCAAGGCTTCGGCCGGTATCATTGGATCGCTGCCGATCGTAGTGGCCATCCTCGTTTCCGTCTTCTCGCCGGGCTACCTGCAGCCGTTGTTCACCACCCCCATCGGCATGCTCTGTCTGGGGATCGGAGGCATCATGCTCTCGCTTGGCATTTTCATCATGTATCGCATGGTCCAGTTCGAGATCTGATCGGTGTACGGGACCCAGGAGACGTTCACGTGAGCATTATCGATATGATCACCCAGCGCGATTTCCTGATCGCGATGCTGGCCGCCATTTCGGCGGGTGCGGTGGTTTTCACCTTCGGAACCTCGTTCATCGGCAAGCGAGAGGTGAAGGGCCGCATCAAGCGTGTGGCACTGGAACGGGACAAGATGCGCGCCGAGGAAATGGCGCGCCTGCGAGGTGGCACAGTTTCGGATTCGCGCAGTTCCATTCGCCGCGGCTCTGAGGCCAAGAGCTATATGAAGAACGCGGTCGAGCGGTTCGACCTCAAAAAGGCGTTTCAGGACGACACCACCATCGACAAGCTGGCCACGGCCGGCTTTCGTGGCCAGGGGCACCTGACGAGTTTCCTGTTCCAGCGCTTCGCCACGCCGCTGGCCATCTTCGCCGCCGTCGCCTTCTATCTGCTGTTCGTCTCGTCCGGCGATCGGCCGGTCTATCTCAACATCGTCTATGCCATTGGTGCGGGCCTGATCGGATCATACCTGCCGATCCTGATGTTGAAGAACTCCACACAGAAGCGGCAGGCCTCTATCCGGCGCTCCTGGCCGGATTGCCTCGACTTGCTGCTGCTTTGTGTCGAAGCCGGCATGTCGATGGAACACGCCTTCAAGCGGGTAGCCAAGGAAATCGGGACGCAAAGCGTTGAACTTGCCGAGGAACTGACGCTGACCACAGCCGAGTTGTCCTTTCTCGAAGACCGCACCCGCGCCTATGAAAATCTCGGTCGCCGCACCGGGCTCGACGGCGTCAGGGCGGTGATGACAGCGCTGATCCAGGCGGACCGCTACGGCACATCCGTGGGCCAGGCGCTGCGCGTCATGGCCGAAGAAGGTCGCGAAGCCCGCATGATGGAAGCCGAGAAGAAGGCAGCGGCCCTACCGCCCAAGCTGACGGTACCGTTGATCATTTTCTTCCTGCCGGTGCTGTTCATCGTCATCCTGTCGCCCGCCATGATCAAGGTGTTCGCAGGCAGCGTCGCCTCGACCATCAGCGGTGGCTGATGTAAAAATTGACACTCAACCTCAAGTTTTGCTAGTCAACGGATCGGTCGCCGATCGGTGAAGGCGAGACGTGTTGTCTCCCTGTCCAGACAGGCCAGCAGAAGAGCGTCCGGCCATAGGAGGCAGGCGCTCCGGAGGAAGTTTGCGATGCGCCGTTTTCACCTTGTTTCGTCCCTTCTCGCTCTCACCCTGATGGGGAGCCAGGGCGCCTATGCCGCAGACGAGGCGGGAATTCTCGAGACTTATGCCGACATCGCGCATGCCGGTTACGAGGACAGCCTGATCTCGGCCAGGGCGTTGCGAGAGTCCATCGACGCGCTTGCGGCCAAGCCCAGCGACGACACCCTTGCCGCTGCGCGCGCGGCCTGGCTCGCGGCCCGCGTGCCCTATCAGCAGACCGAAGCCTTCCGCTTCGGCAATCCGTTGGTCGACGCCTGGGAGGGTAAGGTGAATGCCTGGCCGCTGGACGAAGGGCTGATCGATTATGTCGACGCACGCTATGGCAGCGAGTCCGATGAGAATGCCTTCTACACCGTCAACGTCATCGCCAATTCCGATATCTCGGTCGATGGGCAGAGCGTCGATGCCACCACCATCACCCCTGAAGTGCTGGGCGCATTGCATGAGATTGGCGGTGTCGAGGCCAATGTCGCCACCGGCTACCACGCCATCGAATTCCTGCTCTGGGGGCAGGATCTCAACGGCACCGGCCCGGGCGCCGGCAATCGCCCGGCCAGCGATTTCGATACCGCCAATTGCACCGGCGGGCATTGCGACCGACGCATCCAATACCTCGAAGCCGCAGCCGATTTGCTGATCTCAGATCTTGAAGACATGACCGGCCAGTGGGCCGAAGACGGAGAAGCGCGCCTTGCCATCATCGATGGCGACCCGACCTCCGGTCTCACCGCGATCATGACCGGCTTGGGCTCGCTGTCCTATGGCGAGATGGCCGGGGAGCGGATGAAGCTGGGGCTCCTGCTCAACGACCCAGAGGAGGAACATGATTGCTTCTCCGACAACACGCACAACTCGCACTATTATGACGTGCTGGGCATGCAGAATGTCTGGAATGGACGCTATCAGCGCATCGATGGTTCGGTGATAGAGGGTCCATCCATGGCCGACCTGATGACGGAGCGCGATGCAGCACTGGCCGACGAGGTCAGCCAAAAGCTCAGCGACACGGTGGCCGCCGCCAAGGCGCTCGTGGCGCGTGCCGAGGCAGGCGAGGCCTATGATCAGATGATCGGTGAAGGCAATGTGGAGGGCAATGCGGCTGTGCAGGCGGTGATCGACGGGCTTATCGCCCAGACCCGCAGTTTCGAGCGGGTCATTGCCGATCTCAACCTGGCTGATGTGACTATCGAGGGCTCGGACAGCCTCGACAATCCCAACGCCGTGTTCCAGTAGTCGCAGGCAAATTTTCCAGCAAACGTGAGGCCCGGCGGCTCCCCTGCCGGGCAAACCCCTGTCGGACGTTTTCCGATGCGCCTGCGCCCCAGCCTGTTCGCCCTGCTTTCCGTGATGCTCGCCGCAGCCACGGCCACAGCGCTCGACAACCAAAACCGCACCGATCTCGACGCCGCCGATCTGGCACGGGTGACGCGCGTAACGGCGCCGACCGTGGCCTTTGACAAGCCCGAAGCGTTCGAGGCAAAGCAGGCGGGCGCCGCGACTGTCGATGTCAGGCTGGACAGCAATGCGTTCTCCCTGCCCTCGGCCAATCTCGATTTCGAGGGGCAGCAGCAGTTCCTCCTGGGCAATGGCATTTTCCGCAAGGATTGGGTTTCGGCACCTTCCTCCACCCAGGCCTCCGACGGGCTCGGGCCATTGTTCAATGCCCGCGCTTGCCAGTCCTGCCACATCAAGGACGGCCGTGGACATGCGCCGATGGGGCCCGACGATAGCGCCACCTCGCTTCTGGTGCGCATTTCGGTCGAGCCAACCCCCGAACAGGCCGAGGCGATTTCCGAGGGCCGCCTCACGGCTGCGCCCGACACCATCTATGGCGGCCAGATCCAGGATGGTGCCGTTGCCGGCCTGCCGCCCGAGGCGCGCATAAGGTTCACATACGAGCCTGTGATCCTCGCCTTTGCCGGGGATGAGAGCATCGAATTGCGCCGGCCGAAACTGGAATTGGTCGACCCCGGCTATGGGCCTTTTGTCGACACGCTGCGGTTCTCGGCCCGCGTATCGCCACCGATGATTGGGCTCGGTCTGGTCGAAGCCATCGCCCCCGAGGATATTCTGGCCAAGGCAGATCCCGACGATGCTGATGGCGACGGCATTTCTGGCCGAGCCAATTGGAGCTTGGGCGCCGATGGCGAGAGGCGGCTGGGCCTTTTCGGGTGGAAGGCCGCTCAACCCAGCATTATCCAGCAGACGGCCCACGCCTTTGCCGGTGACATGGGGTTGAGCACGCCGATTTTGCCCGACCACTATGGCGACTGCACCGCAGCACAAACGGCGTGTCGCGCGCTGCCGCATGGGGCGCAGCCCCAATTTGGTGCCGAAGAAGTGCCCGGCGACCTGCTTGATCTTGTGGCGTTCTATTCGCGCAACCTCGCCGTTCCGGCGCGACGCGATATCGACAGTCCCGATGTGCTGGCCGGCAAGGCGCAGTTTTACGCCAGCGGCTGCACGAGCTGCCATACGCCCAAATATGTCACCCGGCGCGACGCCGGCCATCCGGCGCAACAATTCCAGCTGATCTGGCCCTATTCGGATTTTCTGCTGCACGACATGGGACCCGACCTGGCCGACGCACACACCGAGGGTCTGGCCGCAGGCAGTGAATGGCGCACGCCGCCGCTTTGGGGCATCGGGCTCAGCCAGTTGGTCGATCCGCAAGCCAGCTTCCTGCACGATGGCCGCGCCCGCACCCTGTTGGAGGCCGTGCTTTGGCATGGCGGCGAAGCCCAAACGGCGCGCGACGCCGTGATTGGCATGTCGCCCGCCGAGCGAGCACAATTGGTCCGTTTTCTGGAGTCGCTCTAATGCGCAAGGCACTGGTGCTGATTGCATTCCTGCTCACCCCGCCGGCCATGGCCGACGAAACGCTGCTACCCGCCGATCTGGGTGAACGTGTCGTGGAGCGCTTCGTGGCGTCGACCGTTACGGGATTCAGCGCCGCAACCGAGGCGTTGGTCACGACGAGCGACGCGCTTTGCGCAGTCCCGTCGGTGGAGCATCTGGCAACCACGCGAGCGGCATTTGGCGAGGTGGTCGAAAGCTGGGGGCGGCTGTCGGTGTTGCGGTTCGGGCCACTGGTGTCGGACAACCGCTTCGAAACCGTGTTCTTCTGGCCCGACCCGCGCGGGGTGACACTCAAACAGGTGCAGGCCGCCCTCTTGGAGCAGGACCCGAGCGTTACCGATCCCGAAACCCTGGCCGGCAAGTCCGTGGCGCTGCAAAACCTTTTCGCGCTGGACTATCTGCTCGATGGCACCGATGCCGCGACGCTGGCGACGGGCGATGCGCACCGCTGTGCCTATGCTCGGGCCGTTGCGGTCATGCTGTCCCGCCAGGCGCATGCTATCGCCGCCGGATGGTCGGAGGACGCGCCAATCGGCGGGAGTTTCCGCGATCCTGGCGAGGACGGATATTTCCGCAGCCAGACCGAAGTCATGGGAGAGCTGGTCAAGGCGCTGCTGACGGGTGTCGATTTCGTCCGCTCTGCCGAACTTCTGCCTGCGCTGGGCGAAACGATTGCTGACGCCCGCGGCAAGCGGGCGCCACTCTGGCGCAGCGATCTGACCTTCGCACTGGTGCGGGCGCAGCTCACCGGCCTTCATGACCTGCTCGAGGCCACCAGCCTCAATGAGAGCCTGCCTGACGCCAATGTGTCGCCGGTGCGCAATGTGCTGTTCAACCTCGAGCAGGCGAGCAGGGCCATGGATGGCATTACCCAACCGGCAGAGGCAGCCTTTGGCGAGGTGGAGAGCCGCAAGCGGCTCGATTTCGTGGCGCTGCAGCTGGGCTATTCCAGCACAGCGATCGGCGAAGACATGACAGCATCTCTCGGTCTGGCGATGGGCTTCAATGCGCTTGACGGGGATTGATCGCCGCACCTTCCTGGCACTGGCCGGGGCAAGCCTGATCGCGCCCGGTCTGAGAGCCGGTGAAGACGAACCGCTATTTCTTGGCGCGCGCGGGCAAGACGGGCGCTTCGAGGCCGCAGTAATCGATGAGCGCGGGCGTGACCGGCTGGTGCTGCCGCTCGAAGCGCGCGGGCATTCGTTCGCGCTCGATCCCACCGCGCGCCGCGCCGTGGCCTTCGCGCGCGCGCCCGGCCGCTTCGCCATGGCCTTCGATGTCGATGGCAAAACTGCGCCGGTGGCAATCGCCGCCAGCCCTGACCGGCACTTTTTCGGCCATGGCATTTATGCCGATGGCGGCCGATTGCTCTTGGCCACCGAGAACGACTATGAGGGCGAACGCGGCGTCACCGGACTATACGATGCCAGCGACAGCTATCGCCGCATTGGGGAACTGCCGACCGGCGGCATCGGCCCGCACGAAATCCTGATGGCCGCCGACGGGCGGACTGCCATCATCGCCAATGGCGGCATTCTGACCCATCCCGATTATGACCGCATCAAGCTCAATCTGGGTACGATGGCACCCTCCATCGTCTATCTCGACATTGCCTCGGGCGAACTGATCGAGGAAGCGAGCCTGCCGCAGGCGCTGCATCAGCTCTCCATTCGTCACATGGTGCTGGATGCGCGCGGCGATGTCTGGTTCGGCTGCCAGTTTGAAGGCGACCCGGCTATGGCTCCGCCCCTAGTCGGGCGGCATCGACGTGGCAGCGCCATTGAGCTTTTCACCGCGCCCAGCACTATCCACCGCGCCATGCGCAATTATGTGGGCTCCGTCGCCATCGACCCGGCAGGCGATATCGTTGCGACCTCGGCGCCGCATGGCGGCGTAGTGGTGTTCTGGGACAGCGCCACCGGACGGTGCATGGGCACGCTGGATTTGCCCGATGGCTGCGGGGTGGCTCCCTATTCTGCAGGAGAATTGCTGGTGTCGAGCGGGCGGGGCGAGCTCGTCGTCGCTACGCCGGACGATCAACGTGCAGTGGTGTCGGGCGGCGCGGCTTGGGACAACCACCTGCGCCGTATCTGAGCGCCATGCTTGCTCCATGGGACTTGGCATGGCACAAGCCGATCATCCTTCCTCCGGCGTGATAGAGACCATGCACGATACCATCATCCCAGTCTTCGACCTTGGCGGCGTCTTCGTCGATTGGAACCCGCTCTATCTGTTCCGCAAGCTGTTCGAGACCGAGGAAGAGGCGCTCTGGTTCCACCAGAACATTTGCACCGGCGACTGGAACCTTGAATTCGACGCCGGCGAGATTTATGCCGAAGGCGTTGCCAAGCTCGTTACCCGCTTTCCCAAATACTGGCGCGAAATCAAGGCGTTCGATGAGCGCTGGACCGAGACATTCGGCCCGTTCATCCAGGGCACGATCGACATCCATAACGAACTGATCGAGCAGGACATCCCCACCTTCGCCATCACCAATTTCTCCTGGGAGAAGTGGATGACGCGGCTGGGCGAATGGCCGTTCCTGGAAAAGTTCGATGGCGTCATCGTCTCCGGCCTTGAAGGCCTGGTGAAACCCGATCCGCGCATCTATCGCGTCTTCTGCGAGCGTTATGGCATGGCGCCGGAGAGCTGCGTCTTCATCGACGACAGCGAACCCAATATCGTGGCAGCCCGCAAGTTCGGCATGCATGGCATCCACTTCAAGGACCCGGTGCATCTTCGCGCCGACCTCATCGCGCTGGGCCTGCCGCTCAAGGCGAAGTAAGACCGCTCGGGCGCCCTGTGGCCTTTGCCACACATCGTCACCCTCGGGTTTGACCCGAGGGCGCTTCAACCAGCACTTACCGGAACCGGCCACCCTTCTGGATCACTTCGATCTTGTAGCCATCTGGATCGGTGGCGAAGAAAAATCTGGCCACCGACACCTCGCCATTCTTGAAATCCACCAGCTTGCCGGCGGTCAGGCCTTCGGCGGTGAAGCGGGCATGTTCCGCATCAACATCGTCGACCACTACGGCCAGATGGCCATAGCCGTCGCCCAGCTCATAGGGGGCGGCGCGGCCCTTGTTGATGGTCAGCTCCAGTTCGAACCCAACCTCTTCGCCGGCCATGTAGATCAAGGTGAAGGTCTCGAAATCCAGGCGATCTTTGACCGTGAGGCCGAAGGCCCTTTCGTAGAAGCGAACCGAACGCGCCTCGTCGAGGACACGGATCATGCTGTGGACGAGCTTGGCCATGGGCTTTCCCTGCAACTGGACGGCTACTTGGTGCCGTACATGCGGTCGCCGGCATCGCCGAGACCAGGAATGATGTAGCCGCTTTCGTTGAGATGGCTATCGATGGCCGCAGTGAAGACAGGCACATCAGGGTGCACTTCGGTGAAGTGTTTCACCCCTTCCGGAGCGGCCAGAAGGCAGAGGAAGCGTATATCGGTGGCCCCGACCTGCTTGAGCTTTTCCACCGCGACAGTGGCAGAATTGGCGGTAGCCAGCATGGGGTCGACGACGATGATCAGGCGATCCTCGAGGCTCGACGGCGCCTTGAAGTAATATTCCACCGGCTCCAGTGTTTCGTGGTCGCGATACATGCCGATATGGGCGACACGGGCGGCGGGAACGAGATCGAGCATGCCATCAAGCAGGCCGTTACCGGCGCGCAAGATCGAGGCGAAGACCAGTTTCTTGCCCTTGATCGCCGGCGACTTCATCGGCGCCATCGGAGTTTCGATGTCGATCAGCTCCAGCTTGAGGTCGCGCGTCACCTCATAACACATCAGGTGCGCAATCTCGCGCAACAGGCGGCGGAACCCCGCAATCGAGGTCTCCTTGTTGCGCATGATGGTCAGCTTATGCTGGATCAGCGGATGATCGAGAACCGTGACATTACCCGCAATTTCGCTCATCTCGATCACCTCGGCACAGGAGTTTTCAAAGGAAGGACTTGCCGTGGCGGCCGGGGGCCAGGCCCAGCCAGGCGGCAATGCTTTCGCCAATATCTGCGAAGGTTGAGCGAATGCCAATCTCTCCCTGCGCGAGGGCTGGGGAAAAGACCAGGATCGGCACTTGTTCGCGCGTGTGATCGGTGCCCGGCCAGGTCGGATCGTTGCCATGGTCGGCCGTCAGCACCAAAAGATCGTCGTGGCGCATTTTGGCGATGAGTTCGGGCAGGCGAGAATCGAAGAGCTCCAGCGCCGCCGCGTAGCCGGGAACATCGCGGCGATGGCCGTATTCGCTGTCGAAATCGACGAAATTGGTCATGATAAAGGCGCGGTCGCCGGCCATTTCCATGGCCTCCAGCGTCTTGTCGAACAGCTGCGGAATGCCCGTGCCCTTGATCTTGTGGGTGACGCCGGAGCCAGCATAGATGTCGGAAATCTTGCCGATGGCGAAGACGGAATTGCCCGCTGCCGCATTGCGATCGAGCAGGGTCGGCTCCGGCGGGGCAATGGCGAAGTCGCGGCGATTTCCCGTGCGCTTGAAGGTCTCAGGCGTTTCGCCGACAAAAGGCCGGGCGATGACGCGACCGATATTCAGCGGCGCAGTCAGCTCGAAGGCGACCTTGCAGATCTCATACAGCCGGTCGAGCCCAAAATGGGTCTCGTGCGCGGCGATCTGGAACACCGAATCCACCGAGGTGTAGCAGATGGGCTTGCCGGTGCGAATATGCTCCTCGCCCAGCTCAGCGATGATGTCGGTGCCTGAAGCGTGCTTGTCACCGAGAATGCCGGGGAGATCGGCGCGGCGGATGAATTCCTCGACCAGCTCGGCCGGGAAGGAGGGCACGGTCTGGGGAAAATAGCCCCATTCGAACGGCACCGGCACTCCGGCGATTTCCCAGTGGCCTGATGGCGTGTCCTTGCCCTTGCTGACCTCGCGCCCTACGCCGAAGCGGCCGCCTTTCGGCGCGTCCGAGAGGCCTGGTGGCAATAGGCCGGTGGAGAGCTTTATGGCGGCGCCCAGGCCCAGGGCATCCAGATTGGGCACATGCAGGGCACCGGCGCGCAAGCCGGCGCGGTCAGCCTTGCCTGCTGCGGCCCATTCGGCGATATGGCCGACAGTGTTGGAGCCCACATCGCCATAGCTCTCGGCATCGGGCGCGCCGCCGATACCAACGCTATCGAGCAGGCAGACTATGGCGCGGGGCATGATTTCACTCCTTGAGCGGGGGACAGCTTAGCGCGTCCTCTGATATTCGGCGAAGCCGTCTCCGCACAGCGCGGGAGCGGCACCAATTCGGGTTCAGCGCTTGGGCTCTACCCGCCCGGCGATCAGCGGATGGGCTGGCAGATCGCCACCCAAGACATAAGCAGCCTGAAGCCGTTTTTCAGCGTCGGCGGCGCTGCTTTCGTCAGCGGCGTGGATGCGCGCTATTGGCGTCCTCGGGTCGACCATGGCGCCCAGGCCGGCCAGCCGGTCGAAACCGACGCGATGATCGATGCTGTCGGTCGGCGTGGCGCGGCCGCCCCCCAGCGCCACCACAGCCATGCCCACGCCACGCGTGTCGATGGCGGAAATCCTGCCCTGCCCCTTGGCGAAGACATCGCGGACAATGGGTGCCGGGGCGAGATAATCGTTCATGCGCTCGACGAAATCGGCCGGTCCGCCTAGGGCATGCACCATGATGGAGAAACGCTGCGTCGCCCGGCCGCTGTCCAGTGCCGAGACGGCCAGCAGTTTGCCGGCATCCTGCGTGAGTGCCTTGCCGGTCATGACCGCCAGTTCGGCACAGAGCGCCAGGACAACTTCGCGCACGCGAAAATCCTGATGCGCGCCGGTGAGAAAATCCACCGCATTGCGCACTTCAAGCCCATTGCCGGCGGCACTGGCAAGCGGTTCATTCATGTCGGTGATGAGGGCGCCAGTGTTGAGGCCGGCGCCATTGGCCACCGTTACCAGGCTCTCGGCGAGGTTTTGGGACTTTTCCAGCGTCGGCATGAAGGCGCCTGAGCCGGTTTTCACATCGAGAATGAGCGCATCGAGACCGGCGGCCAGCTTCTTGGACAGGATAGAAGCAGTAATGAGCGAGATGGATTCGACCGTGCCCGTCACGTCGCGGATGGCGTAGAGCGTTTTGTCGGCGGGTGCTAGGTCGGCGGTCTGGCCGATAATGGCGCAGCCGGCACTGCGCACCACCTGACGGAACAGATCATTGTCCGGGCTGGTTTGGTAGCCGGGAATGGCGTCGAACTTGTCGAGCGTGCCCCCGGTATGCCCGAGACCGCGACCGGAGATCATCGGCACGTAAATGCCCATGGCGGCGAGGATCGGCGCCAGCATCAGGCTGACATTATCGCCGACACCCCCCGTCGAATGTTTGTCGGCCACCGGCCCGTCCAGATCGGACCAGTCGAGCACTGTACCGCTATCGCGCATCGCCTTGGTCAGTGCCACGCGCTCATCCATGCTCATGTCGTTGAAATAGACCGCCATGGCAAAGGCGGCAGCCTGCGCGTGGGACACGGTGCCCGCGGCGAAGCCGGCGATGAACTGGGCAATATCGACATCAGCGAGAGCCTTGCCGTCGCGCTTCTTGATGATGACTTCTTGGGGTAGGAAGACCATGAGATCTCGCTGGTTGCGGCCCCCTCACCCGCTCTTCGGGCACCCTCTCCCCGAGGGGAGAGAAATGGCTCGAATGCGTGGTCAGGGTGGAGCCTTTTCTTCCCCCTCTCGGGGGAAGGTGGGGCGGCGCCGGTTGAAGGGGCCTAAGCCCCGTAGGGGATCCAGACGTTCTTGACTTGTGTCGCCTTGCCCAGGAGATAGTCGCCGGCAAAGCGCGGATCGGCGAGATCGTAGGCAAGGCCGCGAGTGGTCCAGGTCTGCTTGAGATTGCCGGTGGATGCCTTCTCGACCATTGCTGAGGCTTCGGCTGAGCCCATGAACCACATGCCGTCAACGCCATCATGCTCGGCCATAGTCTTGGCAAGTGTCAGGCTGTCGCCGGTGACGATGTTGACGACGCCCGAAGGCATGTCAGAGGTTTCGAGCACCTGATAGAAATCGGTCATGGAGAGCGGGCTGCGCTCCGAGGGGACAAGCACCACGGTATTGCCCATGGCGATGGCTGGAGCAATCAGCGCCACCGAGCCGAGCAGCGGCTTTGCTACCGGTGCGACGATGCCGAGCACGCCGAGCGGCTCGACCATGGCAGCGGCCACCATACGCTGGGGTGGGTTATGGATGGCGCCATCAAATTTATCGGCCCAGCCGGCAAAGCCGAACAGGCGCTCGACGGCGAGATCGACTTCTTTGCCACCATCCTCGCCGGTCTGTGACTTGATGCGGGCCGCGAACTCGTCGCGGCGATAGTCGAGGTTCTCCGCGAGAAAATAGAGGATCTGCGCGCGAGAATGCGCCGCGGTGGTGCCCCAAGCCAAGGCCGCGCGGGCGGCCTCGACGGCATTGCGAATATCCTTGCGATTGCCTTCGCCGACTTCGCCGATCAGCGCGCCGCTGGGCCCCAGGACCGCGCGATTGTAGGCACTGTCGGGGCGGGCCTGCTTGCCGCCGATATACATCTTGGCGGTCTGGTCGAGATGACCTGCATCCAAAGGGTTGGCAGGCTTTGCAGTGACCGGCTTCGGCACGGGAGCAGGCTTGAGTTCCTTTTCCCAGACCGGCTTGAGGTAGGAGGCCATGCCTTCGCGGCCGCCCTCGCGGCCAAAGCCGCTTTCCTTGTAGCCCCCGAAACCGACAGCGGCGTCGAAATTATTGGTGCCGTTTATCCAGACCACGCCGGCCTTGATCTTGGGGGCAATGTCGAGCGCCAGATTGATATTCTCGCTCCAGATGGTGGCGGCGAGCCCATAACGGGTATTGTTGGCCAGAGCCACCGCCTCTTCAGGCGTGCGGAAGCTCATGGCGACCAGCACCGGCCCGAAGATTTCCTCTTCCACCAGCGTATTGGCGGGGGAGACATTGGTGACGAGCGCCGGCTTGAGGAAGCAACCCTTGGCCGGCAGCGTGCCATCGGGCTCATAGACAACCGCGCCCTCGGCGACGCCGCGCTTCATCAGGTCCCTGATGCGCTCGACCTGGACCGGAGCGACCAGCGCGCCGATATCGACGGATTTGTCGAGCGGATCGCCGACGCGCAGATTGGCCATGCGCTTCTTGACCTTGGCGATGAAGCGCTCCTCGATGCTCTCCTGCACCAAAAGGCGCGATCCGGCGCAACACACCTGACCCTGGTTGAACCAGATGGCTTCCACCAAGCCTTCGACGGCGCTGTCGAGGTCGGCGTCCTCGAAGACGATATAGGGCGACTTGCCGCCCAGCTCTAGCGACAGGCCTTTGCCTGAGCCTGCAGTGGCATCGCGAATAATCTTGCCGACTTCGGTCGAGCCGGTGAAGGCGATCTTGTCGATGCCGGGATGATTGACGATGGCCGCGCCGGTATCACCCTCGCCGGTGACGATATTGACCACGCCCTTGGGCAGGCCGACCCGTTCGCAGATCTCGGCGAACAGCAAGGCGGTGAGCGAGGTAAATTCGGCGGGCTTGAGCACCACGGTATTGCCGGCAGCCAAGGCAGGGGCAATTTTCCACGCCAGCATCAAGAGCGGGAAATTCCACGGAATGATCTGCCCGCAGACGCCATAGGGCACCATGCCGGGGAATTCGGAGGCGAGATGGGTAGCCCAGCCGGCGTGATGGTAGAAATGGCGGGCAGCGAGCGGGATATCAGCGTCCCGGCTTTCCCGGATCGGCTTGCCATTGTCCATGGTCTCGAGCACCGCAAAGAGGCGAGCGTGCTTCTGGATCATGCGGGCGATGGCATAGAGGTATTTGCCGCGCTCATAACCGGACAGCGCACTCCAGCCCTTGAACGCGGCGCGAGCCGCCTTGACCGCTGCGTCCACATCCTCGGCGGTGCCATCGGTAATTTCAGCAAGCGAGGCGCCGGTGGCCGGATTGTCGGCGGCAAAAGTCTTGCCGGGCCTGGTCCACTGGCCATCGATGAAATGGCCGAACTTGCGAGCCTTGCTGTCCAGCCAGGCAATGGCCTGATCTGGCGCCTCGGGCGCCGGGCCATAATCGAGGCTGTCAAAGATTTGCGCGATCTTGTTCATGTTTGAAGGCTCCTCGGTCCTTCTCCGACCCTTCTCCCGCCGTCATTGCCCGGCTCGACCGGGCAATCCAACTAGCGGAGGCAGGGTCTGGATTGCTGGGTCGAGCCCGGCAATGGCGACTTAAAGGGAAGTGCAATTCCCTTCGAATTCAGTTCATCACACCATCGGCTGGCGATAATCTGCCGCGTAATGGCCGGTCAGGCCATGCTCAAGCTGCCGCTCGATATCGGTGAGCAGGCTCGATGCGCCGAAGCGGAAAAGATGCGGCTGCAGCCACTGGTTGCCCAGTTCTTCCTTCATCAGCGCCATATATTTGAGCGCGTCGCCCGCCGTCGCGATACCGCCGGCTGGCTTGTACCCGATCTCGATGCCGGTCTCTTCGGCGAACCAGCGGATCATGCGGATCATAGTCAGCGAGGTGACGAGATTGGCGTTGACCTTTTCCTTGCCGGTCGAGGTCTTGATGAAATCGGCGCCGGCCAGCATGCAGACCAGGCTCGCCTTGGCGATGTTGGTCTGGGTGGCGAGTTCGCCAGTACCCAAAATGGTCTTGATGTGCGCCTCGCCGCACGCCTTGCGGAAGGATTTGACCTGGTCGTAAAGCGCCTGCCAGTCACCGCGCAGCACCATGCCGCGCTCGATGACGATATCGATTTCCTTGGCACCGTCTTTCACCGACGCCTCGATCTCGGCAATCTTGGTTTCGACCGGAGCCAGGCCATGGGGGAAGGCAGTCGACACGGCGGCAACTGGAATGCCGGTGCCCTCAAGCGCATCCACCGCCGTCTTGACGAAGGTGTGGTAGACGCAGACCGCGCCTGGCAGCACACGCAGATCGCCAATGCCCAGCTTCTCGCGGATTTCGGCGCGTAATGGATTGCGTGCCTTGGCGCAAAGGCGTTCGACGCGGGCCGGCGTGTCGTCGGCATTGAGCGTCGTCAGGTCGATCATGGTGATCGCCTTGAGCAGCCAGGCCAACTGATAGTCCTTCTTGACTGTGCGGCGCGCGCCGATGGAGCCGGCACGGCGCTCAAGCGCCGAACGGTTCATGCGGATGCGTTCCACCCAATCGAGATCGAGCGGATAGCCGGGATTGCGCTTATGAAGCGGTTCGGAAGATTTGGTATCGACGACCTTGAGACTCATAGCTCCTCCACCAGGGCGGGAATGAGCCGCTTGAGCTTTTCCGCCCCCTGTACCGCCATGGTTTTAGTGTGTTCATGGCTGATTTTTTCGTTCGACAGGCCCGCACCCATATTGGTGATCGAGGAACAGGCCCAGACCTTCATGCCCAGAAAACGCCCGAGGATGACTTCGGGTGCCGTGGACATGCCCACGGCATTGGCGCCAAGGCGAATGGCCATCTGGATTTCGGCGATGGTCTCGAAGCTCGGGCCGGAATACCACAGGTAAATCCCCTCCCCGACCGCAAAACCGAGACGTTCGCCAATGGCCTTGGCCTTGTCGCGCAGGTCGGGGTTGTAGCAATCGACCATGTTCACAAAACGGCGGTCGGTGGGTTCACCGATCAGCGGGTTCATGCCGGCGTAGTTGATGTGGTCGGAGATCAGCATCAGATCGCCGGGCCGGTAGCGCTCGTCAAGCGAGCCCGCCGAATTGGTCAGCAGTAGGGTTTCGGCCCCCAATTCGGCCATGGCCTCGAGCGCCGGGCGCATTGCGGCGGCGTTGCCGTGTTCGTAATAGTGCTCGCGGCCGGTGAGGATGGCGATGCGCTTGCCCCCCATCTGCCCGATCAGGAGATCACGGCCGTGGCCGGACACGCCACCGCCGGGAAAACCCTTGAGTTCAGAATAGGGAATGGTGACCTTGTCTTCGAGCAGGTCGCCGACGGCCGAAAGTCCCGAGCCGAGCACGATTGCGGCCGAGATGGGGTGCTTGCCGGCTATCTTCTGAATAGTCTTGGCTGCCTTGGTCACTTTCCCAAAAACTCCGGTCCGAAAGAATGGGGCAGCAACTGCCCGAGGGTCTGCACCAGTGGCGCACCGTTGACGGCGTGCGAGATGATTTCGACGTCAAGGTCGGCAAATTCGCGGATGCGCTGCCGACAGCCGCCACAGGGGGTCACCGGCGTGCTGCCGGGTCCAGTGACGTAGACACGCTTGATGCGCTTGCCACCACCGGCCAGCATGGCGGCGATTGCGCTGGGCTCGGCGCAGTTGCCGACGGGATAGGCAGCGTTCTCGACATTGCAGCCGGCATAGATCTTGCCGTCATCGGCAAGAATGGCGGCGCCCACCTGAAAGTTCGAGTAGGGCGCATAGGCGTTGACGCGAACGGTTTCAGCGGCCTCAAACAGGGCCTTGTCCAATTCTATATTGCTCATTGCTCTGGCGGCGACGTTGCCGTCACCGCTCCTTGGTATAGGGCACGCCGCCGGCCTTGGGCCCGACGGCCTTGCCGATGAAGCCGGCGAGCAGCACCACGGTCAGCACATAGGGCAGCGCCTGGATGGCCTGCACCGGAATTTCTATGCCACCAAAAGATGCACCCTGGAGGCGGATCTGCAGCGCATCGAGGAAGCCGAACAGCAGGCAGGTGAACATGGCCGGAACCGGCTTCCACTTGGCAAAAATCAGCGCTGCCAGGGCGATGAAACCCTTGCCGGCGGTCATGTTGTTGCCGAAGCCAGAACCCTGGGCGATGGAGAAATAGGCCCCAGCAAAGCCGCAGAGCAGGCCGGTGATCAGGACAGCCTGGTAGCGCAGCTTCACCACCGAAATGCCGGCTGTGTCAACGGCCTTGGGGTTTTCACCCACGGCGCGCAGGCGCAGCCCGAACCGCGTGCGATAGAGGACATAGGCGGTGATCGGCACGGCGAGGAAGGCCACATAGACCAGGATATAGTGCCCGGAGATCAGCTCGGAATAGATGGGGCCGATAATGGGCACGCCCGCGGCTTCCTGCGCGAAAGGCAGGTTGATGGTGCCGAAACGGCCATCACCGGACAATTGCGGCGTACGGCCGCCCTGGCGGAACCATTGCTGGCCGAGGAAGGTGGTGAGCCCCGCCGCCAGCATATTGATGGCGACGCCGGCGATCAGTTGGTTGCCCTTGAGTGAGATGGCGGCAGCGCCCTGCAGCAGGGCCGTCATGATCGAAACCGCAAGCGCAGCGAGCAGGCCGAGCCAGGCCGAACCGGTGACAGCGGCAATGGCGCCGGCAGCGAAAGCCGCCGCCAGCATCTTGCCCTCCAGGCCGATATCGAACACGCCGGAGCGTTCCGAATACATGCCGGCGAGACATGCCAGCAGCAGCGGCGTCGACAGGCGAATGGTGGCGTCGAGCAAAGAGAGGAGCATCTGCATGTCCATGGCTCAGCTCTCCGACTTCACGGTTTCGCGGGCAACGGCTTCAGCCTTCTGCTCGGGAGAAAACAGCATCAGGGTGCGTTGCAGGCCGGGGCGGAACAACCCCTCCATGGCGCCTGTAAACAGGATCACCAGAGCCTGGATGACCACCACCATTTCGCGAGTCAGCCCCGGCACCACATATTGCAGCTCGTTACCGCCCTGATAGAGCGCGCCGAACAGCAGGGCCGCCAGTGCAATGCCAATGGGGTGATTGCGGCCCATCAGGGCCACGGCGATACCAACGAAACCGGCATCGGCGACGAAGTCGAGCACCAGACGGTTCTGCACCCCCATCACTTCGTTGAACGCCACCATGCCGGCCAGCGCGCCGGAAAGGGTCATGACGATCATGATGATGCGGCTATTGGACATGCCGGCATAGCGCGAGGCCGTGGGATTGTACCCCAGCGTGCGCAGCGCATAGCCGAACTTGGTGTGCCAGATGAGGATATAGACCGCCACCAGCGCCACCAGCGCCACCACGATCGAAAGATTGACCGGGGTATGCTGGAAAGCAGGAATGAACTCGCCAAGCTTGGGCAGGCGTCCGCCTTCGGCAAAAGTGCGCGATTCCGGGCCCATCACATTGGCCGGCTTGAACACGCGATTGAGCATGTAGACCATCACCGCCGAGGCGATGAAATTGAACATGATGGTGGTGATGACCACATGGCTGCCGCGCTTGGCCTGCAACCATCCGGGGATGAAGGCCCAGAGGCCGCCCATGAAGGCTGCGGCGAGGAAGGCCAGCGGCGCCACGATCAGCCAATGGGTCTGATCGAGTGCCAGGGCAACCGTGGCGACCCCGAGGCCGGCGATATAGGCTTGGCCATTGCCACCGATATTGAACAGCCCGGCATGGGCTGCAAGCGCCACCGCCAGACCGGTAAAAACGAAATTGGTGGCGTAATAAAGCGTATAACCGATGTTGAAGCCGCTGCCGAAGGCACCGACGACAATGGCTTCAATGGCCACCAGCGGATTCTGGCCGATCATCAGCACGACAAGGCCGGACACCAGGAAGGCCAACGCCAGATTGAGCAGCGGCAGCAGGACCACATCGGCCCAGCGCGGCAGCGGTTTCAGCGCGCTCATTCTGCCGCCTCCTTGTTGCCGATACCGGCCATCATCAGTCCGAGCTCGCCTTCTGTGGCGGTGGCCGGATCGGCCTCGCCGACGATGACGCCGTCGAACATGACGAGGATGCGGTCCGAGAGCGAGCGGACTTCGTCCAGCTCGACGGAAACGAGAAGAATGGCCTTGCCCGCATCGCGCATCTTGATGATCTGATTATGGATGAACTCGATAGCGCCGATATCGACGCCGCGTGTCGGCTGGCCGACGACGAGCACGTCGGGATTGCGCTCCATTTCTCGGGCCAAGACGATCTTCTGCTGGTTGCCGCCGGAAAACAGCGAGGATTTGAGATTGATATTGGCGGGACGGACGTCGAAGGTCTTGATCCGTTCGGCCGCTTCCTGCTTCACCGCGGCAATATCGAGGAACATGCCGGCACCATATTCGGGCTGGTCCTGATAGCCGAGAATGGAGTTTTCCCATTCGGCGAATTGGGTGACGAGCCCCATGCGCTGGCGATCCTCGGGCACATGCGCCAGGCCTGCAGCACGAGCCCGCGCGGCGCCGTCATCACCTTTCAACTGCATTTCAGCGCCGTTGAGCAGCACCACGCCCGACTTCTGGTCGCGCATGCCGGTAATGGCCTCGAGCAGTTCGGACTGGCCGTTGCCGGACACGCCGGCGATGCCGACGATTTCGCCGGCACGGACTGAGAAGCTCACATCCTTGACGCGCACCACGCCCATGTCGTCGGCGACGGTGAGGTTCTTGACCTCGAGCATGGTCTTGCCCGGCTTGGCCTCGCCCTTTTCGACGCGCAACAGCACCCGGCGGCCCACCATCAATTCGGCGAGCTGTTCGGGATTGGTTTCGGCGGTCTTGACCGTCGCCACCATTTCGCCCTGACGCATCACCGACACGCTGTCGGTAATGGCCATGATCTCGCGTAGCTTGTGCGTGATGAGGATGACGGTCTTGCCTTGTTCGCGCAACGTCTCGAGCACGCGAAACAGGTCGTCCGCTTCCTTGGGCGTCAAGACGCCGGTGGGTTCGTCCAGAATCAGGGTTTCGGCGCCGCGATATAGCGCCTTTAGGATTTCGACGCGCTGCTGCTGGCCCACCGAGATATCCTCGATGGTGGCGTCCGGGTCCACTTCCAACTGATATTCGTGCTCGAGCCGGTCGAGTTCCCGGCGAGCGCGATCGAGACTGGGCTTGATGAAGCCGGAATCCTCGGCGCCGAGCACGACGTTTTCGAGGACGGAAAAATTGTCGACCAGCATGAAGTGCTGGTGCACCATGCCGATACCCAGCGCCAAAGCCTGGCGGCTGTCGGTGATATTGGCCTCGCGCCCATTGACGCGGATAGTGCCGCTGTCGGCGGTATAAAATCCATAGAGAATGGACATCAGCGTCGACTTGCCGGCGCCGTTTTCCCCCACGATGCCGTGGATCGTGCCGCGCGCGACCTTGAGATCGATGTCCTTGTTGGCATGGACGGCACCAAAGCGCTTGTTGATCTTCTCAAGCTCGATGGCCCAGCCGTTTGCCGGTGCGGATACAGCGGCCGTTTCCGGCCGCTGCAGATTGCTGTTATCGCTGCCGCTCATGGGCTGAGTGCTTTAGAGCGGGCAGTTCGAGTCGGTGGTATAGTCGTGGACCGAGATCTCGCCGGCGATGATCTTGGCCTTGTAGTCGTCTGCAGAGGCCTGCATTTCGGCGGTGATCAGGTCCTTGTTGTTGTCGTCAAGCGCATAGCCAACGCCGTCCTGGGCCAGACCCAGCACGGTGAGACCCGGCTTGAAGGTGGCGTCGTCGGCAGCTTCGGTCATGGCGTTCTGAACGGCGACGTCGACGCGCTTGAGCATCGAGGTCAGCACCGAACCCGGATGCAGGTAGTTCTGGTTGCTATCGACGCCGATCGAGTACTTGCCGGCATCGGCCATCGCCTGCAGCACGCCGAGGCCCGAACCACCGGCAGCGGCAAAGACCACGTCAGCCCCCTGGTCCATGGCGGCCTTTGCGAGTTCACCGGCGGTGACCGGGTCATTCCAGGCGGCAGGCGTGGTGCCGGTATAGCTTTCGATCAGCTTGATGTCGGGATTGACGGCCTTGGCGCCCTGAGCGTAGCCGCAATAGAACTTGTGGATCAGCGGCACGTCCATGCCACCAACGAAGCCGACGGTGCCGGTCGCGGACTTTTCAGCAGCGAGAACGCCGACCAGATAGGAGCCGGTATGCTCGTCGAACAGGATCGACTGCACGTTCGGCTGGTCGACGACGGTGTCGATCACGACGAAATTGGTATCGGGGAATTCCTTGGCAACGTTATCGAGGGCGGCGGTCCACATGAAACCGGCCATCACGATCGGGTTCGCACCCTGACCGGCGAAGCGGCGCAGGGCCTGCTCGCGCTGGGCATCGTTCTGCAGCTCGAGATCCATGAAATTGCCGCCGGTCGCGGCCTTCCAGGCCTCGGCACCATTAAAGGCCGCCTCGTTGAACGACTTGTCGAACTTGCCGCCCAGGTCATAGATGACCGCCGGATCGGCCAGAGCCGCACCGGTCAACACCGCGCTGAGAGCAACGCCGCCGGCAATGGCCTTGGTGAAGGTCGAGATTTTCATTGTTGTCAGTCTCCCTGTCTCGCACCGAGCGCCTGGACCACGTTCCGGCCGACAAGCTCGCTGCGCTAACAGAGGATAAAATCGTGCAATGATCGCGCCCGCAAGAGGGAAAGCAGGAAATTTTTCCGAATGGTCAAAATTCGGACGCCCCGCATGCAACTAAGGCAGGCCTTTGCCCAAGTCTTGCGCAATGAAGGATTTACCAGCGCGCCAGAATCGCAAAGAACAATTCGCCGAGATCAGCATCGGCATAGAGCGTAACCATCACAGCCAGGGCGGCGATGACATAAAGGGCGAGGCTGTCGCGAGTACGGGTGGTCATGATGGCATTTGAAACAAAATGGACGGAACACGCCCTGTCTCTACCGCATGGCCCGCGGCCAGATTGTGGCCATGCCGAGACCATGCAAGCCATGGTAAACAAAGGCTAAATTCAGCCTCAGCCCACAGGCTCGACACCAGGGTCCAGCGGGGTCACCACAGCGCCGATGGCATCACCGAACCGCTCGAAAAAGCCATCGATGATCTTCTGCGCCGAATTGCCGATAACGGCCCTGCCCAGCTTCATCAGCTGACCGGAGCCACCGCCATTGGCAACGAATTCGAGCAGCGTGTCCTCACCCTCATCGGCGAGGCTGATATCGGCCGATCCTTCGGCAAGCCCCAGCAGTCCACCCTTGCCGCGCCCGGCGAGCGTATAGCTGCGCGCTGCATCGATGTTGGAGAGCTCCAACTCCCCCTTGAAGGTGGGATGCATGACGCCGAGATTGACCCTGATTTCGAGATCAAGTGTGCGCTCGCCCGACCAGGCGATCATGCTGCATCCGGGGATGGTGGCCTTGAGCACATTGGGGTCGTTGAGGGCGAGCCAGACTTGCTGTCGCGACGCGGCGATGATGTAGCGTCCACAGAACTCCATCAGCGATTGTTTCCGTGGTGTGGGCACAGAGAATTCGCAACCGCATTCCAGTAGCGTAGCGACAATTTCATTCCGATCCGTCCGCTCTTTACGTGAGGCTTTTTCGCACCAATATGAAGTAAATAGTGGCCGGGTCTGCATGTTGCAATTGTCAGCGGGGCCCGCGCACGCAATCTAGGGCGCGAGGGCGTCCTGCGCCCATAAGGCCTATGATCGGGGAGCCAAGATGACCGACCAAGTGAATACCGCGACACCTGCCACCGCAACGGCCATGCCGGCCATTGCCGAAAAGCCGCTGCAGTATCTCGACAAGGCCGTCAACGCCATCCGCGACCTGGGCATCTGGCCCGAACAGCAGGGCGAACAGCCCATCACCGGTCTCCTCAGCCAGATCACCGAGCTGGACGAAACCCGCGTCATCCTGATTGGCCGCACGCTCAGCCAGGCGAGCGCTTTCAACGAGGTGGTCCGCGAGCAGGTCGCCGCCATGAAGATCGGCGAGCGCTACGAAGACATCACCAAGGGCTTCGACAGCATTCGCGACGACGCCAAGATGATGGTCGACCAGTTGCAGGACAACAAGATCGACCTGGTCGAGCGCGTCCAGAACGTCTGGATGAAGGTGAGCCGCGGCGATATCGCCACGCGTTTCAACAAGATCCGTGACACCTATCTCGACGTCACCAAGGACACCAAGGACCAGATCGACCGCGAGCAGATCATTCTCGAGGCCTATCGCGACTTCCGCGGTGCGCTCAAGCAGGCCGAAGTAATGGCACTCGAAGTGCTGCACACCGCCGAGCAGCGGTTGGGCGAGAAGAAGAACGTCCTGCAGAAATCCGCCGATGAACTGGCGGCCTATGCCGGCGACGTGCCGGCCGACAAAGCCCGTCTCGAAATGGCGCGCGACGAGCGTCTGCGTGAAATGCAGAACGAGGAAAAGCGCTACCAGATCGCCAAGGACCTCTCGGACAATCTGACCATTTCCTACAATACGTCGGAAGTGGTGATGGCTCGCCTGATGCAGACGACCAACGCCAAGGAGCGTGTCTATCAGCAGTCGATCTCGTTCTTCTCGACCAACGAAACGGTGCTGACTGCTCTTTCCGCCTCGTTCACCGGCATGTTCGGTCTGCATGAATCGACTGAAACGCTGAACGCGATGAAGGAAGGCATGTCCAAGTCGCTCGAGACGCTCAGCGAAATCGGCGACAAGGTGCAGGAAGAAGCCATCAAGGCCGGTTATGGTCCGACGGTTCGCGCCGATGCGGTCAAGAAGCTCGTCGACTCGGTAGTCAACTTCCAGGAGAAGAGCCGCACCATCATCAATGAGATGCGCGTTGCCTCCACCAAGAACTCCGCTGAAATCCGAGACGCCGTTGAAGATGGCAAGCGCCGGCTGGCCACTCTGGCCGCCGAAGGCAATGCACTGCTGCTGGAAACGCGGAACTGAGGCCGAGGTTAGGACAGGTTACGGCATCGCATGAGTGAGGCCACAGCCAAGACGGCTGCCCCCCTGGATGAAGTCATGCTGGCGATGGACGTGGTCGATACGCTCCGTCACCGGCAGGACCTGGTAACCCGCGAACTCAGCGGCGCCTCCCGAGAGGCGCAACTGATCGAGCGCCTGCGCGCCATCTATCAGCAGCAGGGCATCGACGTGCCCGACCACATTCTGAAGGAAGGTGTGTCGGCACTGGCGGAGAGCCGTTTCGTCTACGAGCCTCCAGCCCCAGGCCTGGGCACGACATTGGCGCGGCTCTATGTGGGCCGCAAGACATGGGGCAAGCCGGTTATCGCCGGGTTCCTGGCACTCGTCGTGCTGGGGATCGGCTATTTCGGCGTTTGGCAGCCCTATCAGAACGGGCAGGCCGAACAGGCCCGCATCGAGCTGAGCCAGGGACTGCCGGCGCAGATGGATGCGCTCTACCAGACCATCTATGAAGAAACCAAGGTGCAGCAGGCCGTTGTGCAGGCCGATGCGTTGATGGCGCGTGGCAAGGCCTATGCCGCCGAGGGTAACCGCACCGGCGCCGAAGATATCGTGGCGCGTCTCACCGGGCTGCGTGACCAGTTGCGTCAGGACTATACCTTGCGCGTCGTCAACCGCTCGGACGTGCAGTCGGCCTTCTGGACCTTCCCGGAAATCAACACCGACGCCACCAACTACTATCTCGTGGTCGAGGCCATAGATGCCGATGGCCACACGCTATCGCTACCAATTCTCAACGAGGAAAACGGGGAAACCGAGACGGTGTCCATGTGGGGCGTGCGCGTGCCCGAGAGTGTCTATAACGCCGTGGCTGCCGACAAGCGCGACGACGGCATCATTCAGGCCAATGAAGTGGGCCGGAAATCGGATGGGTTCCTGGAAGTCGAATATCTCATGCCCGTGCTTGGCGGCGCAGTGACGCGGTGGTGAGGACATGAGCATCCGTGGACCCGAAGCCCTGGCGAGCCTGGAAGAGGCGATGCGCGACATCCGGCGCGAGGAGGACGAAATCTCCCGCCGCCTGGCGCGCACGGCCGAGAAGATCGGCAAGATCAAGGAAAGCGAAGCCGAGCTCTTTCGTCAGCTGGCGCAATTGCGACTCGATCCTGCGATCCAGGGCGAGCTGGATGGCCGCATTTCGACGGCCGAAACCAAGGCGCGCGCCATGCTCAAGAGCCATGCGCGCGACGTGGAGACCGCCGAGCAGACGATCAAGGATGTCGATGTGGCGCGCGCTGCGCTGGTCGAACAGCGCAAGGCGGCCAATGAGCGCTTCGAGGATCTGCAGGGTCAACTGAAGGCTCTCAATGACCGGCAGGTTGCCGCATTGGCCGATGACGCCGCTTTCCAGGCCAAGCGTAGCGAGGCCGAGGAACTCGATCGCGTCGCCGAACAGTCGATGCGCAAGACCGAACAGGCCGAGACCGACCGCGAGGAGAAGGGGCGGCCTTATCGCGACGATCCGCTGTTCATGTATTTGTGGGAAGCTGGCTACGGCACCTCCAATTACCGCGCCAACAATCTGATTCGCTATTTTGATGGCATGGTGGCCAGTCTGGTCGGTTTCCAGAAAGCGCGGCCGAACTTCGCCATGCTCAATGAAATTCCGATGCGGCTGCGCGAGCACGCCGAGCGGCAAGAGGCGAATGCCCAGGCGGCCGAAGCCGAACTCGAGGCCCTGCAATTGGCGGCCGTCGATGCGGCCGGCGGCAAGCCCATCCGCGCGGCGCTCGCTGCCGCCCAGGCCGAAATCGAAAAAATCGACGCACAGATCGTCGAATGCGAGGACAAGCGCGACACAGCGGCCAAGACCCTTCAGGACCTGGCCGAGGGGCGCGATCCTGCCTTTGAAAATGCGGCCAGTACTTTGGCCGAAGCGCTTGGCCGCGAGGATATCCAGACGCTTCTGGCCCAGGCACGCCTCACCCGCACCGGCCAGGACGACACTATTGTCGCCCAGATCGATGAGGCGCGCGCCCGCATCCGCGAAGAAGACGAAGAGAGCCGCGAACAGCGCGAGCGCCTCAAGACGCTGGCGGCGCGCCGGCGCGAGCTCGAAGACATTCAGTGGGAATTCAAGAAGCAGCGGTTCGACGATCCCCGTTCGAGCTTCCGCGAGGACAAGCTGGTGGGTGACCTGCTCAACGACTTCCTGCGCGGCGGCATCACCGCGGCCACCTACTGGGACCATTGGCGCAAAAGCCAGAACTGGGCCCAGGGCAGCGAATGGGGTGCCGGTTACAAGCCCACCCGTCAACAGCGCGACAATTCCCCTTGGCCGCAGGGCGGTGGCAGCACCTTCCAATGGCCCGACAGCAGCTTTGGCAGCGGCCCCTCGGGTGGCAAGAACAAGCCCAGGGGGGGCGGTTTCGGCGGTGGCTGGGGCGGTGGCAGTTCAGGCAGCAGCAGTGGTGGTGGCGGCTTTTCGCGTCCCCGCACCGGCTCGAGCGGTACGCGCAAGCATTCCGGCTTCAAGACCGGCGGCGGCTTTTAGGCTGTTGTGAACGCGCGCAGGTGCCTTGGCGGCAGCGCCGGGTTGGCTGTTGCTGGACGATGAGGACTGATCAGTTGACCGGCGGCGTTGCCATCAGCTCCCAGACATTGCCTTCGCTGTCCTCGAAATAGGCAGAATATCCCCATTCGGACTGCGTGCCGGGGGTCAGGACGGCGCCACCAGCCAGCAGAACGCGATCCAGGATGGCATCAACAGCCTCGGCACTTTCGGCGCGATGGCTCAAGACGAAACCCGGCGTGCCGACAATGGCTTCCGGCTTTCCCGCAGTCTGGGCGATCTGCTCGCGCGGGAACAGCACGAAGGAGAATTTGTCGTCGAAGAAGAAGGCGACATGGTCCTCCCCCGCCCCGATCTGGTCGTCACCGATATCGAACAGCGTGCGGTAGAAGCCGAAGGCGCGTTCGAGATCGTCCACACCGATGGTGATGATGGAAATTTCCGGCTTCATGTCCGCGTCTCCTGAAATCCTGAAAAGACGCTAGCACAGCCAAGGCAGGCACTGCCCCGACCCGAAGGCGTTTTCAACGGCAATCGGGGCTTGCGTCAGCTCTTGTCGCCGCTGGTCGAGAACAGCGCCTCGAACTGGCCTTCCTCGATGCGGGCGGCGGCGATCACCGCCTGGGTGCGACTGTCGACATCGAGCTTTTGCAGGATGGCGGAGACGTGGGCCTTCACCGTCGCCTCGGAAATGGTGAGCTCATAGGCGATCTGCTTGTTCATGAGGCCATCGCTCAACATCATCAGGACGCGCACCTGTTGTGGCGTCAGCGTCGCCAGCCGCTTCATCAGCGCCGTGTGATCGTCCTCGCCACCCAGCGTGGTCCCCGCCGGAACGAAAACCTCACCGGAGAGCACAGTCTCGATGGCGCGACGGATTTCGGTGGGGCCTTCGGATTTGTGCAGATAGCCGGCAGCGCCCAGCTCGAAGGCGCGGCGCACCACGGTGGAGTCCTCCACCGCCGAGATGATCATCACCGGAATATCGGGATATTGCGCACGCAGCAGCAGCAGGCCCGAAAAGCCGCGCACGCCCGGCATATTGAGATCGAGCAGCACCAGGTCGCAATCGCGGTCGGCATCGAGCGCGGCGCTCAGGCTGTTGAGATCGCCAGCTTCCTCGACACTGACCGTGGCATCACCGCCCGCAAGCGTCTGCCGCAGCGCGGCCCGAAACAGCGGATGATCGTCGACAATGATGATACGGCGGCGCGTCATATAGGCCCCAACTCCCCTGCGATATTCTATTAAACCGGAAAATTAACGAATCCAGCCCGTGGCTCTTGCATATTGCAGCAATGCTTAACGGCTTCTTTACCATGTTTTCTCAAGAGTAGCCGTTAGACCTTCGTGTTGAATCGCGGGGGAACCGTCTTTTGCTGACAGGGACTTACCATGGCCCGCGCCTATCCGAATCCGGACTATGCCGACACGGCCCACGACCCCAGCGCCGGGGAGTGGCATGCGCTGCGTGGTGAACTGGTCGCGTTGCTCGACCAGGTCGAGAGCCGATATGGCCAGGTTGAGGCCCCTGAACCGGCGATGAGCGGCCTGGCGCAGCGGGTACGACATCTGCGCGATCAGGTCGGCGGCAGTCCCGAATCGAGCTCGCGGCGACGCGATGCGCTTCGTTCGGTCAAGCGCGCGGTGGACCGGTTCAACGAACGCGATGCCGGCCCCCTGGCTGAGCCGCAGGACGACCTGACCGCTGCCATCGCCGAAATCCGCAGCCGCCAAGGGCCGATGACCCTTGCCGCCAACGGAAGGCGTGCTTCCGATATCGTCCCCGATTTCCGCGAACTGGGCGGCCTTATCGGCGGCATGAGCCAAAGGCTCGAGCGCCTCGAGGGGGAACTCAAGACACAACGCTCCAATGGGGGGCATGTGCGCGAGGTGGCAAGCCAGGTCGAACAGTTGACTCATGTGGTGGAGCTTTTGGCCGGCGCCGTCGGCGAAACCGGCCAGGTCAAGCGCCTCGAGAACCAGATCGCGGCGCTCGGCGCCATGATCGAAGATGCCCCTAAGATCGATCTCGGCGCGGTCAATGCGCGTCTCGACGACGTTTCGACCACCGTTGCCAAGCTGGCCGAACTGCAGGCCCAGCAAATGGAACGCGAGATCGATCGCGAGACGCTGCGCGCCAGCCAGCCCAGGACGGACGCGGCCGACAAGCTGGCCCCGGCCATGCATTCGATCGAAGAAAGCGTCCGCAACGTCTATGATCGCATCGACGCCATCGAGCGCAACGTGGCGCTGTCGAGCGGCGACTTCGAGCGGCTGACCAGCGAAATGGCTGCCTTTACTCAGGCGATGAAAGACAATGGTGCGGCGCCCTCGACGCTGATGAACCGCATCGAATCGCTGGCCGAGCGGCTGGAGGGGATCGACAGTTCCGATGGCGAAGTGCACGCGCTCAAGGGCGACATCGCCGCGCTGCGCGGTGCCATCATGCAGACCATGGAGCCGCGTTTCCTGCGGCTCGAGAGTCAGATCGAGGCGCTGAGCGACAAGCTCTCACCTGTTGACACCAGCATGGTCGAGAACCAACTCAAGTCGCTGATGACGCGCATGGATGATGCCGGCGCCCAGTTGGACGGGCTCGCGCGGCTTTACTCCGCGGTCGAGGACCGTCCCGATTTTGAATCGCTGGCCTCGCTCGTTGCCGAGCGCACCAGCGAAGCCATGGCCCGCAAGGTTCCGGCTCCGGTCGCCATGTTCGGCCCCGAAAGCCTCAAGAGCATTGAGGACCGATTGAGCGGCTTGATCCGCTCGGCCGGCAAGACGCCCGACTACGAAGCGCTTGCCGATCTCGTGGCCACCAGAACCTCCGAGGCCGTGGCGCGCTCGGCCCCGCCGGCACAGCGCCAGGGCAGTGACACCCAGATCGATGCGCTCGAACAGCGCATGACCGCCTTGCTCAACACCACCGGCAAGGACACCTCTGAACGCCTGGCACGTCTGGAAGCGGTGCTCAGCGGCCGGATCGAGGGCACAGCCACACCACCGCGTCCGGCCAAGCAACAGCCCGCCCGGGTCGCTGCCTTCGAGACCGACGAGGCGCTCGATAGCGAGTTGCGTGCCGAAGAGCAGAAAAATGCCCTCGACAGCATGCTGGCCAACCTGTCGCGCGACCGCAGCGACTCCATGCCGAACAATCCTGCAGAGGACAAACCGCTGGTCGATCCCGGCTTCAAGGATACGGCGCCAGTGCGTTCGGCTCTTGCCGCCAAGGCCGCTGCCCGGCCGCGTCCGGCCGCTGAAGTGCCCGCTTCCGTTTCGCAACCGGCTGCGCCGCGCTTTGATCCAAACCAGGTTGAACGCCCGCCCCGTCCGCAGTCGAGCTTTGCCTCGACCGAACGCGACCCATTTGCGCCTCCGGCCTCTTCAGCCGCTCCGCTCATGGGCAATGCCGAGCCCGTCGTGCCAGCGTCGAGCACCAGCACGTTCGTCGCAGCCGCGCGCCGCGCCCAGCGCGCCCGGCAGGAGCAGACCGCCGCCCCGGTCGAGACGAATTCCCTGTTCGGCCGTGCCCTTGCCCGCGTGATGCCGAAAAAGGATGCCGGGGCCGAGACGGATGCCGCAGTCGCAATGTCCGCGGCGGCCGCACCTCCGGTTGAGGCTGTTACCGCACCCGTTGCCAAGCCCAGGCGCGAACCCAAGCCGCCCAAACCCCCGAAGGAGCCAAAGGCGCCCAAGGTCAAGCAGGCGCCAATCGATGCAGACAGTGGTGAGGCAAGCGAGAGCTTCCTGACGCGCCATCGCCGCCCGCTGCTGCTGGCCGCGACGCTGGTCGCTGTCTCAATGCTCGCCCTCAACTTGGTCATGCAGCGCATGAGCACCAATTCGGCACCCGCCGCCCTGGCCAGCCAGAGCAGCACGGCTCCCGAGGCCTCGAGCAATCCGCCCGCGTCAGACGATCAGTCGTCCGTGCCGCCGCGGGTGATCGACATGATCGACACGACCGCTGTCGGATCGATCAATCCCGGCGCGCCGATGACCTTCTCGCGCGCTGCGACCACCCCGCCAATGCCACCTTCCCTGCTGATTGATGCATCGTCTGCGGCCGAGAGCAGTGACCCCACGGTTCCGCCTGGCGCCGCTGCCAACACGGCGCCCGAAACCTTCGAGCTGCCGCCGGAGGCGCTTGGACCCGAACCGCTGCGCCAGGCCGCTGCTGATGGCGACGCCCGCGCCCAGTTCGAGATCGCTGCCATCTACACGGAGGGCCGCGCGGTCGAGCAGAATTATGGCGAGGCCGCCAAATGGTATGAGCGCTCCGCCGCGCAGGGTTTCGTGCCCGCGCAATATCGGCTGGGCAATCTTTACGAGGCCGGTACGGGCGTCGAGAAGGATGTCGAGCAGGCCCGTCTCTGGTACCAGCGTGCGGCGGAAGCGGGCAACCGCATGGCCATGCACAATCTGGCGGCGCTCTATGCCGGCGGGCAACTGGGTGACCAGCAGTTCGAGTCCGCCGCCGAGTGGTTTACCCAGGCCGCAAACCGGGGCATGACCGACAGCCAGTTCAACCTGGGCATGCTCTATGCGCGCGGTTTGGGCGTGGAGCAGGATTTCGAGCAGTCCTACAAGTGGTTCTCGCTGGCCGCCCGCAGCGGCGACAAGGATGCCGCGCAGGCCCGCGACGATATCGCCAAGTCACTGACCGCCGAGGCCGTTGGCCGGGTCAACGACACGGTCAAGGCCTGGAGTCCGCAATCCATAGAGCTAGCGGCCAACTTCGCACCCATCGGCACCTGGATGAGCACGTTTGATCCGGGCGAAGCCATTGCCAACAAGGACGTGGTACTGCGCGTTCAGCAGGCGCTGAACCGCCTCGGTTTTGATGTTGGCTCGCCCGATGGCCTTCCAGGCCCCAAGACGATGCAGGCCATCCGCGACTTCGAGCGCGGTACCGGCATGAGCGAAAGCGGCAAGGTCAATCCGCGCCTTCTGGCCGTTCTCGGCAGTCAGCCGGTGTAAGCGGGAAAGGCGCTTTCCTGTCGTCGGCAATGGCGACAGAAATACGTTAAATCCTTGTTTCGACGCGTTTTAAGCGCCCGGACGGTTGCGGTGTCCATACGAACCGATCTAACATGAGCCGACCGTGACCCGAACCTCGGTTCGGGTCATTTTTCTTATATTCGCCGGGGCCTTGACCTCTTGTTGACGGACCATCTCCTAAGATGGCCTCCGTAACGCATTTTGACGGGACCCAAGGGTTTGCAGATCTATCTGCCAATCGCCGAGCTTTCCGTGAACCTCTTCTTTCTCGTGGGGATTGGAGGGGCGGTCGGCTTCCTGTCGGGCCTGTTTGGCGTCGGTGGCGGATTCCTGTTAACCCCACTGCTGATCTTTTCGGGTGTGCCGACTTCGGTGGCCGTCGCCTCGGTGACCGGCCAGGTGGTGGCGGCCTCCTCCTCGGGTGCGCTGAGCCATTATCGACGCGGCGGCATCGACCTGCATCTGGCAATGTATCTGATCCTGTCCAGTATTCTGGGAGCCTTCGGGGGCGTAGCCGCCTTCTCGCTCTTGAGCAGTGCCGGCCAGCTCGACCTGTTCATTTCTCTGGGCTTCCTCATCCTGCTCGGCTTCGTCGGCGTGCTGATGCTGCAGGAATCGGTGCGCTCGCTGATCAAGCAGCGCAAGGGCATCGTCGTGCGCGAGCGCCTGCCCAACCAGCACAGCTGGATCCATGGCCTGCCATGGCGCGTGCGTTTCAAGAAGAGCCGGCTCTATATCAGCGTGCTGCCGGTATTGGTTATCGGCGTCTTCATCGGCTTTGTCGGCGCATTGCTGGGCATTGGCGGCGGCTTCATCATGGTGCCGGCACTGGTCTATCTGCTGCGCGTACCGGGCAATGTGGTGATTGGCACCTCGCTGGCCCAAGTCGTGGCGATGATGGCGGTAACCACCGTGCTTCATGCCGTGCAGAGCCAGAGCGTCGATATTCTGCTCGCCTTCTGCCTGATGGTGGGGGGCACGGCCGGCGCGCAGTTCGGCGCCGCTGCCGGCAAGCATCTGCGCGGCGAGCAATTGCGCGGACTCTTGGCGCTGCTGGTTCTGGCCGTCGCTATTCGCTTCGGCCTGTCGCTGACGCTGACGCCAAGCGATGTGTTCAGCATGGCGGTGATCGGAGGGGCGCGATGAGAGCGCTGCTGGTCCTGCTTTTCGGCCTTTGTCTCAGCTTGCCCGCCACCGCGGCGCGGCTCGTCTCGACGCTGTCCAACGAAACCGTCGAAATCACCTCCAGCTTCGATGGCGAGCGCATGACGTTTTTCGGCAATATCGCGCCCGACGCGGGAGCCGAACAGCGTTACGTCGAAGGCCCGTTTCATGTGGTCGTGGTCATTCTCGGACCGACACAGGACAGGGTGGCGCGCGAAAAGACCCACAATTTTGGCATCTGGCTCAACACCGACCAGGTGACGTTCCGCCGGTTTCCAAGCTATTTCCACGTTCTTTCCAGCACCCGCCTGGGCGATATCACGACGCTCACCACGCTGACTGACAATCTGATCCTGCCCGAATCCTACGCCATGGCGCCGAACGCATCCGGACTGGTCAAAACCCTGACCTTCGGTCGCGAGCTCATTCGCCTGATGACGCAGGAACAGCTCTTCGGCGTGCAGGAAAGCGGCGTGAACTTTCTGTCCGACACCTTCTATTCCGCCCAGCTGACCCTGCCCAGCAATGCGCCGCCCGGGCCCTATATCGCCCAGACCTATGTGTTCAAGAATGGCGAGATCATTGCCCGCAAGTCGGAGGGCTTTGCCGTGCGCAAGATCGGCTTCGAGCGTTTCCTCGCGCAATCGGCGACGCAGTTTCCGTTGCTTTACGGCCTCGCCTGCGTGGCGCTTGCGCTGTTTACCGGCTGGCTCGGTGGCGTCATCTTCAAGCGCTGAGACCTGCGCTTATCCCGGTACCAGGCGCTTGATCGGCACCGGATAGGTGCGGTCTCGACCCAGCATGGTCACTTCAAGCGCCGGCCAGTGAAAGAGCCCGACAAAGGGATGCGACATGATGTTGATTGCCCCGGTCGAAGCGCCGTAAGCGGGCAGGATCATCAGCCTGTTGTCATGTACGAAGCATGGCTTTCGCGTCGAGCGTCCCTCAACGGCGATACGCGCGGCGGGGTGCAGATGGCCTGAAATGACTCCCGTCTGGCCCTTGCGCGGCTCGTGCACGAAGGTGAGGCCGGAAAGCGTCAGCTCCGGCAGGCAGGTGCCGCCGATGGCGTGCGGCGCCGGATCATGATTGCCCGACAGCCAGATGCACTCGGCGGTCTCTACCAGCGTATCAAGCCGCAGCCGGTCGGCCTGGGTCAACAAGGCGCTGGAATCGGCGCGATGGAACGTGTCTCCCAGCGACACCAGGCGTCGGGCGCCAGTGCGTCGCATGTCGGCCTCGAGCCGGCTCAGGGTCATGCCGGTATCATAGGGCGGCAGCATCTGCCCGCGGCGGGCAAAGCTGGCCATTTTCTCGAAATGAAGGTCGGCGACAAGGAGAGTGGATTGGGCGTGCCAGAACAGCCCGCCCGAGGGCAGCGGCTCAAAGTTCTGCCCGGCAAAGCGCAGCAAGGCGGTCTCCGTCTGTTCGGCTATGGAATAGGAGTAGTTCAACCGCGCCTGCGCAAATCACTGTGGCCCCGAGCCTTTCCCGCATCTAGCAGATTCGCCTTATGTTCTCAAACGAGGTGCGCATTGCCGCAATCATCTTTACCAATTCGAGGCGGACAAGCGCATAGCCTTGGCCAAAAGGGAGACGACAGCATGATACGCCATCATCGCGCCGGCAGCCTCACGCGGCGGCAAGTTCTGGCCTGGGGCAGTGGCACCGCCCTCGGTCTCGTCATGGCACAGGGCGGGTTCGCTGCCGAAGAGGTGAGCCTGGATGACTTCATGGCCTTGTCCGAGCGCCTGCTGGGCGGCGGCGCAAGCCCATCGGATCAGTATGGTGCCGATTATCTCCAACACCTGCTGGACGAGGGACTTGGGGCCGACCTCGCCGCACTCGCGAAAGGTGGCAGCGACAGCACGCTCGAAAGCCGCATCATTGGCCAGTGGTACACCGGCCTTGCCGCGGACGACACCGTCGTCACCTATACCGATGCGCTGATGTGGGAGGCACTCGACTATACCAAGCCCATGGGCTGGTGCGGCGGGGAAACGGGCTATTGGGCCGATGCGCCCGAAGGGGAGGCTTGAGCCATGGCCGACATTATGGCGGATGTTATCATCGTAGGGTCCGGTGTCGCCGGCGCCTTGATTGCCGACCAGCTGGCCGCAGCGGGCGTCAGCGTTGCAATTCTGGAAGCGGGTGATCCGGTCGACCGAGCCGAAGCGGTGGACACATTCCACGCCGCCGCCATCAAGACCCCTGAATCTGCCTATCCTGTGGGGCCGGATGTCGACCATCCGCTGGCCTGGAATCCCGACTATTACTATCGCCAGACCGGTCCGGATAAATTCAAGAGCACCTATGTGAAGGTGGTGGGCGGCACGACCTGGCATTGGCTGGGTACCGCCATCCGCATGTCGCCCGAGGATTTTGAACTCAAGAGCCTGCATGGCCGGGGTGAGGACTGGCCCCTGAGTTACGACGATCTCGAACCCTACTATGTCCGCGCCGAGGAAGAGCTTGGCGTTTCGGGCACTGAGGGCTCGCCGCCGACTGCCCATCGCTCGGCCGGCTTTCCGATGCCTCCCATTCCGCAGACCTATCTCGACAAGGTGTTTGCCGAAAGGCTGGCGGGAACCGAGTATATCGTCACCCCCACGCCGCAGGCGCGCAACTCCATCGACCGTGACGATCGACCCGGCTGCTGTGGCAGCGGCAGCTGCATTCCCGTCTGCCCGGTGCAGGCCAAATATGATGCCACCGTGCACGTCGACCGCGCCGTGAGCAAGGGCGCCGAACTGCACGCGGCGATCACGGTGACCCGCGTGGAAATCGGCGCTGACGGTCGGGTCAGTAGCATCCAGTTTTGCCGCCGCGATGGCACGACCGGCACGGCCGCGGGCAGGCTCTATGTGCTGGCCGCCCATGCCATGGAGACACCGCGCCTGTTGCTGGCCTCGGCTGGTGAGCATGCCCCGCAGGGTGTGGCCAACAGCTCGGACCAGGTGGGACGCAATCTGATGGATCACCCCAGCCAGCTCAGCTGGGCAGTGACCACCGACCCGGTCTGGCCCTATCGCGGCCCGCTGTCGACCTCGGGCATTGAGAACCTGAGCACCGGAGCCTTCCGCGCCGACCGGGGAGCGTTTCGCATCGAGATTGGCAATGACGGGCACAGCTGGCCTACCGGAGCGCCGCTCAGCACAGCGGCCAAACTCGCTGCCGAGGGATTGCGCGGCAGCGAACTCGATGCGCGCCTGCGTCACGACACGTCGCGCCATGTCCGACTGGCGGCGCTGGTGGAGCAATTGCCCGACCCGGAAAACCGCATCACCTTGCATCCAAGCGAGAAGGACCGATACGGCGTCCCGCTGCCGCAGATCCACTATTCCGTCGACACCTATGTGCAGGCAGGCCTCGAGGCTGCGGCTGCCGCACATGACGACATCTTCGCCGCGCTTGGCACCAGCGAAGTGCACCACGCCGAGGCATTCAACGGCTCAGGGCACATTATCGGCACCTGCCGCATGGGCAATGACCCGGCCAAGTCGGTTGTCGACGCTGAACTGCGTGCCCACGACCACGACAATCTGTTCATCGCCGGCTCGTCCGTGTTTCCGACATCGGCCACCGCCAACCCCACGCTCACCATCGCTGCACTCAGCCTGCGGGCGGCTGAGGCGATCAGGAAGCAGTTGCGCGCTTAGGAAGAGACTGTCTCACGCGCGCGTGCCGAGGGATTCGCGCAGCAATTCCTCGGCGGCGTCTTCCATCGCGGATTCTCGTCCCTCGCCAAAAATCGGTTCCTTGCCGATATCGAGCATTACCGGCACGGCCAGCGGTGAAATCTGCGCCAGGGGTTTATGGACGATATGTGAGCGCACGCGCGCCAGCATCTGGCCCAGTCGCTCGATATCGAGCAGACCACGCGCAGCGTCGCGCCTCGTGGCCTGGATCAGAATATGGTCAGGCTCGTGCTGGTAGAGCACGTCATAGATCAGGTCCGAACTCATGGTGATCTGCCGCCCGGTCTTCTCCTTGCCGGGGTGACGCCGTTCAATGAGGCCGGCAATAATGGCGCAGTTGCGGAAGGTGCGTTTCATCAGCGCCGATTCATCGAGCCAGGCCTCGAGGTCATCGCCCAGCATATCCTCGGAAAACAGCTCATCGAGCGAAAGCCGCCCGGTGCGGATCAGAGCCGATAGATCGCCCAGCCCCCAGACCGCCAAGGCATATTCGGAGGCGACGAACCCCAGCGGCCGCGCTCGCATGCGCTCGAGGCGTCGGGTCAGCAGCATGCCCAGCGTCTGATGCGCCAACCGACCCTCGAAGGGATAGCAAACGAGATAGTTCTGCGTGCCACGCGGAAAGGTTTCGACCAGAAGGCTGTCGCGTTTGGGCAACACGGAAATCTGCTGCTGCAGGCGCAGCCAGTCGGAGACCTGATCAGGCAGTTTGGGCCACTCGCCGGGGCTGTCCATGATGCGGCGCACCCGCTCGGCCAGATAGGTGGAGAGCGGGAATTTGCCGCCCATATAGGACGGAATCTTGGGGTCTTTCGAAAAGGCCCGCGACACGAAGGCCTCGTTATCCTTCATGCCTTCGAAAGCGACGATCTCGCCGCCGAACATGAAGGTATCACCCAAGGACAGCGTGCCGAAGAAATACTCTTCCATTTCCCCAAGCACGCGCCCCCCTGCCCCGATAGGACCGGTGGTGCGTCCTGTCTTCTGCTCCTTGCTGCGTACAAGGCGTACCCGCACCATCGGCTCTTCGATGATTGTGCCGATATTGAGCCGGTATTGCTGGGCCACCTGCGGATTGGCAATGCGCCAGGTGCCGTCGGACGTTTGCTTGAGCCGCGCATAGCGCTCATAAGCGCGCAGGGCATAGCCACCAGTAGCGACGAAATCGAGCACCCGGTCGAACTGGCTGCGCGGCAGGTCACGATAGGGCCAGGCATGGGTGACTTCGGCATAGAGATCGTCGGCGGAAAAAGCGTCGGCGCAAGCCATGCCGAGCACGTGCTGAGCCAGGACGTCATAACCGCCGGGCAGAGGGTCTTCGCTATCCTGGTGGCCTTCGGCCACCGCCTCCACAGCGGCCTCGCATTCCAGCACCTCGAAGCGGTTGGACGGCACCAACAGCGCTTGGGATGGATCATCGAGCCTATGATTGGCGCGGCCGATGCGCTGCAACATGCGCGAGGAGCCCTTGGGCGCCCCCACCTGCACCACGAGATCGACATCGCCCCAGTCGATGCCCAGATCGAGCGTCGAGGTGCAGACCACGGCCTTGAGTCTACCGGCCGCCATGGCCGCCTCGACCTTTCGCCGCTGTTCGACCGAAAGCGAGCCATGATGGAGGGCAATGGGCAGCATGTCCTCATTGATGTCCCAAAGGCCCTGGAACAGCATTTCCGCCTGGCTGCGGGTATTGACGAAAAGCAGTGTCGTCTTGTGCCGCTTGATCACCTCGTAGAGTTCGCGATGCGCGTAATTGGCCGAATGCCCGGCCCAGGGCAGCCGCTCCTCGGTTTGGAGAATGGCCAATTCCGGCGGGGCGCCGCCGATCATGCGCAGCAATTCTGTCTGCCGCTGCGGCAGGGGCTGAGCGATCCAGTCGCGCAGGAGATCGGGGCGAGCAACGGTGGCGGAAAGCGCGGTGATGCGCATATCCGGCGCCAGCTTGGCCAGCCGCGCTATTCCCAGCGCCAGAAGGTCGCCACGCTTGCTGGTCACCAGGGCATGGAGCTCGTCCAGCACGACACGGCGCAGCGTCCCGAACATCAGTTCCGCATGCGGGTGGGAAATGAGCAGCGCCAGTTGCTCGGGCGTGGTTAGCAGGATCTGCGGTGGCTTGACGCGCTGGCGCGCCCGCTTGGCGGCAGAGGTATCACCGGTGCGCGCCTCGACCCGGATCGGCAGGCCCATTTCGGCAATGGGGGTCGAAAGATTGCGCTGCACGTCAACCGCCAGCGCCTTGAGCGGCGAAATGTAGAGGGTGTGCAGGCCCTCGAAGTCACCATCGACGAGATCAGCCAGTGTGGGCAGGAAGCCAGCCAAGGTTTTTCCGGCGCCGGTGGGGGCGATGAGAAGCTGATTGGCGCCGCATTGGTAGGAGCCGAGCACGGCCAATTGGTGTTCGCGCGGCGCCCAGCCTCGAGAGGCAAACCAGTCGGCGATGATGGGCGGGAGGGTTGGCGCTTGAGACATGCTTGCCCTTACCCGTCTCGGCCGACAACAGGTGACGTCATGCCGGGCACTTCCCGATGCGCCTTGGTCTCGTCCAGACGGTGGCCTGCGGCACACCGAAAGCGCGCTTGCGCACTCGGTCGGGCTGAAAGGGATGGCGATAAACTTGCCAAGGAGCACCTAATACAAATCACCAACAAACCTATATGATGGGCTTGCGCCTGCCAAATGGAGTGGACCGATGACAGAAGACTATCGCCCCGAACAGCGTTCCCCGCTGGTGCGCTTTATGGGCGGCAGCCCGGTGGCCGTGATCATCAGGCTGCTCCTGCTTTCCCTTGTCGTCGGCTTCATCATGTCGTTCTTCGACCTCAATGTCGGCGATCTGGTTCGCACCGGCATAAGAGTGTTCCGCGACGCTTTGCGCGATGGGTTCGGCATGTTCCGCGGCATGGGCGGCTATATCCTGACCGGCGCTGCCGTCGTCGTGCCGATCTGGCTGATCATGCGTCTGACGAAGGCCCGCTGAAATGACTGCACAGACCATTCGCCTGACGCCGCAGGCGGCTTTGGCGCGACTTGTGCCGTATATTCTCGAAATGGAAAGTCAGGCTGATGGGCGCCGCATCGCTATCGGCATGGCAGGCGGCCCGGGCACGGGCAAGTCGACGCTGGCGGCGGAGCTGGTGACCATGCTCAATGCCGTGCGCCCCGGCAGCGCGGCACTGGTGCCCATGGACGGCTTCCACATGAAGCATGCCAAGATCGAGGCCATGGGCGCTACGGACCGCAAGGGCGCGCCGCACACCTTCGAGGGGGCGGCCTTTGTCAGCTTCCTGCATCAGCTCAAGCATGCCAATAGCCCGGTCAGCGGCCCGGGTTATAGCCGCAAGATCGAAGATACGGTCGATGATGCCTTTACCGTGCCGGCTGATGTGCGAGTACTGGTGGTCGAAGGCAATTACCTGTTGCTGACCGAAGGGCCCTGGGCCGGCGTCAAGGCTCTGCTCGACTATGCGGTGTTCGTGCATGTGCCGCGGGACATCGTTCAGGCGCGGCTGCTGAAGCGCCACGGCGAGGAAGGGCTTTTCACCGAGGAACGTAACCGCGCCCATATCGAGCGCAATGATTTGCCCAATTACGATCTGGTTGAAACCTCACGCGACCGGGCCGACGTGATCTTCGAAATGGACGTCGAGCGCTAAGCGCCGCATCGAAGCCGTACTGTCACACGAATGGCACGTGCTGCATGACATGAGGAGATTGAGACTTGCCGCGTGACAGGGCAAAGCTGTCTCCGATTGTCCGTCCGAGTCTCCCGATGTCCTCCCGTCCACAGCATCCCTTTGATGTCCGCTCCGCTGACATCTGGAAAATCGCCCTCCCCGCCTCCATCGCCTTCATCACCGAACCCATGGTGGGGCTGGTCGATATTACCGTCATCGGCAGATTGGGCGATGCCGGCATGCTCGGCGGGCTGGTGCTGGGCGCTTTGGTATTCGACGTCTTGTTTTCGCTGGCGTTTTTCCTGCGTATCGGCACTGCCGGCCTCGTGGCGCAGTCCGTGGGCGCCCGTGACCCGCGCGACGGGCTCCTGCATCTCAGCCGTGCGTTGATCCTTGGGGTCGGCATCGGGCTGCTGATGATCGCCCTGGCAATCCCCACCCTATGGCTGGCGGTGCATTTGCTCGCGCCTGAGGCCCGCGTCGAAACCGCGCTATCCGACTATTTCTACTGGCGCATCTGGTCGGCGCCATTTTCGCTGATCAACTATGCCCTGCTCGGCTGGTTCTATGGCCGGGCGGCCGCCAAAACCGGCATGATGCTGCAATTGCTGCTGCATCTGTTCGACATCACGCTCTCCATCTGGTTCGTGCACGGTCTGGGCTGGGGCGTACCGGGTGCAGCCTTTGGCACGGTGATCGGTCAAGCGGTGGCGGCTGGGGTCGGCCTCTCGCTCGTAGCACGCCATTATGGTGGCGTTGGCGCCATCATGGCCCGGATCGCGCCGGGCGAATTGCGCGATGCCACAGCGATCCGCCGCATGTTCGGGCTCAGCCGCGACTTGATGATCCGCTCCATGGCGCTGATGGGCGCCTATGCCTGGTTCGCCGCCCAGGGCTCGCGCATGGGCGAGGTGCCATTGGCAGCCAATGCAGTGCTGCTCAACCTGTTGATGGTCGTAGGCTATTTCCTCGACGGCATTGCCCAGGCGGCCGAGCAGCTGACGGGGAAGGCCGTCGGGGCAAATTGGCGCTCCGCATTCGATCGGGCCTATCGGCTCTCCATGCTGTGGGGCCTGGTGATTGCGCTGGGTCTAGGCCTGGTCTGGTACGTGTCCGGACCGTGGATCATCGGCTTCATGACCACCAATGAGGAGGTGCGCAGCTACGCCTTGGCCTATCTGCCCATCGCGGCGCTCTGCGCCTTCACCTTCATGCCGGCGTTTGTCTATGACGGCATCCTCATCGGCACGACGCAGAACGTCGTCATGCGCAATGGCATGATCGCCTCGCTGGTGGTGTTCCTCGCTGTCGCTGCGGTGCTACAACCCGCTTTCGGCAATTGGGGATTGTGGGGCGCGCTCCATTGCTGGTTCGTGGCGCGCGGCCTCATCTATTTCTGGGCGCTGGAGCGCAAGACGGCCGGTTTATTCGACCCGGCCTGATGCCCACTCTTCGACCTTGGTGCCGACCAATTCGGAAATATTGGTCTTGCCGGCGGCACGCACGCCCGATACCAGGCCCCGTTTGATCCGATCCAGCAGGTCGAGCCCACCGAACACCAGGGCCGAATAGAGCTGGATGGCGTTGGCGCCGGCCTCGAATTTGGCCAGCGCGGTCTGCGGCGAGTGGATGCCCCCAACCCCGATCAGCGGCAGGGCGCCGACGCGCTGACGCATCTGCGCCAGGCGCTGGGTTGAGAGTGCAAAAAGCGGCTTGCCCGAGAGCCCGCCAGTTTCTCCGGCATTCTCCATCCCAGCCACCGCATCGCGGCCGATGGTGGTGTTGGAGACAATAAGTCCATCGAGGTCGGTAGCAAGGATCACGCGGGCGATGGCGTCCATGCCGGCTTCGTCGAGATCAGGCGCGATCTTGAGCAGGACGGGAACGCGGGTTTTCGCCTTGGCGCGGGCCGAAAGGACTTCGCCCAGCAGTCGGCGCAGCGCTTCATCGGCCTGGAGGTTTCTCAGGCCCGGCGTATTGGGCGATGAGACATTGACGGTGAGATAGTCGGCGAGATCGGCAAAGCGGCTGACACCAAGCACATAGTCGGCGACGAAGTCGTCGCTGTCCTTGTTGGCTCCGATATTGACACCAAGGGCCGCAGGAACGCGCAGCCCCTTGAGCCGCTCGAAAGCGGCATCATGGCCCTCATTGTTAAAGCCCATGCGATTGATGACGCCTTCGGCCGCAGGAATGCGGAACAGGCGCGGCTTGTCATTGCCCGATTGCGGGCGCGGCGTCACCGTGCCGATTTCGGTCATGCCGAAACCCATCAAGGCCAGTTGGCGGGGGACTTCGGCATTCTTGTCGAAGCCGGCTGCCATACCCACGGGGTTGGCCAGGTCGAGCCCGCAAAGCTGGGTTGCCAGCTCAGGCGGATCCTGGTGCTCCTGCTGGGGCGCCAGCCCCAGGCGCAGCGCAGCGATGGTCGCGCCATGGGCGGTTTCGGCATCCATGCGCAGCAGGGTATCGCGGGTCAGGGTCTGCAGGCCCGGTAGACGCAGCAGCGGAGAGAGGGCCGAAAAGATCACTTTACGTCCTCCGGCAGTACACAATCCCCGTCCGCCGAGACGCTGATGGGTCGCTCCCAGGCAATGCTGCTCAGCTTGAGCGGACCACCATAGAGATGGGGAAACATCTGCCCGCCGCGCGAGGGCTCCCAGACCAGACCAGTGCCCAGATCAGCGATACGCACCGCCAGAAGCACCAGGTCCGACTGCCCCTTAAAATGCAGGCGCAGTGTCTCTGCCAGTTGTGCCGCCGTCGAAAAGTGCATGTAGCCATCCGTCGCATCGATGGGCATGCCGGAGAAACTGCCGGACTGGCGCGCCGGCGCATAAGCGCTGGCAGTGGCGATCTTGTAGATGAATTCCGGCTGGGTGGAGGCTGTCGACATCGGGCGGCCCTGTGGGTGAACGGGAATACGCGCAGCGGTTTTGATCGGCTTTGCCCGGAAAGACAACCGGATAAGCGCAGAGCCAAAGGTAAAGGATAGCTTTACAAGATCCATGGGGATGAATACGGTAGGACATCATTCCTTGTTCGAGACTCATTTCCTTTCGGGGATCCTTTCATGTTGTCACATAGGGCCATTTGGGACGGCATCGACGCCATGGCGCGTCGGCACGGCCATTCGGTTTCGGCGTTAGCGCGGCTGGCTGGCCTCGACGCTACGGCGTTCAACGTGTCCAAACGCGTCAGCAAGGACGGTCGGGAGCGCTGGCCGTCCACCGAAAGCATCGCCAAGATTTTGGAAGCGACCGGGGAAGGTTTTGACACCTTTCTGTCCGGCACCGGCGCCTATATGCAAACCTCGGGCTTTGCCGAGCCGGCGCAGCGGACGGTGCCGCTTTTGGGGCTTGCCCAGGCCGGGGCCGGTGGTTTCTTCGACAGCGCCGGTTTTCCGGTCGGTCAGGGCTGGGACGAAATCGTGCTGCCGACGCCGGCGGATAATGGCATCTATGCGCTTGAGGTAACCGGCGACAGCATGGAGCCGCTCTATCGTGAGGGCGATCGCATCGTTGTCTCCCCCACCGAGCAGGTGCGCCGCGGCGACCGTGTGGTGGTCAGAACGCGAGAGGGTGAAGTGATGGCGAAAATCCTCCACCGCCAGACCGCCCGGCAGATGGAATTGCATTCGATCAATCCCGCCTATGAACCGCGTGTGCTCGATCTGGCCGATGTGGAATGGGTGGCGCGCATCATCTGGGCCAGCCAGTGAGGATCGCGCCCGCGCAAAAAAGCGACGAAGCGGACTGGTGTGCCATGCGATCCGCGCTTTGGCCGAGCGGTGCCAATGGCGAGCACGCCGCCGAAATCGCAGAGCTTCTGGTCGATGCTGGCACTACCATCAACCTGATCGCGCGCGACCAGGACGGGCGAGCCCTTGGTTTTGCAGAGGCGGCGCTGCGGCACGACTATGTCAATGGCTGCAAGACCTCGCCGGTGCTTTTCCTCGAAGGCATTTTCGTCCATCCGGACGCACGCGGCCAAGGCGTAGCGCGACGGCTGGTCGACGCGGTGGCGGCCTGGGGGCGCGACCAGGGATGCACCGAATTCGCTTCCGACGCGGGTATCGCCAACACGTCCAGCCACGCCATGCACACAGCGCTCGGTTTTGTCGAAACGCAACGCGTGGTGTTTTTCAGGAAGACGCTGGCCTAGCCTCGCGGCGGCACCGATGCGCCACCGCAAGGCTAATATGGAGCTAGTTGCACCCCGCGCGGGCGAACAGATCGGCCAGGATTAGCGGCGTCGCAGGGGTTTCGTTCCAGTTGGCGCCATCCGGCGCTCCCGCCTTGAGTGCGGCCACCGCCACATCTTCCGAGAGATTGAAGCTTTTGGTGCAGTTGACGGGCCGGGCGCCACGCGCCACCGCCTCAGACACCATCAGTCCCGCGGTTTCGCCAATGCCGGCGAGATAGGCGATGATGGTGTTGCGAGCCTTGGCGTCGGTGCGGGCCAGGTCGACCATTTCCATGACCTGGGTCACCGAAATGCGTCCGGTGCTGGTGGTCGGCGCCGCATGAACGGGCAAGACCATCAGGGCGGAAAGGGCTAGAGCAGTTCCGATACGCATTGAACATTCCTTATTGTTTTGCGATAATTTCTACACCTCATTCAAAATTTTCTTATTGTCAAACGATAATTTTTGCGCCACTATAAGTGCAGCATCGATAAAGGCGAGACTCAGCAGATGACATATCCGGCATTTCAGGAAACCGGCCAGGTGCCAGTGGAACCGCGCATGGCGCTGCTGTTCAATGGACTGGGTGTGGCCGCCGTAGCGCTGGCGGCTCTGCTGCCGATCACCACAGTTTGCTACTGGCTGCTGATTGATCCGGATTCGGTGCGCAAGATGACGGCGCTAGGACCGGAATTGCTGCCTGATATCACCCTGCCGCAAAGACTGGCGGCGGCGCTGGTGGCCTTGTTGTCGGTTCTTCCGCTGGCCTGGGGCATGGCGCGGCTACGGACTTGCCTTGTGAGCTTTGCCGCCGGACGCCCATTTGCTTCCGAAGGGATTGCCGGCCTGCGCGATTTCGCCCTGGGCGGCCTTATCGCTGCGCTTGCCCAGGCAATCGGCCAGACGGCGATGAGCCTGGTCCTTACCTGGACAGCCGCACCCGGCCACAAGCAGGTATCCATACAATTGGACAGCAACACCATGTTATTGGCTTTGTTCGCCGGCACCATAGCTGCGCTCGCCTGGGCCCTGGAAAAGGCTGCTGCCATCGCCGAAGAAAATCGGCAGTTCATCTAAAGATGGGGATCAAGGTAAACTTGGCCGTGGTCCTGGCGCAGCAGAATGTGAAGTCGAAAGACCTCGCCGAATATATCGGCATCACTGAAGCCAATCTCAGTCTGCTCAAGCAGGGCAAGGTCAAGGGTATCCGCTTCGACACGCTCGAGGCGGTGTGTCGCTACCTCAACTGCCAACCTGGCGACATCCTCGTATTCGAGGACGAGCGCTAATCCGCACCGGGCACAGTCCGGTATTGCGGCAGACCGTCGGCGATCTCGTAATAGTCGCCTTTGTCGCCGACGAAAATATGCTGGGCGAGACGGGTACCGGTGGGCGTGTCGAAGGCGCCGAGATTGATGCCGATCCAGTCGGCACCGTCACGATCGAAGAACAGCGGCGATCCGCAGGTGCCGCAGAAGCCGCGGCGAACCTCGGGCGAGGAGCGATACCAGCGCACCGCCTCTTCGCCGCTGATCGTCAGCTGGTCCCTGCCGACATCGACGCCGGCTTCGTAGTGCCCGGTGGTGCGTCGACAGATCGAACAATGGCAGGCGGATGCCTCCGGCATGGTGCCGGAGACTTCGAAGCGTACTGCGCCGCAGAGGCAGTGCCCGCGATGCGCTTCTTCACTCATTTGGCCAGCATCTTGCCCGCCAGCGCATCGGCGATCAGGCGGCGGGTATTGTCAATGCCGTAAAGCGCGGCGAAGGAGCCGAAGCGCGGACCGCGCTCCTGGCCGATCAGGACCTGATACAGCATCTGGAAGAACTCGCCGGAGACGCCAGGGCCGCCCGTCGGGCTCTTCTTGGTGTGGTCCTGATAACGCTCGATCTCACGCGCCACATCCAGCGCAGCAGCTTGGATGGTTTCGTTATCGGCATCGGCAGGCAGTCTGGCGAAGGCGGCCGACAGCCCCTCGAGCGCAGCGCGTTCGACATCGTCGGGGGCGCGATAGGTCTTCTTCACGAAGTCGCGGAAATAGCGCATGGCGTAGCCGACCAGCGCATCGAGATGCGGATGGGTCTTGGCAGAAATGCCTGGCGCATAGGCGGAGATATAGCCCCACATGACCTCGGGCGTTTCCGGGTTGGATGCTGTGGCAAGATTGAGCAGCAGCGCGAAGGTGACCGGCATGTCCACCTTGGGCACATTGCCGTAGTGAACGTGGAAAGCCGGGTTCTCGAGGCGCGCGGCCGCATCCTGCTTTTCATAGGCAGCCACATGCGCGAAATACTCGTCCACCGCGCGCGGGATGACATCGAAATGCAGGCGCTTGGCGACGCGCGGCTTCTGGAACATGTAGAGCCCCAGGCTTTCGGTCGGCGCATAGGTCAGCCATTCATCGATCGTCAGGCCATTGCCCTTGGACTTCGAAATCTTCTGGCCTTCGCTGTCGAGGAACAGCTCATAGACGTAATGCGCGGGCGGGGTGCCGCCGAGGATGGCGCAAATGCGGTCGTAAATATTCTGGTTGGTCTGGTGGTCCTTGCCGAACATTTCGAAATCGACGCCGAGTGCAGCCCACCGCATGCCGAAATCCGGCTTCCACTGCAGCTTCACATGGCCGCCGGTGACCGGAACGGTGGTATCGCGGCCATCTTCGTCGGTGAAGGTCACCGTGCCGTCCTTGGCGTTGACTTCCTTCATCGGCACGTAGAGGACCCGGCCCGAAATCGGAGAAATCGGCAGGAAGGGCGAATAGGTAGCCTGACGCTCGGCGCCCAGCGTGGGCAGCATGACGCCCATGATGTCGTCATAGCGCTCGGCGGCGCGGCGGAGCACGGTGTCGAACTTGCCGGAGCGATAATACTCGGTGGCGCTGGCGAATTCGTAGTCGAACCCGAACGTATCGAGGAAGCGGCGGAGCATGGCATTGTTGTGGGCGCCGAAGCTCGGATATTCATTGGTCCAGGGGTCGGGCACCGCGGTCAGCGGCTTTTGCAGATGCGGCTCCATCGCCTCCTTGGAAGGAACGGTGTCGGGGATCTTGCGCATGCCGTCGAGATCGTCGGAAAAGCACAGAAGCCGGGTCGGGATCTGGTCGCGTGTCAGCAGGCGAAAGGCCGTGCGCACCATGGTGGTCCGGGCGACTTCGCCGAAGGTGCCGATATGGGGCAGACCCGATGGGCCATAGCCGGTTTCGAACAGGGCCTCACCCTTGCCCGACTTCTCCAGCCGTTTGACGATCTTGCGCGCTTCCTCGAATGGCCAGGCGCGCGCGGTCTGCGCGGGCTCGAAAAACGACGGATCAAGGGCGGGCAAAGCGGCAGAAGACACTGGCAGAGCAGCCTTTCGGGACGGAAGGGAAAGATGAGCACGGGTAAGTGCACGTTCTGATGTGCGGCGTCAATGTCGCAGGTGGTTGCGCCAGCGGCGGTCAGCGCCTAGTTCTCATAGATAGCGCTCGCAAACCGGACCGACCGATGACCTCTGCCGCACAAGACGCCCTGATCGACATCATGATCGTTGCCGCCACATCCGACAGCGCCATCACCGAGAAGGAATTGACCCGCATCGAAGCCCTGATCGGCCGCTTGCCGGTGTTCGAAGGCTTTGACAAGAGCCGGCTGGAAGAGGTCGCCAATCGCTGCGCCGACAAGCTCAATGGTCTGGACGGGCTGGACCTGGTGCTGGACGACGCCGTCGCCGCAATTCCCGTCAAGCTGCAGGACACCGCCTATGCCCTCGCTGTTGAGGTCACGGCGGTCGATCTCTTCCTCGAGCAGGAAGAACTGCGTTTCCTCGAAATGCTGCGCGATCGGCTGAGCCTAGACCGCCTCACCACCGCCGCCATCGAAGTGGCTGCCCGCGCCCGGCATCGCAAGCTTCCGGCCTAGTAGAACCCCACCGGGAACCACCGCAGGTAAAGCTCGTCGAGCGTGCCATTGTTCTTGAGGCGCACCAGCGCCCAATCGATGGCATGACGGATGGCGTCATTGCCCGCCGGCACGGCGATGGTCAGACCCTCCCCGAACAGGTCGGGCCGGAAATAGGGGTCTCCGGCAAAACCGCAGCAGGCGACATTATCATTGAGCCAGAAAGCCGCCCGCATGGCATCGCCGAAAAAGGCATCGACGCGGCCAGTGCGAACCGCATCCAGAGCCTCGATTTCACTGGCAAATGTCGTCACCTCCGCCTGTGGCAGATATTTCGCCATGAACTGGGCATGGGCACTGCCGGCGCGCACCGCCACGGTCTTGTTGGCCAGAGCGGTGGCCGAAAAACTCGGAATATCCACCGCCCGCGTAACGAAACGCCCCGGCAGCGCCAGATAGGTGGACGAGAAGTCGAACAGCGCACCATTTTCCGGGGTAATCGCGAGCCCCGCAATCAACGCATCGCCCTGCCGGTCGGACAAAGCGTTGGCGGCCTGGTCCCAGGGCCAGGCCTGGAGCGTACAGGCCACATTGACTTCGACACAGATGCGCCGCGCCAGATCGACATTGAAGCCGACAAGCTCCCCGCTGGCATCGCTGAAGTTGAAGGGGGGGAAATCCGTGGTGGTCAGGAAGCGGATCGCGGGAACCGGCTGCAGATTGGGCAGGATTTCCCGGGCATCGGGATCGGCATGATAGGGAATGGGCTGCGCGAAGGCGGGCGCGGCGAGGAGGAGTGCCGTGGCCGTAGCTGCAAGCGCTCGCCACCACTTGGCAAAACGCTTGACGCTTTCGCCGCGCGTCACCCTCGGGCCTGACCCGAGCGGACTGTTCTTAGCGAGAGCAAGCAAAGTGAAAAGCCCTCGGGTCAAGCCCGAGGGTGACGGCCAGCGCATTGCATGCACCTTGGTGGCCACGCCTTTCATCAGACCTGATCCAGGCCATACATCAGATCGGCGATCAGATCGTCCGGATCTTCGAGGCCCACCGAGAGCCGCAACAGGCCCGGGGTGACGCCGGTTTCCAAACGCACCTCCTCGCTGAGCCGCGCATGGGTGGTGGTGCGCGGATGGGTGATCAGCGATTTGGCATCGCCCAGATTGTTGGAAATCAGGATCACCGCCAGGTTATCGGAGAGCGTAAAAGCGCCCTGCTGCCCGTTCTTGACGTCAATGGCGAGCAGGGTCGACCCCCGCTTCATCTGCCGCTTGGCCAATTCATATTGCGGATGGGAGGGGTGGTGCGGATAGATGACCCGCTCCACCTTGGGATGGCCGGCCAGCGCCGCCGCCACCTTTTCCGCGCTGTCGGTCATGCGTTCGACGCGCAGGGCATAGCTTTCCAGCCCCTTGAGCAGCACCCAGGCATTGAAGGCACTGAGCGTCGCGCCCGTCTGGCGCAGGAAGGTGTGCACATCGCCTTCGATCAGTTCCTTGGAGCCCAGAACGATGCCGCCAAGCACCCTGCCCTGCCCGTCGATATGCTTGGTCGCCGAATAGGTAACGAGATCGGCGCCGAGCTCCAGCGGCTTCTGATAGAGCGCGGTGGAAAAGACATTGTCGACGATGAGCTTGGCGCCATGCGCATGGGCGATCTCGGCCACCGCCCTGATATCGACCAGCCCCAGCGTCGGATTGGTCGGCGTCTCGATGAAGACTACCTTGGTGTTGGGGCGCATGGCGCGCGCGAAATTCTCAGGGTCCCGGCCATCGACCAGCGTCGATTGCACGCCGAAGCGCGGCGCATAATCTTCCACCACATAACGACAGCCGCCAAACAGCGCCTGGGCCGCGACGATGTGGTCTCCTGCCCGCAGCTGGCTCATGACCGCATTGGTTACCGCCGCCATGCCGGAGGCAAAGGCCTTTCCGGCCTCGGCGCCTTCGAGCAGCGCCATGCGGTCTTCGAACATGTCGACGGTGGGATTGGCAAAGCGCGAATAGTTATGCCCGCCCGGAATCTTGTTCTGGAACAGGAGTTCGGCATGTTCGGAACTGGGATAGGTATAGCCGGAATTGAGGAACAGCGCTTCGCTGGTTTCGTTGAAGGGTGTCCGCATGCCGCCGCCATGGACCATCTGCGTTGCCGGAGAGAGCTTTTGCGGGTCGTGCAGGGGATTGTTGGTCTTGGACATGGGTCACGCTTTCAAAACAAAAAACCGGCACGCGAAAGGCGGCCGGTTCCCAAACGGTCTTTAGCTATTTCTTTTAAGTGGCTGCAAGCGACCGGCCAAATCACCACTGGACGAACGGATTTAACGACATAGGGGCCATGGCGTCAATCGTGATGGTTTGCTAGGGAAAGCCGACGAGCATCGTGAGTAAGTTGCATGAGCCAGGCTTGGCCCAAGGGCGTCTTTCCGGCAAGAATGATCGAACAGCTGCATCAGGAGGGCGCCATAAGCTCGGTGCGCCCGTTCGACCACGACCAGGTGCAACCCGCCAGCCTTGACCTTCGACTGGGCAAGACCGCCTTCCGCGTGCGCTCGAGCTTTTTGCCCGGCCCCTCCCATTCGGTGGCCGAACGCATCGAAGCGCTCAAGCTGCATGAAATCGACCTTTCCAAGGGCGCCGTGCTGGAGCGCGGCTGCGTCTATCTCGTTCCCCTAGAGGAAAGCCTCGCCCTGCCAGCGGGCGTCAGCGCCTCGGCCAATCCCAAGAGCTCGACCGGTCGCCTCGATGTCTTTACCCGCGTCATCGGCGATCGGGCGCGGGGCTTCGATCAATTGCCGCACGGCTACACGGGTCCGCTTTATCTCGAAATCAGCCCGCGCACCTTCCCGATCCTGGTCCGTACCGGCTCGCGTCTCAGCCAGATGCGCTTCCGGACCGGCGATAGTCGCCTGTCGGTGGCCGAACACCAGGCGCTGCATGCCAGCGACACCCTGGTGATCGGTGGCGACCAGCCGGTCGACCACGGCGTCGCGCTGTCCATCGACCTCCTGGGCCAGGGCCGCGATGGGCTCATCGGCTTCCGCTCAAAGCGCCACACCGCCGTCATCGATGTCGACAAGAAGGCGGCGCTGGACGTGCTCGATTTCTGGGAGCCGCTTTATGCGCGCGGCCGCAGCGAGCTGATCCTCGACCCCGATGAATTCTATATCCTCGTCAGCCTCGAGGCCGTGCACGTTCCGCCCACCCATGCCGCCGAAATGGTGCCTTTCGACCCGCTGGTCGGCGAGTTCCGCGTGCATTATGCGGGCTTTTTCGACCCCGGCTTTGGTCATTCCGCCGCCGGTGGTACCGGCAGCCGCGCCGTACTTGAGGTGCGCAGCCGCGAAGTGCCGTTCCTGCTCGGGCATGGGCAGATCATTGGCCGGCTGATCTATGAAGAGCTCGCCGAAAAACCGGACCGCCTCTATGGCACCGATCTCGGCTCCAACTATCAGGCGCAGACGCTCAAGCTCTCCAAGCACTTCAAGCCCTTCGGCTGAGGCGTCATCACAACGGCTTGACGCCCCGCCCAATTTGCCGCATCTATCGCGCCGTTGCGGGTGTATCTCAATGGTAGAGAAGCAGCTTCCCAAGCTGATGACGAGGGTTCGATTCCCTTCACCCGCTCCATTTCCCTATTTCTAGAGCTTTGCAGCTGGGATGGCGCCGAAGATTGGTGCCAGTGACTGGGGGCCTGCGCCTAGTTCCCATCTGACACTGTGCAATCGGCCCCGCTCGGTGCGCTCGATGGCGCAGTACGGTGCCGACACCTCTGAAGTTGGCATGGCGTCGAGCTTGGCTTCGTCCAGCAGGCAATGCCATTGGGACACCGTTCTGCGGCTATGGACGCTGCGTGTGATTATCGGTTCCGCACCCGGCTGCCAGACATAGATATTGGTGGCGCCATCCTGGCTGGCAGCAACGCCAGTACGGGTGCCGTCTGCAGTGACGCAATAGGCATCGAGCTCGCGCACAAACGGCTCGTCGGCAAAAGCCGGCATTGCTATCGCGCCGAGCAGTGCGATCATGACGCGCGGCGTTGCGAGCTTGTTCCAGCGTCCTGGGTTTCGTGTGCAAGTTGGCCCGAACATGGTCCCACCTCTTCATCTATCTCGATGATGGGACGCCTCATCTCGCTGAAATCTTGGCCCATGGCAGCCATGCCTGTGCGCTGCCGAAAAGTCTCGCCTGCGACCAAGGTCGGGGCGGCCGGCATCGTCTCATCAACAGCAAGGCCTTTTGCCTGACGCAGGAGTTGACCCATGTTTCGCCAAACCATCGCCGCTACCGCATTGCTGGGGCTGATGTCCATCGCGCCGGCCCATGCCCAGCCTGTAACGGACTATCTCGGCATTCCCGGCCCGATCACAGTCGGCGAAACGCGCTATGAGCTGGCCTGGTCGTCCAATCCGCAGCCAGGCTATTTCAAGCAGGAATACCTGCCAGAGGGCAGTGCGCCCGAAAGTTACAAAAGCATGGTCATCGTCGAATTCCTGAGCACCGACATGCCGCTGACCGATGTCGTCTCGGCCCAGGCGTCGATGATCGAGCAGCGCAAGGCGACCGATCCGGTTGCCAACATGGCCATCTTCAACAATCCGGACAATGACGAAATCCTGCTGGATTTCCTGCTCTCCGCCAAGGACGAGAAGGGCGAATTCATTCTCGAATGGAACGGCTATCGCTATGCCGCAGGTGAGTTCGAGGGGCAGCAAGGTGCGTTGCTGTTTGCGGTCAGCGAGCGCGCTTATGGCAATGTGGCCTCCGAGCAATTCCTCAAAAATCTGCGTGACTTCAAGGCGCAGCGGCTGGTGGAACTGACCAGCGCCCACCTCCCAGAGTTCAAGTGACTTTTCAACACCTAGAGATGACGATGACGCCCACCATTCACCCCGCACTCGCTTTGGTGTTCCTTGCGGCCTCCGTCGTTTCGACGCACGCGGATTGGGAAGGCACAGAATGGGGCATGTCGCCTGAGGCTGCGCTGTCCGTGATGGAGGGTGCGCAGGCGCATCAACCGGCTGCATCTGAAATATTCGAGTTTGACGGCGCCAAATACGATCCGCTGGTCATAACGGAGCACAGCATCGGCGGCATTGCCGGCAATGCCGCATTGCTTTTCGACAGCGACAAGGCATTGCAGTTCGTGGCGTTCAGCCCGGCGGACTTGACCCAATGCGATGCTCTGGCCCAAGAGCTTACTGCCATCCACGGGTCGACCGAGCCGAGCGGGTTCGGCTCGACGGCCATTTATAATTGGGACGATGGGGTCAACGTCGTCCGGCTGACCAATTCGGTCGATATCGGCATCTGCAATCTCACCTGGGGATCTCACTAAAGCAAGGCTCCGGGGGTGTTCAGCGCCCCGGAGCCAAAGTCGCCTAGCTGGCTCCGATCTGCAGGACGCCGGCCTGGCCGCGGAACATCGGCTCGATCAGAGCGCGATAGGCGGGGTTTTGGTCGACACCGTCGCTATTGATGGTGACGGAAAATGTCGCGGCGCAAAGCCCGTCCACGCCTTCAACCGTTGTCGTAGAAACATTGCCCTGCGCCGTGTCACCGGCCATATCAGCCCACCGCGCTGCGATCTTGCCGACGGCATCCTCGGCACTGTCGCAGTCGGGATAGGTCAGGGCGATATCGACGCCCGGCTGTTCGCCCTGCACATCGGCAGCGATGCCGCCGAGATAAGGCGGAATGCCTTGGTCCAGCGCCGCCATCTGCTCCTCGATAGGTTTTTTGGTCGCCTCGATATCTGGAGAACCGGACAGCAGGGCCCCATGATCAATCCCCGCCATGCCGAAGAGCGGGGAAATCACCAGAGCCTGAACCACAGTGTTGTCACCGACCGACTGGTCGAGCCCGGCCAGAGCCGTTTCGATGATTGCGTTCTCACTTAGTCCGGGCTGCTGCGCAGCGGCGAGCATGGCCGTTTGCGGCGTGCCGGTCTGGACGATGTTGCTCCCCTTGGCCGCGGCGAACTGCGCCGCACCGATCCCGGTACGCCAGGGATCGGCAGGGTTGCGCTTCGCCGGGTCCATTCGCAATGGCTCACCATTGCCGACAACGCCCGCGGCCGCGCTCTCGAAGCCGAGCCCCTCTAGCGCCACGATCATTTCGGTTGCAGCCGCTTCGTCAGCGAGCCCCCAGAAGCTATAGACGTCGGGTGGGCGGCCATAGCCGGTGAAATAGCGCACTTGGTCCAGCGTCGTGCCAGCCTTGGCTTCCCATTCGGCCGGGGCGGAGTATTGCAGGCTCTCCAGTGCCGGAATCTGAGCGCCATGCATGAGACGCATGTACGGCGGCGCCTCGCCCTCGCCTGGCGACAGCGCCAAAACCGCCCGAATATCGATGAAATAGGCGAGATCGCCTCTATCCTCGAACATCAGCGTAGCCGGCAGGTGGTCGAGACTGTCGCGCAAGGCATCAAGGCTGCCTGCGAGTGCGGGGATCGAGGTTGCGAGCAACAGGCTGGCGGCGATGGCGCTCCGGCGCATGGATGTCTCCTTCATACATTGGTTCTGTAGGTCAGACGCGCCAGCGACGGCTCACCTTGGTCCGGGTTCGCGCTTTTTGCAGGTTTTTCACCAGCGGCACCAAGGTCGGATCGACACCACACGTCCTATCAGCAACAAAGGAAGGACCTGGATCATGAAACGTGTGCTGCTTTCTCTCCTCATGGCGAGCGCCCTGTCCGTCGCCGCTCCCGCGCAAGAAGCGCCGAATCCCGAACAGCTCAGCAATGCGGAAATCGTTGCGCAAGCCGCCGATCTGCATCCCTCCGCCCTCTATATACTGTCGGCTCGCCTCTTGTCGGCCGGCGAAGGCCAGGACGCGGCCAATTGGATGTATGCCGGTCAACTGCGCTATCGCTTCCTGATCACGGCCGGCGGCGAGGCCGCGCGCAAGGAGGAGGTGCTGTTTAGCGCGCTCAGCGAACAGGTGGGCCGGCCCGTCAACGAGTATATTGCCGGCGATGTCGACGAGTGGCTCGCCGCCATGCAATGGGCACTCGATTGGGATGCGGCCAACGACAACACTATCACCTCCAAGACCGATCATGCCGACGCGCTCACCCAGGTTCGCGACGGGCTCAAACGCTTGATGGCCGATGTGGAAAGCAATCGCGACAGCATTCCCAAGGAACGCGAGGCAAACGGCCTCGAAAATCGGTGAGGCTGGTCCCATGCGCCTTCACGCACTTGCGCTGGTAGCCGCGATGCTGGCCCTTGCCGCACCCATAGAGGCCGCAGAAATCCAACGCCTCAGCGTCGGCAAGACCAATATATTCTGCGTCAAGGCGCCTTGTCCCTGGCGCGGCATCGCGCCTGCAGATGCCGACAGACACGGGCTAGCAGACCTGCTGTGGTCGCGACAACAGCTGCCACCGTTGATCGCGCGCGCCGACGATGCCGATGCGATCAGGACGGCCTGGGACGCCGACGGGTGCCTGTTGGTTGACGGCGCGCTGATCGATAGCCAATTGCGGATCGACGCGATCGTGGGTGAGTGCCCATGACGCAGCGACTCGCCCTCGCTCTCGCCCTCTGTGCAGTTCTGGCCCCATCGGCACTTGCCGACGACATCTCCGATTTCACCGATGCGTTGGGCCAGGCGGCGACGGGGGCCATCGTTGCCCGGGCCTATATCGAGGCCTGCGACAAGCATGCCCCAGATGGTCAACAGGGCCGCAGGGACGCCCTTGCCGGTTGGAGCCATCGGGTAAACCTTGCGGGCTATGAGCGGTTTCTCGACGCCGCCTATGCGGTGATAAATACGCTCGAAGCGGAGCTCGAGGACAATCGCGCCCGGGCTCAGGCGCTGGTCGATGCCGATGTCGCGGAAAACCCCGCCGTGTGCAGCGATCTGCGCGCCACGCTCGAGGGCAATGCCATGTTCGATATCGCTCCTCCAATCCGTTATTTGCTGCGCAATGCCGAAGACTTCGGCGTCGTGGTTCCTGAAGCCCCTGCTGCGTCGGCGAACCAGGACGAGGCGGTGGTCCCGCTGATCGCCCTCTCTGCCCAACTTGAGGACAAGATGGACGAGATCGGGTCCAAATCCGGGGCCCAGGAGGATCGCAATCTGCGCAGCGCGCGCGAAGAGCATGCCGAGGCGTGGCTCAAGCAACGCCCAACCCTGGCGGTCCTTGGTCGCATCGTTACAGACAATGGCTTGCGCGAATGGCGAGGCGACCAGCAGTCGTCGTTCCTCCTCACCTGCCGGTCATTTGCCAGTGACGATCAGGAGTCCGCAATGGCGCGCGATCTCGGCGAGAACCGCGTTGTTGTCGGCGATATCCGCTGGGTCCGGGACCTGCGGCAAGGTGGCGAACTCAGCCTGGACGATTGCCGGGTCCTTGCGGATGCCGGCGACAGCTTGGAATTGTTGGGGCCGGCTGACGACAGTGCCGGTTTGATGCTGCGGCCGCTGGACTATGACGAGGCGTTTGCCGGACCTGGGCAAGGCATTGCGCCTGATGCAGTGGACCGGGTGCTTTATGACGCTGATTTCACCAATCGTCTCGATGGCTTCGGCAATGGCTACACGCAGCGTGACGAGGACATCTATGTGCTGTTGCGCGATGGGACTGCCTATCGCCACAAGTGGAACTTTGCTTTCACCGATCTCAATCTCGACCTGTCCCGTCTGCGCGAGCCCGAACGCTGGTTCACCTGGCAGGATCGTCGTGGCGAGGTCACGCTGATCCAGAGCGGCGGGCCGGACCAGGGCGCCGAGATCGATGTGTCTGACGCCCGGCGGCTGACGCCGGCTCCCAAAGGACTGAGGCTCGAGGCCACCTACTACTATCTCAACATTGGCATGGGTGGCGGCCGCAGCGATCGGGAATATGTCTTCGCAGCAGACGGCCAGGTGCAGTATTCACGCAGCGGCTTCGTGGCCGGCGCCTTTGGAACGTCCTACATCATCGTAGCCGGAGGAGATGAGGACATTTCCACCGCAGCCTATGATTTTGATGGATTCACCTTGCTGGTCGACGGACCCGAAAGGCAGGAACGGCACTTCTTTGCGTTGATCGATGGACAGGATGCCGGCCGCCCCGACGAAATCCTCATCAATGGCCAGGTGCACTGGCTGAAGCAGGACGAGTAATGACCCTGCTCGCAGGCGCGCTATCCCAAAGTTCTTCGGACCCCATGCGCCCCGCCATGAGGGCGAAATGGGCTAAATGGCTGGGCAGAACGACAAAAAACTCACTTTCGCCACAACCATTTTGCTTCACTGGCATTATCGCTATGGGCCAGCGGGGAGTTTTGGGCAGGGTGCGACTTGTTGACGGGGACAATTCCGAACCGTCCGACACGACCGAACAGCTTATCGAACGGGTCAGGGCGGGCGACACGAGGGCATTCGAGCGGTTGATCTCGGAGCACTATCGCTTCATCTACAAGACGGCATTTCGCTGGCTGGGCCATAAGAGTGATGCCGAAGACGTCACGCAGTCGGTTTGCCTCCGACTTGCCGACGCCATGCAGCGGTTTGACGGGCGCTCGAAATTCACCAGCTGGCTTTATAGTGTCACCCTCAACGCCGTCCGCGACCTGCAACGCAGCCACCAGCGACAGGGCAAGCAGATCGCCGCTGTGTCGGTCGTGACCCGCGAGGAAATCGACGCTAACCAGGAAGACCGACTGCGCGTCAACGATATCTGGCGTATAGTGCGGCAATTGCCGGAGAAACAGCGGGACGCCGTCCTGCTGGTCTATGGCGAACAACTCTCGCAGGCGGAAGCAGCCGTGATCATGGGATGCAAGGAAGTGACAGTTTCCTGGCACATCCACAATGCACGCAAGTCGCTGAAGGACTTGCTATGAGCACAGATCGTGACCCCCTGGAACTGCTCCCCGGCTTTATCGATCCGGAACCCGATCCAGTGGTGATGCATGCCGTTATCGCCCAGAGCCGGGAGGCTTTTGCCAATCGGCATGGCCGCGCCCGGGCCGTTGATGGATTTTCGCTGTCGCGCTGGCTCAGGCGCTCGACCACCTGGGTGATTGCTGCGGGGGCCTTGGCGGCTTCGATTGCCGCGGTCATCGTGGTGGCACCCAATTTCAGCCGCACTGCCACCGAAGGCCACGATATGGTGGCCGATGTTTCGCAGGAGCCCCAGCCCAGCGCGCCAACCCTATCGCGCGGACGAGACCCGGTTACCGAGACCGTACCGCAAGACGGCGGCACCCGCATGGGCGCACAGCCGACGCCCTGGGCCATGCCGACGCCCGGAGCGCCGTCGCCGCAAGTGGTGTCATCTTTCCAGGGCGATGGCATCGTCATCGGCACGCGGCTCGATGCCACTGCCCTCGAAATCTACCTGCCTGAAATCTCAGGCGAGCAGACCATCGACGTCCAGAGTGTGATGCCGGGCGAAACCGTAGAAATCCTGTCGGCCTTCGCCACGCCGGATGGCGCTCTCATCGCCGTGCAGTTCCGGGTCAACGATGTGCGCTTCTGGCGTCTATACAGCAAGCTCGACGGGACATTCGCGCGCGACCCGGAGCGTTCAAAGCTGGTTTCGAACGCGCCCGACAAAGCCGAGGTGAACAGGCGCCTCGCGGCGCCCTGACCCCGCTGGCTTGCCGCTAGCGCAGCGGACCATCGCGCTCGCCCATAAGCGCCTCGATAAGCCGGTGCGGCACGGTGAGATCCCACCACAGAGCATCGGCATCCTCGGCCATTTCGGTTAGCGGGCGCAGAAGGCTCGCCCTCGCAAAGACCAGGTGCGGAATGGGCAGGCGCAGGCTGAACCAGCCATGCTCGAAACGCGCCGTCAGATAGAGGCCGGGATGGCGAGCGGCCAGGGTCAGCATGGCCTGTCGAAATGCGGGCGTCAGCAGGGTTTCGGCGGAAGCCGACTGGTTGGCAATGGTGTCGAAGACGCGGTCAAAGACAGGATCGACCTCAAGGCGCTGCGCGGTGTTGCCCGAGACCTGTCGTATCAGATCGTCAATTCTGCCGGCAAAACCTGAACGTGGCACCAGGTCCACACGACCAGAAAAGGCCTGTGGCACTGCCACCTCTACCGCCATCACGTAGTCGAGCTGGCGCGGCCGGTTGCTCACACGCTTGCGCCAGATTGTCATCTCACTCAGCCGATAGTCGACGTCGTGGTACCGCCCTTGGCTGCGCCAGGCGGTGAAGCGGGCCCCTTCAGGGCTGAACAGATCTGCGAACCACCGCTCGACGTCCACCGCGCCCCAGCCCGCGGCAAAATCGGCCTGGCCCCAGCGTCCTCCAATTGCAGGTGCAAGTACCGCAATGGCGAGATCGCGCCAGAGCCTTTGCGAAAGCTGCCAGAGCGCAACAGCCACCATGGCTGCCGCGATGGGCCAGACCAGGCTGCCATCAAGCGCCGGGCCCGCTCCCAGGGTCAAAAACGTAGCCAAGGACAGGTTGAGGATGGATGAAAGAGTGTGCAGGCGGCGAGGCTCGGCTGCGGTCAAAATGGCGTCGACCGTACCGCGCTCGACGCCGCTGGCCAGTGGTGCCGCTGTTGGCTGGCTCACTTCGCGTGTTCCCTGAGATAACGGTCCAGAAGTCCGGTGAGGGGCGAATGTAGCAGATTGCCGCCGAGACGCGGTGGCGGATCATAGCTGAAGGCGAAATCATACCGTCCGCTACGTTCAACCGTCAGGTCCAGTACTGTCCAGGTTCGACCATCTGTCGCGGCCATGGCATCCCGCAGGGCAAGCAGATGGGACTTACTGCTCATGCTGAGGCGAAAGTCGAGATCTTCCAGGGGAGCGCCTTGCTTGCGCGCGAGGACCGAAGCCTGGGTGCTGGAGCGGCGCCCATCCCCGACCAGCACCTCGTGATTGACCGCAAGATAGACCCAGTCGCGATCCTCCCAAGTGCCATCCTGCAGATCGGTGACGTCGGCAGCGACGGCTTTTACGGCCGAAGCTTGCAGGGCTACGAGGTCAGGCACAGATTCGGCCTTGCCGAGGCCTGGGAAAAGTCGCTTGAACATGGCCGTATCTTCCTTGGTCATGGCTGGCGTGGTCAAAAGTGCTGGCGAGATCACGAACGCCAATGCAATGCCGCGCAACGCGTTGCGGTTAGATAGAGGGATCATGGCGTGGTTCTGGTGGGGCGTGACTCAGTGCCCCGGCCGAGAGGTCGGCTGCCTGGCGATAGGCCTTCATCACCGCATCGTTCGGCGCTGTCGAGAAGCTGTAAAGTGGCACGGTCGCCATCAGCCCGTGTGCATAGCGGGAACGACCCGGCATCAACACCCCAAGCACCGCCTGCATGGGCGCCAGCCACCACGAATAGCGCGGTTCGCAATCGCTGACAGAGAGCACCACCTTGCCGGCGCTTTGCCGCTCGGTCACCTTCTGCATTGGCGCGACAATGTCATAGCCTACGGACCGGAAATGCATATGCCCCTGACTGAAACCTATGGCGGCATTCCAGTAGTCGCTGCAGATGATGAGGGACAGCAGAGCCGGCAGCGCGAAGATGAATAGCGGCCACAAAGGCAGACCGGCTTCGACAAATCCCGGCGTCGAGGCGCCAGCCATGATCACCACCAGCAGGGGAAAGACGAAAGCGACCAACCGGCGCTGCAGGGGCATAAAATGCATGGTCATCAAGAATTCCTCTGCATCACATCAAACCCATCGGTTTCAGATGAGACGCATCGGGTAAGCCAAACCTTGGTGCAAAAACCGACCAAGGTTTTGAGGATGCCAGGCGTCCTATCTCGGCAGACCGCGACTTGGCCGCGAGGGCCAGGCGGCGAAACGACAGCAAAGGATGAGATTCATGGGGCGCGGCGCCATCGTTCACGGCATTCCGCTTATTGTCGCCATCGGCGCCGGGTTGCTGCTGCTGCCTTGGATCATGGGGGCTTCGGCGATCCAGGGTGACGCCGGCGCGCGGGGCTATAATGTTGGCGTGGTGGCGCTGTTTCTCTATCCGGCCAGCTATCAGTTGCTCATCATCGCCTGGGGCATTTGCCGCTGGCAACGCTGGCCGCTGCAAGGCTTGCTCCTGCAACTCATCTGGCTGAGCCTGATGCTCTTTATCGCCACCATGAGCTATGCGCTCGTCGATCTGCAGGAATATTTGAGAAGCAGCGAACCCTAGGCGAGACTATCGCAACGGGCCCTGCGCGGTGGTGATCTGCCACTGGGCCTGACCGCCGAAATAGCCCCCGGCGATGCGCGTCCAATATTCCTCGCTGTCGAGGCCCATTTTGCCGACACCAAGCGCTGCGTCGGTCATGATATCCTGACCGAGATTGCGATCGATCAGCAGCGCGATGAGCGGCGTCTCGTTCTCGCCACCCTGGCGCTCGGGCATGTTCCACACAATGCCTTCGGCGTCTTGGCTGGCGAGGCCGGCGGCCAGGGCGACTTGCAGCGCCAGAACCGCCGGGCGCAACTCCTCTTCGCCTTCCGAGAAGGTCGACGGTGTCAGCGGCGGATAAGCGACCTCAGGCAGTGCGGCGTCGAGCGGCTGCCATTCACGCCAGTCGGCAAGCGCGTCGATCGTATCGAGCGAAAGGCAGGCGCGGATCAGACAATTGCGCCGCGTCGCCGACTTCTCGGTCAGCTCCCGCCGGCTCGCCGCCAGCAACAATGCCGCAGACTTGGCGGTCGGCTGGGTGACGAAACGCCAGATGACGCTGGGGCCCACACCAAAGGCCTCGGGGGGCGCGGTGTTCTACTCGCCATAGGCCAAGGCCGTTTCCACGCGAATGGCCGGACCGAGATTGAAGCGTTCGACGCTGATCAGCGAGAGCACGACGCCATCGACGGTCTGCTGATTGTAGCGCAGCAGGTAGCGCAGACGCGGCAGCGGTTCTTCCTGCAGATCGGTCAGCAACAGGGCCTTCTCAAACGGCGAAATATCGGCATCGAGCGGCACCATCGCATTGGGATCGCCACCGAGCAGATCGCCCAGTGCGCCCTCGATATGCTCTAGGGGCATCACCTCGAAATCCTCGGCCGCGACGAATACCTCAGCCGCCTCCGCAATGTGGTCCTGCGCCCAAGCGGGAAGCGCCATCATGCTGCCGATCAGCAGCATGATGGCCGTGACCATGGAGACAAAATGCTTGTTCATCAAAATCTCCGCCGTCCGGACCATAGGCTGGCAGCCCACTGCGCGCGCACACCACTATTGGCACGAAAGACGCGCGAGCGCCTGGTCGAACATCGCCGCGGCGTGATGCTAGACCGATTTTTGGCCTGTCGCCTCATTCAACTGGATGAGGCGATGACCATGGTCAGGGCGCCCCAACCGCCTCATCAGACGCGATCGAAGTTGCTCGGCAGGATAATCATGTCCCGGATCGTCACGGCGCGCCTGCGGCTCAGCATGAAGACGATGGCTTCGGCAACATCCTCTGGTTCGATGAGACCACCCGCTTCTCGGGCCTTGCGCAGGTTTTCGGCGGGCCAATCGGCGAGCAGAGCCGAGACCACCGGACCAGGCGATATTTGGGCAACCCTGATGCCATGCGGCAGCAATTGTCGGCGCATACCCTGGACGAAGCTGGTAATGGCCCACTTTGATCCCGAATAGACTGGCTCCCAATAGGTCGGGAAATGGCCAGCGACCGAACAGGTGACCACGATGTCGCCGACGCCGCGTTCGATCATGTGTGGAACGGCCGCATGCACGTTCTTCATCACCGCATTGACGTTGAGATTGAGCATGCGGTCGATGGCTTCAGGTGTCGTCTCGGACAGATCGCCGCCGATATAGGTGCCGGCATTGCAGTGCAAGATATCGATCTGGCCAACCGCGGCAAGGATCTCGGGCACCATGCGCGCACAGCTTGCCGGATCGAGCAGATCCGTGACCTGAAAAAGGCAGTTGGGACCGAGTTCGGCGGCCAGATCGCGCATGGCGCCCTCGTTGCGATCGACAAGCACGACCCGGGCGCCCTCGGCCAACAGAGCCTTGCTGGTGGCAAGACCAATCCCGGATGCCGCGCCGGTGACGACGGCGGTCTTGGCTTCAAACAGATGGCCCATATGCGTCTCCGAGTGCAGGCCGCGGCGCCGTCTGGCCGATGCCAAGGTCGATGATGGCGATATTGAGCAGCCGAGCCATGGAATTATAGGCACCCTCGCTGTCGCGCATGCGGATACGGTCGATGACCTCGCCATGATTGGGCAGCGAGGCGCCTGGCTCGCGCGCCCGCGAAATGGTCAGGCGGAAGGAATAGGCCAGCGCCGCACCGATAGTATTGGACAATTGCTGGAAGACGATATTGCCGCTGGCGCGCAGCAGCGCCGTGTGAAAATCGATATCGGCCTTGTTGAACGCCTCGAAATCCTGGTTCGCCTTGAACCGGCTCATGCGGGCGAAAGCATCTTCTAGGGGTGCAATATCGGTCGCCGTGGCCCTCAGGGCAGCGAAGCGCGCGGCGGCGGGTTCGATCACCTGCCGGGCTTCGATGAGGCTGAGCACGAGCTCGGCGCTGGGCTGCAGTTCCATCGACCAGCCGAGGAGATCGGGATCGAGCAGATTCCAGGCCTCGCGTGGCTGCACCACCGTGCCGACGCGCGGGCGCGTGGTCACCAGGCCCTTGGAGCCCAGCACCTTGATGGCCTCGCGCACCGCACTGCGGCTGATATTGAAATCGAGGCAGAGATCGGGCTCGGGCGGCATGACTGCTCCGGGCGCGATCTCATTGCCCAGGATCCGTTGCGCCAGCGTCTTGACCACGTGTCGATGCACGCGTGGCTTCAGCAATGGCTTGACGGTTTCCTCGATCATCAGACGACCTTTCTCGGCAGGCAGGGCGGCACAGCTATTCGTGGTAGAGAACAGAGCGGCCGCCGTCGATGGCAATCGACGTGGCATTGATGAACGGCGCCTCGTCACTGGCGAGAAATACCGCCGTCATCGCCACTTCCATCGGCTTGCCGATGCGCTTGGGCGGATGCAGATCATAGGTGCGCTGCCGCTCCGCCGCCGGATTGGCAAAGGTGTTCCAGTAATCCACCGCAAGATCGGTTTCGATATAGCCCGGCGCAATGGCGTTCACCCGAATATTGGCGCCAGCATATTCAATCCCGAGCGCCCGCGTCAGCCCCAGAAGCCCATGCTTGGCGACCGGATAGGGGAAGGTATGGGGGATGATCGTGCTGCTGTGGGAGGACGCGATATTGACGATGCTGCCGGCTTGCTGCGCCACCATGCCAGGTAGCACTGCCCGACACATGCGCCAGACGCCTTCAAGGTCGACGGCCATGCAGCGCTGCCATTCTGCATCTGAGGTTTCCAGGGGCTCGTGGAAGACATTGATGCCGGCATTGTTGACCAGAATATCGATGCGGCCATACCGCTCGAGCACCTGGCTCACACAATCGGATACCGACTGATTGAGAGTGACATCGGTGCGGATGAACCAGGCAGCGCCCCCAAGCCGCGCCGCAGTCGCCTTGCCGCTTGTCTCATCCAGTTCGGCAATGATGACCGCGGCACCTTCGCGCATGAAGGCCTCGGCTATGGCGGCGCCGATGCCTCTGCCCGCTCCGGTGATGATGGCGATCTTGCCGCTGAGACGCATATTACCAATCCACGATGGTGCCGTCGGGCATGACGGCGTTCTGGGTGTGCAGGACTTCCTGGGCGAAAGGGTGCTTGGCACATTCGGTCTCGTCAACAACGATGCCGAGACCGGGCGCATCCGGCACCTGCCAGAAGCCGTCGACCATGCGGATCGGGCCCTGGACGACATCGAAGTACCACGGCACTGCCCCCACCATTTCTTCCTGGATGACATGGTTCGGGGTCGAAACGGCAAAGTGCAGCGCGGCGACGCCAGCAATGGGACCGAGCGGGTTATGCGGCGCCACACCGATGCCCAGCGTTTCGGCACGGGCGGCGACTTTCTTGGCCTCGAGCAGACCGCCACAATGGCAGATATCGGGCTGCACGATATCGATGGCTCCCGTCGCGAACAGCACTTCGAAATCGGTACGGTCGATCAGTCGCTCACCGGTTGCCAGCGGCACGCTGGTCCGCCCGGCGAGGCGCTTGAGGCTTTCGAAATCGGCGGGTGGGACCGGTTCTTCGACGAACATCGGACGCGCTGGCGCCAAGGCCTCGATATAGGCCAGTGCGGCTCCGGCAGAGGCCGGGCGACCATGGAAATCCACCATGATCTCGATCTCATCGCCCACGGCCGCGCGCATTGCTTCCATCATGCGGGCGACCTTGTCCACCTGCGGCAGCGGTGCGTGATAGTGGGTATAGGGGACAAACACCGCCTTGAAGGCGCGATAGCCATTTTCAACCACCTCGCGAGCGCGCTCAACGATCGGGTCGATGGAATCGGTCTCGTAGACGGCCCGCATGTCGCCCATGCCGAGATGGGTGTAGACGCCCACCTTGTCGCGGACTTTGCCGCCGAGCAGTCGCCAGACCGGGACATCAAGGTGCTTGCCCAGGATATCCCACAGCGCCAGCTCAATGCCTGACACCGCGCTCATGCCCACTGCACCGAGACGCCAGAAGCTTTGCTTGGTCATGACGCGCACCGCCTGCTCGATGTCGCGCGGGTCCCGGCCCAGCAGAAGCGGCGTAAGGTCGTCGACTGCGCCGACAACGGCGCGCGTCTTCCATTCGAGCGTTGCCTCGCCCCAGCCGAAAAGACCGGGCTCGTCGGTTTCAACCTTGACGAAAACCCAGTTCCGCATTTCGGCATTGACCACGCGGGTCGTGATGGCTGTGATTTTCACGCGTCACCCATAAATCAGATTATTAAATGCTAGATGCACCTGTCGACACGGTCAAGTCGCCGAATTTACCTTGACAGCGCCATTAAACATCAGATTATTAAATTTATAAAACGGAGGATAAGCATGGCCACTGGCCGCGCTGGCAAGACCCTGCATCGTATGCGACGCGACACCGCCTTTTACTGGTCGGTGGCGCCGTTCCTTTTGATCTTCCTGGTCTTTTCCGTTTTTCCGGTGCTGTTCTCGCTCTATCTCGGCTTCAATCGCTGGGACGGCTTCACCGATCCGCAATGGGTCGGGCTCGAGAATTATGGCCGGGCGCTGCGCGATCCGGTGTTCCAGAAGGCCATCGGCAACACAATCTATCTGTGGTTCTGGTCCAGCGTGGTCACCATCGGCCTGGCGCTGGGCATTTCGGTGCTGATCAACGACTATGTCGCCTTCGGCAAAAGCTACTTCCGCATGGTGTTCCTGCTGCCGCTGCTGGTGGCGCCGGCGATCGCAGCCATCGTGCTTCGGGTGTTCTTTTCGGCCAATGGCGGCATCGTCAACCTGCTCTCGGGCGCGATGACTGGCACGCCGAGCTATTTCGACTGGCTCGGCTCCGAGGCCTTCATCAAGCCGCTGGTCGTTCTGCTTGTCGTGTGGCGCTGGACCGGCTGGTACATCATCATCTTCATGGCTGCGCTGCAGTCCATCCCCCGCGACATCTATGAGGCTGCGCGAATGGATGGCGTTGGCCGCTGGGCCATTTTCAGCCGCATTACCCTGCCGCTGCTGCTGCCCTCCGTCGCCTTCGCGGCAATTACCGCAACACTGGGCGGATTGCAGATGTTCGACGAGCCCTATGTGCTGACGCAGGGGCTGGGTGGCACCAACAATTCGGCAACGACCTTGGGCATGTATCTCTTCGCCACCGCGTTCACCCGCCTCAATTTCGGCGTCGGCTCCGCTGTTTCCTGGTACATTTTTGCTGCGGTTGTCATTCTCACCCTGCTTTACCAGGCTGGCCTGAAACGCCTGCGGGGAGCCTCGGCATGATCCGCTCCCTCATCAATCGCGAGAAGCGTTTCAATCTTGTCGTCACCCTGGCGCTCGTCTTGCTCAGCATCGTGTTCATCTTGCCGATCTATTGGACTGCCGTTTTTGCGACCCGCACCATCGGCGAGGTGTTCCAGTTTCCGCCACCGCTATGGTTCGGCGATAACCTGGTGCAGAACTACAAGAATATCGAGGCGGTGTTTCCCCCGTTTCGTCCGATCATCAATTCGCTGATCGTCGCCATTCCCAAGACTGTGGGCCTGGTACTGGTCAGCGCCCTCGCCGGCTATGGACTCTCCCGCTATACCCGCGCGCCGGGGCACAAAACCGTGCTGGTCGTCACCTTCGCGACGCTGTTCTTCCCGCCATCTCTGGCGCTGATCCCGTTCTTCCTGCAGATGAACGCCATCGGCTGGCTCAATACCTATTGGCCGTTGATCCTGCCCGCCCTGGCATCGGGCTTCGGCGTGGTCTGGATGTACACCTATATCGGCTCCACGGTGCCCAAGGAGCTGTACGAGGCCTCGGAAATGGACGGTGCCAAGGGCCTGGCGACCTTCGTCTTCGTGGTTCTACCCATCATCCGCCCGGGCCTTGCCGCACTCGCGGTCTGGACACTGATCAGCACCTGGAACGACTTCCAGATCCCGCTCGTCGTCATCAGCGACGGCACCAAATTCACCGTTCCGCTGGCACTGACCACGCTCTCCACCACCCACTATTCCGACATGCCGGCGGTGATGCTGGCAACGCTGATGGGTCTCGTCCCCGTCTTTATCCTGTTCGCGCTGCTAAGCCGCCAGTTCATCGCCGGCCTGACCGCCGGTTCCGTCAAATGACGCCTATGCAAATGGAGGATTTGCTATGAAGACCGTTCTCAAGGGGCTCGCTGCCATGGCGCTCGCGGGCGCTATCAGCCTGCCCGCCCTGGCCCAGGACGCGCCAGACGCATCGATTTCCGGCACGATCAACGTGCTGACCTGGCCCAACAACGATCGCACGTTCCAGGCGCTGCTGCCCGCTTTCAACGCGGCCTATCCCAATATCACGGTCAACATCCAGGGCATTCCACAGGCCAACAATGCCTATCTCAACGCCGTTCAGCGCGCCATGCTCGCGGGCGGCGGCACCGATGTCGCCATGATCGAGATCGGCATGATGGCACTGCTGCGCGACAAGCCGCAATGGGTCGACCTGGCCCAGGCGCCGTATAATGCGGGTGAGTTCATCAACGACTTCGCCGGCTTCACGGTCGCCAATGTCACCCTGCCCGATGGCAAGATTTCGGCCCTCCCTAAGCATACCGGTCCGGGTGGCATGTTCTATCGCTCCGATATCTTCGGCGAAGCGGGGCTGCCGACCGATCCGACCGAAGTCAGCGCGCTGTTTGCCGACTGGAATACGTTCCTCGAGGAAGGCAAGAAGCTGGCTGTGCCCAATGAGCGCTGGCTCATCGGCAATGGCGAAGAAATCGTGCGTGCCTATATCGCGCAGAAGGGCGTGTCCTATTTCAACGCCGATGGCCAGTTGCAACTCGACGATCCCGCCTTCCGCGAAGCGCTCGAACTGGTCAAGACCGCCGGCGAAGCTGGTCTGATTTCGCCCTTCACCGCCTGGAGTCCGGAATGGCAGGGTGCCTTCCAGCGCGGCCAGCTGGCCACCGTGCTCTATGGCAACTGGTTTGGCGGCCTGCTCAAGCGCGCCTATGCCACCGACCAATCCGGCAAATGGGCCGTGACCCAGGCCCCTGGCGTCGATGGCAAGCGCTCGTTCAACTCGGGCGGCGACTATATCGGCATCCTGGAAGGCTCGCAGAACAAGGAAGCGGCCTGGGCCTTTGTGAAATGGCTCGTCACCAACGACGAAAGCCTCAAGCAGCAGTACCAGAACGACGACCTCTACCCGGCCTATACGCCTGCCGGCACCGCCGACTGGATCAACTTCGAAGATCCATATTATGCCGGCGAAAACGTCAACACCATTTTCGCCCCGGTGCAGGCCGAGATGACGCCCTTCACGCTCAACGCCCTGGACAACAACGTCTATACGGCACTCGGCACGGCCATCAACAATGTGGCACGCGGCGTTCAGTCGGTTGATGATGCCCTGGCCGCCATCAAGGCCGAAGTCGAAGCCCAGATGTAAGGCGACGGGGGCGGGCTACGGCCCGCTCCACCCCGCCCTATCCACCACCGGACCAGCCCCGAGATCGACCATGCTTACCTCCATCCCGCTTGAAGGCGAATGGGCCTTTGCCTTGGACCCCGACAATCGGGGCGAAGCCGAGCAATGGTTCCAGCGTGACCTCGGGGACACCATTTCCCTGCCCGGCAGCGTCGACGAGGCGAAAAAGACGCCACTTTCGCGCTTCCGGACCATGGCCCATCTCAGCCGGCGCCACCCCTATATCGGCAAAGCCTGGTATGCGCGCCGGTTCGACGTGCCGGAGGGGCTGGAAGATCATTTCTTCCACATCGCTCTCGAGCGTCCGCATGGCGAGGTCAATATCTGGCTCGATGGCTATAAGCTCGGCCGCGACGAGAGCCTGTCGACCGCTGTGCGCATGCTCGCCGGCAAGCTCTCCGCCGGGTCACATTCGCTGGTGATGATGATCGACAATTCCCGCTTCGAGGCAGTTGGCGAAGCCATCATTCGCGACCATGGCCTGATGGGCGACGTCGCCCATTCCAAGACCGATCACACCCAGACCAATTGGAACGGTGTTGTCGGATATTTGCGTGTCGAGGCGGCAAGGCAGCAGATCGCCCGCATCGATGTCGATGCCCGCAGCCATAAGGCGAAAATCGATATCGAACTCGACGTCTTCGACGCCGACAATCGCTGGCCCACCTGGTGGCAGGGCGAGCACGACAATGAACTGGTGCTGACCTTCACTTTCGCGGGTGAGGACACGCCGCTGGAAGTCCGTCAGCCGATCGCCGTCGATAGCGGTTTCACCAAGCTCTCCCTCGAGGTCGACCTTCCCGAACGCGCGCGGCTATGGGACGAATTCGATCCGGTCGTGCATGCGCTGCGCGTCGAATGGTATCGTGACGGACAATTGCAGGATCGGTACGAGACCGCCTTCGGCATCCGCGATTTTACGAGGGACGGTCGGCACCTCGTGCTCAATGGGCGACGCGTGTTCCTGCGCGGCACGCTCGACTGCGCCATTTTTCCGCTCACCGGTTACCCACCAACCGATCAAGCAGGCTGGGAAAAGGTGTTCGGCACGGCCAGGGCCTATGGGCTCAACCACATTCGCTACCACTCCTGGTGTCCGCCCAAGGCGGCCTTCGAGGTGGCAGACCGAATGGGGATCTTGCTGCATGTCGAAACCCCCGTCTGGCCGGTTCTCGGCGCCGATCCAGCGCTTGATCGCTACATCCATGCCGAGGCCGAGCGCATCGTGCGAGACTATGGAAACCACCCCAGCTTCGTCATGCTCTGCGTTGGCAATGAAGTGAACGGCTCAGGGACCCACAGCTTTCTCGAACGCTTTATCGACAAGTGGCAGGCCCAGGATGCGCGACGCCTCTATACTGGCGGGTCGGGCTGGCCCACGGTCAAGCGCGCCGACTACATTTCCAAACCCGAGCCGCGTAATCAGCGCTGGGGCGAGGGCCTAGATGGCCGGCTGAATGCCCGGCCCCTGGAAACCATGACCGACTGGAGTGAGTGGGTGGATGCCGTGCCCATGCCGCTGGTCAGCCATGAAATCGGCCAGTGGTGCGTCTATCCCGATCTTGAAGAAATCGCCAAATATACGGGCGTGCTCGAAGCCCGCAATTTCGAGATGGTGAAGGCCGATCTCGAGGCCAAGGGGCTGGCACATCTCGCGCACGCCTTGATGATGGCAAGCGGCGCGCTGCAAAGCCAACTCTACAAGGAAGAGATGGAGGCGGCGCTGCGCACACCGGACATGGCCGGAGTTCAGCTTCTCGGCCTGCAGGACTTTCCTGGCCAGGGCACGGCGCTGGTGGGCGTGGTGGACGCCTTCTGGGACGAAAAACCCTATGTGACTCCGGACCAGTTCCGCGAATTCTGTGCGCCGATCGTGCCCCTTCTCCGCGCCGAGCGCTTCGTGCTCAGTGAGGGCCAGTGTTTTGCCGCAAAGGTACAACTCGCCCAATTCGATGCGGTCCCGTTACCGGCCGGACAGCTGCGCTGGCGCCTCGTCGATGCGAATGGTGTTGCTGCACGTGAAGGCACCCTTGCTCATCATGGTCTCACCAGCGGTGCCCTGCACGATCTCGGAACCATCGAGATTGACACCGCCGGATTGCATGCCCCGGCGCGATATGAGGTGGTGATCGACTTGCCGGGCACCGACTACCGCAATCGCTGGGCACTCTGGACCATGCCTGCGCCCGGAGAGGCTCTCCCCCTGCCGATCATTTCGGCGCTGGACGCTGACGCTCTCGCCAGGCTTGCTGCGGGCGAAACCCTGGTGTTGACGCCTCCTCCCGAGGCGCTAAAACCCAATGCCATTCTCGGCCATACCGCCGCCTTCTGGAATACGCTCTGGACCGATGGGCAGGCACCGCACACGCTGGGGCTGCTGAACGATACCAGCCATCCGCTGTTCCGGAATTTCCCCTCGGCGACCCACACCGACTGGCACTGGTTTGAGCTCAGCTTCCGCCGCCGGGCACTCGATATCGCCGGCACGGCCTTCCGCGCCATCGTTCGCGTCGTCGACGACTGGAACGAGAACCGCGACCTGCTGCTGCTCGGCGAGGCGCAGGTCGGCAGAGGCCGACTGATCATCTCGGCTATCGACCTTTCAGGTGCGCTCGAGAGTCGACCGGTGGCGCGGGCCATGCGCACAGCGCTCGCAACCTATCTGCAGCACCCCGCTGCCGCCCCGCAGCTTACCCCAGACGCCGTTCAAACCTGGTTCGAAAGGATCACCCAATGACCGCTATCGAGCTGCGCGATGTCCGAAAAAACTTTGGTGGGGTCGCCATCATCCACGGTGTCGACCTTGCGATCGAAAACGGGGAGTTCGTGGTGTTTGTCGGCCCCTCGGGCTGCGGCAAGTCCACCTTGCTGCGCATGATCGCCGGGCTTGAAGACGTCTCGGCCGGTGACGTCTTGATCGATGGCAGCGTGGTCAACAATATCGAACCTGCATCACGCAAGCTGGCCATGGTGTTTCAATCCTACGCGCTCTACCCGCATATGAGTGTTGAGCAGAATATGAGCTTCGGCCTGCGCATGACCGGCACGTCGAAGGGCGAAACCAAAAAGCGCGTTGCCGAGGCCGCCCGCATCCTGCAACTCGACCAGTTGATGCGCCGCAAGCCGGCGCAGTTGTCAGGCGGCCAGCGCCAGCGCGTCGCCATCGGCCGCGCCATCGTCCGTCAACCCCGCGCCTTTCTGTTCGATGAGCCGCTCAGCAATCTCGACGCCGAATTGCGGGTGCAGATGCGGGTCGAGATTGCCAAGCTGCATCAGGATCTTGGCGCCACCATGATCTATGTCACCCACGATCAGGTCGAAGCCATGACCCTGGCCGACAAGATCGTGGTGCTGCGTTCAGGGCGCATCGAGCAGATCGGCACCCCGGCGCAGCTTTATGCCGACCCCGACAACATCTTCGTTGCCGGCTTTATTGGCTCGCCCAAGATGAACCTCATCAATGCCAGCAGCGATGGCAGGACTGTTTCGGCTGGCGGCATCACCCTCGACTTTGCCGGCCTGGCGCTTCCATCCGGCAGTGTCACCGTCGGCATCCGACCTGAACAGTTCGATGCGCCTGTTACCGCGCCCCATGGTTTTACCGTGACGGCGCAGGTGGTCGAAAATCTCGGCGGGACGTCCATTGTCCACTGCGCCCTGCCCGACGGCCAGATCATACTGGTCGAACAGCGCGGCGCAGTCCGGACCAAAGCGGGCGAGGCGCTGCGATGCGCCTTCGACCCCGCCAATGTCCTGCTTTTCGACGCAGAGGGCCGGCGCCTACGCTCCCATTAAACGGCTTCCCACACTGCAGGCAGTGCCGCTTGACATTTAACTGAACGCGTATATTAAACGCGTTCAGTTAAACAAGAGGCGGATGAATGGCCAGGCCAGCACTGACCGATGCGGAAGAGCGCGCGATGCGCAGCACTATCCTGCTGCAAGCCGCGCGCATTATCGCGGCCCGCGGCTATAGCGCTCTATCGATGCGCACGCTGGCGCTGGAAGTCGGGCTGTCGCCTGGCGCCCTCTATCGTTATTTCGCCAGCAAGAAGGAGGTTCTGGCCGCGCATGCTTCTGATGCAGTCGGGGAAATGACGGCACGATTGCGGTCGATTGCCGATGCAGACCTGGCACCGGCACAGGCCGCACGCGCCATGCTGCTCGAATATTGCCGCTTTTGCGCCGAAGACCCCGATCGCTTCCGCGTGCTATTTTCCCATGAGGCAGAAGAGGCGGCTCGCTGCAGCACGCACTCTCCCGCGCCCAGCGTGCAACAGGCCTTCGCGCTTGCCGAGAGCCAGGTGCAATTGTGCCTCGACAGTGGCGACTTCCAGGCATCGTCGGCACGCTCGGCCACCTTGGTCTTGTGGGCCTGTGCGCATGGTCTGGTGAGCCTCTGGAGCACGATCACCGAGATCGAGATCGGCGACAGCCAGGCCTTCTTTGAAATGGGCATTTCGACGGTCCTGCGCGGACTGCGTTCTGAGAGCATCAACACATGAAGAAGATCGGTTTTGTCTGCCTTGCCGCGCTGAGCCTGGCGCTGGCGGGGTGTTCCGCGCAGTCCGATGAGCACAGCGATGCAGTGGCCGAGCACGTGCGGCCGGTGCGCATAGTGGTTGCAACCCGCTCGGCGGCTACCGCAAACCTCGTCTATACCGGCGAAGTTCTGCCACGCACGCAAACCGGCTTCGGCTTCAAGATGGGCGGCAGGCTGATCGAGCGGCTGGTGGATGTCGGCAGCACAGTGGCGCCCGGCGATGTGCTCGCCCGACTCGACCCGATCGATATCGAAAACCAGTTGCGCAGCAGCGAGGCCGACCTGGTCAGCGCTCTGGCGGGTCGCGATACCGCTGAAGCCGCATTCATCCGGCAGCAGACCCTGTTCGGCAGCGGCGTGATCACCCGGGCTCAGTTCGAGGCGGTCGAGCTCGAATTCAATGCCGCCAAGGCACGGGTGACCAATGCCGAAGCGGCGCTCGACACGGTGCGGGAAAACCTCAAGCAGACCGAACTCAAGGCCACTGCCGCCGGCGTCGTGATCCAGATCGACGGCAATGTCGGGCAGGTGGTTGCCGCGGGCCAGCCGGTGGTGATGATCGCCTCTAACGATCGGCGCGACGCGGCCTTCGACATTCCCGAGCAATTGCTTGAGCCCAAATTCTCCGCGGCCGCCGTGGAGGTGGCGTTGTTGTCCTATCCAGACATCCGCTTCTCCTCCCATATCCGCGAAGTGAGCCCGATTGCCGACCCGACCACCCGAACCTACCGAGTCCTGGTGGAGCTGACGGGAGCACCGGAGCAGATGTTCCTGGGCGCCGCCGTGACTGGCACCATCGACCTCGGCGGTGGCGATGTTTTCCGCCTGCCGTCCAGCGCCATCACCAGCCAGGACGGCAGACCGGCAGTGTTCGTGGTCGACCCCGAGACGCTGACGCTCGAGCGCAAGCCTGTGGCGCTGGCGCAGCAGACCAGCGCGCAAATCATTGTCGGAGATGGCCTCGACCAGGGAGACCTGGTGGTCACTGCCGGGGTCAGCAAATTGCGGCCCGGCCAAAGCGTGCGGCTCGAGGACGGCCAGAAGTGATGAGCCAGCCACAAAAGCCCAAGCAGGGCTTCAATCTTTCAAGCTGGGCGCTTAACAACCAGTCCTTCGTTGTCTTCCTCATGCTGCTGACGGTGCTGGCTGGCACGTTCAGCTTCCTCAACCTGTCCCGCGGTGAAGATCCGCCGTTCACCATCAAGACCATGGTGGTGTCGGCAGCCTGGCCGGGCGCGACCATGCAGGATACCGCGAGCCTCCTCACCAATCTCATCGAGAAAAAGCTGGAGGAGACCCCGAACCTCGATCACGTACAAAGTTATTCGCGGCCGGGAGAAGCTGTGGTTTTCGTCTATCTGCGCGACGACACCAAGCCGGCCCAGGTGACGGATGCCTGGTATCAGGTGCGCAAGAAGATGGACGATCTCGCGCCGAGCCTGCCCGAGGGCGTGCGCGGCCCGTTCCTCAATGATGAGTTCGCCGACACTTTTGGCATCATCTACGGTTTCCAGTACGAAGGGTTCAGCGCCGGAGACATCCGCCAGCGCGTCGATAACGTGCGGACACGCCTGATGGCGGTGCCCGATGTCGGCAAGATCGAACTGATCGGCGTGCAGCCCGAACAGATCACCATTGCCTTCCAGACCCGCAAGCTCGCCGCGCTCAACCTCAATATCGATGCAGTGATCGCCAGCCTGCAGGAACAGAATGCCGTGGCGCCGGCCGGCACCATCGAAACCGCATCGGAAAAAATCGCTGTCACAGTCGATGGGGCCTTCACCAGCGAAGACAGCATCCGCAAGGTGGTGCTGCGTGTCGACAACCGCTTCGTGCCGCTCACCGACATTGCCGAGGTTTCGCGTGGGCCAATCGATCCACCGTCGCCCGGCTATCGCGTCAACGGCAAACCGGCCATCGGCCTCGCCATCTCGGTCGCCGAGGGCGCAGACGTGCTCAAGTTTGGGCGGCAGATCGATGCGCTGATGGCGGAGATCACACCTGAACTGCCTTATGGCATCGACGTCGTGAAGGTCGCCGACCAGACTGAAGTGGTGGACCATGCCATCGAGCATTTCATCAAGGTGCTGCTGGAAGCCATCGCCATCGTGCTGGCCGTGTCCTTCCTCTCGCTGGGCACCCGGGCCGGCCTGGTCGTCACGGTGTCGATCCCACTGGTGCTGGCCATGACCTTCGTGGGGATGGAACTGGCGGGCATCGGGCTGCAACGCATTTCGCTCGGCGCGCTGATCATCGCGCTGGGGCTGCTTGTCGACGACGCCATGATTACCGTCGAGGCGATGGTGGGACGGCTCGAACATGGCTGGGAAAAGGCCCGCGCCGCAACCTATGCCTATGAAACCACCGCCTTTCCGATGCTCACCGGCACGCTGGTGATGATCGCCGGCTTCGTTCCGGTGGGCTTTGCCGCCTCCAGCGCGGGGGAATATTGCTATTCCCTCTTCATGGTGGTGCTGATTGCCCTCAGCACCTCATGGATCGTCGCAGTGGTGTTCGCACCGCTTCTGGGCGTTTGGATCCTGCCCAAGACCGTCAAGCCACACAAGGAAGGCGGCGGCAGGATCATGCGCGGCTATGCGCGTATCCTGGACCTCGCTCTCAAGCACAGGCTGGCGACCTTGTCGCTTGCCGTACTGGCCTTCGGCGCCTCGCTGGTCGGCTTTACCCAGATCGAGGAGCAGTTTTTCCCAACAGCCGACCGCCCGGAGCTGATGGTGAGCCTGACCTTGCCGCAGAACGCCTCCTATGCGGCCACCGACGCGGATGCCAAAAAGCTCGAAGCATTCCTTTTGGACGACGCCGATGTGGACCATTTCTCCACCTATATCGGTTCGGGCGCCATCCGCTTCTATCTACCGATGGACCTCCTGCTCACCAATGACAACGTCACCGAATTTGTCGTCGTCGCCAAAGGCCTGGAGGCGCGAGACCGGCTGCAGGCGCGGCTCGCGAACTATCTCGAGAGCGAATTTCCCGAAGCGATTTCGCGCGCATCGCCACTCGAACTCGGACCGCCGGTGGGCTGGCCGCTGAAGTTCCGCATCACCGGGCCCGACCATGCCATGGTGCGTGATCTATCGATGCAGTTCGCCAATCTGCTGGCAGAAAACCCTTCGACGCGCGGCATCAACCTGACCGCCGGCGAACCCCAGCGCAGCGTGGACATCGAGATCGACCAGGTTCGCGCCCGCGCCTTGGGCATCTCCTCCAAGGACATCGCCTCGCTGACGGCCACCGTCTATACCGGCGCGCCTCTCACCCAGTTGCGCGAAGGCGACCAGCAGATCGAAGTGATCGTGCGCGGCGACACTACCGACCGTTCGGACCTCGCCACCATCGACAATCTCCAGATCTCCGCTCCCAACAACCGTTCGGTGCCGCTCCGGTCCATTGCCACGGTGAGTCACGGCGTCGAAGACCCCATTATCTGGCGTCGAAACCGCCAGGCAATGATCGTTGTCCAGGCCGATGTGGCGCCGGACATGAAGGCAGCCACGGTCGTCGAGCAGATGCGGCCCGCCATCGCCGACTTCCAGGCCGGACTGCCCACCGGCTATGCTGTGGACATTGGCGGGGTGGTGGAGGAATCCGCCAAGGGCAGCGAGTCAGTCTTCGCCATGCTGCCCGCGACCCTGCTGATCATGATGACGCTGCTGATGATCCAACTGCGCAGTCTGGCGCGCATGGCCCTCGCCATCTTCATGGCGCCTTTCGGGCTGATCGGCGTGGTCATTGCCTTGCTGGCCACCGGGGTGGCCATGGGTTTCGTGGCCCAGCTCGGCATTATCGCGCTGGCCGGGATGATCATCCGCAATGCTGTGATCCTCATCGAGGAGGTCGACACCAATATTGCCAACGGAATGGAGCCTGATGCGGCGATCCGGGCGGCGTCGCTGCATCGGGCACGCCCGATCGTGCTGACTGCCTGCGCAGCGGTGTTGGGTATGATTCCAATCGCCACCAGCGTGTTTTTCGGACCCATGGCCTTCGCCATCATCGGCGGGCTGGCGATAGCCACCTTCCTGACGCTGACCCTGCTGCCGGCGGCATTCTCCATGCTGCTGCAGTGGGAACGTCGCAAGGTTATGGCAACTGCGGCATCAGCGGAGATTGAGGCGAGCGCATCATGAAGGCGACACGGCGGGGACGATCGTATGCCCCGCCGATCATCGATCTGGCTGGGGCGATTGCTGGTCCTTGCCGAACGTGTGGTCGAGGAAAATGGCTTCGATGTCATCCAGCTGAGACTGCCAGTCCAGATTGCTTTCGACGCCCCAGATGCGCAAGGCAAAGAGGCCCTCGACCGCGAGGAAAGCCGCCTTGGCGGTTCGGGCCTCCTGCGTGTCCCCCATCTTTTCGAGGATCGCACTATACCATTGCACCGTGGACAAGCGGTTCTTGGGGTTCTGCATGTAAGCGATCATCAGGCCCGCCATCTTTGCGCCAATGACAGCCTGCGAAGAGCGCATTGCGGCAATGTAGGCGCGTACGAACCCGATCGGCCCGACCGTCTGAACGTCTGGAATCAGTGCGTCAAATTGCGTGGTCCACCGATCGACAAGCGCCCGGATCAGATCATCCTTCGAGGCGAAGGCGTACTGAACCCCACCCTTGGAGATGCCCGCTGCCTTGGCCAGAGCGTCGATCGTCAGCGTTTGAGGCCCGTCGGCATTGACGATTTCCTCGGCAATCGTCAGCAGGCCGTCCCGGCTGATTGTCGGTTTTCTGCCCATGCATTTTTCCCTTGAGAGCGTCGTTCGGCACGATTGCATTCCATACGTATGTATTTATATGGAGCGCTCTGGTTTTTCAATCTGGTGATTCAATGTCTGCCCATTACCGCGACCCCAAGCGCTGGCTGGTCCTCATCGCTGTCATGTTGGCGTTTCTTCCGGTCGTCATCGATATGACCGTCCTTCATGTTGCCGTGCCCACTCTGACACAGTCATTGGGCGCATCCAGCACGGAAATGCTCTGGATCATCGACATTTATCCGCTGCTGATGGCGGGCCTGCTGGTTCCGATGGGAACGCTCGCCGATCGGATCGGCAACCGCAAGGTGTTGCTGACCGGTCTCACCATCTTTGGCACGGCCTCGGTTATCGCTGCATTTTCACAAAGCGCTTCGATGCTGATCGCGGCGCGTGTGCTGCTGGCGCTCGGCGGCTCCATGATCGTGCCCTGTGTACTGGGGACCATCAGGCGCACCTTCGAGGATGATAGCGAGCGCGCAATCGCATTGGGCATGTGGGGCACGGTCGGCTCGGCAGGAGCCGCCGTAGGCCCGTTGGTCGGTGGCGGCCTCCTCGAGCACTTCTGGTGGGGCTCGGTCTTCCTCATCAATGTCCCGGTCATGCTGCTGGTCGCCCCCACATGCTACATGCTCCTGTCGCGCCATGAGCCGACATCGAGCGGGAAGTGGGCGCTTGGCCAGGCTCTGCTGCTCATCGCCGGAATGATCTCGCTCGTCTATGCCGTGAAAGCAGGTTTTAGCGGTAGCCAGCCTATGGTCATCCTGCTGCCGATCGTGGCGTTCGGCCTAGCCATGCTCTGGCTCTTCGCCAGAAAGCAGCTTCGTTCGGACAATCCGATGCTCGATCTCTCCCTGTTCTCCCATCCGGCAATCGTCGCCGGCATGGTCATGGCCCTGGTGGCCACCGGCGCCCTTGCCGGTGTGGAACTGACCCTGGCTCAGGAACTGCAATATGTCATCGGCAAGACGCCGCTCGATGCCGGCCTGTTCATGATCCCGATCATGGTCGCCGCGGGTATCGGGGGGCCGATCGCGGGCTTCCTCTCCAACATGTTCGGCCTGCGCCTGGTGGCCACCGCTTCACTGTTGGTTGGGGCAGCGGCGCTGGCATTTCTCGGCAGGGCGGATTTTCATGACCCAGGCCTGTTGGTTCCGCTCGCTCTGGCTGTTGTCGGCCTGACGCTCAGCATCGGCCTGACCGCGTCGTCCATTGCCATCATGGGCTCGGTTGAGCCCGAAAAGGGCAGTGCCGCAGGGGCGCTGGAAGGCACGGGCTACGAACTTGGCACCGGCCTCGGCATCACGCTTTTCGGCGTGTTCATGGCGAGCGTCTTCAGCCAGGCATTGCAGGTGCCACCGGACCTGACGCAGCACTTGGCGCAGCAGGCGAGCCGCTCGATCGGCGATACCTATCTGGTGGCGAGCCAACTCCCTGCCGAACAGGCGGCGGCCCTGATTGCTGCAGGGAAGGCGGCCTTCAGCGGCGCTCACGTCACCTTACTGAGTGTTGCAGCGAGCGTGATTGCCGTGCTTGCGATCGCCGTCTATTTCCTTTTGGCGAGCTATCGCAAACCGGCGTGATCGGTAGGCAAGCAAAGGCGTCAGCCGCATCACGGCTGGCGCCCAGACCTCCGGCGCCTGGTCGGGAAGAGAAAAGGTCCGGGTCAGGAGCGGGGTGGTCGAGAGGTCGGTCAGGACGCATTCCACGCTACCGACCATGACCTTGAGGCCCACCGCAAGCAGGCCGGAATAGTTGATCTCGACCGGGATCGGTCGGCGACCGGTGGCGCCCTTGCTGGGCTGCCCTTCGACCAGCAGGCCCTCCTCGATGAGATCGCCCACCGCGAAAGTCACGGTCGCTCCGCTCAACCCTACCGCCGCGGCGATTTCGGCGCGACTGAGAGCCCCGCGCTCTCGCAGCAGGTTCAGGATCAGGCGCCGGTTCAAGGCCTTCGTCGAGCGCGGCCTGTTCGAAGATATTACCGACCTGATCAACCAGGAAGACTATGGTTCCGTTCTTGGCGGTACGCTGAGCGCCACCACTGTGGGCGGAAAAGTCTATGGCCTGCCGCTTGCCGGCACGCTCTGGGGCAATTTCTATATCAAGAACGTCTTCGAGGAAAAAGGACTCGTCGCGCCCACCACCTGGGACGAGTTGCTGACCTATTCGGAAGCCGCCAAGTCAGCAGGCATGTCGCCGATGGCCTTCGGCAGCAAGGAACTCTGGCCCTGCGCAGGCTTCTTCGACGTGCTCAACCTGCGCATCAACGGGCTCGACAACCATATCGCGCTCATGGATGGCCATCTGAGCTATCTCGACCCCATGCTGCAGCCGGTTTTCAACCACTGGGAAGAGCTGATCAAGGCGGGCGTCTTCACCGAGAACCATACCTCCTTTGGCTGGCAGGAAGCGGGCGCGCTGCTCAGCCAGCGCAAAGCCGGCATGATGAATCTCGGCAACTTCATCAAATACGTCATTCCCGAAGCGGACCTGCCGCACCTGACCTTCGTGCCCTTCCCCAAGATTGCCGATATTCCGCGCTTCGAGGATTTTTCCACCGACTCCGTGCATATCCCGGCCAATGCCAAGAACAAAGAACTGGCGCGCCAGTTCCTGGCCTTCTTCTACGAGCCGGAAAACCTGCACGCCTTCCTGGCTCCGGCCGGCAATGTGCCGCCGCGCAACGACATGCCGCCCAGCGACGATCCGCTCGTCAACGCAGCGGTGGAAAGTCTCAAGACCGTCACCGGCACGGCCCAGTATTACGACCGTGACACCGATCCGGACATGGCGCAGGCCGGCCTCAATGGGTTCCAGGAGTTCATGGCGCGTCCCGATCGCCGCGAGCAGATCCTGACCCGGCTGGAAGATACGCGCAAACGCATCTTCGGCGCTTGATCCCTTTCCCTCCCTGACGACTGGAGAGGGCGGTTCGCCGGGCGGCCCGTTCGGCTCGTCGCAGGTGCTCGCCTACCAGATGTACGAGCAATCCATCTTTTCCTATCGCTTCGGTTATGGCGCGGCCATCGCCACGGTTCTGTTCGCCATCATGCTGGTGTTCATCCTGTGGTATCTGGGCCGGATCATGCAGGCCGAAGATCGGAGCGCATGATGTATCCACGTCCCATTCCCAAGACCGCACGTGGCCTGCGCGCCGCCTATATGACGCTGGTGGTTGCCATCCTGCTGCTTTGGCTGGCGCCCCTGTTTGCCATCATGCTGACCTCGGTGCGTGCCGCCAGCGATATCGCCACCGGCAATCTGTGGGGTTGGCCCACGGCATTCGGCCTCGTCGACAATTATGTCGGCGTGTTCACCCAGACACCGATGGCGCGGTTCTTCGTCAACTCCCTGCTGATCACCGTACCATCCGTGGTATTCGTGCTGGCGCTCTCGACCCTTGCCGGGTTTGTGCTGTCGAAATTCACCTTCCGCGGCAGCATGGTGCTTTTCGCCATCTTCATCGGCGGTAACTTCCTGCCGGCGCAGATCATGATGATCCCGGTGCGCGACCTGATGGTGAAGCTGGGGCTCTACGACACCACCTGGGCGCTGATCATCTTCCACACCGCGTTTCAGACCGGGTTCGCCACCCTGTTCATGCGCAACTTCATCGCGGCGCTGCCCAAGGAACTCTTTGATGCGGCACGTGCGGAAGGCGCCTCACCGGCACAGATCCTGATGCATGTGGTGCTGCCCCTGGTCCGGCCCGCACTGGCGGCCTTGGCCATCCTGCTCTTCACCTGCATCTGGAACGACTATTTCTGGGCGGTGGTGCTGACCATCAGCGACAGCGTCAAGCCGGTGACGGCGGACCTGGCCAATCTGCGCGGGCAGTATGTGTCCGCCTGGAACACCATTTCGGCAGCCACGGTTATCGTCGCGGTACCGCCGGTCATCATGTTCTTCCTCATGCAACGTCACTTCATCGCCGGCCTCACCATGGGCGCGGTGAAGGGCTAAGGCGAGAAAGCGAGCAATCATGTCCAGTCTCGAACTCCGCAACATCGAAAAGCGCTATGGCGCCTACCATGCTTTGCGCGGCATCAACCTGACCGTGGAACCCGGCGAGGTTATCGTCATGGTCGGGCCCTCCGGTTGCGGCAAGTCCACCCTCCTCAAATCCATCGCCGGTCTCGAGTCGATCGACGGCGGACAGATGATCATCAATGGCCGGGACGTGACCCACGCCGACCCGGGTGACCGTGGCATTGCCATGGTTTTGCAGTCCTATGCGCTCTATCCGCATATGACGGTCGCCGAAAATATGGGCTTTGGCCTGCGCATGGCACGCCGTCCGAAGGCGGAGATCGAGGCCGGCGTGCAGCGCGCCGCCAAAATCCTGCGGCTGACCGATCAGCTCGACAAGCTGCCAAAGCAGCTTTCCGGCGGCCAGCGCCAGCGCGTTGCCATCGGTCGGGCCATCACCCGCTCGCCGGAAGTGTTTCTCTTCGACGAACCGCTTTCCAATCTCGATGCGGCGCTGCGCACGCAGATGCGGGTGGAGCTCTCCACTCTGCATGCCCAGCTCGGCGCCACCATGGTTTATGTCACCCATGACCAGGTGGAGGCCATGACCATGGCCAGCCGCATCGTGGTGCTCAACCAGGGGCAGATCGAGCAGGTCGGCTCGCCGCTCGACCTCTATCGCAACCCGGACAATTTTTTCGTCGCCGGCTTCCTTGGTGCGCCGCGGATGAATTTCTTCGAGGCCAAAGTAGAACGGCTGGAAGCCGGCGCAGCCGTGCTGACAAATCCGGGTGCAGGAAGCTTTTCCATAGCCCTGCGGCCCGGCGCCAGCGTGTCACCGGGTGAAACGGTGACCGTGGGCCTGCGGCCGGAAGACGTCGAAGTGGGACCTCAGGGGCGTTTCGCCGCGACCGTGCGACTGGTCGAGCATCTTGGACGCGAGAGCATCCTTTACGCCGATGCCTCCCCGCGTGTTTGCGTGGGCTCGGACACCGGCACCAGCAACATCACCGTCCAGCTTCCCGACATTGCCGCGATTGCTGCCGGCGATGCCGTTCACCTCGGCTTCGATCCAGCGTCGGCCACCTCTTCGCCGGCGCCGACCGCCGCACCATCAGCCTGCCCAAGGCCTGACGATTTGACTGGAGACTATTCGCGACCAAAAAGACCCTGGCTGCGCCTCTTTCTGTATGGCGTCCGATCAATATCGACACCTTCCTGCTGGGCGCCCCGCATTATCCAGAGCATGTGGATGAAAGCTATTGGGAGCGCGATGTCGAGCGTATAGCTGCCGCCGGCTTCAACAATGTCCGCCTTGGCGAGTTTGCCTGGCACATCTTCGAGCCGCGCGAGAACAGCTTCGACTTCGATCTTTTCGATCGTGCCATCACGGTGCTGGCCAAACATGGCATCAAGACGATCATGTGCACGCCCACCGCGACGCCGCCGCGCTGGCTGACCTATCACCCTGAAGATGACCTGAGCCGCCTCAAGGTGCTGCATGTGCCCCATTGGCTGATCTGGAAGCATGATTGGACCGATCGCATCCGCGCCTTTGCCGAGGGCGGTGGCACGGTGATCCTTACCGCGCGCACCGGCACGCGAGACGAGAACAATCACATTATTCGTGATGCCGCACCGGGCCGGTCGCTTGCCACGCTTGCCGGGGTGACGGTGGAAGAATTCGGGCGGCTGGCTCCGCCCGATGGCGACGGCCTGTTCGAACTCGGTGGTCGCTACGGTGCCAATGCGGTGCGCCAGCGTTTTCCCGCGGAGTCGGCGCAGCGGACATACGCGCTGAAGGTCGGCAACCAGGACGTTGCCGCCGCTCACATGTACGAACTGCTCAATGTCAACGACGGCACCGAGGTGATCGCCAGCTGGTCCAATCGCTTCCTGGAAGGCCAGGCAGCGATCACCTGCCGCACGGTTGGCAAGGGCCGCATCGTCTATGCCGGCACCTATCTCACTCCTGCCCTCATCGACACGCTCATCGCGGGCGAATTCGAAAGGGCCGGTGTAACGCCTTTGCTGGCCGACAAGCCCGCAGATATCGAAGTGACCTTGCGCGAGGCCGATGGGCGCCAGCTGCTCTTCGTGCTCAATCTCTCGCACGAAGCACGCAGCGTTGCCAATCTGCCCGCGGGTGAGGCCTGGTCGGGGCAGCGTTCCGCACCGGCGAAGTGGCCACCCTGCCTGGCCATGAATGCCTGATCCTGGCTCTGGCCTAGCAAACGCCATCGCCCGCCTGGTGCCTTGGCGCTAGGCGGGCGATGACTTCAGCGCCGGCTCTCCTGCGGCGTCAGGCCGAAGCGGCGCTTGTAGCAGGTGGCGAAATACTGGCTGGACGTGAAGCCCGCCTCCAAAGCAATTTCGGTCACCGAGACATTGGCGCGTTCGCTCAGCCAGCGCTTGGCCGCTTCGAGGCGGATCATCTGCAGATAGCGCACCGGCGTCATATTGGTGATCGCCTGGCAATGCTGGGAAAACTGGGTGCGTGACAGGCTGCATTCAGCCGCCATGTTTTCCAGTGTCCAATCCTCGTCCAAGGCATGCGACAGGCGATCGAGGAATATCTGTACCGTACGCTTGGAGCTGGCGAGATCGGCATCGAGCTGGGGCGACTGGCTTTCCAGCTGTTCCATGAACTGCAACAACAGTGTCGAGATCGAGAGCCGCATCCGGGTTTCGCTGCCCACCACATCGTTGCCGGCAACAATCTGGGCGATGTCGTGGAAGGTGCGCGCGACCTCGCGGCTGGCCGTCAATACATGCTGCTCGTTGCGCGACAGCAGCGTGGTGAGCCGGTCGATGTCGCGCTCCGACCAGGCCATCCAGTCGGGCCACAGCCAGTTTTCGTGCGGGCGGCGCACGCCGACGTCGAACAACACCCAAACGATCTGGCTGGCACCGACATGCGGATCGCCGAACTGGTGCAATTGCCAGGGGCGGACCACGAACATCTGGCCTTCGCTGACCTCGTGGCGCTGGCCGTCGATTTTGAGGATCATGCTGCCGCGCGCCATATAGGCGATCTTGACCCCCTCATTGCAGTGCTCCTTGAGGCCCCAGTCCTGCATGCGCGCCGCGTCCCAGCCGCCGACGGAAAGCACCTGCGGCAGTGCATCACCCAGGGGCCGTCCGGGATATTTGCGCCGCGTCCAGGCGCTGAGCACCACCTTGCCAGCCAGCGAGGCCTCATACAGATCCGAACAATTGCCCGCATACATGAGCGCACCCGGCTCGGTGAACACCGCCGGCCGCAACAGGGCTCGCGCCTTCGCCTCTGCATTCATGCCTGATCTCCCCCGTATAATTTTTACCAGTGTGCGTTTTCGAACGCATCGCCATTTTGCTTGCGCCATGATGCACATGTTCCGCAGCCAACCGCAAGGTGGGTTTGGAACCGCCAGACACCCGAAAATGCGGCAGATCAAGCTGCGCCATGGGTGATGGCTATTGGAGGACATGAGCGCAACGCCGCACAAGGCGACGTTCGTTTTTTGCCAAAGCGATATGCAACCCATGATGTTGCACGCACTGGCAATGACGACAGGCGCGAGGGGGAAGCATGAAGCTCGGCATCAATCTGCTGTGCTTGACCGATCTGGTGACGGAAGCGCATCTGCCGATGATCGAAAAGATCAAGGCGGAAGGCTATGACGGCGTGGAAGTGCCGGTGCTGTCAGGCGATCCGGATCACTATGCCTGGCTTGGACGCGCGCTCGACGCCATGGGGCTCGAGCGTTGCACGACCTCCATTATCCCCAGCCCCGATGTCAGCCCGATTTCGAACGATGCGGAGACGCGTGAACGGGGCCGCCACCATCTCGACTGGGCGCTCGATTGCGCCATCGCCCTCGGGGCGCAGAGCGTCGGCGGGCCCATCCATGCCCCGATCGGCCATTTCACCGGTGCCGGTCCGACCGAGAACGAGCTCGCCTTTGGTGCCGAGGCTCACCGCGCCCTTGCCGAGCGGGCACAGGCCAATGGCATCTATCTCAGCCTCGAACACCTCAACCGTTTCGAGACCTATTTTCTCAACACCACCAAGCAATGCCGCGACTATGCGCGCCGCGTTGATCACCCGGCCTGCCGGATCATGTACGACACCTTCCACGCCAATATCGAAGACCGCGACCAGGTCCAGGCCTATGAGACCGTGGCGCCGCATGTGGGCATCGTGCATGTGTCGGAAAATGATCGCGGCATTCCCGGGCGTGGCCATATCGATTTTCCCGCCATCCTCGGAGCGGTGCGCCGCTCCGGCTATGATGGCTGGGTTACGCTGGAGGCCTTTGGAGCTGGCCTGCCCGCGATTGCCGCGGCCACCCGCGTCTGGCGCCCCCTGTTCCCCGATTACGAAACCCTGTTTTCCGAAAGCGCGGCCTATATCCGCCGCACCTGGGATGAAGCTGGCGCGGAGCGCACAGCATGAGCGAGGCGCCCGTTATCGAGATGCGCGGCATCTCCAAATCCTTCCCCGCCGTCAAGGCATTGAGCGGGGTCTCGTTCACCTGTCGTCGCGGCGAGGTCCATGCGCTCTGCGGGGAAAACGGCGCCGGCAAGTCGACGCTGATCAAGATCCTGTCGGGCGTCTATCGACCTGATGCGGGTGAGGTGCTGATCGAGGGCCAGCCGCAACAGTTCCGCCATCCATTGGCCGCACTCGAGGCGGGCATATCGGTTATCTATCAGGAGTTCTCGCTGCTGCGCGAACGCACGGTGGCGCAGAACCTGTTTTTGGGGCGTGAGCCCCGGCGTCACGGGCTGATCGATGCGCGGGCAATGGATGCAGAGACGCGCCGTGTGCTTGGCCTTTTCGGCATTCGTCATGGCATTACCCCTGATACGCTGGTGGCCGATCTCGACGTCGCCAGCCAGCAGATGGTCGAGATCGCCAAGGCGCTTTCGCTCAATGCCAAGGTCATCGTCATGGACGAGCCAACCGCCGCCTTGAATGAGGCGGAATGCGAAGTGCTGTTCGCTCTGGTCGAGCGGCTGCGCGCCTCCGGCACGGCCGTCATCTACATCACCCACCGCATGCGCGAAGTGACGCGACTGGCTGACCGCGTCACCGTCATCAAGGACGGCACCGTCGCGGCCAGTTTCGACCACATGCCCACTCCCGACGCCATCGTACGCGCCATGGTAGGCCGCGACATCGCCGCCTATTATCCGGAACCAGCTGCCGCAGCGGACATTGGCGAGACTGTGCTCAGCGTCAGCAATGGCGGCAATTCTGCGCTGCACAACATCGACCTGCAGTTGCGCGCAGGCGAAATCGTCGGCTTTGCCGGCCTGCAAGGCGCCGGGCGCAGTGCCCTGGCCATGGCGCTGTTCGGAGCCAACCCGCTCACCACCGGCAGCATCAGCCTCCACGGCCAAGAGGTGCGCTTCGGCTCGCCGCGCGACGCCATACGCGCCGGGATCGGTCTGTTGCCCGGCGACCGCAAGGGCGAGGCGCTGGTGCTGATGCAATCGGTGCGCGACAACGCCATGCTCAGCGCCCGCAGCTTTGCTGCACTGCTGGGCAGACGCGATGCCAATCGCTTCACCGATCTTAAGGGTATGGATGCGCTGCTCGACAGCATGAAGGTGCGCGCGCCTTCCTATGAGCAGGAAATGCGCTTTCTCTCCGGCGGCAACCAACAAAAGGCGCTTGTGGCCCGCTGGCTGGCGCTCAAGCCCAAGGTGCTGATCTTCATCGAGCCGACGCGCGGCATCGATGTCGACGCCAAGGCCAGCATCTATCACCTGATGCGCGATATGGCGCGAGCCGGCACGGCCATCATGATGGTGTCGTCCGACCTGCCCGAAATTCTGGGCGCCTCGGATCGCATTGTGGTCATGCGTGAAGGCCGCATCGCCGGCACCTTTGACCGCACCGCCACCGAGGCCGAGTTGATGCTGGCCGCCACCGGCCAGGCCCAAGGGGTTGCGGCATGAGCGAGATCAGCCAGTCTTCCAGCAGGCCACGCCGCCTGCGCTTCGACCGCCACGCCTCGGCCATTCTGCTGGTGGCCGCGAGCCTGCTCTATATTGTGCTGATCGTCGCCCTGGGACAGACCCGGTTCCTGACGCTCGACAATCTCGTGGCCATCCTCGGACGCTCGATCACCCTGGGCATTACCGCGATCGGGCAGACTTTTGCCATTCTCGTTGCCTCCATCGACCTCTCCGTCGCCAGCCTGATCTCGGCGTCGGCCGTGGTGACATCAGTGGTGATGAATGGCGATCCGGCCATGATGTTCCCGGCCATATCAGCAGTTCTGGCGCTGGGGGCGATTGTGGGGCTCATCAACGGGCTGGTCATCAGCAAGCTCGAGGTCAATCCGCTGATCGCGACGCTCGGCATGTCGCTGATCATCCAGGGCGTGCTCTCCTATTACTACAACAATTTCGCCGGCAATGTGCCCGCCGAGTTCCAGATCTTCGCCTATGGCGCGGTGGGGATCGTGCCCTATTCGCTTATCTTCATGTTCGTGCTCGCCGGCCTCGCCTGGTTCGTACTGCGCTTCACCCGCTTCGGTTCCAATATCTATGCCGTGGGCGGCAATCAGGACGCCGCCCGCCTGGCCGGCATCAACACGGCGCGCGTCGTCATCGGCGCCCATGTGCTGTGCTCGCTCTGCGCCGCGATTGCCGGCATCTACCTGGCCTCGCGCCTGCGCTCCGGCGCACCCTGGATCGGTGCAGAGGGGGTTTACGACCTCGAATCCATCGCTGTCGTCGTCATCGGCGGCACCGTGCTGGCCGGTGGACGCGGCGGCATCTGGGGCACCATGGCCGGCGTCATCATCTTCTCGCTGATCGACTCCATCTTCAACGTCCTCGGTGTCGATGCCTTCGTCAAACAGGTGCTGCGCGGCATCATCATCGTGGTGGCCGTTGCCTTCTATGCCGCCCGTTCAAGGAGGCCGGTGGCATGACCCAGGACGTTCTTTCCCAGGGCGCCGAGCCGCGCCGTCGCCTGCCGCAGATCAACCCGGTCTACATACTCGTCGTGGTGCTTATCCTGGCCATCGTGGTGATGAACCCGGCCTTTGGCGAGCCCACCGGTTACATGAATTATCTCAAGCGCGTGGCTGCGCTCGCCATTCTCTCGGGTGGCGCGCTCTATGTCATCATCTCGGGTGGCTTTGATCTCAGCGTCGGCTCGACCATGACGCTGACTGTCATCGGCTCCTCCATGCTCGCCAGCAACGATCCCAATTCCACCTATTGGATCATTCCGCTGATGCTGGGCATTGGCGTGGTGATCGGGGTCATCAACGGCCTGGTGGTCAGCTATTTGAAAGTGCCCTCGCTGATCGCGACGCTGGGCATGATGATCTCGCTCAATGGCGTTGCCTTCATGTGGTCCGGCGGCGCACCGCGGGGCTATCTGCCCGACACCTTCCGCTTCTTCGGCCGCTACAACATTGCCGACCTGCCGGTTATCAGCATCCTGCCCATCGCTGTCATCTGCCTCGTGGTCTTCGGCGCCATCCTGTGGTGGGGCCTACATCGCACCAATTTCGGGCGCCTGCTGCATGCGGTGGGCGACAACCAGCAGGCGGCGCGCCTTGCCGGCGTTCCGGTGGAACGCATTCGCATCTCCGCCTTCGTCGTCTCTTCGCTCACCGCAGTTTTGGCGGGTGTGATCCTCGGCGGCCGGGCCGGCGTTTCGGTCAATATCGGCTCGGGTTTCGAATTGCAGGCCATCACGGCCGCGGTGATCGGGGGCGCACAATTGCTCGGTGGGCGCGGCTCGGTGCCCGCCACCATCGCTGGCGCCCTGGCGCTCGAAGCCATCTTCACCCTGCTCAACCTCCTGGGACTGGCGCAGCCGGTCCGGTTGGTGGTGCAGGGACTCATTCTCATCGGTGCCGTGGCTTTCGCCACCTATCAGCGGCGACGCGGCGGCCGATGAGCGCAGGCGCGCGGCCCCCGGGCTGCCCGTCACAACAAGGTCTGACAATCTCACGAGGGAGGATACCGTGAAGAAAACCATCCTGGCAGCTGCCGTTCTGGGCATGCTGACCGGCGCCAGCTTTGCCCAGGCGCCGAATTTCGATGACCCGGCCGAGTTCGCCAAGCAGCGCGAACAGCTGACGGGCGCCTTCAACGGCCCGGCCGACAAGCCCTACCTGCAATATGCGGGCGAGGCGATGGTCGACACCTCCGGCTTCAAGAAGGATGCGCCCTGGACCGTCTGCTTCTCCAATGCCGGGGTCAACAATCCCTGGCGCGTGGTCGGCTATACCGACATGACCGAGGAAGTGAAGCTGCATCCCGAGATCGGCACCTTCACCCATGTCGACGCCGAAGGTTCCGACGACAAGCAGATCGCCGATATCGACGATCTCTTGGCGGGCGGCAATTGCGATGTGCTGATCGTCTCGCCGAACTCCACTGCAGCGCTGACTCCCGCGGTCGAAAAGGCCTGTGCGTCCGGCCTGCCTGTTATCGTCTTCGACCGCGGTGTCACCACCAATTGCCCGGTGACCTTCGTGCATCCGGTGGGCGGCTACGGCTTCGGCATCCAGGCAGCCGATCACGTCATCGCCAATGTCGCCTCGGGCGGCAAGGTGTTGATGCTGCGCATCTCGCCCGGCGTCGACGTGCTGGAAACCCGCGCTTCGGGCGCCCGCAACATGTTCAAGGAAGCCGGCCTCACCATTCTGGGCGAAGAGTTCACCGGCGGCGACAACGCCAAGACCAAATCGATCGTGGAAGACTATCTGCAGCGCGGCGCCATCGACGCGGTGTGGATGGATGCCGGCGCCACCGCCGTTGCCGCTGTCGAGGCTTTCGAAGACCAGGGCTTCGATGTCCCGGTGGTCACCGGCGAAGACCAGCAGGATTACCTGCAGAAGTGGCGCGATGTCGGCTTCAAGGGCGTCGCCCCGACCTACCCGACCTATCAGTGGCGCACGGCCATCATCGCTGCTGTGAACACGCTCAAGGGCGAACAGGTCCCCGGTCCGGAATGGGTCCTGCCCCAGCCGGTGATCACCCAGGACGTGCTGGACCAATACATCAACGAAAAAATGCCGCCCCTGCACTATGCCATGTGCGGCTGCGAAGACATGCCGAACTACCCCCAGGCCTGGGGCGGCAGCCAGTAAGTCCTTCCCAACGAGGACCAAGGGGCGCCTTCGGGTGCCCCTTTTTTGTTTTTGCACCACACGCCACGCACTGAGACGTCGCCTACGGTCAATTAGTCCAACTAATTTGACACCGTTGGAGATCACATCGGCACTCATCGGCTAATTAGTCTGCTTTTTTGGCTTGCGCGTGTCAAAAAATTGTAATTAGTTTGCTCCCGGCGGTTTCGCCAAGGGAGGAAATCATGAAATTTGGTCGCTGGGCGCTGTCCGCCCTGATTGCATCCGCATGCCTGTGCGGCACGAGCTTGGCGCAGGATCAGCTGAGCATTGGCTTTGCCAATCCGCTGCCCGCCTATCCGGTCTGGGCCGAGGCGGACAAATGCTTCAACGACGCCATTGCCGCTGCCGGCATCAAGGGGCAAACTTCGGGCCCGACCGGCCTGCAGGTCGACAACCAGTTCGTGCTCGACCGCATCTCGCAATATATCGCCACCGGCTCGAATGCCCTGATCGTCGTGCCGATCGACGGGCCGATGTATGAGCCGCTGATGAAGGAAGCCAAGGAAAAGGGCATGTGGGTGGTCACCCTGAACACGGGCGACACCACCTCTACCCAGGATGTGCAACTGGGCACCGACTACGCCAATCAGGGTGCACTGGTCGCCGAGAACCTGGCCAAGCGCGAGGGCGAGCAGAACGTCATCATCGTGGGCAATCAGCCCACCGGCGTGCACCGCGTTTTCGTGGACGGCTTCCTCAAGGGCGCCGAGGCCTATCCGAACGTCAAGCTGGTGGTCGAGGCCTATGACCAGGGCGATCCGGCCCAGACCGTCGACGTGGTTTCCCGCGCTCTGACCGCCCATCCGGAAGCCAATGTCGTGCTGTCCTGGGAAGGCAATATCGTCTCCGGCATCACCACGGCCATCAAGGAAAAGGACCTGGTTGGCAAGGTCGTCGCCGTGGTCAACGACATCACCCCCGAAGTCGTGGCCGGCATCAAGGAAGGCACGATCTACGGCACCAGCAAGCAGAATTTCTGCGGCATGGCCTCAGGTGCCGTCGATGCCATCGTCAAGCTGTCCAAGGGCGAGAGCGTGCCGAAGAACATCGACACCGGCATCACCTTCGTCACCTCCGAAAACCTCGAGGCAGAACAGTGATCGCTGAAGCGGTCCCCCACCATCAGGCCACCGGCAGCAATGCCGGGGGCCTTTCGCTCTCGGGTATTTCCAAATCCTTCGGTCAGGTCCAGGCCCTGACCGATGTCGACCTCGAAGTGGCCCCGGGCGAAATCCTGGCGGTGGTCGGCGACAATGGCGCCGGCAAGTCGACGCTGATCAAGACCATCAGCGGCGTGCACCGTCCCGATACCGGAACCATCGTGGTCAATGGTGAAGCCCGCCAGTTTCGTTCGCCCGCCGATGCCCGCCAGGCCGGTATCGCCACCGTGTTCCAGGACCTCGCTCTGGTCGAGGTTCTGGATGTTGCCACCAATATGTATATCGGCCAATTGCCGCGTCGCGGCTGGTTCGTCGACCGCGGCCGCATGGAGCGCGAGACGCGTTCTTTCCTCAACGAGCTCAAGGTCACCGTAAAGTCGGTTCGCACGCCGATCGGCATGCTGTCGGGCGGACAACGCCAGATCGTTGCCATCGCGCGCGCCATGCGTACCGGCGCCAATGTCATCTTGCTCGATGAGCCCACGGCAGCTCTCGGCGTCAGGGAAACCGCCCACGCCGCCAATCTCATTCGCTCGCTGCGGGACCGGGGCTGCGCCGTCATCTGCATCAGCCATGACATGGGCTTTGTGTTCGATGTGGCCGACCGCGTGCAGGTCATGCGTCTTGGCCGCGTGGCTGGTGTGCGCAGCATCAGCCAGACCGATCGAAATGAAGTCATTTCTCTCATCACCGGAGCTTCCGATGGCAAGTAATGCCGACGCTGTCGCAGCGACCGCTTCGCTGGATTCGGAAACCACTGCGCGTGGCCGTCTCACCGGGCTGATGCAGAATGGCGGCCTCTTTGCCGTCATCATCCTCATCGCCATCATCTTTCAGATTCTCAACCCGGTGTTCCTGAGCCAGGGCAATATCATCGAGATTTTCCGCTCGGGCGCGCTCTATTTCATCGTTGCCTGTGGCGCCACCCTGGTTCTGGTCGGCGGCGGGCTCGACTTTTCCGCGGGCGCCGTCTTTCCGCTCGGGGGCATTGTTGCCGGCGGGCTGATGCTGGCCGGGCTCCCCTGGCCGCTGGCTCTGCTGCTCGGGGTCGGAGCGGGGGCGCTTGCCGGCGCCATCAATGCGCTGGTGATTACCCGGTTCGAAGTGCCGCCGCTGATCGCCACCTTGGGGTCGTTCTTTGCCATTGGCGGCGCCATCACCGTCTATACGGGCGGCACCAATCTCTTCGGCTTTCCGGACGCTTTCAACGTGCTGGGCCAAGGTCGCCTCTTCGGCATTCCCTTCCTCGTCTACTATGCCGTCATCTTCGGCATCGTGTTCCACGTCCTGCTGGAACACACCGTGTTCGGCTACGAAACCCGGATTACCGGCGGCAACCGGCTGGCCGCATCGGCCAATGGCGTGCGGGTGAAACTGCTCGATCTGCAGCTTTATGCGCTTTCGGGCGCCACCGCGGCTCTGGCTGGCATCATGTTCATGGCGCGCACCAGTACAGCCTCGCCGGCAGCTGGCGGTTCGGCCCTCACCTTCCAGGTGATCACCGCCATCATCATCGGCGGTACCAGCCTCTTCGGCGGCACCGGTTCTATTATCGGAACGGCGCTTGGCACGCTTCTGTTTGCCGTGCTCAACAACGGCCTGGCTGTGGTCAACGTCAATCCGCTCTACCAGAACATCTTCATCGGGGTCATCCTGGTGGTCGCGGTGGCCTTTGACCAGGTACAGCGCAAGCGCCGATTCGCGCGGCGTTAGAAGGGGGACCGGGCCTGCCATGGCACTATTAATCAGCAGGACCAGCCTGGGCGGCACCGACGCCCGGGTGACCAACGACCTCGCCGCGGCACTGGACCGAGTCAACCTGGCGGTCACGCATGTCATTGACGACACCGTGATGAGCGTGCCGGACTATCGCGCCTGGTTCGATGAGTATGCTGCGCTCATCGTTCCAGCTTCGGCCCGGCCCGCAATGCGGACCGAAGACCGGGAAGCCGGCAGTGCCAAAGCGCGGGTCGCCGTTCGCGTCTACGAGCCGGCTTCGGTTGGGGCCATCATGGTCTTTGCCCATGGTGGCGCCTGGTTGATGGGCAATGTGGAAACCCACGACCATATCTGCCGCTGGCTGGCCCAGCATTGCGGCATCAGGGTGATATCGGTGGACTATGCCCTCGCCCCCGAGAGGCCGGCACCCTATGCGATAGAACAGGTGGCAGGGGTCATCGAAGAGTTGCTCGCAGACACCGGCCTGCCCGTATTCACCGCCGGTGACAGCGCCGGCGCGCAGATCATGAGCCTGGCCCTTTTGCGTCTCGACCCTGCCCTGCGGGCGCGGATTGCAGGTTTCATTTCCATTTACGGTGCCTATTCGCCGCGCATGAACCTGTCGTCGCACATCTTGTTCGGCGATGGACGCTTCGGGCTGTCGAGAAAGCAGATGTCCTGGGCCTGGAACCTCTACGCCCCGCATCTGTCGGTCGAAGAGCGCGACAGCCTCACCCCGCTGGCGCTGGATCTCGCCGACTTCCCGCCGACCCTCTGCATCGGCGCCGAATGCGACCCGCTGCTCGACGATACGCTGGCTCTTTACTCAGGTCTCGCCCGCGCCGGCCGGGATGTGACCCTGTCGCTATGGGCGGGCATCAACCATGGTGCACTGCATTTCGTCGGCTTTGTCGACAGCGTCACTGCCGCGGCCCAGTCAATCGTCCAATATATCCGCTCGCGCATTCCCGGCAGTTTCGAGCATATGGGCGGCGGCCGAGACATCGAAGCCATTGCCGTGGACGAGTTGGTGCAATTGCCCATGCTCATGGGCAATTTCCATGGCCTTCACCGCATCGAAACCCCACACCTGACCTCGCGCACCAGACGGCACGGCACCCTTGCCCATAGCATCGGACGCGATATCGTCGCTGGCAAATACCCGCCGGGCACCTTGCTCGATCCGGAGCAAGGCGACGGTGAGGACCTTTCGGTGTCACGCGGCTCATATCGTGAAGCCATGCGAACCCTTGCGGCCAAGGGGCTGATCACTGCCGCGCCGCGTGCGGGCACCCGCGTGGCCCCGCGTGCGTCCTGGCGCCTGCTCGACCCCGATGTCTTGGCCTGGCTGTTCGAAGGCGGCCTCGACGAGCACGTATTGCGCGAGGCCTTCGAGTTCCGCAAGGTCGTCGAACCCAGCGCCGCAGCCCTGACCGCCACCCGCTCCACGGCTGCGCTACGCGCGGCACTTGCCGAGGCCGTGCTGGCCATCACCGAAGGCACGCCCGACGACAGCGCCTGGGGCGAGGGGGTGGTGCGCTTCCACGAACTGATGCTGCAGGGCAGCGATAACGAAATCCTCGCCGCCACCTGGCCCTCCATACAGGTGGTCGTCAGCTGGAGCGTCGCCCTCGCCACAGCCGCGGGTCGGCACAGCATGGCGCGTGACCGGGCCGGCGACTATGCCAGCCTGCTCGACAAGATCACGCTTCGCGATGCCTCCGGCGCCATGATCGCCATGGCCCGCCTCATCGATGGCGCCATGTCCGATGTTTTGGTCCTGCTCGGCTCCCAACAGCGTCGCGAGGGTTAGACCCTGCAGCCAAGCGTGAAAGCCCAAACGCAAGCGGCCGGCTCCACTTAGAGCCGGCCGCTTTCACAATGTTGCTCTGCTCGATCAAGCAGCTTTTTCGTTGACGTCGCCGCTGTGGCGGATTTCGGTGCCCAGCACCTTAAGGCATTCGCGAATGAAGGCGGCCAGCGCCGTCCAGCCCTTGGCCGAGACCATGGTACCGTCGACATAGGCATCGGTGGGCGAGAGGTCGATATAGGTGCCGCCGGCCAGGGTCACTTCCGGCTCGCAGGCGCCAAGTGCCGCGACCTTCTTGCCGCGCACCACGCCATCGACGGCGACGAGGATCTGTACGCCGTGGCAGATGGTGAAGATGGGCTTTTTGGTCTCGTGGAAGTGACGGACCATGGCCTGCACGCGCTTGTCGGTGCGGATATATTCGGGGCCGCGGCCGCCGGCGGCGTAAACCGCGTCATACTCTTCCAGGCGCACTTCGCTGAAGGTTTTGTTGATCAGGGCGTAGTGGCCCATCTTTTCGGTATAGGTCTGGTGACCTTCGAAATCGTGCAGCGAGGTGGCGATCAGATCGCCCGCCTTCTTGTCCGGGCAGACGACGTGGACCGTGTGGCCCACCGCTTCCATGGCCTGCTGATAGACGTAGATTTCGTATTCCTCGGTGAACTCACCGCACAGCATGAGGATTTTTTTGCCAGGCATTTTCGGGTCTCCAAACGACAGATGAGGGTTGGACCGCGCCGGGGCGCGGTCCATTGTGCAATCAGAACGGGGAATCTGGGAAGTAATACTCTTCCGCATTGTCCTTGGTGATCAGCGGTGCGTCGAGCTTGACGTTACCGCGGACCGGGGCCTGCCCATTGAACTGAGCGGCGGTCATGTAGATGGCCGTCTTGATCATGGACGGCGGATAAGGCGTCTCGATCGGGGTCATGGGGTCGCCCGCCATCACCTTCTCGATGATTTCCTTCATGCCATTGCCGCCGAGCGCATATTTGATCTCGGTACGGCCGGACTGCTGGATGGCTTCGAGCACGCCGAGCAGCATGTCGTCGTCATTGGCCCAGACCGCGTCGATATGCGGATACTTGGCCAGATAGTCCTGCATCAGGCTGAAGGCCTCGTCGCTGTTCCAGTTGGCATACTGGATGTCGAGGATCTTGATGTCGCTGCCTTCCAGACCTTCCTGGAAGCCCTGGATACGCTCGTCGTCGATGACGGTGGGAATGCCGCGCAGCACCACCACGTCACCCTTGCCGCCGAGAGCATCGACCAGGAACTTGGCCGTGGTCGAACCCACTGCGATATTATCGCCGGCGACATAGAGATCCTGAATTTCAGGATCGGTCAGGCCACGGTCGACGACGGTGATGAACGTACCTCTATCCGCAACTGCCTGAACCGGACCAGTCAGTTCGTCGGAGGAGAATGGCAGGATGACAAGTGCATCGAGATCGCCGGTAGCGGTCAGGTCCTCGAGCGCGCTGACCTGGGCCGCAGCCGAAGGCGAAGTCTTGACGACGACCTGGATGTTGGGGAAGGCAGCCTGGATTTCTTCAGCGGCCTTCTGGGCATGATAGACGACGCCGCCGGTCCAGCCATGGGTGGCTGCGGGAACCGAGACGGCAATCGTCCGGGTTTCCTGAGCGAGAGCGGGAACGGCCAGAAGCAGGCCCGCCAGTGCGGTCGCGGCAAACAGATGATGTTTCAATGTGGTTTCCTCCCAGAAATATATGGACCTACGGCATTGTGCAGACGTGGGGTCCGGTCACGGCTGCTTTGAGAACCTCTGTACGAGCATGGCGATGATGATGATGACGCCCTGCACCGCAGCGACGAGGTATTCGGAGATGAAATTGGAGAGCACCATGAGGTTGGCGATCATCTCGAGGATGACGGCGCCGGCAACGGTGCCCCAGATGCGGCCCTTGCCACCGCGCAGGGCGGTGCCACCGATCACCACGGCGGTAATTACCTGCAATTCCCACAGCTGACCGGTGGTCGGGGTGGCGGCACCGAGGCGCGGCACGTAACAGATAGCGGCGATGGCGACGCATATGCCCTGGATGACGAAGGCCATGGTGCGGATGCGACCAACCGAGATGCCGGAGAACCGCGCCACTTCCTCATTGGCGCCCACCGCGGCGCAGCGACGGCCGAACTTGGTCTTGTAGAGAATGAAGGCACCGACCAAAGCCACGGCAATGGAGACGAGGATCGGGATCGGGATGCCGACGAAACTGCCATAATAGACCGGGCGGAAGGGCTCGCGCAGACTGCGGTCGAGAGGAATGTTGCCGCCATCGGACATGAAGGTGATCAGCGCGCGAAAGATGCCCATCGTGCCCAGGGTGACGATGAACGGCTCGATCTTGCCGATGGTGACGATGAGCCCGTTGAACAGGCCGCACAGCGCCCCCACACAAAGCACCAGCGCCATGCCGGCGATGATCGCATTGCCGCCCAGGCTGGGCACCATGGCATTCATGAACATGATCATGATGCCGGTGACGAAGGCAGTCATTGAGCCGACCGACAGGTCGAGTCCCCCCGAGGAAATGACGAAGGTTGCCCCCACGGCGATGATGGCGATGAAGGCCGAGCGCGTGACCACATTGGTGACATTGGTCGCCGACAGGAAGTCGGGATTGATCAGCACACCCACGATGGCCAGGATGGCGAGGGCGATGAAGGGGCCGATGTCGACCCAGTTGATGCGAGCCAGCAAAGGCTCGCGCGTCGGCGTCGCCGTGATATCGCTCATTGGGGATGTCCTCCTGGCGCGGCGTGTGTTCCGCCGCTTGTGGCCGCCAGCACGACGGCTTCTTCAGTGATCGCCTCATCGGCAAATTCGGCGACGATCCGTCCGGCCCGCATCACCAGGATGCGGTCGCAAAGGCCCACCAGTTCCTGCAGTTCCGAGGAGATGACGATGCAGGCCTTGCCGGCACGGATCAGGGCGTCGATGAAAGCGTAGATCTGGCTCTTGTTGCCGATATCGATGCCGCGGGTCGGCTCGTCGATGATGACGACCTTGGGGTTGAGCATCATGATCTTGGCGAGCAGCAGCTTCTGCTGATTACCGCCGGACAATTGCCCGGCCTCGAGGCGCTTGGAGCGAACGCGAATATCGTATTCGTCCACCGCGCGGTCGAGTTCGCGCTGTTCCAGCGACTGCTCGATATAGGGCTTGCGATAGAGGCGGGAGAGCGCCGTCAACACCAGGTTAGGCGCAAGGCGTTCGCGCAACAGCAGACCCTTGCCCTTGCGATCCTCTGTCAGGTAGCCGATCCCGGCATCGACGCCATCGGCGACCGAGCCGATCTTGACCGACTTGCCCTCGACCCGTATCTGCCCGACCTTTGCGGGACGGAGGCCCAGAAGGCCCTCGAACAATTCAGTGCGCCCCGCCCCGATCATGCCGCCCAGGCCCAGCACTTCGCCGGGACGCGCGACCAGCGAGGCATCTTCGACAAATCCGGGCACGTTGAGATGGTCGATCTCGAGCACCGGCTGCTGAGAGGAGGTGCCGCGCTTGGCGGGATAGAGCATGGAGAGCTCACGCCCCACCATCAGGCGGGCCATGTCCTCCTGGCTCACCCGATCGGCATCGAAGGTGCCGATCATCTTGCCGTCGCGCAGGACGGTGATGCGGTCGGCCAATGCCTCCACCTCGTTGAGGCGGTGTGAGATATAGAGAACCGCCACGCCCTTGTCGCGCAAACCGCGGACGATGCCGAGGAGGGTGTCGACCTCGGTGGTGGTCAGAACGGCAGTGGGCTCGTCGAAAATTACCAACCGATGCTCTTCGAGCAAAGCGCGGGCGATCTGCACCAATTGCCGCTGAGCGATGGGCAGGCTGCGCACCAGGGCGCGCGGCGAAGCGGTGCATCCCAGATCGGCCAGCCGCTCGGCCGCGATCCGCTCCATGGCCCGATCATCGACGATACCGTTGCGGGTCATTTCCCGGCCGAGAAACAGGTTCTCGACCACGGTCAGCCCATCGGCCAGCAGGATTTCCTGGTGCACCAAGGCAATGCCGGCATGCTCGGCGGCTGCGGGATTGGGAAACTCTATCGGCGCGCCGGCAAACTGCATGGCGCCTTCGGTGGGCTTCACATGGCCGGAGATCAGGCGCATCAGCGTCGATTTTCCGGCCCCGTTTTCGCCGATAATGGCGTGGATTTCGCCCGGCCGGATATCGAGATTGACGTCGGAGAGCACGCGCACCGGACCATAGGCCTTGCCTAGCCCGAACAGCTGCATCAAGGGCGCAGCAAGCGGCGGCACGTCAGTCTCGACAATCATCTCCGCCGCGCTCATTCGTCGAATACCGGCAGCAGGCGGTCGCGGGACCGCTCGATATGGGCGCGCATCGCTTTTTCGGCGCCGTCGGCATCGCGGGCTTCGAAGGCTGCGATGATCGCCTCGTGCTCGGCCAGCGCCTCCTCGGTCACCCGCGAGTGGAACATCAGGCGGAAGATGTGGAAGTGCACATGCTGGTGGTTGAGTGTGTCGCGCACCAGTTCATTGCCCGCCACCTGCATGATCATGTCGTGGAAGACAGCGTCCTGGCGGGCGAACTGGGAATAGCGGGCGCGCTCGTCACCGCTTTTGGCGCGGCGTCCCATGACGCCCGCAGCCTCGGTGAGTTCGGCAACAGATTCAGCGGTCAGCCTGGCCACCGCACGCCGCGCCGCGTCCGGCTCGAGCAGAAGACGCAATTCATAGAGATCGGCAAACTGCTTGGCCGTGATCTGCGGGGACGCACTATAGCCCACCAGATGGGTCTTGTTGACCAGCCCCTCCGCCTCAAGACGACTCAGAGCCTCGCGAATAGGAGTCTGGGAGACCCGCAATTCCCGCGCCAAGTTATCGACGGTGATGCGCGAGCCCGGCGCGATCTTGAGCGCCATGAGCTGCGAGAACACGGTCTCATAAACCTCGGTGGCGAGGCTATGGCGCTGGATGGCGGACGCCGGTGCGGCGCTGGCGCTTTGGGCTGCCGGAAGCTCTTTGGCCATCTTTCCCCCTTGACAATGACCAATCGCTAACACGATGTTGCGACAGATGCAATACGATATCCTATAGGATTTCTGATGAGGGTTTTGCTCAAGGAGGCGATGGAGATTGCGCAGGCGCTGCTTCTGGCGACGGGCGCTCCCTTGCCCAATGCCAGGACCCAGGCCACGCACCTGCTGGACGCAGAACTGCGCGGTCACCCTTCGCATGGCCTGTTGCGCCTGCCGCGCTTGCTCGATCGCATAGCGCGCGGCCTCGTCGATCCGCGCTCGCAGGGTCAGAGCTTCTGGAACCGGTCGGGCGAATTGCGCGTCGATGGACAGCGTGGCCTCGGGCCAGTGGTGGCTTTTGCCGCCATAGATGCCCTGCTCGAGCGCGTCGGCGACACAGGAATTGCCTTCGCTGCAATCCGCAATACCAATCATCTGGGCATGCTGGCAGGCTATGTCGATGCAATCGCCCGGGCCGGAAAGATCGGCATTGCCCTTTCCACCAGCGAGGCGCTGGTCCATCCCTTTGGCGGCACCAAAGCAATGCTGGGTACCAATCCCATTGCCATCGGCCTGCCCACGGGCAGGGAGCCTTTCGTCCTCGATCTGGCAACGAGCCTCGTCTCCATGGGCAAAATTCACGACCACGCCTTGCGCGGCGCGCCGCTGCAACCAGGTTGGGCCCTGGACGCGGACGGACTGCCCACGCTCGACGCCGAGCGCGCCAAGTCTGGATCGATCGCTCCTTTCGGCGAGGCCAAAGGCTATGGGCTGGGTCTGGCCTTCGAATTGCTGGTCGCGAGCCTCGTCGGTTCTGCCCTTGCGCCCCAAGTGCGCGGCACGCTGGACGCCGAGCATGTTGCCAATAAGGGCGACCTCTTTATCGTCATTGATCCCTCACAAACACCCAGCACCGCCTCCGGCATCACGCCCTATCTCGACAGCCTCAGATCCAGCCCGCCGGCCGACCCGGCGCATCCCGTTTCGATTCCGGGTGACAGGGGGCGGGCCCGCGCGCGAGCTGCGGAGCGCGACGGCTTTGACATCAATCCCGGCTTGTGGTCCGCCCTTAACGACCGGCTGGCCACGTCTTCAAAAACAGCGACGTCCATTCAGGAACTTCAAACATGAGCCTATTCGCCGCCCTCAGATTGCCGCGCGAGGTGCTCTTCGGCGCAGGACAACGACATGCTCTGGGCAAGGTCGCTGCCGGCCTCGGCAGTCGCGCCCTGGTCTGCACCGATGCCCGACTGGCGGGCGAACCCGTCTTCGCCGACATGATGACCCTGCTCAGGGATGCGGGACTGACGATTCTGATCGATGCCAGCGTCGAGCCCGATGTGCCTCGCGCCTCCTGCAACCGCGTCGCCTTGGCCGCGAGCGATTTTACGCCGGACCTGGTCATCGGCATTGGCGGCGGGTCTTGCCTCGATCTGGCTAAGACCGTGTCATTGCTCCTTTCTCATGGTGGCTCGCCAGAGCACTATTATGGGGAGGGCAAGGTGCCTGGCCCGATCCTCCCCGTGATCGCGGTACCGACCACCGCCGGGACCGGTTCGGAGGTGACGCCGGTGGCCGTTCTGTCGGACCCCGATCGCGCCATGAAGGTGGGAATTTCGAGCGCTCACCTCATTCCCGCGGCCGCCATCTGCGATCCCGAGCTCACGCTAACCTGCCCCGCGAGCCTCACCGCCATTGCCGGGGCCGATGCACTCACCCATGCCATCGAGGCGTTTACGGCCACTCGTCGTCAACCTGCCCCGATGCTGGCGCAGGAACGGGTCTTTGTCGGCAAGAGCGCCCTGACCGATCATTTTGCCCTGCTCGCCATCGAAATGCTTGGGCGCAGTCTCGAACGCGCCTACCGAAACGGCAGCGATCTCAAGGCGCGCGCCGATGTTATGATGGGGGCGCTCAGTGCCGGCATGGCTTTTGGCACCGCCGGTACCGCCGCCGCCCATGCCATTCAATACCCCATCGGCACGCTGACCCATACCGCCCATGGTTTGGGGGTTGCCTGCATGTTGCCCTATGTGATGACCTATAATCGCTCCCATGCCATGGCCGAATTTGCCGCTATCGGTCGGGCCATGGGCGCCGAGGCAGCCGATGACGCCGCGCTTGCCGATGCAGCGATTGCCAAGGTGCAGGCGTTGTTCAAAACGATAGGCATTCCCGTCACGCTCGACGCGCTCGGGCTGGAGGCGGACAAGCTGGACTGGACCTGCGAGCAGGCCATGACCATTGCCCGCCTCATCGACAACAATCCGCGTCCGCTCGACGCCGCCGCCATGAAACGCCTGGTCAGCGCCGCCCATAGCGGCAATCTGCAGAACGCGTCCTGACCGAGAAGGAACCGAAAATGAGCCAAGCCAACGTCCTGCCCCTCGAAAAGTCCGGCCTCGATTGCAGCCGCTATGCCAAGGGGCTCTATATCGGCGGCAAGTGGATCGCCGGCTCCGGCATTCAAGTGGTCGATCCCTCGACCGAGACCGTGCTCGCCGAGGTTGCCGATGCCGATGAGGCCGCTGCCCGCGCCGCAGTGGACGCCGCCGACGCCGCCGCACCCGGCTGGCGCAGCACGCCGCCGCGTCAGCGCGCCGAAATCCTGCTGCGCTGCCACACACTGATGCTCGAGCGGCTCGATGAGCTCGCGACCCTCATTTCGCTCGAAAATGGCAAGGCGCTCACTGACGCGCGGGGCGAGATCACTTATGCGGCCGAGTTTTTCCGCTGGTATGCCGAAGAGGCGGTCCGGATTGCCGGCGAGTACCGGATGGCGCCCTCGGGCAGCAATCGCATCCTGGTCGACATGCAGCCGATCGGCATTGCCGTGCTGATCACGCCGTGGAATTTCCCCGCCGCCATGGCCACCCGCAAGATTGCCCCCGCCCTCGCCGCAGGCTGCACCGTGGTGTTGAAACCCGCCAGCGAAACTCCGCTTACCGCCTATGCGCTCGCCGATCTCTATGCCGAAGCCGGTGTGCCGACAGGCGTGGTCAATGTCATTACCACAACCCGCCCCGGCCCGGTCACCGCGGCCATGCTCAACGATGCGCGGGTGCGCAAACTCTCCTTCACCGGTTCGACGGGTGTCGGTCGCACATTGCTGGCCGAAGCGGCGAAAACCGTGCTCAGCTGCTCGATGGAGCTGGGGGGCAATGCACCCTTCATCGTCTTCGACGATGCCGACCTTGACGCGGCTCTGGACGGCGCCATGGTCGCCAAGATGCGCAATGCCGGCGAGGCCTGCACGGCCGCCAATCGCTTCTTGGTGCAGGACGGCATCTATGAGCGTTTCTCCGAAGCTTTGGCCAAGCGCATGGCGGCGTTAAGCGTCGGCCCCGGCACCGATCCGGCAACAGCCTGCGGCCCGATGATCACCAGGAAGGCTGTCGACAAGATCGAAACCCTCGTGACCGACGCCACGAAGAGGGGCGCCAGGGTTCTGGTGGGTGGCACGCGGCTGGAGGGCAAGGGCTTTTTCTATCCACCGACCGTCCTCGCCGACGTTTCTCCCGATGCCGCCATGGCCAGGGACGAGATCTTCGGCCCGGTGGCACCGCTATACCGGTTCAGCACAGAGGACGAGGCGGTTCGCCTCGCGAACGACACCGAATATGGCCTGGCCGCCTATGTCTTCACCACTGACCTCAAGCGCGGCCTTGCGGTGGCTGGTCGTCTGGAAGCCGGAATGGTGGCGCTCAATCGGGGGCTGGTCTCCGATCCCGCAGCGCCCTTCGGCGGCGTCAAACAGAGCGGCCTCGGCCGCGAGGGGGGCGTGCATGGCATCGCCGAGTTCATGGAACCCAAATATATCGCGGCCAGCTTCTGATGGACGATCCCTTCCGCACCCGCGATCACGTAGCTGATTTTGATCGCTATGTAGCGCTCTATGCCGAGCGCAGTACCGCCTCACGCGCACGGCTGCGTTCACAGCTGGACCTTGCCTACGGGCCGGGCGCAGATGAAAAGCTCGACTTGTTCTTCCCCGATGCGCCGTCGGGCGCGGTGCACCTGTTCATCCATGGCGGCTACTGGCGCATGTTCGCGAAATCGGATTTTTCCTTCATCGCCGACACGGTTACGGCTGCGGGCGCTATTGCAGCGGTGATGGACTATTCGCTGATGCCGGCCGTGCGGATGGAGACACTTGTCGGCCAGGTCGAGCGCGCGGCATTATGGCTTTCCAGCAATGCCAGAGAGTTCGGTGGGGATCGCCTGCGCCTCTCGGTCTCGGGACATTCGGCCGGTGCCCATCTTGGCGCCCTGCTGCTTGCCCGCCAGCCGGGTCTGTTCAGCGACAGTTTGCTCCTCAGCGGCATCTACGATCTCGCTCCGCTGCAGACCTCGTTCCTACAGTCCCAGATCGGTCTCACCGACACGGAAGTGCAGCATTTTTCCCCCCTGACCCACCCGCCTGCGCCCTCCGGCACCATCCGAATTCTGGTTGGTGAGCACGAAACCGCCCCGTTCCGGGAGCAGGCGGCCCGCCTCGCGCAACGGGTGGGCAGCGGCGTCACCAGCATTGCCGGCGGCAATCATATGAGCGTGGCGCTCGATCTGGGCGACCCCGCTTCCGACACCGGCAAAGCGCTGTTCGGCATCTGTGCCAAAACGCCCGCATTGGGGCCTACCCAACGAGCGGCCCAGCAACAACAGCAGCAATAGGCGCGTTTGGGCGGCGGACCGCTAGGCTACCTTGCGGGCGCCACTTCGCGCTGCCAGCACATCCGGCAATGCCGGGCGTTCCACGATGCTGTGCGGGGTCTTGAACCAGTAATATGGCCATATTGCCAGCTCGAACAGCGCGCGCAACGTCGCCCAGGCGATCAGCAACCAGTAGATCGGCACGCTCAGCTGGGTGACCCAGAGCGACTTCTGGCCGATACGGTGCAGGCCGACAATATTGGTGGCAATAGCAGCGGTTTGCCCGATCAGCAGCGTGGTGATGCAGAGGATCGCCCAGGCATCCATGCGTGGCCAGTCGAGCAGGCCGGTGCCGTAGAGCAGGGCCAGCCCAAGCAGAAAACCGCCATGCAGCAGGGGCGCCAGGATCATGCCCAGCAGGATCACCTGAAACATCAGGGTTTGCCGCCAGCCCAGATCCGCCAGCAGGTGCCGCGGCCTTCGGTTATGCACCAGATAGGTCTGCATCCAGCCCTTCATCCAGCGCGTGCGCTGCCCCATCCACGACTTCAGCGCCACCGGCGCGTCCTCGAGCGTGAAGCTGGTATTGACGGCGCTGCGCAGCCCGCGCCGTGCCAGGCGCGCGCCGAGATCGGCATCTTCAGTCACGTTGAACGCATCCCAGCCGCCGAGCTGTCGCAGGGTGGACAGGCGAAAATGGTTGGAGGTGCCTCCCAAGGGCATGAACAGCCCCCAGCGCGCCAGGGCGGGCAGGATGACGGAAAACAGCCCGGCATATTCGCCCGCAAACACCGCCGGAAGCCAGCCGCGCCGGCCATTGGCGATGACCAGCCGGGCCTGTATGCATTCGACCATCGGCTCGCGGCGGAATTGGGCGACGATATCCTTGAGTTGGCGGGGATGCGGCCGGTCCTCGGCATCGTAGACGACGACAAATTCGCCGCGGCAAAGCGGCAGCGCAAAATCCAGCGCCTTGGGCTTGGTGCGTGGCAAGGCGTCGGGGACGACCAGAAGGCCAAAGCGCGGATCGCCAAGTCGCCGCTCCACCGCGGCGACAGTTTCGGGCGAAGCGGCCTCAACTACAAAAAGGATATCGAGCTTTTCAGCCGGATAGTCGAGCCGGGACAGGGCGTTGGCCAGTTGATCGACCATATTGGCCTCGTCGCGCAGCGGCAAAAGGATCGAATAGGTCGGTAGCGCGGCCTCTTCGACGGCCGCTTGGGCGGAAGGCGGTCGCTCCGGCATTGCCAGGGCAAAGACCCGCAGCGCGGCGGGCGCAAGCACAAGCACGGCCCAGAGCGGGAAAAGCCAGGCCTGGCCCAGTATGGGCGCTATCAGCAACAGGGCCAGCAGCGCCAGGACGCCAAATGCAAAGGCCCAGCGCACAAGCCCCGTCAGCTCCAGTTGCGCCACCGCATAGGGCCAGCGCCGCGACAATTCCTGGCGCGCATGGGCGATAAGATTGGGCGCCGCGACGCTGGCCAGAAAACTGCGCAAGGCACTATAGGGCACAAGGCAGAGTTTTCGGCTGAGCCCATCCGGGCCCATTCTCGCCCGGCGGAGGCGAAGCACGCCGAAAAAATCAGGAGCGGCGAAGGCGACGCGAATATCGAGCACACCGAGCGTGATCACCTGCACGCTGCCCAGCCGCGCAACCTGGATGGAAGCAGCATCGAGACGTGAGTTGCGCGGTACCACATCGAGATAGGCCAGTTCCGCCCAATCGGCGGCGCGCTGCATGATTTCGACTTCCGACAGAGCCAGATGCACTGCGCACCAGCGCATGGGATCCACATTGGCGTCCAGCGCTTGCGCCAGCATTGCTGCCACCTCGGCGCGATCGGGTCCCTGCCCCACCAGAGCCTGCATTAACGCCAAAGCATCGGACATATCGACCTCGTCAGCTTATTGCACGGGCAGGCGGTCTCCCTGGCGCAACTGGCGATGGCAAATGTCCGGGGCGAGCACGAGGCTCACCCCGGCGGCCCGCCGCGATGTTGGCCGAACTGTTCTGACGGAGGACGGCTGGAGAGCGCCACGGCGTGCAAGCCGCAGCGCGCCGGCGCCCCTGCCCGAGAAGAAAAAGGCTGCAGACACGGCTGTGCTCCGCTGGCAGTCGCGTCGATTGGTCCACGCATAAAAGCGTATCCGATCGGCCCCAAGCGAGTTGCCAGTGGGGATTGCTCCATGCACGGAGCCGTCATGTTTTGTCTGCAGCAAGTTCCGGAAAGCCAGGCCCTGGCCACGCAAAGCGGCATGCCCGGTGAATTTGCTGGAGCTACCGAGGCCAAAAGGTGAGGGCGGCCCAAAGGCTGCCCTGCCCGCGGCAAGGCGGACGATGTCGATCATCATCGTATTGCCTCCCCACAGGCGTCGGTATTCATGCCGCATTAGGCATAAGCCTATGGTGTAAGGGAATTCGTAAAATTCACAATAGCCAAGCGAAAGCCCGGCCCGATGATGTTGGAAATCAAGAAAAATTCGGCGACCTGACTTGGCCGCGAAGCGCCCCGGCCGAGGCTAAATCGGCCGGGGCAAAGTGACTATTGGTGAAAGTGGTTGGGGTTGAAACGGTAGGCGGTCGAGCAGAATTCGCAGACGACCTCGATTTCACCATTCACTGCCATTTCCTGGCGATCTTCATCGGAGAAGCTGTTGGCCAGCATGTCCTCGATGCGCTCGGCCGAACAGGTGCAACGCTCCACCAGGGCCTTGGGCGGGAAAACGCGGACGCCTGTCTCGTGGAACAGGCGGAACAGCAGGCGTTCCGGCGAGACATCGGGATCAACCAGTTCGAGATCTTCCACCGTGCCCAGCATGACCTTGGCCTCGGTCCAGCCATCGGCCTCCACGAAGTCGGGATCGCTCATGCGCGGATCGTCGAAATCGCCATTGCCCGGCAGGTCAGCCATAGCCGCGCCGCCATGGGCAGGCAGATGCTGGATCAGCATGCCGCCGGCGCGCCAACGCGGGCGATGGTCACCCTTGGTGCTCATCTGCGCCACCGCCAGGCGAACCTGGGTGGGAATCTGCTCGGACTGCTGGAAATAGGTGAGGGCCACCATTTCCAGCGACTTGCCGTCCAGTGCCACGATGCCCTGATAGCGTTCGGTATGCGGCCCCTGGTCAATGGTCATGGCCAGATGGCCATTGCCAAGCAGATCAGCAGAGCTGGTCTTGCCGGCCTCGGCCGCCTTGACCAGGGCATCCTGGTCGAAACGAGCATAGCCGCGCATGCCATCGGGCGCGTCGAAGTCGACGACGATGAGGTTCACCGGCCCGTCGGTCTGGGTCTGCAGAATGAAGCGGCCATCGAATTTGAGCGAGGACCCGATCAGGGCAGCCAGCACCACGGCCTCGCCCAAGAGCCGCGCCACCGGCACGGGGTAATCGTGGCGGCTGAGAATGGTGTCGAGCGCATGGCCCAGCCGGACGACCCGCCCGCGGCTGTCCAGCTTTTCGAGCGTGAACGGCACCACGGCGTCATCACCGGTCTCGGGGCGATCAAGGCCCATGGAGGAGAGCAGGTTCTCGGTCATTGTCGGTTCCGTGGTCATATCTTGGTCTTTCCTTAGGCTAAACCCTCGGAATGAAACGCGCCACAGCCCGCCCATCCACGGCGTCACTCCCGCAGCAATCCCTGCCTCGACTGCGGCGAGGAAGGGCTGTTGCGGGCATGACCCGATCGCGATGGAACAGGCTCTTAGTTCGTATCGACCCCAAAGGCCCAGCACAGAACGGCTTTCTGGGCGTGGAGGCGGTTTTCGGCCTCGTCGAACACCACCGACTGGGGACCGTCGATCACCTCGTCGGTCACCTCGTCGCCGCGATGGGCGGGCAGGCAGTGCATGAACAGGGCGTCTTTGTTCGCCAAGGCCATTAGATTGGTGTTCACTTGGTAGGGTTTCAAGACCCGGCGGCGCTCGGCGGCATCGACGTCGCCCATCGACACCCAGGTGTCGGTAATGACGAGATCGGCACCCTCGACGGCTTCGCGCGGGTCCTCGATCAGCTTGGCGTACTTCCCGGCGCGGGTGATGTCCTGCATCAGGTCCTTTTCCGGGCTATATTCGTCCGGCACCGCAATGGTCAGTTCGCATTCGAAGAGCTCGGCGGCGTTGACCCAGGAATGCAGCACATTGTTGCTATCGCCCACCCAGGCGACCTTGGCGCCGCGGATGTCGCCCCGATGCTCTTCAAAAGTCATGAGGTCGGCCATGATCTGGCACGGATGGGCGCGACGGGTCAGCCCGTTGATCACCGGCACCGTCGCATTTTCCGCCAGGTCGAGCAGGTCGGCATGGCTGAGAATGCGGATCATGATGGCGTCGACATAACGGCTCATCACCTGGGCCGTGTCGGCCAGGGTCTCTTCGCGCGACAGCTGCATTTCCTGGCCGGAGAGCATGATGGTCTCGCCGCCAAGCTGGCGCATGCCGACATCGAAGGAAACACGGGTGCGGGTGGACTGGCGCTCGAAGATCATCGCCAGGACCTTGTCCTTGAGCAGTTGCGGGCGATCGCCGTCCTTCAGGCGCTGCTTGAGCGCACCTGCCTGATTGAGCATGCCACGCAGTTCGGCGTAGGAGAAATCATCGATGGAAAGAAAATGCCTTGCGGTGCCGGTCGTCATTGGCCGGGCTCCTTTTATTGACGCTGCATTGAATGGAGAACGCGCCGTCACCATGACTGATGACGGCTAACAAACCATGTCAGCGTCCTCGCCGCCGGCCGAAGTGATAAAAAGTCAGATACATCAGGACCCCGCAGCCGGCGTTGCCGCCTCGGCATCGATGGCGTCGAAAGCGGCGGCAATCTTGGCCATGGCCTCTTCGATATCGGCTTCCGACACGATCAGCGGCGGCAACAGGCGCAAGACGTTGTCGCCGGCGCTCATGGTGAGGATCTGATGATCGTCACGCAGCCGCGTGACCATGTCGCGCACCGGCGTCGCGATCTTGATGCCGGAGAGCAGGCCCTTGCCGCGCAGTTCGAGCACGTGGTCGGGATATTTCTGCGCCAGCTGCTGCAGGTTCCAGGCCAGCTTCTGGCCCATGGCATTGACCTGATCGAGGAAGCCGGGCGCCAGGACGCGGTCGAGCACGGCATTGCCGACGGCCGTTGCCAGCGGATTGCCGCCATAGGTCGAGCCGTGGGTGCCAGGCACCATCGAGGCCGCGACATCGCCCTTGGCCAGGCAAGCGCCCAGCGGGAAACCGCCACCGATGGCCTTGGCCACCGCGACGATATCGGGCGTGATCCCCGACCACTCATAAGCGAAAAAGCGCCCGGTCCGGCCGAAACCGCACTGCACTTCGTCGAGAATGAGCAGCATGTCATGCTCGTCACAGAGCGCGCGCAGCCCCTGCATGAACTCGTTGCTCATGGCCGTTACCCCGCCCTCGCCCTGCACCGGCTCGATGAGGATGGCGCATGTCTGCGGGGAGATCAGCGCCTTGACGCTGTCGAGGTCGCCGGGCTTGGCATGCTTGAAACCGGGCGTCGCCGGCCCAAAACCCTGCAGATAGTCGGGATTGCCGCCGGCGGCGATCGTCCCCAGCGTCCGGCCGTGGAAAGAACCGGTGAAGGCGATCACCTCATAGCGATCTTGCTGACCCTTGGCCCAGAAATAGTGCCGCGCCGTCTTGATGGCGCATTCAAGCGCCTCGGCGCCCGAATTGGTGAAGAAGACGCTGTCGGCAAAAGTGGCGTCGACCAGCCGCTGGCCCAGCCGTTCCTGCTCGGGAATGGTGAAGGTATTGGCGGTGTGCCAGACCTTTTCGGCGGCCGCCTTGAGGGCTCCGACGAGGTGCGGGTCGCCATGACCCAGCGCATTCACCGCAACGCCGGAATGGAAGTCGAGATAATCTCGGCCATGCTGGTCGTATAGGCGCATGCCCTCGCCCCGCTCGAAAGCGAGATCAGACCGGGCATAGGTGCCATAGAGCGCAGACATGGTGGACATCCTTCTGGTGTCGGGGTCAAAAATTCAATGTGGCGGCGGGGCGTGGCAAAGCTGCCACAAAAACCAAAAACGCGCCGGGTCGGCAGCGCGTTTGGCCACGAGAATTAGTCGAAAAATGCGCGCCAAGTCAATGTTCTCCGGCCAAGCCCCTGATTTGACTCAAGGTTTGTTAGGACAATCTTAACCAATGAATAAACGGGGAAAATCCCGACCGACTCTTGATCCCGATTCCCGCGATGGCGTAATCTGCGAGGCGTTGGGGACACGATATCTCGTGCGGCGGACCCGCTCAACATACGAGCTGTAGAGTCGAAAGGCTGCCAGGCCATTTTGGCGGCGCAATGAAGGATTCTGTTTTGACGATGGTTTCAGGAGCACAACCGGCGGGCTGGACTGACGAGCGCGTCGACCTTCTAAAGAAGCTTTGGATGGAAGGCCTGAGCGCCAGCCAGATCGCGGGCGAGCTCGGCGAAGGGGTGACCCGTAACGCGGTGATCGGCAAGGTGCATCGGCTCAAGCTGTCTGCCCGCGCCAAGCCGACCAACACCACGCCGCGCGCCCGACCGGCAGCGCCGCGTCCCGCGGCCCCGCGCCGTGTCGCCGGCCCTGCGCCCAGCATGAGCGCCAGCGCCTCCATCAACAAGCCACGGCCGTCCATCCCGCGGCCGCAGGTGATGGGCGCAACGGCGCTCGCCATGACCCCGGACATGCAGGCCGAGCTTTACGTGGCGCCCGCGACCTCCGAGCTGTTCATTCCCGAGGACAAGCGCCTCAGCCTCCTGCAGCTCAACGAACATACCTGCAAGTGGCCGATCGGCGACCCGCTGACCAAGGATTTTTATTTCTGCGGTCAGCACAGCCTGGAATCCGGTCCCTATTGCGAATTCCATTCGCGTAAGGCCTATCACCAGCTCGACAAAAAGCGCCGCTAGGGGTTGGCGACTTTGATGTAAAGAGGGCGTCCACGGCGCCCTTTTTCGTTTTTGACCTTGAGCCCGGACCAGGCGATGTCGGCACGCGATGGCAGACCATCCAGATTGAGACGCCTGACGGCCCTGGCCGAACAGGCGGCCTCGCGCGAGCATATTCTCGAGCGTCTCAAGTCGGGCAGCATGCATGCTCTGCTCAGCGTTACTGCGGCGGTCGTCGCCTATATTCCGCCGAGTTCGCTGGGGCTACAGGAAGGTTTCTGGGCCGCCATCACCGCCCTTGCGGTCACCCAGGCGGAGTTGTCGGCAACCCATTCGACCGCGCGTGACCAGTTTCTGGGTGCTGCTATTGGCGGCGCAGTGGGCGCTGCATTCGCCTATATGCTCGGCCATAGCCTGCCGGTCTTTGCGCTGGCTGCCTTTATTGCGCTGGTGCTGGCCTGGCTTACAAATGTCCCTTCGGCAGCGCGGCTGGCCGGCATCACCGTCACCATCATCATGCTGGTGCCGCACAAGACAAGTGACCTGACGATGCTGGCCTCCCGCTTCGGCGAGGTCACCTGGGGGATCGTGGCGGCATTGATCGTCGCCACCCCGGTGAGCATGCTGCGCGCCCACCTCGAAGCCCGGCACCGCGAGGCCAGCGAGCGGCAGGCGGACTGACGCGCTTGCCCAAGCCTTATGGCAGCAGCACTTCCACCCGCAGGCCTTCGCCGGCCCGGGCCCGCGACTTGATGACGATCTGGCCGCGATGGCGCTGGACGATGTGCTTGACGATGGCCAGGCCCAGGCCCGTGCCCTTCTTCTTGCGGCTGGTCTCCGCATCGATGCGATAAAAGCGCTCGGTCATGCGAGGCACGTGTTCGGGCTCGACGCCGGGCCCGTGATCGACGACGCTCAACTGATAGTGCAGTCCGGAGCGGTCGATCTCCACCAGGCTCACATCGACGCTTTTGCCGGTGGCGCCATATTTTATGGCGTTTTCGATAAGGTTTTCGGCCACCTCGTAAAGCTGCCCTCGATCGCCTGTCACCACCGCCGGCTTGGCCGGCAGGTCGAGAACGATCTCGAGCTCGGCCGCCTTGGCCAGGCTCTGCAGGCTTTCCCGCACTTCCCGCAGGAGCCCCGAAAGATCCACGGAGCCGGTGGGCCGGACATGCTGGTGCATCTCGATCCGCGATAGGCTCAGCATGTCATCGATCAGCCGGCTCATGCGCTCGGCCTGGCCCCGCATGATGCCGAGGAATTTTTCGCGCGCCGCCGCATCCTTGGCCGCCGGACCCAGCAAGGTATCGATAAAGCCCATGAGCGAAGCCAGGGGTGTGCGCAGCTCATGGCTGGCATTGGCGATAAAATCGGATCGCAGCGCATCGACGCGCTTGAGCTCGGTGAGGCTCTGGACGGTCACCAGCAGGTTGCGATCCTCGTCATCGGCCCAGTCGCGGCACGAGCGACGCAAAGGAGACACCGCCACCCGGTTCCAGGTTTCCGAGGGCAGCGTTTCGTGCAACTCGAAGCTGCGCCCTTCGCCGGTACGCAGGGCCGTTTCCACCGAAGCAATCATTTCCGGGTTACGCAGCGCCATGGTCAGCACCTTGCCCACCGCCAGATTGGGGAAATCCCGAAGCGCAGCAGCATTGCGATAGATCACCACGCCGCGCCGATCGAGAACCAGGCTAGGGTCGGCCAGGGCCTCGACGAAAGTGCCGATATCGTCATCCGAGGTCGCTTGCGGCGCAATGGGCAGGGGCGCGGGCGGCGGAGCCGCGATCGTCACCGTCGGCAGCGGCAAAGCGAGCACGAAGCCGCAAATGAGGATGAAGCCGAGAATGGCCAGATCCAAGCGCAAACCGCCCAGCAGCACGAAGCCGATGACAACCCCGACAAGCCCGGCCAAAAGCGGGGCATAGGCAACCAGCCGCCCCAATATTGCCTGAGAGCGCGTCAATGCAGGGTGGGCGTGTGCATCGTCCATTTCTGGCTGCCGACTCAACCGGTTACCCCGCCTCTTGCGCGGGAGGCGACTTCATAGCACGCTCATTATGACAGCGGAGAGACAGCGTGACCGACCCCATTGATGGCTTCGACATAGACAATCCGGACCTGCCCAAAGCCATCCGCAAGGCGGCGCTGGGTTCGGGTGAGTTCCCCTATGCGGAAAAGCTCGACGACGACGATTATGACACGCAGATGTATGGCTTGCAAAAGCAGCTTGTCGCCCACCAGGCCCATATGGCCAAGGCAGGCACGCGCGTTGTCATCATCTTCGAAGGCCGCGACGCCGCCGGCAAGGGCGGCACCATCAAGCGCTTCCTCGAAAATCTCAACCCGCGCTACAACATGATCGCGGCGCTGCCAAAGCCCAATGATCGCGAGCGCACACAATGGTATTTCCAGCGCTATATCGACTGGCTGCCGGCCGCCGGCGAAATGGTGCTGTTCGACCGCTCCTGGTACAATCGCGCCGGCGTCGAACCGGTCATGGGGTTTTGCACGCCGGAGCAGACCGAACTGTTCCTCGATGAGGCGCCGGAATTCGAAAAGCGCCTGACCAATGACGGCATTCGTATCTTCAAGCTGTGGCTGTCCATCGGGCGCGAGATGCAGCTCAAGCGCTTCCACGATCGGCGCCACGATCCGCTCAAGACCTGGAAACTGTCGCCCATCGACCTTGAGGCGCTTAACAAATGGGACGACTATTCGGCGGCGCGCGACCGCATGCTGGAGCGCACCGACAGCAAGCACGCCCCCTGGACCGTGCTGCGCGCCAATGACAAGAACCGTCTCCGCCTCAACGCCATCCGCACCGTCCTGCACGCCCTGGACTATGAAGGCAAGAACGCCGACGAACTGGGCGAAATCGACCACAAGATCGTCCTCAGTGCCGACGAATTTATGAAGATTGACGGGGAGTAGAGGCGGCTAGCTCTGGCGCCGCATCTGCCTCCACCTGCCCGTCACCACCCGGCTTGACCGGGTGGTCCATTGATGCCGTCACGAATGGATTGCCCGGTCAAGCCGGGCAATGACGATCATAAGGGGCCAGCTGCGCGTGGTCCCTCATGGTAAGCATCAAAACGCCCATTCGCCCCGGCGCATGACCGGCTCGGTCGTGCCGTCGGCGTGGATGCCGTCGATGTCGACCTGGTCGGAGCCGATCATCCAGTCGATATGGATGAGGCTCTTATTGCCGCCCTGGGCAAAAATCTGGTCGGGGGTCAGCGTCTTGCCGTTCTCGAAACAGTCGGCATAGCACTGGCCCATGGCGATGTGGCAGGAAGCGTTCTCGTCGTAGAGCGTATTGTAGAACAGGATGCCCGAGGCCGAAATCGGCGAGGAGTGCGGCACCAGTGCCACTTCACCCAGACGGCGGGCGCCTTCATCGGTGTCGAGCACCTTGTTGAAGACGTTCTCGCCCTTGGTGGCCTTGAGTTCGACCAGCCGTCCCTCTTCGAAGCGCGCCTGGATATTCTCGATCAGCGTGCCGTTGTGGCTGAGCGGCTTGGTAGCGGCCACGGTGCCTTCGACGCGCAGGCGGTGCGGGGTGGTGAACACTTCCTCGGTGGGAATATTGGGATTGCAGGTGATGCCGTTCTTGGCCTCGGACGCGCCACCCTTCCAGCGGTGGCCATCAGCCAGACCGATGGTGAGGTCGGTGCCGGGCCCCTTATATTTGAGCGCGGCGAATTTCTTGCCGTTGAGCCAGGTCCAGCGGGCCTTGAGATTGGCATTGTGCGCCTTCCAGGCGGCGATCGGATCGTCCTGATCGACGCGCGAGGCCTTGAAGATGGCGTCGGCCAGCTTGGCGATGGCGACATCTTCGGGATCGTTGGGGAAGACCAGCTTGGCCCAGTTCGGGGTCGGATAGGAGACGATGTTCCAGTTGATATCGAAACCGGTGATCAGCTCCAGCGCCGGACGATAGGCGGCGGAATTGGCGCGGTTGGCGCGCGAGACCTTATCCGGATCTTCATTGGCCAGCATCATCGGGTTGTCGCCGGAGATGGCCAGGCGAGCGGCATTGTTCTTGAAGGCCTCGGCCATGCCGGCATGAAGCCAGCCGGCAGCCCGGTCAAAACTGGCATCCTTGGCATAACGGAAGCGCGCGAGGGTGGCTTCCTCATCCGAATAAATCGTGCTGACGAGACCCGCGCCGGCCTTATAGGCATGCTCGGTGATACGGCGCACCAGCGGTGCCGCGGTCATCGGCGCGGTGATGATCAGGTCCTGGCCCTCGGCCAGCTGCAGGCCGACCTTGATGGCGACTTCGCCGAGTTTATCGAGCTTGACCGGATCGATGGGGGAATTGCTCATGGGGCAATGCCTTCTTGTTCTTGAATCGCTGCGGCGGAGCCTATCGTTCCCTTTCGCACTATGCCACCCGGCCAATTCGCAAAAACGGTTGACCTAGGTCAAAGCTTCCCGACGCGGCAGGTGGGACAGAAAAGCCAGCAATTCTGGAGGCTTTCATGTCCACGACATTCATCCTTGCCCTCATCCTCTTCATCTTCGGCACCTTCGGCGCCGCCCTCGCCTATGCGCAGATCGTCGCGCATGGGATTGTGGCGCCGGGCGGCCGCAAGCCAGACTGATGGCGTGAGACGCACCGGGCATTCTGTGTCCGGGCGCCTGTGACCCAACTGCATCATTGACCGCCATCGGCGCATTTCCGCCATTGGCAAAGACGGACGGTTTGGCTACAAACCGTCCGTCGCTTCATTTTCGAGACACAGGGAGGCGTTGCATGACAGCATTTATAGACGTCCCCCACATGGACAAGCCGCGACCTTAACGCGCTTGCCCCCGTGGCCCTCCCGGGCAGGACCCGTGGACCCGCCACCAGCGGTTTTCCGTTTCCCAGGCAGGTACGCTTTCGTCGAGGGCCCCTTAGTCCTCCCGTGCTGCCTCCCCTTTAGTCCTTTTCAAGGAACCGGACGCCGGAGAACGGCGCCGGTCAGTCTTATGAGTCGCAAAAAGCTCGATTTTCGTGCCGATGCCTTCCGCAATGTGCTCGGCTTCACCTTCCGCCACTGGCAGAAGCAACCCGTCCGCATCGTCGCCATCGCTCTGCTGGTGCTCGGCGCTACCCTCGCCGAAGCCGCCAGTCCTATTTTCGCCGGCCGGCTGGTTGACGCCGTGGCCACCGGCACCGCCAGCTGGGACGCTGCCATTGCCGCATTCTGGCTGATGTCAGCGCTCTATCTGGCTTCGGTGACCTTGCGGCAACTGGTGTTTCTCAACATCATTCCTCTGACCCTCAAGATGATGAGCGATATCGCGGCAGACGGTTTCCACCGCGTGCAACGCTTTTCCACCGACTGGCATGCCAATAGCTTCGCCGGCTCCACCGTGCGCAAGATCACGCGCGGTATGTGGGCGCTCGACCTGCTCAACGACACTCTGCTATTGGCACTGTTCCCCTCGGTGGTGATGCTGCTTGGCGCCACGCTGATCCTGGGTTCGTCCTGGCCGGTGATGGGACTGGTGGTGGGCCTGGGCTCGCTCATCTATATCTCCGTTACCGTCTGGCTGTCGGTCGGCTTCGTGGCGCCGGCCGCAACCCTCTCCAATGCCTGGGACACCAAGGTGGGCGGGGCACTGGCCGATGCGGTGAGCTGCAACAGCGTGGTCAAGGCCTTTGGCGCCGAAGCGCGCGAAGACGGGCTGATCGCCAAAGTGGTGGGCAAGTGGCGCAAGCGCACGCGTCGGACCTGGCGGCGCGGTACCTTCAATGGTGGCGTGCAGGGCGTGATGATGGTGGCCATGCAGACCGCTATTCTGGGCACGGCATTGCTGCTGTGGCAGAGCGGGGCGGCCACGGCCGGCGACATCACTTTCGTGCTCACCATGTTCTTCCTGCTGCAAGGGCACCTGCGCGATGTGGGTCAACACATCCGCAACCTGCAGAAGTCGGTCAACGACATGGAAGAGCTGGTGGGTCTGCATGCCCAGCCCCTCGGCATCGAGGACAAGAAGGGGGCTCAACCGATCGCGATCAGCGATGGCGGCATCCGGTTCGACAATGTGACCTTCCAGTACGGATCGCACCTGATCCCGCTCTATCGGGATTTCTCCGTGACCATCAAGCCGGGTGAACGCATTGGCCTTGTAGGGCACTCCGGCTCAGGCAAGACCACCTTCGTCAAGCTGATCCAGCGCCTCTATGACATCAATGGCGGAGCGATCACCATTGATGGGCAGAACATTGCCGATGTGCAGCAATCCTCGCTGCGCAACCAGCTCGCCATCGTGCAGCAGGAGCCCATTCTGTTCCACCGTACGCTGGCGGAGAACATCGCCTATGCAAGGCCCGGCGCCAGCCGTGCCGAAATCATCGAGGCGGCCAAGCAGGCCAATGCGCATGATTTCATCGTAGCTCTGCCCAAGGGCTACGAAACGCTGGTGGGCGAACGCGGCGTCAAGCTTTCGGGTGGTGAACGCCAGCGCGTGGCCATCGCCCGGGCCTTCCTGGCCGACGCACCAATCCTCATTCTCGACGAGGCAACCTCGAGCCTCGACAGCGAGAGCGAGGTGATGATCCAGGAAGCCATGGAGCGGCTGATGGAAGGGCGCACCACGCTGGTCATCGCCCATCGTCTTTCCACCGTGCGGGCGCTCGACCGGCTCCTGGTGTTCGACAAGGGCAAGATCGTCGAGGAAGGCGATCACGACGCCCTGATCCGGCTCAGCGGCGGCATCTACCGGCGCCTGTTCGAACGCCAGGCGCTCGAACTGACCAAGGGGCTGGTGGCCTAAAAAGCAAAAACCTCCGGACGCAAGTCCGGAGGTTTTTCTTTAGATACAGTCCTTCTCAGGTACTCGACGCCTTGGCATTGGCCTTGGCGACCAGCTCGTCGGGAATGTCGTCGAAGCTGGCATAGTTCATGTTGTAGAGCTTGGAATAGAGCCCGCCCAGCGCCATCAACTGGTCATGGTTGCCCTCTTCGATCTTCTCGCCGTTCTGCAGAACGATGATGCGGTCGGCCCCGCGAATGGTGGCGAGCCGGTGGGCAATAACCAGACCGGTGCGGCCCTCGAGCAGGATTTCGAGCGCCTTCTGGATCTGCCGTTCGGTATAGCTGTCGATATTGGCCGTGGCCTCGTCCAGCACCAGAATCTTGGCGTCGGCCACTAGCGCCCGGGCGAAGCTCAGCAATTGCCGCTGGCCCAGCGACAGGTTCGAACCGCGCTGTTCGAGCTGGCTGTCATAACCCTGCGGCAGCCGCTCGATGAATTCATGCGCGCCCACCGCCTTGGCAGCGGCGATGACATCCTCGCGGGTGGCGGACGCCTTGTTGTAGCGGATATTGTCGAACACCGAGCCGGTGAACAGGAACGGTTCCTGCAGCACCATGGCCACCTGTTCACCCAGGCTCTCCTGGGTGACGTTGCGCACATCGTGCCCACCCACCAAAACGGCGCCGCCCTGCACTTCGTAAAAGCGATGCACCAGGGCCATGGCGCTGGTCTTGCCCGAGCCGGTGGGCCCCACCAGAGCCACGGTCTCGCCGGGATTGACGCGGAACGAGACATTCTTGAGCACCGGCCGGTTGGGATCATAGCCGAAGACCACGTCGTGAAAGGCCACCGAGCCATCCATGTCGCTGGTCAGCGTCACAGCATTGGGCTTGTCGGTAATGGTCACCGGCAGGTCCAGCACCTCGGTGATGCGGCGGCCCGAGGTCATGGCCCGCTGCATGATCGAATATTGCATGGTCAGCGAGCGGATGGGGTCGAAGAAGCGCTGGATGTAGAACAGGAAGGCGACGATGACACCGACCTGCAGCGAACCATTGAGCACCAGCGAGCCACCCACCAGCACCACCGTGGCCATGGCAATACCGGTCAGACTATCGACGATCGGGACCATGACCTGGGCATATTTCGAGCCGGTGAGCTGGGTACGCAGATTGTGGTAGGCCTTGTCGTCATAGAGGTCGAAATTGACCTTCTGGCGATCGAGATTCTGCACCGTGCGCACGCCATTGATACCTTCGGCCATGGCGCCATTGGTCACCGAATTGCTTTCATGCGCCGCCCAGAATGCCCGCTTGGCCGGGGGCAGCCAGAAAATGCGGACGATGAACAGCACCGGCATGGTCAATAGCGTCAGCACGCCCAGCCATGGGTCGAGCGTCAGCAAGACGATGACGATGCCGAACAGCAGCACGATATCGCCCACCGAGATCACCGAGGTCTCGAGGAATTCCTGCATGGAATTGACGTCGCCTTGCAGCCGGCTCATCAGCCGGCCGACTTCGGTCTTGTCCATGAAACTCAGCGAGACGCGCTGCAATTGGGCGAACATGGCGCGCCGCATGTCGAACAGCACATTTTCGGCCACCTCGCCCACTTGCGTTTCCTGCACATAGGAGGCGCCGAAATTGAACAGCACCGCCACCGCAAAGGCGAGTATCGCCCAGGTGAGATTGGTCAGATTGCCGCCGGCAGCCATGCCTTGGTCGATGGCCCAGCCGATGATCAGCGGAATGGCCAGCTGCGTGGCGGTGAACACCAGAACGGCGACCACCGAGAGATAGATTTTGTGCCGATAGGGGTGCACATAGGCCCAGATGCGCCGCACGGTCTGCGGGTCATAGGCCTTGCCGAACACCTCTTCCTCGACCCTGTGGCTCCCCACCGAGGCGCGTGGCGGACGCTGTCCCGGAAAGGCGGCGCTGTCGCGTTCCTCGTCGTCCATGACGCTCATTGCGCGGCCCTTTCGATATCGGTTTCGTCAGTCGGCCGGGTCTGGAGATGATAGAGCGCGGCATAGCGCCCACCCAGCGCCAGCAGCTCCTCATGGCTGCCGCTTTCCACGATATGCCCATCCTCGAGGAACAGGATTTTGTCGGCATCCATCAGCGAAGACAGCCTATGGGCGATGACGATGGTCACCCGATCCCTTGCGTAGCGGCGGATGGCACTGCGGATGCGGTGCTCGGTGCCGGCATCGATGGCGGCCGTCGAGTCGTCGAACACCATGACCGCCGGCTTCAGTACCAGGCTGCGAGCGATGGAGAGGCGCTGGCGCTGCCCGCCGGATAGCGACACGCCGCGTTCACCCACAACCGTGTCGTAATCTGACGGCAGGCCCATGATGTAATTGTGCAATTGGGCGCTTTCTGCGGCCTTCTCGATCTTGGTTTCCTTGGCCCATGGATCGCCATAGGCGATGTTGTTCTCGATGGTGGTGGTGAAGAGAAACCCGTCCTGCTGCACCACGGCCACCGCCCGCCGCAGCGACTGCAACGTCACATCGTGAATATCCTGTCCATCGAGCGTAATCCGCCCGGATGTCACGTCGTAAAAACGCGGGAGCAAATGGGCGATGGTCGACTTGCCGCTGCCGGGCGCGCCGACAATGCCGATGGTTTCGCCCGCCCGGCCTTCGAAGCTGATGCCATCAAGGGTGGGATGGGTGGCGCCGGGATAGGTGAAGCCGACATTTTCAAAGCGCATCACGCCGTCTGTCAGCTTGAGCGGCACCGCGCCGGGCCTGTCCTCGATCTCGACGGGTTCGTCGATAAAGGCATAGAAGCGTTCCCCGCAGGTGGAGGCACGCGCGAAGGAATTGACCATCAGGCCGAGCTGGCGCACCGGCATCTGCAGGATAGTCATGAAGGTGAGGAAAGAGGCGAGCGTGCCAACGCTCATTTCCCCGGCGATCACCTTATTGCCCCCGACCCAGAGCACCAGCCCCATGGCGGCGAAGAACGAGAAGGTCATCATCGAGGTGGCGCGCACGCGAATGCCGACGCGCTCATGGGCGAGTTTCAACGCATCCTGGGAGGCGCCTTCGAACTTGCCGAGCTCGAATTTCTGGCCCGAAAAGGCGCGCACCACGCGAATACCGCCGAGATTTTCCTCCATCACCCTGGTGAGAATGGAGAGCTTGTTCTGCAAAACCAGCCAGGTAGCCCGCAGCGCCAGTTGCGCGGTGGAGGAGCGCCAGGCGACGAAGGGCACGAAGCTCAAGGCGAGGAATGCCAGCAGCGCATCGGTGGTGAACAGCAAATAGGCGCCGACGCCGATCAGCACCGACAGAAGCACCACACGGATCAGGCCGGTGGCAAAGAACATGCGGACGCCATCGAGATCGAGCAGGCCGACAGTGATCAGATCGCCCGAATGCATGCGGTCGTGATAGGAATAGGAGAGCCGCTGCACCTTGTCGTAAAAGGCCAGCCGCAGCTCGTAGCCCACATGATGGCCCACCGATTCCGAAAAGTAGTTCTGCACCAGCGTGAAGAAGCCGCGCGCCACCGACACGGCGAGCAGTGTCATCGCGGTCCAGAACAGCGCCTGTTCGGCCCCCTCGTCTGCGACGCTGAGCACATTCTGCGCCTGGTCCACTGCATGACCCAATAGGCGCGGGATCGACAATTGCAGCACCGAGGCGATGATGGTCGCGCCTATGGCGAAACCGGCCTGCCAGGAATGGCGGAGGGAATAAAGCGTGATGCGCATGATCGGGCCGAAACCTTTGCCCGCATGCGCGGCGGCCACGTGAGCCCGAGCATCGCCGCGTGCACGATCGCGGCCAGCCTTGAGGGAAACCAAGGGAGTATCCAGACGTCAATAAGTGGGACCCGAAGGGGCGCGGAAACCGGCGACCGGGAATCGGGCAAATTAAACCTACGCCGCCTATAAAATGCGCATTTCACCTACCATTCAAGACGCAATCTGTAGAAAAACGCAGATATGACGCCCGGCCTCCAGGCATGGGCCCATGCCGAAGCGGCGCTGGCTCGGAGACGCCGTTTGGCCCATCCAGAGACATGGAGGCATCGCCATGACAAGTCTTGGACTGGGCATCACAGTTGCTATAGCCGTCCTGCTGACATCGACCCTTTCGGGCGTATTCGGCATGGCGGGCGGCCTGGTGCTGCTGGCGGTATTGCTGACCCTGCTTCCGGTGGCAACAGCCATCGCGGTGCAGGGTGCGATCCAGATCGTCGCCAACGGCTCGCGGGCCTGGTTCTCGCGCGAATTCATCGATTGGCGCATTCTCGGCATGATCTGCATCGGCCTTTTGGGCGCAGCCGTCCTTCTCTATCTCGTGCGCTATATTCCCGACCTGGCCACGGTGTGTATCGCCATTGGCCTCATGCCGATCCTGGTGTGGATTCCCAAGCATTGGCTGGCGCTCGATGCCAGCAAGCCGCTGCATGCCCTGCTCTGCGGCTTCTTCGGCGGCGGACTCAACCTCGCGGTCGGCGTCTCCGGCCCCACCGTCGACATCTTCTTCATCCGCACCCAGATGGACCGCCGTAAGGTGATCGCCACCAAGGCCGCCACCCAGGTGGTCTCACACGCATCCAAGGTGGTGTTTTACGGCTCCACCGCCTCGGCCATGGTCGCGGGCGACTGGATGCTGGTGCTGATCGCCGCGCCCTTCGCCATCGCCGGCACCAATCTCGGCTACCATATTCTCCAGCGCATGACCGACGACAATTTCCGCCGCTGGACGCGCTGGGTGGTCACCGCCATCGGCATTTTTTATCTCCTGCGCGGCTTGTCCTTGCTCCTGGGCTGGTGATCGCTATGGTGCCGGTGGGAGACGACATGGCACCTTTCGACAGCGTAACTGCACGCCTCATTCTGCTTTTGGCCGAGACCGGCTCGATCGGTCGCGCCGCCGAGCGCGAAGGCATTGCTTCATCGGCGGTGAGCCGGCGGGTATCCGATCTCGAGGCCCGGCTGGGCGTGGTCCTGTTCGACCGCTCCGCCCATGGCGTCAAACTGACACTGGCGGGCGAAGCCTATGCCGAGGGTTGCCGCACCGTGCTGCGCGCCATTGCCGATCTCGATGCCGTCATGGCCGATTTCGGCTCGGGCCATCGCGGCAGCCTGCGCCTGGCCTGCACCGGTTCGGCTCTCACCGGCCGCCTGCCGGAGCTGCTAGCCCGCTATGCCGGCAAATATCCGGGCATCGATATCGCCATCGCCGAAATGGGCGCGGCCAAGGCATTGCTGGCGCTCGACGAAGGCCGTGCCGATGTCGCTATCGTCTCGGACAATTACGACTTCACCCGCTTCGACATCCGTCCCTTTGAGGATGAGCGCATCTGGGTGCTGGCCCCGCCTGACCACCCGCTCGCCGCCCAGATCGAGCCACGCAAGTCGCTGTCGTTTGATGCGGTCACGCCCCACGCCATTGTCGGCGTGCATCACAGCGGCTCGCTCGACCGCCTGCTGGCCGAAGCGGCGGCCAAGGCGGGGCGCCCGCTCGACGAAGCCCTGCGGGTCGAGAGTTTTCCGGCGCTGGTGCGCATGGTGGAAGCCGGCTTCGGCATCGGCTTCCTGCGCTCGACGAGCCTCCATCTCCTCGCCGGTACTGACCTCGTCTGCGCACCCCTGGCCGAGACCTGGGCCATGCGCCAGCTGCTGGTGGCGCGACGCAAGTCGAGCCCCCTATCAGCGGCGATGAAGAGTTTCATCCAGCTCTGCGACGAGACCTATCTGCCCTCCGCCTGAGCGAAGGGCAGCCTGGGATCAGCCGATCCGCGTCTCGATGAATTCGCGCTCGAGTTCGAGGCCGGTCCATTCATGCGGATGCTCGGCGTCGAAGATCAGCGTATAGGGGCCCTTATAACCGGCCTCTTCGGCCGCCTGCACGCACAGGCCATAGTCGAGTTCATCAAGCTGGCCATCGGCGAAATTGGCCTTGGCATGGCAGAGCGAAGCCCGCGGGAAGATCGAGCGCAGCGCCTCATATTTGTCTTCGCCGGACCAGTTGCCGAAATCGGCCAGTAGCCCGATCTGACCCTCGGTCTGGTCGAGCAGGGCATGCACCGCCTCGGGATTGATCAAGAGCTTACCCCAGTTCTCGGTGACGAGACGCACCGGAGAGCCGGCATTCCCAGCGGCAAGCTGGCGCAGCGCGGTGGCGGAACGGGCAATGGTCTCCGGGGTCGGCGCCTGCTGGCCGGCAATGATGCGGGCATTTTGAGCGCCCAGCGCATTGGCGACCTCGATCCAGCCGGCAATCCAGCGCGTGTCGCGCGCGCCGTTGACGGGATCGGTGATGTCGCCGGCATCGATCAGTAGCGTCTGCAGGTTCACCCCCGCGACGTCGAGCTGGTTGCGCAATTCGCCCAGATAGATCGGGTCGCGACTGCGCAGGTGGAAGGAGACGATTTCGAGCCGCTTATAGCCGTGATTGGCCAGCACCGAAGGCAGGCCGAGCAGCGATTCGCTGCCTTCGCCATAGGTCTCGACCATCTCGCCCACCGCATCGGTGGTGAGATCGTGCGGATAGGTCGAGCCCAGCAGGCGGTGCAACGACCAGGTGGATACGGCGATGCGTTCTTCAGACTCGGCCATGCTAAACTCCTCTAGAAACTAAGATTTTCACTGCGGATTTGGGGTGTCAAGCTCGGGATGGATCAGCGCCGAGCATTGACGATTATTGGCTTCGAGCTTGGCCTGGTCGCCGGCGGAGATGAGGCCGGTAAAGACCGGCTCCCACAGATCGTCGCGCTTGATCCCCTCTAGCCCGCACTGGCAATAGTTGGCGCAGAGCGCTGCGGTGGTGTCGGTGGCTTCGCAGGTGGCCTGGCAGGAGGAGAGGAATTGTACCTCCTGGCTTTGCTGCTGCACCCCGGTCACCCCGGCCAGCGGCGCGATGATCCCGAGCAAAATCGGCTGATGCACCAGGTAGATAACCAGGCTCCAACGGCCCATAAAGCCGAGGATTCTGGCCGGCAGATTGTGCGGCTGTATGGTGGCAAGGCGCTCGAACAGGCCCATTTTCCTGGCCAGACGAGCGGCCAGAATCCCCAGCAGCGCCACGCCGAACCAGGGAAAGACCGGCACCAGATCATTGGCCGGCGGCGGCACGTCCCAGAAGCCGAGCCAGGACAGTGCCTTCTGGTTGAACGCACTATGAACGAAAAATAACGGCGGCAGGATCAGCGCCAGTGCAGCGAGCCCCGTCGCCCAGAGCGGCGTGAACAGAAAGGGCAGGCCGAGCAGGCTGAACAGCGCGATGGCATGCAGCACGCCGAAATAGACGAAGCTGTCCGGGAAGGTGACATAGGTGCCGATGGTAATCAGCACCGCCCCGCTCGCGACCAGCAACCAGCGCCGCCAGAAGGGCCGCCAGCGTATGCCTTCGCCATGGCCGAGCACGAGCCCGACGCCGGCAAGGAAAATGAAGGCGAAGAGGATGGAGCGGGCGAAGAACACCCAGCGCGGATCAAAGCCCACATCGGCAGTGATGAAGCCGAAATACCAAAGGTCCCAGCACAGGTGATAGGCCATCATGGCGATGATGGCGACGCCCCGGACGATATCGATCACCGGCATGCGCGGGCGCCTGGCCCGCTGTTCTGTCATTTCAGGGGCCATGCCGGACATGTTCAGCCTTCGAAATTGCGCACGACGGTGAGGAAATCGTCGCCATAGCGGTCGAGCTTGCCCTGCCCCACGCCCGGCAGGTTCAGCATGTCGTGCGGATGGGTGGGCCGGGCCAGCGCCATGGCCTTGAGCGTATTGTCATGAAAGATGACATAGGGCGGCACGCCCTGCGCCTTGGCCAGACGCGTGCGCTCGACACGCAAAGCCTCGAACAGTGGCCGTGCATGCTCGGGCACATCGACCGAGCGCGCCAGGGCCCGCCTGATCTCGATGGACTTCTTCGGCCGATCCTTGCGCAGGGTCACCCGGCGCTCATTCTTGAACACCGCGCGGGCGCCTTCGCCGAGCGTGAGCGCGCCATGATTGGCGTGATCGACCACGATCAGCCCCATGGCCGTCAATTGCCGCACCACCGACTGCCAGGCCTTGGCATCGAGATCGCGACCTTCGCCAAAGACCTTCTGGTGCTGATGGCCAAAGCGCAGCACCTTTTCTGTTTCCTTGCCCACCAGCACGTCGATGACATGGGCCGCGCCGAAGCGCATGCCGGTGCGGTAGATCGCGGCCAATGCCTTGATTGCCGCCTCGGTGCCGTCCCAGCTTTCCACCGGCGAGCGGCAGGTGTCGCAATTGCCGCAAGGCCGGGGATAGACCTCGCCGAAATGAGCCAAAATAGCCTGGCGACGGCAGGAGGCCGTCTCGCAGACGCCCAGCAGCGCATTGAGCTTGCCGTGTTCGAGCCGCTTGATCTCGTCGGGGGCATTGCCCTCGTCGATCATGCGGCGGCGCTGCACCACATCGGCCATGCCATAGCTCATCCAGGCATCGGCGGGCTGGCCATCGCGGCCGGCGCGACCGGTCTCCTGGTAGTAGGCCTCGATCGAGGAGGGCAGGTCCATATGGGCGACATAGCGCACATCGGGCTTGTCGATGCCCATGCCGAAGGCCACGGTGGCAACGAGGCAAAGCCCTTCTTCCTTGAGAAAGGCATCCTGGTTGGCGCTGCGCAATTCCGCGGACATGCCCGCATGGTAGGGCAGCGCCCGAATACCCTTGCCACTGAGCCAGTCGGCAATATCCTCGACCTTGGCGCGGGAAAGGCAATAGACGATGCCGCTATCGCCCTTGTGGCCGGCCAGGAAATCCAGCAGTTGCTCGCGCGGCTTGTCGCGCTCGACGATGGAATAGGAAATATTGGGACGGTCGAAGCTGGTGGTGAAGACCCGCGCCTGTTCGAGCCCCAGACGTTCGATAATGTCTTCGCGCGTCGTGGGATCGGCAGTAGCGGTGAGGGCGACACGCGGCACGCCGGGATAGAGCTCGACCAGATGGATGAGCTCGCGATATTCAGGGCGGAAATCATGGCCCCACTGGCTCACGCAATGGGCCTCGTCGATGGCAAAGAGCGCGATCTCGATGCCCGAAAGCATATTGGCAAAGCCGGGGGTCGCCACCCGTTCCGGCGCCACATAGAGCAGGTCGAGTTCGCCATTGCGCAATTGCCGGCGCACCTCGGCGGATTCCTGCGGCGACAACGAAGAATTGAGCGCAGCGGCCGCCACGCCCGCCTGTTTCAGCGCCTCGACCTGGTCGCGCATCAGCGCAATCAGCGGCGACACCACGATACCAACGCCAGGCCGACAGATGGCCGGGATCTGGAAGCACATGGACTTGCCGGCGCCGGTGGGAAACAGCACGACCGCGTCGCCGCCGCCGACCAGGTGATCGACGACATCGGCCTGCTGGCCGCGAAAGCTGCGATGGCCAAAGATATCGCGCAGCACCATGAGCGGCGAGGGCCGTTCGTGGCGATGGGGCGAGAACAGATCTAGAGACTCAATGGCTTCCACGCGCCTGTTGAATCATGGTGGGGCGAGTGTGGCAACCGGGCGCCCCTGTGACGATTGTTACAAATTGCATCAAATCGCCTTGGTATCGGCACTTTTCAGCTAACCGATCCCGCCTATTTCTTGAGCCATGGAACGCCGTCGTCAAAACCGCGAAATCGTCCGCATCGCCGCTACCGCTGTCTCGGATAGTGGGCTGGAGCGCATGCCGCTGACCATTACCAATCTGACCCGTTCGGGCGCGATGGTGGAATGGAATGGCGGCCATCTGCCCAGCCAGTTCTATGTGCTGTTCGGCCACTCGATGGAGCCCTGCCGCGTCGTGTGGCAGCAGGGACAGCGCGCCGGTCTGGCCTTCGCCTGATCTTAATTTCCAGCGCCTTCAACGCAAGGGGCGACTGAGGAACGGCGATCCCTGAAGCACGAAGCGCCAGGGCGTCTCGGCGCCCTTGGTGATGCCGATGCGCGCGCCCACCCCGATAGCGTGTTCCTGCTCCGCTGCCCGGATTTCGAAGGGAAAGGCGTCGAGCGGCATTCCGTTATGACCGAGACCGATGCCCAGCGCCTGCGCGAGCTTTCCGGGCCCGGAGCACAATTGCTTGTCGCCCATCAGCCCGCGCCGCTCCACCATCGTCCCGACACCCTCGCTGGGCTCGATGGCCCGGATCAACACCGCGCTGCCCTTTTGGCAGACGATGTTGAGGCAGAAATGGATACCGTAGATCTTGTAGACATAGGCATGCCCCGCCGGACCGAACATGGCGGCATTGCGCGGGGTTGGGCCGCGAAAACTGTGCGAGGCGGGATCGGTAGCGTCATAGGCTTCCACTTCCACGATCCGCCCGCCCACGCCGGCGACGAAAAGACCGGCGCCGATCAGTTCGCGCGCGATATCGGTCACCGGGCGATCGAAATGGGAACGGGGCAAGGACACTACGATATCGGCTCCAATGGGTCGGGCGGCATCATAAAGGCGGGCGGCACGCTCATGCATTATCACATTCGGCCCAGCTTGCGCGGCGGCGTTGGATCGATAGTAATTGGCGCATCAGGGAGTTCTGCATGTCCGATAGCGTCGAGATCATTTCCCCCGTCGATGGCCGGGTCTATGCCACGCGCCAGCTGGTCACCCCACCCGAAATCGACAGCGCCATGACCCGGGCCCGCTCGGCACAACGCGCCTGGCGCGCCGTGCCTGTCGCCGAGCGTGTCGCCGCCGTCGGCCGCATGGTCGATGCGCTTTTGGCCATGAATGACGAGATCGTGCCCGAACTGGCCTGGCAGATGGGTCGCCCGGTGCGCTTCGGCGGCGAAAAGCGCGGGGTGGAAGAACGCTCGCGCCACATGCTGGCTATCGCCGAGGCCTCGCTGGCGCCTTCGATGCGCCCCGACAAGCCGGGCTTTACCCGCTATATCAGCCGCGAGCCGATGGGCGTCGTCATGGTAATCGCGCCCTGGAACTACCCGTTCCTCACCGCCGCCAATTCCATCGTGCCGGGGCTGGTCGCCGGCAATGCGGTGGTGCTGAAACATGCCAGCCAGACCCTGCTCGCCGGGGAGCGCTTTGCCCAGGCCGCCGCGGCTGCGGGGCTACCTGCAGGCCTCTTCCAGAACCTGGTGCTCGGCCATGCCGATACCGAAAAACTGATTGGCTCGGGCCAGATCGACCACATCAACTTCACCGGTTCGGTGGAAGGCGGGCGGCGCATCGAAAAGGCCGCCGCCGGCACCTTTGCCACGCTGGGGCTGGAACTGGGCGGCAAGGACCCCGCCTATGTGCGCGCCGATGCCGATCTCGAGATGGCGGCGGAAAACCTCGTCGATGGCAGCTTCTTCAATTCCGGGCAGTCCTGCTGCGGGGTCGAGCGCATCTATGTGCATGAGGACGCCTATGACGGCTTCGTCGAGCGCTTCATTGCCCAGGCCAAAGGCTGGACGCTGGGTGATCCGCTCGATCCCGACACCATTGTCGGGCCGATGGCGCGCGGCAATTTCGCCGATCTGGTGCGCCAGCAGACCGAGGAGGCCGTGCGCGGCGGCGCCACACGGCACCTCAACACGCGGCACGCCAAAGACCAGGCCGGCTCGCCCTGGCTGGCGCCGGAAGTGCTGACCGGGGTCAACCACCAGATGAGCGTCATGCGCGAGGAGAGTTTCGGACCGGTGGTCGGCATCATGAAGGTGGCCGACGACGCCGAGGCCGTGACCTTGATGAATGACAGCCCCTATGGCCTCACCGCCTCGGTCTGGACCGCCGATCTCGATGCTGCGGCCCGCCTCGGCACCGAAATCGAGACCGGCACGGTCTTTGCCAATCGTTGCGATTATCTCGACCCCGCGCTGGTCTGGACCGGGGTCAAGGACACCGGCAAGGGCGGGGCGCTGAGCGAAATCGGCTATGCCAATTTGACCCAGCCCAAAAGCTTTCACCTCAAGGCTCAATGAGAGACGGCACAAAATGACAAAAGCCAACTGGAATTACCCAACCGCCGTCAAGTTCGGCCCCGGCCGCATCGCCGAATTGCCCGAGGCGCTGAAGTCTGCCGGGATCAGCAAGCCGCTCCTGGTCACCGATGCGGGGCTGGCCAATCTGCCGGTGACGCAGAACACTCTGGCACTGCTGCGCAATGCCGGCGTCGATGTCGGCCTCTTTGCCGAGGTCAAGCCGAACCCGATTTCGGCCAATGTCGAAGCCGGCATCAAGGTATTGCGCGAGGGCGGCTATGATGGGGTCATCGCCTTTGGCGGCGGCTCCGGTCTCGACACCGCCAAGGTCATCGCCTTCATGGCCGGGCAGACGCGGCCAATGTGGGATTTCGAGGATATCGGGGACTGGTGGACCCGTGCCGATCCCAAGGGCATCTTACCCATCATTGCCGTACCCACGACCGCCGGCACCGGGTCCGAAGTGGGCCGCGCCGGGGTGATCACCGACGAGACCACCCATACCAAGAAGGTCATCTTTCATCCGCTGATGATGCCCAAGATCGTCATCGCCGATCCTGAACTGACCGTGGGCATGCCGCGCTTCATCACCGTGGGCACCGGCATGGATGCGCTGGCCCATTGCCTCGAGGCCTATTGCGCGCCCGGCTATCACCCCATGGCCGACGGCATCGCAGTCGAAGGCATTCGCCTCGTTTTCGAAAACCTGCCCAAGGTGGCGGCCAATCCCAATGACGTGGAGGCGCGCGGCCATATGATGAGCGCGGCGGCCATGGGCGCGACGGCGTTCCAGAAGGGGCTCGGGGCCATTCACGCACTCAGCCACCCGGTGGGCGCGCTCTACGACACCCATCACGGCATGACCAATGCGGTGTTCATGCCCTATGTGCTGGTGGTCAATCAGTCCGCCATCGAAGGGCGGATCGCCCGGCTTGCGGCCTATCTCGGCTTGGCGCCCAATTTCGACGCCTTCCTGCATGCGGTGATCGGGCTGCGTTTGCGGCTCGAGGTTCCGCATACTTTGCGCGACTTCAAGGTCGACGACAGCAAGCGCGACAAGATCGGCGACATGGCCATTGTCGATCCGACAGCAGGCGGCAATCCCATCGAACTCACCAAGGCGCGCGCACTCGACATCTTCGACCGGGCGCTGGAGGGGCGTGTATAGCCCATGGCCTTGCCAAAACTGACGACTGTCGTGGCCGCGCTCATCCTGGCGCTGGGCGCGGGACCGGCGCTGGCGCGGGATATCTGCACGCTGGTGGCCGATCCGGTCAGCCGCAATGTGCTGCTCGCCGATGGCGATTGCGAGAGCCGGGTCACGCCGGCCTCGACATTCAAGATTCCGCTGGCGGTGATAGGGTTCGACGCAGGCCTGCTGCTCTCTCGCAGCGAACCGGTGATGACCTTCAAGCCTGGCGAGCCAGATTGGGGCGGCGCGCCGTGGAAGGGCGATGTCGATCCCGCCGGCTGGATGCGCCATTCGGTGGTCTGGTATTCGCAGCGGCTGACGCGGCAGCTCGGGGCGGAACGGCTCAGCGACTATTTGAGCGCGCTGGGCTTCGGCAATGCCGATGTCTCCGGCGATCCCGGCTTCGACAATGGCCTCGAACGCGCCTGGATTTCCTCCTCGCTCAAGATTTCACCGCTGGAACAGGCGGGGTTCACCGCCGCGCTGATCGAGGGGCAATTGCCGGTATCAGCGGCCGCGATGAGCGGCGCGATCAGTCTGGTTGAAAGCGCGGGGACCACAGAGGGCTGGGCGCTGTGGGGCAAGACCGGCTCGGCCTATCCGCGCCGCGCCGACCGCAGTTTCGATTATGCCAAGGGCTGGGGCTGGTATGTCGGCTGGGCCGAAAAGGATGGCAAGCGCCTGGTCTTTGCGCGGCTGGCCCAGGACGAGGCCCGGCACGAGCGCGGCGGAGGCCTGCGCGCCCGCGACGCTCTCCTGGCCGAATGGCCTGCTCTCGTGGCGCGGCTGGGGCTCTAGTTGCAGCCGCGCGACTTTTCGACCTCGGCAATGGTGGCCACGTTCTTGCGCTCATAGACATTGAGCTTGACCGCGCCCTGGTCGTTGATCCAGCAGCCGGCATTGCTGAACACCTTGCGGGCCCGGTCGCTTTGGAAGCAATAGCCGTTCTGCTGGTAGATCATGTTGCGCACTTCCCACAGCGACTGGCAGGAGAGCTGGCGCAGCTGCGGCTTGGAGAAATAGGCGCTGTCGTCGCAGCCCAGGCCCTCATAGCAATTGGCCATGGCAGCGCCGGTACCGGCGAGCAGCGCCAGCGTCAGAACAAAACCCCTGAGCATCACAGAGTCTCCTCGTTTGCAGGCGCCAGCAAATCACGAAATCGCTGCGCCGAATAGGGGCGTCCTTCCGCCGCGCGCAAGCGGGAAGATGGGGAACAAAGACTGTCCCCGGCGCTTTACAGCTCGGGCTGCCGCCTCCAAGGTGGCGCCGATTTTACTGTCAGCGGAGAGCGTCATGCAGGGACCGGAAAACTTCATCGCATTCTGGTTTGTCGATCACGGCTATGAAGACTGGTTCGGCGGCGAGCCCGCCTTCGACGCCAAATGTGCCGAGCGCTTCGGCGAACTGCATGCCCAGGTGGCGCGCGGCGAAGCCTGGGAATGGCGCGCCACGCCCGAAGGTCGCCTCGCCGAAATCGTCGTGCTCGACCAGCTGTCGCGGCAATTGCATCGCAACAGCCCCGTCGCCTTCGCCCAGGACAAGATGGCGCTGGCACTGGCGCAGGAAGCGGCGGCGATGGGCGCCGATGACGCGGTGGAGCGCGATTGGGCGACCTTCTTCTACATGCCCTACATGCATGCGGAATCGCTGGTGATCCAGAACGAGGGCGTACGGCTGTTCGAGCTGCACGGCGACGAGAAATCGCTGGAGTTCATGATCGCCCATCGCGACACCATTGCCCGCTTCGGCCGCTTCCCCTTCCGCAATGCCGCTTTGGGTCGCGACAGTACGCCGGAGGAAATTGCCTATATGCCGGAGCAGGAAGGCCGCGTGTTCTGAGGCCTAGAGATCTTCCACCGCGCGCATGCGTTTGCTCGCGGTGGACCAGGACTGTTCCGTCACCCGGGCGATCAGCGCCTCGACCACGCTGAACAAAGCCCCGTTGGCATCCCAGGCGCGACCGGTCTGGGTGTGGCAGGGCAGCACATAGCGCGCATGGCGGGCGGCGGGGCTCAGCCATTCATCGGTGATCAGCACGATATCGACGCGGTGGCGCGCCAGCACCGCCGCCACATCGGCCACCACCGGATCATAGCGGCGCACGTCGAACAGTATCGCCATATCCCCAGCGCGCACATCGAGTAATTGATCGGCACGGGTGGCGGGGCGGCCATCGAAGCGGCGCAGGCCGGGGCGGATGACCCGCATATGGGCCTCGAAATAGCCGGCGAGAAAATCGGTAAACCGCCCACCCATCATGTAGCAGGCACCCTTGCCGCTCGCGAGACGCATGGCCACCGCCTCGAATTCGGATTCGGGAATATGGCGGAGCGTATCGGCCAGCCGGGTCTGCGCCTGATGCAGATAGCGCGCAAGAAATGCCCCATCGCTGGGCTCGCCATCGGGCGCCGCGCCGCGCTGCAGTGGTGATTTCGACCGCTGCTCCAATTCGTCGCGCAAAGCGCGCTGGAATTCGGGGTAAGACTTGAAGCCCAGTTGCGCCACGAAGCGCACAATGCTGGCGGCGCTCACGCCTGCCGCCTCGGCGAACTCGGCGACCGGCGCCAGCCCGAGCAGTGGATAGTTCCCCAACAGCCCCCGCGCCGCCTTGCGGCCTGATGCCGTCAACTGGTCGTTGAGATCGTGAATGCGGCCTGCAACGCTCTTGCCGTCCATCGCGGCTCCTGAATGTTTCGTTTCAGCATTGACAGATTTCGCGCTTATGCAACTACTGTTACAGAAGTTAACGCCTGGAGGCCAACGGCAAATGGACGCGGCAGGGGAGCCGGCAGTGATCGTCAGCAACAGGGAGGGCACCTCGCCCTTCGTGCTGGTCTGCGATCACGCCTCCAACCGTATCCCGCCCCAATATGGCGATCTCGGCCTCACCGATGCCGAACGGGCAAGCCACATCGCCTGGGACCCCGGCGCCCTGCCGCTCAGCCAGGCATTGCGCGATCTACTCGATGCGCCCCTGGTGGAATCGACCGTGTCGCGCCTGATCATCGACGCCAATCGCGATCACGACGCGCCCGACCTGATCTGGACGCTATCGGAAGCCACCCGCATCGCCGCCAATGAAAATCTCTCTGCATCCGAGCGGCAGTTTCGCATTGCGAACTACCACCAGCCCTATCACGCCGCCATCGACGCGGTGCTGACCGAGCGCCAGCGGGCTGGTCGCGAAACGATCCTGGTCTGCGTTCATTCCTTCACCCCGGTCTATCTCGGCAAGGCCCGCCCCTGGCCGATCGGGCTGATCCACGGCACCGATCAGCGCTTCACCCGCGCCCTGTTCGAGGCGCTCAAAGGCGAAGCGCCGGAGATGAATGTGGGCTGGAACGAGCCCTATGCGGCACTCAACGGGGTGACGCTCACCCTTGAAAAACACGGTGATATCAGGGGGCTCGACGCCACCATGATCGAGCTGCGCAATGACGAAATCCAGACCCCCGATGGGGTGGCGCAATGGGCCGAACGGCTCGGCCGCTGCCTCGCTCGGGCCCGGCAGGCCCTCAGGCAGGGATAGAGGCGCAATGACCATAAGCCCGCGACAAGGACGTAGCCCATGCCGAAAGTGATCCGGCTCTATGTGCACTTGGTCGATCGGGTGAACCGGGCCATCGGCCGCGTCGCCATGTATCTGCTGTTCGTCATGGGCGGCATCCAGCTCTATTCCACCTTTTCGCGCCTGCTGACCGGGATGCCGGTCAATTGGGCACTGGAGATGACGCAGTTTCTCCTGGCCACCTATTTCCTCATCGGCGCCGCCTATTCCATGCAGGAAAACGCCCATGTGCGCATGGACCTGCTCTATGGCCAGCTGCGGCCGCAGCGGCAGGCCATGGTTGATGTCATCACCATCCTGTTCGTCATCTTCTATCTCGTGGTGATGGTGCGCGGCGGCTGGTCGAGCACCGAATACGCCATCACCTATAATCAGAAGAACTATTCGTCCTGGTCGCCGCCCATGTGGCCGGTGAAGCTGTTGATGACCATCGGCATCTTCCTGATGCTGCTGCAGGCTATCTCCAATCTCTTCAAAGACATCGCTATCGCCCGCGGGAAGCCGATCGCATGAGCTCGGAACTGATCACGATCTTCATGTTCGCCTCGATGCTGCTGCTGATGATGACGGGGCAGCGGGTGTTCGGGGTCATCGGCTTTGTCGGCTCGGCCGCAGCGCTCTGGCTCTGGGGCAATGGCGCAGCGGAAATGCCGTTCAACGCCGCCATCCAGGTGATGAACTGGTTCCCGCTGATCACCGTGCCCTTCTTCGTCTTCATGGGCTATATGCTGTCGGAAACCGGCATCGCCTCCAATCTCTACCGCATGTTCCACGTCTGGTTCGGGCCGATGCGGGGCGGTCTCGCCATCGGCACGGTGGGGCTGATGGTGATGATTTCCTGCATGAACGGGCTTTCGGTCGCCGGCATGGCCATCGGTGCCACCGTCGCCCTGCCCGAGCTCTTGCGCCGCGGCTATGACAAGGTGATGGTAACAGGCGTCATCCAGGCCGGCTCGTCGCTCGGCATTCTTATTCCGCCCAGCGTGGTGCTGGTGCTTTATGCGATGATCGCGCGCCAGCCGGTGATGCAGCTCTGGCTGGCCGGCATTCTGCCCGGCCTGATGATGGCGGCGCTGTTCGCGCTTTACATCTATATTCGGTGCCGCATTCAGCCCGAGCTCGCCCCTGCTTTGCCCGAAGAAGAACGCCGGGCCCTGTCCACGTCGGAAAAGCTGGTGCTGTTGCGCGAGGGCCTGCTGCCGGTCGGCATTTTCGGCGCCATGATGGGCCTGTTCCTCACCGGCATTACCAGCCTGGTCGAAAGCTCGGCGGTTGGCGCCTTGCTCGCGACGCTGGCGGCGCTGTTCACCCGTAGGCTCAACTGGAAAATCCTGGAATCGGCGACGCGCAACACGCTTCTGGTGTCGTGCATGTTCCTCTGGATCATCATGGCGGCGCTGTGCTTTTCCTCGGTCTATGACGGGCTGGGAGCGATCAAGGCGATCAGCAATCTCCTACTCAACACCTGGGAGCTCGATCCCTGGGGCATCCTGATCGTCATGCTCCTGAGCTTCGTCGTGCTGGGCATTTTCCTCGACGACACCGCCATGCTTGTTATCGTCGCGCCGCTCTATATTCCGCTGGTGATCTCGCTGGGGTTCAACCCCATCTGGTTCGGCATCCTTTATACGATCACCTGCCAGATCGCCTATATCACCCCGCCCTTCGGCTATAACCTGTTCCTGATGCGCGCCATGGCGCCGCCCGAGATCAGCCTGATGGATATCTATCGCTCGATCTGGCCCTTCTTTCTTCTGATGGTGCTCTCGATGATCATCGTCATGATCTTCCCCGAAATCGCGCTCTGGTTGCCCCGCTTGGTGACGGGCCGCTGAGACAGACAGCAAAGGAGCTGACCACCTATTGCGAGTGGGTACACCGCCGGGAGGGACACGGTCGCTGAGGGGCGCCGTCCGGCACATTTCAATGAAAGGGAACGACTGAAATGAGCGATACCACCAAGATCAACAAACGCGAATTCTTCAAGCGGGCCGGCCTTGCCACCGCCGGCGCCGTCGGCGCCACCACCCTGGCCATGCCGCATGTGCGGGCCCAGGCGCCCATTCGCTGGCGCCTGCAGACCTATGCCGGACCGGCGCTGGCCGAGCATGTGGTGGCCAATGCCATCGAATGGTTCAACACCGCCGCCAATGGCGAGATGGAAATCGAACTCTATACCGCCGACCAGCTGGTGCCGCATGGTGAGCTGTTCCGCGCCGTCCAGCAGGGCACTATCGACGCCGCCCAGTCGGACGACGACTCAGCCGCCGCGCCGGTGGACGTCAAAGTGTTCGGTGCCTATTTCCCGCTCGCCTCGCGCTATTCGCTCGATGTGCCGGCGCTCTGGCACTGGCGTGGCCTCAAGGAAATCTGGGAAGAGGCCTATGCCGAAATCCCCGGCGTCACCTGGCTGTCGACCGGCGCCTGGGACCCGTGCAATTTCGGCACCACCAAGCCCATCAATTCGCTGGCCGATCTGCGCGGATTGCGCGTCTATACCTTCCCAACCGCCGGGCAGTTCCTGTCGCGTTATGGCGTCATTCCGGTGTCGCTGCCCTATGAAGACGTGGAGCCGGCGCTGCAGACCGGTGAACTCGACGGCATTTGCTGGTGCGGCATTACCGAATTGCACACCGTGGGCTGGGCCAATGTGCTCAAATACTATCTCACCAATCCGCTCTCGGGCGCCTGGGCCGGGTCCTATTTCGTCAATTCCGACAAGTGGAATGCGCTGCCGCCGCATCTGCAGCAGCTCTACCGCATGATGATCGACAGCTCCCACTATTACCGCCAGCACTGGTACTGGGCCGGTGAAGCCAGCTACCGCATCAATGGCAATCTCGAATTGACCACCATCCCGGCAGCGGAGTGGAAGCAGGTCGAAACCGATGCGCTGGGTTTCTGGGACGAAATCGCCGCCCAGTCCGAACGCAGCGCGCGCGTGGTCGAAATCATCAAGCAATATAATGCCGACATGGAAAAGGCCGGCGCGCCCTATCGCTACTGATCCTCCTCCCCGAACTGCCCGGCCGCGTGCGCGCGACCGGGCACAGCAGGACTAAAAGACACAAGAAGAAGTGGACTGATCGATGGGCGCCTATTCGCTGGAAAAATTGCGGGAGGATGTTGAGGCCGGGCGGATCGACACCGTTCTGGTGGCGTTCCCCGACATGCAGGGGCGCCTGATCGGCAAACGGTTCCTGGCGCAATTCTTCCTTGAGGGCGCGCTGGAAGAAACCCATGGCTGCAACTATCTGCTCGCCGACGATATCGACATGGAGCCGGTGCCCGGTTATGAAGCCGCCAATTGGGGCAAGGGCTATGGCGATTTCGTCATGAAGCCAGACCTCTCCACGCTGATGCAATGCACCTGGCTCGAGGGCACGGCGCTGGTCATCGCCGATCTGCTCGACCATCACGACCATGCCCCCATTCCGCATGCCCCGCGCAATGTGCTGAAAAAACAGCTCGCGCGGCTCGAGGCCATGGGGCTCAGCGCCAATATGGCGAGCGAGCTCGAATTCTATCTGTTCGACGACAGCTTCCGCACCGCCTTCGACAAAGGCTATCGCGACCTCAAGACCGCTGGCTACTATATCGAGGATTACCACATCTTCCAGACCACCAAGGAAGAGGATGTGATGCGCGACCTGCGCAACAAGCTGCACGCCTCCGGCATTCCGATCGAGAATTCCAAGGGCGAATGGGGTCCGGGGCAGGAAGAGATCAATGTGCGCTATGCCGAGAGCCTGGTCATGGCCGACCGGCATGTGGTGCTGAAAAACGCCACCAAGGAAATCGCCTTCGCCCATGGCAAGGCGGTGACCTTCATGTCCAAATGGGCCTATGACCTGGCCGGTTCATCGAGCCATATCCATATGTCGCTGGCCAGGGACGGCAAGAACCAGTTCATCGACGAGAGCGATGAATTCGGCATGTCCGAGCTGATGAAACAGTTCATGGCGGGCCTGCTGACCTATGCCGGCGACATCACCTATTTCCTCGCGCCCTACATCAATTCCTACAAACGCTTCCAGGTCGGGACTTTCGCGCCGACCAAGGCGATCTGGAGCCGCGACAACCGCACGGCCGGCTTCCGCCTTTGCGGGGAAAATACCAAGGGCATCCGCGTCGAATGCCGTATCGGCGGCGCCGACCTCAATCCCTATCTCGCCTTTGCCGCGCTGCTTGCCGCCGGGATCAAGGGCATCGAGGACAAGCTGACGCTCGAACCGGCCTTTGCCGGCGATGCCTATTCGGGCGAGAAACTTCGCGAAGTGCACAAGACCCTGCGCGATGCCACCGCGGCGCTCAAATCCAGCACCATGCTGGCCGAAGCCTTTGGGCAGGACGTAGTCAACCACTACGCCCACACCGCCGACTGGGAACAATTCGAATATGACCGCCGCGTCACCGACTGGGAACTCAAACGCGGCTTCGAGCGGAGCTAATCCACCCGTCCCCGCGCCGCCACCGGCACGGTTTCGACCAGTTCCGTGCCGCGCACCAGATTGACGACATCGAAGAGATTGCTGACCGGGCAGCAATGGTTGGGGATGATGCGGATTGTGTCGCCGATATTGGGCTTGCTCGCCGAGGCCGAGAAATCGAGCGTGCCGTGTTCCTCGCTGAGGCCGACAATGCGCGCCTCGGGATAGCCGAGCACATAGCCGTGGCCGGTCAGCCCCAGCAGGTCGCTGGTCAGTGTCTTGGAGCCTGCATCGATGATGATGCGGTTTTCCGTGGGGCGGGAAACAACGGTCGCCAGCACGGTGAGCGCACAATCATCATAGCTGGCGGCCCCGGCGGCGACCTGCGAGCGGTCCATATAGATATAGGTACCGGGCCGATATTCGGTCGCGACCCCGGCTTCGTCTGCGTGCCAGATATCGGGCGTGCCGCCGGTGGTGATCTCGGGCAGAACGATGCCCTCGCGGTCGAACAGCGCCTTGGCGTCGGCCAGCCATTTGGCGGATTCGCGATATTTTCCGGCAGCCGGATAGGTCATCAGCCCGGCCAGCTTCAGGCCCGGCGCGGCCAGCACCCGGCGTGCCAGGTCCAGCGCACCCTCGGGCGATTGCACGCCACAGCGCCCCATGCCGGTGTCGCATTCGATGAACACGCCGAGCGGATGGGATGGGTCGGTGAAAGCAGCGGCAAGCCCATCGACGGAAGCAGCACTATCGGCGACGACGCGGATGGTCACCCGCTGATGCAACGCCTTGAGGCGCGCCAGCTTTGCAGCGCCGATAATGTTGAAGGTGAGGAGAATATCGTCAATGCCGGCATCGGCCATCACCTCGGCCTCGCCCAGCTTCTGTACGGTAATCCCCACCGCGCCCAGCTCCAGCTGCCACTTGGCGAAGCGCGGCAGCTTGTGGGTCTTGATATGGGGCCGCAGTTTCAGCCCGGCAGCGTCGGCAAAGGCCTGCGCCTTTTTGAGATTGGCCTCGACCCGGTCGAGATCGATGAGCACGCAGGGCGTTTGGAGATCGGCGATAGCGGTCATTTTCCCCTCAGGACGTCATCGACGAAGCGCAGATTGCCGGCGGTGAGCCCGGCATCGACCGGCAGCACCGTGCCGGTAATACCAGAGGCGGCATCCGAGCACAGGAACAGAGCCGCATTGGCTACTTCAACAGGCGTCACCATGCGCCCCAGCGGATAGTGCGGCAGCACGTTGTCGAGAAGGCTGGGATCGGCCGCCAGGCGATGATCCCAGGCCGGAGTGCGCACCGAACCGGGCGCCACCACATTGGCACGCACGCCCTCGCCGCCCCGCTCGACCGCGATCGCCTTGGCATAGGCAACGAGCCCGGCCTTGGCCGCCGCATAGGCGGGATTGCCGAAATGCTGCAGCGCATTGACCGAGGAAATGAACACCACGCTGCCCCGCCCGCGCGCCGCCATGGCGTTGACGATCGGGTCGGTCAGCGCATAGGCGCCGTTGAGATTGATGGCCATCTCCGAGGCCCAGACCGCATCATCGACCTGGCCAAAATGCTCGGCGCGGGTGAAGCCGGCATTGGAGACCACCGCATCGACTACGCCATGGGCGGCGATATCGGCGGCAATGGCAGCGCGTGTCGCCGCGCTATCGGCCTGATCGAACAGCACCTGCCGGACCAGCGACAACCGCTCGAGCATGGACGCTTTCCGGTCGGCACCAACCACGGCCGCGCCGGCGGCCTGGAAGGCGGCGACCAGTGAGCGGCCGATGCCACCCCCGGCGCCGGTGATCAGCACGGTCTTGCCATCGAGGCGAAAAGGGGAACCCTGGCTCATTGCGCGGTCTCGCTGCTTGTCTCGGCCTTACGGCCCCTTATAGGCCACAAGGTCGATCTCGACCTTGCAATCGACCATCATGCGGCTCTGCACGCAGGCGCGGGCCGGCGGATGCTCGCCGAAATAGCTCTTATAAATGCCATTAAAGCTCCAGAAATCGCGGGGATCGTCGAGCCAGACGCCGACACGCACCACATGTTCGAGCCCGTAACCAGCCTCTTCGAGAATGGCGAGCACGTTCTTAATCGTCAGATGCGTCTCATCAACGATGCTGCCCTTGACGATCTCGCCATCCTTCATCGCCACCTGGCCGGAAACATAGAGCCAGCCACCAGCTTCCACGGCGCGGGCGAAAGGCAGGTTCTGGCCACCGGCTCCCGACTTTTCGGCTCCGTAACGCTTGATCGGCATGGGCTCACTCCTGATATTTTGAAAGTCAGTTTCTTAAATCACCGCAAGAATAGCTTATTTCAGGGTGAATTGGGCGAAATCTGCGCGTCACAATGTAAATTTCTTACGTGAATGCGCCTTGGAGTTTTGCTAGCGTGGTGTCGGCGCCCCGCTTGGCGTCCACCCTTGCCTTGAGCTCCGGAAATCCTGCCGTGCGCATCTTCACTGCCGCCCTCGCCACCGAAACCAACACCTTTTCGCCCATTGCCATCGACAGGCAGGCATTTGAGGCCTCCCTCTATGCGCGCCCCGGCGAACACCCGGCGACCCCGACGCTGTGCACGGCGCCGATCACGGTGGGACGCGCGGTATGCGCGCGCGAAGGCTGGACGCTGATCGAGGGCAGCGCCAGTTGGGCCGATCCGGCGGGCCTTGTTGCCAAGGCGACCTATGAAGAGCTGCGCGATGAAATTCTCGGCCAGTTGCGCCAGGCGCTGCCCGTGGATGCGGTGGTGATGGGGCTGCACGGTGCCATGGTGGCGCAGGGTTATGACGATCCCGAGGGGGACCTGCTGACCCGGATACGCGATATTGTCGGACCGGACATCCTGGTCTGTGCCGAGCTCGACCCCCACAGCCATCTGACCGCCAAGCGGGCTGCGGCGGCCAATTTCTTCGTCTATTTCAAGGAATTCCCGCATACCGATTTCGTTGATCGGGCATACGATCTCTGGGATATTGCGGTGCGCACGCTCAAGGGCGAGGTCAAGCCGGTAATGAGCATTTTCGATTGCCGCATGATCGATGTGTTTCCCACCTCCAAGCAGCCGATGCGCGGTTTCGTCGACCAGTTGATGGCGCTCGAGGCCAGTGAGCCCGACGTCTTGTCGCTGTCGGTGGTGCACGGCTTCATGGCTGGTGACGTGCCCGAAATGGGCACCAAGCTGGTCGCCGTCACCAATGACCGCGCCGCCAAGGGTGCTGCCCTGGCCGAGCGGCTGGGCCGTGAACTCTATGCCATGCGCGGCACCTTCATGGTCAGCCAGGTGGACGAAAGAACCGCCGTCGATGTCGCCCTAGCCGCGACCAAAGGCCCGGTCGTCATCGCCGATGTCTGGGACAATCCCGGCGGCGGCACGGCGGGCGACGCCACCGTCATTCTCGCCGAACTGATCGCGCGCGGTGCCACCGACGTGGCAGTCGGCACCATCTGGGACCCCATCGCGGTACAGATCTGTTTCGCCGCCGGCGTCGGCGCACAGATCCCACTGCGCTTCGGTGCCAAGTCGGCACCTGACACCGGCAACCCAATCGACAAGATCGTCACCATCAAGGCGCTGAAAAAGAACGCCGAGATGAAATTCGGCGCCAGCTTCGCCCCGTTCGGCGATGCGGCCTGGATTCATTTCGACGGCATCGACGTGATCCTCAACTCCACCCGGGCGCAGAGTTTCGACCCCAGCCTGTTCTCGGCCCTGGGCATTGATCCGACCAGCCGCAAGGTGCTGCTGATCAAGTCGACCAACCATTTCTACGATTCGTTCTCCAAGATCGCCTCGGAGATCGTCTATTGCTCGGCGGGAAAGCCCTATCCCAACCGCCCGGCGGAAACCAATTACCGCAAGGCCCGCAAGGATATCTGGCCCATGGTGGAGAAGCCCTGGCTCTGAGCCAGATCGAAGTCACCACCACCCGGCCTCCCCCTGAAGAAGGGGGAGGAGAAGAAGGGTATCGCTGAGGGCTCGGGTGCGCCGGATCGGTCCCTCCCCCTTTTTCAGGGGGAGGTTAGGTGGGGGTGCCTCAGTTACCCTCAGATAGCCTGCTCGAAGTTCCCATACATGATCGGCATGAGGCCAACGAGCGCCTTGAAGCGCTCCCAGCTCTTGCGCTCGGGCAGGGTCCAACCGGCTTCGGCCACGGCCGAGAGACGCGGGAAGACCAGACGGTCGAAGATGGCGCGATCGGTCATGCTTTCGGACCAGATACAGGACTGGACGCCGATCAGGTGCTTCAGCCCTTCCTCGGAGAAACCCGCCCTCGCCTCGAATTCATAGGTTTCCTGCGGGCCTGACCAGCCGGCCCAGCCGGCGCCCGGCTCGGCCCAGGAGACAGAATTGGCCATGTCGAGATAATAGCGCTGGCCCGGCGACACCACGATGTCGAAGCCGCGTTCGGCCAGGGCGGCATTGATCTCCACATTGCGCCAGCCGATGACATAGGACTTGTCCTTATCAACGGCATCGCCATGCGCCGCCTCTTCCCAGCCGCCGGTTATGGCGCCCTTGGAGGTGATATAGGCATGCACGCGCTTGATGAACTCGGCCTGCAGGATCGCGGTGGGCGAGCCTTCGATTTCGTCGGCGCCGTGGTGATTGCCGAGCTGGTTATACTGCGCCTCGTGCTTCTTGCGCATCGCCGGACCGGCCATGGTCTCGATCATGTCGAGCGCCAGCGGCGAGCCGGACCAGGCGGCCAGCGGCACTTCGTCGGCACCCAGGTGGAAAATGCCGGCGGGGAACAGGTCCAGGGTCTCGTCGATCACCGTCTCGACGAATTTATAGACCGGCTCATGCGCTGGATTGAGGCTGTTATTGGGAAAGCCCTGCACCGACTGATATTCGCCAGTCTCATTGGGATCGCGCAGTTCCGGCAGCGCCTGCAGCGCCGCGTAGAAGTGGCCGGGCATGTCGATTTCGGGGATGACGGCAATGGCCAGGTCATCGGCCAGGGCCACGATGTCGCGCACCACGGCCTTGGAATAATAGCCGCCAGTCGGCTGCGGGCCCGAGCCGAGCAGCGGCGGCAGCGCCTTGCCGTGGCCGCGCCAGGCGGCGATTTCGGTCAGCGCGGGATAGGCGTCGATCTCGAGCCGCCAGGCTTCGTCCTCGGTGAGATGCCAATGGAACTTGTTCAGCTTGTTCCAGGCCATGATGCGGATCAGGCGGCTGACTTCCGCCCCGGTATAGAACTGGCGCGCCACGTCGAGATGGGTGCCGCGAAAGGCAAAGCCGGGTTCATCATTGATGGTGCCGCCGGTCGGCCAGGTGAAGGTCGCCGGATAGTGCCGTGCGCCGCGCAGCATGTGGCCGAGGGTCACGAGGCCATAAAACAGCCCGGCATGGGTGGAGGCGGAGACTCCGGCGCTATTGTCGCTGAAGGCGATTTCGTAGGCCTCGCCGCCCAGCCCGGCCTTCTCGGTGACATAGACGGTCATGCCGCCCTCGGCGGCCGGGCGGACAATGGCTTCGACCGGGAACAATTCGGCGGTGAGATCGGCAAAGGCGTCGGCAGCGCGGATCGCCAGATCGCCTTCCGGCTGGAGGTCGAAACCCACCGGGGCAATGCGGTTGCCGCTGGTGTCGACATGTTTGGGCCAGGGGATGATCGAATGGCTGACCGGCGCTTTGGCGGGAACCGGGAAGCGCGCCGCGCCCTTGAGCAGCGGAGCATTATGCCCCTTGCCCTTGGTCGGGGCCGTCGGAATGGCAACCAGGCTACCATCATCGAGCACAACATAAGCCGAATTGGCGCCGTCGCTCCAATGGCGCAGGCCATAGGAAAGGCCGCGCGCCGTTGCCGTCCAGGTCTGGCCGGGTTCGAGCACAAAGCCCTCGGGCGGCGCGATCAGCGTGTGGTTGGAGAGGCGCTTCAGCAGTCTGCCGTTTTCGAGCGTTGCATGCGGATCGATACGCGCCGGCCCCGAAAAGCCCAGCTGGAAATTGCTGACCGGCTTGTCGCCGGTATTGGTCAGCTCGATGCCATAACCGAGCGGTTCGCCGTCCGTTGCGGGCGTCCAGGTGGTGACGAGGGTAAAAGACATTACAGGGGTCCCAGTGAAACGGATTTCTTGTTCATCGTCATTGCCCGGCTTGACCGGGCAATCCATGGCCCAGCACACGCCGCGCCACCGCATGGATCACCCGGTCAAGCCGGGTGATGACGAAGGAGTGGTGGATGCCGACCAAATGCCAAACTAATCCCCCAGCGGCTGGCCGTCTTCGCCGTCGCGATTGACGACAAGCTGGTGCTTGATGCGCCGCATGCTGGTGATGGCGCTGGCGCCAAGGCGGGTGGCGATGGTTTGCGAGAGAATGTCGAGCGTGGCGAGAAAGGCGTAGCGGCCCGGCGTGGGCCGAAGGATGTCCTGGTTTTCGCGCCAGTGGATAGGCAAAAGAATATCGGCCTGTTCGGCCAGCAGCGAGCCGGGACGGGTGACGACGATACGGGTAATGCCATATTCGCCCGCCACATCCAGCGCCTTGGCCATAGGCAGATTATTGCCCGAGAGCGAAAAGGCCATGACCACGCTGCCGACGGGGGCGGCGGCGGCGCGCATCATCTGCACCTGATGATCGGTGGAGGAAGAGACCTTGAGGCCGAGCCGGAACAGGCGCGCTTCGGCTTCGGTCGCCATCATCGACGACGACCCGCCCGAACCGAAGGTCAGCACGAAACTGGCATGGCCCAATGCATCGGCGGCGCGCTCGATGGCGTCGAGATCCAGCCGTTCGAAGGTCTCGTAAATGGTGGACTGGATGCCGTTGACCACGCCCTGGGCAATCTCGCGCACGCTGGAAGGGCCAGTGGTGGGCGCCAAGTAACGTTGCCCCACGAAGCGCGACTGGGCCAGGCGCACCTTGAAATCGGCGTAACTGTCGCAGCCAAGGCGCCGACAGAACCGCGTGACCGTGGGCGGCGACACATCGGCCTGCGAGGCGAGGTCGACGATCGACATTTTCAGCACGCTGTCCACGTCGGCCAGCACGATCTCCGTCAAGGCCCGCTCGGAGCGGGTGAACGCCTCTTTTTCAGATTGCAGCAGTCCAACCAGATCGAGCATTGCGTGTCCCCTCGCGCGCCAATGGCGCGTTAATACACGGCGAGACCCTTGGCGTCGAACAGGTGCACCCGGCTCTTGGCAAAGCTCATGCGCACCGGCTTGCCTTCCACCAGATCAGGATTGCCCTCGAACAGCGCGGTAAAATGCTCGCCGCCCGGCAGCGTGGAATAGGTGATGGTGTGAATACCCAGCTGTTCGACAATGTTGGGCGTGGTTTCGAGCGCGAAATCACCCTCACCGAGCGTCAGATGCTCGGGACGAATGCCCAGCGTCACATCCTCACCAGCAATGGCGGTGCTGCTGCGCGGCAATTCGATGGTGCCGAGCGAGCCCAGATCGACCACCGCCCGCGTCCCGTCGGCACTGCGCACCTTGCCGGAGATGAAGTTCATCTTGGGCGAGCCGATAAAGCCGGCGACGAAGAGATTGTCGGGCTTGTGATAGAGGTCGAGGGGCGAGCCCACCTGGGCGATGGTGCCGGCATCGAGCACCACGATCTTGTCGGCCATGGTCATGGCTTCAACCTGGTCGTGGGTCACATAGATCATGGTCGAACCGAGCCGCTTGTGCAGCTCCATCAGCTCGATGCGCATTTCCGAGCGCAGGGCGGCGTCGAGGTTCGACAAGGGTTCATCGAACAAAAAGATCTTGGGCTGGCGCACGATGGCGCGGCCAATGGCGACACGCTGGCGCTGGCCGCCGGACAATTGGCCGGGGCGGTGCTGCAAACGGCTTTCCAGCTGGAGCACCTTGGCGGCGGCGGAAACGCGCTTGTCGACCTCGGCCTGGGGCAGTTTTTCGACGCGCAGCGGGAAGGCGATGTTCTCGTAGACGCTCATATGCGGGTAGAGCGCATAGGACTGGAACACCATGGCAATGCCGCGCTGCACCGGGGGCAGGTCGTTGACAGCCTTGCCGCCGATTTCGATCTGGCCGGACGAGACATCCTCGAGCCCGGCAATCATGCGCAACAGGGTGGACTTGCCGCAGCCGGAGGGTCCGACAAAGACAACGAATTCGCCTTCGGACACTTCAAGGTCGATGCCCTTGATGATGCGGGCTTCGTTGAAAGACTTTTCGAGGCGCTTGAGGCTCAATTGCGACATGGTTCGCGTCTCCGGCGAGATGGGGTCGGGGTGGTTGCCGCCTCCGGAAGGAGACGGCAACCCGGTCAGGGGAGGACCTTACTTGTACTGCTCGAGTTCGGCGGCAGCCTTTTCGAGGGCAGCTTGAGGCTCGGCAGCGCCGGTCACGACCGACTGAACCATTTCGATCATGGTGTTCTGCAGACCGATATAGTCGGTGAACAGCGGCTCGGGGCCACCGAATTCGATACCGTCGAGGAAGGGCTTCCAATAGGGCTTCTCAGCCAGAAGTTCACCAGTCTGCGGCTCAAGCGGACGCAGCGGGGTGAGGCCCTGGGCCATTTCGGCATCCCACTGGCGCTGGCCGTCGGTGAGGAACTTGGCAAGGCTGATGGCCTGGTCTTCGACGCCGGTGCCCTTGAAGACAGCGAGCGCGTCGGTGATCAGCAGCGTGCCGGGACCCTTGGCATCGGGGCCGAGCGGCAGGTTGGCAACGCCCCAGTTCATGCCGGCTTCTTCGGCGCGGATGGCAGCACCCGGAGAGGCTTCGATCATGGCAACGCCGCCATCGAGCCAGATGGCGCGCACTTCGTTCTGTTCGTAGGCGGTCGGGCCTTCTTCGGAATAGGGCACAATGTCCTTGAGCGCGGTCAGAGCGGCCAGGACCTGCGGCGAATTCAGGGTGATGTTGCCATCGGCATCGATGACCAGACCGTCATTGGTGTAAACCCAATGCAGGAACTGGTGCATGGTGTTGTCGAAGGTCTTGGCGACGAGGCCATAGCCGGCGGCATCGGTCTTTTCGGTGATCTGCTTGGCAAAAGCGATCTTTTCTTCCCAGGTCTTGGGCGGGGTTTCCGGATCGAGGCCAGCGGCTTCGAACAGGTCCTTGTTCCAGAACAGGGCCTTGGTGGAGAAAGCCACCGGAACGCCCCACTGGGTGCCGTCGAAGGTGACGGTTTCGGGCACGTAGTTGTAATAGGCGGCCTTTTCCTCATCGGTCATCGGCACCGGAACGATCAGGTCGTTCTGGGCAAACTGCTTGAGGGTGCGCGAACCGACATAGGCCAGGGCAACCGGGGTGCCGGCGGCAGCGAGCGTGGTCACCTTATCCTGGCACTGGCCCCAGCCGACGATCTCGGGAACCACCTTGAAGCCGGGATTGGCCGCTTCCCACTCGGCGAAGCTCTCGGCATAGCCTTCGGTCAGGCTGTCGCCGCAATTGATGAAGCTGATTTCCTTGTCCTGCGCGAACGCCGCCGGGGTCGCGATGGCGAGTGTCAGCATGGACACGGCAACCAGACCAATAGTCTTTTGCATGGTAGTCTCCCTTGATGCGGGCCCCCTCGGGCCCTTTCCGGTGCCGTTCCGCCTTGCGAACCGAACGGCTCCAAACCTTGTTTTCAGCGCGTCGCCCTGGGCACGAGGCCTGGGGCGGCCGCGCTTGCCTACTGCTTCACGGCGCCTGCGGTCAGACCGGCGACGAGGTAGCGCTGCAGGAACACGATCACGATCATGACCGGCAGGATTCCGACGAAAGACGCCGCCATCAGCTCGTTCCAGATCACCTCCTGCTTGCCGAAGAAGGCGAAGAGCCCGATCGGCAGCGGCATGAATTCGGTCTTGGAGTTGAAGGTCAGCGCGAAGATGAACTGCTGGGCATAGGCGCCGATGAAGGTCATGATGGCGACCACGACGATACCCGGCATGGCCAGCGGCAGGATGACCCGGCGCAGGGTATAGAGGCGGCTGGCGCCGTCGACCCAGGCGGCTTCGTCCAGCTCGCGGGGAATGCGCAGCATATAGGTGCGCAACAGCCAGATGGACGATGGGATGAGGAAGGCGGCGCCCGGCACGATCATGGCCCAATAGGTGTTGAGCAGGCCCATCGACCGCATCAGGCGGAACAGCGGGATGAGCAGCACGGCGCCCGAAAACATGTTGACCGCCAGGAACCCGGCCAGCATCAGTCCCGACCCACTGAAGTTGAAGCGGGCAAAGGCATAGGCGGCCGGCACGACGATGACGACGACGATCAGCGTCACCACGCTCGAGATGAAGAACGAGTTGAAGATATGCAGGCCCAGCGCGGGAACCGACTGCCACATGGTGAAATAGGCGTCGAACGACCAGACCTTGGGGATGAAGTTGTAAGGGCGCGAGAACAGCTGCGACAGCGGCTTCAGCGACACGAGGAACCCTTCGATGAAGGGGGCCAGCACGAAGAACAGGAATACCGCGATGCCGGCATAGATCGCCGCGACTTCGTACCACTTGTAGCGATCGATCATCGGCTTGGCACTGGCGACGCGGATCTTTGCCTTGGGGGCGGTGGCCGTGGCTTCGGCGGCGGGAAGGCTGGCCTTGGAGGTTTCGACGCTCATTTGGCTTCTCCCTGCTGCAGCTTACGGACGGCGCGGAAATAGGTGATGCAGAAGATGGTGACGAAGATGGAGATCACCACGGCGCGGGCGGCGCCTTCGCCATATTTGCGCGAGCCCATGGCGGTCTTGTAGGTGTCGATGATCATCGTGGTGGTCGAGCCGGACGGACCGCCCTGGGTCAGGATCCAGATGATGTCGAAGGAATTGAAGGTGGCGATAAGCGAGAGCAGGCTCATGGTGACGATGGCCGGGATCATCAGCGGCACGGTGATGCGGCGGAAGCGGTAGAGACGCCCTGCCCCATCGGTCCAGGCAGCCTCGTAGAGATCCTTGGGGATCGACTGCATGGCGGCCAGGAAATAGATGGTGACCATGGGCACGCCGATCCACACATCGGTGACGATGGTGGCCCAGAAGGCCGTATTGCCATAGGCGAGGAAGGCGATCGGACCCTTGGTCAGCCCGACATTTTCGAGCAGGCCCGAGATCATGCCGAACTGGCCGTTATACATCCAGCCCCACATGAAGATGCCGATGGCCATGGGGACGATCCAGGGCGGCATGGTGAGGATGCGGAACAGCACCTGGCCGGGCACGGCGGCATTGAGCAGCACGGCGCCGCACATGCCGATGATCATCTTGAGGCTGACCGAGAAGAAGGTCCACACGAAGGTGCGGATGATCACCTCGGTGAAATTGCCGGCAGTGAAGATGCGCTGATAATTGGCCCAGCCGACGAAATCATAGTCGGCCCGCAGCGAGGCATTGGTGAAGGACAAGATGATCGTGTCCACCAGCGGGTAGGCCACGATGGTCAGGATATAGATCAGAGCCGGGGCGAGCAAAGCGAGAGCAAAAAGGGTGGCGCTTCTGGTGCTGGTCATCGGCTCGTCTCCCTTACTTGCCTCGGCCAAGGGCAGCGTCGAAGCGCTGCCAGATCGGGGCCATGTCGACCACGGACTTATTGTGCATGGCCTCGTCCATGGAGAGCGCCAACAGGCCCGCCTCCAGCGCGTCGGTCACCGAGACCGGCAGCGGCGCGCCCTCGGTCAGGTGCTTGAGGATATCGGCGGCCATCTGCTCATCGGCGCCGTAATGGTCGGACAGGGGACTGGCCTGGTAGGTCTTGTCCTCGATGCGCTCGGAGGTGCGGCTGTCGGTGACCTTGAAGTAGTTGCGGACGAAATCGCCTTCCGCCATGCCCTTGGCGCCGATGACGGCGAAGCGACGGAAGTCGTCGGGCACATTGATATTGGTGTGGAAGGTCAGCGCTGCGCCGTTCTCGTACTGCACGATAGCGGTCTGGAAATCGATGATGTCGCCATCGCTGTCGAAGACCTTTTCGGAGCCCTGCCAGCCCGAGGGCTTACGGTGATAGACCTCGAGATCGTTGGCGCCGCCACCCTGGGGAGCATTTTCCGGCGTGAAGGAACGACGACCGCCGAAGCTTGCGACGAAACGCGGCCGGCAGCCCATGACCCCATTATAGAGGTCGAGGTCGTGGCAGCATTTTTCCAGCATGAAACTACCGGCATATTTCTCGTAGCGACGCCAGTCGCGCATGAAGAAGGCGCCGTGATAGGGCGGAATGTGCTCGGAGGCCTCGATGGAGGCGACCGGACCCAGCCGGCCCTCGGCCTGCGCCTTGCGCAGATCGACATAAAGGGGGGCGTAACGCAGCACCAGGCCGACCATGACCCGGTCGGATCCATACTGACCGATCAACTCGGCCAGAGCCATGGTGTCTTCCACCGTGGTCACGACCGGCTTTTCGGCAAAAATCTTCATGCCGCGTTCGAGACCGATGCGGATGTGGTCGAGATGCAGGTGATTGGGCGAGCCGACCATGAGCAGGTCGAGCTTGCCTTCGTCGATCAGCGCTTCGAGCGTATCATATTGCTTGCCTGCTGACAGGCCAGCGTCATGGACGCGCTGCAATCCAGCCGGAGCGGGGTCGACATAGCCGACAATCTCGAAATCGTCGCGAGCCTGCGAAAAGACGCGCGCCAGATAACCCAAACGAAAGCCGAGGCCGATAATGCCCACACGCATAGCGACGATGTTCCCTGCCTTATTAGACCGCCAGCCTCTTGGTGGGCTGGTGCCGTTATGTAAACGGTTTTCAAGACTAGTCAGCTTGACGACACAATGTCAACACAGATTCTGGCGCAACACAATACCAATTTAAGCCACCCGTAAAATCTGCCCAATCCTCCGGCATTGTGCCGAATTTTACGGCCATTTGCGCGCCAATTTGCTGCATTTCGCAGTGGACAAAAGCGCCCCTCTGTCGCAGCATGCCGCAATTGGTATCTTTGTGGCCTCATATGCCAAAGAGAGAATGGATATCACTTGTGAAAATTTGGTACAGAAAAGCGGCACGTGCCTCACTGTCCCCCATCAGCCGCGAGCGCTAGACATATGAGCCTTTCAACAAACCCCTTCCCCGGCGATGCCGACCGCAGCGCCATCTGGACCATGCTGGTTCCGCGCGACATCAAGGCCTTTGTGGAGGCCGACTGGTCGATGGTCGAAGACGATTTTGCCGCCGATGACTTCATGGGCATTCACGGCAATAGAAGCGACAATCCCGATGGCTGGAGCATCAGCTTTCCGACTCTTGCCAGCTATCGTGACGAATGGCTGCGCCAGGCGCATGAAAGCCAGAAGGTGGAGTTCGCCGAGGACCAGGAAGCCGGCATTCATCGCGCGACCAGCCTCACCGAGATCGAGATCACAGGCGAGCGCGCCCTTGCCCGCAAGAAATTCGATGGCGAGATCAAACTGGCCGATGGCGGCGTCGACCGGCTCAACTGGCAGACGCTCTATCTCTGCCGCAAGATCGACGGCGCCTGGAAGCTGACCGGCTTTATCGGCTACCTGCCCTATCCGATGGGCTTGCCGTCGTCCCGCTAGGGCGCATGGCATCGGAGGCGCCTCCAGACGGAAAGATAAAAGCTGCCAGCGCAATGGCGGCGCTCAATAGCCTCCCAGCCACCGCGCCGCCCTCGGACGTAATCCGAGGGCCACTCGAGGCGCGGTGGGCGTCTGAACCGTCCGGGGATGGCTCCGCACCAAATCGAATGTCGAACCCATAGCGGTCACCGAGTCCACGTCATGTCCCTGCTCACGCCACAACGCCTCGTCATGCTGGTCTTCTTCCTGCAGCCCGTGGCGTTCGGCTCGTGGTTGCCGCGCATTCCCGAAGTGCAGTCGGCGCTGGGGCTGGGGCCCGCGGCGCTTGCCGTGGCGCTGCTGGGCATGCCGGTGGGCACCCTGCTGACGCTGCCGATTGCCGGGCCCTTGGTAGGCCGCATCGGCGCCCGCACCGCCATCCTTATCGGTTTCGTCTTCTATTCCATCGCCGTCTGCCTGCCGGTGCTGGCGCCAGACCCCATAATGCTCTTCGTCGCTCTGATGCTGGCGGGCTCCTCGATTTCCTTTGTCGAGCTGGGCATGAATGTCGAAGCCGACCTTGTCGAAAAGGCCAGCGGCAAGCTGATCATGAACACTTCGCATGGCTGCTGGTCGCTGGGGATCATGGCCGGCAGTCTCATCGGCTCGGCCATGGCGGGCCTCGGCGTCGCCCCCGGCATCGCCCTGCCGCTGATGGCGTTCATCGTCCTGCCCATCGCGCTTGCCGTGGGCCTGTCGCTGCCCAGCCTGCGCGACACGCCGCACCAGGGTGCGGAACAACGCTCGGCCTGGTCGCTGCCCAGCCCGGCGCTTCTGGGCATCTGCCTTTTCGTTTTCGGCATTACCATGACCGAGGGCGCCATGGCCGACTGGTCGGCGATCTTCCTGCGCGACGCGCTCACCGCGGGCACGGGCCTTGTGGGGCTTGGCTATTCGGTTTTTGCCTTCATGGTCGCGGCAGGCCGTTTCGGCGGGGACTGGCTCAAGCGCCGCTTCGGCGCCGTGGGCACGGCCCGGCTCTGCGGCAGTCTCGCCATCGTGGGCGGGCTGGTGCTGTTCGCCGCGCCATCGGTCGAAATCGCCCTGGTCGGCTTCGGCATTATCGGGGTGGGCGTATCGGTCGGCTTTCCGCTCGCCGTTACTGCCGCTGCGGGGCTCGGCGATCGTCCGGCCTCCGCCAATGTGGCAGTCCTGTCCTTCGTGGCCCTCACCGGCTTTCTCATCGGCCCGCCGCTGATCGGTTTCGTCGCCGAGCACAGCGACATCCGGGTGGGCGTAGCCTGCGTCATCCCCATGCTGGTGCTGAGCCTGTTGCTCACCGGGCGCCTCAGGCAGCAGGCTCAGCCTGCGCATGAGGCAGCAGGCCCTGCCCACACGCCAAAATCCTTAAAGCCTTAGCCTTGGAGTCCTTTCATGCGTATCGCCGTTGCCGGTCTGCACACCGAATGCAGCACCTATAATCCCGTCCTGTCCGGCGATGCCGACTTCCGCGTGCTGCGTGGGCCCGCCATGCTGGCCGATGGCTATTTCAACTTCCTCACCCATTTCCCCGCCGAGTTCGTCACCGTGCTGCATGGCCGCGCGCTGCCCGGCGGCCCGGTGGCCCGCGCCACCTATGAAGCCCTCAAGGCCGAGGCGTTGGCGGGCATCCAGGCGGCACTGCCGGTGGATGGGGTCTATCTCGCCATGCATGGCGCCATGTTCGTCGAGGGCCTGTTCGATGCCGAAGGCGATTTCATCTCGGCGGTGCGGGCGCTGGTCGGACCCGACATGCTGATCGCGGCCAGCTATGACCTGCATGGCAATGTCAGCCAGACCATCATCGACAATCTCGACATTTTCTCCACCTATCGCACCGCGCCCCATATCGACGTGCCCGACACCATGCGCCGTGCCGTCACCATGCTGGTGCGCGCGCTGCGCACTGGTATCAGGCCGAAACTGGTCTGGGCACCGGTGCCGGTGCTGCTGCCGGGCGAACGCACCTCCACCCAGGACGAGCCGGCCCGCAGCTTCTACACCCAGTTGCACGAAGTCGAAGAGCCGACCGGCATCTGGGATGCCTCGTTCCAGGTCGGCTATGTCTGGGCTGACGAGCCCCGCGCCACCGCCTGCGCCGTGATCACCGGCACCGATATGGCAGCGATGGAACAGGCAGCGTTGCGCCTCGCCCAGAACTATTGGGATCTGCGCGAAACCTTCGTTTTCGGCATGGAAACCGGCTCGATCGCCGAATGCGTCGCCCGCGCCATCGCCAGCCCCAGCCATCCGGTGGTGCTGGCCGAGTCAGGTGATAATCCCACCGGCGGCGGCGTGGGAGACCGCGCCGAAGTGCTGGCCGAACTGATCGCCCGTGGCGCCCAGGGCGTCATCTTCGCCGGCATCACCGACGCTGATGCCACCGATAAGGCCTATGCGGCTGGTATCGGCGCGCGGATCGCTCTCCATATCGGGGCCAGCCTTGATCCCTCCAGCACTGCGGTCGATGCCGAGGCCGAGGTGGTCTTCCTGCTCGAAACCGATGAGCAGCGCCTGCGCGAAGCGGTGGTGCGCATCGGCGGCATCGACCTAGTGCTGACCGCCAGGCGCCGCCCCTTCCACAACCTCATCGATTTCACCCGTCTGGGGCTCGATCCGCGCGAGGCAAAAATCATCGCGGTCAAATCCGGCTATCTCTCGCCAGAACTCGGTCCCATCGCCAATCCCGGCATCATGGCGCTGTCGCCCGGCGTGGTCGACCAGTTCGTCGAGCGCACCATGCGCCGCCACACGCCGCGCCCGAGCTATCCCTTCGACAAGGATTTTGCCTTCGCCCCGGTGGCGAAGCGCTCGGCCCGGGCATAAGCGCGACTTAGCCGGGGAATAAGCCAATCTTTTCCTCCCACCTGCTTTCGTTTATGCACGGAACGAAAGCAGGTGACGCGTGACCACACCATCGATGCGACAGGCCCAGATCGTCGAACTCGCCCGCCAGATGGGCGAGGTGACGGTTGAGCATTTGGTCGAAACCTTTGCGGTGACGCCGCAAACCATCCGCAAGGATCTCAACACCCTGTGCGATCGCGGTGCGCTCAAGCGCACCCATGGCGGGGCGATGCATCCCTCGGGCGTCGAGAATGTCGAATATGAAGCGCGCCGCCAGATTGCCCCGGCTGAAAAACGCGCCATCGGCCGCGCCGCTGCGGCGCTGATCCCCGACAATGCCTCGCTGTTCATCAATATCGGCACCACCACCGAAGCGGTGGCGCAGGCGCTGAGCCAGCATCGCGGGTTGATGGTGATCACCAACAATATCAATGTCGCAAATCATTTGCGCATGGTGCCGACGGTGGAAGTGGTGATCGCCGGCGGCGTGGTGCGCGCCAGCGATGGCGGTATCGTCGGCGAAGCGGCGGTGGATTTCATTCGCCAGTTCAAGGTCGATTTCGCCGTGATCGGCGTCTCGGCCATCGATCCCGACGGCTCATTGCTCGATTTCGATTATCGCGAGGTCAAGGTGGCGCAGGCGATCATCGCCAATGCGCGCCATGTCATCGTGGTGTCGGACAGCACCAAATTCACCCGCACCGCGCCGGTGCGCATCGGCCATCTCAGCCAGGCCCACAGCTTCATCACCGATGCCTGTCCGCTCAAGTCCATCCGCGACCTCTGCGCCGAAGCCGGCACGCAACTGATCGAGACCGGCAGCGGCGCCTAGCCCGCCGTAACGCTGGCGCGTGGCAATTCCGAAAAGATCTCGGCCACGCCATTGCGGATGATGACGATCTCCTCGAGCCGAAGCCCGAAGCGGCCGGCGAGATAGATGCCGGGTTCGATCGAGAACACCATGCCCTCGTCCAGCACGGTATCGCTGGTGCCGGTAATATAGGGCGCCTCGTGCACGTCGATGCCGAGACCATGGCCGGTGCGGTGCAGGAAGTTGGGGCCATAGCCGGCCGCAGTGATGACATCGCGCGCCGCCTTGTCGACGGCGGCCGCCTTTGCACCTGGCACGGCTGCCGCGATCGCCGCCTCGACCGCGCGGTCGAGAATGGCATGGACCGCGTCAAAGCCATCGGGCACGCCGCCAAAGGTGCCGACACGGGTCATGTCGGAGGGATAGCCGCCGACGCGGCAGCCGGTGTCGATCAGGACAGCATCGCCCGCCTTGAGCTGGGTGTCACCGGTATGGTGATGCGGGAAAGCGCCATTGGGGCCGAAACAGACCGAGCAGAATTCGGTGGTCGCGCCATTGGCCATGTAGAAATCGGCGATCACCTGGGCGATTTCGAACTCGGTGACGCCGGCGCGCAAGGCCGCAAAGCCTGCCGTCATCGCCGCATCGTTGAGCAGCGCCGAAGCCTTGAGCCGCTGATATTCATCGGCATCCTTGCGCGAGCGAAGATAGCCCACGGTGTCGGCGGTAAAACGGCGCTTGGCGCCCGGCAGCGCGTCGAGCACCAGCAGCGCAAAATCGGCGCGCATGGTTTCGTCGAGCACAATGGATGCGCCATTGCGGTCGATCCCAGTCGCCGCGATCAGGGCGTCGAGCGCCGCATTGGGCCCCTCGGCATCGGCCCAGGGAAAAAACGGCAGGTCGGTATGCTGGCGGGCGCTGTCGACATTGAGCGCCGGCATCAGGAAACCGGCAAAACCCTGGCTCACCATCAGGAGAACCGGGCGCTCATCGCCATGCGGCGACAGGTCGGCCAGATAGACCATGTGGCTCGAGGGGCCGATGACCACGAGGTCAGTGCCGGTTGCAGCCATGCGGGTCCGCAGCTTTTTGAGGCGTGTGGAGAGCGTTGGGGTCATGACTGGACTGGCCTTTGCAGGTTCGACAAGGGGAGCGGAATCAGCGCCTGGGCGCAGTGACGAGACTGCCCATAGCGGGCCGTGCTCGGCAATGGTGCGGGAAACGAGGCGGAGCCGGGCGGGAGGAGGAGGTGCCCGGCTCCGCAAGCGAGGGTCCGAGGGACAGGACCATCGCCAACTCTGTGCCCGGCGCATCGCACACGCGCGCCCGGCAGGTGTTGGGGTAATAGAGGATGGGCAGCGCCGCGCCATTCACGAAGCCGTTAGCGGCAGTCATGTCGCGGCCCCCACCATCCATCAGAGCGCCGCCGCCATCAGCGTGGCATTGCCGCCGGCCGCCGTGGTGTCGATGCAGACATGGCGCTCGATCTGCAGGCGCGGGAGATCGCCGGGCCCGGTCAGAAGCGGCAGCAGCGGCCCCGTGCGCAGGCTCAGCCCCTGGCGGACGGCACGCTGACCAGCGCTGTCGCCAAAGAAGGCCACGGCGGCAAAGCCGTTCCCGGCCGTCAGATCGACCGTGTCGAGTTCACCTTCTATCGCCCGGCATCCGGCGGTCTCGGCCATCACCTGTTGGGCGGCGCGATCCGTCGGTGTTGGCCCCAGGCACAAGAGCGTGCCACGCCCCAGCGCATGCAGGCGATTGCTCTCCCCGGTTGGGCCGGGAAGATCGAAGGCGGTGCTCTGCAGCCCGATATGGGCATCGCGCGTAAAGCGCGGCAGGTAATGCGGGCCGCCGGCCTTGGGTCCGGTGCCGGAGAGACCCTCCCCACCAAAGGGCTGGCTGCCCACCACGGCCCCGATCTGGTTGCGGTTGACGTAGATATTGCCGGCATGAACCGTGTCGGCCAGATGCTTCACGCGGGAGGAAATGCGGGTGTGCAGGCCAAAGGTCAGCCCATAGCCGGAGCCATTGATATCGGCGATGACCTGGGGGAGGCCATCCCCCTTGAAGGTCGCCACATGCACCACCGGCCCGAAGATTTCCTCCGGCAGCGCCTTGATGCCCTCCACCGCGATCAGCGTCGGGGCGATGAAGGTGCCCGTGTCCGGCGCGGAGAGCGCATGCAGCACCTGGCTTTGTCGGGCCGCGATATAGGCAGCGATCTTGTCGCGGGCGGCGCTGTCGATGATGGGGCCGATATCCGCTGCAAGGTGCCAGGGATTGCCCAGCACCAGCTCGTCCATGGCACCCTTGAGCATATGCACGGTGCGCTCGGCCACGTCCTCCTGCACATAGACGATGCGCAGCGCCGAGCAGCGCTGACCCGCCGACTGGAAGGCCGAGGCCAGGATATCGCGCACCGCCTGTTCGGTCAGCGCGGTGCTGTCGACGATCATGGCATTGAGCCCGCCGGTTTCGGCGATGAGCGGCGCCTGCGGGTCGAGATGGCTGGCCATGGCCTGTTCGATCCGCCGCGCCGTGGGCAGCGAGCCGGTAAAGGCGACGCCGGCAATGGCGGGATTCGAGGTCAATGCCGCACCCACCTCCGGGCCACCGGGCAGGAGCTGGATGGCATCGACAGGAATACCGGCCTCGCGGAGCAATTGCACGGCGCGGAAGGCGATCAGCGGGGTCTGCGGGGCCGGCTTGGCCAGAACCGGATTACCGGCCACCAGCGCCGCCGCGATCTGGCCGGTGAAGATGGCGAGCGGGAAATTCCACGGCGAAATGCAGGCAAAGGGGCCGCGCGGCGCGCCTGACAGCATCGCCGCCTCCTGGGCATAATAGCGGAGGAAATCCACCGCCTCTCGAACTTCCGCCACCGCATCGGCCCAGCTCTTGCCGGCCTCTCGCGCCAGCAGAGCAAAGAACTCGGCGGCATGGGCCTCGTAGATATCAGCGGCGCGGCGCAACATGGCCGCCCGCTCTGACACCGGCGTCGAGGCCCAGTTGGACGCCCCAGCCGCTATGATGGCCGCAGCGACATCCTCGGCACTGGCAGGGCGCACCGTGCCGACAAGTTCGTCATGATCGGCCGGATTGCGCAGCGGCTCCGGGCTTGCCGTGCCCAGATGCGGGCTAGCCATGAGCGGCTCCGCCTGCCACTGCTGTACCCGGAATGCGTCGCGTGCCTTGTCCGTGGCGCCGAACTCCAACGGGTCGGCGAGATCGAGCCCACGCGAATTCTGCCGGGGCGCAAAAATGGCGCTGGGCGCCGGAATGGCCGGATTGGCAATGGCATGGCCGAGCGCCAGCAGCTTGCCGATCGGGTCTTCGGCGACCTGCGCCGCCGGGATATCGGCATCGGCGATCTGATAGACGAAGGAGCCATTGGCGCCGTTTTCGAGCAGGCGGCGCACCAGATAGGCCAAGAGATCCTTGTGCGGTCCTACCGGCGCATAGATGCGGGTGGTTGTGCCGTGATTGGTGCGAAGCACCTCGTGCAGCTGCTCGCCCATGCCATGCAGGCGCTGGAATTCGTAGCTGTCATTGAAGCGCCCGGCCTCGGCCGCCAGATGCAGCACCGCCGCCGCCGTATGGGCATTGTGGCTGGCAAATTGCGGATAGATATTTTGCGCCGCAAACAGCTTTCGCGCCGCCGCAATATAGCTGACATCGGTGGACGCCTTGCGGGTGAACACCGGATAGCCCGGCAGGCCCAGCACCTGCGCGCGCTTGACCTCGGCATCCCAATAGGCGCCTTTGACCAGCCGAACCATGATGCGCCGGTCGAGCCGCGCCGCTGTCTGGTCGAGCCAGTCGATCAGCGGCAGCACCCGCATGCCATAGGCCTGCACCACCACGCCGAAGCCGGTCCAGCCCGCCAGTTCTGGCGTGGCCAGCACAGCCTCGATGACATCGAGCGACAGGTCCAGCCGGTCGGCCTCTTCGGCGTCGATATTGAACCCCATATTGGCGCGCGCCGCGACAATGGCCAGTTCGCGCGTCATCGCCACCAGTTCGGTCATCACCCTGTCGCGCTGGCCGATTTCGTAGCGCGGATGCAGGGCGCTGAGCTTGACGGAAATGCCGGGATTGTCGCGCACCGCGCCATGAACGCAATGGGGCGCCAAGGCGGTAATGGCGCGCATATAGGCGTCGAAATAACGCCGGGCATCTTCGCCGGTGCGGGCGGCTTCGCCCAGCATGTCATAAGAATAGCGATAGCCCTCCGCCTCGGGCTTCCTGGCATGGACGATGGCCTCGTCAATGGTGCGCCCGAAGACGAACTGGCTGCCCATCAGCCGCATGGCCTGGCTCACCGCCGCGCGGATCACCGGCTCGCCGAGCCGCGCCACGGCCCGATGCAAAGCGCTTTTCGGCCCCACTTCGGGATCGCCCAGCACATCGGCGGTGAGGTTGAGCGCCCAGGACGAGAAGTTCACCAAGGGGCTCGGTGAGCCGCCGAAATGGCGGGCCCAGTCGGCACCGCCGACCTTGTCATGAATCAGCGCATCCACCGTTTCGCTGTCGGGCACGCGCAGCAGCGCCTCGGCCAGCGACATCAGCGCCACACCCTCTTCGCTGTCGAGGCCATATTCGGCGAGGAAACTCTCCATCAGCCCCAGCTTGCGCCCCTTGCGAACCGCCTCCACCAATTGCGCCGCATTATGGGAAATGCTCTGGCGCTGGGCGGTGTCGAGCCCGGTCTCCGCGATCAGAGTTTTGACCAGGGCCGTCTCATCGGCATGGAGACGGGCATGAAGGGCGGCGCGATCGACGGGATGGCTCATGGCGGGGGCTCGGTGGCTGTCCGGCTAATCTGCCAGACCTTTCAGAGGCTTTTCGCCTGATCTGGTGGCCAGTCGAGGAACTATGCTACTGAAATTGCGTTTCCAGCAGGACTTTCGCCCATGAACTCCGCCACCGACAGGCCTTTGGACCAGACCGACCGCAAAATCCTTGCAGAACTGGCGCAAAATGGCCGGATCAGCGTTGCCGAGCTCAGCCGGCGCGTCAACCTCTCCAAAACCCCATGCCAGGCGCGCATTCACCGGCTGGAACAGGATGGATTCATCCTCGGCTATCGCGCTGTCATCGACCCGACCCGGCTGGGCCTGCCGCATGTGGCCTTTGTGGAGGTGCGGCTCAGCGACACCCGCAAGGCGGCACTCGAAGCCTTCAACAAGGCCGTGCGGGCCCTGCCCGAAGTCGAACAGGCGCATATGATCGCTTCGAGCTTCGATTACCTGCTCAAGGTGCGCACCAAGGACATTGCCGCCTATCGCGAAGTGCTGGGCGAAAAGATCTCCGCCCTGCCCCACGTCGCCCACACCTCCACCCATGTCTCCATGGAAGCGGTCAAGGACGACGCGGAGTAGTTTGCGCAACCGCCTGCGAGGCCTATCGCCGCCCGGTCGCCGCGCGGGCCGCCTGTACGATGGCGCGGGCATCGATGTCGAAATGGCGATAGAGGTCATTGACCGTGCCGGTCTGGCCGAAATGCTCCACCCCCAGCGCCATGGTGCGATGACCGAGCACGCTGCCTAGCCACCCCAAGGTTGCCGGATGCGCGTCGATGGCGGTGACGATACCGGCCGCCTGCGGCACCTCGGCCAACAGGGCCTCGATATGGCTGGGCTCGGGGCTTTCGCCATGCAACCGGCCGCGCTGCGCCGCCTGCCAACCGGCATTGAGACGATCGGCCGACGTCACGGCCAGCACGGCCACATTGCGCCGGTCACCACCGATTTCGGCCGCGGCGGCAATGGCCTCGCTGGCCAGCACGCCCTGATAGGCGATAACAGTGGTGCATTCGGGCGTCGGTGGCTTCAGCCAATAAGCGCCACGAATGATGTTCCGCGAGAGATCGGCATCGACCTGGCGCGGCACCTGCTCCAGGGCGCGGGTGGAGAGGCGCAAATAGACGGAGCCGCCGGTGACATCGCGCGGCCAATCCGCCAGGTCCGGGCGGGCATCGCCAGAGCGCTGCATATAGTCGAAAGCCCAATCCATGATCACCGCCAGCTCGTCGGCAAAGGCCGGCTCGAAGCTGGCCAATCCATCCTGGGCCATGCCGATCAGCGGCGAGGAAATCGACTGATGCGCACCGCCCTCACCGGCCAGCGACACGCCCGATGGCGTCGCCACCAACAGGAAGCGCGCATCCTGGTAGCAGGCATAATTGAGCGCATCGAGGCCGCGGGCGATGAACGGATCATAGAGCGTGCCGATGGGCAGCAGGCGCTCCCCGAACAGGGAATGGCTAAGCCCGGCCGCCCCGAGCATCAGGAACAGGTTCATCTCGGCAATGCCCAGCTCCATATGCTGGCCATCGGGGCCGAAGCGCCACTTCTGCGTGGAGGGAATGGCTTCCTTCTGGAACAGGTCCGCCATTTCGTCCGAGGCGAAGAGATTGCGCCGGTTCACCCAGGCGCCGAGATTGGTCGAGACGGTTACGTCGGGCGAGGTGGTGACGATGCGCTGCGCCAGCGGACTGTCGGTCCTGGCGATGGCATCGAGAATTTTGCCGAAGGCCGCCTGCGTCGACGTCGCGCCGGTGCCGATGAATTGCGGCCCGATCGTGGGCACGGCCGGCGAGGTCAGGCGGCGCGATTTTTCGCTGTTGAACGGCACTGTTGCCAGAAACGCCTCGAGCGCCGTGGCTTTTTCCAGCCCTTCCAGCTTTTCCCATTCATGGCCGGCCCGCACCTTGTGGGCGGCCTGCAATTGCGCCATCTGCGCCGCAGTCATCTGCCCGGCATGGTTGTCCTTGTGACCGGCCAGCGGGGTCCCCCAGCCCTTGACGGTATAGGCGATGAACACGGTCGGCTGGTCGCTGCCCGCCGCCTCGAACTGTTCGAGCAGGCTTTCGACACAGTGCCCGCCGAGATTGGCCATCAGCGCCGCCAATTCCTCGTCAGTGCGCCGCGCCAATAGCGCCGAGACCGGCCCCTGATCGCCGATTTCGTCGCTGAGCCGCTCGCGCCAGGCGGCGCCACCGCGGAACATCAGCGCCGAATAGAGCGCATTGGGGCAGGCATTGATCCAGGCCTTGAGCTGCTCGCCGCCGGGTTCGGCAAAGGCGGCGCGTTGCAACGCCCCATATTTGAGCGTCACCACCGTCCAGCCGAAAGCGCTGAAAATGGCCTCGATCCGCTCGTAAAGCCCTTCGCGCACCACCCCGTCGAGGCTCTGCCGGTTATAGTCGATGATCCACCAGCAATTGCGCAGCCCGTGCTTCCAGCCTTCGAGCAGGCATTCGTAGATATTGCCCTCGTCGAGCTCGGCATCGCCGGCCAGCGCAATCATCCGGCCTTCGGCGACATCCTTGCGGGCCCAGTCCTTGGCCCGGACATAGTCCTGGATCATCGAGGCAAAGGCGGAAAAGGCCACGCCCAGCCCCACCGAGCCGGTGGAGAAGTCGACGTCGTCGGTGTCCTTGGTGCGCGAGGGATAGGATTGCGCGCCGCCAAAGGCACGGAAATCGATGAGCTTTTCGCGGCTCTGCCGGCCCATCAGATATTGGATGGCGTGGAATACAGGCGCGGCATGCGGCTTCACCGCCACCCGGTCCTCGGGCTTCAGCACGCCGAAATAAAGCGTTGAAAGCAAGGCGGCCATGGAGGCGGAACTGGCCTGGTGCCCACCCACCTTCACGCCATCCACATTGGGCCGGATATGGTTGGCGTGATGGATCATCCAGCTGGCCAGCCACAGCGATTTTTTGGTCAGCGCCTCAATGGCCTCGACGCGCCCAATCGTTTCCGAACCCATACAATCCTCCTCACAACGAGCCGAGACTGCACCTTGCGGCGACAAATTTCTTGTCTATTTTGGTTGAATCCGCCCAATTTGGCGCATGATTTGATAAGGTATTGGCAGCAAATTGGCAGAAACCACCCCAAATGGCATTGACGCAGTGGATCGCCGGATTCTGCGGGCACTGCAGGAAGATGGGCGGCTCACCATCCAGGCGCTGGCCGACAAGGTGGGCCTGTCGCCTTCGCCCTGCCTGCGCCGCTTAAGGCAGTTGGAACGCGCCGGGGTGCTCTCGGGCTATAGCGCCAATATCGAGCAGAAAGCGGTGGGCCTGCCGGTTTCGGTCTTCATTTCCATCAAGCTCGAACGCCAGCGCGCCGATAATCTCGACGCCTTCGGCGCCGCCATTGCCCGTTGGCCGGAGGTGATGGAGTGCTATCTGATGACCGGGCAATACGACTTCCTCTTGCGCGTCGTCTGCGCCGATCTCGAAGCCTATGAGCATTTCCTGCGTGAGAAACTGACGCAACTCGAGGGCGTCGCCTCCATCGAAAGCAGTTTTTCGCTAGGGGCCGTCAAGTTTTCGCGGGTATTGCCGATTTAGGTCATTTGTAACCTAGCGGAACTCGCGGCTCCCGCTCTCCCTCCCCTTGAGGGGAGGGTAGCGTCGCTTGGCCCAAAGGCCTAGCAGAGCTGGGGTGGGGGTCGTTTTGTGATCCACCGATGGACCTCCACCCTCATTCCCTCCCCTCAAGGGGGAGGGAGGCGATGGAGCCCCCTCCCCCGATCCCGAGAGAGGGCTCATCATCGCCTCGCGATTACTCAGCCTTTTCGATGTCGTAGGCGAAGAATTGGGCGTTGAGGCCATTGACCGGGTAGCCGGTGACATTGGCGGCCGAGACCACGATCTGCGGGAAGAGATAGAGCCAGTTGCCGGCCGCGTCTTCGGCGATGATCTTGTTGGCTTCGGTGAGCTTTTCGGTCTGCTCGGCTTCGCTCGAAGCGGCTTCCGCGTCGGCGATCAGTTTGACCACGTCGGGATTGTTATAGCCCCAGTAGAAGTCGGGATTGCCGTAGAAGACGATATCGCGGTGGTTGACGTGCTCCTGCAGCGTCGCCTCGAAATTCTTCTCCTGGTAGATCTTGGTATACCACTCATTGGCGGTGATGATGTTGATATTCACCGTGACGCCAATCTTGGCATATTCGGTCTGCAGGAACTGCGCGACGATCGGATGCGGATCGTAGTCGGGCGTATCGAGGGTGAATTCGAAGCCATCGGGATAGCCGGCTTCGGCGAGCAGGGCCTTGGCGCTCTCGACGTCATAGGCATCGACGCCGGTCAGATCGACATACCAGGGATCGGTCGGCGGCACGAAGGAGCCGATCAGGGTGCCATAGTCGCCCCAGATGGAGTTCAGCAGGCGCGCCTTGTCGGTGGCGCGCGCCAGGGCCTTGCGCACCTTGACATTGTCGAAGGGGGCGACGCGGTCATTATAGGCCAGCAATTCCTTGGTGGTCGAGGCGCCTTCGGTCACCGTGTAGGCCGGATTATCGGCAAACTGGGCCAGGGAATCCGGGCTCTGCACCGAGGTGATGATATCGACCGCATTGGTCAGCAGCGCATTGTTGAGCGCGGTGGCGTCGGTGAAATAGGTGTAGACCACTTCGCCATTGCTGGCAGCATCACCCCAATAGCCATCGAAACGCGACAGGGCCAGCGCCGAACCGCGGCGCCATTCTTCCAGCGTATAGGGACCGGTGCCGTCTTCGGTGGCGGTGATATCGGCCGCCGCGTCGTTGACGATCCACACATAGGAGAGGTTATAGGGCAGCGAGATCGAGCGGGTCGACAGCGTGATCACCACCGTCTGGTCGTCGGGGGTCTCGATGCCGGTAATGGTCGAGAGGCTCTTCTTGCGCGAGCTCTTGGAGGCTTCGGCAGTGACGCGCTCGATGGAATATTTCACATCGGCTGCGGTCAGCGGATCGCCGGAATGGAAGGTGACGCCGGGCTTGAGCTTGAACGTATAGGTCAGCCCGTCTTCGCTTGCTTCGTAGCTCTCCACCAGCTTGGGCTCGACCGAGCCGGCATCGGTCAGCTGGAACAGGGCTTCATAGACATTGCCGTTGAAGGCTTCGTTGATGCCCTGGCCGGCGCCGGCGGTGTTGTCGAGGTTCTGCGGCTCGTAGAGCGAGCCGATGCGGATGGTGGCGTCGGGATTGACGCTCTGCGCCAGGGCAAGCGAGGAGAGGCTGGCACCGGCCAGCAGGGCGGCCGCGAAGGTGAGATGCTTGATGGTCATGGGGTGATCTCTTGTGAATGAGGGCTGGCGTGACGATAGCCCCATGGCCGCAGAATCTCCACTGCGCCGCTGGGGTTTCCTTTGCGTCTCTTACCATAGCGTGAGCATGATTGTTCGCGCTCGACATCATTGAAGAAAGATTTTCAATGTCAGTGGCTTAGCCGGCCCGCGACAGGGCGCGGCGGTTGACCGCCAGGGTGGTGAAGATCACGAGGAAAGCGAACAGCACCATGCCGCCGGCCAGCATATGCGCCTTCTCCCATTCCAGCCGCTCGACAAAGTCGTAGATGGCGATGGAGAGCACCTTGGTCTGGCCCGGAATATTGCCGCCGATCATCAGCACCACGCCGAATTCGCCCACCGTATGGGCAAAGGCCATGATGGCGCCGACCAGATAGCCGGGCATGGCCAGCGGCAGCACGATGCGAGCAAAGGTTTGCGGCGTCTTGGCGCCGAGGGAAGCGGCGGCCTCCAGCACCTCCTCGGGAATGGCGGCAAAGGCATTGCGCAGCGGCTGCACCATGAAGGGCAATGAGGCGATGACCGAGCCGATCACCAGACCGGTGAAGGAAAAGGCCAGGGTGCGTGCGCCCCAGAGCCCGGCCAGCGCGCCGCCCGGTCCGTTGGGACCGAGCGCCAGCAACAGGTAAAAGCCGAGCACGGTGGGCGGCAGCACCATGGGCAGGGTCACCAGCGCCCCCACCACCGCCTTGCCGCGCCCATCGCCGCGCGCCAGCCACCAGGCGATGGGGCTGCCGATAAGGACGAGCATGAAGGTCACCACTGCGGCAAGCGACAGGGTAAGCGCGATCGGCGACCATATGCCCGTCAGATCAATCATGGCACCGAATAGCCCGCCGCTTCGATCACGGCCACGGCTGCATCGGAGCGCAGATAGGCGATAAAGGCCAGCGCCGCCGGGTTTTCGGCCTCGGACTTCAGCAATACCGCGCCCTGGGCGATGGGCGTGTGCATCTCGGCCGGAACCAGCCACTGGTCGGCCTTGCCCAGCACCTGGCTGGCGGCGACGAAGCCGAGTTCGGCATTGCCGGTTTCGACGAATTGCAGCGTCTGGGAAATGTTCTCACCCTGCACGATTTTTGGCTGCAGCGTCTCATAGAGCCCCAGCGCGGTCAGCGTTTCGACAGCGGCCTTGCCATAGGGTGCGGCGGCCGGATCGGCAATGGCGATCTTGTTGAAGTCGGCCTTGAGCGCGGCCTCGCCATCGCTCATGTCGCGCCCCGGACCATAGAGCACCAGCCGACCTTCGGCATAGACGAAGAAGCTGCCCTCGACGCCAAAGCCTTCATCGATGGCCTTTTGCGGCCGTGCCGTATCGGCGGCAAGGAAAACGCCGAAGGGCGCGGCCTGGGTGATCTGGGTATAGAGCTGGCCGGTGGCGCCGAAACTCAGTTCCACATCGTGCCCGGTCTCGGCCTCGAACTTGGCCGACAGGTCCTCGGCGACGGCGGTGAAATTGGCTGCAACGGCGACATGCACCGTTTCGGCCCAGCTGGGCACAGCGGTGGCCGCAAGCACGGCAAGGGAAAGCAACAGACGCGACAAGGCAGCCCCCGATATGTTTTTACGTGCATATCGATGGCCAACTTCACGCCGCAGCGCAAGCGATATGTTCGAAAAAACCTATCGAACGAGCAGAGCGCGCAGCGCCGCCACGTCCTCGGCAATGGCTGCTTCGGTTTTCGCCTGCATGGCGCGATAATGCGCGAGCACTGCCTGTCCCAGCGGGGTCAGCACCGCCCCGCCTTGCGTTGCGCCACCCCGGCTCGACAGCACCAGCGGCGCGCCAAAACCGTCATTGAGCGCCTGCACGAGGCTCCAGGCGCGCTTATAGCTCATGCCCATGGCCTTGCCCGCCGCCGCGATCGACCCGGTGCGGGTGATGCCATCGAGAAGGTCGGCCCGCCCCGGCCCGATATAGGCCGTGTCCGACAGCACCACGCGCAAATGCCCGAGGCCGGTCCCCAACAGAGTCTTTTCGGGCGATGGCGGGGTTTTCTGGTCCAAGCGATGGTTTCCTCTGCGCCAGGCGCGCAAAATCTCTAGCCCGAACCGGCAAGGGCGACAATCGATTGTGGTTCAGCGGCTCTGCGGCAGCGCCTATGGGCCGATCGCATCGGCATTGGGCCGGCTGAGGATAAAGGTCGAGCAGCAACTCATCACCACTGCCACCAAGGCCTGCAAGGCAAGGGACACATCGGTGGTCACGAGGAAGATTGCATAGCTCACCAGCATGGCGCCAACCGCCATGGCCTTGGCCCGCCGCGAAATGGCGCCCGACTGCCGCCAGGCGCGCAGCGGTGGACCCAGGCGCTTGTGATTGAGCAGCCAGCGCTCGAGCCGCGGAAACGACCGGGAAAAGCAGGCGGCGGCGGCGAGCAGAAACGGCGTTGTCGGCAAGAGCGGCAGCACCGCTCCCAGCGCGCCCAGCCCCAGCATGACTATGCCAAGGGCGGTGAGCATATGGCGCTTGAGCGGGCTCAGAGGCTGGCGCTTGGGCGAAGACGTGTTCATGCAGCAATCCAGTTCATGCCCGGCTGGCCATGCATGAAGCCATTGGCGAACACGGCGCCGGAATAAATCTCGCGCAATTTGGCGACGCCCTCGTCAGCGTCCATCAACCCGTCGCGCACCTGCGCATAGAGCGCTGCCACGGCGGCCATGTCGCAATCCTGCGGCGACAGGCGCAGATGGGTAATGCCGATTTCAGCAAGCCGCGGCAGCGCGCCCAGCAGCACCTGGCAATGGCGCGACATGGTCTGCACGCCATTGATGGTGAGGAATGCCTGGCCATCAAGCGTATCGACATCGAGCCCGTCCGGTTCCTCGCGGCATACGAACTGGCAATTGTCCTTGCTGTGTCCCTTGGCGCGGGCATGGGCGCAGCGCGCCGAGATCGCCAGGGGCATGCGGCCAAAGGCGATGATTTCATAGTCGATATCAGGCGCATCGGCGGTAATGGCGGCGATGGAGGCGGCCGGCAATTCCGGCCCGAGGCAGATGCGGGTGGCCCCCTTGCGGGCCAGAAGCCGCGCCGTCGCGCCGTTATAGACATTGACGAAGGGGCCGACGAGATGCGGCCGCCCTGACAGGAGGCGCAGGCTCGACAGGTCATTGGCTTCGATCAGCGCACCGCTCTCGGCGCGCTTGCGCGTCGCCTTGATCTCACGCTCCTGCGTCACCAGCGCCAGGCTGGCGAGGGCGACGGATTTGCCAGCCATCTCCAGGCGCTCGACCACCTGAGGAAGGAAGGGCTGGGTGAAATGGTCACGCTTGGAACAGACCACTTCACCCAGCGTTACCGCATCGACATGCCCCGACTCCGCGATGCGATAATAGAAATCACGCCACTTCTCGCCGTCCCAAAGATAGGGAACCGGCCCCAGCGTGATCTTGAGTTGCTTTGTGTCGCCCATGTTCAGCGCCACTTCTTTTCATAGGCACCAGAGGTGGTGCGTTGGCCCTCGCTCAACCGGCGCAATTGCGAGAGATGGGCAGCGCGCGCCTCCGGCACCCCCGACAATGCCTTGCGCAGGCTCGAGACGACTTCGGCGACATAGGCCTTGCCGCGCTGCCGCCCCTCGATCTTGAGCGCCGTCACCCCGGCCTTTTGCAGGGCATCGAGATGATCCATCACATCCAGGCTCACCGGGTCCTCGAAGGCATAGGCCTCGCTGTCGGCAATATGGAAGCGCCCCTTGCAGAGCGTGGGATAGCCCGCCGGTTCGTGCTCGGCGAACCGGTTGATGGTGAATTCGCCCAGCTCCGACACCATGTCGGTGCCGTCCTTGCGGTAATGCACATGGCTGGCAGGCGAACAGACACCCTGCATATTGGGTGACCGGCCAGTGATGTAGGAGGAGAGCGAGCAGCGCCCCTCGGCCATGACGCAGAGCCCGCCAAAGGCAAAGACCTCGAGCTCGCAATCGACCTGGCTGGCGATGGCGGCGATCTCGGCCACGGTCAGTACCCGCGGCAGCACCAGGCGCTTGGCGCCAAAGCTCTCGACCAGAAAATTGATGGCATCGGCATTGGAGGCCGAGGCCTGCACCGAGACATGCAGGCGCTGTTCAGGATAGCGCGTCGCCACATAATCCATCAGCGCCATGTCGGCGAGGATCAGTGCATCCGCTCCCGCCGCAACGGCGTCATCGGCGGCGCCGTACCACAGCGCCTCATTGCCGGCGCGCATGAACGTATTGAGCGCGACATAGGTCTCTACGCCACGCGATTTGCCGAAGGCTACCGCCTCTGCCATCTCGGCGCGGCTGAAATTGAGCCCGGGAAAATTGCGGGCATTGGTTTCGTTGCGGAAGCCGCAATAGACCGCGTCAGCGCCGGCCTCGACGGCTTCGCGATAGGCAGCCGGGGTGCCGGCGGGGCAGATCAGTTCCATGACTCAACCCTGCCCTGCCAGAGCGCGATCCCGCACGAATTCGGCGGCTCGCCGCACTGGATTGGCCAGGGGCCCGGCAAGGCCGGAGAGGTCTCGCGGCAGGTCGAACCGGGGCAGGAGCGAGGCGCTGGAACGCGTCGCTTTGGGCATGGGCCTCGACCCCGCCGATCTGCCGCAATTGGGCGAGGCCATGGCCGATATGCGCGCCCCGCGCCCGCCGCGCAGCCTCAGCGATGCCTGGGGACAGCGCGACCTGCTGAGCGCGGCGCTTGCCATGCGCACCAAGAGCGTCGCCCGCCCACCCTGCCAGGCGGTGGTGCACAGGGGCCGCGACATCGACCTCGGCGCCTTGCCGATCCAGTGGTGCTGGCCGGGCGAGCCAGCCCCGCTCATCACCTGGCCCCTGGTCATCACCCGCGCGCCCGACGATCCCGACGACGTCAATGTCGGCATTTACCGCATGCAGGTCCTGGGCCCGGATCGCACCATCATGCGCTGGCTGCCCGGTCGCGGCGGCGCCCGGCACCACCGCCTGTGGCAGGCCCGGGGCGAGGACATGCCGGTGGCCGTAGCCATCGGCGCCGATCCCGCCACCATTCTCGCTGCCGTCATGCCGCTGCCCGACGGGCTCAGCGAACTCGCCTTTGCCGGGATCCTGCGCCGCAAGCCGGGCCAGGTGGCGCAGGCGGTCAGCGTCGACTTGCCCGTCCCCGCCAATGCCGAGATCATCATCGAGGGCCGCGTCTCGGCCCATGAAACCGCCCCCGAAGGCCCTTATGGCGACCATACCGGCTACTACAACTCGGTCGAGAATTTCCCGGTCATGCAGGTCTCGGCCATCACGTCGCGCCGCGATCCCATCTATCTCTCCACCTATACCGGCCGCCCACCCGACGAGCCCTCGCGGCTGGGCGAAGCGATGACGCCGCTCTTCGTGCCGCTGGCCAGGCGCCAGATTCCAGAGATCGTCGATCTGTGGCTGCCGCCCGAGGCCTGCTCCTATCGCGCCATGGTGGTGTCCATCGACAAGCGCTATCCCGGCCAGGCCCGCCGCGTCATGATGGGCCTGTGGTCGATGCTGGCCCAGTTCAGCATGACCAAGCTGATCATCACCGTGGATCCCGATATCGACGTGCGCAACTGGAGCGATGTCATCTGGGCGCTCACCACCCGGTTCGATGCGCCGCGCGATCTCGTCGTCGTGCCCGACACGCCTATCGACTATCTCGACTTCGCCTCGGCCCAACCGGGCCTGGGCGGCAAGCTCGGCCTCGATGCCACCAACAAGATCGGCGCCGAAACCAGCCGGCAATGGGGCCGCAAGCTGGACATGGACGCCGCCACCATGGCCGGCGTCGACGCCATCTGGTCGGAACTGGGATTGGATCGATGAGCCGGGTTCAGCGGGTGGTCGTCGCCATTACCGGCGCCTCGGGCGCGGCGCTGGGCCTCACCATTCTCGAACGGCTGGCGCCCTTTGCCACCATCGAAACCCATGCGGTGGTTTCCAATTCCGCCATCCGCACCTTGGTTCACGAGGTCGGGCCGGATGGTCCCGATCGCGTCGCCGCCGCCGCCGACCACACGCATGACGCCGCCGATATCGGCGCCACCATTGCCAGCGGCTCCTTCCGCACCGCGGGCATGATCGTCGCCCCCTGCTCGATGCGCACCCTCGCCGCCATTGCCATGGGCCTCTCAGACAATCTCATTGTCCGCGCTGCCGATGTCCATCTCAAGGAGCGCCGTCGCCTCGTGCTCATGCCGCGGGAGACCCCGCTGCATCTCGGGCATCTGCGCAATATGGTGGCGGCAACCGAAATGGGCGCCATCCTCCTGCCGCCGGTCCCCGCCTTCTACCAGCGCCCCAGAACCATAGCCGACATCACCCACCACCTCGCCGCCCGCGCCATCGACCTTCTGTCCCTCGATATCCCCGACCAGGCCACGCCCTGGGCCGGCGAGGACACCAGCGCGTCCACACTTGCCGACACCTAGCACAAATAAAAAGCGCAGCCCGGAGGCTGCGCCTTATTTGGTGCTGTCGAAGCTTGTTAACAGCCAGACCGCGATTTCTGAACTGCTAGGCAGTTTTCTCATTTTGCATTTTTGACGGCAGGAAGCAATCCAGCACCTCTAGGTATCTATCGACGGGATTATTACCGGTGCGGACAAATACCCCCGGACGATAGACCTTGCCTTTATATGTGGATGCAACATCGCCAGGCCCGGCCTCCTCGCCGGCGCTCCGCGAGATGCTTTTGGGGGAAAGCGTCATGAAAACTTCATTTGCCTTCGATATCGGCACCAATTCCATTGGCTGGTGCGTTCTGGCGCTCGACAACGCCAATTTGCCCTACCGCATCCTCGATGCCGGCGTGCGCATCTTTTCCGATGGCCGGGAGCCGAAATCGGGAACTTCCCTTGCCGAGGGGCGCCGCCTGGCCCGCGGCATGTCGCGTCGCCGCGATCGCTACAAGCGACGGCGCAAGGCGGTCATCCGCACACTGATCGAATATGGGCTGATGCCCGATGATCCGGCGGCTCGCCGCGCGCTGGTGGCCGAAACCAATGACAAGGCGCCCGGCAAAATCGCCAGCGATGTCTATGCCCTACGCGCCCGCGCCCTCGACGACAAACTGCCGCTGCACCATATCGGTCGGGCGCTGTTCCATATCAATCAGCGCCGCGGTTTCAAATCCAATCGCAAGACCGACAAGCGCGACAATGACCAGGGCAAGATCGCCAGCGGCATTTCGCGGCTGCGCGACAAGCTGGCCTCAGAAGGCATGCGCACGCTGGGTGAATATCTCAATCACCGCCACCAGGCCGGCAATTGGGTGCGCGTGCGCCCCTCCCGCGTTCCCGGCAAGGATGACAAGGAAGAAGACGGCTACGGCTTTTATCCCGAGCGCGCCTTGCTGCAGGACGAGTTCAACGCCATCTGGACCGCCCAGGCCGCGCACTATCCCGACGTCTTGACCGAGGAGCGCCGGACGCATCTGGAAACCATCATCTTCTTCCAAAGACCGCTGAAGCCGGTGCAGGTGGGCAAATGTAGCTTTAATCCCGGGGAAGAGCGCCTGCCACGCGCCCATCCGCTGTTCCAGGAATTCCGCCTCTATAAGGAGGTCAATGAGCTCGAACTGGTCGATCGCAATCAGGACCACCATAAACTCTCTCTCGATCAACGCGACGCACTCATCGCCCAACTCAAGACCCAGCGCGAAGCCGCCTATAGCGCCCTGCGCAAGACGGCGCGCGCCCCGCTGGGCACGCGCTTCAACAAGGAAACCGAGAGCCGCACCAAGATGAAGGGCGACGAGGTCGCCGCCGAACTCTCGGCCAAGACCCGGTTCGGCCAGGCCTGGATTTCCATGCCGCTCGAAGAGCGCTGGATCATTGTCGACACCCTGCGCCGCGTCGAGGACCCGCTGGAGCTGACCGCCTGGCTGGAACAGCATTACGGGCTGGATGGCGAGCATATCGACGCCATTCTGGCCGCCCGCCTGCCCGAAGGCTATGGCCGGCTGGGCGAAACGGCGCTGACCGAAATCCTGGTCGAGCTCAAGGCCGCTGTCATTTCCGAGGCCGAGGCCGCCAGACGCGCCGGCTATGACCATGCGTTGCTGCAGCGTGGCGCTGGCCTTGAGGCGCTGCCGAAATACCAGGAGGTCATCGCGCGGCGCATTCCTCCGGGCACCGGAAATCCGGATGACCCCTATGATGTGGAAAAGGGCCGGATCACCAATCCAACCGTTCATATCGGGCTCAACCAGCTGCAGAAAGTGCTCAATGCCCTCATCCGCCGCTATGGCAAGCCGGAGCAGATCGCCATCGAACTGGCGCGGGAGCTGAAACTCAACGACGAGCAGAAGCGCGAAAAGAACATCGAGATTGCCCGCAACACCCGGGCCGCCGAACAGCGCTCGGCCAAGCTGGTGGAGCTGGGCGTGCCCGATACCGGCTATAATCGCGTGCTGCTCAAACTCTGGGAAGAGCTCAATCTCAGGGCGCCGGAGAACCGCGTCTGCATCTATTGCGGCGAGCCGATCAATATCGAGACGCTGTTTTCCAGCGCGGTCGATATCGACCACATCCTGCCCTGGTCAAAAACGCTGGATGACAGCCAGGCCAATCGCCTCGTCTGCCACGTCGCCTGCAACCGGCAAAAGGCCAATTATGCGCCCGCTGAGGTGCCGCAATGGCAGGGGCGCTATGACGACATTCTCGCCCGCGCCAACACCTTGCCGCTCAACAAGCGCTGGCGCTTCGGCCGCGACGCGATGAAGAAATTCGCCGACGAGGAAACCTTCCTCGCCCGGCAATTGACCGATACGCAATATCTCTCCCGCCTTGCACATGCCTATATGGCGGCGCTCTATCCCGACGAGGAGCCTGATGCGCAGGGCGTGCTAGCGCGCAAGAACCATGTGCGTGTCATCACCGGCCGGATGACCGAAATGCTGCGCCGGCAATGGGGGCTCAATTCGCTCCTCGCCGACCACAACCAGAAAAACCGAAACGACCATCGCCACCATGCCATCGACGCAGCGGTGGTTGGCGTCACCACCCGCGCCCTGCTGCAGCGCATCGCCACTGTGGCCGGTGGGCGCGAGGCCCAGGCGCTCGAAGAAACCATCGGCAAGATCGAGCCGCCCTGGCCCGGTTTCCGCGACGAGTTGCAGGCGGTGATCAAGCGCATCGTGGTCAGCCACAAACCCGATCACGGCACGCTGCCAAAGCCCGGACAAGGCGGGCAGACCGCCGGCCAGTTGCACAATGACACCGCCTATGGCCTGACGGGGGAGACCGACAGCCGCGGCACGCCCATCGTCGTGCGCCGCAAGCCGTTCACGAGCCTCACTGAAAAGGACCTTCCCAGCATCCGCGACCGCCAGCTCGCCCAGGCGCTCGGGAGCGCCATTGCCGGCCGCAGCGGCAAGGAGTTGCAGGCGGCGCTCGAACAGTTTCGCGACCGCGATGACTACAAGAGCATCCGCCATGTCCGCGTGGTCGAGCCGCTCAATGTCATCCCCATTCGCGACGGCACTGGCCGGGCCTACAAGGCCTATAAGGGCGACGCCAACTATCGCTACGATGTGTGGGAATTGCCGAACGGCAAATGGATGCATGAGGTTGTGTCCATGTTCGATGCGCATGACCGGAGCTGGACATCGGCCGTTCATATCCATCACCCCGCAGCTCGGCGGGTCCTCAGCCTCAAGCAGAACGACATGGTGGCCTATGACCACCCCCAGGACGGACCAACAATCGGCCGCGTGGTGAAATTCAGCCAGAGTGGCCAGATGACATTTGCGCCGCATAAGGAGGCCGGCGCCCTGAAGGCGCGTGATGCAGACCCCGAGGATCGCTTCCGATATTTCTACAAATCGGGCAGCGCGATGAAGGACATCGGGCTGCGCCAGGTGCGGGTCGACGAAATCGGTCGCGTCTTCGACCCCGGCCCGCGGGACAAGGAAGCCCGAAACGCACGCAAGAAAAAATCCACCGATTAACGCTAAAAACATGCAGGCCTTGGCGGATTTTACAGTCTTGCCCTAGGCTCTTCTGCATGGAGCGCGTGGTCGACATAGCAACGGACAATCTGTATCTTGCCGTGCAGCGCGGTTTCCTTACGGTTAGCGACCAGGGCGAGGAACGCGGCCGCATCGCGCTCGATGACATCGGGGCGCTCATCGTGCATGCCCATGGCGTCACCTGGTCCACGACCGTGTTCACGCGGCTGGGCGATCGCGGCGTCCCGGTGGTGATCTGCGGCAGCAACCATGCCCCGCAATCAATCGTCTGGCCGCTGCACGGCCATCATCTGCAAGGCGCCCGCATGCGGGCCCAGCTCGCGGCGCCCCGCCCCCTGGGCAAGCAGATGTGGAAGGAGATCGTCCAGGCCAAAATCCGCATGCAGGGCGAAATCCTCCTGCGCAACGGTCACGAGGCCGGCGCCTTCGACCTCCTCGCCCGCTCGGTGCGTTCGGGCGATCCCGACAATGTCGAGGCCCAGGCGGCGCGGCGGTATTGGAAGCTGCTGTTCGGGCGGCACTTCACCCGCGACCAGGACGGTGGCGATATCAACGGCCTGCTCAACTACGGCTATACCGTGCTGCGTGCTATCCTCGCCCGCGCCATCTGCGCTTCGGGCCTGCATCCAACGCTCGGCATTTTCCACGCCAATCGCGCCAATGCCTTTGCCCTGGCCGACGACCTGATGGAGCCCTATCGCCCGCTGGTCGATCAGATGGTGCGCGCCCTGGTGGACGAGGGGATGAGCGAGGTGAACCCCGAGACCAAACTGGTGCTGACGCGCATTACCACGCTGGACCTGCCCTCCCTCTTGGGCGTCTCGCCGCTTTCGGTGCAGGCGCAGCGCTTCGTCCACTCCGTGGCCCAGAGTTTCGAGACCGGCAAAGCCCGTCTCGAGCTGCCGCAACCGCCGCTTCTCGTTTCAGCCCCCGCGACTGCCGATGTCGACGCCTAAGAACCCCAGCAACAAGCGCGCCCAAAAGGCCAATTCCGGCGCCACCCATCTCAGCGGATATCAGCTCATGTGGATGCTCGTGACCTTCGACCTGCCGGTCGAGACCAAGCAGCAGCGCGCGGCAGCGACCAAATTCCGACTGGCCCTGTTGGATTTAGGCTTTGAGATGAGCCAGTTTTCCAACTATCTTCGTTTTTGCAAAGGCAAGGAGCAGTTCGAGGCCTATGTCCGGAAAATCGAAACCCATCTGCCCAGCATGGGCAATGTCTACATTTTTCCGTTCACCGACCGGCAATATGAAAACATTGTCCGATTCTCCGACCAGGGCCGCCGCACCCCGCAGAAAAACCCGGGCCAGCTCGCCCTTTTCTAGCCCCGCCACGCATTTTGCCTGCACCGATCCCGCCGATTTTCTGTTTAAAAACAAGAAGATCGGACAGGATCGAGCTTAGCAGTTCAGAAATCGCGGTCCAGCGGCAACAAAACGCCCGCTATCGCGTGGAACGCGATGAGCTTAGCAGTTCAGAAATCGCGGTCCAGCGGCAACACGCTGGTCGAATTCCTGTTGCTGCTGCTTGAGCTTAGCAGTTCAAAACCACGATCCAGCGGCAACCTCAATAAGCTCCGATCGATCAGCTTCGCACCCTATCAGTTCCCACCGCACCCGACAGCTTTTCGCCCACCAGTTCGACCAGGGCGTCGAGCATGACATACATGGTCAGGCGTTCATTGGGCAGGAAGACCGGGGATTTCTTCTGCCGGTAGGCGTTGATGGCGATGTTGAGGTCGGCGGCCCTGGCAATGGCGGAGCCGGTCGGGGCGAGCGTAATAATCTGCGCCCCCGCCCCGCGCGCGATCTCCAGATTGGGCAGCATATGAGTGGTGATGCCGGAAAAGGAAAAGGCCAGCACGCTATCCTCCGGCCCCAGGGCCACGGCGGAAAACATCTGCAGCGACGGGTCGGAATAGGCGACGCTGGCGAGGCCGAGATAGGCGAAGCGATACTGCGCCTCGCCGGCCAGAAAGCCGGAGCCACCATGGCCATAGACGTCGATGCGCCGCGATGTGGCCAGTCGTTCGGCCGCGCGCGCGATCACAGCGCTGTCCACATCCATGATCAGGTCGTTGATCGCCGCCGTGGCCTTGTTGCAATTGGCGATGATGCGCGAGCGGATGGGGTCGTCGCCGCCGTCTTCGATGGGGCGTTCGGCTTTTTCCAGCAGCGCCACAGCCTGGGCGAACTTGATGCGGAAATCCGAATAGCCCTCGAAACCGAGCTTGCGGCAAAAGCGCATGATCGAGGGCTCGCTGACCCCGGAAAAGCGCGCAATATCGGCCATGGACCAGGCAATGGCGGCCTGCGGATTGGCCAGAACGGTTTCGGCCACCTTGCGCTCGGAAGGGGCCATATCGTTGAGTGATGACCTGATCCGTGCCAGCATCGTCGTTCTCCCGCGCCCGTCCCTAGTTCAGGCCTAGCGCGGCCCCCTTCGAAAGAGAAGCCCAGCCGGAAAGAACCACGCTGTTCTCCACGTCATAGCCCGGGGTGGTGACGAGGATGCGATCGAGTTCGGCCAGTTCCGCCATGGGGTCGGCCACCGGCAGGTCGCGGTCCGGCCGCCAGCACAGCACGCGCCCACCCGAGGCGGCCACCAATTGCAGGCCGGCGGCAATATCCCAGGGATGGCAGTTCTCGTCGTAATTGACCGCCGCCCGCCCCACCGCCACATAGGCCAGCTGCAAAGCTGCCGAACCCAGCCGCCGGACTGCGCGGAAATGGGTCACCAGCGTGCCAAAACGCTCCATTTCGCCGGGCGACGGGGGCTTGCCCTCGCGCGGCAGATTGGTCAGCAGTTCGGCGTCCTGGTCGCGATGGGCACGACTGGCCGGCCTGATCTCGGCGCCGTTGAGCCAGAGTTTTCCGCCGTGGGTGGAGAACATCTCGTCGGCCATTGGATCGTAGATGACACCGGCAATGGGCGTATTGTCGGCGCGCACAGCAGCAATCGAGACGCAGAAGAAGGGCAGGCCCGAGGCGAAGTTGCTGGTGCCGTCAATCGGGTCGACATACCAGATGATATCGCCGGTCCCATCCCAGCCGCTCTCCTCGCCCAGAATGCGGGACTGTGGGAGCTGCGCATGGATGATGTCGCGGATCAGCCGTTCGGACTGTCGGTCGAGCGCGGTGACGATATCGGCATGGCCATGCTTTTCCTCCACCCCCAGCGCCTCTCCGGCGGCGGCGGCGAGAAAGGCCTCGCGGATCACCATGCCTGCCTGGCGGGCGGCATGCTCAGCCAGGCGGGCGATATCGGCAGCAGACGTCATGGTCATGCCGAAACTCCTGCAATCGAGGCCGCCAGCGGCCAGGGCACGGCGGTGCCGATATCCACGCGGATGGTTTCGCCCGCCCGGTGGAGGCGATGCCTATGGTAGAGATGATCGACCAGCGTGCAGGCGGCGCCGTCGATGGTGACGTGATATTCCACGAACCCGCCCTGATAGACGGCGCGCTCCACCACGGCGGCGATATCGCCGGTTTCCGAAATCAACATCTGTTCGGGGCGGATGACATAGTCGATCACCTCGCCCGGCTTGATCGCCAGCACATGGCGCGGCAGGTCGACCGATGCACCGCCCAGTTTCGCCCTGACGCTGGTGTCCGACACGCTCTCGACCTTGACGCGCACAATATTAGCCTTGCCCATGAATTCGGCGACGAAGGCGGTGGCGGGCCTGGCATAAATGTCCTGCGGCGCCCCGTTCTGCTCGACCACGCCATCGCGCATCACCACCACGCGGTCCGATATGGCCATGGCCTCGCTCTGGTCATGGGTCACGTAGAGGCTGGTAATGCCGAGGCGCTGCTGCAACTGGCGCAGCTCGTCGCGCATGCGTTCGCGCAATTGCGCGTCGAGATTGGACAGCGGCTCGTCGAACAGCAGCACCCGCGGTTCGGCGACCACCGTGCGGGCCAGCGCCACGCGCTGCTGCTGGCCACCCGACAATTGCGAAGGCTGCCGGTCGGCCAGTTGCGACAAAGCCATCATCTTCAGAATATCCTCGACCCGGCGATTGATCGCGCTGGATGAGAGTTTCAAGACCTTGAGGCCGAAGGCGACGTTCTCCCGCACCGACATATGCGGAAACAGCGCATAGGACTGGAACACCATGCCGATATCGCGCTTGTTCACCGGGGTGGTGGTGATGTCGCGGTCGTCGATCGAGATACTGCCCGAGCTGGGGGTCTCGAACCCGGCCAGCATGCGCAGCGTCGTGGTTTTGCCGCAGCCGGAGGGCCCCAGCAAGGTCACCAGCGCACCGTCTTCGATGACGAGGTCGAGATCGCGCACCGCATGGGCGTCGGGACGGCCATTGCGCCCCGGAAACAGCTTGTTGATGGCTTTGAATGTCACGCGGGACATGGCGCTACCTCTGGTGGTGGCTGCGGCCAAGCAGCACTTGCATGAGCCCCAGGACGGCCAGCACGATGGCGATGAGCATCACGCTATAGGCAGCGGCAAGGCCCATGCGCATGGTCTCGACCTGGTTGAGAATGGTGACGGTGATCAGCGTCCAATTGGCCGAAACCAGGAAGATGATGGCGCTGAGCGTGGTGAGCGAGCGGGTAAAGCCATAGGCCAGCGAGGCAAACAGTGCCGGCTTGAGCAAAGGCAGCGTCACCCGCGAGAAGATGCGGGTGTTCGAGGCGCCGAGCACGGCGGCCGCCTCTTCGATTGCCGGGTCGATCTGGCGGATCTGGTTGGTGCCGGCCTCGATACCCACCTGCAGCGTCTTCACCACCATGGCAGCAACGATGACGAAGGCGGTGCCAGTCAGCAGCAGCGGCGGCGTGTTGAACACGCTGACATAGCCGATGCCGATAATGGTGCCCGGCGCGGCAAAGGCCAGGAGCGTGCCGAAGCGCAATATGAAACTGCCCGGATAAGCGCGGCGCGCCAGGATATAGGCGATGAGAATACCCATAATGGTGATGATGGGCGTCGCAATGGCGGCGAGCAGCAGCGAATTCCACAATGGCTGCAGCCCCGTGGTGAAGGCGCGCGCATAGTGCTCGGTGGTCAGCGTCCAGTCGATACCAGGAATCTTGGTGAAACTCACCCAGATGACCGTGCCATAGAGCAGCACGATGATCGCCACCAGCGCATAGCAGCACGCCGCCAGCGGCCAGACGATGGCCGGATGCACGATGCGGATGGTCTGGTTGGCGGGCTTGCCCGTCACAGTCACATAGCTACGCTTGGACACCCAATGGCGGTGCACCATGAAGGCGACCAGAGAGGGCAGCAGCAATAGGCTCGCCAGCATGGCGCCGGCTTCGAGATTGAAATAGCCGATCAGCTGGGAATAGGCTTCGACGGCGAGCGTGTTGTAATTGCCGCCGATGACAAGCGGATTGCCGAAATCCTCGATGGATTTGACGAAGACCAGCAGCATGGAGCTGAGCAGCGCCGGCATGGTGAGGGGCAGCGTCACGCGGCGGAACGTTGTCCATTGCGAGGCGCGCAAGGTGGCGGCGGCATCTTCGAGCGCGCTGTCCATGGCCTGCAGCATGCCGCGAATATTGAGATAGGCGATGGGGGTGAAGGCCAGCGCCTGGATGAATACTAGGCTCTGGAAGCCATAGATATTGCTGTTGCGGATGCCCAGCAATTCGCGCGTCACCAGGCCCGAACGCCCGAACAACAGGATGATGGCGAGGGCAATGACGAAGGGCGGCGAAATGACCGGCAGCAGCGCGATCAGATGCACGCCCTTCTTGCCCCACATATTGGTGCGGGTCAGCGAGAAGGCGAGCAGGAACCCGATCAGGGTGGCCAGCACCGCCGAGGCGACGCCCAATTGTATGGTGTTGAGAAAAGCCCGCACCACCAGCGGCGAGGTCAGCCGGTCGACAACGGCGGCAAAGCCATTGCCTTCCCCACCTGATGCTGCCAGCCGCAAGACGCTGGCGATCGGCAGGATGGCGAAGATCAGGACCGATAGGGTCAGGACGATGAACAGTCCGAACAGCCAGGGATCGGTAACAATTTTCTTCAGCCCCGCGGTCAACGGGGAACGCTTCGCGACGGATTGCATGCCGGCCTCGCAGCAGGAGAAGAGGCGAGGGTTTCATTGCCCCTCGCCCTCGCTAGGGTTACTGCGCGGCGGAGGCGTCGCGCACTTCGGCCTCATAGCGTTGCAGCAGGCGTCCGCGGTTTTCGCCTGCCCATTTGGCGTCATAGTCGATCAGCTTGACCTCGGAGGTCTTGATCTGGAGGTTGGGGTTTTCAAAGCCGGGGATGACCGACTCGCGATGGGTCGCGCCCAGCGCCGTCTGCCCGGCATCGGTCAGCACCCAGTCGAGGAAGGCCTTGGCGGCCTCGCGCTGCTCTTCCGGGCCATTGGCGATGACAGCCGCCGAATTCAGCTCATAGCCGGTGCCTTCTTCGGGGAACGACACGGCAATCGGATAGCCCTGCTCCAGCGCCACTTCCAGCCCATGGGTAAAGGACTGGGAAATGGCCACTTCGCCCGAGGCGACCATCTGGGTCAGCGCGCCGGCCGAGCGCGAATATTGCAGCACATTGGGATCGGTCGCCTTGAGGATTTCAAAGGCGCGGTCCTCGCCATAGATCTGCACCATGGTGGCGAGCACCACCGATGCGGTGCCGGACGAGGCCGGATGGGTCAGCACCACTGCATCCTTGAACACCGGGTCGGCGAAATCTTCCCAGCTGGTCGGCGGCTCGGCGCCGAGTTCGGCGAGATAGTCGGGATTATAGAAGAAGGCGATCGCCGAGATCGCGATCGGGGTCCAGGCATTGTCGGCACTGCTATATTTGGGCGCGACGCGCTCTACACCCTTTGCCGCATAGGGCTCGAGCAGCCCCTCGCTGCCGCCCTGGATGAACAGATCCGCCGTGCCGGCGAGCCAGAGACCGGCCTGCGGATTGGCGGCCTCGGCGCGAATGCGGGCCAGAACCTCGCCGGCGCCCATGCGCACGAAACTCGAGCTGATGCCGCTATCGGCCTCGAAGGCCTTGAGCACCGAAGCGCAATCGTCTTCGGACATCGGACAATAGACCGTCAGGCTCTGCGCGCTGACGCCCGAGGACAGAGCCAGCACCGCGCCGGCAGCCAGAATGAGTGAGTGAACCCTTGCCATACCTTATCTCCCGTAAGGCTCCCTTGGAGCACGTTAAGCTATGTGGCAAAACTACGATACGTCAAGTCAATCGTAATAAAACTACATAATCGGCACGGTGACCGATTGCCTTGGGGCAAATGCCACGTGGCAATTGCCCTTTGCGTTCTCCTTCTGTTTATGTCGCCTCTATCGAGACCACCGATTCCGCGAGGACCTCATGAAAGCCCCCAAGCCCGATATCGCGGTTCTGATTGCCCAGGACATCGGCGCCCGCCCGCAGCAGGCCGTCGCCGCCATTGCGCTGCTCGACGAGGGCGCGACGGTGCCGTTCATCGCGCGCTACCGCAAGGAAGTCACCGGCGGGCTCGACGATACGCAATTGCGTCTCCTGGCCGAGCGGCTGGGCTATCTGCGCGAGCTTGAGAGCCGGCGCGAGGCCATTCTCAAATCCATCGGCGAACAGGGCAAATTGACCCCCGAGCTCGAGGCTGGCATCGCCGTCGCGCCCACCAAGGCCGAGCTCGAAGACATCTACCTGCCCTATAAGCCCAAGCGCCGCACGAAGGCCGAGATCGCCCGCGAGCGCGGCCTGGGCCCCTTGGCCGAAGCCATTCTCGCCGATCGCGCCGCCGTGCCGGCAGATCTCGCCGCCGCCTATCTCACCGAAGAGGTCGCAGATGTGAAGGCGGCGCTTGAAGGCGCGCGCGACATCATCGCCGAGCGTATTTCGGAAAATGCCGAACTGGTGGGCCGGCTGCGTGCCTATATGAAGGACCGTGCGGTGCTGCGCTCGCGCGTCGTCGAGGGCAAGCAGGAGGCCGGTGCCAAATTCTCCGACTATTTCGACCATTTCGAGAAATGGGCCACCACCCCCAGCCACCGCGCCCTCGCCATGCTGCGCGGCCGCAATGAAGAGATTTTGAGCCTCGAACTCGAAGTGGATGCCGACGACAGTTCCGCCATCAAGCCGGCGGTGCGCATGGTGGCCTCGGCCTATGATGTCGGCGGCAAGCTACCGGGCGATCTCTGGCTGCTCGAGGTCGCCGGCTGGACCTGGCGCATCAAGCTGTCGCTGCATCTCTCGCTCGACCTGATGCGCGACCTGCGCGAACGCGCCGACGAGGAGGCTATTGCCGTCTTCGCGCGCAATCTCAAGGACCTGCTGCTGGCCGCGCCCGCCGGCACCCGCGCCACTATGGGGCTCGATCCCGGGATCCGCACCGGCGTCAAGGTCGCCGTGGTCGACGGCACCGGCAAGCTCGTGGCCACTACCACGGTCTATCCCTTCCCGCCGCGCAATGACGTCAGCGGCAGCCAGGCGGAGCTGGCCAAGCTCATCCGTGCCCATGGGGTCGAGCTGATCGCCATCGGCAATGGCACCGGCTCGCGCGAAACCGAAAAGCTGGTAGCCGACATGCTCGGCCATATGCCCCCACCCAAGCCGCTCAAGGTCATCGTCTCGGAAGCCGGCGCCTCGGTCTATTCGGCCTCCGAGGCCGCTGCCGCCGAGTTCCCCGGGCTCGACGTGTCGCTGCGCGGCGCGGTTTCCATCGCCCGGCGCCTGCAGGACCCGTTGGCCGAACTGGTCAAGATCGAGCCCAAGAGCATCGGGGTCGGCCAATATCAGCACGATGTCGACCAGTACCGGCTGGCCAAGGCGCTCGATGCCGTGGTTGAGGATGCGGTGAACGCGGTGGGCGTCGATCTCAACACCGCCTCCGCCCCGCTTCTCGCCCGTGTCTCCGGCCTCGGCGCCTCGCTGGCCGAAGCCATCTTGGCCCATCGCGATGCCAATGGCCCGTTCCAGAGCCGCAAGCAGCTGCTTGACGTGGCGCGGCTGGGCCAGCGCACCTTCGAGCAGAGCGCCGGCTTCCTGCGCATTCGCGACGGGTCCGAACCGCTCGATGCCTCCTCGGTGCACCCGGAAGCCTATGGGGTGGCGCGCAAGATCGTGTCGGCCTGTGGGCGCGACGTGCGGACGCTGATGGCCGATAGCTCGGCGCTCAAGGCGCTCGATCCGCGCGTCTTCGTCGACGAGCGCTTCGGCCTGCCCACCGTGCGTGACATCATCAGCGAACTGGAAAAGCCCGGCCGCGATCCGCGCCCCGCCTTCAAGACCGCGACCTTTGCCGAGGGCATCGAGGACATCAAGGACCTGCGCCCCGGCATGCAGCTCGAAGGCACGGTGACCAATGTCGCCGCCTTCGGCGCCTTCGTCGATATTGGCGTGCATCAGGACGGGCTCGTGCACGTCTCCCAACTCGCCGACAAATTCGTCAAGGACCCCCATGAAGTGGTCAAGGCCGGCGACGTGGTCAAGGTCACCGTGGTCGAGGTCGACGTGCCGCGCAAGCGCATCGGGCTGACCATGCGTCGGGATGGCATGAGCAGCGCCCGCGCCGAAGCCGGCGCCAATCGCCGCCCCGCCGACAAGCCAGTGCGCTTGCCGAAGTCCAGGGAAGAACCGCGCTCGAGCCAGGGGTCGTTCGGCGCGGCGCTGAGCGAGGCGTTCAAGCGCAAGTAGCGGCAAGCCGCCACAGGCGTCACCGGCCCATCAGCCGGTGGCATTGCCCTTGTCGTCCCGCTATGGTGCGCCCGTCCCCGCGCAAGGAACCACGACCATTCTCGCCTATACGCTTCGCCGCACGCTGATCCTCATCGTCTCGCTGTTCATGGCGGCCGTGGTGCTGTTCGTGCTGTTGCGCCTTCTGCCCGGCGACCCCGCCAATGCCCTGCTCGGCGTCGGCGCCACCACCCAGCAGATCGAAGCGGCGCGGGCCCAGGTTGGGTCCGACCAGCCGCTTGCCGTGCAGTTCGTCAGCTTTATCGGCAATCTCGCCCGGCTCGATCTGGGCACCTCCTTTGTCAGCCGCGCCTCGGTGCTGGACGAAATCGGCAACCGCATGTCGGTCACCCTGCCGCTGGCCTTTCTCGGCTTTCTCCTCGCCATCGTCTTGGCCGTGCCGCTGGGCATCGTCGCTGCCGTGCGCGGCGATCGCTGGTATGGCGCCGCCATTTCGGTGATTTCGCAACTGGGCATTGCCATTCCCGTGTTCTGGGTCGGCATTCTGCTGGTCACCCTCTTCGCCATCAATCTGCGCTGGCTGCCCTCGGGCGGCTTTCCCTTGCGCGGCTGGAGCAATTTTTCCGAGGCAGCTACCGGCATGATCTTGCCGGCCCTCACCATTGGCCTCGTCATGGGGGCCTCACTGTTGCGCTATGTGCGCGCCGCGACGCTCGACGTGTTGGGCAGCGACTATCTGCGCACCGCCCGGGCGCTGGGCGCCAGTTTTCCCGAGGCCCTGTTCAAGCATGGCCTGCGCAATGGGGCGGTGCCGGTCGTCTCCATTCTCGGCATCGAGCTGGCTACCACCTTTCTCGGCGCCGTGGTCATCGAGCGGGTGTTTTCCCTGCCGGGCCTGGGTTCCATGCTGCTGCTGGCCATCCAGCAGCGCGACTATCCCAATGTGCAGGGCGTGCTCTTCGTCTCCACCCTTTTGGTACTGCTGATCGGCTTTGCCGCCGATCTCGCCCAGCGCCTCATCGACCCGCGCCTGCGCGGCCGTTCGGGGGCCGAGGCATGAGCACGATAGCTGTCACCGCCGCCCCCCGCCGCAAGCGCGCCACCGGCTGGCTTCTCTGGCTCGGCGTGCTGCTTGTGGGCCTCCATGTCGTCACCGGTCTATTGAGTCTGGTCTGGCTGCCCTATGATCCAAACGCCTTTACCGGCGGGCGGCTCGAAGGCGCCAGCCTTGCCCATTGGGTCGGCACCGACCGGCTGGGCCGCGATCTCTTCACCCAGCTGATGATCGGCAGCCGCATTGCGCTGACCGTCGGCATCGGCGCGGTCGCCATCGGCGCTACTATCGGGGTGACGCTGGGCATTCTCGCCGCCTTTGCCAGCAAATGGCTCGACGATGCGCTGGCCGCCACGCTCGATATTCTCATCGCCTTCCCCACCCTGCTCATTGCCATGCTGGTGGTCGCCGCCAGCGACACCGCCAGCCTCTGGTCGGCCATTCTGGCGCTGGGTATCGCGCTCTCGGCCATCGTGGCGCGGCTGACCCGCATCCTCGCCAAGCGCGTGCTGGTGATGGACTATATTACCGCCGCGCGCACTTCCGGCTCGTCCTGGCCGAAGATCGTTTTCATCCACGTCCTGCCCAATATCTGGCCGACGCTCTCGGTCAATTTCGCCCTGCAATTCGGCCTCGCCGTCATTGCCGAAGCCTCGCTCTCTTATCTCGGGCTCGGCGCGCCGCCGCCCAATGCCTCCTGGGGCCGCATGTTGCAGGAAGCGCAGGGCACGGTCTATACCGCCCCGCTCGGCGCCATCGCGCCCGGTCTGGCGCTGGTGTCGCTGGCCATCGGCGTCAATCTGCTGGCCGATGGCCTGCGCGAACGCATCGATCCCACGAGGTCTGGCCGATGAGCGCGCTGCTCGACATCAAAGGCCTCAGCGTCCATGCCGGCGAGAAGCCGCTGGTCACAGACCTGTCGTTCAGTCTCGGTCGCGGCGAGCGTCTGGGGCTGATCGGGGAGTCGGGCTCGGGCAAGTCGCTGTCGGCCCTCGCCGCAACCGGCCTCCTCGCACCCGGCCTTTCCGCCAGCGGCTCGGTCATGCTTGCCGGGCAGCAGGTGATCGGCGCTCCGGAAAACACGCTCAACCAGTTGCGCGGCAAGGCCGTGGCCGTGGTCTTTCAGGAGCCGCTGACAGCGCTCGATCCCCTCATGCGCGCCGGCCGGCAGGTTGCCGAACCCCTGGCCCGCCGCGCCAGGCGCGATGGCGCCCCGCTAAGCGGCGCCGCGCTCGAGAGGGCGGTCATCGCCTTGCTCGAAGACGTGGCCCTGCCCGATCCGGCACGGCTGGCGCGAGCCTATCCCCACGAAATGTCAGGCGGCCAGCGCCAGCGCGTGGCCATCGCCATGGCGCTGGCCTGCCGTCCCGACCTGCTGATCGCCGATGAACCGACCACTGCCCTCGATGTCACCACCCAGGCCGAAATTCTCATGCTGATCGACCGGCTGGCGCGCGAGCGCGATATGGCGCTTCTGTTCATCAGCCACGACCTCCCGGTGGTCGCCAATGCCGTCGAGCGTGTCGTCGTTCTGCGCCAGGGCGTAGCGGTCGAAGCCGGCCCGGTCTCCGAGGTCTTCGCCCAGCCGCAGCACGACTATACCAAAAGCCTCCTCGCTGCAGCGCGCAGTTTCGACGACGCCATGGGAGCGCGCCCATGAGCCTCGTCAGCGTCGAACATGTCAGCTTCGCCTATACAGCCGAGCGGCCGATCCTTGATCGCGTCAGTCTTGCCATCGCGCCCGGCGACAGTGTCGGGCTGGTGGGCGAATCCGGCTCCGGCAAGACCACGCTCCTGCGCCTGCTGCTCGGCCTTGCCCGGCCCGATAGCGGTGAAGTCCGTTTCGATGGCGCCCTGCTCGATCCGGGCAATCGCGCCTTCATGCGGGATTTCAGGCGTCAGGCGCAGGTGGTGTTTCAGGACCCCTATTCCTCGCTCGATCCGCGCCAGAAGGTTTTTTCCATCATCGCCGAACCCCTGCGCTCACTGCGCATCGATGGCGATCACCAGGAAATGGTCGCCAAGGCGCTCGACGCCGTGGGCCTTTCTCCTGACGCGGCGGACCGCTATCCGCATCAGTTCTCCGGCGGCCAGCGCCAGCGCATCGCCATTGCCCGCGCCATCGTGCCGGGCCCGCGCCTGCTGCTCGCCGACGAGGCGGTGAGTGCGCTCGATCTCACCACCAAGGTGCGCATCGTCGACCTTCTGGCTCAGCTCAGCACCTCCATGAGCCTCCTCTTCGTCTCGCACGACATCGGCGTCGTCGCCGCGCTCTGCAAGCGCATCGTCATTCTCGAAAAGGGCCGCATCGTCGAGCAGGGCGACTCTGCCGCCGTGCTTGCCGCGCCCCAGCATCCCTATACGCAGCGCCTCCTCGCCAGCGTTCCCCGCCTTTCCTTCAAGGACTGATGACCATGACCGACTACGCCACCGACTATGCCCAATGGCAGGCCCGCCGCCTCGCCGCCCTCAAGGCGCCCGATGGCTGGCTCAACATCATCGCCCGCGACTGGCTCTCCGAAGGCACGGTCTCGGTCGGCAGTGCCGACGATAACGACATCATCCTGCCCACCGGCCCCGCTCATGTCGGTACGCTGACCCAGGACGCCGCGGGCAATGTCACCTATGCACCCGCCAATGGCGACAGCCCGATCAAGCTGGTGCTCAGCAAGTACAATCCCCCGCGCTTCACCGCCGAAAACCTGCTGCTGGAAGTGACGACGCTCAATGGCGAGAACGCGCTGCGCGTGCGCGATACCGCTTCCACGGCTCCCGACGCCCTGCCGCCGCTCGACTATTTCCCGCTCGATGCCAGCTGGCGCATCGTGGCCGACTGGATCAAGCTCGATAGGCCCAAGGGCCTGACCATCACCACGTCCAAGGCCATCGAGACTTCGGTCGAGGCCTCGCACAAGGCGGTCTTCACCCGCGACGGCGTCACCTATGAGCTGCTCGCCACCCATGGCACGCCGCAAAGCCCGCAATTCGTCATCCGCGACCAGACGGCCAAGGACGCAACCTATGCCGCCTGCCGCTTCGTCTTCGGCGAAGACGTGACCGAGACCTCCATCGTTCTCGACTTCAACAAGGCGATCAACCCGCCCTGTGCCTTCACCGATTTTGCCGTCTGCCCGATGCCGCCGGCCGAAAACGTGCTGCCCATCCGCATTGAGGCCGGCGAAAAGCGCATCGCCAACGGCCACTGATCCGATCAAATCGGTTCTCGCCCCTATTCCAGCAATAGGGGCGAGCCCTTACATTGGCGATCATGACCGACCTCCCCGGGCGCCGCCCCCCACCGCTTTCCGACGACACCCCATCCCTGCGCGAGCGCCTCAAGAACCTGGCGCATCTCGGGCGCCTGGTCGCGCAGATCTGGCGCACCAGCCGCCCGTTGACCGCCGCCAGCATCGGCCTGCGTCTCATCGCCGCTTTGCAGCCGGTGGCCGTGCTCTATGCGGCCAAGCTCATCGTCGACGAAGTCGTGCGCCTCACCGCCATTACCCCGCCCGGCCCCGGCATTCTCGACTGGTGGAATGCCGGCCTGCTGGAGCCGATCCTCCTGCTCCTATTGCTCGAATTCGGCCTGGTGCTGGCCAATGACATCATTGCCCGCGCCACGGGTCTCGTCGATTCCATCCTCTCGGAACTGCATTCCAACCAGGTCAGCGTCGAGCTCATGGCCCATGCCGCCCGGCTCGATCTCATGCATTTCGAAAGCGCCGAATATCAGGACCGGCTGGAGCGCGCTCGCCGCCAGGCCGCCGGCCGCAATGCGCTATTGAGCCAGATGTTCGGCCAGGCGCAGGACATTCTTACCGTCCTCACCCTCGCCGCCGGCCTTTTCGTCTATGCGCCCTGGCTCATCCTGCTGCTGCCGCTGAGCTTCATCCCCTCGATCTGGGGCGAGACCCGCTTCAATACCCTGGCCTATATGCTCAGCCGCTGGCGCACGCCGGAGCGGCGCGAGCTCGAATATCTGCGCCATATCGGGGCCAGCGCCGAAACCGCCAAGGAGGTCAAGCTCTTCGGCCTCGGAGATTACCTCATCAGCCGCTTCCGCCGGCTGGCGCATGATATCTTCCTCGAAAACCGGCGCGTGGCCGTCCTGCGCGCCAGCTGGGGCGCTTTGTTCTCGGCCATTGCCAGCCTCGCCTATTATTCGGCCTATGCCTATATCGTCTGGCGCACCGTCACCGGCGCCTTCACCCTGGGCGATCTCGCCTTCCTCTCCGGCTCCTTCCTCCGCCTCAACGGGCTGTTCCAGAAGATCCTTCTCGGCTTCACCCAGATCGCCGGCCAGTCGATGTATCTCGACGATCTCTTCTCCTTCTTCGAGATCGAGCCCACCGTCCTGCCGCCGACCAATCCCAAGCCCTTCCCCACCCCGATCCGGCAGGGCATCGTCTTCGAGGGCGTCGGCTTCCGCTATCCCGAGACCGAAAACTGGGTGGTCCGCAATCTCTCCTTCACCCTGCCGGCTGGGGAAACCCTGGCGCTGGTGGGCGAGAACGGGGCCGGCAAGACCACCATCGTCAAACTTCTGACCCGTCTCTACGACCCGAGCGAAGGCCGCATCACCGTCGATGGCGTCGACCTGCGCGACATGGCGCCGGCCGAAATCCACGCCCATATCGGGGTGATCTTCCAGGATTTCATCCGCTACAGCTTTTCGGCCCGCGACAATATCGGGGTCGGCCGCATCGCCGCGCGCGAGGATCAGGCGCGCATCGAAGGCGCCGCCGAGCAGAGCCTGGCCGATGGCGTCATCGCCAAGCTGCCCAAGGGCTATGACCAGCAATTGGGGCGCCTGTTCAAGCAGGGCCGCGACCTCTCGGGCGGCGAGTGGCAAAAGGTGGCCATTGCGCGCGCCTATATGCGCGACGCCGAGCTGATCATTCTCGACGAACCCACCGCTGCCCTCGACGCCAAGGCCGAAGCCGAGGTCTTTGCCCGCTTCAAGGGCCTGGCCCAGGGCAAGAGCGCGGTGATCATCTCCCACCGCTTCTCCACCGTGCGCATGGCCGACCGCATCCTCGTGCTCGACAATGGCGCCATTCTCGAAGCCGGCACGCATGAGCAATTGCTGGCCCAATACGGCCGCTATGCCGAACTCTTCGACCTGCAAGCCGCCGGCTACCGCTAGGGTACTGCAGTTTTGAACCGAACCAACGCCAAAACCCATGTCATCCCGGCGAAGGCCGGGATCCATCTCCAGATCTCAGAATGGACCCCGGCCTTCGCCGGGGTCACAGCTGATTGAGACGACATAAATCTGACGAAGGGTTCAAATAGGGCCCTTCCAGAAAAAGTGTGAACCGCCCACAGCGCTACACCGAAAACAGCGTCGCGAAGCCGCCGAAGATCATCCGCGCGCCGTCAAAGGGCATGTCCGGGATAGTGTCCATGGCCGGATCCTCCATCATGCGCGCTTTCACCGCGTCGCGGGTTGCTTTGTCGGGATATTCGATCCAGGAAAAGACGATCACCTCATCGTCCTTGGCCTGCACCGCCCGCTGAAAGTCGGTCTGCTCGCCCGGTGGAACGTCATCCCCCCAGTTTTCGACCACGCGGGTGGCGCCCCACTGGAGGAACAGTTCTGCGCCGGGGCGCGCATGGTCGATATAGAGCTGTTTGTTCGCGCGCGGCACCGCCGCTACAAAACCTTCGACATAGGTCATCTTGGTCTCCTCATCTGGCTGATCGAACGTTCGGCCGGGCACCCGTCTGCAAGCGCCCGCCTCGACTTCGACGGATGGGAAGCGCTAGTCTCGACACCCAAGGACAAAATAAGGAGGCCGCCGATGACCGTCACACTATATTTCCATGGCGCGGCCGGCACAGTCACGGGCTCCTGCTATCGCGTGGTGCATCCACAGGGACAATTCCTGGTCGATTGCGGCCTGTTCCAGGGCAATAAGAGCGTGCGCGACCTCAATCTGAAGCCCACGCCCTTCGATCCCAAACAGATCGACTTCCTGCTGCTGACTCACGCCCATATCGATCACGCGGGTCTCTTGCCAAAGCTCTATGCCGAAGGCTGGCGCGGACCGATGTGGATGACCGAACCGACCTCCGGCCTGCTCGAATATCTGCTGCCCGATTCAGCGGGCATCCAGGAAAGCGAGGCCGAGCGCGAGACCAAGAAGCGCAACCGGCGTGGCGATCTGCCTGCCAGGCCGCTCTACACCATGGAAGACGCCGAAGAGACGCTGCAGCACCGCCACACCACGGACTATGGCGCGTGGATCGAGCCCGGCCCGGGCGTGCGCGCGCGCTTCTGGAATGCCGGCCACATCATCGGTTCGGCCTCCATCGAGGTCGAGGTCAGCAATGGCGGGGGCAAGCCGGTGCGGTTGATGTTCTCGGGCGATATCGGCCCGGACGAGAAGGTGTTCTATGCCCAGCCCGAAGGGCCTTCGGATTTCGATTATATCCTGTGTGAATCCACCTATGGCGGGCGCGAACGCGCCGATTACACGCTGATCGAGCGCCGCGAGGCGCTGAAGACCGAAATCAACCTGGCCATGGCGCGTGGCGGCAATCTCATCATCCCCGCATTCGCAGTCGAGCGCAGCCAGGAACTGCTGCACGATATCGGCGTGTTGATCCGCAATGGCGAGATCGATCCACGTCTCGTCGTACTCGACAGTCCCCTGGCCAGCAAGGTCACCGGCGTCTATCGCAAATATGCAAAAATGTTCGAGGATACCGAGCTCAGCGCCGACGAGCTGTTCAACGATCCGCGCTTCCGCATCATCGAGGATGTCGAAGAATCCAAGGCCCTCAATGCCATCAAGGGCGGCGCCATCATCATGTCGGCCTCCGGCATGGCCGATGCCGGCCGCATCAAACACCATTTACGCAACAATCTCATCCGCGCCAATGCCACCGTCCTTTTCGTGGGCTATCAGGCGCCGGGCACGCTGGGGCAGATCATCCTGTCCGGCGCCAGGGAAGTGCGCATTCACGGCACCCTGGTGCCGGTGCGCGCCACCATTCGCGCCATGGGCAATTACTCGGCCCATGCCGACCATTCCGAATTGATGGACTGGATCGAAAAGCGTCTGCCGGCTCATGGCGCGCTCTTCCTCACCCATGGCGAGGACGAGGAACGCCACGCCCTGCGCGATGCCATCCTTGCCACCCGCGAACTCGGCGGCGATCAGGTCATCCTGCCCCAACTTGACGACTATTTCGAACTCACCGTTACCGGCATCCAGGCGGCCCGCGCTCCCGAAACACGTCGCGTCGATCTCAGACAACTCCCCTCGGACTGGCACAATGCCTTTTCCGACTTCACCATCCGCCTCAGCCAGCGCCTGCAATCGCTCAGCGACGCCGAAAAACTCGCCCTCATGCAAAGCCTGCAAGACAAGCTCTCCACCCTCGGCGCCGCGCCAACGCCGCCGCCCGTGCCGACCCCGGTCACGCCGGTGGAAACGCAGTCCTTCGACGAATAAGGCGCCCGCCCCCTAAGTGCACCCACACCCACCGGTCGCCACCCTCGGGCCTCCGCCCGAGGGCCGCCCAATATGGGTTGCCCCTTCAGTGTACCCACACCCACTGGTCGTCACCCTCGGCCTTGAGCCGAGGGCCCTACACTTTCCCGCACCGCGCCAGCCAAAAACCCCTTGGGTCTTCGCCCGAGGGTGACGGCCGGAGGAGAAGAGTATTGCCCCGCATAGTTCCGCCCTGGGGCCCAACCCGATGGCAGTCCCGTATGGGTTGCCCCCTCAGTGCACCCACACCCACCGCTCGTCACCCTCGGCCTTGAGCCGACGGCCGCCCAGTATGGGTTGCCCCCTCAGTGTACCAACACCCACCGGCCGTCACCCTCGGCCTTGAGCCGAGGGCCCTACACTTTCCCGCACCGCGCCAGCCAAAGGACCCTCGGGTCTTCGCCCGAGGGTGACGGCCGGTAGAGAAGAATATTTCCCCGCACAGTTCCGCCCTCGGGCCCGACCCGAGGGCCACCCGCCACCCGCCCCAAAACAAAAACCCCGGCACATGGCCGGGGCTCTTTCACATCAGGGCATCTATCGCCGCTCAGTAGCCGTCGGCATTGTTGCCGACCAGAATCTCGCGCTTGCCGGCGTGGTTGGGGCCGCTGATGACCCCTTCGCGTTCCATGCGCTCGATCAGTGTCGCGGCCTTGTTGTAGCCAATGGCCAGGCGCCGCTGCACATAGGAGGTTGAAGCCTTCTTGTCGGTCATGACGATATGGACCGCCTTGTCGTAAAGCTCATCCCCCGAGCCAGCATAGCTGTCGCCGCCGGCATCGCCGCCCATCTCGCCGCCCTCTTCGTCTTCCTCGGTGATATTGTCGAGATAGTCCGGAGAGCCCTGGCTCTTGAGGTGGGCCACGACCGACTCGACTTCGTTGTCGGAGACGAAAGCGCCATGCAGGCGTTTGGTGCGGCCGCCCGAGGCCATGTAGAGCATGTCGCCATTGCCGAGGAGCTGCTCGGCGCCCTGCTCGCCCAGAATGGTGCGCGAGTCGATTTTCGAGGTCACCATGAAGGAGATGCGGGTCGGGAAGTTGGCCTTGATGGTACCTGTGATCACGTCGACAGACGGGCGCTGCGTTGCGGTGACCATATGGATGCCGGCGGCACGGGCCATCTGGGCGAGGCGCTGGATGGCGCCTTCGATGTCCTTGCCGGCCACCATCATCAGGTCGGCCATTTCGTCGACGATGATGACGATATAGGGCAAGGGCTCGAGATCGAACTCTTCGCTTTCAAAGATCGCCTCGCCGGTTTCGCGGTCGAAGCCGGTCTGCACCGTGCGGGTAATGGTCTTGCCCTCGGCCGCAGCTTCGGACACGCGCTGGTTGAAGCCGTCGATGTTGCGCACACCGATCTTGCTCATCTTGCGATAGCGGTCTTCCATCTCGCGCACCGCCCATTTGAGCGCCACCACCGCCTTGTTGGGGTCGGTGACCACGGGGGTGAGCAGATGCGGGATGCCGTCATAGATCGACAATTCCAGCATTTTGGGATCGATCATGATCATCCGGCACTGCTCGGGCGTCATCTGGTAGAGCAGGCTGAGGATGAAGGTATTGATACCGACTGACTTGCCCGAGCCGGTGGTGCCGGCGATGAGCAGGTGCGGCATGCGCGCCAGATCGGCAATCACCGGCTCGCCGCCAATGGTCTTGCCCAGGCAGATCGGCAGCTTGCCCTTCATCTTCTCGAAGTCGGAGCTGGCCAGCATTTCGCGGAAGAACACGGTCTCGCGCACCTGGTTGGGCAATTCGATACCGATGGCATTGCGGCCCGGCACCACGGCGACGCGGGCGGAGATGGCGCTCATCGAGCGGGCGATATCGTCGGCCAGCGAAATGACCCTGGACGACTTGATGCCGGGGGCCGGTTCGAGTTCGAACAGGGTGACCACCGGGCCGGGACGCACATTGATGATGTCGCCCTTGACGCCGAAATCGCCCAGCACCTCCTCGAGGCGACGCGCCATGGCTTCGAGACGCTCTGGCGCGTGCTCGGGCGAGGGACCCTTGTGCTTGGGTTCGGCCAGGAGGCTGAGCGCCGGCAGCTCGAAACCATGCGGTTCATCCAGCAGCGAGCCCTGGGCTTCGCGGAACACGCGCTGGCCCTGGACCGGACGCGGAGCAGGTGCGGCCACGGCGACACGCGGCGCCGAATGATCGACCGGATGGAAGCGCGAATCGCCACGCATTGTCTGGGGCGGCGCAGGCATGTCGGGCACGAAGGGGATATCGTCCTCGGGCTCGTCGGGATAGTCGATTTCGGTGTCGTCGTAATTGGGCTGCGCCAGGATGCGCGCGGATGGTTCGAAACTGGGTTCGAAGCTCGGTTCGATCGCCGGCTCGACCGGAGCGTGAATGCGCCGCTGCGGCGCCGCCATGATCGGCTCGCGCGGAATGGACACTTCGGGCGTTAAGGTTTCGTTCATATCGCGGTCAGACTCGGCGCCGAACTGGGGTTCGGGCGCCTCGGCCTCGCGGCGGGTCTGATACTCGGCGCGGGCGCGGCGGAAGGCGGTGCGCAGCGAATAGCCCATATGCACCACCGCGCCGATAGCCACTTCCACCAGCGGATTGGGCTCGCGCTCGTCGGCGGCCTCTTCGGCTACGCCCTTGCGGCCATTGGCCTTTTTCGGCACGGCCCGCACGGCAGTACCCAGGCCCATGGCGATCCAGAACAGCGCCAGCGCCGGCGCGGCCAGAATGACGGCGAACAGTGTCGCGGTCACCGGCTGCGGATCGGCCCCGACGATCATGTTCGCCAAAGTCACGAATCCCATGCCGACGATTCCCCCCAAACCGGTCGGCAAGGGCCAGGTTTCGGGCATGGGGATAAACGAAAAAACCCCGCAAAACAAAAGACTTGCGCCGATCCAGGCCAGCGCGCGCAGCGGCATGCGTGTCGGCTGATAACGCCGCACCATGGCCCAGCCCCAAAGCGCCATCGGCACCACCATGACCAGCCCCGCCAGCCCCAGGAACTGGAAAACCAGGTCGGCAATTACCGCGCCGGGATAGCCCAGCCAGTTGGCCGCAACCTTGTCGGTGGCAAAGGACAACGACGGATCATCCACCGACCACGAGGCCATGGCCGCCAGCAAAATCGCCGAAAAGCCCAGCAAAATCAGTCCCGCAACGCGCAACGGGATGCGAATGGCGATCGCCGGTGGGGGCGTTGGCGCACTGGCTTTGCTGCTCGGAGCCCGGGCACGCGGGGGCACGGGGCGGACATCGTCTAGCGTCGGAACGGGATGGCTGGGCATGGGCACGCATACTCGTTGCCGGGTCCAGGAGGAGCGGACCCGATGTGCCGCCATGCTAATTGCCTGTGGTTAATCGCAGGCTAACCAATTCCATTTGCGGTTCATTTGCCAGTTTACCGGCAGTTGTCCGGGGTGTGCGGCCCATGCGATTTGCGAGTGGGAAGCCTCTGTGGCGGGCCAAGAGGACATGGGCCGCACGCCGCGGACAACGGGGAAGCGGCGCCGAAGCGCCACTTCCAGGATTGCATCAGTTATAGGCACGCTCGCCATGCGAGGAGAGGTCGAGGCCGTCGCTTTCGCCGGCTTCCGACACGCGCAGGCCACCGAACAGGGCCTTGACGATCAACAGCGCCACGAAGGTCACGACTGCCGACCAGACGATGGCAACGACGACGGCAAGGATCTGGGTGACCAGCTGGCCGCCCATGGCGTAACCCTCGGCACCGAAGCCGCCCAGGGCCGGATCGGCGACGATGGCGGTGCCGATGGCGCCGACAATGCCGCCAATGCCATGAATGCCGAACACGTCGAGGCTGTCGTCATATTTCAGCATCGGCTTGAGGCTGACCACGGCCCAGAGACAGACCAGGCTTGCTACGGCACCGAGCACGATGGCACCGAACGTACCCGCAAAACCTGCAGCCGGGGTGATGGCAACGAGGCCGGCGACGGCGCCGGAGAAGGCACCCAGGGCCGAGGCATGGCCACGGGTGATCTTTTCGCCCAGGGCCCAGGCCAGAGCCGCGGCAGCGGGAGCAGTGATGGTATTGAGAAAGGCCTGCGCAGCGACGCCGTTGGCGGCAAGGGCAGAACCAGCGTTAAAGCCGAACCAACCAACCCAGAGCAGGGAGGCGCCGATGAAGACGAAGACCAGGTTATGCGGCGCAATCGGCTCCTTCATGTAGCCAAGGCGCGGCCCGAGTACGATTGCGGCGACGAGAGCGGCAACACCCGAATTGATGTGCACGACGGTGCCGCCGGCAAAGTCGAGAGCGCCCATGTTGAAGAACAGGCCCGCACCCGACCAGACCATGTGGGCGATCGGCAGGTAGGAGAAGGTGAACCAGATGGCCAGGAACGCCATCACAGCGCCGAACTTCATGCGCTCAGCGATACCGCCGACGATGAGGGTGGCGGTGATGCAGGCGAAGGTCAGCTGGAACACCACGAAGACGAGTTCCGGAATGCTGCCGGAGACCGAGTCGGGCGTCGTGGCGCCGAGCATGAAATTGGAGAAGTCGCCAATAAAGGCCGAGAGGCCACCTTCGGTTGGGCCGGCAAAGGCCAGCGAGTAGCCATAAGTTACCCAGAGCAGCGCGATAAGGGCGAAACCGGCGAAGACCTGGGTCAGCACCGACAGGATATTCTTGGAGCGGACGAGGCCACCATAGAACAGGGCCAGGCCCGGAATAGTCATGAGGATGACGAGGATGGTCGAAACGATCATCCAGGCGGTGTCGCCGGTATCGATGGTTGCAACCTCAACCGCTTCGGCCGGCACCGCGTCCTGACCGAGAGCCGGCAGGGCCAGCAACAGGGAGGCCAGGGCGGCACTTCCCAATATCTTTGATGTCTTGCTTGACATGAGTGAGCTCCGAACAGAACGGGTTCTTAGAGGGCGGAAGCGCCGGTTTCGCCGGTGCGGATGCGGGTGACGGCCAGAAGATCGAGCACGAAGATCTTGCCATCGCCGATGCGGCCAGTCTGGGCGGCGTCGCGAATGGCGGTGCTCACGGCGTCGGCGAGCGCGTCATCGACAGCGATCTCCACCTTGAGCTTGGGCAGGAAATGCACCGCATATTCGGTGCCGCGATAAATCTCGGAATGGCCCTTCTGCCGGCCATACCCCTTCACTTCGGTGACGGTCATGCCGTGCACGTCGAGCGAATTGAGCGCCTGCCGGACTTCTTCGAGCCGGGACGGCTTGATGATGGCAACCACCAGTTTCATGTGACCCCCTTGGCGCCGACCTGGCGCGTGCTGGACTGCCCTCCTAGACTCAAGCCGCGTGCCAAATGCATACCCAGTAAAATACTCTTTATTTTCAGCATGTTAGAAAGACAGTGCAAAACCCGCCTCGCGATGACACAAAATTGAGCGCATTTTCTGTGCAGGCAGGGCCGTTCGTGGCTAAAAATTAATCAGCACTGTTGCGGGCGAGCATTCTGCGCGATTTTCGCGCAGCGTGGGCTGTGACTTGCCCTGGAGAGCGGCAGGCGAAGGATGGCCGCGCCGAAGCGCGACCATCCGTTGTGTCACTTGAACTCTGGATAGGCCTCGACGCCGACTTCCACCACGTCGAGCCCCAGATCCTCGTCTTCCTCGCTCGGGCGAAGGCCCATTGTGGCCTTGAGGATGAGCCACACCACCAGGCTGATGACGAAGACGAAGACGCCAACGGCAAAGATGGCGAGAAGCTGCACGCCGATATTGGCGTCGGGATTGGAGAGGACCACGGCGATAGTGCCCCAGATGCCGGCGAGCAGGTGCACAGGAATGGCACCCACCACATCATCGATCTTGAAGCGGTCGAGCAGCGGCACGGAGAAGACCACGATGGCGCCGCCGACGGCACCGATCAGCGAGGCCATGCCCAGCCCCGGCGTCAACGGCTCGGCGGTGACCGAGACCAGTCCGGCCAGGGCGCCATTGATCACGAAGGTCAAGTCGACCTTCTTGTACATCACGGCAGTCAGCACCGCCGCGGCAAGAGCGCCGCCAATGGCGCCGGCATTGGTATTGGCCATGACACGGCCGACATCGGCGATGTCGCCCACCGTGCCCATGGCCAACTGTGAGGCGCCGTTAAAGCCGTACCAGCCCATCCAGAGGATGAACATGCCGAGCACTGCCAGCGGCATGTTGGAGCCGGGAATGGCGCGGACAGTGCCATCCGGATTGTACTTGCCCTTGCGTGCGCCCAGGACGAGGGCGCCAGCCAGAGCCGCCCAGCCGCCGACCGAGTGAACGACGGTGGAGCCGGCAAAGTCGAGGAAGCCCATCTGGTCGAGGAAGCCACCGCCCCACTTCCATGATGCCTGGATGGGGTAGACGAGCGCAGTTAGCACCGCCACGAAGATCAGGAACGGCAGCAGCTTGATGCGTTCGGCCACGGTGCCCGAGACGATTGAGGCGGCAGTGGCGCAGAACATCACCTGGAAGAAGAAGTCCGAGCTGACCGTGGCATAGGTGAGGTCAGCGGCTTCGGCCGCAAGACCCACCGGCTCGAGAACGGCAATGCCGATAGCCCCGAACACACCATCGATCAGCCAGCCATCACCGGGATACATGATCATGTAGCCGATCAGATAGTAGGCAAAGCAGGCCAGCGAATACATGGTGATATTCTTGAGCAGCTGCATGGAGACATTCTTGGTCCGAACGAAGCCGGCTTCGAGCATGGCGAAGCCCGCCGCCATCCAGAACACCAAAATGCCGCCGAACAGCATCAGGAAGGAGTTGAGGATATATTGGGTCTGAACCGAGGCTTCGCCGCCCGCCGTGACCTCGACGACGGCTTCGACCGGCGCATCCTGACCCACGGCAGGCAGCGCCAGAAGCAGCGAGGTCAGCGCGATGCCGCCGGCGATCTTTAGGGGAGTGTTGAACCCTGTCATTGTGTTGTGTCTCCTGATGTCGGGGGCGTCAGAGCGCGGAAGCGCCGGTTTCGCCGGTGCGGATGCGGGTGACGGCGAGCAGGTCGAGGATGAAAATCTTGCCGTCTCCGATGCGGCCGGTCTGGGCAGCATCGCGAATGGCCGTGCCCACCGCGTCGGCGAGCGCATCGTCCACGGCAATTTCGACTTTCAACTTGGGCAGGAAATGCACCGCATATTCGGTGCCGCGATAGATTTCGGAATGGCCCTTCTGGCGGCCATAGCCCTTCACTTCAGTGACGGTCATGCCGTGCACGTCGAGTGAGTTGAGAGCCTGCCTCACCTCTTCGAGCCGTGATGGCTTGATGATTGCAACCACCAATTTCATGGATGCCCCTTTCTGTTCCTTGCGCTTTCAACAGCCACCAAGGACTCAAGAGGCGTGCCAAACTGGCTTGGCAGCACAAAAATTGCTGAAAACTAACGGCTTTTCCGGCGAGCACGGGACAAGAACGCATTGTGGCAAGTTCGTGGCTTCACAAGAATTGTGCAATAGATGTGCAGATTTTCGCACATGCCCACCGATTGATCATAAGGGCCGCGGCATTGCCGACACTTGCAGTCGGGATTGGCGAGGCAGACAATAGAGACCCAAGGAGCCGGCCATGAACGAGCACATTCAGCATCAATTCGACATCATCATCGTGGGTGGTGGGCCGGTGGGGCTGACGCTGGGCCTGGCGCTGGCGCAATCGGCTCCAGGCATTCGGCTGGCGCTGGTGGATCGGCGCCCGCTCAGCGTGCCGCGCGACAATCGAGCTTCGGCCATCGCCGCCGGAGTGCGCCGGATTTTCGAGGCATTGGGGGTATGGGACGACATGGCCAGCCAGTCGCAGGCCATGACCGCCATGCGCATCACCGATTCGGGGACTGGCGACATTGCGAGGCCAGTCTTTCTCAACTTCGAAGGCGATGTCGCTCCGGGCGAAGCCTTTGCCCATATGGTGCCCAATCAGGCGAGCGCCGCTGCACTGATGCGGGTGGCCGAACAGATCACGATCATCGCCCCTACGGAGATTGCCGACTGGTCCGCGAACAGCGTCCATGCACAACTGACATTGGCCGACGGCCGCATTTTGCGCGCACCGCTGATCGTCGCCGCCGACGGCGCGCAGTCAGCGCTGCGGCAGCGTGCCGGCATCGGCGTCATCCAGCACGACTATCGCCAGACTGGGCTGGTGGCGACCATTGCTCACGAACTGCCCCATGACGGCGTCGCCTATGAGCACTTCCGGCCCGCCGGTCCTTTTGCCAGCCTGCCCTTGCCCGGCAATCGCTCGTCCCTGGTTTGGACGGAAAGCCCGGAGGAGGCCACGCGCCTTCTGGCGCTCGCCAATGAGGCGCTGGCACTGGAAATCGAAGCGGCGATGGGCTCGACGCTCGGGCTCGTCAGCGTCGAGGACAAGCTCATGGGCTTCCCGCTGCGTCTGCAACTGGCTCACAGCTTCATCGGCCCGCGACTGGCACTTGTCGGCGACGCCGCCCATGTGGTGCACCCGATTGCCGGCCAAGGGCTCAATCTCGGCCTCAAGGACGTGGCGGCGCTGGCCGAGGTGGTGGTGGACGCCATGCGGCTGGGGCTCGATCATGGCGGCGAGGACGTGCTGGGGCGTTACCAGGCCTGGCGACGGCTCGACACCGCCTCGATGGCGCTGGTTACCGATGGCATGAACCGGCTGTTTTCCAACGACGTCGCCCCGATCCGGGCGCTGCGCGACTTCGGCCTGGGTCTGGTGGATCGGGCCGCACCGGTCAAGTCGGCTCTGATCCGGGCCGCTTCGGGGCTCGGCAATACCGGCCCCAAGCTGCTGAGCGGGCTGCCCCTTTAGGGAAATGATCAGTCGAGGTCTGGATGGTGCCGCATCGCTTGCAGCTCCTCCGGCTCGACATTGCGGGCCTCTTCAAGGCTGAGCAGGGGCACGCCCCGCGTGATCGGAAAGGCGAGGCGCGCCGCCATGGAAATGAGCTCGCCCCGATCCGCCGACAGCACCAGCCGCGTCTTGGTCAGCGGGCAGACCAGCATTTCCAGCGCCTTGGGATCGAGCCGGTGCCGCGGGTTGGTGTCCGGCTCGACCATCAGTTGAGCGGCGCGGCGGTGCCGCCGCCCTTGGCCATTTCGTACTCGGTCATGGCGATCAGGGTTTCGGCGCGCTCATTGAGCGTCTGGGCTTCAAGCAGCACCTGCTTCTCGGCCGCACCATAGGGTGAAACCATGCAGCAGAAATTGACGAGATCGGCCGTGCCGGTGCGCTCGATTTCTTCCCAGTTGAGATCGACATTGGCGAACTCGGCATAGTCGCGCATCATCCGCACGAAGCGCACACGATCCACCTGATCCTCGCCATGGCTGCGCTCGAAATCGGCGGCAAAGCCGTCGCCGGAGATCTCGAACATGCGATAGGGCCGCTCGGTCGTCACCTCGCGCAGCGCGCGGAACCGGCACACACCCTCGAGAATGATGAAGTAGCGGCCATCGCCGTTTTCCTCGAAATGGGTGATGCGGCCCAGGCAACCCACCCTCTGCAGCGGCGCCTGCCCCTTGGGGCTTTCCTCGCTCGGGTCTTCGGGCTGAATCAGCCCGATCAACCGGTCCGCCCGCAGGGCATCGTCCACCATATCTATGTAGCGCTGCTCAAAGACATTGAGCGGGCGATGTGAGAAGGGCAGCAACAAGGCCCCGCTCAAGGGAAAGACCGGGACAGCACCGGGCAGATCTGCAGGCGCGGCAGGACGCTTGGGCATAGGCGCCGCCTCAGGAAAACAGAGCTGCGGACAAAAGCCGGCGCCCCTTGAGCGTTGCCGGTTCCTTCGGACCCCAGGCCTCGAAGAATTCGAGGAGCTTTTTGCGGGCACCATCCTCGTTCCAGGTCCGATCGCGCTTGAAAATGGCAATCAAAGCCTCGGCCGCCTCCAGACGCTTGCCCTCTGCATTGAGCACCACGGCAAGATCGAAACGCGCCTGCAGATTGTCGGGATCGGCGGATATGGCCGCCTCGAGTGTTGCCGCTTCGGAGAGGCCCGAGGCTTCTTCGCGCAGGCGGATCGAATTGATGAGTGCGCTATAGTCTTCGCCGTTGCGCTGGTCTTCGGCCAGCATGTCGAGCGTCGCCTTGGCCTGCTCGACTTCATCGGCAGACAGATAGATGCCGGCAAGACCGATCAGGGCTTCGGCATTGTCGGGGGCATGCTGGAGAATCATGCCAAATATCTGCGCGCCCTGCCCAAGATCACCAGCGGCAACCGCAGCTTTGGCCGCTTCAAGGGCGGCCGAGATCTGGGCTTCGAGCGAATCGGGAGCCGGACCCGATTCCGGACCGGCGGCGATGACGCGCTCGGCAAAGCGGCGCACTTCGCCCTCAGGCATGGCCCCCATGAAGCCGTCGATCGGCCGCCCGCCGGCAAAGGCGAACACTGCGGGGATGGATTGCACGCCGAGCTGCCCGGCCACCATCGGGTGCTCGTCGATATTGATTTTCACCAGGCGGATCTTGCCGGCCTTCTCGGCGATCACCTTTTCGAGCGCAGGAGTCAGCTGCCGGCAAGGGCCGCACCAGGGCGCCCAGAAATCGACCAGAACCGGCACCTCGCGAGAGGCATCGATGACGTCGGCCTTGAACGCTGCATCGCTCGATTCGCGAACAAGATCAGCGGTGGCCGGCGCAGCAGTGGGGGCACCATCAAAAGAAAGGGTCATGGATTTCAGCTCTTTGGCTCAGCGATACAGCAGCGTTCCCGGCCTTTTTGCACAGGCCGGGACCCTTGTGGCAAGTCCCGTTTCCCACAGGCTACGCACAAGTTCATCGAACTGCAAAATAGTGGGTTGCAATCGGTCATGTCATTGGGCATATAGGCGCTCGTCGACGCGCTGCAAGGCGCCGGCGACACGGAGCGCGGGTGTAGCTCAGGGGTAGAGCATAACCTTGCCAAGGTTAGGGTCGTGGGTTCGAATCCCATCGCCCGCTCCAATTTCCCGGAAGGGAAAAGCAGAAAAGCGGTCCTTCGGGCCGCTTTTGCTTTTTCAGGCTTTTGCTTTCGCGGTCGTGCCGCCCCCATTGGGGCGGCGGGCAGGCCAGATGCACTGGCCCGCCCGCTGGATGGATCAATAGGCGTAGTGAACCTGGCTCTTGCTCAGGCTGGGCTTTTCGATTTCATCGACGATCGCCAGCGCGAAATCTTCACCGCTGATGGCCGACTTGCCAGCGGAGTCGAACAAAGCGACATCCTTGCCGACGCGATAGGTGCCGAGCGCTTCGCCGGGAGCATAGGCGCCGAATTCGCCACCCGGGCTGACGAACAGCCAGTCGGCCGTCGTGGCACCGGCCTCGAGCTGTTCGAGAATCGCATTCATTTCCTTGGCCTCGGCGGCATAGGCTTCCGGAATGCCATCGCCTTCAGCAAAGCGGGGCGCGTCCGGCGCCGGGCGCGTGGAGCTGAAGCCGCCCACGGCGATAAAGCGTGCGCCGGCAGCAGCAGACTGATCGGCCAGCTGCAGGTAGATCGGCCCGAGCGTGCCAGCACTGTCACCGCGCGGCGACAGCGTTGCGACCACCACGTCGGCGACCTTGATGGCGTTGGCAGCCTGATCGGCGGGGGCGGAAACATAGCGGACCCCCTCAATGGGGGCTGCGGGCTTGTTGCGGCTGACCACGGTCACTTCATGGCCGCGCGACTGGGCCTGGCGGGCGATAGCGGCCCCAGCGTAGCCGGTGCCACCAAATACGGTAATCTTTGCCATGTCGTTCTCCTGTCCAGTTGGCGAGATGTCACGACACATAATCGCGCCGCTCACTATTGGTAAGGAGGCACCTTTTGGTGAGTGCTATCGGCAGCCTGTGGCAGCGACATAGACAAGATAGACCGAGCTGGTGGCCGTGATGAACAGCCGGTTCCGACGCGGGCCGCCAAAGGTGAGGTTTGAGACGCGCTGCGGAACCCTGATCTTGCCGAGCAATTCGCCCTGCGGCGAAAATACATGCACGCCATCTCCGGCGCTCGACCAGACATTGCCATTGGTGTCGCAACGAATGCCGTCCGGGATGCCGCTGTCGAGGGTGCAGAAGACGCTGCCGCCCGAGACCGTGTCGCCATGGACATCGAAGACGCGGATCACGGAAGGCACCGTGGCGTCATGACTGCCGCCGCTCTCGGCGACATAGAGACGGCTTTCATCGGGCGAAAAACACAGACCATTCGGCTGGGTGAAGTCACTGATCACGGCGCTTAACTGGCCGCTCTGCGGATCAAGGCGGAACACATTGCGCGCCGCTTGCTCCGGCTCGGCACGAAAACCCTCATAGTCCGACAGAATCCCGTAGGTGGGGTCGGAGAACCACACCGAGCCATCGGATTTGACCACGACGTCATTGGGGGAATTGAGGCTTTTGCCCTCGAAGCTGTCGGCCAAGACGGTGACCGACCCGTCCGGCTCGGTGCGGGTCACGCGGCGCGTGCCATGTTCGCAGGATACCAGCCGACCCTGCCGATCCCTCGTATGACCATTGGCGAAATTCGAGGGCTCGCGGAAGGCACTGACCCCCTGCCCCGGGACCCAGCGCAGGATGCGCTCGTTGGGGATGTCGGAAAAAAGCAGGAGATTATGTTCGGCGAACCAGACGGGCCCTTCGGTCCAGCGACAATTGTCAGCGATTTCCTCAAGGCCCGCCGATGTGACCACGCAATCGAGAAAACGGGGGTCACGGATGTCGTAGAGATGCTCGGCCATAGCCCAGGCTCCTGAAATTGGCGACGCGTCAAAGCTATTGAGCATTGAAATCCCGCCAAAGCAAAGGTGCGGCGGACCAAGACAGGCAATCGATTGCGGACGACGCGAACCAATTGCTGCAAAGCGCAAGCAATCCTGGGTCAGGATAGTAACCCAATATTGACGAAGCCGGCCGGTCATGCGGGCGTGTCAACTTCCCATAAACAAGTCCAACCCAGATTTGAGCGAGGCGCGCCCAGCTTTAACACGATCTCAGCGCCGAAAACTGCCGATCTCGCTGCGAAAATGAGGTCGCAAACTCTCAGAAGAGGCGAGAAAAGCGATGTTTGGCAGAAAAATCTCAATCCAGACCGCGCTTATACTGATCATCATCAGCGTGTTTCTACCCATTTTGGGCGTCATTGGCATGGCGATCCTCAATGCCGCAGCGTCATACCGCGAGGCGTCGACCCAGCAATTGCTGGAAACCGCGCAAGTGGTCTCGCAGGCGGTGGACAGCGAACTCGATGCCACGGCGCGGCTGATGCACGGCGTTGCCGAACTGCGCCGCCTCGAGATCGCGCAGAACCAGACCGCTGGCGACGGCGCGGCCCTGCTTGGTGGCAGTTTCGCGCTCGTCACCGTGCAAGAGGGTCAGGCTGTCGCCGCAGGTCCAGGTGAGATTGGCACTATTGCGCTGGAAGCGGCGCGAAGCGGTCAACCCAGCCTTTCCAACATCATCGCGCAGGGGCTTGATGGCGACGAAGGTCCCCATTTGGTGCTTGCCGTGCCGCACAGCTCCGGCGAAGGCCGCGAGGAGATTGCCGTATTGGTGGCGTCGCCCGCCGAATTGATCAGGTCTCTGGCCCGGACCGCCCATACGAGTGGCAATGCAATACTGGCCATTACCGATGGCAGCGGCCGGATCATCGGTCGGTCGGTGGATGGCGAGCGGTTCGTCGGCCGGCCGGTGCCGGACTGGGAAACGCTGCGCGCCCTGGACACCGACAGGGGCTGGTTCCGGGCAACGACCATCGAGGGCAATCAGATCGTCTTCGCCTTCAGCGCAATTCCCGGCACGCCGGGCTGGATGGCGGTGGTGGGGGAACCGGCCGCCAGCTTCGATGCCCGCTGGCAGGGCCCGATCATGACCATGGTCATCGCCTCGGCCATTACCGTGCTCCTGGCAATCGTCATGGCGATCCTGCTGGCGCGTCAGGTGCTGCGCCCCATCAGTGGCCTCGTCAAACGCGCCCAGGCCATCGTGGCCGACGACTCCGCCAATCCCGGACGGCCCGACATTGCCGTGCCACCTTCTTTCGTCAGCGAATTCGAGACCTTGCGCACCAGCCTCGATCACGCCGATGCGGTGTTGCATCGCAGCCTTGATGAAAGTCGCGCCGCCGAACACGCTGCCCTGCAGAGTGCCCAGGCAATGCGTGAAGCCGAGCGACTGGCTCGTATCGGCAGCTGGACGCTTGATCTGGCGACCCACGAATTCGTCTGCTCGGACATGCTCTATGAGCTCAATGGTGCCGATCCCGATGGTCCCCCTCTTACGGTGGCCGATCTCCAGGGGTTCATGACGCGCGACAGCCTGCGCGACATGCAGCGCGCCATGGATCGCTGCATTGCCACGGGCGAACCCTATGGCATCGAGGTGGAGCACTTGCGCAAGGACGGGCGCCACTTCCAGGCGTTCATCCAAGGGCAGCGCATTTGCGATGAGCATGGCAAGGCCATCAAGCTGAGCGGCACGGTGCAGGACGTCAGTGAACGCAACGAGGAGCGCAAGCGATTGGCGGCCCTGGCCGACAACCTGCCCAGCGGCGTCATCTTCCGGCTCGAGGGCGGCAGCGGCACCGCGATGCACGCCAGCTATGTGAGTGCCGGCATCGAAGATCTGGTTGGCCTGTCTCCTGCTGAAATAGTGGACGATCTCGCGCGCTTCGTGGCCCTGGTCGATCCGGAGGACCAGCCGGGCCTCGACACGCTGTTCGACTCCAGCCTGCAGCCTGGCCAGGTGTTCGATCACGCCGTACGCGTCAACACCGGCCCACGCGGCACCATCTGGATGCATATTCGCGCCGCGCTGCGCCTGCAGGCCAATGGCAGCTTCGTCTGGGACGGTATCGCTCGGGACATCACCAGCGAGCGTGAAGTCGCCGATGCGCTGCGTGCGGCCAAGGACGCTGCGGAAGCCGCAGAGAGTGCCAAGAGCGATTTCCTCGCCACCATGAGCCATGAAATCCGCACGCCGATGAACACGGTAATCGGCATGACGCGACTGGCGCTGCAGACCGACCTCGACGCCCGGCAACGCAACTATCTCGAGAAAATCAACGGCTCGGCCACGGCGCTGCTCGGGATCATCAACGACATTCTGGACTTCTCGAAGATCGAAGCGGGCGGGATGACACTGGAAGGCGCAGTGTTTTCACTGGAATCGGTGCTCGAAGGCGTTTCGGCCGTGACCGCCTTGCGCGCCGAGGAGAAGGGGCTGGAGCTGGCTTTCGCCGTCGACCCGTCCATACCCTCACACCTGCAGGGGGATGCGCTAAGACTCGGCCAGGTGCTGACCAATCTGGTCAGCAATGCGGTCAAGTTCACCGACCAGGGCGAAATCGTCGTCTCCGTGCGCCCTGCCGGCATAATGACAGGCGACGCCATCCGACTGGAATTTTCGGTCAAGGACACCGGCATCGGACTGACCGAGCACGAAATGGCCGGACTTTTCCGTCCGTTTACCCAGGCGGCCAGCGACACCTCGCGCCGCTATGGCGGCACCGGGCTGGGGCTGGCCATCTGCCGCCGCCTGGTCGAAATGATGGATGGGGAAATCGGTGTTCAGAGCGAGCCGGGCCTCGGCAGCACGTTTAGCTTCAACGCGCGCTTCGAGCGGGTGCGCGATGCCGAAATCCCGGCGGTGGCCATCAAGACCTCGGGCCAGATTCGCGGAAGGCGGGCGCTGATCGTCGATGACAATCAGAGCGCGCGCGAAGCCTTGGCCGAAATGGTGGGCGGCTTTGGCATGTCGGTGGAGACGGTGGCCTCCGGCAAGAAGGCGATCGCCCTGTTGCGCGAGCAGGCCGCCTTGGGCACCCCTTTCGACATCGTGTTGCTGGATTGGCGCATGCCGGAGCAGGACGGTCTTGAAACCGCACGTCTCATTCGCGCCGACCAGGGCCTCCCCGATATGCCGGCGGTGCTGATGGTCACCGCTTATGGTCATGAAGTGGTGATGCAGGCGGTCGATGAAATCGGGCTGCAGGGGGTATTGCTGAAGCCGGTGACTCAGTCGCTGATGTTCAACACTATTCTGGGCGCTCTGGCGCCGGCCAAAGGCACGCTCGAGGATGGGGCTGCCCGATCGCGGACGCCGGCCAATAGCGGGTCGGACCTGGCGGCGCTGGCCGGACGGCGGGTGCTGGTGGTGGATGACAATGCGCTCAACCGCGAAGTGGCTACCGATTTCCTCGAACTGGTTGGCGTCAAGGTGGAGACGGCCGTCAACGGCGCCGATGCTCTCGCCAAGATCGCGGCGCAGCGTTTCGACGTGGTGCTGATGGACATGCACATGCCGGTGATGAATGGGCTCGATGCGGTACGCGAAATTCGCAAGCGCCCCGAATGGGCCAACCTTCCGGTCGTCGCGCTGACGGCCCAGGCGCGGGTCGAGGACCATCGCGCCAGTATCGAAGCCGGCATGACGGCCCATCTGACCAAGCCGATCGACGAAAAGGCGCTTTATGGCACCTTGATGGAGGTGCTCGGCCTTTCAGGGGCTGATGGTGCTGGCCACGAGGCCGCACCGGATAATTCGAATGAGGAGGTCGACCTCGTGGCCATTCGCAGCCGGTTTGGCGGCGATGACAAGCGCACCGAGCGGGTGATGCGCGGTTTCCTGCGCGACTTTTCGGCCGCGCCGACGCAGCTGGAGAGCCTGCTGGCAACCCAAGATTGGGAGGGCCTCGCTGAGCTCGTGCACCAGATCAAGGGTGGGGCAGGCTATGTCGCCTCCGCGGGGCTGGTCGACAGTGCCGAAGCGCTGGAGCGCGCGGCACGGCGCCATGACATGGCGAGCGTTTTGCCGCTGGCGGCCCCATTCATCGCCAACCTGCGCAAAAGTCTCGCCGCGCTCGAAAACGCCCTTGCCGCAGTCGCGACGCCCACCGCAACGCCCGGCACGGCGTTTGACAGCCTTGCGGCGCTGGATCTGGTCGAGCGGGCCCTGCCGCTGGTGCAGAAGGGCGAATTCGCCGCCAACGCCTTGCTCGAACAGCTTAGCCGCACTTTGAGTGCCAACGCTCTTCAGGCCGACAGCGTCCATATCCAGGACCTGTTCGACGAGCTCGAAATCGAGGCGGCGGTATCGGCCTTGCGCGCATTGCGCGCGCAGCTTGCAGAATCGGCGCCGGAAAGGGAGGCAGCCCGATGAGCCCGCAACCCACGGTCCTGATCGTTGATGATGACCGGCTCAACCGCGCGCTATTGGCCGAATTGCTCAAGGACGATTGCCGACTGCTGCTGGCCAAGGACGGTTTGTCGGGCCTCGACATCGCCCAGCGCGAGGATGTGAGCCTCATCCTGCTGGACGTGTCCATGCCCGGCATGGATGGCTACGAGGTCATGCGCCGCCTGCGCGCCAATCCCGAGACTGCCGATATCGGCGTCATCTTCATCACCGGCATGGCCGAGGAAGAGGACGAGGAAAAGGGTTTGATGCTGGGCGCGGCCGATTATGTGCAAAAGCCGATCCGCCCGGCTATCGTCAAGGCGCGGGTCAAGGTCCATCTCAAGCTCGCGGCGCAACGCCGGGAATTGGAGCGGCTGTCCCTTCAGGACGGGCTGACCGGCATCGCCAATCGCCGCTATTTCGACGACGCCTTCGAGCGCTGCCTGCGACGCGCCGCCCGGCAAGGCGAAGCCCTGGGCGTGGCCATTTTCGATGTCGACCACTTCAAGCAGTACAACGACTTTTACGGCCACGGCGCCGGCGATGAGGCGCTGCGTCAGGTCGCGGCGGTGTTCAGCCACTTCACCCGCAGACCGGGCGATGTGGCCGCACGCTATGGCGGCGAAGAATTTGTGCTGCTGATGCCCCAGGCGAGCAATTTCGCCGATATTGCCGAGGAGTTGCGCCAGGCCATCGTCGCGCGGAGCATCGCCCATGCACGCTCGCCGACATCAGCCGTCCTGACGCTCAGCGGCGGCGGCGTTATTGTCACCCAGTTGCAGGGACTGACCACGACGCAATTGCTCGCCCAGGCCGACACCTTGCTCTACCGCTCCAAAAACGAGGGGCGAAACCGGGTCTCTATCGACAATTTTTCCGCCTAGGGCGGCCTTGTCCTGCCGAAAACGGCCGAAAGCGGGATTTATATTCGCTCATTGTAATATGTCCGGTTTGGTGGCAGGACAGTCGCGGTCTTGTGACCTCGACATCTCCCCATTCCCGGACTCCGATATGAGCCAGCCGATCACGCGCAACAAGAATGTCATGGTGCTGACCGCGGCGCAGGCATTGGGCGGTGCCAGCCCGCCGATCGTGATCGCGCTGGGCGGCCTGGTGGGGCAGCAGCTCTCATCCGATCCGGCTCTGGTGACGCTGCCGGTCAGCATGCTGAATTTGGGGCTGGCCCTGGGCACGCTGCCATCGGCCTATGTCACGCGCCGCTTTGGGCGGCGGCGGGGTTATGTGTTCGGTGCAAGCATCGGTGTCGTTGCCGGCATCGTGGCGGCTTTCGGTATCTATCTGGCATCGTTTGCTGTTTTTTGCGCCGGCACACTGATCGCGGGCTTCTATGCGGCCTATGTACAGAGCTATCGCTTTGCTGCGGCGGACGCCGTCGAAGGGCCGGACAAGGCCAGGGCCATTTCCTGGGTGATGATTGGTGGCCTCGTGGCTGCGATCATCGGCCCGCAACTGGTCATCTGGACGCGCGACCTGTTTCCCGGCACGCCTTTTGTCGGCAGCTTCCTCAGCCAGGCCGTCCTGGCGCTGCTGGCCATTCCGGTGCTGCTGCTGCTCGTGGCCAAGCCTGCCACCACCAAGGCCCAGAGCAGTGGCGCGCCCACCCGCACACTCATGCAGATCATCCTGATGCCGCGCTACATGCTGGCCGTAGCCGCAGGGACCGTGTCCTACGGGCTCATGGTCTTCGTCATGACTGCCGCGCCTATCGCCATGGTTGGGCACGGTCACTCGGTGGACCATGCAGCGCTCGGCATTCAATGGCACGTGCTGGCCATGTTCGCACCGAGCTTTTTCACCGGCAGGCTGATGGCCTGGTTCGGCAAGGAACGCGTGACGGCCGTCGGCCTCCTGCTCATCGGTATTTCGGCCGGCTTTGCCTTGGCGGGTCTGGAGCTGTTCAATTTCTGGGTGTCACTGATCCTGCTGGGGATCGGCTGGAATTTCGGCTTTATTGGCGCCACCGCCATGGTTACCGATTGCCATACGCCCGAAGAGCGCGGCATGGCCCAGGGCGCCAACGATTTCCTGGTGTTCGGCACCGTCGCCATCGCCTCGTTCTTCGCCGGCGCATTGCTGCATGCCTCGGGCTGGCAGACTATCAACTGGCTGGTTTTTCCGGCGGTGGCATTGGTGCTGGTGCCGCTGGTCTGGCAGGCTGGCCGCAAGAGCTGACCAAGCACCTCAACAGGCGCAGTAGATATTGTAGAGAGTGGAGAGCACTTGCCGCACTTCGCTCGAGGCCAGCGAGTAGTTGATCTGCTGACCGTCGCGACGAGTCTTTACCAGTCCCCAGGCGCGCAGCTTCGACAGATGCTGGGACAGCGGTGATTGTCCCAGCTCGACACGCTCCGCGAGTTGACCGACATTGAGCTCCTGGTCGAGCAGATTGCACAGGATCAACAGGCGCTTTGGGTTGGCCATGGCCGTCAGGAGCTCGGAAGCCTTTTCGGCATTCTGCTCCATTTTCTCCAGTTCCATATTGATCATATTAGAAATCTCGTATATGAGAATAATCGTTAGTTCACTATCGCCGTTTCGGAAGCGGTTTTCAAGGAGTTTGGAGATGTCCGTCAATGTCGGCCCTGCCGATCGTCTGATCCGCCTCATCGCCGGCGTCGTGCTGGTTGCGCTGGCGCTCACCGGCCTGTTGCCGCACCCCGCCCTGTTCTGGATCAGCCTGGTCGCGGGCGTGATCATGATCGCTACCGCGGCTTTCCGTTTTTGCGCCCTTTATCGGCTTATCGGCCTCTCCACCTCTAAGGTTTCCAACCCATGACTGAATTTACGCCCGTGGCGTCGCTGCTTGGCGGCGCGCTGATTGGCCTGTCGGCCGTGTTGCTCATGGCGTTTCATGGCCGCATTGCCGGCATGACGGGAATTCTGTCAGGGCTCTTGCCGCCACTCTCGAGCGATTGGGCCTGGCGCGCAGCCTTCATCGCCGGCGCCATCGTCGCCCCGCTGCTGGTCATGGCCGTGTCCGGCTTCACCGTCGATTATTCCAGCCCGGTGCCGATGCCGTGGATCATTGCCAGCGGACTCGCCGTCGGGGTCGGGGTGTATTTCGGCTCGGGCTGCACCTCGGGTCATGGGGTGTGCGGCATCGCGCGGCTTTCCCCACGCTCCATCGTGGCCACCGCGGTTTTCCTCGGCGTTGCCATGCTGACCGTCTTCGTCATTCGTCACGTGCTGGGAGGCTTCTGATGCAGCGCACCATTCTTGCGGGCCTGATCGGCATCGTCTTCGGTACCGGCATTGCCGTTTCCGGCATGTCCAACCCGGCCAAGGTGCTTAATTTCTTCGACGTGGCCGGCACTTGGGACCCGTCGCTGCTGCTGGTCATGGCCTCGGCCCTCCTGGTCACGTCCATCGGCTATCGTTTCGTGCTGAGGCGGCCCAAGCCGGTGCTCGAAGCCAGGTTCCACCTGCCCACAAACCGCCGGATCGACATGCCATTGATCGCCGGCGCGGCCGTGTTCGGGATCGGCTGGGGCATATCCGGGTTCTGCCCGGGTGGCGCCATTCCAGCCCTCGGCCTGGGGGAAGTAACGGCCTGGGCCTTTGTGGGCGCGATGATGGCCGGCATCTTCGCCGCTCGCACCCTGCGCCAATCGCTTGCCCAGCGCGCCACGCAATCCGCCTGACCCTTACCAAAGGAGCTTTTCATGGCCAGTCTTGCTTTCACCCCCGACCTTTCGGTGAAGCCGGAAGTGACCGCCTTCTTCGACGCGCCAACCAACACCATTTCCTATGTGGTCAAGGACCCGAACTCCGAGGCCTGCGCGGTGATCGATTCGGTGATGGATATCGACTATGCCGCCGGGCGTATCACCTATGACGGCGCCGACCGGATCATCGCCTTCATTCGTGACAACGGGCTCAAGGTGGAATGGCTGATCGAGACGCATGTGCATGCCGATCACCTTTCGGGCGCGCCCTATATCCAGTCCAAGACCGGCGGCAAGCTGGCGATCGGGGAGAACATCACCATCGTCCAGGACACGTTTGGCAAGATCTTCAACGAAGGCACCGAATTCCAGCGCGATGGCTCGCAATTCGACCGCCTGCTCAAGGATGGCGACAGCTACCAGATTGGCTCACTGACCGCCCATACCATGCACACGCCTGGCCATACCCCGGCCTGCATGACCCATGTCATCGGTGACGCCGCCTTTGTTGGGGATACGCTGTTCATGCCCGATGGCGGCTCGGCCCGCGCCGACTTTCCCGGTGGGGATGCGCGCACGCTTTACCGCTCCATCCAACGGGTCCTGCAACTGCCGCGGCAGATGCGGCTCTTCATGTGCCACGACTACGGTCCGAACGGCCGTGATATCCAGTGGGAAACCACGGTCGGCGACGAAATCGACCACAATATCCATGTCGGCAAAGGCACCAGCGAGGACAGCTTCGTCAGCATGCGCGAAGCGCGCGACGCGACCCTGGCCATGCCCAAGCTGATCATCCCGTCACTGCAGGTCAATATGCGCGCCGGTCAGCTGCCGCCCAAGGACAAGGATGGCAAGACCTTCCTCAAGGTGCCGGTCAACGGCCTCTAGCACTCGACCGCCCAAACCATGTTCTCCTTCTTCAAGCCCAAGAGTAAATCGATGACTATCCGCAAGATCAGCGACGACTTCTCGGCCACCGGCCAGATCACGCCCGACCAGGTCAAGGCCGCGGCCGAAGCTGGCTTCAAATCCATCCTCTGTGCCCGCCCTGATGACGAAGAACCCGGCCAGCCCAGTTTTGCCGATGTCGCTAAGGCGGCTGAGGAACAAGGGATCGCCATCGTGCACATCCCGGTCTCGGGCATGCTGGGCGAAGGCCAGATCATCCGCTTCCATGATGCCTGGGCGAGCATGCCCAAGCCGATGCTGGGCTATTGCCGCTCCGGTGCCCGGGCCGGCAGCCTCTATGCCACGCTGAACAAATAGCCCCACGCCCGCCCACAGGCCCATTGTGGTGCACAGACAGAGTATCGAGCGGTGCGCTTGCAGTCTTATTTCCCCATCCTCACCTGGGGCCGCAGCTATAACAGGCAGACACTGACCAGCGATCTCATCGCGGCGGTGATCGTCACCATCATGCTGATCCCGCAATCGCTGGCCTATGCGCTGCTTGCCGGCCTGCCGCCGGAAGTGGGTCTATACGCCTCGATCCTGCCGCTGCTGGCCTATGCGGTTTTCGGCACCTCCTCGGCACTCGCAGTGGGTCCGGTGGCGGTGGTATCGCTGATGACCGCCAGCGCGGTCGGCCGCATCGCCGCAGAAGGCAGCGTGGATTATCCCAGCGCCGCCATCATGCTGGCCCTGCTCTCTGGGGTCATGCTGACCCTGATGGGCCTGTTCAGGCTCGGCTTTGTCGCCAATTTTCTATCCCATCCGGTGATCTCCGGCTTCATCACCGCATCGGGCATCATCATCGCCACCAGCCAGATAGGAGGCCTCTTCGGTATCAAGACTGAGGGCCACACCCTCCCCGAGCTTGCCATCTCGATCTGGACCAATCTGGGCGCGATCAATCTCTGGACCCTGGCCGTGGGTGCCGTGGCGCTGGCACTGCTGCTATGGATCCGGCTCGATCTCAAGAACTGGCTGGCTCGCCTGGGCATTTCCAAAAGTGTCGCGACCGTCCTGGTGCGCGCCGGGCCAGTCCTGGTGGTTTTTCTCACCATGGCCTGGTCGGTTGGCATGGATCTGGGCGCAAAGGGCGTAGCGCTGGTGGGCGATGTCCCGCAGGGTCTGCCGATGCTGAGCATGCCCAGCCTTGATCTCGGCGTGATCAACCAGCTCGCGCTGCCCGCACTCATCATTTCCATCGTCGGCTTTGTCGAATCCATCTCCGTGGCGCAGACGCTCGCCGCCAAGCGGCGGGAGCGCATAGCGCCCAATCAGGAACTGATCGGCCTCGGCGCCTCCAATATCGCCGCAGCACTTGGTGGCGGCTATCCGGTGACCGGCGGCTTCGCGCGCTCGGTGGTCAATTTCGACGCCGGCGCCGCGACGCCGGCCGCCGGCGCCTTCACCGCCATCGGCATTGCCTTGGCCACCCTGCTGTTGACGCCGTTCCTCGCCATCCTGCCCAAGGCGACCCTCGCCGCAACCATCGTCATTGCAGTTTTGACGCTCGTGGATTTCTCTATCCTCAAGCGCGCCTGGACCTATTCGCGCGCGGACTTTGCCGCTGTTGCCATCACCATGGTCGGAACACTGCTGCTGGGCGTGGAAACCGGTATCGCACTGGGCGTCGGCGCCTCAATCCTGGTGTTTCTTTATCGTTCCTCGGTGCCGCATGCCGCCATTGTCGGGCAGGTGCCGGGAACCGAGCACTATCGCAACGTCAAGCGCCACAAGGTGGACACTGTCCCAGGCGTCATTTCCATTCGCGTCGACGAAAGCCTCTACTTCGCCAATGCCCGCTATCTGGAGGATCTGGTGCTGCAACAGGTTGCGGACCACCCCGGCATCACCGACATTGTGCTGATGTGCTCGGCGGTGAACACTATCGACATGTCGGCACTCGAAAGCCTCGAGGCCATCGCGCATCGGCTGCACGACATCGGCATTGCACTGCACCTCTCGGAAGTGAAGGGGCCGGTGATGGATAAGCTGGAGCGCACGGACTTTATCGCCCATCTTGCCGGGGTTCATCTCAGCCAGCATCAGGCCATGCAAGCGATTGCCGCGCACCGCCTGCGTACAACAGGTGAAGAAGGGGAAGCGGCATGACCAATATCGTCTGCTCGGCCTGTGGGGCCACCAACCGCATTGGCGTTGACAAAGCGATGGCGCGCGGCAAATGCGGGCGCTGCGGCAAGGCGCTGTTCTCGGGCACTCCGGCCGACGTGCCAGCCGCCATTCTCGAAAAGCAAATCGCCAAATCCGACATTCCAGTGCTGGTCGACGTCTGGGCGCCCTGGTGCGGACCATGCCGTGTCATGGGACCGCAATTCGAAGCGGCAGCGCGTGCGGCAGAGCCGGAGATGCGCTTCGTCAAGCTCAATTCCGACGACAATCAGGCGCTTGCAGGTCAGCTTGGTATTCGGGGCATCCCGACCATGATCCTGTTCAAGAACGGCAAGGAAGCGGGCCGCGTCTCCGGCGCCATGTCGAGCACCGACATTGTGAACTGGGCCCGCCAGACAGCGCGTTAAGGCGCTGCACCCGAGCGCCTGATCACGGCACCAACCAGGCGCATTTTTGAACTACACTCAAAATCATTGGGTCAAACAGCAAGATATTTTTGCGCCGTATCAGGATAAGTACGTATAGCGGACAAAATCGCCGCTGACGACGCAGTTCACGACAAGCAAAGGATATGTCGACAAAACGAATTGATTTGCGCACAAACGATGCAACATTCGATTCTCAATTTGCACAAAGCAGCCGATCCTCATGGCCTGGCCTCCCCTGAACTGCGTAACGCCGTCCCATTTCTGTCTCATCGCATTTGGGCGTGCAGGGTCGTGACGAGGACCTGAAATGGCCATCGAAGTCACCCTATCGCCGGACCTTGAGAAGGCGACAGCCGATATGCTGAATGCCATCGGCATGCGTATTCGTGCGGCGCGGCGGACGCGCAAGCTGACCCTGCAGGCGCTTTCGGCGGCATCGGGCCTCAGCACCTCCATGCTCAGCCTCGTCGAACGCGGCCGTGCGTCCCCCTCCATTGCCTCGCTGATGGTGATCGCCAGCGCGCTCGAACTGACCGTGCCGGACCTGCTGGTGGCCGACCCGAACGGCGAGGAAACCATTGTCACACGCGCCGGCAAAGGCCGCCATGTCGAGACGCCCGAGCATATGGTCACGCAATTGCTCAAGCAGGACCGTGCCAGCGGCGTTTCGGTGTCGCTGACCCATTTTGCCGCACGCGGCGGCGGCAACGAGTCGCCAGCGTCGCATGACGGTTTTGAATATGGTTACGTGCTCGACGGCGTTCTATCCGTCGAAGTGGATGGCGCCGTTCACGACCTGGGCCCCGGCGACCTCATTGCCTATCAGGCGCGCCGGATGCACAGGATCTGGAACCCAGGCGATGTTGAAACACGCGCGCTCTGGTTCAATCTCGAGCACGAATAGCGCCAGCCTCTGCCTGGCGGAGCTTTCAACCCCATCGACAGTCATGGCCCATACTAGGCTCTGTCGCGGTCAGCGCGCCGCCATAGAGCCTTGTGTTGGCCGGACGCTGCACTTGCCGCGTGGTACGGAGCCGAAAGCGTGCGCGAAACCATGGGCAAAAGGCTGAAGAACGTGCTTCGCCAGACCTTCAAAACCCTCTATCAAACACCGGCCAGCTAAGGCATCGGGAGGACAATCATGAGCAAATCTGAACGCATCGAACAGCTTCTGGCCAGCATGACGCTGGAGGAGAAGGTGTCCATCCTCTCGGGCGAAGATTTCTGGAGCGTGCCTGCCGTCGAGCGATTGGGTATCGGCAAGCTGCGGGTGACCGACGGCCCCAATGGGGCGCGCGGCGGCGGCTCCCTGGTTGGCGGGGTGAAGTCCGCTAGCTTCCCGGTTGGCATCGCGCTGGGATCGACCTGGAATGTGGCGCTGCTCGAAGAGATCGGCGCCGCACTGGCCGAGGAAGTCAAATCCAAGAACGCTCATATGCTTTTGGCGCCCACTGTCAACATCCACCGCTCGGTGACCAATGGGCGCAATTTCGAATGCTATTCGGAAGACCCCTTCCTCACCGCCGAACTGGCCGTGGGCTATATCAAGGGCCTCCAGGGCCAGGGCATCGGCGCCACCATCAAGCACTTTGTCGGCAATGAGAGCGAGATCGAGCGCACCACCATCTCGAGCGAGGTCGACGAACGGGCGCTGCGCGAAATCTACCTCTTGCCCTTCGAGGCCGCCGTCAAGAAAGCCGGCACCTGGGGCGTGATGAGCTCCTATAACCGGCTCAACGGCACCTTTACCTCTGAGCACAACTGGCTCCTCGGCACTGTGCTGCGCGACGAATGGGGCTATGACGGCATCGTCATGTCGGACTGGTTTGGCAGCCACTCGACCGCTGAAACCGTCATTGCCGGACTCGACCTTGAAATGCCGGGGCCAACGCGTGACCGCGGGCAGAAGCTGGTCGATGCCGTCAAGGTCGGCACGGTCAGCCAGGAAATTCTCGATCGGCGTGTGCTGGCCATGCTGCGCCTGATGGACCGCGTCGGCTCGCTGGACGATCATCGTCCCCATGCCGAACGCGCCGACGACCGGCCGGAGACGCGGGCGCTAATCCGCCGCGCCGGTGCCGAGGCCGCCGTACTCCTCAAGAACGAGGGCGTACTGCCTCTCTCCGGCACCGGCACGATCGCGGTGATCGGTCCCAATGCCAAGAGCGCGCAGATCATGGGCGGCGGTAGCGCCCAGCTCAATGCCCATTACCGCATTTCGCCCTGGCAGGGCCTCGTCTCGGCGGTCGGCGAAGCCCGCCTGCGTTACGCGCCTGGCTGCACCAATGATCGGTTCCAGCCAGTGCTGCGCGGTCAATTTGATGCCGAGTATTTCGACAATGAGACGCTCAGCGGCACGCCTGTTTATGTCGGCACACAGGAAGACGCGCAGACCTTCTGGATCGGCCGGGTCGCCGAGGGCAAGGTAGACCCGCTGCACTTCTCGGTCCGATTGACCGGCCACTTCACGCCCGAGCACAGCGGCGCGCACAATCTGGGCATTTATGCTGCCGGCTTTGCCAAGGCCTATGTGGACGGCAAGCTCATCGCCGATGCCTGGACCAACTGGAGCAAGGGCCGCACCTTCTTCGAGGAAGGCTGCGATGAGGTGGTCGGGTCGGTGATCCTGGAGGCCGGTCGTGCCCATGAGGTGGTGATCGAATTCGCCACCAAGGATTTTTCGACCCTTGGCCTCGCCGCATTGGCCTGTGGCATCGGCTATCCGCTGGGCGATGCGGCGATTGCCGAAGCAGTAGAGGCCGCCAGCGGTGCTGAAGTCGCCATCCTCTTTGTCGGCCGCAATGGCGAATGGGACACCGAGGGCAGCGACCTGCAGTCGATTGGCTTGCCCGGGCGGCAGGATGAGCTGGTGGCGGCCGTCGCCAAGGCCAATCCCCGCACCATCGTCGTGCTGCAGACTGGTGGGCCGGTGGAAATGCCCTGGATTGGCTCAGTGGCCGCCGTGCTCGAAGCCTGGTATCCCGGCCAGGAGGCCGGCAATGCCATCGCGGACGTGCTGACCGGCGCGGCAGAGCCCAGCGGTCGCCTGCCACAGACCTTTCCGGTGCGCTGGGCCGACAATCCCGCCCATAGCCAGGACCGCGAGGTCTATCCGGGCCTCGAGGGCAAGGTGCGCTACGAAGAAGGGATTTTTGTCGGCTATCGCCATTATGACAAGCTGGGTCTGACCCCGCTCTACCCCTTCGGCTTCGGCCTCGGCTACACCCAATTCGCCCTGTCGGATCTCGTGGTCGATGACAGTGACTTCGAGAGCGACGGCGTGGTCAATGTTGCGGTCACACTGACCAATACCGGTGCGCGCGAGGGCTCAAGCGTGGTGCAGCTTTACGTCAGCGATGCAGAGGCCTCAGCGCCACGTCCGGCCAAGGAGCTCAAGGCTTTCGCGAAGGTCAAGCTGGAGGCCGGCGCCTCCACAACTGTCTCGCTGGCGCTCGATGCCCGCAGCTTCGCGTTCTTCGACACCCATGCCAAAGTCTGGCTGGTCGAGGCGGGGGCGTTCACCATCCATGTCGGCCTGTGCTCGACCGACCTGCCATTGCAGCAGCAGATCACCCGCAAGAGCGCGCTGACACTGCCGCTCTAAAGCGCGGAGAAACACAACGGCCGTGGCCTGGGATTTTCCCATGCCACGGCCACTTCATTTTCAGCTGACGGGATAAGTCCGTCAGTTTAGGCGTTGCCCGTCGGCGCTAAACAGATGCACCTCGTCGGTCGCAAAGCCGAGGGTTACCGTGCCGCCGACCTCCAGCGCGCTTTGCCCAAGCAGGGCGGCGGTGATTTCCTGGCCATCGCCCAACCGCGCGCGAATGACCGTCTCATTGCCCAGCCGCTCGACCAATTGCACCGTGCCCTTAAAGGGACCCGAAGGATCAAGATGCAGCGCATGGGGGCGCAGGCCAAGGGTGACACTGTCACCGGCCTTGGCATCGCTACGACCGGGGACCTGCACTTCGGTACCGGCCGTCGCGAGCCGCAGGGCGCCGCCATCGGCACTGACGATTTTGGCCGGCAACAGGTTCATCTTGGGCGAGCCGATAAAGCCGGCGACGAAGAGATTGGCCGGCTTGTTGTAGAGATCGAGCGGGCTGCCCACCTGCTGCACCACACCGCCATCGAGCACCACGATCTTGTCGGCCAGGGTCATGGCCTCGACCTGATCATGGGTCACATAGATCATGGTGGCGTCGAGATCATTGTGCAGGCGCGCCAGCTCCATGCGCATGTCGCCGCGCAGCGCTGCATCGAGATTGCTCAGAGGCTCGTCGAAGAGGAACACGTCGGGCTGGCGCACAATGGCCCGTCCGATGGCAACGCGCTGACGCTGACCACCGGATAACTGGGCCGGGCGACGATCAAGCAGATGCTCCATCTGCAAGATCTTGGCGGCGTCACGGATCTTCCTGTCGCGCACATCCTTGGGCGTGCCGGCCAACTTCAGTCCGAAACCGACATTGTCGTAGACGGTCATGTGCGGATAGAGCGCATAGGACTGGAATACCATGGCGACACCGCGATCGCGCGGCTCCACATCGTTGACCACGCGGTCGCCAATGGTGATTTCGCCATCGGTGATGTCCTCAAGGCCCGCGATCATGCGCAGCAAGGTGGACTTGCCGCAGCCCGAGGGCCCGACGAAAACCACGAACTCGCCATGGGCAATGTCGAGATCGACGCCCTTGATCACGGGCACTTCGCCATAATTCTTGTGAACGGAACGGAGGGTCAGCCCTGCCATTTCGGAAACTCCTGTTAGCCCTTCACCGCGCCCTGCATCAGGGCGGCGACGAATTGGCGTTGGAAGAGAAGGAAGAGTGCGATGGTAGGCGCGAGGATCAGCAGCGCGCCGGCGCAGAGCAGCGGAATGTCAGTGCCCCACTGCCCCTGGAAGGCGCCGAGGGCACCGGCCATAGTGCGTTGCATCGGGTCCTGCACCAAGACGACGGGCAGCAGGAACTGGTTCCAGGTCCACAGGAAGAGGAGAATGGTCAGCGACATGATGGCGGGACGCGCCAGTGGCACCTGCACCATCCAGAATTCCTTCCAGCGGGTGGCGCCGTCGAGCTGCGCGGCCTCGGTCAGGTCATGCGGCACGTTGAGGAAGTGGGCGCGCATCCAGTAGACACCGAAGGGCATATAGAGCCCGATCAGCGGCAGGATGATCGCGAAGCGCGTATTGAGCAGGCCCAGCGCCCGCACTTCGTAATAGAGGGGTGTGATCACAGCCTCGAAGGGCAACGTCAGCCCGAAGACAAAGAGCAGGTAGAGCCACTTGTATTTATTGGTGGTGAGCTTGGCCAGGCCATAGCCCGCCATGGTGGCGATCAGCACCGAGATCGGCACCACGCCCAGCACGATCAGCACGCTGGAGAGCAGCAGCTGGTCCATCTTGGAGACTTCGAAGGCGCGAACGAAATTGCCCCATTGCGGATCGGCGGGCCATTGCAAGCCATTGGGATAAGTCCCCTGCGGCGCCAAAGCGGCAGAGAGCATGGCGAGGAAGGGCAGCAGGGTGATGACCATCAACAGGACGATCAGCCCGCGCGCCACCAGCGTATTGGAAAGCGTGGTCTTCATTTCTTTTCCCGGGCAAACCACTGGATCGGCGTAATCGAGATCAGCACCAGCACCATGAGCACGATGGCCAAAGCCGAAGCGAGGCCGACCTGGCGGTGGGCGAAGGCAAGTCTGTAGATTTCGAGCCCCGGCACGGTGGTGGTGATGCCCGGCCCGCCCAGGGTGGAGATATAGACGATGTCGAAGCTCGCCAGCGCCGAGATGACGGTCAGCGTCACGCAGACGGCGATTTCCTGGCGCAGGCCCGGCAGGGTGATGTAACGGAATTCATGCCATGGCCGCGCGCCGTCGAGACGGGCGGCCTCGTAAAGGCTCGGGTCGATCTTGGTAATGCCGGTGACCAGCAGCATGGTGCAAAGCCCGAGCAGCACCCAGGCGCCGATCATGCCGACAGCGGGCAGTGCCCAGACGAAATCGCCCAGCCAGCCGCGCGCCCAGTCGGACAGGCCAATCGCGCGCAGGCCCTGATTGACGACGCCGGTCGAGGCAAACATCCAGCTCCAGGCGATGCCGGCGGCAACCAGCGGAATGACCTGGGGCAGGAACAGAATGGTGCGTGTGGCAGTGCCGAAGGCGCCTGCCATGTGGCCACGAATGACCGAGGCGACGGCAAGACCCAATACAACCGGTATGATGGTGAAATAGCCCACCAGCTGGAAGGCGTTGCCGATGATCTGCAACAGCTTGGGGTCGGTCAGGACGGTGATGTAATTGGTCAGCCCGTGGAAGCGCGCTTCCCCGATGCCGTCCCAGCGCAGGAACGAATAGTAGAAGCTCATGGCCAGAGGCACGAGCACGAAGGCAGCATAGGCGATGGCGGCGGGCGCGATGAACAGCCAGGCCGTCATGACGGCCTTGCGATTGCCCTTGGAGGGCGCCCGCCGCTTTGTGTCTTGCCGCTGCGCGGCCGGTGTCGATGTCATATGTCTTTCACCATCGCTGTGGCTCGAGTGCCCCTAGGGCCTCTGTCATAGCAAGAACTGGATCAGGCCACTCCCTGGGAGAGTGACCTGATCCGGGTCGGCAGCGGCTCGAAATCCTCAGCGGGACAACTGGGTTTCGTATTCGCGCTGCACGGCTTCGAGCAGGCCGGTGGCGTTCTGCTGACCGCCAACCATCTTCTGCAGTTCGGGGGTCCAGCCAGCGGCAAAAATGGCGCCGGTGGCGTTGGCGATAAAGTCCATGGCGCCATTGTCCTTGGCCAGGGTCGCGCCGGCAGCGAGCGACTGCTCGGTCACCGAACCCGGCTCAACGGCGGGCAGCGGCAGATCGGCCGGGCCGCCGGGGTTGGAACCGCCGACCTCCACATTGATGGCGCGAGCCTGTTCGTTGCGAGCCACCCAATCAAGGAAGAAGGCGGCGCATTCGGGATTGGCGGCCTTGGCCCCGATGCCATAGGTCAGGGGCGAGGACATGGAGGCGTGGCGACCGCCATCTTCCAAGCTCGGCATGATGAAGAAGCCGAACTTGTCCTTGGCATTGGTGTCGAGATTGCCCGACTCCCAATCGCCGTTGAACATGAACAGACCTTCGCCGCCGATATAGCGGCTCATCATCTGGAAATATTCGATGGCATTGGCGTCGGAGGGGAAATAGCCCGCCTTGATCCAGCCTTCCAGATGCTCGGCGGCCTTGAGATTGTCGGCCGTATTGATGGTGGCGCCGTCCTTCTGGAAGATCCAGTCGTTGATCGGCTCGGGCGCGCCGTAGGCACCCATCAGGTTCTGCAGCGGGAAGGCGAGGCCTGCCGTGCCCTTGTTCCACTGCATGACGGGCAGAATACCGGCTTCCTTGGCCTTGGCCATGGCGGCGTCAAGTTCGGCCAGCGACTTCGGCGGCTCGGTCATGCCGATCTTGGCGGCCAGTTCCTTGTTATAGAACACGCCGGTCATCGAGTAGTTGAGGCCCATGCCGTAGAGCGAGCCGGTACCACGCGGCCGGCCGCCCTCTTCAACGCGCAGCTGCACCAGCTGGCCGGCGGGGAACTGGTCCCAGCCCAGCGCGGTGAAATCGTCGTCGAGATTGCGCAGCAGGTTGTTGGCGACGAGATCGGTGATCGAGGGCACGCGGATCAGGTCCGGCGCATTGTCTTCCGACAGAATGCGCGGGGAGTTCTCCATCATATTGGCGAACTGGTCTTCCTTGATGTCGAAGGTGACATTGGGGAACTGCTTGGTGAACTCTTCGGCCAGGCGCGTGGGCAGCGGGAAGCCGGTTTCGAAATAGGAATTGAGCACGACCGGGTCGGTGCCGCAGGTGGGCGCGGCCATTGCGGTGCCGGCCGTTGCGGCCACCGACAGGGTCAGGGCTGCGATACGAAGTGCGTGGCGGGACTGATTTCTCAAGACGACCTCCTCCAGGGTAAAGGCAGTGGATATTTCCATCTGCTAAATGGATTTAGCGCATGGAGCCGGAGGAGAGTCAATACGTCCCTCCGGCCCGTATGCGGCGACTATACCAGCTTGCGCAACGCCTCGATGACGGCCGTTGCGCGCCGGTCTTCCGGCCCCATCATCCAGTTGGTGACGAAGCCGAAACCGATCCGGCGCCGGGGATCGGCAAAGCCGACCTGTCCACCTGCGCCGTCATGCCCGAAGCAGCCGTCGCCGAGATAGCGCCGCGCTTCGGAATCGAGCTGGAAGCCGTAGCCCCAGCGAGAAAATGGAGGCTCCCCGCCGAACACCGGCTCGCCCTGGCTTTGCGGACGCGTCGCCTCGGCGATGACCGCATCGTCGAGCAGCCGGACACCTTCTGTGGGCGTTACGACAGCCGACCAGATGGTGGCGAGAGCCTCGGCCGAGGCAATGCCGCCGGCGCCCGGGATTTCGGCGGCACGAATACGGTGCTTGTTGAAGCCGCCGGTCTCGCTGACGAGGTCGACGGGCAAGGCGTGCCCCAGCGTCATGGCCTTGTATGGCCAGTTCGGCTGCGGCTTCTTGCTTTCCTCGGCCCAAAGATCGATCAGCGGCTGGCTGACGCGGATATGGGCGGGCCGATCGGCCAGCGCATCGGGAAGGCCGATCCAGGCGTCGGCGCCCAGAGGGGCAGTGATCAGTTCACTGAAATACTGGCCCACGGACATGCCGGTGACGCGGCGGATGATTTCGCCGGCGAGCCAGCCATGGGTCAGGGCATGATATTGATAGCCCGTGCCCAGCGGCCAGAGCGGTTCCTGCGCAGCCAGAATGGCGGTGATGCGATCCCAATCGACGATATCGTCTTCGCTGAGATCGGCGCGCGGCGCGGACAGCCCCGCCTGATGCGCCAAGGCCTGGCCCACGGTGACCTTGTCCTTGCCAGCCACGGCGAATTCGGGCCAGTACTGGCTGACCGGGGCGTCGTAGTCAAGCCGACCATCCTGAACCAGGCGCGCCGCCAGAACCGAAACCAGACCCTTGGTGCAGGAAAAGACCGTGGTGGGCGTGTCCTTGGTCCAGACACGCCCGCTGCGCGCATCGGCAACCCCACCCCAGAGGTCGACGACGGTCTTGCCGTCCACGCGGATATGCAGCCCTGCGCCCATTTGCGGACGATCGGCAAAGCCAAGCGCGAAGGCGTCGGCCAGGGGTTCGAAACCGGGTTCGACCGAACCGTTGATATCCACGCTCATGCCCTAAGCCTCCACGACCAGATAATTGTCAGCTCTGACGACCAGGGGCAGCGGATCGGAAATGCCGCCGCGGAAGTCGCCGTTCTCAGTGACATTGTTGAACGCCAGCAGATGCGGCTTGCCCGCACGATCCAGGGCGACACGACCGGCATAGAGCCGCTCGTCGACCAGAAGCCGCGCCTTGGAGAAATCGACCTGACCGGGCATCTCGCCCACCGGCAGGGTCCAGACACCGCCGGTCTGCCCGGCGCGCGGGCCACAGAGTTTTGCCGTGTCGCAGCAAAAGACGATGTGGTTCTGCCCGGCGATGGCGATCAGTTGGAACACTTCGAGATGAGCAAAGCCGGAACCGGCTGCGCTGAGCGCCGGCTGCACTGTCCAATTGTCGAGATCGGATGAGGTCACATGAGCCATGACGCCGCGATCGGGCTCGAGACCATCCTTGCCGCGGGCGGTCACCAGCATGTGCCAGAGCCCTGCCGCATCGCGGAACACCCATGGGTCGCGCCAGGCCTCTTCCGGCCAGCTCGATGTCCCCAGCGTTTCGTAGAGCGAGGGGTCAGCGACGACGACCGGGCCGGGCTGCTTGGTCCAGGCGAACAGATCAGGCGAAGTCGCCAGGCCAACGGTTTCGACATTGGCAAAGCTGTCGGGCGAGAGGAAGCGCGAGCCGGTATAGAACATGCGCCAGAGGCCGACATCGTCCCGCACGATCGAGCCGGTCCAGGTGGCGCTGCCATCGAAGCTGCCTTCGGGGCCGGCGTCGAAGACCCGGCCATGATCGGTCCAGGATATAAGATCGCTCGAGGTCGCATGGCCGATACGGGCATTGCGATGGCGCAGGTCGGGATTGCCGAGCGCGCGCGGGGCATGCAGGTAGAATAGGTGAAACTGGGCGCCATCGTCGGCGAACCAGAAATCCCAAACCCAGTGATCCGGGAGGTTGAAAGACATGCAAGGCCCCTGCTAAAACCATTTAGCAAATGCTACGCGGCGGGAGAGTTGTCAAGCGTCCGCTGCATGGCTATCCAGTCGAAAATGCATGGCGCTGATTTCGCCGGCATCAACAGGGGCATAGGGCTTGCCGAAAAAGCGTGTGACATTGGCCGATGTGGCCCGGCTTGCCGGGCTTTCGACCACAGCGGCATCGATGATCCTGACGGGCAGGCCGGATACGCGCCTATCGGCCGACGCCCATGCCAAGGTACACCAAGCCGCGACCACGCTCGGCTATCGTCCCAATGTTGCCGCCCGCGCGCTGCGCACCGATAAATCGCGCTCCATCGCTTTCATTTCCGACTATGTGGCGACAACGCGTTTCGCCAGCGGCCTTATTCGCGGCGCGCTGGCCGGTGCCGAGGACGCCAAGCATGTCATGCTGGTGCTCGAAACTGGCGGCGAGCCGGCGCGCGAGATTCAGGCGGTGGAAGCGGCGCTCGATCGGCAGGTCGACGGGCTGATCTTCGCCGCCATGCGAGCGCGCGAAGTGTTTGTGCCCGATATCGCCATCAACGTGCCGACGGTGATGCTCAACAGCACCAGCGCGCGTTTTCCCCTGTCGGTGCTGCCGGACGAATATGAAGGCGGCCGCACAGCGGTTAGACTTCTGGTCGAGGCAGGGGTGAGCGAGAGCGTTGTGCTTCTGGGCCACAATGCGGAAGAAGAGGCAGGGCTGTTTCGCTCGGAAAGCATTTCCCGGCGCTTTGCCGGCATTCGCGACGAAATGGGGGCGCGTGGCCTGCGGTTCGACGCCGAACTCAGTTGCTGGAACTGGGAGCCGGACCAGGGCTACGCTCTCACCAAGGCGCAGTTGCAGAAAGGCACACCGCGCGGCCTGCTCTGCCTCAATGACCGGCTCGCCTTTGGTGCCTATCAGGCCCTGACGGAAGCCGGGCTCGCCATTCCCGACGACGTGGCGCTGGTCTCGTTCGACAATGACGAGCTCGCCTCCTATCTCCGGCCGGGCCTGACCACGATCGGCCTGCCCCACCAGGAAATGGGGCGCCGCGCGGTGAACCTGCTCTTTGCCGGTCAGAAGGCCAAGCCACAGCTGGTGCCCATGCCCACGCTCATCCGCGGCTCCCTGCCCGCTGCGCACTAGCGGCAGAGGCAAGACCTGTCCGGCCTCCATCAACCCCGCGCGCTATGGGCAGGCGGGGTTCGTCAATCGGTGCATTTCGCCCCGCCGCTCCGTCTTGTTAGCGTATTGTTAACCATGACGGCAGCTGATGGGCAGCACGGGATCTCTGCTGATTTGGAGTTCGAAATGGCCCAGGGCGGCACGCATGTCATTGTGGTCGGCAACGAAAAAGGTGGCTCGGGCAAATCCACCACCGCGCTGCATCTGGCGGTCTATCTGCTGCATCTGGGGCACAGGGTCGCCACCATTGACGTCGATAGCCGTCAGCAGACCCTGACCCGCTACGTCCGCAATCGCCGCGCCTCGGCCGAGGCCAGCGGTCGCGATGTGTTGATGCCCAAGCATGTGCACCTGCCGACCGCCTGGGGCGACTCCATCCGCGAAAACCAGCAGGTCGAGTTGGGAATCTTCACGCGCGCCATGGATGGCCTGCGCGGCCAGGTGGATTTCGTCGTCATCGACACGCCCGGCTTTGACGGCAACCTCGCCAGGCTTGCCCATGGCGCGGCCGATACACTGGTCACCCCCATCAATGACAGCATGATCGATCTCGACGTGCTGGCCCGCATCGATCCCAAGACCGGTGCGCCGCTCGAGGCCAGCCCCTATTCGCGCAATGTGCAGAAGGCGCGCGCCGAGCGTCAGGCCGAGAACGGGGGCGCCATCGACTGGGTGCTGGTGCGCAATCGCATTTCCAATCTCGGCTCGCACAATGCCAGCCGCGTGCAGGAGACGGTAGAGCGCCTCGCCGAAGGATTGGGCTGCCGGGTTGCCGACGGCATTGCCGACCGCGTGATCTTCCGCTCGCTTTTCCTCACCGGCATGACCGTGTTCGACCCGCTGGAGGCCGACCTGCTCGGCGGCGCACCGACCATGTCGCATGTCAACGCCCGCCACGAATATCGCTCGCTGGTGACGGCCCTGCGCCTGCCTCAAGCACAGGACCTGCGGGCCTCGGCATAGCCAGGCATTTCGCGCCGCGGGCAAAGCGTGACCGCGCCGAGGGGAACTCACCGCCCTGCCGGACATTGGCCTCCCAACCACGGAGGACCAATTGACCGACCGCTTCACCATGCAGGACCCGCGCCATCAATATCCGGCGCCGCCCTTTCCCCGCCAGCCGCAATCCCCGCCGGGCATTGTCGGCAAGATGACGCCGCCGCCGGACCACGGCGAAGAAAGCTATGCCGGTTTCGGCCGCCTTCTCGGCCGCAAGGCGTTGATCACCGGCGGCGATTCCGGCATTGGCCGCGCTGCCGCCATTGCCTTTGCGCGCGAAGGCGCTGATGTCGCCATCAACTTCCTGCCTGACGAGATCGACGACGCCAATGAGGTGATCGGCTATATCGAAAAGGCCGGAACCAGGGGCTATGCCTTGTCCGGTGATATATCCGAGGAAAAGACTTGCCGCTCTATTGTCGAGCAAGCCATCAAGCAGCTGGGTGGGCTCGACATTCTCGTGATCAATGCTGCGCGGCAGCAGGCGCGGGAATCGGTCGAAGAGGTCTCGAGCGAGGACTTCGACCGCACCATGAAAACCAATCTCTACGCGCTGCATTGGATGACGCAGGCCGCCGTGCCGCATTTGCCGCCCGGCGCGTCGATCATCACCACCGCCTCGATCCAGGCCTATGAACCCTCGGCGCATCTGCTCGACTATGCCACCACCAAGGCGGGGATCGTCGCCTATACCAAGGCCCTGGCGGAGCAGATGATCGAGCGCGGCATTCGCGTCAACGCCGTGGCGCCCGGCCCGTTCTGGACGGTGCTGCAGCCCAGCGGCGGACAATTTCCGGAAAAGGTCGAGACGTTCGGAGGGAATAGTGCCTTCGGGCGGCCGGGGCAGCCGGTGGAACTGGCGCCAATCTACGTGCTGCTCGCCTCCCAGGAGAGCAGCTATATTACCGGGGAAGTGTTCGGGGTGACCGGTGGCAAGGGTGTCGCCTGATCCCAAAAACAGAAAGGGCGGGACCCTTGGGTTCCCGCCCTCTTTCGTTTGGCCTAGAGCAAAGCCTGCTCGTTGCGTCCCATCAGCCGGAAGGCGATGTAGACGGCGATGCCGCTCAGCACCAGAAGGATGGTGGACATGGCCGCGGCCGTGCCGAAATCACCGTCGAGGATCAGCAGGTAGATGCGGACCGGCATGGTGATGGTCGAGCCGACATAGAGCACCAGCGAGGAGGACAGCTCGTTGATCGCCGTGACGAAGCTCAGCATGCCGCCGGCGATAATGCCCGGAACGATGAGCGGCACGGTGATCCGCAGGAAGGCCTGGAAGGGGCTGTAGCCAAGGGAAACCGCAGCCTCCTCCAGACTGGGGGATATCTGCCGCAAGGCCGATGAGGTGGTGCGCACCGTATAGGGCAGGCGGCGGATAAAGATCGACAACACGATGATCGAGGCCGTGCCGGTCAGCACCAGCGGGCCGGTATTGAAGGCCGCGATATAGGCGATACCGATGACGATGCCCGGCATGACATAGGGGATCATGAATGCGCCATCGAGCAGCGAGGTGTTGAGCGTGGTACGCCGGGCGACCAGCACGCCGACAATGGTGCCGACGATGACGATCATCACCACGGCGCTGGCCGAGAAGGTCAGCGAATTGCGCACCACATCGCCCAAGTTGAACAGGATGCGCTCATAGCTCTGCAGGGCGAAACCATCCTGGAATACCGGCCCATTGGTGCGACGCAGCGAGTAGATGACGGAGATGATCACCGGCATGGCGCCGCATAACCCGATGAAATAGACGGCGAAATGCGCCAGCACATTGCGCCAGCCCTTGAGCTGGATCTTGGTGGGCTTGTTGATCATGTTGCCGTGGTAGACGTTCCGGCGCGACATGAAGCGCTGCATCATCACGAAGACCATGGATACGACGATGAGCACCACGCTGATCGTGGTCGCCATCGACATGTTGGAGCCCACTTCGGCCGAGTAGAGGGTATAGGCTTCGGTCGCCAGCACATTATAGCCGCGTCCGAGCAGACGGGGCGTGCCGAAATCGGCGATGGACTGGATCAGTGCCAGGAGACCCCCGGCCGTCAGGGCGGGAAACACCATCGGGAACGAGATCTTGAAGGTACGCTGCAGCGGCGTCAGCCCAAGCCCTTCGGCCGCTTCCTCGAGCGAGCGGTTGACGTTGGACAGTGCGCCCGAAACCATCAGATAGACGAAGGGATAGAATTTGAGCGCGAAGACGATGAGGATGCCGCCAACGCCATAGATCGGGGGCATGGTGATGCCGAAATCGCGCAGCCAGGCACGAACGACGCCGCCGGCGCCGAACAGCACGATCCAGGAATAGGCGCCGATAAAGGGCGGCGACACCAGGGCCAGGATGGCGAGGAGCGAGACGAAGCGGCTGCCCTTGATCTGGAAGCGCGAAATGCAGAAGGCCATGATCGAGCCGAGCAGCAATGCGCCGAACAGGCCGCCAAAGCCGACGACAAGCGTATTGAAAAAGGCGCGCTGGAATCGCGGCTCGCCGAAGAACCGCAGATAGTTTTCGACGGTCGCATTGCCGGCCGTGTCGAAAAAGCTCGAGAGCAGAACCGAGCCGACGGGGATGAAGAGGAGCAGGAGCAGAATGCCCCAGGTTCCCAGCATCACCAGCGTCCAGAAATCGAATTTGCGCAACATCGACTAGCCCTCCAGGGAGAGGCGCTTGCCGTCGGCATCGAATGCCATCAAGGCGTTGCGCTCGAAGAGAACCGAGACCGTGTCGCCAGGATTGCGCACCGCGCCAAGGGCAGGATTGGCAACCTGAACCACCACCGGGCCGGCGGCAGTATCGATGAGGACATGGGCCTCGCGACCCAGATAGGTGAACTTGCTGACCGTGCCCGGCACCACCACGGCACCGGCAGGAGCCGTTGCGCCGCTTTCGACCAGCGACAGGCGCTCGGGGCGCACCGTCCAGTGCGCGGCGGTACGGCCAAGGCCAAGATCGGCGAGCAGGCGGGAGAGACCCTCCCCTGCAACCAGCGTATTGAGCGTGCCCACGAAATTGGCGACGAACAGGGTCTGGGGATCGCCATAGATCTGCTGCGGGGTGCCGATCTGCTCGATATGGCCGGCGCTCATCACGCAGATGCGGTCGGAAATGGCCAGCGCCTCTTCCTGATCATGCGTCACATAGATGGTGGCAATATCGACCCGCTTCTGGATGTCGCGAATTTCCTCGCGCAATTCGATGCGCAGCTTGGCGTCGAGATTGGAGAGCGGCTCGTCCATCAACAGCAATTGCGGATTGATGACCATGGCGCGCGCCAAACCGATACGCTGTTGTTGTCCGCCGGACATGGCGGCGGGGAGACGCTCGGCCAGGGCTTGCAGATGCACGGCCGACAGCGCCTCGGCGACGCGGGTCTTGATCTGTTCGGCCGGCACCTTGCGTGGCTTGAGGCCGAAAGCGACGTTGTCGAAGACGCTGAGATGGGGAAACACGGCATAGTCCTGGAAGACCATGCCGATATCGCGCTTGTGCGGCGGGATGGCGCGCAAATCCTTGCCGTCCAGCATGATGCTGCCGGAGCTGAGGTCGTTGAAGCCGGCAATGGCGCGTAAAAGCGTGGTCTTGCCGCAGCCCGACGGCCCCAGAAGCGTAAAGAACTCGCCGCGTTCCACCGCAATGGACACCCCGTTCAGCGCCCGGAACGTCGCGAACTGCTTCACACCGTCATTAACAGTCAGATAGGCCATACGAGCCCTCCCTAGCCCTTAGGTCGATTTTCTGAAACGTAAACACGATTTTCGTCTTGCAACAAGTGAAATGTCGTTTCATGATCGCAACCGATCAAAAACTGATCATGGGAGTACAGGAGGAAATTATGCGTGTTGCAAAACGAACATTCATCGGCATGGCTCTCGCACTTGCCGCCACGACGGCCCTGAGCCCGGCGATCCTGGCCCAGGACGCGTCCGTGGTCATCTACACCGCCCACAAGTCCTCGATCGTCGATCGCCTGCTGCCGGTCTTCGAACAGGAAACCGGACTCAAGGCCGAAGTCGTGCAGCTTGGTTCGGGCGATGTCGCCCGCCGCGCCCGCGCCGAAGCCAACGCCCCGGCCGCCGACGTGATCTGGTCGATCTCCGGTAGCCAGCTGACCGAACTGGCCGACATTCTCGAGCCCTATAGCCCGCCCGAATTCGACCAGATCGATCCCCAGTTCGTCGCCAATGACGCCTGGACCCCCTATACCGCCGTCGTCTATGTGCTGGCGGTCAACACCGACCTGCTCTCGCTCGAAGACGCCCCCAAGAGCTGGTCCGACCTGGCCGATCCCAAGTGGCAGGGCCAGATCGCTTCGGCCCGCGCCGATGGTTCCGGTTCGGCCATGCAGCAACTGCAGGCCGTGCTCACCCTGTTCGGTGACAAGGGCTGGGAAGAGTATGCGGAGATCGCCAAGAACTTCGTGTTCACCGACAGCTCCGGCGCCGTGCCGCGCTTCGTCGCCGACGGCGAGACCTCCATGGGCCTCACCCTCGAAGACAATGCGCTCGAATATGTGCAGGGCGGCGCCCCGATCGGGGTGATCCTGCTCAGCGACGGCACCGTGGCCACGCCGGACGGTATTGGCCTGGTCAAGGGCGGACCCAATCCCGATGGCGGCAAGGCCTTCATCGATTGGGCTCTCTCCAAGTCGACCCAGGAATTGCTGGCCAATGATATCGGCCGCCGCTCGGTTCGCCTCGACGTCGCACCGCCTCCGGGCACGCCGAACCTGGCCGACGCCAATGTGCTCAAGATCAAGCCGCTGAGCGAGCTTGGCGGAGCCGAGGCCGTCCTGGCCGAGTGGCGCACCGCCATCGGCGAATAAGAACAAAATTAAGCACGTGATGACGGGACTATTCTGAATGCAGCACATGGAAGCCTTCTCGCTGGGCAAGAAGTTCAGCGCTCCAGGAGCCAATGAGGACAGTCTCGTCATCATGCCCAATCGTGGTTACGCCGTCATCGATGGCGTAACCGACCGCAATGGCACCAGTTATGACGGCATGCTGTCGGGGCAGTTCGCCTCCCGCGTCGTGCAGGGCGCCATCGAAAAATTCATCCTGGCGCAGGGCGATGCCAGCCAGCCCGAATTGCAATTCGCCGGCGGCCAGCATTTCGTCGACTATCTCGGCCGCGCCATCCGCGCCCGCTATGTGGCCAATGGCGTGCTCGACGCCGTTACAGCCGACTGGAAATTGCGTGGCGGCTGCACCGTCATGGCCACCCTGATCATCGGCGACCGGCTGGAAGTGGTCGCTGTGGGCGATAGCGGGTTGCGCATCAATGGTAACGACGTGCTGCAGGTGCTCAAGCCGCTGGACGACGTGACCGCCATCATGCGGCGGGAAACCTGGCGCTATTTCGAAGCCCTTGGCCGCAGCACCGCCGATTGCGACCGCCTCTCCGCCCTCATCACCTGGCAGGGCACGCGCCACCAACCGTCAGGCGCGGAAACAGCTGACGCCGGTGTTATTGCCGAAATCGAAAGCCGCTCGCTCGCCGCCTGCAAGGCGCATCTACCGAATGTGCCCGTCGCCGAGATCGAGACGCTGGTGCATGGCGGCATCTGCTACGGACAAGGCGACTTCCAGAACGTCACTGACAAGGTGCTCGGTTATGGCGGTCTCGACGGATTTGCCGTGCCGGAACGATATGTGGAGACCCGCTCCTACGCTCTGGCCGATATCGATACAATCGAGCTATTCTCCGATGGCTATTTCAAGCTGGGGGAAGGCTTTGGCGTCGCGGCCTGGGAACAGGGGTTCCGCGATGTCGAAGCCGAGGATTTGCACAAGATCGGCCGCTATATGAGCACCAAGGGCACCACCGATATCGCCTTGACCGACGACCGCACCTATATGGGCGTGCGCCTGAAATGAGCGGCCATGCGCGGATGGACCTACCCCGTTCCGCGCCTGATCTGGCTGGTTCCAGTCCTGCTGACTTGAACCAGCGCCAGGCCCAGATCCTGGAAGCAGTGCGCGCCAATGGCGCCGCTGCCGTTTCCGAACTGGCCGCTCAGTTCTCGGTCACCACCCAGACCATTCGCCGCGATCTCAAGGTGCTGGGTGACCGGGGCCTGTTGGTCAAGGGTTTTGGTGGCGCCTTCGCCGCGCCGGGTGTCGCCCGCTACACCTATAGCGAACGCCACAACACCGAAGTCGAAATCAAGCGGCAGCTGATCGAAGCCCTGCGTCCTTTCCTCTTCAACGGCGCCACCATTTTCGTGGGTCTGGGCACCACTTTCCATACGCTGCACACGGTCCTGGCCGAATTTCCGGGCGTATTGGTGGCCAGCCCCAATCTCGAAGTCATCTACAATTGCGCCCTGCATACCGATGCGACGGTCTATGCCTATGGCGGCTATGTGCGGAACAAGGACACCTCCATCCTCACCATCAGCGGTGCGGCCCGTCAGCAGTTCAAGTTTGACATTGCTCTAATCGGCGCCAGCGCCATTGACCGGGACGGCGCCGTGCTCGAATTCGACCCGCTCGAAGTCGAGCTGACACGCGAGATCCTGACGCAGAGCCGTCAGGTCATCCTGCTGGCCCATGAAGGCAAGTTCGAAAAGAAGGCGCCACACCTGGTGACGGAAATGTCAAAAGTCGACGTGCTGATCACCAATGGCACGCCGCACGAGCATTTCGACCAGGCCGATGCGCTTGCCGGCGTCACGCTGGTGCAGATCTAGCCCTCACCCACCCCAGACCACCGCGCTTTCATGGCGCTTGATGACGTGGCGCAAATTCTCGAACACGGTGATGAGATGCAAGGCGAACCGGTCGGCAGCCGGGACGCGCTGGGTATCGACGCGGCGCAATATGCCCAGCGATCGATCCGGCTGCGGGATGGCATAGGGCACCAGCGTCACCCGGTTCTCCTTGCGCAACGCGAACAGCACTGAAAAGGGCAGCACGGCCAGAGCGTCCGACTCGGCGAGGAAATTGACCACGCTCATCAGCGAGCCGCCGGCATAGCGGATATTGAGATCGGAAACGCCGATGCTCATCAGGATCATCTGCAGATCCGACATCAGCGGCGATCCCGGCAGCGGCGCGATCCAGGGATAGGCGGCCAGATCATTGGCCTTTGGCACGCGCCGCCGCAGGAGCGGATGCCCCACCCGGCAGGCCACCACATTGCGGCCCGGCAGCAGTTCGGTGAAGTCATAGTGCGAGCCGGGATGGGTGGAGCCGATGGGCACAATACCGAGATCGATCAGGTGCGCATCGAGCGCCGATACCAGTTCGGGCAGGTTGCCATAGCTCTGGTGCACGGTGACCTCGGGCTCTTCGCGATGGAACTCGGCGATCATCTGGCTGACCAGCGCATCCATGAAAAAGGGCACCCCGCCCACCCGCACCACGCCGCTCGTGCCCTTGAGATGGCCCTGCACCGCATCGGTGGCGCGGCGGGAAGCGGTGAGAATGGCGCGGCCATGAATGGCCAGCTGATTGCCCAACGCCGTCGGCTGAAGAGGCCGGCGCCCGGACACGAACAGCGCCTCGCCCACCCGTGCCTCGAGCATGGACAGCGAGCGGCTGACGGCGGATTGGGTCATGCCCAGCAGCGCCGCCCCTTCCGAGACACCTCCGGCATCAATGACAGCGGCCAGCTGCATGAGATGGCGTTCGTTCAGCTTCATAGCAAAGTGCTATATTATGAATACCATAACTCATCAATCCGGCGGTCGGGACATGCCAGATTATGCCTCGGGAAAGGGAGGTCCCGTCGATGGATTCTGGCCAGGGCGACATGCTGGCTGCGCGCGATACGGCGCCTGCCGACGCCTTGCTGGCGCGGCTGGCTCAGGCCGATCCGTCCCGGCTGGCCGACATGATCGCGGTCATCGGCGCGCGCCTGCATGAGCTGGTTGCCACAATCCGCCCGACCCAGTCCGAATTGCGGCTAGTACTCGATTTCCTCGCCGAGGTCGGCCACTACACCGATAGCCGCCGCCATGAATTCCTGTTGCTGGCCGATGTGCTGGGACTATCGAGTGCGGTGGACGATATCCACCTCGCCCTTCCGCCTGGGGCCACGCCCAATGCCCGGACCGGCCCGTTCTATCGGCCCGACGCGCCGCTGATCGCGATGGATGGTACGCTGTCGCGCGATGGCAAGGGGGCTCCCCTCGCCGTCTCCGGGCAAGTCCTGGGCCTCGATGGCCGCGCGGTTGGCGGCGCCGCTATCGAAATCTGGCATGCCAATCACGATGGGCTCTACGAAAACCAGGAGCCGGACCGGCAGCCCGAGTTCAACCTGCGCGGCCGCATGCTGGCCGATGGCCAGGGGCGGTTCCGATTTGCCACCATCAAGCCGGGCGGCTACCGCATTCCCAAGGGCGGGCCGGTGGCCGCGCTTCTCACCCGCCTGGGCCTCTCGCTCGATCGCCCGGCCCATATAAGTTTCCGCGTCACGGCCAGGGGCTACAGGACGCTGACCACCCACATCTTCGACCGGGCTGACCCTGCCATCGGTCGGGATGCAATCTTCGGGGTCAAACCCGAACTATTGGCCGAGTTCCGCGCCGTCGCCCCCGAGAATGGGCGCGCGGGCCATGCGCTCGACTTCACGCTCGTGCTCTGCCCGGAGGAGGGCAGCACGCCACCACATCAAGGAAGGAGCATTCAACAATGAGCAAGATCAGTGGTTATCACCACCTGACGCTGTCCACCGACGGCGCACAGGAGGATTTCGACTTCTACACCAAGACGCTGGGCCTGCATTCGGTCAAGCGCACCGTGCTGTTCGACGGCGTGATCCCGGTCTATCACCTCTATTATGGCTCGCCCAATGGCGATGCCTCCACCATCATCACCACCTTCCCCTTCCGCAAGCCCGGCGTTTATGGCCGGCGCGGCACCAACCAGTCGCGCGCCATCCTGCAGGCCATTCCCATGGGCGCCGCCGATTTCTGGGTGGATCGCCTCAACGGCCGCGGCATCGAAGCCAAGAAGGTGACCCGCTTCGGCACCGAGCGCGTGATCTTCGCCCATCCCTGCGGCATTCCGCACGAGCTCGTGGAAAGCGACAGCGACAAGCGCGAGCCGATCACCAATGCCAGCCAGGGCATCGGCAAGGATCACGGCATCAAGGGCATCTACGGCAGCGTCGTCGCGGTGACCGACAAGACCGCCATGAACGACTTCCTCACCATCGCCCTGCCGCTGGAGCTGGAAGCCAGCACCGATGACGGCGATGTCTATCGCGTTCCCGATTCCTCGGGCGTGATCCAGCGCGTCGAGGTGATCACCGACCGCCAGAGCCCGCAGGGCACCTGGACGCTGTCCGGCGGCACCATTCACCACCTGGCGCTCAATACCGGCGACGAGGAAAGCCAGCTGAAACTGCGCGCCCATATCGAGGGCCTCGGCTTCACCGATATTTCCGAACAGAAGGACCGCAACTACTTCAAGTCCTGCTATGTCCGCTCGCCCGGCGGCGCGCTGTTCGAACTGGCCTGGACCACGCCGGAAGGCTGGACCAAGGACGAGCCGGCCGGCTCGATCGGCAAGACGCTGGTGTTCCCGCCCTGGTTCAAAGACCGCGAAGACGAGCTGCGCGAGGGCCTCGAACAGGCGGACTTCGTCTAATGGCAGCAGCGACCGGCCTCCGGCGCGGAGCCAGTGGTTCCGCGGTCAAGGCGCTGTGCGTCTTCGTCCATGGTCGCGGCCAGTCGCCCGAGGAAATGGAAAGCCACGTTCTCAAGCGCCTCTGGGCGACGAATGTGGCCTTCGCCCTGCCCCGGGCACCACGTGGCGCCTGGTACGATGCCAAGGCGGTGGATCCCATCAGCAGCACGACACGGGCTCAGCTCGAGGAGGCGCTGGGCCTGATCGGCGACGAAATCGCCGCCTTGCGGGCAGATTATCCGGGGCTGCCGCTCCTGTTGGCGGGCTTTTCTCAAGGCGCCTGTCTTTCGCTCGAATATGTCTGTCGCGGCCAAGACGCGCCTGACGCACTGGCTGCTCTGACGGGCTGCCGGGTGGGGACCACCAGCTGCGATCGCCCGCTGGCAGCGCCGGCCGACCTACCGGTCTATTTGAGCGGCAGCGACGCCGACCCATGGATTCCGGTCACCGCGTCTGCCGAGGCGATGCTGGAGCTCGGGCGCCAGAAGCTGCAGCTGCGGACCGACCTCTTCCCCGGCCGTGGGCACGAGGTGTCGCCGCCTGAAATCGCCATGCTGGAAACCATGCTGACCGATCTCGGCAATGGGCATAAACCGCGGTTCAACGCCACGCGCTGAACCCCAGACCGCAGAAAAGCCCGGCCCGGCAGTCGGGCTTTTCCGTCTTTGGCGACCAAACCGGCGCTAATAGACAGAAACATGCAGTCTCCTGGCACGGAAGTGCAGGCGCGCCTTGCCCCGCTTGGGCAGGCTAGACGACACATGCGGCACAATGGCAAACAAGGCCGGGCCCAAAGGCCGACTGCGTGCAAGGGAGCGGAACATGCGCAAGATATCGCTGGGACTTGGCCTGCCCATGGCCTTTCTGCTGCTCACCACGCAGGCCCATGCGCATCATGCCTTGGGTGGCAAGTTGCCGATCGGCTTCGGCGAGGGCCTGCTTTCGGGCCTGGCGCATCCGGTCATCGAAGTCGACCATCTGGCCTTCGTCCTGGCCGTGGGTGTCCTCACCGCCGTCGCCCAGGGCGGCTTCTGGCTGCCGGTGTGGTTCGTGGGTGGTACCGTATTCGGTTGCCTGCTCAATGCAGGCAGTCTGCAATTGCAACCCGCCGAATGGATGGTGCCACTCAGCGCCCTGCTGATTGGCGGCTATCTGGCCTGGGGCAGAGACGATGCCGATGGCCGCTGGCACAAATGGCTGTTCCTCGTCGCGGGCGCCCTGCATGGCCTTGCCTATTCTCAGGCGATTATCGGCAGCGAGAACAATTCCTTGCAGGGTTATCTGCTGGGCTTTGCCATCATACAGACCATGGTCGCCTGGACGGCGATGCTGGCCGCCTATTGGTTCTGGCGCGGCGATCGGCTCTATGCCAATGCGCGGGTGTTTGGGGGTGTCCTGGCCGGGGTGGGACTGACGGCACTCTACCAGGCCGGCGTTGCGAGCCTCCTGCCTATCGTATAGGTGTGGATGTCAGGAGGGGCTGTGTCGTATGCGCCTGACCAAGCAAAGCAATTATGCAGTGCGGGCGCTGATGTATTGTGCGGCCAACCGCACTGGCCTTAGCCGCATACGCGATATCGGCGACGCCTTTGGCGTGTCCGAAATGTTCCTGTTCAAGATCCTCGTCCCCGTCGGCCGCAGCGGCCTGCTCGAAACCATTCGCGGACGCAATGGCGGTGTGCGGCTGGGTGCGCCGGCCGATCAGATCAGCATCATGGACGTCTTGCGCGTCACCGAAGAAGATTTCGATCTCACCGAATGCGGCCGCGAAAAATGCGCCCACTGCCCGCTCGGCAGCACCTGCATCTACGAAACGGCGCTGGGCGAAGCCATGCGCGCCTTCGCCAAGGTGCTCGAAGGCTATACCATTGCCGATCTGGTGGCCGATACCGAAGGCGTGGCGACGGCGCTCGGCCTGCACAAGGTCGCCCCCCGCGCCTCCAATCCCGGCTGGACGCCCAAGCCCGCCATCCCCCGCTCGGAGAGCTGAGACCGGCCATCCCGAATCGCAGTGGCAAAAACTGGCTGCATTTGTGCAGGATTTATCCAGGCCGACGGTATCTGCTGAGCGCAACGCATCGGGACATCGGAGGCAGGGATGTTGAGGCCCGCAATAGTGTCAGCTCTCGTGGTTATTTGCCTTGGCACTGGCCTTGTGCTGGCGGAGGCACCAGACAATGCGATGGGCGACACCATCGCCGCGCGCCGCGGCTTGATGAACCAGCTGGCCACGCTGCAGACGCTGGTCGATGCGCGGGTGGGCAGTGGCAACTATTCCCCCGAACTCTACGATCTCGGCCAGGCCGCTGCGGCCTCGTTCGATGCCTTCGCCGTCCTCCTGCCGCCGCAGAGCAATCTTTTGGGTGGCGCGCCTGCCATCGAGGGCGTCGATACCACGGCCGCGGCCGCGATCTGGGACGACCTTCCGGCTTTCCGGCAGCTGCTGCGCGATACCGCTGCGCATGCCCGCGCTGCCTCGGAAGCCGCTGATCTCGCGGGCTTCCAGGCCGAATGGGACAAGGTGGCGCAATCGTGCTCGTCCTGCCACGAGAGTTATGTGGTCTTCGATCCGTTCGCCGCCTTCAACTGATCGCTTGCGGCTGGCGCACCTGCGCAAATCTGCGGTAATCCTGCAAGGAACGTGCAGGATTTGGGTGCTTTTGCCGCCCATCCTCCCTGATAAGAGATCAGGCATGCCCAAGCCTGTGTCCGGGGAGGAGATCAATGAGTACCCACACGCATGCTGGCCATGCCCATGGCCACCACCATGACGATCATGACCACCACGGACATGATCACGATCATCACCATCACCACGAGCATGGTCATGACCACGCTCATGACGACGACGATCATGGGCACCACCACAGCCACGCTTTCGGCCCGACCGAGGTGTTTCGCATTGCCCTGACCGGCCTTTGCGCCCTGGCCGTGTGGCTGGGATTTCCCGATCATTCCTACATAAGCTTTGCCGACCAATTCTATCTCAACTTCTCCTGGTACGCGCTGATCGGCTTGGTCATCGGCGGCTGGCCCCTGTTCGAAGAGGCCTGGGAAAGCATCCGCAAGCGCCGCATGACCATGGAATTATCAATGGGCATTGCGGTGCTGGCGGCCGCCTATACGGGTTACTTCTTCGTCGCCTTGATCATCACCTTCTTCGTCCTGATCGCCGAAGTGCTCGAGGGCATGACGCTGGAACGCGGGCGCCGCGCCATTCGCGACCTGATGGCCCTCTTGCCCAGCGAGGTGCAGTTGCGCCGCGATGGCCAGGTGGTTACCGCAGGCATTGGCGAGGTCACACCGGGCACGCTTGTCGTCGTAGCGCCGGGGGCACGCGTGCCAGTGGACGGGCCCGTGGTTTCGGGCAATTCGTTCGTCGATGAATCCCGCATTACCGGGGAATCCATGCCGGTCGAGAAGATCGCCGGCAGCTACGCCTATGCCGGCACCGTCAACCAGTCCGGCGCCATCGAAATCCGCGCCGAACGCGTCGGCCGCGCCACCAGCTACGGACAAATTCTCGAAACGGTGGAAGAAGCAGAGCGATCGCGCGCGCCGGTGCAGCGTCTGGCGGATCGGCTGGCGGGCTATATCGTCTATGTGGCCTTGGGCTTTGCCGCCTTCGAATACTGGATCACCGGCGGCGACGTGAACTCGACCATCGCCGTCATCGTCGTCGCCGGTGCCTGTGGCGTCGCCGCCGGTACGCCGCTGGCCATTCTGGGTGGCATTGGCAGGGCCGCGCAGATGGGTGCGATCATCAAGGGCGGGGTGCATCTCGAAACCCTGGGCAAGGTCGATACGGTGGTGCTCGACAAGACCGGCACGCTGACCTTCGGGCGCCCTGAAGTCAGCCATGTCCTTCCGGCCGAGGGCATTACCGCCGATGAGTTGCTGCGGGCCGCCGCCACCGCCGAGGCATTGTCCGAGCACCCGCTGGGCAAGGCCATCATCGCCGAGGCCGCCAGCCATGGCGTCACGCCCCTGCCGGTCAGCGGCTTCAGCTATGAACCCGGGCGCGGCATCAAGGCGAGCGATGCAGAGGGCGCTATCTATGTCGGCAATGCTGGCTGGATGCTGGCCAATGGCGTGGGCGCCGTGCCAGAGGAAGGCGCCTTTGTCGGCACGCGAGTGTTTATCGCCCGCGAGGGGCGCCTGCTTGGCCATGTCGTCGTCGAAGACACGGTCCGGCCCGAGGCCCGCCAGGCGGTGGAAAAGCTGCGCGCCATGAATATCGATGTGCAGCTGCTGACCGGTGACACCGCACAGGTGGCCCGGCGGGTCGCTAAAGATCTCGGCATCACCGCAGTCGAAGCGGGACTGTTGCCTACCGAAAAACTTCAGCGAATCAAGGCTATAAAGGCGAGCGGCCGCACTGTGGCCATGGTGGGCGATGGGGTCAACGATGCACCGGCGCTGGCGACCGCCTCGGTCGGCATCGCCATGGGTTCTGGCACCGAAGTCGCCCGCGAAAAGGCCGATATCGTGCTTTTGGGCAATGATCTCATGCGCTTTGCCGACACGGTGCATCTGGCACGCCGGACCCGCAAGATCATCTGGTTCAACTTCGCCGGCACCGTGATCGTCGACATTCTGGGCATTGCCGCGGCGATGGCCGGCTGGATCGGCCCGGTGGAAGCGGCGATGATCCATACCGGATCGGAACTGGCCTTCATTCTCAATTCGGCGCGACTGGTGCCGGGCCAGACCATGGCTAACGGCTTCAAATCCTTCGGAAAATCGATGCAGGGCTGGGGCTCTGGCAGCGGCGCCGGACTGGCGTCGAAACGGCCTGCAGCCGAGCACGGACCGCATTGATGCCGGCCTGAGGGCTGCATCCTCTAGCACATGAAAAGAGCCGGCGATGCCCCAACATCGCCGGCTTATTCTTGTGGCCCCTGCCACCGGTAGAACTCCCGAGGAGAGAGAATGGGAGCGGAAAGCTGTGCTTTCCTGAGGATTACTATGGGCCCGCCCCCTTATCAAAACCTGCACCAATCGAGCAGGTTTTAACATAAACCTGCTAATCGTTGCAGGTTTTATCGGTCCACAAAATGTCTCTAGGTGACCGCATTATGAACGAAGTATGAACAAAACGCCGCATGGCTGGCGGTCGTGACGACAGCCAGCCATGCCAAAAGCGATCCGCCGGTGTTTGAGGCTCAGGACGCGGCTGCGGCGGGACGCAGGCCGAAGGTATGATCGAGCGACTTATGGGCGCCGATACGCTCGCCGGACGCATTCCATCCAGCTTCTTCGTCGGTGAGGTTGACGATCAGCTGATCCTTGACGCCGAAGACGGCATCGCTGTGCAGATAGTCGTCGCCGGCAATGAAGAGATGAGTGACAAGCGTGTCGTAGCCATCCTTGCCGATCATGAAATGGATATGGGCGGGGCGATAGGGATGGCGACCCACCGCCTCGAGCATCTTGCCGACCGGACCGTCATGGGGGATGGGGTAGAAGGTGGGGACGATCGACCAGAAGGACAGCCGGCCTTCGGCATCGGTGCGGAAGCGGGCGCGCAGGTTTTCCTCCTGCCCGGGCTTTTGCACATCGTAATAGCCGTCGTCATCGGACTGCCAGACATCGACCCAGGCATCGGCAATCGGCTTGCCGTCGGGGGTCAGCACCTGGGCACTCACGTGCAGCGGCGTGCCTTGGCTGGCGCCGGCAATATCGCTGCCATGCGGCCGTTCCTTGAGCGGCGGGACATAGAAGGGCCCGAGCACGGTGGTCTCGGTGGTGCCCTCCATGCTGCGGTGGTTGATGGCATCGACCAGCATGGAAAAGCCCAGCGTGTCGGAGAGCAGGATGAATTCCTGCCGCTTGTCATCGCACATATGCCCGGTCTGGGTGAGGAAGCCGATGGCGGTTTCCCATTCGGACATGGAGAGGTTCACATCGAGGGCGAAGGCATGCAGATGGCGGACCAACGATTGCAGCACTTCGCGCAGGCGCGGATTTTCGGCATTGGCGAAGCTGGCCACGACCTCTTCGGTCAGCGCATTGGCATCGCTCTTGAGGGTTTGGGCGGTCATTTGTTCTGCTCCTTGGCAGAGCCGATATCCAGGCGTCGCCGCGTGGGGAACAGGTGGATGCCGGTAAATTGGGAGAAATTGCCCCAGATGCCCTTGGGCGCGAGCAGCATCACCGCGATGCCCAGCGCGCCGAGCACGATGAGATACCAGGGGCCGTAGCCGGACAGGGCATTGCGCAGCAGCACGAAGAGGATGGCGCCGATGATCGGCCCTTCGATGGTGGCGAGGCCGCCGATGACAACGATGAAAATTATGTAAGCGGTCCAGTCGAGCAGCGAGAAGGCGGCGTCGGGCGAGATGCGCGAGGTCTGGAGGAAGTAGATGGCGCCGACCAGGCCGGCACAGAAGGCAGCAAAGACATAGATGGCGAATTTGATGCGCGTGGTGCTGACGCCAACGCTCTGGGCCGCCACTTCGCCATCCTTGATGGCGCGCAAAGCCAGGCCGACACGCGAGCGCAGCAGGTAGTAGCAACCGCCAACAACCAGCACGATGGTGAAGAGCGCAGCCCAATAGATGATGATCTCGCGGGCGGCGGCGCTGCGCACGCCAAACAGCTCGCTGACGAATTCGAGGCCGAACATGTCTCCGGTGGCCGAGCGCGGCAACGAGGTGCCGGTGCCGCCACCCAGCTCGCGCCACTGGGCGAGCAACAGGCGGAAGACTTCGGCCACCACCCAGGTGACCACGGCGAAATAGGCGCCCTGCATGCGGAAGACCAGTGAGCCCACCGGAATGGAGAGCAGCGCCACGATGATGGCCGCGACGGGGATGGAGAGGAGCGGATCAAAACCGCCGACAATAATCAGTGCGAAGAGCGCATAACCACCCAGACCCACAAAGGCCTGCTGGCCGACCGAGATCAGGCCGGCATAGCCGGCCATGAGGTTCCAGCACAGCGCCAGCGAGGCCAGGAGAAAAACCAGGATCAGGTCCTGCAGCATCGGGCGGGAGGCGAAGGCCGGGGCAAAGACCAGCACGGCGACCAGCGCCAGGGCGATGACGGTAAAGATACGCGAGGTGCGGGTGGCGACGCGGACGGTGTAGCGGCCTGCGACGGGCTCGGGGGCGGCGGTAGGGATGGGTTGGGACATGTCTCTACTGCTTCGGGAACAGGCCACGCGGGCGGAAGATGATGAACACCAGGAAGACCAGGTGTCCGGCCAGGATCTGCCATTCAGGATTGATACGGGCGCCGATGGCCTGGGCCACGCCGAGGATGACGCCGCCGGCCAATGTGCCCCAGAGGCTGCCGAGGCCACCGATCACCACCGCCTCGAAGGCGTAGAGCAGGCGCGCCGGGCCGACGCTGGGGTCGAAATTGGAGCGGATGCCCATGAAGAAGGCGGCAATGGTCAGCACCACGAAGGAAATGCCCATGGCAATGGCGAAGACGATGCGCGGATTGACGCCCATGAGCTGCACGACTTCGGTCGAGTCCGAGGTGGCGCGCAGGCGGCGGCCGAGTCCGGTGCCATAGAAGATGTAGCTGAGGACGCCGAGCACCACCACGGCGACGGCGAAGGTGATCAGCGGAACCACGCCAAGCGAAAGACCCAGAATATTGACCGACTGGGTTTCTATGGGGCCCAGCGACAGCTTGCGGCTATCGGCGCTGAAGGCGACCAGAAGCCCGTTCTGAATGAGAATTTGCAGGCCAAAAGTGACCAGGAGCGGCAGGAGGATATCGTCGCCCAGGGTGCGGTTGAGCAGATAACGCTGCAGAGCCCAGCGCGAAGGCGAAGGGCAAAAGAATGAGCAGCGCGATCGGCAGCGGCAGGCCCAAGGCGGTGACCATGGCCAGAAGCACGAAGGCGGCCAGGACGATGAGATCGCCATGGGCCAGGTTGATGAGGCGCATGACGCCGAAGATCAGGGACAGGCCCGCGGCATAGAGGGCATAGAGCCCGCCCAGCAGGACGCCTTGTACAATGGTGTTGAGGTATTCCATCCCTAACTTCCGAAATAGGCCGCGAGGATCTGCGAACGATCGAATTCATCCGCACGACCAGCCAGGCTGACCTTGCCCTCGAGGAAACAATAGATGCGGTCGGCAGCGCTCAAGGCAGCGTTGAGGTCCTGCTCGACGATGACGATGGTGGTGCCGCGCTTCTTGATCTCGGCGATGGCGGCATAGACGTCCTTGACGGCGGCGGGCGAGAGGCCAAGGCTGATCTCGTCGCACAAGAGAACGCGCGGATTGGAAATCAGCGCCCGTCCGATGGCCACCATCTGCTGCTGCCCGCCCGAAAGGGTCGGGGCCAGCTGATCGGCGCGCTCTCGCAGGATCGGGAAGAGATCGCAGATGGTCTCATAGTTCCAGCCGCGATCGCCGCTCTTGCCGTTTTCACCCATGCGCAGATTGTCGCCAACCGACATGGACGGGAAAAGCCGGCGCCCTTCGGGCACGAGGGCAATGCCGGATTTGACCATGTCGAAGGCGGGCTTGCCGCCAACCGGCTTGCCATCGAGCAGAATGCCGTCGGGCCGGCTTTTGACCAGGCCGGAAAGCGCCTTGAGGAAAGACGACTTGCCGGCGCCATTGGCACCGATAATGGCGACGGTCTCGCCTTCATTGACGTGAAAATCGACGCCGAACACGGCCTGGAAGTCGCCATAAAAGACTTCCAGGTTCTTGGTCTCGAGCAAGGCCGTCATGCTGCGACCTCGTCATCGATGCCGAGATAGGACCGGCGGACCTGGGGATCGGCCATGACGGCGTGGGGCTCGCCGTCGGCGATCTTGCGGCCGAATTCCAGGACCATGAGACGGGAGACCACCGACATGAGCGCGTGCACGACGTGCTCGATCCAGACGATGGTGACGCCCTGCTGGTTGACCTGCTTGATGAACTCGACGAGTTCGTGGCACTCGGCCTCGGTGAGGCCGCCGGCGATTTCGTCGAGCAGCACGATATTGGGCTCGGTGGCCAAAGCGCGCGCCATTTCCAGACGCTTGCGGTTGAGTAGCGTGAGCTTGCCAGCCAGGGTATTGGCGTGCGGCGCAAGGCCCGTGCGTTCGAGAATGGAGCCGCAGAGTTCGTTGGCGCCGCGGTGGCCATGCTCGCGGCCATATTCGGCGGCGACCAGAAGGTTCTCGAAGACGGTCAGGCTCTCAAAAGGTCGCGGGATCTGGAAAGACCGCCCAATGCCCGCCACGCAGCGATTGCGCAGCGACACATTGGTGACGTCCTTTCCAGCCAGGGTCACCGTACCGGCATCGGGGGTGATGACGCCGGTAATGAGGTTGAACAGGCTCGACTTGCCGGCGCCATTGGCGCCGATTATGCCGAGGGCTTCTCCATGGGCCACTTCGAGGTCGATATTATCGGCCACGACAACAGCGCCAAAGCGCTTGGATACGCCGGCAAGTCTCAGGATCATTTGACTACTCGATAGCTTCCATCTTGCCGCCCAGCGGAATTTCCGGATGGGCAGCGTTTTCGACGATCACCAGCTCGAAGCTGCCATCGTCCTGCAGGCGCCACTGGCCACCGACCAGCGGGGTCTTGGAGACGTTGGCGGCAACCACGGGCGGCAGGCCTTCCTGACCGAACTGGACATGGCCGACGATGGTGTCGAGGTTGATCGCCGCAATGGATTCAGCCAGCGAATCCGGATCGAAGGGATCGTCGGCGCGCTTGATGGAGTCGATGGCGACCTCGAACAGGCCATGGGCGAAGCCGATCGGCTGGGTCCAGGGACGACCGGTGGCGGCGGTGAAGCCTTCAGCCAATTCGCCCGCACTCTGGCCGGTGAGCGAGGACTTGTAGGGGTGCGAGGCCGACCACCACACTTCGCTCGACAGGTTGTTGCCGATGGGGCCGAGGGCTTCCACGGCAATCGGAAACAGGATGGCCTTGGCGACCGTGACCACCTTGGGCTTGAAACCCTGCTGATTGGCCTGGGTCCAGAAGGTGGTCAGATCGGGCGGGATGACCACGCCGGTGACGATCTCGGCATTGGCAGCCTTGAACGCGTTGATCTGGGCGGTGAAGTCGTCCGACAGGTTCTGGAAGCGACCCGGATCGGTGACGGTGTAACCACCGGCGGCCAAAGCCGGGGGAACGCCGACATCGGGATTGCCCCAGGCATTGCCGTCGGCATCGTTCGGGAACAGGCCACCGACCTGCTTGTTGGTCTCGAGCTGGTTCCACATGCCCTGATAGGTGGCAATGACGTCTTCGAGGCCCCAGAAGAAGTGGTAGGTGTAGTCGAAGGATTCCCAGGTGGACGGATCGCCCGGATTGGCCTGGCGCTCGATGAACCAGGGCTGCCACGGCGCGGCGGTGGAAATGCAGGGGATGCCTTCGATTTCGCACTGGGCCGAAACCGGATTGGTCGTTTCGGGCGTGGAGGCCACCACGATCAGCTGCACTTCGTCGTCGACGATCAGCTGGCGGGCCACTTCGGCGGCGCGGTTGGGATTGGACTGACTGTCGCGAACGATGATCTCGACATTGACCGGGCCATTGGCGGTCTCGATGCTGCCACCAAGAATGTCATAGACCTGCTTGATGACGAAATCGTCGGCTTCGGCAAAGGCGGCGAGCGGGCCGGTCTGGGGCGTCACATAACCGATCTTGATGGTTTCGCCCTGCGCCATGACGGCCGGAGACATGGCGAGTACGGCCAGCGCCGAGGTCGCCCCCAAGAAGATGCGCCGGCTGACCGGCATAAACTTGGTGGATTTGGACATTACTTCTCCCTCCGATGAACCTTGCGATAGGCCTGCCCCGATGGAGGGACAGGCCACTTTGTTTTTCTTCGCAAAGGTCAGACTAGGGATGACGAAGCACTTATTCCTGCAAGCGGCAGCGCCGATCTTGCACGAAACGATCAGTTCCGCTTCGAGCGCCGGTAGGCTGCAGGCGTGGTTCCGCAGTGACGACGGAACAGGCGGGTCAGATGCTCCTGATGGGCAAAGCCGCATTCATAGGCGATCTCGGCAATCGACATGCTGGTCTTTTCCAGCAGGCGGCGGGCCTTGTCGACGCGCAGATTGATGAGATAGCGATGCGGCGGCATGCCCAGTTCGGTGCGGAAGATGCGCGCGATATGGCTGGGGCTGCGATTGGTCGCCTGGGCGATATCGGCAAGGTTGATCGCCTCGTCGATATTGGCGGTCATGTAGTCCACCGCGTCCGAGAGCGTCGGCGACAGGCTGGCGGCTCCCGACACCCGGCCACCACCTTTGAGCTTGGCCTTGGAATAGCCGCGGATCAACTGGGCAGCGATGGTGCGCGAGAGATAATCGGTGAACATGGAGGAGCCGATGCTCTCATCTTCCACCGCATAGGCGGAAGCATCGATCAGGGCATGCAGGGCCTTGTCGGTCTCTACGATGCTGCTGGGGATTTCGAGCTTGGCGGGGTCGCCATCGACCATTTCGAGGGCGACTTCCTCGATGATGGCGCGGCGCACATAGACATGCACCGTTTCGATGGAGCCGGTGAGGTTGATGCCGAAATCGACACCCGGCGAGATGATGTGGATGCCACCGGCGGGCACCACACGCTTGCCGATGCGGCGGTCGCACAGGCTTTCCACCTGCACGGGGCCATCGCGATGCAGGACCAGAAGATGGTCCCGCGAGGATTGGAACACACCCTGGAAGGGGGTCTCCCGTTGCACGGACGCGAACAGGGATGTCCAGTCGCGTCCGTCACTATTGGCTTTGATCCTGGCGCTTGGTTGCGCCAGCATGCCATGCGTTTCGTCTATGCCGAAGGGGCGTCGAGCATACATTTCTTCTCTCCCACTTGCGCTTTCCGGCTCTTTATCGGCCGCTTGAAAGCGCGTGCCTCGGTGATCGAGGACTTTGTTGTGGCGGTTATCCCCGCCGATTAACTCTCCTAAACTCGCTCCAGACCGACAGCGATGCCCTGGCCGACACCGATGCACATGGTGGCCAAGCCATAGCGCTCGCCCGTGATCGACAGTTCCAGCGCCGCTGTCCCGGTAATGCGCGCGCCGCTCATGCCAAGCGGATGGCCGAGGGCAATGGCGCCGCCATTGCGGTTGACCTGCGGCGCATCCTCGGCCAGGCCGAGATCGCGCAATACCGCAATGCCCTGGCTCGCAAAGGCCTCGTTGAGTTCGATGACACCGAACGCACTGGGGGTGAGACCGAGACGGGCGCAGAGTTTCTTGGTGGCGGGGGCCGGCCCCATACCCATGATGCGAGGCGGGACACCGGCGGTGGCGCCGCCGAGAATGCGGGCGATTGGGGTCAGCCCGTATTTTCTGGCAGCGGCTTCCGACGCGATGATCAGCGCGGCGGCGCCGTCATTGACGCCGGAGGCATTGCCGGCTGTGACCGTTCCATTGGGGAAGAGCGGGCGCAGCTTGGCAAGGGTTTCAACCGTGGTGCCGGCGCGCGGATGCTCGTCCTTGTCGACGATAACGGCATCGCCCTTTTTCTGGGGGATGGTGACCGGCACGATTTCGCGGGCCAGACGCCCGCTGGCCTGGGCGGCGACGGCCTTGTCCTGGCTACGCACGGCGAATTCGTCCTGGGCCTGGCGCGAAACGCCAAACTCCTGGGCGACGTTCTCGCCGGTCTCGGGCATGGAATCGACGCCGTATTGCGCCTTCATCTGCGGATTGACGAAGCGCCAGCCAATGGTGGTGTCGTAAATCTCGGCATTGCGCGAAAAGGCGCTGTCGGCCTTGGGCAGGACGAAGGGCGCCCGCGACATGGATTCGGTGCCGCCGGCAATGACCAGCTCGGCTTCGCCGGCCTTGATGGCGCGCGCGGCAGCGATGACCGCATCCATGCCGGAGCCGCAGAGACGATTGATGGTGGTGCCGGTGACGCCCACCGGCAGGCCGGCCAGCAACAGGCTCATGCGGGCGACATTGCGATTGTCCTCGCCGGCCTGATTGGCATTGCCGAAGATGACGTCGTCGACGGCATCCCAGTCCACACCGGCGGCTTCGGCCATCAGGGCCTTGAGCGGAATGGCGCCGAGATCGTCGGGGCGGACAGCCGAAAGGCTGCCGCCGAACCGGCCGATGGGTGTCCGCTTATAGGCGCAGATAAAGGCTTCAGCCATTTATGCGGCCCTCTTGATGCCATTGTGGGCGGCAGTGGTGCGCGCCTGCAGATCGCGCAGCGTACCAAGCTCTTCGGCGGTCGGCACGGGGGTTTCTTCGAGATCGTCGGCGAAGCGCACTTTCCAGCCGCAGGTTTCCTGCACCATGTCGCGGGTGACGCCGCGATGCAGGGACCGCACGACGAATTCCTTGGTCTCGTGGTCGGGGCGCCAGATGGCCAGATCGGTGATCAGCAGCGTCGGCCCCTTGGTCTTGAGACCCAGGCGCTGGCGGTGGTCGCCGCCTTCGCCATGGCCGAAAGAGGTATAGAAATCGATCTTGTCGACCATCGAGCGGGTGGCCTGCTTGAGGGTGATGTAGATCTCGCCGCAGGAGGTGGCGATCTCGGGCGCACCGCCGCCGCCGGGCAGACGCACCTTGGGCTGGTTGTAGTCGCCGATGACGGTGGTGTTGATATTGCCGAAACGGTCGAGCTGCGCCGCGCCGAGGAAGCCGATGGAAATGCGGCCGCCCATCAGCCAGTAGCGGAACATTTCCGGCACGGCAACGGTGCAGAGCGCGGTCTCGCACAATTCGCCATCGCCGATGGAGAGCGGCAGGACATCGGGCGCGGTGCCGATAGTGCCGCTTTCATAGATGAGGGTGATGTCGGGCGCGTGGGTGAGACGGGCGACATTGCAGGCAGCAGAGGGCGCACCGATGCCGACAAAGCAGACATCGTCATTGCTCAGCTGGCGCGCTGCCGCGATGGTCATCATCTCGTTGGGCGTGAAGTCGGTCATACGCGCAAATCCCTTACTCGGTCGGCAAATGCCTCGGGGGTGGCCTCGAGCACGTTCTGCTTGATCCAGCCGGCGAACAGCTCACGATCGGAGGAAATCTTGTCCCATTCGAGATAGGTGGCATTGTCGCGCTGGTAATAGCCATGGGTATAGGAGGGATGCGCCCCACCCGGCACCACGGCGATGGCATCGACCGTCCAATGCGGCAGGATGCAGAGATTGGGATGCAGACCCTTGAAGCTGGGCACCACTTCCTCGACCGTGACCACGACGCGCTTGGCGGCGAGGGCGGCTTCCTTCTGTACGCCAATAATGCCTTCGATCAGGATATCGCCCTTCTCGCTGGCCTTCTGGGCATGGATGAAGGTGACATCGGGATGATGGGCCGGCACCGCTGCCAGCTGCTCGCCGGTAAAGGGGCAGGTCATCATCTTGATGTTGGGATTGACCTTGGGCAGATCGGCACCCTTGTATCCACGGAACAGGGCCAGCGGCAGGCCGGAGGCACCGGCCTCATAGGCCTGGGCCATGGCCGAATGGGAATGCTCCACCGTCTCGATGCCGCGCGGAAAGGCGTTCTCGATGGCATCGCGCATGCGACGCAACAGCCCCACACCGGGATTGCCGGCATAGGAGAAGATCACCTTCTTCGCCATGCCCATGCCGATCATCTGGTCATAGATGATGTCGGGGGTCATGCGGATCAGGGTGAGATCCTTGAAGCCTTGGCGGATCGCCTCATGGGCCGCCGCATGGGGGATGAGATGGGTGAAGCCTTCAAAGGCCACCGCATCGCCATTGTTCAGATTTTCTCCCACCGCCTGGCTGAGCGGCACAAATTTGCTCATCGTCTTGTTTCTTTTGCCATAACTAATAGCTGTATATTGCCCATTGAAACTGGGCGGTAAAATGATAATTTTGCCCTGATATATAACTCTGGATGATATGATGGCGGCCAGCCTCCTCGACCCGCGTATCAAGTTGCGGCACATCAGCTGCTTTTTGGAAGTCAACCGGCAGCGCGGCGTGGTGCCGGCCAGTCAGGCGCTGGGGCTCAGCCAGCCGGCGGTGTCCAAATCCATCGCCGAGCTCGAGGACCTGCTGCAGACCGCCCTGTTCGACCGCACCGGTCGCAAGCTGGTGCTGACCCGGCAGGGCGAGATTTTCGCCCGCCATGCCATGGCGGCGGCTGCGGCGATCCGCGAGGGGATCGAGAGCATGGACCTCAACCGGTCCAGCCACACCGTGGTGCGTCTGGGCGCGTTGCCGACCGTCGAGGTGGAAGTGGTGCCGCGCGCCGTGGAGCGCTTCATGCACACCCCGTTTGCCTGCCGGGTGCATGTGGAAAGCGGCCCCAGCGGCCACATGCTGGCCATGCTGCGCGATGGCAATCTGGACTTCATCGTCGGGCGCCTGGCGAGCCCCGAGGTGATGAACGGATTGATCTTCGAACACCTTTATTCCGAACAGCTGACCTTTGCGGTGCGCCCGAGCCATCCTTTGGCAAGCAAGCCGACGCTGAGCTATCGCGAGCTTGAGCCTTATCCGATGCTGTTGCCACCGGCCAATGCCATCATCCGGCCGATCGTGGATTCGCTGTTCATCGCTGGAGGCGCCGGCCGGTTCCGCTATGAGATCGAGACGGTGTCAAACGGCTTTGCCCGCGCCTATGCGCTTGAGAACGACGCCATCTGGACCATTTCGCGCAGCGTCGTCGCCCATGACCTGGAGATCGGGCAATTGGTGGCGCTGGCGCTCGACACCAGCGCCAGTCATGGGCCGGTGGGCATCACCATGCGCAGCAATGAACAGTTGAGCGTGGTCACCAGCGCTTTGCTCGACGCCGTGCGCGAAGCGGCGGCGGAGGTGGCAGCGCGGGGCTGACGTGCAGGGGCACGGAAGAGCCCCCCCGGCCTTCGCTGCGCTGCGGCCATCTCTCCCCGAGAGGGAGAGGAAAGAGGGAAGAGAGCTAGACGCGTTTCCAGTTCTCTGGGGTGGTGTTGGCGGGTTCGCGGCCGAAGACGCGTTGGTAATATTCGCCGTAGAGCGGGCGCTCGGCCTCGTCGCAGCGGTTGAGGAAGGCGGTGTTGAAGGCGAAGTCGAGATCGCCGAAGACGCGATAATTCTGTGCCCAGGAAATGACGGTGCGCGGCGACATCACCACCGAGACATCGCCAGCGGCGAAGCCGGCGCGGGTCAGATTGGCCATGCGCACCATCTGCAACAGCATCTCGCCGCGTTCAGCCTCGCCCATGAACGACACCTTGCTCAGTACCACCTCGACCTCGGCGCCCTCATCGAGATAATCGAGCCGGGCGATGATGTTCCAGCGGTCGAGCTGAGCCTGATTGAGCTGCTGCGTGCCGTGATAGAGCCCGGTGACGTCGCCCAGGCCCACCGTATTGGCAGTGGCGAACAGGCGGAAGAACGGATTGGGCGGAATGACCTTGTTCTGATCGAGAATGGTCAGCTTGCCCTCGGCCTCGAGCACACGCTGGATGACGAACATCACATCGGGCCGGCCCGCATCATATTCGTCGAGCACCAGCGCCACCGGGCGCTGATAGCACCAGGGCAAGAGGCCCTCGCGATATTCGGTGACCTGCTTGCCGTCGCGCAACACGATGGCGTCCTTGCCGATGAGATCGATGCGGCTGACATGGCTGTCGAGGTTGAGGCGCAGACAGGGCCAGTTGAGGCGGGCGGCCACCTGCTCGATATGGCTGGACTTGCCGGTGCCGTGGCGGCCCTGCAGCAGCACGCGCAGATTGCCGTTGAAGCCGGCAAGGATGGCCATGGTGGTGGCCGGATCGAAGCGATAGCTGGGATCGAGCGCCGGCACATGCTCGTCGCGGGTGGAAAAGGCCGGGACCGTGCCCTCGACATCGAGGCCGAAGGTGTCGCGAATGGAGAGCTCAATATCCGGACGGGCGCCGGGCGACAGTTCCTGGATCACGCTTGGCCTCCGGGGCGGGAAATCACGATATTGCCGTCCTCGACATGCACCGGGACGGGGTCGAGCCAGCAGTTCTGCGCCGCGCCGGCCACGCCAAAACCGTCTTCGATGCGGAATTCGGCGAAATGCATGGTGCAGCGGATGCGGCTGCCATCCTCGTTGAGGAAATGGCCGGCGCGGTGGTTGAGGGGCGAGGAATAATGCGGGCAGATATTGAGATAGCCGAACACCGCCTGGCCGCGGCGTACCACGAACATGGAAAACACCGTGGTGCCGCGACCGAAGACGAACTCCTTGGCGGCGCCATCGGCCAGCTCTTCGAGCGGGGCCAGCACCGTGCCGGGCATGGGCGCGCGCGGGCGGGTGCGCCAGAGGGTGGGATCGGGCTTGGAAAGTGCGTCAGCCATCGGCGGGCTCCGGCTGGCCCAGGCCCCAGTTAAAGCCGGTGATGGTGACGGTCTCAAAAAGGTTTTCGAGCATATAGGGGTCTCCCGCCAGATAGGTCTCGACCGCGGCGCGGTTCTCGGCCTCGATCACCAGCATGGTGCCGATCATGGCGCCGGCACCGTCGAGCAGCGGGCCGCCTATGCGGACGCTGACCGGATGATCATGCTGCCGGAGGCGGGCCCGATGGCCTTCGCGCAGGCGCTGGCGGTCGGCGAGCCGACCGGGTCGATCCAGGGCATGGACACAGAAATATGCCATCCCGACCTCAGGGCGCCCTGCCCTCGAAGGCGGCCTGCAGCATGTCGCGCACGCCCTCGCGGGTGACCGGGCGCGGATTGTAATAGGGGTTCTGCAGGGCGATATCGGCGGCCGTGTCGAGATCGGCTTCCGTGAGACCCATCTCGGCCAGCGAGCGCTTGCTGGCGGCACGCTGGGTCAACTGATAGATGCCGGTCGGTCCATCAACCGTGCCAAGGGCGCGGGCAATGCTGGCCATGGCCTCGGGCGCGGCGTCGCGGTTATAGGCCGAGGTGTAGGGGATCATCAGCGCGTGGATGTCGGCATGGTTCAGGTTGAACGTGCCGCCCAGCGTGTGACAGATCTTGTGGTGGATGGCCATGCCGACGGCGCCGAGGCAGACCCCGGCCAGCCAGGCGCCATAAAGCGCTTCGGAATGGGCGTGCAGATTGCTCGGATCGTCCATCAGCGTCGGCAGGGCGCCGCCCAGGGCGCGGATCGAGGCTTCGGCCATCATCGAGATGATGGGATTGCGATCCTTGGCATAGAGCGCCTCGACCGAATGGGCGATGGCATTCATGCCCGAGGGCCCGGAGATGAAGCTGGGCATGGTGACCGTCAGCTCCGGATCGTAGATGACGGTCTCGGGCAGGATTTTGGGGTCGGAGACGGTGGTCTTGCGACCGGCCTCGGTCTGGCCGAGGATTGGGGTCATTTCCGAGCCAGCAAAGGTGGTGGGGATCACCAGCTGCGGCAGGTCGGTGCGATAGGCGATAGCCTTGGAGAGGCCGGTGGTGGAGCCGCCGCCAATGGCGAGGCACCCGTCGGCACGCACGGAACTGACCGCCATCAGTGCGGATTCGGTGACCTCGACCGGGGTGTGTTGTACCGCGCCGGGATACATGATGCCGGCGCGGCCGCCGATGGCCTTGGCGATTTCGGCGGCGAGCCCCGACTGATCCGGGGTCGAGATGACGATGGCCCGCTCGATGCCGAGACGATCGAGTTCCTCGGCAACCTTAGCGCGGCTGCCCGCACCGAAGATCACGCGGGAAGGATTGGCATTATAGACGAAGTCCATGGTCCACCACTGGTTCTATCTGGTGATTAGCGGTCGTAGTGCGGCGGCATCTTGGAGTCAAAGTTGATCCAGACAGATTTGGGCTGGGTATATTCGCGCATGACCTCGAAGCCCATTTCCCGGCCATAGCCGCTCTCGCCGACGCCGCCGAAGGGCGAGCCCGGATGGACCACCTTGTAGCAGTTGACCCAGACCATGCCGGCGCGGATATCGCGGGCAAATTTGTGGGCGCGGGTGAGATTGGCGGTCCACAGGCCCGAACCCAGACCGTATTGCACGCCATTGGCGATGGCGAGGGCTTCCTCGTCATCCTCGAAGGTGGTGACGGTGACGAAGGGGCCGAACACTTCTTCCTGGCTGACGCGGTCGGTGGGCTTGGCGCGCACGATGGTGGGCTCGACGAAATAGCCCTTGGCGAGATCGTCGCGGTCGGGCTGCTTGCCGCCGGTGAGGATTTCCCCGCCCTGGTCCTTGGCGACCTGGGAGAAGTGCAAAACGCGCTCCTGGTGCTGCTTGGAGGTCAGCGGACCCATTTCGGTGGCCGGATCGAGCGGATCGCCCAGCTTGATGGAGCGGGCGAATTTGGTGAAGCCGTCGAGGAATTCGTCGGCGATGGATTTGTGCAGGATGAGGCGCGAGCCGGCAATGCAGGCCTGGCCCTGATTGTGGAAGATGGCGAAGGCCGAGCCGCCGATGGCGGCGCGCACATTGGCATCGCCGAAGACGATATTGGGGCCCTTGCCGCCCAGCTCGAGCTGCACCTTCTTGAGATTGCCGGCCGAAGCCTGGACGATCCGGCGACCGGTGGCGGTCGAGCCGGTAAAGGCGACCTTGGAGATTTCGGGGTGTTCGGCAATGCGGGCGCCGGCAGTGTGACCATAGCCGGGCACCACATTGACGACACCGGCGGGGAAGCCGACATCGCGCATCAATTCGGCGATGCGCAGGGTCGAGAGCGGGGTCAGTTCGCTCGGCTTAATGACGATGGCATTGCCGGCGGCCAGAGCCGGGGCCATTTTCCAGCTGGTGAACATCAGCGGGAAATTCCACGGCACGATCTGGCCGACCACGCCGACCGGCTCGCGCTGCACATAATTGAGGAAGCCAGGATAGACCGGGGGCACAAAGCCCTCGAACTTGTCGGCCATGCCGCCGAAATAGCGGAAGCAGCGCGAGGTGCGCGGCACGTCGAGCTTGCGCGCATCGCGCACCGGATGGCCGGTATCGAGCGCTTCGAGTTCGATCAGCTCGTCGGCATGGGCATCGATGGCATCGGCGAGCTTGAGCAGCAGATTGCCCCGGTCAGCGGCATCGGCGCGACCCCAGGCGAACTGCGCGGCTTTGGCAGCGGTGACGGCGCGATCGACATCCTCGGCCCGCGCCTCGGCGATCTCGCAGATGATCTCACCGGAATAGGGATTGAACACGGGGATGGTGCCCCCGGCGAGGCCATCGACGAACTCACCGCCAATAAAGAGCTTGGTCTGCACAGCTGATACCGATGCTTTTGTAAGGGATTGAAGTGCCTAAGCAGCCGGCCTCCACGCGAGGTGGAGACCGGCCGCAGGGCGGAAGTGGGAGCGACCGCCCGTTCCTAGAACTCGACCGCGACGTCGGGCGCGAGGCCCTGGCGGATCAGTTCGGGGATTTTCGGCGAGCCGTTTTCCCAGACCAGGAGCATGGAGCGCTTGGCCGAGAAACCCTGGTGCCGGATGTCGGCGGGCATGCAGCAGCAATCGCCGGCCTTCATGTTGATCACGGCACGCGGGCGGCCGGTGGCGCCATCCTTGACGTTCCAGGTGATTTCGTCGGTCAGCTGGATGAACCATTCGCAGCGATCATTGCCGTGCTCGACGGGGAGAATGTATTCCTCCGAAGTGGGGCAGAAGAGGCTGTCCTTGACCACCGAACACACCGACGGGTTCCAGGTCACGTCGGAACGCGACAGGTAGCCGAAGAGATTATAGGCGGAGACTTCATGCTCGAAACCCGGCTCGGCATGCACTTCCGGCTGGTCCTGCGGCACGTCGTCGAACATGCGGTTGACCGGATAGCCATTGGTGTCGGTGCGCACCGGAGTATCGCCGGGCAGGCCGACCATGCGGCGGGCGGTGACGCGTTCGCGGCTCACGGCCTCGTCATTGTCACCATTCTTGATGCCCCACGGCACGCCGGTTTCCATCGGCGCGGCGAAGGGGTCGTAGCCCTCATTGGTCCAGTCCGAGACCATCTGCTTGAACACGTCCATGAGCTTGTCGGCCTTGAAGCGCTCGACGAAGTCACGGCCGGCAGAGGTATAGGCCTCGTTGGTGGCGCCCATGAACATGTCGACTTCACCATAGTAATTGGTGGTGCCGAAGACCTGGTCGAAGTTCACGGTGCCGTAGAAAAAGCCCCAGGCGACGTCGCGCATCAGGGCGCGCAAGAACGCGTCGGCCGGCATGGTATGCACGGCGGTAGGCGTGGTGACGTAGCAGAAATACTCGTCGCGGTGGAACTTGAACGAGCCGGCCTGGAAGGACTTGTAGCCGGTGATATTGTCGGCCGGGTTGACGGCATAGCTGCTGTTGATCGGCAGGCCGCGGGGATTGCTGATCTCTTCTTCGGTGCCGGCGAAAGCGGATTCTTTCATAGCCATGGCGGTGTCTCCTTGCTCGGAATTACTTCTGGCAGAACTGCGCCCATTTATGCTGGGTCACGGCGCCGTCGATGGACTGGATGAGGATGGTGCAGGTCTCGGCCGCGCTGAACTTGTAGGCGGACCCGACCGGCAGCATGGCCATATGGCCGCGACCGAGGACGACATAGCCCATATTGGCGCCGTCGGGCTTGCCGTCGATCTGGACAGCGCCTTCGCTCTCGGGGTCGACCAGGGCATCGGGATCGGGGAGCTTGATGAAGTCGACGCGCACCTTGCCATCCATGGAGATGACAAACTCGTCATGGGCGGCGGTGTACCAAGGGGAATCGCCCTCGGCCTTGGCGCTCTCGATCACATATTCGAAGTTCTTGGCGACGGCGACGCGCTCATAGGGCGCGGACTTGGCGGCGACTTCGAACATGTTGGAGAAGACATAGCGCTTCGGATCATCGTCGATGGCGGTGACGCCACCCTTCTTATAGGCATGAATGGAGCCGAAATCTGTGGTGTACTGACCCACGGCGAACCTCCTCTGGAACTGTGTCGGTGCTGGACCTTCGCCGGAAAGACTAGGCAATCGAGGCGCTTGGGGGCCTGCACAAAGCGGGCATCCTTCTGCGCATTCCGCGCCCGTAAACTGCCCGCTGCAGTCTCTTTTGCGTTATTTTCGGACTGCAGCAGGGAACGAGAAAATGGCAGACGAAGATATCCGGTCGACCATCCTCAAGCGGGACGAAAAGGGCCAGGTGCGCAATGGTGCCGAATGGCTGGCGCTGTGGTCGGACCCCGATTCCATGCGCTCGCGCGCCGAGATGCGCGAGAAGCAGAGCACGGAACGCCACCAGCTCGAACTGGCCGGCCAACTCTCGGCGGCGGCGCGCTCGCTGGCCGGTCGGGACGATATCGACGTGCAGATCGGAGAGGCGGATCCCGCGGGTGGATTGCGGGCTGGGCTCGACGAATTGCGGCCGGACAATATGCCGGCGCTGCGCGGCCGCATCGACTCCGCCGCGCTGTTCCTGCGCTATCACGACGCCGATATCCATGCTGCAGTCACCCCGGAGCGTCCGGGAGATGCGAGGCTGTTCAACCTGCTCGAGCTCTTGCGCTGCGAGGCGGCCGGCGCCGCGCGGCTCAAGGGCATTGGCGACAACCTCGCCGCCGCGCATCTGGCGCGGCTTGCCAAATCCGATCTTCTGGGCGCGCATCTGGCCTCGCTGGTGCCGCTCGAAGAAGCCATTCGCATGGTGGTGGGCGATACGCTGGTCGGCCGCAGCGAGCCATCCATTCCCACCTCCGGCTTCTGGATGTGGAACCGCTGGATGCATGAGCGGCTGCAGCGGCAGCTCGATGCGCTCAAGGCCAATATCGATGACCAGCGCGCCTATGGCGCAGCGGCCAGCGCCTTTATCGAGGCGCTCTACACGGCATTGCACGGACGCGGCGAGGGACCGGTGCGGCGCGAAATCAGCAATCGCGCCGGCGGCGGACCGGACGAGGGCGATCTCGAACATGGCTCGAACCAGACCGAGGACGAGAGCTTCGAGCCGGGGCCGGATGCACTCACGGCAGACGAGGACGCGCCCTCGATCTGGCCGCCGCTGGAGGTGCTGCGGCAGGCGCGTCCCCTGCCCTATCGGGCCTATACGACGCGACACGATCAGGTGGCGCGCGCCGAAGACCTGGTGCCGCAGCAGACCATGCGGCAGGCGCAGGAAACACTGGACAAGCGGCGCAGCGCCAATCGGCGCAGCATGGCGCGGCTGGTGACGCAATTGCAGCGGCGGCTGATGGCCAAGCAGACGCGCTCCTGGAGTTTCGATCTCGAGGAAGGGCTGGTGGATGCCTCCCGCCTCGACCGCGTGGTGGTCAATCCCGGCTTTGCCGACGCCTATAAGCAGGAAGAGGAATCGCGGTTTCGCGACACCTGTGTGACGCTGTTGATCGACAATTCCGGCTCGATGCGCGGCAAGACCATCGAGCTCGCCTGCATTGCTTCCGACCTCATCTGCGCGGCGCTGGAGAACTGCTCGGTGACCACCGAAGTGCTGGGATTTACCACCATGGGCTGGAAGGGCGGGCAATCGGCGCAGGAATGGCTGCGCGCCGGCCGGCCGGCCAATCCGGGGCGGCTCAACGATCTCCTCCACATCGTCTACAAGGGCGCCGACGAACCCTATCGGCGCGCCCGGCTCAATCTTTGCGCCATGATGTCGGCCGACCTGCTCAAGGAAAATATCGACGGCGAAGCGCTGGCCTGGGCGGCGCGGCGGCTGATGGGGCGCTCGGAACAGCGCCGCATACTTCTGGTGATTTCGGACGGCGCGCCGGTGGACCAGGCGACCATCGAGGCCAATGACGACAAGGACATTCTCGACCGGCACCTGCGCGAGGTGATCGGGGAGATCGAACGCAGCGGGCAGATCGAGCTCACCGCCATCGGCGTGCGGCACGATGTCGACACATATTACCGCTCGGCCCGCCGCATCGACGCCATCGAGGAATTGGGCCCGGCCCTGATCGGGGCGCTCGACGCCCTCTTGATGCGTCAGTGAATGCCGATGAGGCCGGGTTCTAGGGTGTAGAAGCCGGCCAGGGTCAATTCGACTGTGACGTCCTCGAAGGTAGGATTGGCGAAGTACCAGCCATGGATGCCGGTGAGCGGGGCAGTCAGGGCGCCATTGCCCTCCTGTGCCGTGCCCTTGCCATAGTCCATCACCTCGGCGGGGCTGCCATCGGTGGGCGTGGTATGGCCGTGGAACTCGAAGAGAATGGGGGCCGAGGCCTTCCAGGAATAGAGCATGGTCTGGCCCTCGGCGAGCGTCACCTTGTATTCGGTGGCGCCCAGGGTGCGGCCGAAGGCGCCGATTGGCACGGTGATGACATCCTGCCGGAACGGCAGGGGCTCGGGCCGTGCAATCTCGGGCGGGGCTGAGAAGCGGGTTTCCACCACGACTTCAGGCGGCGCGGAGAGGGTATTGAGCCCAGTCAGTGCGCCAAAGCCGGTGGGGTCCATGCCATATTCGGTGGGCAGGATGACGGTGAGGGTGAGGACCGTACCGAGAAGGGCGGCGCCCGCCACTTGCAGCGCCAGCTGGCGGGTCGTCGGATGTGGCATGGGGGCGGGGCTGTCGGCGCTCATGGCGTGCTCCAAAATCCAACCAATTGCATTTGCACCAGGGCGAAACCGGCCGCCATGATCAACACATTGATGGCCGCGGCCTGGCGGGTGAAGCCGGGCGTGCTGCGCCAAAGCTGCAAGACGGTGAGAATGAAGGCCAGCGCCACCAATTGCCCGAGTTCGACCCCGATATTGAAGGCGATCATATTGGGCACGAGGCCATCGGCAGAGAGACTGAGATCCTGCAGCTTGGTGGCAAGGCCGAAGCCGTGGATCAATCCGAAGACCAGCACCACCAGTTTCTGATTGGGCGAATAGCCCAGTAGCTTCCGGAAGCCGCCGAGATTGTCGAAGGCCTTGTAGATCACCGAAAAGCCGATGATGGCATCGATGATATGGGCGTCGAGCCGCAGCCCCGAAAGCACGCCGAACAGCAGGGTGATGGAGTGGCCGATCGAGAACATGGTCACATAGATGGCCACGTCGCGCAGGCGATAGAGGAAGAAGATGACCCCGAGCAGGAACAGCAGGTGGTCGTAGCCGGTGAACATGTGCTTGGCGCCCAGATAGAGATAGGGCCAGAACTGCACACCGTGCGCGGTTTCCAGGAACGCGGCATCGCCCCCGGCGACGCCATGGGCAATGGCAGGGATTGCCGAAAGCACCAGAACGATGAGAGCCAATGCGGGGGCGGTCGGCGCCGGGTGGCCCAGCCGCCCAGAGGGCGCGCACGGCTGAGCCTTTGCGATCATTCCGTGAGGAAGTCCTCGATGCGGTCGAAGTCGAAATATTCGAAGGGCGTGCGATAGGTCTCGTGGCAGCTGTCGCACATGACCTCGAGCTCCTCGACGCGTGCCAGCATCTGGTCGGGCGTGGCGTCCGCGGCCTCCTGGGCTTTGAAGAAGGCGGCGTAAGACAGGTCGCGGAAGGTGGTGAAATCTTCCCAGACTTTGTCATTGGCCAGCGACACATGCAGCGCATCGGCCTTTTCGGCTTCCTCCGAATAGGGATTGGCCTCGGCCCGGTACAGATTGGGCATGGCATAGAGCGCGGCGCCGATCGACTGCAGCCGGCCGCGCAGTTCCAGATCATCCATGGGCAGGGTGCCGTCGAGAATATCGTGCACGATGTCATTGTTGGCGCCGATGCTGTGCATCAGGAGGCGCCGGGCCAGCGTGGTATCCTGCTGGCTGGTCAGCGCGGTCTCGGCGGGGCCCGGGGCGTTCTGCGCCAGGGCCGGCGGCAGGGCCATTCCGCCCAGCATCATTACCCCGGCCAGGCCGGCAAAAAGCATTTCGCGACGCATCGCATACCCTCCTCGGTTTTGCTCAAGAAGACCAAGCACACGCTGGTTGCGTCCTGCACAATCGGCGGAAAAGCCTGCACCAGACGCACCATGGCGCCACCGAAACGTGCAGGGCTGGGATTGGAACATACAGTCCGCGTCGCGGCGAAAAGCCTAACCTTGCTCCAAATGGTGAGGAGGAAACCATGGCGGATCATGCGCTGCGGCTGTGGCAGTCCATGCCCTGGTGCGATGCGGCGGGACGCTTTTCGTTTCCGAAGCTGGTGGTCTTTGTCGGCTGCTGCCTGCCGGGCTTGTGGATGGGGCGCGAGTTCGCCTCGGGCAATTGGGATTTTCCCTCACCCTATGTGAACCTCATCTACCATTCGGGGCTGTGGGCCACCTATCTGCTGCTCGCCTGCCTTGCCGTCACGCCCCTGCGCCGGATCACCGGGATCGGCAGGCTGGCGCAGTTGCGGCGGCTCCTGGGCGTGGCCAGCTTCTGTTACTGCGTCCTGCATGTCATCGCCTGGTTCGGCCTGCGCTTCTGGGACTGGGCGGCCTTAGGCAGCGAACTGGCCGGGCGGCTGAGCCTGTGGATCGCCACCCTTTCCATGATCGTGCTGCTGGCGCTGGCCCTCACCTCCTTTGACGGGGTGATCCGGAGCATGGGCCAGCGCTGGAAAAAACTGCACACTCTTGTCTATGCAGCGGCGTTTCTCGCGGTGCTGCATTTCCTCCTCTCGCCCGGCTCGCTGCAGGGCGTACCGTTCCTGATGGCCGGCGCCTATGTCTGGCTGATGGGCTGGCGGCTGCTGGAGCAGCGGCGCCTGGGCAATGACCCCAAGGCGCTGGCGGGCCTTGGCCTTGCATCGGCGCTGTTTGCGCTATTGCTGCAGCCGCTCTGGCTGGTGAGCGTTCAGGCCGGTCGCACGGGGCAGGATGTCTGGGCGGCGCTGGCGGACAATCTCAATCTCGATCTCTGGATCTATCTCGGCGTTCCCCCGGTGGCCATGCTGCTGGCCTGGATGGCGGCGACTGTAACGATTGCAGCGCTGGTTCGGCGCAAGACATTACCAAAGGCGATATCCCGGTCCTGACGCAAACATGATCGTTTCATGCAAATGATCAGCAAGCTCCGTGCAGGGATATGCCGGTAACCCCTGAAATTATGGGATTGCAGCAAAGCGAGGGCTGCCCCAGCACGAATGACACTCAGACGCACTATATAGCCGAACCAATAAAAATATGAGTTTTGGTTATATAATTCTGATGCTGTGACGCGCTGCGAGGATTGCGGGTGGGAGATCGCAATCAGGCGCCGCCCCATACGGCGCCGCAAAAGGGGGATGGAAACGGCTGGCCATCCTCTGAGCAGTCAGTCGGCCGAGGAGAGGAAATACCATGAAGACGAAACACGTCTTGGGCGCTTTTGCGCTGGGACTATTGCTGACGGCCAGCGCGCCGATCCTGAGCTTTGCCCAGACGACCACCCAGCCGGCAGCGCCCGCAGCGGCACCCGCCCCCAATCCGCTTGCCGTCGCCGTGGTTCCGCCGCCGCGCGCCTTCAAGACCGCGGAAGAGCACTTCAATTACCTGAAGCGCATGGCCAATGGCGGCACCAAGCACACCTATGAATCCGTTCCCAAGTGGGAAGGTCTTTGGGAAGCCAGCTGGAACAGCATCGCCCTGCGCGGCGGCGTGTCACCGTTCTTCGTCGGGCCAATTCCTCCTGGCCTTTCGGCCGGTGGTGAGGTTGCCGAGGGTATCCTGACGCCCGAATACGAAGCCGCCTTCAAGGCGCGCCGCGAGCACATGATCCCCTATAACGAACAGCCCTATGACCGGCTGACCACCTGCGAAGCCACCGGCATTCCGCGCTGGCTGCTCGAGCCCTATGTCCGCGAGTGGGTCAATACCCCGTCCCAGTCCTGGTGGCTGAACGATCTGGCCAATGAAACCCGCCGCGTCTACATCGACCAGGAGCACAAGAACATCGACGGCGCCCATTCGCCCACGGGCGATAGCATCGGCTTCTGGATCGACGACACGCTCGTGGTCTGGAGCAACGACATGTGGCCGGCAGACTACTTCCGCGGCTACCCGCCGTTCTCCAACGAAATGGAGATCATCGAGGTCTACAAGCTTGTCACCGAAGCCAATGGCATGCAGCGCCTCATCGCCCAGGTCACCTTCTACGATCCGGTCAGTCTGCTAAAGCCACTGAGCGGGGTCTATACCTGGACCAAGGCCGGAGCCATCGAGGACGCCGGCTATCGCATGCGCCACTGGGATTGCGACGGCAACGTCCAGCAGAAGACCGATGACAACGAAACCACCATCCGCCTGCCGGGCGAGAGCGGCAAGACCTGGCACGAAATGCGCAACCCGGATCTGCCGGCCGACCTGTCGGGTCAGACCAAGACCCCTGGCGAAACCGACTTCGACGACTTCTTCGGCGCTGCCGAAGGAACCGCACAGTAAAAGGACCCCTGCAGATGAAAAAGCAATATCTCGCCCTGGCCCTGGCCGCCGCGATTGGCGCGGCGTCCGCCACGGCCGCCTTCGCCCACCACAGCTTCTCGATGTTCAACCCTGACGTCGAAATCGTGCTCAAGGGCAAGGTCGCCCGCTGGGCCTTCACCAGCCCGCACACCTTCATGATGCTGCAGACCGAAGACGGCAAGGTCTGGGCCTTCGAGGGCTCCGCCCCTCCGGGCCTTCTCACCCGCAATCCCTCCATGAAGGGCGACACCTTCAAGGAAGGCGATGAGATCACCGTGGTGATGTGCCCGCTGCGCGACGGCCGCAATGGCGGTGCCTCGGGCCTGTTCATCACTGCCGATGGCACCGTCTACAATCCGGCCGATGCCGGCTGCCGCGCCAACCAGCGCGCCGCCGAATGGCCGACCTGGATCGAGAAGGGCTACATGTCCCTCGAAGAAGCCAAGAAGGGCGAAGGCATCCAGTAATCGTCTTTCAATCAGGGGTCGGAGACCGATGTCTCCGACCCCGTTTTTTCTGTCCGGGCAGAGGAGGATGCCCTCTAAATGGTTGAACTTCTTATAGAGCTGAGCCAATCCCCTCTCAGCCTGGCTATGGCCACGTCCCCATGGGTCGTGCCCACGATGCAATCCATTCACATCATGGCCATTGCCGTGGTCTTCGTTTCGGTGCTGATCACCGCGCTGCGCGTGGTGGGGGTCAGCTGGGGCGGCGTTTCCATCCGCCAGACAGTGGATCGTTTCGCCCCCTGGGCCTGGACGGCGCTGGCGCTGCTGGCGCTGACCGGCGTCATCCTGATCATGGCCGAGCCCATTCGCGAGCTGATGGCCATCTCCTTCTGGGTGAAGATGGCGCTGCTGGTGGCCCTCATCGTCATCTCGGCCCGCTTCATGCGCACGGTGCGTGTCAATGCCGGCCTTGCCGACACCGAGGCCAGGGGCACCCCGCAGATGCGCGTCACTGCCATCGTGACGGTGGCCATGGTGGTGATCATCATCTTCATGGGACGCTTCATCGCCTATGACCCGCTGATCTGGGGCCCTGCATCCCCGATCGCCTCCATCTACGCCGGCTCGTAGGAGTGCTTGACATGGACTTCACTGCACTGCTCGAAAGCCTGCAATATTCCGACCTCGCCCAATGGGTGAACACCGGCGGCGCCACCTATCCGGTGGTGGAGAGCCTGCATGTGCTGGCGGTGGCCATGGTGTTCGGCACCATTCTCATCGTCGATCTGCGCCTGCTCGGCGTCGCCTCCACCAACCGTCCCTTCACCCGCGTCGCCCACGACCTCTTGCATCTGACCTGGATCGGCTTCGCCCTGGCGGTCACTTCGGGCATCCTGCTGTTCCTGCCCAATGCCACCAGTATTGCCATCAATGTCAGCTTCCAGGTGAAGATGGCGCTCCTGGTGTTGGCCGGGCTCAACATGTTCGTCTTCGAATTCGTCACCGCCCGCGACGTCAAGAGCTGGGACACCACCCAGCCACCGCCGAATTCGGCGCGCATTGCCGGGCTGCTCTCGATCCTGCTCTGGGCTGCCATCGTGGTCTTCGGCCGCATGATCGGCTTTACGCCGGCCGCCGGCGCCGATCCCTTCGCCGCCCTCTAGGCCCTGTTCCCCGCTTCCGGCACCACTGTCTTGCCGGAAGCGACCCGTTCTCCCTGACGCCGTCAACTGCAACGCCCGGTTCTTGCGAACCGGGCGGTTTTCATTTTCCAGCAGGTGCCGAGATGCGGGCGCCTCAATGCTCCTTGCGGCGCAGGCGCACCACGACCTCGACGCGGTTGACCTCGTAGCCTTCAGGAATACCGGGCAGATCGGTCACCGCCAGAGTGTGGGCGGGAATATCGATAATGCGCGACTCTTCGGTGAGATAGAAATGGTGATGCCGGGAGGTATCGGTATCAAAGACGCTGCGCATGCCCTCGAAGGCCAGCTCGCGCACGAGGCCCGAACTCTGGAACTGGCGCAGCGTATTATAGACCGTGGCAAGGGACAATTCGTGCCCGGCCGCGGCGGTTTCGACATAGAGCTCCTCGGCGGTAACATGGCGGTCCCGCCCGATCAACCGGTCGGCCAGATCGAGCCGCTGCCGGGTCGGGCGCATGCCGGCCATCCGCAGAATGGCGGTAAGGCAGGCGCGGCGGCTGCACTCGGTTGGCTCGAGAGCGGGCGCGGACGATTGGGAAGACGAAGAAATATCAGAATGCATGGGCAATCCTCCTGCCCATGACGATAGGCGTCGGCGCAAAGGCGAGCCTGCCCAAAGCGATTGGTTTCTTGCACAGGCGAGTAAAGGCGAGCTCTTGCGGGCAGGCAGCGCGACCGCGCCGAAACGGCCCGCCTGATACTTTCATCTGCCTTGCACAATCCGCGTTCTCAGCTACTCTTGATGGGTTGGCCCCAAACAACACAACGGAAAAATGGTCACCGAGTGGAGGATGTCGAAGCGCCCCTTTGGGGTGGCGGAGACGCATGGCATGCTGGCCTTGCCCGGCGTGCAAAATCAAAAAAGCAGTGATGGTCTCAACTGGCGCTCACTTTACATGTCGTCGCAGACGGAGAACCCCTTTCGCGGCTCGTTCTCTGCCCGTGACCCGCTGGTGGTGTTCCACCAGAAGCAGATCATCGGCTATATGGACCTCAAGCGGGACAAGCAGGTGCACGCCCCTGCCGGCTCGATCCGCTTCGTCGCGCCCGACGAGCCGTTCGAGGCGGAATTATGCGAACCGGCCGATACCGTCCATCTCTATATCCGCCAGGAAATCTGGAACGAAGTGGCGATGGACATGACCGGCAAGGAACCCTCCAGGGTCCCCTTCGACTCGCGCCTACTCGAGGCCGAACCCATGCTGGCAATGCTGTGCATGGCCGGCGTTACGGCGATGAACGCTGCCGACCCCGACCCGTCCTTCACCGATCATCTGGCACGGTGCATGGCCTCGCATATCATGGCAGTGCATCAGGGCGTCAGGCCGGTCTGGCGCACATCGGATAGCGGGCGGGTGATTTCGCCGGAAGTGGTGCGCGCCATCGACTATATCGAAGCCAATGCCGACCGCTCGATCGGGCTGCAGGATATTGCCGACGCCGCCTATCGCAGCCCGAGCCACCTGGCGCGGGTCTTTGCATCCGAAGTCGGCATGCCGCCGCATCGCTATCTGATCAGCGTCCGCATCAAGCGTGCCCAGCAATTGCTGGCTCGAACGAGCAAGCCGATTGCCGAGATCGCGCTGGACTGCGGCTTTACCCATCAGGAGCACCTGACGCGCATGTTCCGCCGTCACTTCCAGACCACCCCCGCTGCCTATCGCCGGGCGCAGCGCGCGGGCTAGATCATTTCAAACTGAAGTGGACTCAGGGCCGTTCGCCCCCTCCCCTCAAGGGGGAGGGGGCGATGGAACCGCATCAACCAGAATGTGAAACGCACTAGGCGATTGCAGGGGTCGCGCGTCGAGGGGACGGAATGCGCCATCGGCGTAGCACAGTACGCGGTCGGCAATGTCTTCGAGCATGGCCCGGTCGTGGCTGACCACGACAATGGCGGTGCCGGAGGCGGAAGCGGCGGTCAGCAGATCGAGCACCTGGTATTTCGAAACGGTGTCGAGCGCGCTGGTGGGCTCGTCGGCCAGGAGTAATGCCGGGGCAGCAATCAGGGCCCGCGACACGGCGATGCGCTGGCACTGGCCGGAGGAGAGTTCGCCCGGCCGGCTTTCAGGGTCCAGCGTGGCGAGGCCCACTTGGGCGAGAGCGGATAGGGCTCGGGCACGGCGCTCACGGCCCGAGAGGCGCGGCAGATGCGGCGCCGTCAGCGGCTCGGTCAGGCTCTTCCAGATCGGCCAGCGGGCATTGAGCCCGGCCACCGGGTCCTGAAAGATCGGCATAACCGTGCCGGGCGCGCGGATCGCCGCATGCCGGGTAATGGCGCCGCTATCGGGTCGATCGAGCCCCGAAGCGAGGCGCAGCAAGGTGGACTTGCCGCAGCCGGACGGGCCGGTAATGCCGATGATCTCACCCGGAGCAATGGCGAGGTCGAGATTGTCGAGCACGGTGCGATTGTGGCGGCCGGCACCGAACCGGCGGGAAACGCCGGCGAGCGTCAGCAGCGGCGGCGTGGCATTGGCGGCGCGCCGGGCGGCAGACGGACGGGATTGAGCGCGCGGGCCGGTCAGCTTTTCAAGGTCGAATGCCGTGGCGGGACCGGTCTCCACGATCCGCCCGGCATCGAGCAGGGCAATGCGATCGGCATGGCGCAGCACCAGCTCGAGATCGTGGCTGATCAGCAGGATGCCGCTGCCCGACTGCTTGAGCATGTCGAGAATGGCGTCGGCACGGTCGGCGTCGAGGGCACTGGTGGGCTCATCGGCGATCAATAGGGACGGATTGTGCGCGGTGGCCGCAGCGATGGAGGCGCGCTGCAACATGCCGCCGCTCCATTGATGCGGATATTGCCACATGCGCTGGGCGGTTTCGGTGATCCCCGCGGTCTCGAGGCCGTTCGCCACCGCGCCATCGGGCAGACCGAGACCATGGGCATGCCAGGCATCGGCGACATGATCATGCACCGGGCGCAGCGGATCGCAGGCCTGATAGGGGTCCTGCGCGACATAGCCGATGCGTCGACCGCGCAGGGGGCGGAGGGCCGCCTCATCCAGCTGCAAGAGGTCCCGACCTTCGAACGCGACAGCGCCGCGCGCCGCGACGCCCTTGGGCAGGAGGCCGAGAATGGCGCGAGCCATGGTGGATTTGCCGGAGCCGGAGGGGCCGACCAGAGCCACGCACTCCCCTGCCCCGACGGAGAGGTTGACGCGATTGAGGGCGAGGCGTGCATCGCCATAGTCGACACAGAGATCGGTGAGGGACAAAAGGGTCATGAGCGGCCCTTGGGTTCGAGCACGTCGCGCAGGCCATTGCCGATGAGGTTGGAGGCCATGACCGAGGCGAAGATGGTGACAGCCGGGGCCAGCAGCAGCCAGGGAGCGATGGGGAAATAGAACCGGGATTCGGCCAGCATGGCGCCCCATTCGGCATAAGGCGGCTGCACGCCGAGGCCGAGAAAGGAAAAGCCGGAAATGGCCGCGATCATGCCGCCCATGCCCAGGGTGGCGACGACTGCCAATTGCAGGGCGACGCCGGGCAGGATATGGCCGAAAAGAATGCGCGGCCAGCCGATGCCGGCCATGCGCGCCGCCACCACATCGGGCCGCTGCCGCGCCGACAGGGTGAGCGCACGGGAGAGCCGGGCATAATAGGCCCAGTCGGCAATGACCAAAGCCAGCAGCAGGTTGAGAAAACCGGGGCCCAGAATGCCGATAATGGCGAAGGCCAGCACCAGGCCGGGCAAGGTCATCATCACATCGACCAGGCGCATGAGCACGGTATCGACGATCCCGCCGGCCAGACCCGCTATGGTGCCGACAACGAGGCCGATCGCAAAGATGGTGCCCAGCACCAGCGCCGCTGCGCCGATGGAACGATGGGCGCCGTCGAGCAGGCGCGAGAGCACGTCGCGGCCGGTGGCGTCGGTGCCCAGCCAGTGCGCGGCGCCGGGTGGCTTGAGGGTCGCGGCATAATCGGGCCAGTTTGGCTCATAGGGCGCAATGAAGGGACCAAGCGCTGCCAGGATCAGCAGCGCCAGCGCCAGCACCAGCCCGGTGCGGAAACCGCCATGGGCAAGCAGGCGCGGCCAGAGCCGGCGCGATGTTCCCGGCGTCATGGCGATGGGGGCGGGACGGGCGACGGCGGCAAAGCGATCGAGCAGGGTCATGCCGGACTCCGCAGGCGGGGATCGAGCAGCATGGCGACGATATCGACGAGCAGGCTGGCGGCGACATAGCTCAAGCCGCTCAAGAGCACAAAACCCTGGATGACCGGATAGTCGCGAGCGGAGAGCGCCTGCAGCACATAGCGACCGACACCGGGCCAGGTGAAGATTTCCTCGATGATCGGGGCGCCGCCAATCAGCGCGCCGATGCTGATGCCGATGGAGGTGAGGAAGGGCAGCATGCCATTGGGCAGAGCATGGCGCAGCAGCACGCGCCAGCGGGTGGCACCGCGGGCGCGGGCGACGAGGGCATGATTGGCATTGCCGGCCTCGATCAGGCTGGCGCGCAGCAATTGCGTCCAGCCCGCGGCACGGTCGATGCCGATGGTGAGGGCGGGAATAAGCACGAGAGCCAGCGTGCCCTGCGGCAGGACTTTGCCGATGCCGGCGCCGACCACCAGATATTGCAGCACCAGCAGCGCGAAGACGAAGGTGGGAAGCGCCGCGCCGATCTGGGTGTAGAAGAGAATGATCCGATCGGGCCAGCGGTCACGCCAGGCGGCGGCGATGATGGCGAGCATGATCGAGAGCAGCACCGAGGCGGCGAGCGCCGTGCCCAGCAAAAGCAAGGTCGCGGGAAGGCGCTCGGCGATTTCGGCCAGCACCGGACGGCCGGTGCGGTAGGAGGTGGAGAGGTCGCCCCCCGCCACCTTGCCCAACCATTGCAGATATTGCAGCGGCAGAGGCTGATCGAGCCCCATTTCCGCCCGCAGATTGGCGATCTGCAGATCGTTTGGTTCGGTGATGTGCCTGGCCTCGAGGATGCGCATCACCGGGTCACCGGGGGCCAGCGGCAGCAGGGCCCAGACCAGCGTGCTGGCGACCAGGGCCGTCAGCACTGCCTGGAGCAATCGGCGAAGAATTGCTGCCGCCAGCGTCATGGTTACTGCGCCGGGCTCGGCTTGGTCTCCCAGGAGACGTGGTAGAGCGCGAAGCTTGGCTGCTGGCCGGCATAGAGATCGTTGACGACGATACGGCCCTTATGGATGGTCATGGCGAAGACATAGGGGTCCTCGTCCACGAGAATGGCCTGGATGCGCTCAAGGATGGCATCGCGGCGCGCGGTATCCACCGTGACCTTGAGCTCGGCGACCAGTTCCTGGACTTCGGGATTGTCGTAGCCGACAAAATTGCGGCTGCTGGCAGTGGTCAGGTAGCGGTTGAGGAAAGGCGAGGTGACACCCCAGCTCACCGTGCCTTCGCTGGAAATACCCAGATCCCAGCCCGGCGCGCCGCCGACCAGGGCGGCATAGACGTCATCGACCGACTGGATATTGACCACGATGCCCAGCTTGCGCAATTGCGCCTGCAGCGCCCCGCTCAGCGGCACCAGATCGGGTTGCTGGGGATAGATGATGAGATTGATGGTGAGCGGCTCGCCATCCTTCTTGCGCAGATCGCCATCCAGCACCCAGCCGGCATCATCGAGCAGCGCTGCGGCTGCCGCCGGGTCGGTCTCGTAATTCTCTACGGCCCAGGGGAAGCTGGCATTGTAGAGGCTGCGCGCCTGCTCGAGCGCCCCGCCAAAGACGGTATTGGCCAGCTCGTCATAGTCCACCGCCTTGAGCAGCGCCTGACGCACGCGCACATCGTCGAACGGGGCTTCCTTGATGTTCATGAAGCCCAGAAACCCGCCGGTGGAGGGCGTGCCGGAATTGAAGTGGATGCCGGGCGTGGCATCGACCACGGCGCGCGCGGCGATGGGCGGATAAAGGGCGATATCGGCCTCGTTGTTCTGCACCGCCAGAATGCGGGCATTGGGATCGCTGACAAAGCTGACAGTGACACCCGGCAAGGCAGGCTCGCCGCGCCAATAGTCGTCGTAACGGGTGGTCTGCAACTGATCGCCATTGAGCGCGGTGACCTGATAGGGGCCGGTATAGATGCCGGCGCCGACCAGTGCCGCCCAATCCTCGCCCACCGCATCGACGGCCTCGGCGTCATAGATCAGGAACACGCTTTCATTGGACAGAATGCCAGGCAGTTCCGGCCAGGGCGCGGCGGTGCGGATGGTGATCTCGTGATCGCCGGTTTTTTCGAACACCGCCCCTTCCGGAACACTGCCCTTGGCCGAATCCGAGGTGGCGAGCGCGCGATTGATGGCCGCCAGCACCGTATCGGCATTGACCGGCTTGCCGTTCTGGAACGTCACTTCGGGACGGATACGAGCCACCCAGGTGGTGTCGTCCACGGCATCGAGGCTTTCGAGCAACCAGGGCTGGTTGGTGCCATCGCGCTCGAACTTCATCAGCAGTTCGGCGACGCCGAATTCCTGCATCCAGAAGCCGTCTTCCGACGGGTTCATCGACTCGATGTCGAAGGAGGTGACGATGCGCAACGGCGCCGGGCCATCCTGGGCCAGGACGGCGGTCGAGGTGAGGGCGAGCGCCAACAGGGCGGCGAGAGACGATTTGATCATGCGGATTGATCCTCATGGGACGGGGAAGGATGACGCGCGGCCTTGGCCGTGTGGATGAGCAGGTCGGGAAGCGTGCGGCCCTCGGCCAGCACATCGCCGACGAAACGGCGGACGCTGTCGGCATCGGGCAGGCGATACCATTCGCCGCGCGGATAGAGCGCCACCATGGGCCCCTGATTGCAGGGATAGAGGCAGCCGGTGCGCGCGGTCAGGCACTCATTGGCAATGCCCTGCCGGGCGGTCTCTTCCTTGAGCGCATGCAGCAGCGAGGCCGCGTCGCGATAGTGGCAGCGCGGACCAGTGCAGACGAGCAGATGATGGGTGAAATCGGGCGGGTCCTGCCAGCCCGGCTTGCCGAGCGAGGGTTTCACCCCCGCCACCGGCCTGGCCTTGTCGATATTGGCGAAGGCCTGCTGCACCGCCTCGGTCATCACCAAGGGCGCAAGGCTGCTGTCCTGGCCGATCAGCAGCGACACATCGTCGAGGCCGCGCTGCTGCACCCAGCTGGCGGTGGCGCCCGGCAGCCAGGCCAAGAGGCTCTCGGTGAAGGGCATGCCCAGCGGCTGGATGAGAATGCTGCGGTGGCCATCGCCATAGAGCGTATCGAGCGCATCCGGCAGCGAGGCGCCGGTGCCCTCGAGCCGGATGAGTAAAGAGGGGCATGGCGCCTCGGCCTCGGTCGCCTGGCGCAGCTCGGTGAGGCGGCGCTGGCTGAGATTATAGGCCGAGATGACGAAGAGGCAGGCATCAGGTTGCATGGACGCGGCCCCCCGGCAAAGCCACGAAAAAGGCGACAAAGATCATGTCCCGGTCGCGAACCGGCACGGTCGTCGTGCTACCCTGCATTGAGGCATTCCTCCGCCCGCTGTTCTGAAGACGCGGGTCCATTATAGGAATGGTTCACCAGCTTGAACCAAAAAACCTGCACAAAACTGCAGAATTTTTGACGCCGACCGCAAAACCCCGGTTTTCCGGCGTTTTTGAGCGATTTTGAGGCCGATGCAGTGGCTGGCACCTGCCCGTTCCGTGCAGAGCAAGCGGGGTGCAGCGGCCCGGTGCGGCGTCGGACGCGGCCACCGCGTCCTTTACACGCATGCCAGTGGAATGGCCGCTTTGTGATTGGGTGGCTATGCTTGGGAACTTGAGCAGTGCCGGGCTTTGCGGTCAAATCCTATCGGCGCACCGCCTCGGGTGGCGCAGGATCGTAAGGGCAGACACGCAGAACCGGCATACTCGCCCATAGGGGCCAACCAGAACGCAAGGGCCGCATCGATGACCTTCGGACTGACTGCAGAGATCCTGGCGCGCATCCAGTTCGCCTTCACGGTCTCCTTCCACTTCATCTTCCCGGCCTTTTCCATCGGCACAGCCAGTTTCCTGGCCGTGCTCAATGCGCTTTGGCTGTGGAAGCGGGACCCGGCCTATCTCAAGCTCTTCGAATATTGGAAGACCATCTTCGCGGTGACCTTCGGCATGGGCGTGGTGTCCGGAATCGTGATGAGCTACCAGTTCGGCACCAACTGGTCGGTGTTTTCCGAAAAGGCCGGCGCCGTCATCGGGCCGCTGATGGGCTATGAAGTGCTCACCGCCTTCTTCCTCGAGGCCGGATTCCTCGGCATTGCCCTGTTCGGCCGCAAGCGCGTCGGCGACGGACTGCACATGGTCGCTGTCGCCATGGTCGCCATTGGCACGCTGATTTCGGCCACCTGGATCACCTCGGCCAATTCCTGGATGCACACACCCGCCGGCTTCAGCCTAGACGCGAATGGCGCCTTCATTCCCGAAGACTGGTGGGCGATCATCTTCAACCCGTCCTTCCCCTATCGGTTGACCCATACCGTTCTGGCCGCCTTCCTCACCACCGCCTTCGCCGTCGGCGCGGTCGGCGCCTGGCATCTGTTGAAGGATCGCGAAAACCGGCAGGCGCGCATCATGTTCTCCATGGCCATGTGGATGGCCGCGATCGTCACGCCGATCCAGATTTTCGTGGGCGACATGCACGGGCTCAATACGCTCGAATACCAGCCCGCCAAGATCGCGGCGATGGAGGGCCATTACGAAACCCACACGGATGGCGCGCCGCTGATCCTGTTCGGCATTCCGGACGATGAGGCCGAAACCACCCATTACGCAGTGGAAATCCCCAAGCTCGGCTCGCTCATTCTCACCCATTCGCTGGATGGCGAGGTCAAGGGCCTCAAGGAATGGGACCGCGCCGACCGGCCCCCGGCGCTGATCCCCTTCTTCACCTTCCGCATCATGGTCGGCATTGGCTTTCTGATGCTCGGGCTCGGCATGTGGTCGCTCTGGTCGCGCTGGCGCAAGACGCTCTACACCAATCGCTGGCTGCACCGCTCGGCGGTGGTGATGGGCGGCTCGGGCTTCGTCGCGGTGCTGGCAGGCTGGTACACGACCGAAGTCGGACGCCAGCCCTATACGGTCTATGGCCTGATGCGGACCGCCGACAGCCTTTCGCCGGTGGACGCGCCGGCAGTGGGCGCATCGCTGGTCGCCTTCGTCGTTGTCTATTTCCTCGTCTTCGGCGCCGGGGTCTTCTACCTCTTCCGCCTGTTCCGCCGTCCACCCATCCTCGATGAGGACCACGAACTGGACAAGGCGCCGCATCGCGCCGCCGGCATCACCCCCGGCCCGGCCCAGGAAGACCCGATCAAGGAAGGATTGCGCCATGCCGATTGATCTTCCCACCGTCTGGGCCGGCATCATCGCCTTTGCCGTCCTGGCCTATGTCGTGCTCGACGGCTTCGATCTGGGCATCGGCATCCTCTTCCCGTTCTTTCCGGCGCGGGACGAGCGCGATCTGATGACCAATTCGATCGCCCCGGTCTGGGACGGCAACGAAACCTGGCTGGTGCTGGGCGGCGGCGGCCTCATGGCTGTGTTTCCGGTGGCCTATGCCACCGTGCTGCCGGCGCTCTACATGCCCATTATCATCATGCTGTTGGGGCTGATCTTCCGGGGCGTGGCCTTCGAGTTCCGCTGGCGCACGCAGCGCGCCTCGCATTATTGGGACTATGGCTTCTGGATCGGCTCGACTCTGGCCGGCTTCACCCAGGGTATTGCGCTGGGCGCACTGGTGCAGGGCATTACCGTAGTGGATCGGGCCTATGCCGGGGGCTGGTGGGATTGGCTGTCGCCGTTCTCGATCCTCACCGGCTTTGCCGTGGTCGTCGGCTATGCGCTTCTGGGCGCCTGCTGGCTCAATCTCAAGACGCTGGGCGCGGTGCAGGACAAGGCGCGCAAGCTCGCCAAGGGCCTGGGCATTGCCATGCTGGTGCTGATCGCCGCCGTCTCGCTCTGGAGCCCCTTCATCAACCCGGTCTATTTCGAGCGCTGGTTTGGCTGGCCGACGGCATTCTTTTCCGCCTTTGTCCCGCTCCTGCTTGCGGCCTGCGCGTTCCTCCTCTGGCATGGCCTGACCAATGACAAGCACCTGCAGCCGTTCCTCGCGGCGCTGGGGCTGTTCGTCTTGAGCTTTGTGGGTCTGGGGATCAGCTTCTACCCCTATATCGTGCCGGGCAGCCTCACCATCGCCGAAGCGGCGGCGCCGGACTCGTCGCTGATGTTCCTGCTGGTGGGCGCGGTGATCCTGGTGCCGACGATCCTGGCCTATACCGGCTACGCCTATTGGGTCTTCCGCGGCAAGCTCGACCCCGACGAGGGCTATCACTGATGCCGGACGTCCCCCGGCACCGCTACCTCTGGTTTTTCGGGCTGTGGATCGCCGGCGTGCTCTGCGTCACCGCCATAGGCCTCGTGGTCAAGCTGTTCCTGGCGGGGTGAAGCGAGGCCGCAAAGACCGGCGGGGTCTTCGCGGCCTGAGTGATTAAAACGGATAGTGCTGGTCGGGGTCTTCGACGGTGATCCAGCGCAGATCGGTGAATTCGGCCACGGCGGCGCGACCGCCGAAACGGCCGTAGCCTGAGGCTTTGACGCCACCAAAAGGCATTTGCGCCTCGTCATGCACGGTCGGGCCATTGATATGGCAGATGCCACTTTCGATGCGGCGGGCGACGGCCATGGCGCGGCGAATATCGCTGGAAAAGACCGCCGAGGAGAGGCCGTATTCGGTGTCATTGGCAACGCGGACCGCCTCGTCGTCGCCCTTGACGCGGATGACGCTCTTGGCCGGCCCGAAGGACTCTTCGGCATAGATGCGCATTTCCGGCGTTACCCGATCGAGCAGCGTCGCTTCCATGATGGCGCCGTCGCGCTTGCCGCCGGCGGCGAGTACCGCGCCCTTGGCCACGGCATCCGATATCATTTCCTCGACGCGCTCGGCGGCCTGGCGGGTGACGAGAGCGCCGAGCACCACCTGGCCGCGCGGATCGCCCGCTGGCAGCGCCTTGGCCTTGGCGGCGAGCTTTTCGACAAAGGCGTCGGCCACCTTTTCATCGACGATGATGCGCTCGGTCGACATGCAGATCTGACCCTGATTCATATAGGAGCCGAAGGCGGCGGCGTTGACCGCTGCATCAAGATCGGCATCGTCGAGCACCAGCAGCGGCGCCTTGCCCCCCAGTTCGAGCAGCACCGGCTTGAGATGTTCGGCCGCCAGCTTGGCGATGATCTTGCCGACCTTGGTGGAACCGGTGAAGTTGACGCGCTTGACCGCAGGATGGGCGATCAGGGTCTCGACCACCTTGGCGGCATCCTCTGGCGCGTTGGAAATCACATTGACGACGCCCTTGGGGAAGCCGGCTTCGCGCATCACCTGACCGATCAGGCGATGGGTGGCCGGACACAGTTCGGAGGCCTTGAGCACCACGGTATTGCCGCAGGCCAGCGGCATGGCGATGGCGCGGGTGCCCAGAATGATGGGGGCATTCCAGGGGGCGATGCCCAGACAGACGCCAGCGGGCTGGCGGATGCCCATGGAGAGATTGCCCGGCTTGTCGGAGGGAATGACTTCACCCGCAATCTGGGTGGTCATGGCCGCGGCTTCGCGAAGGATATTGGCGGCGAACATGGTGTTGAACCCGCCCCAGGGGCCGGTAGCGCCGGTTTCCGCCGTCACCAGGGCCATGAACTCGCCGGCCTTGGAATCCATGATATCGGCGGCCTTGAGCAGCAGCTTGCGCCGTTCATTGGGACCGGTGGCGCTCCATTTCGGAAAGGCGGCGGCGGCGGCTTCGACCGCGGCAACGGCATCCTCGGTGCTGGCAGCGGGGGCGCGGGTCGCCACCGCGTCGGTCACCGGGTCGATGCGGTCATAGGTGGCGCCAGTCTTGGCGGGGCGATCCTCGTTGTCGATCAGCAAATGAATGTCGTTCATATCAACCTCCCTGAAATTGTTTGGTGTGCCTAATGTCCGAATGTGTCGGATGGTTTGTGCCCGCGTTTCGCGGCGATATCGCGACCAGTGGCGAAATCGTCAGCCCGGACTGGTGCTGCGCCGGATGACCAGGCGCGGCGGCACCACGAAATGCTCGGCCTGGCTGCGCCCCTGTATCCGCTCGATCAGCAGCCGCGTCGCCTGCAGCCCCAGCAGTTCGCCGGACTGGTCGATGCTGGAAAGCCCGTTCTGGGCGAAGTCGCAGTAAACGGTATTGTCATAGCCGGCGATGCCCACATCCTCGGGAATGCGCAATCCCAGTTCGGTGGCGACGCTGATCACTTCGAGAGCAATGAAATCGGTCCAGCAGAAAATCGCATCGGGCCGGTTGGGTGCCTGCAGCATCCGGCGGGCGGTGATCTGCACGTCCCGCAATGTCTGGGATTCCTGGACGATATTGATGGCGCTGCCCAGCCCCGCCTCGATCATGCCGCGGCGATAGCCGATCTCGCGCTCAGCCAGAATGGTAGAGGTCGTGCTCTTGAGGCCGATCATGGCGATGCGCTTATAGCCTGCCGCCACCATCTGCCGGACCACCAGCTGCCCGCCCTGCTGGTCGTTGTTGTTCACCGTGTCGAAAGTGGTGATATCGGGCTCGTGGTGACCCACCGCCACCAAGGGCTTGCGCGCGGCGATGGCGTCGAGATTGGCGCGATCCTCGGTGGCGCCGATCAGGATGATCCCATCCATCTGTCGGTCGATCATGGCCTCGACAATGGCCATTTCGCCGGTAGCCGACGACTGGCTGATGCCGATCAAAGCGCGATATTGCGTACGCTCCAGCGCATTGTTCACCCCGGTCATAATGTCGGAGAAAAACGGATTGCGGATGTCCGGCAACACGAGACCAATGGTGTAGGTCTGGCCGCGCATGCCCCGGGCGGCGGCCAGCGGCCGATAACCAAGCGCATCCATGGACTGGCGGACTTTGGCGCGCAGCGTGTCGGACACGCCATAGGCATCGCGCAGCACCTTGGACACCGCCGCGACGGAAACGCCTGCATCTTCAGCCACTTCGCGGATGGTCACCCGCCGGTTGCCCTTATCCTTTTCCGTGCTCGTCACCAAAATTCTCCCCCCCGCAAGACCCTGATTGCAAAGCCGGGTTTGCTGTCCGGACCAGGTCAATTGCGCCGGCCGACACCCTATCGCAAGAATCGCTATTGCCAAAAGGCAGAAAACGTAGAACGATACACGTAGAACATTCTACAAGACCGCGCTGGCGGCGATATCCGGGAGGAACGGCGTGAACGACGCAACGATTTCGCACATCCAGAACAGCGGCCCCGCCGCCATTGCCTGGAGCGCGCAGATGATCCGCCCGCAGGCGGATCAGGGCGTGGGGACGCCGGCCAGTTTCGTGGCCAAGTCGTTCACCCTGAACAGCGTCCGTGGCACGGAAATCCTTCATATCAGCGCTCTGGGTCTCTACCGGGCCTTCATCAACGGCCAGCGCGTCGGCAACGATCTGCTGACGCCCGGCTGGACCGCCTACGATGCCCGGCTCAGCTACCAGTCCTATCCGGTCGGGCAGCTGCTCAAGGCGGGTGAAAACCGCATCGAAATCTGGCTCGCCGATGGCTGGCTGCGCTCGCAGATGATGTGGGGGCAGCAGCCGATCTTCAACACCTGGGGCGACCAGATCGCGGCCATTGCCGAGCTGCGTGGCGCCGTGGGCATGGACGATGCCGTGCTGGTCACCGATGACAGCTGGGAGAGCGGCGAGTTGCCGGTGCGCAAGTCCGGCATCTATTTCGGCGAGGTCTTTGACGCCCGCATTACCCCGCAGGTGAGCGCCGGCACCGAAGCGCTGGCCTTCGACAGCGCGAGGCTGGTGCCGCACGAGACCACCCCGCCGCGCGAGCTCGAGCCGCTGCCGGTGGTGCGCAGCTGGACCGATGCCGAGGGTCGCACCGTCTATGATTTCGGCCAGAATGCCGGTGGCAATGTCGCCATCACGGTGCAAGGCCAGGCCGGCGCCAAGATCAGCGTCGAGCATGGCGAAGTGCTCGACCAGGATGGCCAGTTCTACAACGGCAATTACCGCACCGCGGCCGCTCGGCTGGACTATATCCTGGCCGGTGGCGGGCAGGAACATTATCGCCCCTATTTCACCTTCCAGGGCTATCGCTATGTCCGCGTCACCATCGAGGGTGAGGCGCAGCTGCTCGATATCGTTTCGGTGCCGATTTCTTCGGTGTCGGAGGTCAAGGCAGGCTTTACCTCAGCCAATCCGCTGGTGAACCGGCTGTTCCTCAACACGCTGTGGAGCCAGCGCTCGAACTTCATCGACGTGCCGACGGACTGCCCGCAGCGCGATGAGCGGCTGGGCTGGACGGGCGATGCGCAGGTCTTTGCCGGCACCGCCTGCTATCTGGCCGATGTGCAGGACTTTTTCCGCAAATGGCTGCGCGACCTGATGGTGGACCAGCGCGAAGACGGGGCCGTGCCCCATGTCTGTCCCGATCCGACCCGTCTCAAGCCGCAGGACTATCCTGGCTTTTATGGCTCCACCGGCTGGGGTGATGCCATCTGGGTGGTGCCCTGGCAGGTCTATCTGCATTATGGCGACACCGCCCTGTTGCAGGAAACGCTGCCGGCGATGACCAAATGGGTCGATTTCGTCTGGTCGATCAGCAATGGCCCGGTCGTGAAACCGCCGCGCAGCTGGGGGGCCCGCGGGTTCTCCTTTGGCGATTGGCTGCAGCCGGGAGGGCCGAGCGCCAAGCCCCTGCCCACGATCGGCGACGACGCTTCGGCCACGATCTATCTCTATATGGCGGCCAGTCGGGTCGCCGAGATTGCCGGCATTATCGGCGACACGGCCACGCAAACACGGCTTGCCGCCATGGCTGCCGAGGTCAAGGCCGCCTTTGCGCGGGAATTCATCACCGCCTCCGGCCGCCTCGCCTATGACGACCAGACCTCCTACGCCCTGGCTTTCGTCAACGACCTCATTCCCGAGGACAAGCGCGACGCCGCCAAGGACTATTTCCGCAACGCCATCGCCCGCACCGACGGGCGGATCGGCACCGGCTTCATCGGCACGCCGGCCCTGTTGCCGGCGCTGGTCAAGATCGGCGATCCGAGCCTAGCCGCTGACGTGTTTCTTCAGGAAGAGGTGCCGGGCTGGCTCTACCAGGTCAAGATGGGCGCCACCACCATCTGGGAGCGCTGGGATGCCATCCAGCCCGATGGCACGATCTACAATCCGCAGATGAATTCCTACAACCACTATGCCTATGGCGCGGTGTGCCAGTGGCTGCTGGAAGCGATTGCCGGGTTCCGTCCCGATGCCAATGACCCGGGATTTGCCACGGTGGTGTTCGAGCCGGTCATCGTGCCCGAACTGTCGCCGGTGACGGCGCATCATGACAGCCCCAAGGGCCGGATCGAAGCGCAATGGAGCGTCGACGGAGACGCCGTCCACTACCAGTTCACCGTGCCTCAGGGCAGCACCGGCCGCCTCGTCATTGCCGAGGCCTATCGCAATGCCAGTCTCGACGGCCAGGCCGCCAGCGGCACCGTCACCGGACTGGCGCCCGGCCGGCATAGTCTCGAATTCAGTTATTCGCCCCAGCGACGCACCAAGTCCACGGGGCCGAACATCAACGCGCGCACGCCCTGATCAAACGGCGACGCGACAACCACGGTCCGGATGGCGGACCAATAAGGGAGGACTATCTATGACCAAGACCAATCGCAGAGCCCTGCTGGGTGGGCTTGCCGCGGGCCTCATGGCGCTGACCGCGCTGTCGGGCGCCGCCTATGCGCAGAGCGTGACCCTGAGCTATCTCATTCCCAGCGGCGCCGATGGCGTGGCCGTGGCCGAAGAACTGGTCAAGGCATTCGAAGCCAAGAACCCCGATATCAAGATCGAGATCGAAACCCGCCCCGGCGGCTCGGAAGGCGACAACCTGGTCAAGACGCGCCTGGCCACCGGCTCCATGGCCGACATCTTCCGCTACAATTCGGGCTCGCTGTTCCAGGCCATCAACCCGGCCCAGTTCCTCGTCGATCTCAGCAACGAGCCGTGGGAAGCCGATATCCAGCCGTCCTTCAAGCAGGTGGTGACGGCGCCCGATGGCACGATCCGCGGCGCACCGATGGGCGCGGCCATGGGCGGCGGCATCTACTACAACAAGAAGATCTATGAAGAGCTCGGCCTTTCCGTGCCCAAGACCTGGGACGAGTTCATGGCCAATAACGAAAAGATCAAGGCTGCCGGCAAGGTGCCGGTCATCCAGACCTATGGCGATACCTGGACCAGCCAGCTCTTCGTGCTCGCCGACTATTACAACGTCGCGGCCAAAGACCAGTCCTTCGCCAATCGCTATACGGCGGGTGAGGCCAAGTTCGCCACCGATCCCAATGCGCTGCGCGGCTTTGAAAAGCTGCAGGCCGCCCATGATGCGGGCTTCTTCAACGAAGATTTCGGCGCCGCCAAATATGACGACGGCATCCGCATGGTCGCCAATGGCGACGGCGCTCACTACCCGATGCTGACTTTCGCCACCACGGCGATCGCGCAGACCGTTCCCGACAAGCTGGCCGATGTCGGCTTCTTCGCCCAGCCTGGTGACGACGCCAGCCTGAATGGTCTGACCGTGTGGATGCCCGATGGCATTTATATTCCCCAGACAACCGCCAACCTGGATGCGGCCAAGAAGTTCGTCGCCTTCGTGGCCAGCGTCGAGGGCTGCGAGGCCCAGACGCGCGCCGGTGGCGCCAGCGGTCCCTATCTCGTCAATGGCTGCACCCTGCCGGCTGACATTCCGCCTGCCGTCTCCGACATGCTGCCCTACTTCGCCGAAGGTGGACAGAACGGCCCGGCGCTGGAATTCCTGTCGCCGATCAAGGGTCCGGCGCTCGAGCAGATCACCGTCGAAGTGGGCTCGGGCATCCGCCCGGCCGCTGACGGCGCTGCGCTCTATGACGAAGATGTGCGCAAGCAGGCTCAGCAGCTCGGCCTTCCCGGCTGGTAAGCCGTTAGCCGGCCATTTGGCTCCCTCCCACCCTCCCCTTGCGGGGAGGGTATCGGAGCTTGACCCCCAAGGGTCCTGAGGCAAGGTATGGAGGGGGTGGTATCGCACTGCCCCCTCCACTCTCCCCCAATTCCTCCCCGCAAGGGGAAGCGTGGCGATCGACCTGAAATCCCGACAGTGGATATGGTTAGAGGAAGCACACCGATGACGACATTGTCCCAGGCCAGCGGCCCACCCCTGCCCAAGCGCCGCTCGACCTATCCGATGTGGTTCATCACCCCGGCGGCGGTGATCTATTCGGTCCTGTTCCTCTTTCCCACATTCAGTTCCGCCTGGTTCAGCCTCACCCGCTGGAACCTCTTCAGCTCGACCTTTATCGGGCTCGACAATTTTGCCCAGTTCTTCCGCGAACCGTTCCTGATCAAGGGCCTCGTGAACACCGTCATCTTTGCGGTGACCACGTCGGGCCTCAAGGTGGTGCTGGGGCTGGCGCTGGCCATCCTGCTGACCTCGCCGCGCGTCTGGCGCGACTGGCTGCGCTCGGTGGTGTTCTTTCCCGTACTGGTCTCGACGGTCGGGGTCGGCATCACCTTCACCGTGCTCATGCATCCGACCCAGGGCATGATCAACGAGGGCCTTGCGCTTATCGGCATCAAGGGGCCGGGCTGGCTCACCGATCCGAACCTGGCACTCTTGTCGGTGGCATTGGTGGATGTGTGGAAGGGCGTGGGCCTGGCGACCGTCATCTACATCGCCGGCATCGTCTCCATCCCCAAGGACTATTACGAGGCGGCGCGTATCGATGGCTCGACCCCCTGGCAGAGCTTCCGCTACGTCACCCTGCCGCTCTGCCGCCCGGCCACGGCGACGGTGGTCACGCTGTCCTTCATCGGCGGGCTGCGCACCTTCGATCTGATCTGGGCCATGACGCGCGGCGGGCCCGGCTTTGCTTCCGATACCATCGCCTCGGTCATCTACAAGCAGTACCAGGCCGGCTTCTACGGCCTGTCGACTGCCGGCAATGTGGTGCTGTTCATCCTCATCGCCCTATTGGTCATTCCGCTGACCATGTTCCTCAACCGCCGGGAGGGCCACCAGTGAGTTTCCTGCGCAAATACTGGCTCAACGCCGTCGCTGTCGTGGTGTCGGCAGTGGTCTTTCTCGTGCCCTTCGTCTTCATCATCCTCACCGCCGTCAAGGACAAGCAGGAGGCGGCGCTGCTGGACTTCGCCTGGCCGACGGGCTTTCACCTCTGGGACAATATCGTCGAGGTGATCACCACGCGAAACTGGATGCTGGTGACGGCCTTCGTCAATTCCACCATCCTCACAGTGGTGAGCGTAACGCTGCTGGTGATCTTTGCGGCCATGGTCGGCTTCGTGCTGCAACGCCGCAAGACCAAGTGGAACGGGCTGATCAACTTCCTGATCCTGGCTGGCCTGATGATGCCGCCGGCGGTGGTCCCCACCATCTGGCTGCTGCAGGGCATTGGCCTTTTCGGCAAGCTGCACGGGCTGATCCTGATCGAAGTGGCCTATGGCCTGTCCTTTTCGATCATTCTCTACCGCGCCTTCATCTCCACCATTCCGCGCGAACTGGACGAGGCGGCGATCATCGATGGTGCGCGCCCGCTCGACGTGTTCTTCCGCGTCATCCTGCCTTTGCTCTGGCCGGTGACCGTCACCAATATCGTGGTGCAGTCGGTCGCCATCTTCAACGACTTCACCAACCCGCTCTATTATCTGCCGGGCAATGCCAATGCCACGGTGCAGCTGACGCTCTACAATTTCCAGAGCCAGTACAACACCGCCTATAATCTGCTGTTCACCAACATCCTGCTGATCACCATTCCGCCGCTGCTCGTCTTCCTGTTCTTCAACCGGCAGATCGTGGCCGGCATGACTGCAGGCGCCGTCAAAGGCTGATCGCACGCGCTATCCAAGGAGGCTCCCATGGCCGGGCTCGAACTCAAGAACCTTCAGAAATCCTATGGCGCGGTCGATGTGATCAAGGGCATCGACCTCGAGATCGAACATGGCGAATTCGTCGTTTTCGTCGGCCCCTCGGGCTGCGGGAAATCCACCCTGCTGCGCATGATTGCGGGGCTGGAGGACATTACCGGGGGCGAACTCTCCATTGGCGGGCGGGTGGTCAATGCCATGGAGCCGCGCGATCGCGGCATCGCCATGGTGTTCCAGTCCTACGCGCTCTATCCGCATATGAGCGTCTACGACAATGTCGGCTTCGGGCTGATGCTGGCCAAGACACCCAAGGATGTGCGCGACGCCAAGATTCGCGAGGCGGCCCGCATCCTGCAGATGGAACATCTGCTCGATCGCAAGCCGAGCCAGCTCTCCGGTGGTCAGCGCCAGCGGGTCGCCATCGGCCGCGCCATCGTGCGCCAGCCCGAAGTCTTCCTTTTCGACGAACCGCTGAGCAATCTGGATGCGGCGCTGCGCGTCGACATGCGCATGGAGATCGCCAAGCTGCATGCCGAGCTCGGCGCCACCATGATCTATGTGACGCACGACCAGGTCGAGGCCATGACGCTGGCAGACAAGATCGTGGTGCTCGATGGCGGCGTGGTGCAGCAGGTGGGGGCGCCCATCGAACTCTACCAGCGCCCCGCCAATCTGTTCGTGGCCGGGTTCATCGGTTCGCCGCGGATGAATTTCGTGCCGGTCGCAGTCGACAAGATCGAAGGCGAGACGATCACGGTCAGCGGCAAGGACGTGGTGAGCGTACCGGTCAAGATCGGGGCGGCCAATGCGCGGCCGGGCGAGGCCCTGACCCTGGGCGTGCGCCCGCATGATCTGGTGGTCGCGCCGTCCGGCGCCATTGTCGGGCGCGTCATCATGGTCGAGCGGCTGGGCAATGAAACCATTGTCAACCTGGAACTGCCCTCGGGCGCGACCTGGCTGGCGGTTCTCGATGGCGACCAGGCGCTGACGCGCGGGGAAAGTCTGGCGCTCGATGTCGATCCCACCCGCGCCCTGCTGTTCGACCAGGCCGGAAACGCTCTGGCCGCGCGTGGCTGATCCAAAGAGCTCAGAACACCGGCCCGATGGTGGTGAGCAGATTGTCATAGGCGACGCGGATGGCCGGCCGCGCCTCCACTTCCGCGCGCGACACCCGGATGGAGCGCGCCAGATAGCTATCCTGCCGCGCCCGCACTTGGGCTGCCATGTCGGGCGCATAGAGCAGGATATTGTTCTCGAAATTGAGATAGAGGCTGCGGAAATCCATATTGGCCGAGCCGACCAGCGCCAGGCTCTTGTCGACCACGAGGGTCTTGGCATGCAGCAGGCCGCCCTGGAACAGGTGGAGTTCCACCCCTGCGGCCAGCAATTGCTCGAAATAGGCGCTGCTGATCGAGGCGATGGCGCGTGAATCGTTGCGCGCCGGCAGGATCAGCGTGGTTTTGACGCCCCGCCTGGCGCAGGACAGGATGGAGGCCAGCAGCGAGGGATCGGGCACGAAATAGGGGGTGGAGATCACCGCCTCGTGCAACGCGCTGCCCAGCACGGCGACGAACACATCCGACATGGCCCCGCGCGGCGACAGCGGCCCGGTGCCGAAGGCGATGGCGGGAAAGCCCTGGGCGTCAGCCGCTTCCGGCGCGTCGTCGAGCAGTTCGGAAAGATCCTCGCCATATTCGATCAGCCAGGTGCTGGCGAAGACGCGCTGGTTCTGGCGCACCACCGGCCCCTCATAGCGAATGAGGATATCGACCCAGGGCGCGAATTTGGGCTTGATGCGGAATTCGGGATCGGCGCAATTCTGGCTGCCGCAATAGGTGATGGCATTGTCGACCACCACGATCTTGCGGTGATTGCGCAGGTCGGGCCGATTGGCCGAACCGACCAGCAGGGGCAGCGACGGCTTGAGCGAGATGCAGAGGCGAATGCCTGCATCCTTCATGGCCCGCCAGTAGTCCGATGCGATCAGAGCGCGCGATCCCAGCGCATCGACCCCGACCCGGCAGATGACGCCGCGCGCCGCCGCGCGCTTGAGCGCTTCCACCACCTTGAGCCCATTGGTGTCGGTCAGCCAGATATAGAAGCTGATATGGATGGTGTCCCGGGCGGCATCGAAATCGGCCACCATATCGTCGATCGCCGCATTGGAATCCATGGTCAGCCGGGCGCTGTTGCCGCTGGCCGTGGCGCAGCCGCTCAGATGCTCGCAGGCGGCGAAGGCGGGGCGAAACCGTTCGGGCACCGATTTGCGACCCGCCGTTTCGTCCTCGGTGAGAGCCGCCTTGGCCAGCTGGCGCTCGATGAGATCGGCGGCCCGGCGGAAGCGCCGCGCCATCCACGGCTCGCCGAACATGAAATAGGCCGCCACCCCGACAAAGGGCGCGATGATGATCAGCATCAGCCAGGCGATGCGGCCGCTGGGCGTGATATCGCCATTGAGCAGCACCCGGATGACCGCGATGCCATGCAGCACGGCCCAAAGGGCGACGGCGATCAGGTGAAGCGGCATGAACATCTCCGGAATGGCCGGCTTGGAGGCTGGCTCTGTCGCGCAAGCAGATCGCGCGGCGCGGCGCACGTCAATCGGCTGGCGCCGGGAAAAATCGCCGTTCCGGCAGAAGGTTGCATCGGGCAGAGCACCAACCAGACCGCCCCCTCAGCGCCTCACGCCCAGCCGGGTCATTTTCTCGCTAAGCGTGCGTCTTGGCACCTGCAGGGCCTCGGCGGTGGCGGCGATGGAATCGCCGTGGCGGGCCAGTTCGGTTTCGATCAGGTGTCGTTCATAGGCGGCGACGCGTTCGGCGAGGCCCCCCGTCGCTTCAGGCATTGAGGCGTCGGCCGGGCCGATCATGGCGGCGAGGGAACGGCCCGAAGCGTCGAGCCCGATGGCGAAGCGTTCGGCGGCGGCCTTGAGTTCGCGCACATTGCCGGGCCAGCCATGGCGCCTGATGGCCTCGAGGTCGGCCGGGTGCAGGCTCGGCGCCGGACGATTGAAGCGCTTGGCCGCCGCGCCGAGGAAATGGTGGAACAACAACACGCAATCATCGCCCCGGGCTCGCAGCGGCGGCAGGGTCAGGGTGGCCAGGTTCAGCCGATAATAGAGATCGGCGCGGAAGCGGCCGGCCATGCTTTCGGCCGCCAGATCGACCTTCGAGGCCGCAATGATACGCACATCGAGCGGGATCTGCTTGTTGGAGCCGACGCGCTCCACCACCCGCTCCTGAATGACGCGCAAGACCTTGGCCTGGGCTAGAAGCGGCATGGACTCGATTTCGTCGAGCAGCAATGTGCCGCCATTGGCATATTCGAATTTGCCCACCCGCTGCGCGCCCGCGCCGGTAAAAGCGCCGGCCTCGTGGCCGAACAGTTCGCTTTCGATGAGCTCGGCGGGAATGGCGGCGCAATTGACGGCGACGAAGGGCGCCTTGGCGCGCGGGGAGAAATCGTGGAGGCACCGCGCCACCACTTCCTTGCCGGTGCCGGTTTCCCCCAGAATGATGACATCGGCGGGGATCTGGGCGAGTTCGCGCACCATGTGGCGCAGCCGCTCCACGGCCTCGGAACTACCGACGAGGCGCAGGGCGAGTTCGGCATCGCCGCCATCGAGTTGCCGGCGCAGATCGGCGATTTCGCGCTTGAGGCTGGCCTGTTCGGCTGCCCGCTTGATGCTGGCCACCAACTCGTCGGGCACATAGGGCTTTTGCAGGAAGTCGAAGGCCCCCTGGCGCATGGCTTCCACCGCCATGGGCACGTCGCCATGGCCGGTGATGAGAATGACTTCGGCGGGGACCATGAGCTCGCGCACCCGGCGCAGGAGGTCGAGCCCGGAGAGGCCGGGCATGCGCACATCGCTCAGGATGACATGGGGCCTGATGGCGTCGAGCCGCGCCAGCGCCGCGGCGGCGTCGGGCGCGACATGGGTCGCATAACCGGACAGCCGCAGCCATTGCTCGAGCGCGGTGCGGATCATTTCCTCGTCGTCGACGATGAGCACGCTGGGTTCAGTCAATCTGTTCTCTTTCGGCGGCGTGGGCGAGGGGAAGCGTCAGGGTGAAGCTGGCGCCATGGCCGGGTGGGCTGGTGACGGTGATGGTCCCGCCCATGTCCCGCACCAGCCCATAAGAAATGGAAAGGCCCAGCCCCAGCCCCTCCCCGGCGGACTTGGTGGAATAGAAGGGGTCGAAAATGCTGGTCAGGGCGTCGGGGGCAATGCCGGTTCCGGTGTCGCTGACCGAAAAGCGCGCCGCACCCTCAGCATCGGTCACGGCAATGGACAGCACCCGTACGCTTTCGCCGACCATGGCGTCGGCGGCATTGGTGAAGAGGTTGATGAGCACCTGTTCGATATGGACGGGATTGCCGGCAACCCCGATCGGATGGACGGGCCGGCGATACTCCACCTCGATCCCCAGCGCCCGCAGCTTGTGATCCACCAGATCGAGCGCATTGGCGATAACCGCGCCGGCATCGGCCTGCATGGGCGCCGCGGTCTGCTTGCGCGCAAAAGTCTTGAGATGTCCGGTGAGCCCGGCCAGCCGGTCGACGATGCGGTCGATATGGCCCAGGACCTGGGTGATATCGGCATCCTGCCGGCGGGCGGCCAGCAATTTGGCGCTGGCCAGATGAGTGGTGAGCGCGGCGACCGGCTGGCTGACTTCATGGGCCACCCCCGCCAATGCCTGGCCGAGACTGGCCAGCTTGGCCGCCTGCACCAGATGCCCCTGCACCGCCCGCTCTGCCGCTTCGGCGCGGATGCGCTCGGCGATTTCGCTGCGCAGGGCCTCATTGGTCACATGCAGATCCTCGGTGCGCTCGGCCACGCGCTGCTCGAGTTGTTCATGGTCGGCGAGGCGCTGGGCCAGCATACGGCGCCGTTGCAGCAGGAGCGCGGCGATGAGGAACAGGGCGGATATGGCCAGAGCGGCTGCGAGCGCGGCAATCCAGGCGTCGCGAAACAGCGGCCAGGCCGGGGTGAAGGAGATGATGCGCCATTGGTGCATGGGCAGGCGCAATTCATCGACGACGAATATGCCGCTCGTATCGGTGCTTTCGTCGGCGATATAGGCGAAATCGACGCCGCGCGAGGGCCAGATGTCGACGGCCACCGGGGTTTCGCGTGCGCCCTTGGGCCCATAGCGCAATTGCGGTGCGATCATCGCGAAAGTGCCCGCCGGCAGCGGGGCGATCGGCCGATAGCGCCAGTCGGGGCGGGTGGAGAGAATGGTGATATTGTTGAGATCGACAATGCCGATCAATTCGCCCGAGCGCCACCAATTGGCTTCGATCTCGCCGAGATTGATCTTGGCCACGGCGACGCCGAGCGGCCCATTCTCGCCATCGATGCGCCGGGCCAGAAAATAGCCCGCCACGCCGGTGACCGTGCCCACGGCATAGAATTTGGCATCCCCGTCATACATGGCCTCTTCGAAATAGGGCCGATAGGCCAGGTTCTCGCCGACAAAACTGTCATAGGCCCACCAGTTCGAGGCCGCGACCACCTGGCCGTCGGTGGCCATGACGAAGATTTCCCCTGCCCCGGCCGTGTCGTTGAGGCGGGAGAGAAAGGCATTGGCGGCCTCCCGGGTCTCTGCATTGCCCGGATCGAGCAGCACGGCGCGGGTGTCGCTGGCCAGCGCAATGCTGGAGGGCAGATAGTGAAAGCGCTCGATGATGGCTTCGAGGGTGCGGTCGAACAGCGCCAGGCGCCGGTCGGCCTGCTGCCCCGCGGTGCGCAGGCCCGCCGACAGCGTCAACTCGAACACGGCCCAGCCGGTACCGAGCACCGCCACCAGCGCCAGGGCGAACAGGATCACGCTGCGCTGCTTCAGCCTTTCGCGAATGCCCAAGGCGCCTCCGGCAAGATATTGCCAATCCATCGCGCATATCCTGGCAATTTTCCGCCAAACTTGCCAGAGTGATTTGCAAAAAACGCAGGCCAGCCTTGCAACTCGCACTTGGCACGGGCTTTGCAAGATGGACAGCGAGCCGGCGGAGGAGCCGGAGCGAATGTTTTCGGGAGGAAAGCAATGAAGTCGATTTTTGCCGCCGGCATGCTGGTGACCATGGCCCTGTCGGGCACCGCCCTGGCGCAGGATTATCCCACCAAGCCGATCACCGTGGTCGTGCCCTTCTCGGCCGGCGGCCCCACCGACACGGTGGCGCGTCTCGTCGCCGAGGCGATGAGCCAGGATCTGGGCCAGCAGGTGGTGGTGCAGAATGTCGGTGGTGCCGGCGGCACGCTCGGTGCCGGCCAGGTCGCCACCGCGCCCAATGACGGCTACACGCTTTTGCTGCATCACATCGGCATGTCGACCGCGCCGACGCTCTATCGCAGCCTGCCCTATGATCCGCTGACCGATTTCTCCACCATCGGGCTGATCACCTCGGTGCCGATGACGCTGGTGGCGCGCAAGGATTTCGAGCCCAATACCATGGCCGAGCTGCTCGACTATGTGAAAGCCAATGGCGAGAACATCACCTATGCCCATGCCGGTATCGGCTCGGCCAGCCAGCTATGCGGCATGCTGTTCATGGAAGCGGTCGACACCCCGATGACCACCGTGCCCTATCAGGGCTCTGGCCCGGCCATGACCGATATCATCGGCGGGCAGGTCGACCTGATCTGCGACCAGACCACCAATACGACCAGCCAGATCCTGGCCGGCGAGGTCAAGGCCTATGGCGTCACCTCTTCGACCCGCCTGCCGACCCTGCCGGAGCTGCCCACCACCAGGGAAGGCGGGCTGAGCCTCGAAATCGGTGTCTGGCATGGCCTTTACGCCCCCGCGGGCACAGACCCGGCCATCATCGCGCGGCTGGAGGCATCGCTGCAAAAGGCGCTCACCAATGAATCGGTGACCACCCGCTTTGCCGAGTTGGGCACCTATCCGGTCACCGCTGCCGAAGCCACGCCCGAGGCCCTGACGCAGACCCTCACCAGCCAGATCGAACTCTGGCGCGCGGTGATCGAAGCCGCCGGCGTCTATGCCGACTAAGTCCTGACAGCGGCCGCCTGCCCCCATTGGCGGGCGGCCGCATGGTCCGGCACATGCCAAACATCATGGGGAGGACGGCGCATGGCCGTTAATGCTTCGACCAAGGAATTGGTCTCGGGCGGATTGTTCGTGGCCTTTGGTGCCTATTTCACGCTGGAATCGCTGAGCTACGAGATCGGCACCGCGTTCCGCATGGGCCCCGGCTTCATGCCATTGCTGCTTGGCGGCGTCCTGTGTGCCCTCGGGGTGGCCGTTGCCATCAGCGGCCTGGGCAAGCCCGATACCGAGGAGCGCGATCCGCCCTCCTGGCGCGCCATCGCGTTGATCCTGGGCACCATCATCTTCTTCGCCCTTACCATTCGCGGGCTTGGCTTCATCCCCGTGGTCTTCGTCTCGGCCTTCGGCGCCGCCATGGCCAGCCGGCAGAATTCGCCTCTGTTCGCCGCCATCCTGGCGGTGGGCCTCACCGTCATGTGCACCCTCATCTTCGTGGTCGGCCTCGGTTTTCCGGTGGCTTTGTTCGGCCCCTGGCTCGGTCAATAGGAGCGGCCCATGGATATCATTGCTTCACTGGGCCTGGGCTTTTCCGTCGCCCTGGACCCCATCAACATCTTCTACTGCTTTGTCGGCGTGCTTCTGGGCACTCTGGTCGGCGTGCTGCCCGGGATCGGGCCCACCGCCACCATTGCCATGCTCCTGCCGATCACCTTCTCGCTGTCGCCCGCCACGGCGCTGATCATGCTCGCCGGCATCTATTACGGCGCCCAATATGGCGGCTCGACCACGGCAATCCTCATCAACCTGCCGGGCGAAAGCTCTTCGGCGGTGACCGCCATCGACGGCTATCAGATGGCCAAGAAGGGCCGGGCCGGACCGGCTTTGGCCACCGCCGCACTCGGCTCCTTCTTCGCCGGCACCGTCGGCACGCTGCTCCTGGCCTTCTTCGCTCCGCCCCTGGCCCGCGCCGCGCTCAATTTCGGCGCCCCGGAATATTTCGCTTTGATCGTTCTGGGCCTGCTCGTCTCCATCGCCCTGGCCCATGGCTCGATCCTCAAGGCCCTGGCCATGATCGTTCTGGGCCTCCTGCTCGGCATGGTGGGGCAGGACATCTATACCGGCCAGCCACGCTTCACCTTCGGCCAGCGCGAGCTCTATTCGGGCCTCAACTTCGTCTCGGTGGCCGTCGGCATTTTCGGCGTCGCCGAAATCCTGCGCAATCTCGAGCTCGAAAAGGGGCGCGAGGTCATGGTCAAGGCGGTCAAGAATCTGTGGCTGACCAAGGAGGATTTCCGCCGCTCCGCCGGCCCGGTGGTGCGCGGCACTGCGCTCGGCTCCATTCTCGGCATCCTGCCGGGTGGCGGGCATATCCTGGCGTCCTTTGCCTCCTACTCGGCTGAAAAGCGCCTGTCCAAGCATCCCGAGGAATTCGGCCATGGCGCCATCGAAGGGGTGGCGGGACCGGAATCGGCCAATAATGCCGCCGCGCAAACCAGCTTCATCCCGCTGATGACCCTGGGCATTCCCGCCCATCCGGTGATGGCGCTGATGGTGGGCGCGTTCATTCTCCAGGGCATTACCCCCGGCCCCAATGTCATCAACGACCAGCCGGCGCTGTTCTGGGGCATCATCGCCTCGATGTGGATCGGCAATATGCTGCTGGTCCTGCTCAACCTGCCGCTGATCGGGCTGTGGGTGAAACTGCTTTCCATCCCCTATCGCGCGCTGTTCCCGGCCATCGTGCTGTTCGCCTGCATCGGCTGCTACTCGATCAACCAGAACATCTTCGATATCTACGCCATCGGCTTTTTCGGCATCCTGGGCTATGTGCTGATCCGCTTCGGCTGCGAACCGGCACCGCTGCTGCTCGGCTTCGTGCTGGGGCCGCTGCTGGAAGAGCATCTGCGCCGCGCCATGATCATCTCGCGCGGCGACCCGATGGTGTTCCTCGAGCGCCCGATCTCGGCCACGCTGCTGGGCCTGGCCCTGCTTGCCGTCATCATCGCGGTCCTGCCCTCCATCCGCAGGAAGCGCAAGGAAGTGTTCGTCGAAGAGGATTGATCCTCCCCGCCTGCGCCCTGCCCGGCTTTGTCCGTCGGGCGCAGGCATGACCCGGCCAATGACCGGTCCATAGGCGGCTTGCGGACACTGCCGCCCGCTTCTACGATCCGCCGAGCAAGAGGCGGACCAAAGCGATGAATTCCTACGACCTGCACAATCAGACGGCCATCATTACCGGCGGCGCGCAGGGCATCGGCCTCGCCATCGCGGCGCGCCTCGTGGCCTCGGGCGCGCGGGTCAGCCTCTGGGATATCGATCCGGCAGCGCTGGCTGCGGCGAGCGCCCGCCTGGGTGAGGCGGCCTCCACCCTCGTGGTCGATATCGTCGATGGCGATGCGGTGGCCAGGGCCGCCGCCGAAGTCGCGCAAAGCCATGGAGGCATCGACATCCTCGTGCATTCGGCCGGCATTGCCGGCAAAAACGCGCCGCTCGACGAATATGACCCCGCCGAGTGGCGACGGGTGATCGACATCGATCTCAACGGCACCTTCTATGTCAACCGCGCCGTCGTGCCCTTCATGAAAGCGGCCAATTACGGGCGCATCGTCAACATCGCCTCTATTGCCGGCAAGGAGGGCAATCCCAATGCCGCCGCCTATGCCGCGGCCAAGGGTGGCGTCATCGCCATGACCAAGGCGCTGGGCAAGGAACTGGCCAAATACGACATCGCCGTCAACGCCATCACGCCGGCCACGGCCAAGACCCGCATTCTCGACGAGCTCAAGCCCGAATTCATCGACTATATGCTCAGCCGCATCCCCCGCGGCCGCTTCCTCGAGGTCGATGAAGCCGCCAGCATGGTCGCCTGGCTGGTCAGCCCCGAAAACAGCTTCACCACCGCCTCCGTCTTCGACCTCTCGGGCGGCCGCGCGACCTATTAGGGCATTTCAAACTGAGCCGGACCCTCAGTTCTGTCGTCTCCTCCCCGTTGCGAGCAGTGCCATCGCATATTGTCCTGAGCTCTGGTCCTCCACGAGCGAAAGCTCGACTTGGCGCCTCGTATTGTCCCGGCGTTTCCCCTCCACCGTTCCGCCCTTGGGCTCGATCCGAGGGCCAATCTCCGCCTGCACCAGTACTGTCTGGCGGCCCGCCGACAGGCCCTCGGGTCAGGCCCGAGGGCGACGTGGTACGCGTTTCATCTGTCGCGCCAGAACCCGACTACTGCCTTCCGAGGGCATGACGGTCCTATGCGATAGCCCTCCCCGCAAGGGGGAGGGAGTTCGGGCTGCGTGTTTGGCAATATCTCACCTGGCACTCGATGCGGCTCCTCCCCCTTGACGGGGGAGGCTGGGAGGGGGTGTGGAGCACGCTCAAACCCATATGCGATAGCCCTGCCCTCAAGGCTGAGCGAGGCGAAATGGGCCAAAGGCCACCTCAGCTTGAAATGATCTAGAGCGTTCCATGTTCTGGTTGAAGCGGCGCTAGCGCCCCTCCCCTCAAGTGGGAAGTGTTCGCTTTGAGCGCGTTGGAAGGCGCTTAGACTTCGGCTTCGGCTTCGGCTCCCGCTCTCCCTCCCCCTTCAACAGGGGGAGGTTAGGTGGGGGTGCTACAGGTTTAGCAAACTCCCATGAAACCAACGGATTCCCGGACCGTTCAGCCCCCCTCCCTCATTCCCTCCCCTCAAGGGGAAGGGAGGCGCAAGCGCCCCGAGTGTCCGTCAGCTTGAAATGATCCAGCGCCAATCCACTCGCCACGCACCGGCAATGCAGCCTCGCGCCAGCGGTCCGCGTCCTGGCACCAGCAATCCGTGTAGCACCAGCAATCCGCACCCCTCGCACCACCACTACCCCTCGCGCCCTCTCCGCCAAAACACACCCCCATTGACAGCGTCACCATAGCCCCATAATAACTGACTGACCGTCAGTCATTTACGGAAACGCTTATGTCACCCCGTCGCGCCAATCCCCCCGAGCGGGCCGGCGAAATCCTTGCCAGCGCCGCGCGTCTGTTCCGCGAGAAAGGCGTGAGGGCCGTTTCGGTGGACGAAATCGTCCAGGGCGCCGGCATCGCCAAGGGCACGTTCTATCTCTATTTCAAGACCAAGGACGACCTGCTGGCGCGTCTCGCCGAAACCGTGGTGGAGCACATGGCGGTCGCCGCAGCCGCGGCTGGCCAGCAGCAGGGCGACAGCCTTGATCGCTTTGCCGCCGCCGTGCTGGCCATGCAGCAGGTGGATCGCGGCGAAACCTATCTGGTCGAAGCCCTCAACCATCCCGAAAACACTGCCCTGCACGATCTGGTCAATATGGCGCTGGTGCGCCGGCTGGCCCCGGTGCTGGCCGCAATCGTCGAGACAGGCCGGGCCGAAGGCGCCTTCGAGGTCGAGGACAGCCTCTCCACCATCGAATTTCTCCTGGCCGGCCAGGCGGCCCTGCTTGGCGGCGGCCGCTTCGGCTGGACCGCCGAGGAACACGCAGCGCGCCTGCGCGCCACCCTCATCATCATCGAGCGCGCGCTCGGCACGCCCAAGGGCGCGCTGCTCACCCGCCTTGCCACTCTCGGATAATCTTACCCATGCCGCCCAATGAACAGGCCATCATCCACCGCTTCAACCGGCCCTGGACCTTCTTTGCCCTCGCCACCATCTTTCCCTGGACCGCCTGGCTGATCGCCGCCTGGTTCAGCCGCCAGCCCGAACCCGGCACGCTCAGCCTCAGCATGGTCAGCCTTTTTGCCGGACTGGGCCTGGTCCTGCCCATGCTGGTCTCCTGGTTGCTGATCCGCCGCGACCCGGTGCTGCGCGAGGATCTCTGGCGTCGCCTCAGCGTCAAGGGCCTTGCCTGGCGTAACATGCTGTTGGGTGCTGCCATCATGGTCGGCAGCATTCTGCTCGCCCAGCTGATTTCGCTGGCCTTCGGCTACAGTCCCGAACAGTTCCTTCTCGCCAATCATGCCTCGTTCAGTGCCGGCATTCTGGTGGGCTGGGTGCCGCTGCTATTCGCGCCCATTGCCGAGGAAATCAGCTGGCACGGCTATGGCACCGATGCGCTGCGGCGCAGCATGAACCTGTTCTGGACCTCGATTGTCTTCGGCGTCTATTGGGCGCTCTGGCACCTGCCGCTCGGCTTCATCGAGGGCTATTACCAAGCCAATCTGGCCGATAGCGGCCCGCTGCACACCCTCAACTTCGTCGTCAGCCTCATTCCCTTCGTGCTGCTGATGAACTGGCTCTACTACCGCTCGGGTCGCAATATCTGGGTGGCGGTCGCCTTCCACCTCGCGGCCAATGTCTTCAACGAACTGTTCCAGACCCATCCGGACAGCAAGATCATCCAGACCGGCCTCTTGCTGGTGCTCACCGTGGTGATCGTGGTCCGCGACCCCAGCTTCTTCTTCGGCCACCTCCCGGCCCGTACCGCTCAACCCCGAAAGGCCCTATCATGACCACCATTCTGATCGAAAAATATGTCGAAGGCGCTTGCGTCGAAGAGCTGCGCATTCCCGTCGGCCCGCTGCAATTCGTCGCCGGCCTCCTGCCCGGCTCTGCCTTCCAGGAGCTTCAGCGTCAGGGCCTCGACATCGATGCCCTGCTCAATGAGACCAATCCCGACCGCGCCGTGCAATGGCTCGATGTCGAGGAAAAAAACGTCCGCAAGCGCATCCGCATCTCCCGCCAGGACTGAAGTTTTGAGGGGCAGGGGACCATCCTCCCCGCACCCCGCCTTTCCCCCAGGCATACGCGCCGCGCCCCACAATCACCGCCCAGCCTTCGGTGCGCAGCGCTAAACGCCAGCGCCGCCCTGCCACCGGGGTGCCCGGCGCCCGCCACCATCACCATGCCGCCCTCGGGCTTGACCCGAGGGCGGCCAGATCATTTCCACTTGAGGCGGACTCTGTGCGCTTTCGCCTCCCTCCCCCTTGAGGGGAGGGAATGAGGGTGGGGGTCCATCGGTGAATCACTGAACCACCCCCACCCCGGCCCTCCCCTCAAGGGGGAGGGAGAGCAGGAGCCGCGGTTACAGTGCCTCCCGATGAGCCCAAAGTAAACACTGCCCTCCACTCAAGGGGCAGGGGCGATGAGGCCGCATCAACCAGAACGTGAACGTTCTAGCCGCACCACAACCCCTTCGTTTCCCCGTGCCCGCGGCCAGTCTCGTCGCACTGTCAGAAGCACCGCCTATCCCCGGCGCGCTCCAAACTCAAAACCCTATCGCGGTACCACGAAGTGCTGCCGCGCCAGCGCCGCCTCGGCCCGCGTCACGCAGCCTTGGGCATGGTCGTTGATCAGCCCCATGGCCTGCATGAAGGCATAGACCGTGGTCGGTCCCACGAACCGCCAGCCGCGCTTCTTCAGTGCCTTCGACAAGGCCTCGGATTCGGGAGAGGTGGATCGCGTCTTCGGCGTCGCCGCCTCTTTGCTCTCGAAGCGCCAGACATAGGCCGCCAGCGAGCCGGTTTCGGCGATCAATTCCTGCGCCCGGCATGCATTATTGATCACTGCCTCGATCTTGCCGCGGTGCCGCACGATGCCGGCATCGGCCAGGAGGCGGTCGATGTCGAGCGGGGTGAAACCGGCCACGGTGTCAATGTCGAAATTGGCGAAGCCGGCGCGGAAGGCTTCGCGCTTATTGAGGATGGTGCGCCAGCTCAATCCGGACTGGAACGCCTCAAGGCTCAGCTTTTCGAACAGGCGCCTGTCGTCGTCGACGGGAAATCCCCATTCACTGTCGTGATAGGGGACAAATTCGGGCGCGCCGGCACACCAGCGGCAGCGCGGTCGTCCATCCGGTCCGTCTATCGTCGTCATCACTGCCCCCAAGCCATATCCGTTCGGCGCCTCTTGCCGCAACCTCCTGCCAGTCCGTGGCAGCAATCGCGCTCCGACGACAGCAGTTCTCTGCCATGCGGGGGCGCCGGCGCTCATATTTCGTTCACATCGCGGTCAGGCTTGTGTCCGAAATGTGGCAAACCCGCGCGATTTCGCCGGTTGCAGAAACCCCGCCCTTGCACTAGTTTGCGCCCACTCCATCGGGCCAACCCCCGATTCCGGCCTGCACCCGTAGCTCAGCTGGATAGAGCGCTGCCCTCCGAAGGCAGAGGTCGTGAGTTCGAATCTCGCCGGGTGCGCCAATAAAAACAATAAGTTAGCACTTCGTTGATGATTTGCTTTGTAGATCAACTCACCAAAAGCTCACGAACGTCGTCTGGCGATCGCCTCAATCTGTTAAGTTCGAGGGAAATGGCACTCGACTCCCGTGGGCCATTCTGAGAGCTTGCCGCTATGCGATCGCACCTTTGGCGGCTTGTCACCGGTAGAGCCCCTAGCAGCACCTCACCGCGTTTCAGTGAGTGGGTGCGGCTGCTCTTTCACTTGGCGATGCTAACGTTAAATGCGGCGCTTCTGGCCTTGAACGGCAGGGTCCATCTCTGCATTAGCCAGCTCGATCTCTGCGCCTCTAGCCACGATAGTGGTTGGAATTCCTGGGTTTGGCGTCGTCGCGTGGCAGGCAAACCTAGGTTTCAAAAACCTGGTTGAGGGACAAACACACCGCGCAGAGATCGAACTACAGGCCCGGGAGCACAGCTATAGATTAGATCAGCAGAAAGTAGCCGCAGAACGCACCTATCAGCATAGGGTATTAGCGGCCTCTTTGCATGGAGAGCTCATCGCTCTCTTGAGCGCAGTCCACCAACAACAAACTATACTCCGAGCGCAAAATGTCGTCTGGAAACGCCTTTCACTGGATCGAGATTACAAGAATGCGGACGCCCCCTTCACCCCACCTCGTTTCGCAGTTCCTATCTATCAAGCGAACATCGATAGGTTAGGTCTGCTTGGTCCATCCGTCGCAGCTAATGTTGTCCAAGTATACGCCCCTGCGGCCACGCCGCCGCCGCCCGCGGCAAAGCTTATGCCTGGTTTAGTTTATACCGCTAAGAAGGTTTTCTCCTGGCATTCAGGAATTGGACGGGCGAGATCTTGCACGTCGGAAGCCGTCTAGCCGCGTTTCAAGGATTTCGTGAAGATCCGGGCACCTTGCTCGACTATCGCAATTCACGACCCAAGTCAGGTGCCGACGGGCAGTAGGGTAGGGGGACGAAGTGGCAGAAAGAGGCATTCCACCTTTAATTGTGCAAAAGGTCTCCAATCACGGAGTGGACAATCCGATCGTGGCGCGTCTTGCGCTTCAGACTATTGAGTTGGCGCAGTGGCTAGACGTTGATAAAGCGACAAAAGAGGAGATATTCGGTCGCTACTTGGAGCTTCAGCGCCGGCTTCTGCAATGCCATGAATACCATGCACGGCTGATAGCTTCCCGCGCCGAAGCTCTCAAAGAAACGAACGAAGTCCTGGCGCGCGGGGAGTATACAGTTCCCGCGATTATGAACCTTCAGGCCGAGGTCGAAGGCCTGCTCTTCGCGATCAAGCTTTTCCTTCGGGACGTCGCGATAACAATGAACGTACTGTTTGAGAACGCACGCTTAAGCGAAGAGGCGGCCGTTTTTTGGAACTCTAGAGGGGAGAAAAGTGCTGCCCAAAAATGGGCGGAGAAGACATTTGGATTAAACCATCACCTCACCACATCCCTCTCCGGGGATGCAAACTGGATCTCCGAGCTAGTAAAAAAGCGTAACGCAGTCGAGCATCCGGGCGGTAACTCCGGAGCGCTGAAAATCGAGGACTTCGCTCAAGGCCCAAGCCGAGGCTTATATATCCCGCCTGCTTGGTATCGCGTTCGGAACGACGACACTCTGCCCAAGACAGACCTGTACCGCGACCTAGACGTAGCTTTGGATAATCTTTTGTCGTTCGCGGAGGAGATGCTTATCCACGCCATCAATGCACGTCCAATGACAACGGCCATTGGGTTTAGAGAGCTTTCCCCTGACCTGAGGAACCCTGACGCGCCTATCCGGTTCATTGCGGTAATGGCCACTGATCCACAGAGTGTTGATAAGTAGCTACTCAACTCTTCCCCTGTCGATAATCCCGAACTTAACCTTACGGATACCTTTGACCTCGCTGCAGTATCGTTCCAGTTCTGCAATGGCAGAGGGATGGAGTTGCAGTTTCTTCACCGTCGAAGCAGCGACCTCCAAGGCCATCTCAAAAAGATCAGCTTGGCTAACTTTTAAGGACAGCTGGGAAAGCGTTTTGATCAAAGCCAGTGAAGCGACCATTTGCGCATCCAATCGCGCTCGCAGCTCGGCGTTTTGGTCCAGCATGAACTGCAGCGCTTCGTCCACAGATTCAAACTTCAATTGATCTGCCATCAGGCGATACTCCAACCAATGTCGGCCTGAATGCCATCAATTTCTCTTTTGAGCCTTCTACCCAAAATCGGCGCAACTTGATCCGCAATATGCTCCGGATCGTTGACCCCCTGGATGTGAATTCCTCCCATGTTGATGAGGAAAGAAACGCTTCCCGAAGACCCACCGGACAGCATACCTCCCGTTTCCGACGCGGTGTGAACCTGTCCCGGCCCACCGAACTCCACCAACTCCGGTCCTTCCTCACCCACAAGTGCCAGGCCTGAATTGAAGCGGCCACCTTTGGCGAACGCATTTGGGGCAGGGAGCCTAGGATCCTCGACACCGTTGATGACGGCGTTCGTCCCAGGAATTGACCCATGCTCCGAGGCTCGCTGATGTCGAAAGGTTTCAGCGGGCCGTGCCGCCCAAACGGCGATCCATGGCGACATGCTGCACTTTGCGCCCAGGCACCATAAGACTGTATGGCTTGGACGCATCGACGCTTGGCCGACAAGGATATGACCATGACCACCACGCCCGTTTGGGACATTTTCGAGCTGCGCCTGTCGGGTCCGGCTACCGGCAACCCCTATATCGATGTGACACTTGAAGCCTATTTCACGCAGCGCGGCCGTTCCATTCGCGTTCCGGGTTTCTACGATGGCGAGGGTCAATATGTGCTGCGCTTCATGCCCGATACGCAGGGCGAGTGGCACTACGAAACCCGGTCTTCCCTGGCCGCGCTAGAAGGAAAGGTTGGCAGTTTCACCGCGACCACGCCGCTCAAGGGGGCGCATGGCCCTGTCCGGGTCGCCAACCAGTTCCACTTCGCCCATGCCGACGGCAAGCCGTTCCTCTGCTTCGGCACCACCTGCTATGCCTGGACCCACCAGCCGCTCGAGTTGCAGGCGCAGACCCTCGATACGCTGACCACGGCGGGTTTCAACAAGATCCGCATGGGCGTCTTTCCAAAGGACTATCCGTTCAACACCAATGAGCCGCTCCATGACGTTTTCGACGTCGGCGCAGATGGCAAGCGGGATTTCGACCGACCCAATCCAGTGGCATTCCGCCATTTCGAAAGCCAGATCGGCAAGCTGCGCGATCTTGGTATCGAGGCGGATATCATCATCTTCCATCCCTATGACCGTTGGGGCTATTGCGACATGTCCGCGGAGCAGGACAATCGCTATGTCGCGTATCTGGCGGCGCGCCTAGCGGCCTATCGTAATGTGTGGTGGTCGCTGGCCAACGAATACGATTTCCTGCTCGACACCAAACCGATGGAGCGATGGGACCGCTTCTTTCACATTCTCGGAGAAAACGACCCCTATGGCCATCTGCGCTCGATCCATAATGGCGATGTGCGGATGAACTATGATCACACCAAGCCCTGGGTCACCCATGTCTGCATCCAGAACTGGGACGTCAAAAAGACCCCGGAATGGCGCGATGCCTATGGCAAGCCGGTGGTCAATGACGAGCCCGAATATGAGGGCAATATTTTCCCCGCCTGGGGCAATATTTCGGCCCAGGAATTGACGCATCGATTCTGGATCACGGCTCTGCGCGGCGGCTATGCCGGGCATGGGGAAACGTTCGAACACCCCGAAGACATCATCTGGTGGGCCAAGGGTGGCGAGCTCCATGGCGACGCCTGGAAGCGCATCAAGTTCCTGCGCGAATTGCTCGAACAAGACGTCAAGGCCGGCCTGACGCCGCTCGGTGGCACTACGTCCTGGCCGTGGAGCCGCATGTCGGCGGCCGAGGATGGCGACGTGCGCTATATCTATTTCGGCGAGCACCAGCCGGCGCAATGGACGACCGGCCTGCCGCTCGACGACCGCGACTACGATGTCGACCTTATCGACACCTGGGCCATGACCATAGAGCCCGCCCAGCGTATCGCGCCCGCAATTCCCCATCCGACCCGACATGGCGCCGTGGTGCGCGGCGGCAAGGCGGACGCCGCGTTCGGTGTCCGCCTGCCGGGCCGCCCCCATCTGGCCCTGAGGGTCAGAAGGCGGCGCTGACCGGCCGGACAGCGCCCCGTTCAATCATCCGAGCGGACCGCAGAACCTAGTCCGGCTTATGCTCGAAGCGGCGACCGGAAATCTGGGAGATGACCGTGTAGGCCATGACGCCGAGGCCGTAATAGGAGGCGGAGGACGCCTCCTCGCGCGGCATGACGATCATCTGGTTGGCGCGGCAGGCAAAGAGGAAATCGCAGAAGCCGGGCACGACCTCGTCGAGATATTTCATGGCATCGGCCGGAGTTTCGAGGGCATCGGTGCGATATGTGACGAAGACAAAATCGGCGTCGAGCTCGGGCAGAGCTTCGGCGCTCAAGAGCTCGTTGGTGCCTTCGGGAATGGCGTTGACCCGGTCGGGAAAGACGAAGCCGGCGTCACGCAGCACGATGCCCAGCGTGCCATAGGTGTGCCAGACAGCGAACTGACCGTTGACGCCCTGCATGATGCTGACGGAGATCGAGCTGGTGTCGATCAGGCGCTTGATCTGCGCGATCTGGCTCTGGTAGCGCGCATCGAGAGTGGCCAGGCGATCTTGGGTACCGGTGACGTCGGCAAGAACGGAATGCATGCCGAAAGCGTCGCGCTTGCCCGAGTCCAGCACCAGTGTGGGGGCGATGGCCTCGAGCTGCTCGAGGCCGGCGGTCTGCCAGGGGGTAGTGAGGATGAGGTCGGGTTCGAGCGCGGCCACCGCCTCGACATCGGCGGGCAGATTGCCGACGAACTGAATGGTGGAATTGTCGAAGTCGATACCGGTCAGCACATTGCTTGAGCGGATGAAGGGCTTGCCGTCCTCGGTGGTGCGGCCATGGCTGCCGACAGGGATCACACCAAGTTCGAGCAGCGGCACCGTGAGCACGCTGTCGTGCAGGCTGACAATGCGCTGGGGAGCGACGGGAATATCAACGACGCGACCGGTATCATCGGTAAAGCTGCGCGTTTCCTGGGCGAGCACCGGCGACAGCGATAGCGCCGTCACAACCGCCACCGCGGCTAATTTGAGGATGAACTGCATGAAAGGCTCCAGTGCGGGCCGCAAACGACCCTTGTTTGAGTTGGATCAGGTGGGGCCTGAAAGGGGGGAAAACGGCAGGGGCGTGACGCTGGCGAGGCACCAGCGCAGCTTGTCCTCGCCCTCGTTATCAGCGACGATCTGGCAATTGCCCTGCATGTAGAAGCTGCGGGCGGTGAGGCTGATGGCGAGTGCCGCTTGGGGCAGATGGGCCGTCAGGTTGAGTGCCGCGCCCTCGATTGGGGCCTCTGGAATCGCGCCGGTAATCGCTACGGATTTGAGCACCTGCCCGCGCTCGGACGCCCAGGCAAGGGCGGCGAGTTCGGCGACCTGTTCGGCCTCGTGACGGTCGGTGCGGCCCTTGTAGGCGGGCAGGTAAAGCTCGTCGCGCGCCAGGGCGGACAGGAAGGCGGGGGCCTGCTCGGCGGTCATGCGGCCATAACGCTGGCGCTGCGGCATGACCACCAGCGAGGCGGCAAAGCGGCAGCCGCCGATATGGGTGCATTGCACGATGTTGAAAAGAGCTGGATCGGCGGCGGCGACCAGCGCCTTGTAGGTGGAAAAGCCATAGCGCGCGCAGCAGGCATCGCGTCGGCTGTCGGTGCAGCAGATGATCGTGCGGCGCGTATCCCTGGTGCCGGCGAACAGGATGCCGTCGACATAATTGCGGATGGCGGCGATCAGCGCGGCTTCATCATCGAAACTGGCATAGACGTTTTCGGGCTGGGCATGCAGGGTCGGCAGGCTTTCGGGCGCCTCTACCTTGTCGATGAGGCCGATATAGAGCCCGGACATGGCCGCGTCATGGATGGCGGCGCTGAGCTCGGGCGACATGTCGGCGGACTGCCAGCGTGGCACCCGCCACTTGCCCCGCGGCCAGGCCAGCAGCAGGGCGCGCTCCGGCGTATCGCCGGTGCCGGCGAGGGGCTCGCCCCGTGCCAGGCAGAGATCGGTGCAGAAGACGTGCTTGCCCATCACTCGGCTTCGACAAAGGGGGTGAACGGCCGCGCGGCAAGCTGGCTTTCGATGAGCTCCAGCGTCAGCTCCAACCCGGTCATGGTCGGGCCGAAAGTGGGGCCCGGCAGCAGCACGAACTGTCCGTTGCGACAGGCGGTCAGCGCCGCGCAGAAGCCGGGCGCGAATTTCTCATAAGCAGCGCGGATGGTGGCCGGGGTTGCGTCGGGCTGCTGACGATAGAAGCCGAAGATGAAATCGGCATCGAGGCTCTGGATCAGTTCGGGGCTGATCGTGCCCTCATTGGCGGGCAGCGCCTGCATGGCGGCGGTCTCCTTAAAGCCAAGATCGCGCACTACCTGCGCCACCGCGCCCAGATTGCCATTGTGGCGATAGACCCACATCTGCGCGCCTTCTGGAAACACGAAGGTCATGGTGACCGAAATGTCCTCGGAATGTTCGAGATAGGCCCGGGTGCGGGCCACATTATCCTGGTAGCGCTTGAGGCGGGCTTCGAAATTGCCGGCCTGGCCGGTGATATCGGCGAATGCGCGCAGGGTTTCGATAATACCCAGTTCGTTGTTGTTGACGATGAGGGTGGGCGCCACCTTCTGCAGCTGCTCGGCCAAGGCCGGATCGGTATAGGGGCCGCCGATAATGAGATCGGGCTGCAGGGCGGCGATGGCTTCGACATCGAGAGTGTCGAAGGTGCCGACAAAGGCGATGTCGGTATTGGCATAGTCAATGCCCAGCGTATCCATGCCGCCGCGCAGGAAGGGCTTGCCCTCGGGATCGATGCGACCGGCGCTGCCGACCACATGGGCGCCAAGCTCGTAAAGCGGCAGGGCAACGATCTGGTCATTGAGGGCGACGATGCGCTGCGGGGCGACGGGAATGTCGAAGGTGCCGTTGGCGGCGGTATAGGAGCGGGTCTCCTTCGCGAAGGCGGAGCCGGCAAGCGCGGCAAGGAGGAGCGTCGGGGCAATAAGGGAGCGGAGCAGCATGACGATGGTCTCCTGGTGGGATCAGGTGGAGGTTGCAGGGCGGCCGCGGATCAGCAGCACGACGAAGACGGGGACGCCGATGAGGGCAGTGAGCAGGCCTGCCGGGATCTGGATGGGCGCGAAGGCGACGCGGCCGATGAGGTCGGCGGTGAGCACCAGCAAGGCGCCAATCCCCGCCGTCAGCAGCAGATGCAGCCCAACGCCGGATGGCGCGAGGCGCCGAGCGGCATGGGGGGCGATGAGGCCGACAAAACCCAGCGGGCCGATCACGGAAGTGGCGATGGCGGCAAAGCCGACGGCGAGGGCGAGTTGGAGATTGCGCGTCACCGCCACCGGGGCGCCGAGGCCGACGGCGCTGGCATCGCCGAAGCGCAGCGCGCTCATGGTGCGGCTAAGGCCCAGCAGCACGGGAAAGAGAACCGCAGACCAGCCCGCCAATGTCCATACATCGGACCAGGTGGCGGCATTGATGGAGCCGGAGAGCCAGGCCAAAGCCGCCATGGCATTGTCGATCTTGCCATAGGTGATCAGCGCCGAGGTGATCGAGGAGATGAAGGCGGACAAGCCAATGCCCATGAGGATGAAGCGAATGGCGCTGCCGCCCTGGCGAGTATGGGAGAGGGAGCGGATGGCCAGCGCCACGAGTACAGCGCCGGCAAACGCGGCCCAGGGGCGCAGCGCGACGGCCTCGCCGGGCAGAAGCACGGTCATGGACACCACGGCAAGCGCCGCGCCCTGGCTGACCCCGACCAGGGAAGGATCGGCCAGGCTGTTGCGGGTAGCGTTTTGCAGCGTGGCGCCGGACAGGGCCATCATCGCGCCGGCAAGGATGGCGGCGAGGGTACGAGGGAAGCGGAACTCCCAGACAACATTGTCGATCGCGCGCGAAATCGAAAGGCCGCGCAGCGTTTCCCAGACCTCGCCCAGCGCCACGCCATAGGTGCCGGTGGCAAGGCTGGTGCCGGCGACCAGGAGGATGACGATGATGAGGCCGCAGAGCGCCAGAAGGGCGCGCAGTGGGAGGCGCAGGGCCAGGCGCTCGCCCGAACTGCGCAGGATGAGATGGCGGGGTGGGCTGACGGCAGGCATCAGCGGGTCCTCTGGCGCACGAGATGGACGAAGAGCGGCGCGCCGATCATGGCGGTGATGATGCCGGTGGAGATTTCGCGCGGGGCGATGACGAGGCGGGCGGCGATATCGACGGAGATGAGATAGATGGCGCCCACCAGGGCGGCATAGGGGACGATCCAGCGATAATCGGACCCCACATAAAGCCGCACCATATGGGGGATAACCAGACCGATAAAGCCGAGCGGACCGGCCAGCGCCACCGAGCAGGCGGTGAGCACAACAATGACGGCCAGCAATTGGGCCTTGAGCAGGCCGGTCTTGACGCCAAGGGCCTGCGCCACCTCATCACCCATGGCGAGAATGGTGACGCGCGAGGCCAGGACCACGCCGGCGATCAGGGCCAGCGCCATGAAGGGCCCGACCTGAAAGAGCACATTGATGTCGCGCCCGGCGAGGCCGCCGGTGAGCCAGACGCGCAGATTGTCGAACGTGTCTTCGCTGAGCAGGTGCACGATTGAGATGATGGCGCCGAGAAAGGCGCTGATGGCGGCGCCTGAAAGGGTGAGGCTGAGCGGGGTGGCACCGCCGGGCACGAGGCGCGCAATGGCATAGACCAGTGTAGCGGCACCGAGCGCGCCGCCCATGGCCACCCAGGGAACGACCGCGAGGCTTGCGGCGCCGAAGAGGAAGGTGAACACCACTACGGCAAAGGCGGCGCCGGAGGTGAGGCCGAGCAAGGCCGGATCGGCCAGCGGATTGCGCGTCACCCCCTGCATCAAAGCGCCGGCCAAAGCCAGGCTGGCACCGACGACGAGGCCGATGACGGCGCGCGGCAGGCGCAGATTGCGGACGATAGTGTGGTCGAAATTGGTGGGATCGAAATGGATCAGCGCGTCGATGACGGTGGTCACGGCCAGCGGCTTGGCGCCGACAGCGATGTGGAGGAGAAACACCGCAACCAGGGCCAGGAGCAGCAGCGGCACGCCGGAAATGGCGCGCAGCGGATGCCGCTCGACGGTGACGGCATCGGCGGCGGTCACTGCGCGGCCTCAGCGATGCGGCGGCGGGCGCCGAAGGGCACGCAGACCGGGCGGCCACTGGCCGGATCGCGCAGCACGCTGGCATCGAGATCGAAGACTTCCTTGAGCCGCGCGGCGGTGAAAATGGCTTGCGGATCGCCAGCGGCGACGACCTGGCCGGATTTCATCATCACCAGATAGTCGGCATAGGCGGCGGCGAGGCTGAGCTCGTGCAGGACAATGACCAGGGTGCGGCCATGGTCATGGGCGAGGCCGGCAAAGAGGTCCATGAGATCGACCTGCACCTTGAGGTCGAGAAAAGTGGTGGGCTCGTCGAGGAGGATCAGATCGGTATCCTGGGCCAGGACCATGGCCACCCAGCAGCGCTGGCGCTGGCCTCCGGAGAGAGTATCGACGGCGCGGTCGGCGAAATCGGCGACCCGGGCAATGGCCATCGCCCTATCGACCGCATCCTCATCGGCGCGGGTCCATTGGCGCAGCAAGGACTGATGCGGAAAGCGCCCCTGCGCCACCAGTTCGCGCACGGTGAGCCCTTCGGGTGCCACCGGGCCCTGTGGCAGGAGCCCGAGCGCCGCGGCGACGGCGCGGGTATTGAGCGCGTGGATGGACTTGCCATCGAGCAGGGCATAGCCGCGCTGCGGCTTGAGGATGCGCGCCATGGTCTTGAGCAGGGTGGACTTGCCGCAGCCATTGGGGCCGATCAGCACGGTCACCTGCCCGTCGGGAATGACGAGATCGACACCATCGAGAATGGTGACGTCGCCATAGCCGGCGCTGAGACCGAGGGTTTCGAGCCGACTCATGCTTCACGCTCCAGGCCGGCCAGGAATGGCTGCCCGAAGGGAGCGATGACGGCGACTGGTTGCCCATGATCGAAAGCGTGCACCGATGCATCCCCCCGGAAAATAAGTCGACTGAAACTATCAAAAAATCTGGGCGGGACATGCACCGCTTTAACATGACTGTCAATATCACCATTGAAAGCCGCGCAGCGACGCCATGCGGCGGGGCTGGTCGCGGCGTGCGGAATCAACAAGAGTGCACTGCGCCGAACCGGTCGCAACGAACCGGCAGCGAGGAGACCCGTCATGACCCGAAACAGCCTCTGGTATCGCGGGCCGGCTGTGGAATGGACCGACACGCTGCCGCTGGGCAATGGGCGGCTGGGCGCCATGATGCATGGCGGGGTGGGGCGCGAGGATATCCAGCTCAACGAGGCGACGCTGTGGTCGGGCGGGCCCTATCAACCCATCCATGACGCGGCACTACCGGCACTGGATACGGTGCGACAGCTGGTGTTCGAGGGCCGCTACAAAGAGGCCGAAGCGCTGGCCGATAGGACGCTGTTGGCTCGGCCGCATGCGCAGATGAGCTATCAGTCAGCCGGCAATCTCTTCATCGAATTCCAGCATGAGGCGGTGCCGGGGAGCTATCGGCGCGCGCTCGACCTCGAGACCGCCATCGCCACCACACGCTATGCCCTATTGAGCACCGGCATCAGCGACGATGCCGCGGTGTTTTCGCGAGAATGCTTCGTTTCGGCAGCAGACGACTTGCTGGTGCTGCGGCTCGCCAGCAGTAAACCTGGGGCGTTGAGCTTCGAGATCTGGCTTGACAGTCCTCAACCGGGCGACTGGCTGGATGGGGAGGACACAAGGCTCGACTATCGCGGGCGCAATTTCGGCGAGCACGGCTTGGATGGAGCGTTGAGCCTGGGCATCGGGCTCGATTTGCGGGTCGAGGGCGGCCGGGCAGAACGGCGCGGGCGGCGGCTGGTGGTGCGGGGCGCCGATGCCGCCCTGATCACGCTCGATATCGCCACCTCATTCCGCCGTTTCGACCAGGTCAATGGCGATGTGGAGGCGGCCCTGACGGCGCGGCGTGAAGCGATAGCAGGCAAACCATATGAGGCGCTGCGCGCCGACCATATTGCATCGCACCAGTCGCGGTTCGGCCGCCTGGAGATCGATCTGGGGCCGGGGCAGGATGCATTGCCGACTGACGAGCGCATTGCCGGTTTCGCCCAAGGGGGCGATGCCGGGCTGGCGGCGCTCTACGTTCAATATGGGCGCTATCTGATGCTGGCATCGAGCCGGCCAGGCGGGCAGCCGGCCAATCTGCAGGGGATATGGAACCGCTCGACCCGCCCCCCCTGGGGCAGCAAATATACCGCCAATATCAATGTCGAGATGAATTACTGGCTGCCCGACCCGGCCAATCTGGCCGAATGTTTCGAGCCCTTCATCGGGCTGATCGAGGGCGTGGCGGCAACCGGGGCAGAGATGGCGCGGGCCCATTATGGCGCGCGCGGCTGGGTGCTGCATCACAATACCGATCTCTGGCGGGCCACCGGGCCGGTCGATGGGTCGCAATGGGGGCTATGGCCGATGGGCGGGGCCTGGCTCTGCGTGCAGGCCTGGGACCATGCGGTCTATGCCGGCCGCCCCGAGGCGCTGGCGCGGCAGCTGCTGCCGCTGCTCGAAGGGGCGGTGCAGTTTTTTCTCGATATCTTGCAGCCCCTGCCCGGCACAGACTTTCTCGTCACCGTGCCCACGTTATCGCCAGAAAACCAGCACCCCCATGGCAGCTCGGTCTGTGCCGGACCAGCGATGGATAGCCAGCTATTGCGCGATCTGTTCGACGCCTATCTGGCCGCCAGCCAGCAGCTTGGTGCGACGGGTGGTCTGCAAGACTCCGCGCGTGCGGCACGGGCCCGTCTGCCGGCTGACCGCATCGGCCGGGGCGGGCAATTGCAGGAATGGCTGGAGGACTGGGACCTCGATGCGCCCGAGCGGGATCACCGGCATGTCTCTCATCTCTATGGACTCTATCCTAGCCAGCAGATTGCACCCGATCAGACGCCGGCGCTGGCGGCAGCGGCAAAGACGTCGCTGGAGCTGCGTGGCGACGAGGCCACCGGCTGGGCCATTGCCTGGCGGCTCAATCTATGGGCTCGGCTAGGCGAGGCCGAACGCGCCCATGACGTGCTCAAGCTGCTGCTCAGCCCCGAGCGCAGCTATTGCAATCTGTTCGACGCGCATCCGCCGTTCCAGATCGATGGCAATTTCGGTGGCGCGGCGGGAATATTGGAAATGTTGGTGCAATCGCGGGAGGGGCTGATCACGCTGCTGCCAGCGCTGCCGTCGGCCTGGCCGAAAGGGCGCGTCAGCGGGCTACGGGCGCGGGGCAACGTTACCCTCGATCTCGCCTGGGAGGCTGGGCGACCGTTGGAGGTTGCATTGCTCTCGGGGACCGCAAGGACCCTCGCGTTGCGCTGGAACGGCGCGGTCAAGGAGACCCGACTTGAGGCCGGGGCCAAGCTGGTGCTGGGGCGGGAGGCTTGGGACTCTACCCGGCGGCACACGCCCTAGTTCCCGAACGGCTCCAGAGTCGTACCGCCCCCGCATTGTCTGCCGGGGCGGCACAGTTATGGGCCGGGTAGAGCCAGTGGCTCAGAACAGGGTCTCGTCAACCATCACCGTGCCGTCGAAAGAGTCGTAGAGGGCAACCGTTTCGGGCGGCAACTGGGCCTCGGCGGCGGCCAGTTCGGTTGCCATCTGCAGGGCCTCATGTTCGGGCACGCCAATCTCTGCAAGCGCCGCAGCGTCCTTGAGGCCGGCACCGGCACACAGGTGGATGGCCCAGCCCTTTGCGGTCTTGCGCATCAAAGCACGGCCGCCCATGCCGCCCTGGTCCCAACCGCTGACCGCATAGTCGCCGACGACGATGATGGGGCCGATATGCAACGGATTTTCGGGCGTGTCGAACATGGCGAGCTTGATTGCGGTGATTGCCTCGACATCGGACAGGCCCGACTGATCGACGGCGGTGCCGCTGCCATGGTGGCCATTGCCGTGTCCGGCATGGGCATCGCCGGAAGCGTGCGCATCGCCTGCGCCATGGGCATGCGCATCGTGGCCAGCCGGCTTGGGCGTGGTGTCATGCGCGAGGCTCGGCAGGGCTGGGGCGAGGATGGCAAGAAGTGCCAAAGCGGCAAGGCGGGGAAGGGAATTCATAGCGTGGTTCCTTGCATTGATCAGGGGATGTCGATTTCGGTCGCCATACGCGCGAGGGTGAAGCGATCGACACGGATGTCGAGAATGAGCTCCCAGAGTCCGGACAGGGGTATGGTCTGGCCCTCGATGATCCAGAGACCATCGAGGAGCATGGCACTGGCCTTGAACGGCTCGATGCCGCGTTCGGGGGCACTGAAGGTGATATTCACGGCGACGGGCTCGATTGGCTCGTAGTCGATGTCGGTGACCTCGATCTCGATGCGCACCGGACCGGCCGTGCCGGGGGTGATGGTAAGGCCGGCCATGATCTTGTCATCCATGGCATGGGCATGGATAGGCTCGAGCAGCGCCGCCCGTGCGGCCTGGGCTGCCTCGACTTCGGCCAGGGCACGCGGTGGCGGCGTGAACCGCCAGCCGGCGACCAGGGCCAGAATAAGCAGCACCAGAACGAGTTCGAGGCGGATGGAGAATCGCAAGCGATGACGTGCCTTGAGCTCTCCCTTCAGCGCCGGGGCAGTGAGGGAGAGTCGGTTCCACAGGGCCAGCGCCAGGAGCAGGACAAGCAGCGCCAGCTTGGCGGCCAGAATATAGCCATAGGGCCTCAGCCAGGCCGGTCCGGGCGCTCCGAGCTGGATGACGGCGAGCACAATGCCCGAGACCAGCAGCGGCAGAACGGCGAAGGGAATGAAGCGGGAAAAACGGATCAGGGCGCGATCTGCAGTCTCGCCGCGACTGCTCAGCGCAAACCACAGAGGCAGGAGCGCACCCGTCCAGAACAGGATGCCGCCGATGTGGAAAATGACGGCGGCACGGGTCAGCATTTGCGGCTGGGCAGCGCCGGCATGCCCACTTACTGCCAAGGCAATAGCCGAAAACGCCCAGGCCAGCCAGGCAAGGACGCCAAGAGAGGGTAGCAACAGTGCCGCAAGCGCCAGAGCGAAGGCGCCCAGGAGCAGGAGCACGCTGGTGCCGTAGCTGGTCAGGAAACCGGTAGCCCAGGAGGTGGTGCCAATCAGGGCATCGGGTGCAAGCCCCATGGCATCGGCGCCATGCAGGCCAAGGGTCAGCGGTGCGAGCACCAGCCCCACGGCGCTGGCAGCGATCGCGGCGCGGCGAGCCGGAACCGGCAGCGGTGCAGCCAGCGCGAAGACGGCACCGCCGACACCAATGACGAGGGCGATAAACAGCCCGGTCTTGCCGAGCCAGAGGGAGATTGTGGTCGCGCGGGAGGAGGCGGCAGTTTCGGCCAGCGGGGCAGCGCTGGCGGTACCGACGGAGAAAATCAGCGTGCCGGCAATGGGATGGGCATCTACCGAGACCACGCGCCAGCTAAGGGCATGGGTGCCCTGGCTCATCTCCGCAGGCAGGGTGACGACAAGCGTCTCGCCGCTCTCGGTTGCCGCAAGCAGGTCGCGCGGATCGCCATCGGCGCCGATAAGGGTGATAGCCAGCGCCGTCACTGGTTCGTTGAAGGTAAGCGTTGCAGTTGTCGGAACGCTATCGAGCACAGTGTTGGCGGCGGGGCTGGTGGCAAGCAGTTGCGCATGCGCCATGGCAGGCAGGCTGCCGCACAGCGCCAGAAGCGCGCACAGCATCAGCGCGCCCAAATGGGTCGCCAGTCTGGTCATGGTGAAATCCCTTCGGATTGCCGGAGCGGGTGGGACGGGGCCGCTGGCCCCGTCCCGGGAATGCCGTTAGTGGCTGTGGCCGCCTTCGGCCGGGACCAGCTTGAGGCTGGGGGCCGGCATTTCGGCGTTCTCGGCACCGGTAGTGTCGAGCCAGGCTTCCTCGCCGGTGGCGCATTCCTGGATGGTCGGGAAGTAGAAGGTGCCCGCTTCAAGCGAACCGGCAAAGGTGCCGCGGAAGACGAACTCGTCGTACCACTCGTTCTTGAGATTGCCACCCGACCAGACGATTTCCTTGACGCCTTCGGTCACCTTGGTGCCGTGATTGTCATAGGCGTTTTCATAGGGGCCGGTGACGGTTTCCAGCTCCCAGCCGGCCTTTGGCATCGGCTTGACGGCAAAGAAGCCCTCGGGGATCTGAACGCGAACGGTGTGGGTGGCTTCGGTACCACAGCCATGGGGCACACGCACCACGGCCTTGTACGACTTGCCGATGGTGGCTTCCTGGGTCTCCAGGGTCACATGAGCAAAGGCCGGGACGGCGAGGGCAACGAGAGTGGTGGCAGCCAGGGCGGCGCGAGCGAAAGTGCGGATCATCTGTGATCTCCAGTCAAAAAGGGTCTGATTGCAGCGGCGGTTGCCGCCAGAAATGGTCAATCAGGCTTGGGCTGGAGGGGCTCTCGGTTGGCGCGGATGCTCGACCGGTCGGATCAGCGCAGTTTTAAAATCGAGTGCGAACACGACCGGCCCTGATGCCGGCAAGAGGCCGAACACGATCGGAGTCGGCAGGATAGCGGCGAGATCATTCTTGCCGATGCCCGCAGCCGGGCACTTGATCTGCAGAGTTCCCTTGCCGTCGATGCCATCGGTTTCGGTCAGCGGGGCACAGACCGACCAGACGCCAATTGCGTCAAAACCCAGCGCTGCAAGGTCACGCTGCAGCCCCGCCGCCTGATGCAGCGGCGCCAGCATGGTCAGGACATAGATCGCCAGAACCGCAAGCGCGGTCCCGATCTCCCTGACGATTTTGCCGGCCGAGATGGTCATGAAGTCCCCCTGCATCTGCCAATAAGTGCAAATCGGGGCGGGCTCAAGCGTTCTTCTCGTCGCAGGGCAAGGCGCGAGCTGATGGGTGCTGGCAGGCAGAACGTCGCACCGCAAATATCTTGACTCTTACTATCATCTTTTAATACCCCTTGCCATGTCGGCGATGCCTCGCGCCGGCGAAGGAGAAAAAGATGACCGTCTGCACCGCGCGCCGTCTCACCGGCGCCGCAACAATTTTGCTCGCCCTGCTACCGGCGGCGACCTTTGCGCAAGCCATTTCCATCACCGACCAGGAGGGTCGCGCCGTCACGCTCGACAAGCCCGCCGAACGCATCGTCACCATTCCGATGCCGATGGCCTCTGGAGTCATCGCCATTGATGGCGGCGCCGAGAAGCTGGTGGGCATGAACCCGCTCTCCCTGACCGCCTTGCGGGAGGGTATTCTGGGCCGGATCTTCCCCGACGCGCTCAACATCACCGACGGCGTCACCGGCACCGATTTCGTCCCTAATGTGGAGGCGCTTGCAGCGGTCAATCCGGACCTCGTCATCCAATGGGGCGGTCGTGGCCCGGAGATCGTCGATCCAATCCTCAATGCCGGTCTCAACGCGATGCTGATCGTCTATGGCAACGAGGACAATGCCCAGACTTATATGCGCAATCTGGCCACTGCCATCGGCAAGCCTGAGCGCATCGAGCAGTTGGTGGACTGGCGCGACACGGTCATGGCGGCGATCGCTGCCAAGACAGAAGGGCTGAGCGCCGAAGAGCGGCCCAATGTGCTCTATCTGGGCCGCTCTCTCTCCGACATTACCGCCTCGGGCGCACCCAACAGCTACAATAACTGGTATATCGACCTTGCCGGCGGCAAGAATGCCGCTGCCGAACTGACCGGCAGCCAGTCGATCAATCGCGAACAGATCGCGCAGTGGAATCCCGACGTCATCCTGCTCAACAGTTTCGAACCGGAACTGGATGTGTCCTGGGTCTATGACGACCCGATCCTGTCGCTGACCCAGGCGGCACAGAACAAGCGCGTCTACAAAATGCCACTGGGCGGCTATCGCTGGGATCCGCCCAACCAGGAATCGCCATTGACCTGGATATGGCTGGCCGAGTTGCTGCACCCGGAGCTGTTCGACTACGACCTGCGGGCCGAAATGCGGGACGCCTATAAGGTGCTTTACAACTACGAACTGAGCGACGCCGATATCGACGGTATTCTTTGGACCGGGTTCCAGGGCGATGCCGCCGGCTACGACCAGTTCGCGGCCCGCTGAAGCCATGAGCTCAGCACATGAAGGGCTGGCCGTCGGCCGGCCCGCCCAGCGCGAGATGAAGACGGCGATGCAATTCGCCGTCTTTGCGGCGCTTCTGGCTGTAAGCCTGCTGGTCAGTGTGACGGTGGGCCGCTATGCGGTGCCGGTGGACCGGGCACTTTCGATCATATGGACGAGCCTGTTCGACCCCACCGCCCTGCCCGCAGGCATTGACGAGCGTATCGTCTGGCTGGTGCGGGTGCCGCGCGTCATCCTGGCGGGGCTGTGTGGCGCGGGGCTCGCCATTTCCGGCGCGGCACTGCAGGGCGTGTTCCGCAATCCGCTGGTGTCGCCGCAGGTGCTGGGAATTTCGCAGGGCGCCGCCTTTGGCGGTGCGCTGGCGATTTCACTGGGGATCTGGGGCTTGCCGCTCTTGGCGCTGGTCTTCGTCTTCGGGCTGTCGGCCTTGGCCCTGGTGGGCGCCATTGCCCGTATCGATGGTCGGACGCAGATCGTCACCGTCATTCTCTCGGGCATGGTGGTGGGCGCGCTGTTCTCGGCTTTCGTATCGCTGCTGCAATATTTCGCCGACCCCAATTCGTCGCTGCCGGCCATCGTCTATTGGCTGCTGGGGAGCTTTGCCACGGCGACCTGGGAGCGGGTGGGCATCGCCGCGCCGGGCATAATCGTCGGTGTCGTCGTGCTCTGGGCGCTGCGCTTCCGACTCAATGTTCTATCGCTGGAAGAAGCGGAGGCGCGTAGCCTCGGCGCCCGGCCCGATCTCGAGCGCTGGCTGATCTTTGCCATGGTGGCACTGGTGGTGGGCGCACAGGTGGCGGTCTCGGGGATTGTCGGCTGGATCGGGCTGGTCATCCCGCATGCCTGCCGGCTGATCGTCGGGCATGACCACCGCAAGCTGCTGCCGGCCGCGGCCATTCTGGGTGCGGCCTATCTCATCGGGGTCGACACACTGGCGCGGACGCTCACGGCGGCCGAAATTCCGCTGGGCGTGCTTACTGCCATTGTGGGCGCGCCGGTCTTTGCGCTGCTGCTGCGCCAGCACTATCGTGAAAGGAGTGCCCGCTGATGATCGGTCTCAACACTGCCAGCGTACGGTTCGGCGATCGCACCATATTCGAAAATCTGAGCTTTTCGGTGCCCAAGGGCGAATGCATGGCCATTCTGGGCCCCAATGGACGGGGCAAGACCACGGCGCTGCGTGCCATGCTGGGCTTTCAGCGGATCGATACCGGGCAGCGCCGGGCACCCGACATCGTCGGCTATGTGCCGCAAACGGCGACGTCGCAGGCGAGCTACCGCGTCATCGACGTGGTGGTGATGGGCCGCGCGGCGGGCCTGGGCCTGTTCGGGCAACCCAAGGCTGAAGACTTTGCGGTGGTGCGGCAGGCGCTGGAGCGGGTAGGCGCGGCCCGGTTCGAAGCCGAGCGCTTCGACCATCTCTCGGGCGGCGAACGGCAATTGGTTCTCCTGGCGCGGGCAATGGCCACCGGCTCGGACGTGCTGGTGCTCGATGAACCTGGCGCCGCGCTCGATCTTGCCAACCAGCAAAGGCTGCTGACGCTGCTCGACGGATTGCGGCAAAGCCGCGACAAGGCCATCGTCTTTACCACGCATGACCCCAACCACGCGCTGGCCATTGCCGACACGGCACTGTTGATGCTTCCGAACGGCCCGGCGCTGAAGGGCAAGGTGGATGAGGTGGTAACCCCTGAGCATCTGCAGCGGCTTTACGGGGTGCCGATGTGCTTCGTTGCGCTCGAGGGAACCGGGCAACGCGCCGTATTGCCGGCCTTTGCGGGGGCACGTGCCGCCTGAGGGGCGGGATGATTTTGTGACGCCAGCGCCATTTATGGGTTGAACCGGACCTTAGGTCATAGGGTAATGCCCCTTTTCGCAGGCGCCCGCCCGGGCGTCGAATGGAAAGGAAGACCCCATGGCATTGAGCAGAATCGGATTGGCGCTGGCGATCGTGATGGGAACAGTGCTGCCGCTTTGCGGCGTGGCACAGGCTGGGGCAGAGGAGATCGACGCGACGCTTGAACGCGCGGAAGAGCTGATCCCCCGCCATATCGCGGCGGGACAGGCGACGGGCGTGGCCCTGGCGCTGAGCGCGCCCGGGCACGACACGCTACTGGCTGGCTACGGCACGTCGGGCGCAGCAAACGCCGCTGCCGTGACCGCCGACACAGTGTTTGAAATCGGCTCGATCTCGAAGATTTTCACCAATCTGCTGCTGGCGGACCTGGTGCTCGAGGGGCGGCTGGCGCTGGAAGATGCCGCACAAGACCATATGCCCGAAGGCCTGATGCTGCCGGAAAAGGATGGGCGGCAGATCACCATTTTCGATCTCGCCACCCATCATTCGGGCCTGCCCTCGGTGCCCCCGGCTGTGCTGGCGGCCAGCGCTGACGACCCCTATGCGGGCTTTTCCAGCGTAGACTTGGCGGATTTTCTTGCCGGCTTCACCCCGCCTCGGGCGCCGGGCCAGAGCTTTGAATATTCCAATACCGGCACGACACTGTTGGGTCTGGCGCTGGAGACGGCAAGTGGGCAAAGCTATGAGAGCCTCGTCAAGGAGCGCATCTTGACGCCGCTCGGCATGGACAGCACCTTCGTCGCCGTGCCGGCGGATCGCGACTTTGCCCAGGGGCACGACATCAATGGCGATGCCACCAGCGACTGGAACCTGGGTCTGTTTACCCCGGCCGGAGGCTGGCGTTCGACCGCGCGGGACATGGGCAAGTTCATTGCCGCGGCCAGCGGCGCCACCCCCAGCGCGCTCGACCCGGCCTTTGCGCTGATGCTCGAAACCTTCCGCCCCACCGGCATGGGCGGCGCCAGGATCGGGTTGGGTTGGTTGGATACCGACGGGATCGTCTGGCACAATGGCATGACCGGTGGGTTCAGCGCCCTGATGGCTTATCGGCCCGAGACCGGCATGGGGCTCGTGCTCCTCTCCAACCAGGTGACCTCCGGTGACATCGATGCGCTCGGCGTGCATCTGCTCGATCCGAACAAGCCTTATGCGGAACGCACGGCCATGCCGCCCGAATTCGCCGTGCCAGAGGACGTATTGGCCGACTATGTGGGGCTCTATCGGCTGACACCTGATTTTGCTCTCGACGTCACGCACATGGACGGACGGCTCTATGTGCAGGGGACCGGACAGGGGCGGCTGCGCGTGCGGGCGTTGTCCGAAACCGAATTCGGTTCGCCCGAAGTGGACGCATTGGTGCGGTTCCTGCGCGACGAGGCCGGGGCGGTTGTGGGGCTGGAGCTTTACCAGAATGGCGTGACGCAGCGGGCCGAGCGGGAATAGGCATGGGCAAGGACACGGAGGAATGGCTGACCGCGCAGCAATGCGCCACACGCACCGGGCTCTCCATCCGTGCCCTTAGGCTTTATGAGCAGCGGGGACTGATCAGCCCCCGCCGCACCACCAAGGATTGGCGGCTCTATGGCCGGAGCGAGATCGAGCGGCTGCACGAGATCGTCGCGCTCAAGGCATTTGGGCTCAGCCTCAAGGATATCGGCGCGCTGTTATCGGGGCAGGTCACCGATCTCGGCCGGGCGCTGGACACACAGAGGCACGCCCTTGAGGCGCGGTTGCGACAGGCCGAGACGGGGCTGCGCGCCATCGACGTGTTGCGCCAGCGGTTCGACAAAGGGGAAAGCATCAGCACCGAAGACCTTCTGGGACTGATCCACACCATGGAAGGGGCGCCGGAAACCGAAGCCGCCACCGGATGGGCTCGCTATGAACAAGCGCGGCCGCGGGTGGCGACAAGCCTCTCGCACAACCAGATGGCGGATCTCGAGGGTGCGTGGCAATTTGCCGACGGGCTCGTCGTGCGCACGAAACTGGTGGAAGGAAAGCTGCACTTCTGCCCGCCGGGTCAGCCCGCCTACAGGCTCTGGGCGGAGGCGCCGGATCGGTTCTTCATCAAGGGCCTGCCGGTGCAGGTGAGCTTTACCCGCAAGGAAGGGGCGGTGGTCGGGCTCAACCATCACCAGGATGGTGGTGTCGAAACGGCAGCGCCGATTGACAGCGCCAGCGCCGAACTGGCCGAGGCAACCTTGGTGCAACGCATTGCCGAACAGCAGCCGCTGGCCGCCAGCGCAGCAGCGATCCGCGGGGTGATCGCCACCCATGGCGCCGCCGATCCGGATTTCGACAATCTTGCCCCAGCCCTCAAACGCCTGGCAGAGGAGCAAAGAGACCACATGGCGGCAGTGTTGGCGAGTTTAGGTTCACTGCAAAGCCTTGACTTCACACGGGTTTCCGATACGGGCCTGGACATCTTTATTGCCAATTTCGCGCAGGGGCGGCTCGAAATCGGCATCGGCTTTTCCCCCTCGGGAAAGATCAGCACGCTCTATTTTAAATGATTGCCCAAAGGCGGGTTTACGACGATGACGACTTTGCAATTCGACCCCGATTTTTGCCTTGAGACATCGAGGCTGCGGCTGCGCATGCTCACCCAGGCCGATTACCCGGCCTATGCCGCCATCATGCAATCGTCCCGCGCCATTCCCATGGGCGGTCCGCTGACCGACCGGGAGGCGTGGGGCATGTTCTGCCACTGCGCGGGGTCGTGGATGCTGTTCGGCTATGGGGCGCTGATGATCGTCGGCAAGGCGACCGGCATGGATATGGGCATGGTCAGCATCAATGGCGGACCACTTTTTACGGAGCCGGAGCTAGGCTGGTTCCTGTTCGATGGCTTTGAGGGGCACGGCTATGCAACCGAAGCGGCAGCGGCGCTGCGCGATTGGGCGCTCGATGTGCGCGGCCTGCCAACGCTGGTGAGTTACTTTGCGCCGGACAACGAGAAGTCGCTGGCCGTGGTCCGGCGCTTGAGTGCGGTCGAAGACAAACACGCTGTTGCACCCGATCCGGTGGACCTGGTCTACCGCTACGTCAGGTGAAGGTGCCCCCGGACCACTCCGAGGGCTTAGAAGGCACTACCAGCGGGTGAGACCGAGGAGTTTTTCGCCCAGCGGCGTCAGCTTTGCGGTCTCGGCATTGTGCTTTTCCCATTCGCGCGGATCGCCGGGGAAGGCGTCGCGCTTGGGATGGTCAAGTTCGCGCCAGAGGCGGATACGCTCGGCGCGCTCGGCTTCGTTGTCATATTCGGCCGGGTGCATGGAGATGTACTGGGCCATGCGGACGCGATTGTCGGAATGGTTCGGGCGCACCCCATGGGCCAGGAGCGAATTGAAGATCATCAGATCGCCGGGCTCCATGTCGATATTGACCAGGCTCAATCCGGTCATGTCCGGATGCATCGGATCACGATCCGCCGGTTGGGTTTTGACCCATTTGTCGAAGTGCTCGAACAGATAAGGCACGCATTGGAAGCCGCCGACATCGCCATCCTGCTTCTTGAGGCTGAGCACGCCCTGCACGCCGATGGGAAGCGGATGGAGCGAGGTATCGACATCCCAATGCACGAAGCCATTGGGGTTGCCCTTGACCTTTTTGGGCGGATTGAGATTGGCGCGATCAATGGTGACCCACAGGTCCTGGCGGTCCCAGATGTCGACAAAGACATCGTAGATGCGCTGCTGCATGCGGTTATCCCAGAGATATTGATGATTGTAGATCTCCAGCATCCCGGTGTTGTTGAGCTCCTTCATCTTGTGCTCGCGTCGTTGCGGCGCATACCAGGTGGAGGGATCATCCGGGTTCTTTTCATCGAAGGCCCAGAGCAGATCGACCAGCCGCTCGACATTGTCCGCCGGCACCGCCTGGCGGACGATGACATATCCCTTGGTGATCCAGTGCTGCCAATCAGCCTCGGAGAGCACCCGCAAGGGCAGGGTTTTCTTTATGTCCTTGAGCGGAACGGTGGCAGCCGTCGTTGGGTGGCTGTCGCGTTTCATGGTGGCCTGCTGCATGTCCTTCTCCCGTTTTCGGCCGCTCTCAGCGACCCGTTGCAGCAAGATTAGAACCAAGGCGCCCACGGTGTTGTGCTGGCATGGCAATTTTCGATACTATTCTGGCGTCTATGTAGAAGAAGGCGCCCGATGCGTCCCTATCTTGAACATGTGCCGGTCTCGGACGACGCCTCATGGAGCCTCTTGAACCGGCGGCTCGATGACGCCATTCCGTTCCAATGGCATCACCACCCCGAATTCGAGCTGACGCTGACGCTCAATTCGGTGGGGCAGCGTTTTGTGGGCGATTCAGTGGGCAATTATGCCCATGGCGATCTGGTCCTGGTGGGACCAAACCTGCCCCATAGCTGGGCCTCGCAGGCCAAGATCGCGCAAGATGGCCCGCATGTGGCGCTGGTGTTCTGGTTTCGGCGGGAGTGGATCGAAGCCGCCATTGCGGGCTCGGTGGAATTGCAACCGGTCAAGGCGCTTATCGACCGCGCGGCTGGGGGACTGGCGTTCAGACCCGAGACAGGACTTGGCTTGCGCCAGGATTTCGAGGCCATATTCGGATTGCCGCCGGTCGAAAAGCTCCTCGGCCTCTTTTCGATCCTGGCGCGCCTGGCCGAAGCGACGGACGCCAAGCCGCTGTCGCGCACGGTGCCGCCGCAGGATAGCGGCAATCGCTCGCGCCTCGACCGCACGCTCATCTTTCTGCACCAGCACTATGTCGAGGATATCGGTCTAGAAGCTTTGGCAGAGGTCGCCGCGCTCAGCGTCTCGGGACTGCATCGGATGTTCGTGCGCCATACTGGAGGCAGCGTCATCGACTATGTGACGGGGTTGCGGATCGGGGATGCCAGCGCCCGGCTTTCATCAGGCACGGCGCCGATCGGCTTTATCGCCGAGGCGGTGGGTTACCGATCGCTGGCCAATTTCAACCGCCAGTTCAAGGCTCTGCGCGGCATGACCCCACGCCAGTATCGGGCCAAATTCCGGAACGCTGCCAGACCGGATCCCAGTAGGCTACCTCGGCCAAGCGGCAATGGCGTTGGCTGAGGCGCAGATAGGCCCTCACATTTGATTTTCGCTTCCTCGGACCGTCCGTTGAAAGGCCCTCATACTGGTCGCCTTAGGCCGGCATGATCCAGAGCGTGCCGGTGCGTGGATTGCGGGTGAGGCTGGCTTCGATGCGATAGACCCGGGCGAGATTGTCTTCGGTCAACACATCGTCCGGCAGGCCGGTGGTTACCAGCCGGCCATGATCGAGCAGGCAGAGGCGATCGCAGAACATGGCGGCGAGGTTGAGATCGTGCAGGGCGGCGATGACGGTGATGCCCAGACTTCTCACGAAACGCAGCAGGTTGATCTGGTGGTGGATATCGAGGTGATTGGTCGGCTCGTCGAGCACAAGGACAGCGGGTTGCTGCACCAGGGCGCGGGCCACCAGAGTACGCTGGCGTTCCCCGCCCGAGAGTGAGCGGAACAGGCGCTCGCGCATGGCATCAAGATCCAGCAGGGCGATGGCCGCATCGATCAGGGCGCGGTCGTCGCTGTTATCGGATTCCAGCAGCCGCTTGTGCGAGGCGCGGCCCATGGCGATGACATCCTCCACCGTCAGCGGAAAATCGGCAGGCATGTCCTGCAAGACCGCGCCGACATGGCGGGCGGTCCAGCGGGCATTGCGGGCCCAGACATCCTCGCCATTGACCAGCACCCGGCCGCTGCTGGGGCGGTTGGTGCGGTAGATGGTGCGCAACAGGCTCGACTTGCCGGCACCATTGGGGCCGAGAAGGCCGATCATCTCGCCGGGGGCGACATTGAGCGAGATGTCTTCGATCAGGGGCTTGCCGTCGATGGCATAGCTGACGCGCTCGAGCGTCAGGGCGCCGGGCTGGATATGGCTCATGAGGAACGGCCCTGCCCCTTTGCATCGCGGCGCAACAGCCAGATGAAGAACGGACCGCCGACCAAAGCGGTGATGATGCCCACCGGCAATTCCAGCGGCGAAATTACTGCCCGCGCCACCAGATCAGCGGCGATGGTGAAGCTGGCGCCGATCAGCGCCACGGCGGGCAGTGCACGGCGATGGTCGGCGCCGACCAGGAAGCGCACGATATGGGGCACGATGAGCCCGACAAAGCCGATGACGCCGGAGACGGCAACCATGACGCCTGTCAGCGCGGCGGTGAGGATGAACATGGACTGGCGGAAACGGTTGACGTCCAGCCCAAGCGCGGTGGCGCTTTCGTCGCCGGCCATGAGGAGGTTGAGCCGACGCGCCTGCACCAGCATGACACCGAGGCCGATGATCATGGTGATGACCGGAAGCGGCAGGAGTTTCCACTGTGCCGAGGCAAAGCCGCCCAGTGTCCAGAACAGCACCCGCGCTGCCAACTGCGGATCCGGTGAGGTCAGGACCAGAAGGCTGGTCAGGGCGCTGAGCACCGCGCTCATGGCGATGCCGGCAAGGACGAGGCGGGTGGGCGTGATCTGGCCGCCGGCCCGCGCTACCCAGAATACAACCATCAGCGTCACCAAAGCGCCGGCAAAGGCGGAGAGGTAGAGCGTATAGGCGCCGAGGCCGATAAGGCCCCAGCGCATGACCACCACCGCCCCGGTCGCGGCGCCATTGGACACGCCGAGAATGCTGGGGCCGGCCAAAGGATTGCGGACGATGGCCTGGATGGTCATGCCGGTGGCCGCCAGCGTCGCCCCGACAGCGCCGGCCAGGATAACGCGCGGGAGCCTCGTATCAATGATGATGGTTTCATAGACGCCGCGCCAGGTGACCGGCACGATTTCGTGGCCGACCAGAGCATTGAGGAGAATGCCTAGCGTGTCGGTGACCGGCACCGATACCGAGCCGAAGACCAGCCCGAGAATGGCCAGCGTCACCAGCACCAGGCCCGCCACCGCCATGGCCAGCGGATAGGGCAGGAGCGGCGCGCGTGTCTGGGTTGCAGACGCGGTCGCTCCCTGCAGCTCGGCAGGAGATTTGGATCGCAGCACGGCGAGAAGCCGTGCCTGCTCGGCACCCCTGGCGATATCGGGCCGGTGCTGATTCATGCCGGACTATTCCGCGAAGGCTTCGGGATGGAAGGCCTTGGCCATGCGTTCCACCGCATCGAGCGTGCTGGGACCGGGCTGGCCCTGGACGGAATTGACCAGGATGAAGCGCTCGTTGACGATGGCCGGGACCTCGGCAATGGTCGGGATGGATTTCAGCATGTCGATGCGGGCCTGACCCAGTTCGGTGTCGGGATCGGCGACGACCTGACCGCTGGCCGTGCCCGAATAGAATACCACGATATAGTCAGGCGCGCTCTCGGCGACCTGCTCCCAGCTCACCTGCCCATAACGATTGGGAATGTCGGCGAAAATGTTCTCGCCGCCCGCCGCGGCAACCGCCTGCGACAGCAGGGTGTGGCCGAGAACGCCATTGGGAGGGGCATCGCCGCCATTATAGATGAAGACCTTGATCGGCTCGGCACCATCGAGCTTGGCGGCAACCGCATCGAGCCGGGCCTGGAGGGTCGCGACCAACTCTTCGCCACGTTCGGCGACACCGAAAATGTGGGCGACGGAACGGATCTCATCGAACAGCTGGGCAAAACCGAAGGGCCCGAGATTGCAGCCTTCGACATTGAGGCGGGTATTCATGCCCAGATCGTGCAGCTGGTCGCGGGTGTGGCGGGATTCGCTGAAGCCATCGGGATAGCCGGCATAGACGAAGTCGGCTTCGGCCGCGAGCAGCTCTTCGGTGGTGGCCACGAGCGGGGAAATGATCGGGATTTGCTTATAGACCGCCTCATAGGCCGGGCTGATCTTGAGGTTGGCCATATAGGACGTGCCGGCCATGTGATCTTCGAGGCCTAGCGCCAGCATCAGCTCGGTGGCGTTGTTGGAGAGCGTTACCGCCCGTTCCGGCGCCGCTTCATAGGTGGTGACGACGCCGCAATTGTCGTCGGCATAGGGGAAGGCATCGGCCGCCATGGCGGGCACGGCGAGGGCAAAGACGCCAAGCGCCAGCGCTGTGCGCAGGTTGAAGCGGGACGAGAAATGGAAGGTCACCGGGAAATCTCCGTCTTGGGTGAAAGGGCAGGAAGAGCGTGGAGCGCGGGCAGCGCCGCGCGTCCGAACAGGGTTGCCATGGCGTCGGCCTCGGGCTCGGGCACTTCGCCATTGCCGTTGAAGATGAGGCGGATGCTGTCGATGCCGGTGCGGTCACGCAGGGCCAGCAGCTGCGCGGCACACTCATCGGCATCGCCTGCTATCATCTGCTCGGCGAGGAAGAGGTCGCGATCCACCGGCCTGACAGCGTCGAGGGGGCGATTGTTGAGCCGCGCATAGCGCAGGCGGCGCTCGTAAAGCCGGGGCAGCAAGGCGTCGACCAAGGCCAAAGCCGCGGCTGGGGTGGGGGCAATGGTGAGATAGCGGGAAATGGAGAAATCCGCCGGGTAGAGGCCGGTGGCACTGCCCGAAACGGTGTCGTGCACCTGCAATTGCCGGAGCTCGGAGGGTTCGAGACTGAGCAGCAGCGGCAAGCCATGGCGGTGGGCGAAGCCGACCGTATCGGGGCTGGAGCCCGCCACATAGACGGGGATGTCATCGCCCTCGGGCAGCAGCGGGCCGACCGCAAAGCTGGAGGTCGGCCAGACGCTGTCGGCGGGGACCAGGGTGGGCTGATGCCAGGCGGAGCGGATGAGATCGAAGGCCTCGAAGAAGCGGCTGCCGGTTTCTGCCGGGTCGATGCCCAGGGCCGCGAGCGTGGTGGGAAAGGTGCCACGGCCGATGCCGAAATCGAAACGGCCACCGCTCTGGCCGTGCAATTGCGCCACCTGCTCGGCAAGCAATAGCGGATGATAGAGCGGCAGCACCATGATGGAGGTGCCGACGCGAATGCGTCTTGTCGCTCCCAGGATGGAGGCGGCAAGCAGCAGCGTCGACGGATAGGGATCGGGCGGCTGCTGGAAATGGAATTCGTTGAACCAAAGGCCGTCAAAACCGAGGCCATCCATACGGGCGCAGAAGTCGAGCACCTGGCGATGGTCGAGCCGCTTGGAGCCGCGGGTAAATCCGGCAATATCGACCCTCATCGCGCCGTCCCCTCCCTGGGCGCATGACGGCAGCCAGCAGCAACCGGCCGGCAAGCCGGCACGGTCCGCAGACCGGTCATGAACGCAATTCTCCTCCCCCGCGCTTTTGTGATGGCGGGTTCATTGTGGCGATGGTTCCACAGGCGCAGCAGCAAAACCTGCACAAAACTGCAGTATTTTTGACAGGGGCGAAATACGGGCGAGCAAGGCGCGACGCAGCCGGCCTCCGGCGCGGTTGGCACGCGGAAATTGCGAAACAGCCGCAAAGGCGGCAAGACAAGCGCGAGCGCTTTACGGCGCGCACCAGAATGTGGCGTGTTCATGCCCTGCCCCTTGCCGGAACACCTCGTCCGACTTCATGGTCTGTTGCCTGGGCAGGTCTCCTGGCTCACGGCTGATCATGCGCTGCGTCGTCTTCCCGGACCCGATCGATCCAGTGACATGGTGACGAAGCGCTCGCCGCTTACAGTTGCGAGGGCAGCCACGGCGTTGGCCCCTGATGGGTAGTCCGCACCGTGTTCCCTTTTAATCCGCGCGTCATGGCGGAACCAAAGCGGGCAATCCATCGCATGAGCGCGCCAACGATGCAAGCGGATGGGAAGCGGCAGTGGAGCCGCGCTTGCTTTTCCGGGTCATTTGGGCGAGAGAGAAGACAGTCCTCGGACCCGGTGCAATTCCGGGTGGCTCTTCTGGCCGCCGATCCGCCAGACAATCCAGCATGCTATTTCCTAGCACACAACGCGCTCTCGCTTTCTGCGACTTCAGCCGTCTGGACCTTTCATGACCTTTGCACAATCCTTCCGCCGCGATTGGCTTTCCAATATTCGGGGCGATATCCTCTCGGGACTGGTGGTCGCCCTCGCGCTCATCCCCGAAGCCATCGGTTTTTCCATCATTGCCGGCGTCGATCCCAAGGTAGGGCTCTATGCCTCGGTGATCATAGCCATCACCATATCTTTTGCCGGCGGGCGTCCGGCCATGATCTCAGCCGCCACTGCCGCCACGGCCGTACTGTTCGGTACGCTGGTGCGCGAGCATGGCCTCGACTACCTCCTTGCGGCCAGCATATTGGCCGGGCTGATCCAGATCGTGGCTGGCTGGCTGCGCGTTGGCGCAGTCATGCGCTTCGTGTCGCGCTCGGTGATGACCGGCTTCGTCAATGCGCTGGCCATCCTCATCTTCATGGCGCAACTGCCCGAGCTGATCGGGGTGTCCTGGCAGACCTATGCGATGATCGCAGGGGGCCTGGCCATCATCTATCTGTTCCCCCGCCTTACCCGGGTGGTCCCGTCGCCGCTCGTCTGCATCCTGGTGCTGACGGCACTGGCATTGATGTTCAATATCGACACGCGCAATGTCGCCGACCTGGGCGCCCTGCCCAATGCGCTGCCGACGCTGCTGCTGCCCAATGTGCCGCTCAATTTGGAGACCCTGATGATCATCCTGCCCACTTCGGTAGCCGTTGCGGCGGTTGGTCTGCTCGAGAGCCTGCTCACGGCCTCCATTGTTGATCAGATGACCGATTCCAGCAGCAACAAGAACCGGGAAAGCGTCGGTCAGGGCATCGCCAATATCGCCTCGGGCCTGTTTGGCGGCATGGCCGGTTGCGCCATGATCGGCCAGTCGGTGATCAATGTGAAATCGGGTGGGCGCACCCGCCTTTCTACCTTTGCCGCAGGCGCGATTCTGCTGTTCCTGCTGCTGGTGCTTGGAGACTGGGTGGGGATGATCCCCATGCCGGCGCTGGTCGCCATCATGATCATGGTGTCGGTGGGAACCTTCAGTTGGTCCTCACTGCGCGATCTGGCGCATCACCCGCGCCGTTCGAGCATCGTCATGCTGGCAACGGTGATCACGGTGGTCGGTACACACAACCTGGCGCTGGGCGTCGGAGTTGGCGTGTTGCTGTCCGGCATCTTCTTTGCCTGGAAGGTGGCGCAGATCTTTCGCGTCACCACAACGCTCAGCGACGGCGTGCGGAGCTATCGCGTCGAGGGCCAGCTGTTCTTCGCCAGCGCCGAGGATTTCCTTGCCGCTCTCGACTTTACCGAACCGGTGGGGACAGTGCGCATCGACCTGACCGAAGCCCATCTGTGGGACCTTACCGGAGTGCAGGCCATCGACATGGCGGTGCTGAAATTCCGTCGGGCCGGAGCGGCAGTGGAGGTCATCGGGCTCAATGAGGCCAGCGCCACTATCATGGACAAGCTGGCCGAGCATGATCGGCCCGGCGCCATGGAACGCATGTTGGGCCATTGAGGCGGCGCAAGCAGGCCGACCAGCCTAGGCTTGGATAGCGTCCCAGCACATGTGGGCCACCAGCTGCCGGTCGGCTGCCGAGAGCGCCTTGCCGGTTTGGCGCAGGCGCTTGAGGGCGTTGCGGATGGAACCGCGCACAAAACTCATGATCAGGGTGGGCGTACCCGACCGAACGACGCCCACCGCCTGGGCAGCGACAAGCATGTCGATGCCGTCCTGCACCAGGGGACCGAAGACCGACTTGGCGTCTTCCATTGAGATCAGAGGGTTGTTGTCGAGATAGTCGAACAGCCGCGCCCGCTCGGTGTCTTCCCAGATGAACTGCATGTAGCGCTCGATATAAAGGCGGACCCTGGCATCTTCCGCTAGCCCCGGCATGTCCGTCAAACTGAGGGCCGCGGCCATTTCAGCGCTGACCTTGTTGTAGACGCCCAGCACCAGGTCTTCCTTGCTGCGGAAGTAGTTATAAAGCGAGCCAGTGGCGACACCGGCTTCCTCGGCGATCGCCGCCATCGAGCATTGCAGGCCATTGCGGACGATCAGTCTGGCGGCAGCGTCGAGAATGCGCTGCGCCTTGTCAGGCATTACATCCATTTTCTGAATGAACCTTCATTCACTTGTCATGAGGCGACGGTAACTCTGTCACCGCCGCTCCGCAAGCCCCCAACGAAAATAACGGCAAAACAAATAGTTACGGCGCATCCACGCTGCTTTTGACGCCATCGACAGGAGAAAGCCCTTGTCCGCACCGACCACTTTCGTTCACCTCACCGACCTGCATGTGGGCAATCCTGCAGTGCAGGACGACCATCTGCATTCCGACACCACGGCAACGCTGCGGGCCATCCTGGCCGATGTGAAAAAACTCTCGCCGCAGCCCGATTTCATTGTGGCCTCTGGCGATCTGACCAATCGCGGTGATGCCGGTTCCTACGAACACCTCAAGGACCTGATCGCCGAAGCCGGCCTCGACATGCCCATCCTGTTTGCCCTCGGCAATCACGACCGCCGCGATGGCTTCTATCCGGCCATGCTGGGACGCACCTCGGAGCTCGATCAGCCCTACGATCATTCGGCCGTCATCGGCGGGCTGCATGTGATCGTGCTGGATACCAGCGTGCCCAACAAGATCGGTGGCGCCTTTGAACCGGGGCAGCTCGACTGGCTGCTGTCTGAGCTCGGAAGCCATGCCGACCTGCCCAAGCTGCTGGTCATGCACCACGCCCCGGCGCTTGACACGCATGACCCCTCGATGGAGTGGGAATCGCTCTCCTATGCCGACACCGAGGCGCTGCGCCAGGCCGTTACCGGCAAGAGCGTCATCGGCATTCTTTCAGGCCATATCCACTATGACCGCGTCGCCAATTGGTATGGCATCCCGACCGTGGTGGGCATCGGCCAGCACGCTGCAACGGACGTCTTGTGGCTGCATGAAGGGCTGCGCATGCTCGAGGGCGCCGCCTTCGCCATCGGCAAGGTACGCCCCTCCGGCCTCTCCATCACCTTCGCACCGCAGCCGGCCACGCGCCGCGAGATCGGCGGCTTCCGCTTCGCCGACATGGCCGAGATCCTGAAGAAATACGAAGCCGACACCACCGTCGCAGCCGCCGAATAACCCCGGCGAAAGAGAAAGTCCCATCATGTTTCGCACCACGCTCCTGGCCAGCCTGCTGGCCCTTTCCACCGCCCTGCCGGTGCCGGCTCAGACCATGGCGCCCAGCATCGACCAGCCGGTAACCATCACCTTCTACAATTACAACCTGGCCTCGGCCGGCATCGGCGCGGACGCCACACAGAAGCTCATCAACGAGTTCATGGCGGCCAATCCCAATGTCACGGTCACCGGCATAGGCTATTCCAGCGCCGATTCCAGTCGCATTCAGGCCGACCTCGCCGCCGGCCAGCCGGTGGACCTGGTGCAGACGGTGTTTTCGGACCTCGACTTCTCGGTGCACAATTTCGGCGCCAAGGCGCTGGAGGACATTGCCCCGGCCGACGAAATCAGCGCGCATCTGGCCGGCATGCATCCCAATGGCACCAAGCTGGGCGTGCTGGACGGCAAGACCTATGGACTGGCCTATACCTTCTCGACCCCGGTGCTGTTTTACAATGCCGACCTGTTCCGTGATGCCGGGCTCGACCCCGATGCACCGCCGGCCACCTGGGAAGAACTCAAGGCCGACGCCCTCGCCATCGAAGACAAGACCGACGCCGAAGGCTTCTCTGCCGGGATCACCGGCCCGAGCGCAGCCGACTGGCTGTTCCAGGGCGTGGTGCGCTCCAACAATGGCGAAGTGATCTCGCGCGATCGCAAGACGCTCAAATTCGCCGAGCCGGAAGCGGTCGAGGCCGTGCAGATGCTGCGCGACCTCAACGATGCCGGCGTCTACGAAATCTACGAGGGGCTTGGCGCCGTCGACGCCATGGCGTCGGGCAAACTGGCGATGTATCTGCAGACCAGCGCCTTGCAGGCTGGTCTGGTGAAAGGGGCGGAAGGCAATTTCGAACTGCGCTCGGCCGCCATGCCGCGCTTCGGCGACAAGCCGACCCGCCCCAACAATTCGGGCTCGGCCCTGACCATCCACACCACCGACCCGCTCAAGCAGCGCGCCGCCTGGGAGTTGATGAAGTTCCTGACCTCCGAGCATGGCTATACCGTCATCACCTCGGAAATCGGCTACCTGCCGCTGCGCCCTGCCATCGTCACCGATCCCGCCTATCTCGCCGGCTGGATCGCCGAGCACCCGCTGGTGGCTCCCAATCTCGAGCAGCTTGACCGGCTCGAGCCCTGGGACCCGATGCCGGGCCCGAATTACCGCCAGATCGTCAAAACCATGATGGACGCCGTCGACATGGCAGTGTTCGGCGGGGCCGATGTGCAGGCGACGCTCGCCGATGCGCAGGCCAATGCCCAGGCGTTGATGCCCTAAATTTTCCGGCCCGCCATCACTGCGATGGCGGGCCCCTTTCGGTTTCCCAAGCGGAGCGTGCCATGGCCCTGGCCTCACAATCCCCGACCCGCCTCAGACGGATGACCCAGTCGCACTGGGCGCCCTGGCTCTATCTCGCCCCAGCTCTCCTGACACTCGTGGTCTGGATCTATTGGCCGCTGGTGGATGCCCTGCGCCTCAGCTTTTATCAGTGGAACATGCTGCCCACCTCGCCGCAGACCTTTGTCGGCTGGGAGAACTATGTGCGTATTTTCGCATTGCCGAAATTCTGGCAGGCGCTGCGCAATACCGGCATCTATATCCTGGGCCTATTGCCGCTGGCCGTCCTCGCCCCCCTGGCCATCGCCATCTATACCCATGACCTGCCGCAGCGGTCGCGCAATATCTATCGTGCTATCATCTTCGTGCCGATGATCATCGCGCCGGTTGTCGCCGCCGCGGTGTGGCGCTGGCTGCTCGACCCCGGCTATGGCCTGCTCAACCAGATGCTCAAGGGACTGGGCCTCAACCCGGTCAAATTCCTCTCCGACCCCAATATCGCGATCTGGACGGTGATCCTGATCACCGGGTGGAAACTGATGGGCTTCTCGACGCTGATCCTGTCGGCCGCCAATGCCAATATCAATCCCTCGCTGATCGAGGCCGCCCGCATGGATGGCGCCAGCAAGTGGGCAATCATCCGCGACATTCGCCTGCCGCTTTTGAGCTCGACCGTGCTGTTCCTGGTGGTGATGACCATCCTGCTCGGGGCGCAGTGGAGCTTTACCTATATCAATGTCCTGACCGGCGGCGGTCCGCTGGGATCGACCACCAATATCTATTATCTGCTCTGGGATTTCGGCTTTTCCACCATGTCGGTGGGCTGGAGCTCGGCGTCGGCGATCATCCTCTTCATCGGCTTCGGCGCAGTGGCCTTCGTGCTCTTCCGCCTGATCGACAGGTATTCCTTCCATGACAACTGAAGTGCTTCGCCCGGGAAGCAGCATGGCGCCGGCGCGCCCGCTGCGTCGTATCTCGGAGAAATCCGGCCTCGACACGGCGGCGGGGCATCTGTTGATGGTGCTGCTGTCCATCTTCTGCCTGTTTCCGGTGTACTGGATGCTGGCCAGCTCGTTGCGGCCGGCCAACGCCATGTTCGAGACCAGCCTGTGGCCGACGACCATGTCGCTGGACAACTATACACACGCAATCGACGCTATCCCGATTGCCCGCATGCTGATCAACACGCTGGTCTTCTCGGCGCTATCGACGATTTTCCAGCTGCTCACCGGCATTCTCGCCGCCTTCGCCTTTGCGCGCTGGTCCTTCCGCTTTTCCCGGCTGGTCTATACGGCGGTGGCGCTGACCTGGCTGGTGCCCTTTCAGGTGGTGATGATCCCCAATTACCTGCTGGTCGCCCAGATGGGGCTGCTGGACAGCGTCATGGCGCTGATCCTGCCCAATCTGACCTCGGCGCTCGCCATCCTGCTGCTGGCGCAGGCCATGCGCGGCTTTCCCAAGGAGGTGGTCGAGGCCGCCCGCATGGATGGGGCGCGCAATTGGCGCATTCTCTGGGAGGTGATGGCGCCCAATCTGCGCGGGACCATCGCCTCGCTCGCCATCCTCATCTTCATCTCGACCTGGAACGAATATTTCTGGCCGCTGCTGCTCAGTCGCACGGCGGAAAACTCGGTGATCCAGATCGGCATCCAGATGTTCATGACCGCCGAAGGCAATCAATGGGGTCCGCTGATGGCGGCCTCGACCCTGGCCAGCCTGCCAGTCCTGCTCATCTACATCGTCCTGCAGCGCCAGGTCGTCCAATCCTTCATGAAATCCGGTATCCGCTAATGCACACTACACGCCACCTGCCCGTTCCCGGCACCCACAATATCCGCGATCTCGGCGGCTATGCCACCGCTGTCGGCACAACGCGCTTTCGCCGCCTGTTGCGCGCCGACGCACTGCACCGGCTCGACGCGAGCGGCATCGAGAGCCTCCTCGCCTCCGGAGTGACGACCGTCATTGACCTGCGCCATGACGATGAGTTGGCGCACCAGCCTAATCCCTTCGCTGGTCATGAGCATGTCGGCTATCACAATGTCTCGCTGTTCGACGGCCTGGCTCCCGATCTGATGGCCGATGGCGATGTGCTGCTCGAGCTGTATATCCTGGCGCTGCAATCGCGGCAGGACAGCATCGCTGCGGTCCTGACCCACATCGCCGATGCGCCCGGCGGCGCCGTCTTGTTCCACTGCACGGCCGGCAAGGACCGCACCGGGATCATCGCGGCACTGCTGTTGAGCCTGGTCGGGGTCGAAGCCCAGGATATCGTCGCCGATTATGCCCAAACTGCTGCCCTGATCGCCCCCATCGTCGCCGATATCACCGCCGGCGCAGTGGCCCGCGGCGCCGATCCCGAGCGGTTCAAGCGCCTCCTCGCCTCAGACCCCGAGACGATGGTCGCGACCCTGGCCTTCATCGAGACCGAATTTGGCTCTGTGCCCGCTTATCTCGAACAGATCGGGTTGGGCGAGGATACCATCACCCAGCTGCGCCATCGCCTCCTGGGAGATTTTTGATGGCCGATCTCGTCCTTTCCAATGTCAGGAAATCCTATGATGGCAAGGCGGTGCTACACGGCGTCGATCTCGCCATTCCCGACGGGCATTTCGTTGTCATCGTCGGGCCATCGGGCTGCGGCAAGTCGACTCTTCTGCGCATGATCGCCGGGCTTGAGGACATCACCGCGGGCAGCATCGCCATCGGCGGCACGGTCATGAACGATATCGAGCCGGCCGATCGCGGTTGTGCCATGGTGTTCCAGAACTATGCGCTCTACCCGCATATGAGCGTGCGCCAGAACATCGCCTATCCGCTGCGGCTGGCAGGCCTGCCGGTTGCCGAGCGCAATGCGCGGGTCGAGCACGCAGCCAAGATCCTCAATCTCACCGATTATCTGGACCGCCGCCCGGCGCAGCTTTCGGGTGGCCAGCGCCAGCGCGTCGCCATGGGCAGGGCCATTGTGCGAGAGCCGGAGGTGTTCCTGTTCGACGAACCGCTCTCCAATCTCGACGCCCTGCTGCGGGTGCAGATGCGCATCGAGATCAAGCGGCTGCACAAGCGTCTCAAGGCGACCTCGATCTTCGTCACCCATGACCAGGTGGAAGCCATGACACTGGCCGACACGCTGATCGTAATGAATGGCGGCAGGGTCGAACAGATCGGCTCGCCCAGCGAGATCTATGGCCGCCCCGCCTCGGCCTTTGTGGCAGGGTTCATGGGTGCGCCGGCAATGAACCTCCTGCCGGCGACGGTGGGGACAGGTGGAGAGATCCTGCTCGATATCGCCGCCGATAGAGTAGCGCTCTGCCGCACGGCGCTGGCAGAAGGCACATTGGTGACCGTCGGCATACGCCCCGAAAACCTCGTGCTCAACAGCACGCCAGGCCTGGGCCTGCCGGCAACCGTGGAACTGGTGGAAGAATTGGGCGGTTCGCGCGTGGCCTATTGCAGCCTTCTCGGCCACGAAGTGTCGATCGTCCTGCCTGCGGGCGACGAGCCGCTGGACGGACGCACCGTTTGGCTAACCCTGCCGGTTCCGTCCCTGCATCTCTTCGACCGCATGTCCGGAGCCCGGATCGAGACCGAACGCGCGCCGCTTGCAGGGGTGAACACAACCAGGAGCGCCAGCGTGCCCGCCTAGCACGGCAGCGAATTTCTCAGCCCGCGCAAGCCGGCCCTTCCGACGCCGATGGCGCGCGGAATAGCCGACCAATGCTCATGCCGTTTGTCAGTCGGGGCCATCGGCAGATTGGTTCAATGCGCCGCGACCAGGCCTGCGGCCTGGCGCAATGCTGATGCCGTGCGGTTGGCACCGCGTTGGAGTTGGATGCGGGCGAAACCGAGGGTTTCGGGGCCGTGGCTCCCGAGGTCGCCGGCAACGGACAATGCGGGAAGACCCGGCACAGGCAATGCGGGATCATGGGTGAAGCGCGGACCGCGGGTGTAGTTGAGCGGCACGAGAATGCGGGCGAGTTGCTGGATGACTGTATTGGCGCCGACTTCAGTGACGGCGCCAGCAGCGATGGCGGCGTAGAAGGCATCGAGAGCTGCAGTGAGGCGCGTGAGTTCGGCTTCGACAGAATCGAGCAGATGCGCATCGTCACCGGCGGCCTTTTGATACTTGGCCAGGGTGGCGGCGAACTCGGCAGCCGTCGCGCGCCAGTCGAAGGGCAGGATCGGCGCATTGGCCACTGCCATGATGCCGGCGAGATAGACCTTGATGTCGCGAAGGAGAATGTCGCGGTCGGCAATCTCCATCAGGTCGTTTTCGGTGTGCCAGGCGATGTTCCCGCCGCAGCCACCGACGGTGTAGTAGTTCATTTCCTTGCGCTTCTCGACCGTCATGGTCGAGGACAACATGAAGAAGCTGGAAATGCCGATATTGTTGAACGAATAGTCGCCGGCGCGCAGCGGACGCTCGCCATGGAACGGCAGGTCGGCGACATCGCGGATGATGTCGGTACACAGCACATTGGCCTCGCTCATCACCGCGACATTTTCATAGACATCGGCCCAGCGGCAGCCGGGGCTGTCGCAATTGACCTGGGCCACGCAATTTTCGTCGAGATCGAGGGCGAAGGCGTCGGCGTACCAGGCGGAGCCGGCATAGCGGCCGGTGGAATGGCCCGGCCACCAGGCGATGCGCACGGAGCGTCGGAGGTCGGCCCGATTGTGCCAGAGCACACGGGCGATTTCGAGCATGGCGGCATCGCCTGTTGCATTATCGCCGACCCCAACATCCCAGCTGTCATAGTGTCCGGCGAGCAGCACGAATTTTTCCGGTTCGAAGGCACCGGGGATATTGACCACCGGCACGAGCGACTTGAACCAGCCCTCCTCAAGCCGGGTGCTGATGGTGACGCTGCCGCCGGTTTTTGCCAGCGCGATCAACTCCTGCCCATCCGGATGATTGACCACGGCGACGGGGATCACCGGCTTGCGCGGCAGACCATCGAGATCGGGATTGCCCCAAATGGACGAGCAGATGCCCCAATGGCGGTCGATACCAGGATTGACGGCGATGACGCCGATGGCGCCCTTTTCCTGGAACTCCAGCACCTTGTTGGGCGAGGCAAAGCCGTCGGTCAAAACGATCTTGCCGCGAATGCGGTCTTCTGCCGCGGCAGCCTCGTCGCGGTTCTTCTCGTAGAAGCTGCCGACGCTGGCCGCCAGGGCACCAGGCACGTGATGCAGGACACCCGACATGCCCTCGGGGCAACTCAGCGAATAGGCCGGCGGCTTGGACGCATAGAGCTTGCCATTGGCCTCTATGGAGGCCTCATAGGGGATTGAGAGGTAAAGCTGAGCCTCCAAAAGCTCGACCGGCACGCCAAGCGCCTCAAGGCGCCCCGCGATGTCATGGGCTGAGGCTTCGACATCTTCCGGCTTCCAACGGGGCATGGTGGAGAAGGCTTCCACCAATGGCCAGGCGGCGTCGACGTTGACCTGGGCGATGGCGTTTTTAATGGCGACGTCGAGCATGCTGATCCCTCACTCCATAATGTCGAGCTCCACGATGCCTCAGAATAAATTGTACGACAATCCAGATTGTACGACAATTTTCTGCTAGGCTTTGCGGAAGCGCCTCGCTACAGTCGCCGGCGAAGCGCCGTGACACCGATTTGACCGCGGCGGCCAAATGCTGGATGACCGACCCATCTCGCTTGGGGACGACGGATACTGATGAGCGACTTGCGCCAGATCTTTCAGGGCTATCTATCTCAAATGGAAAATGCATCGACTGATGAGACGATGCAGCGACAACTTGTGCGCGACAAAGTCTTCGACGCGGTGCGCACAGCGATCATGGAAGGGCTCATCGCGCCGGACACGCGCCTCACCGAGCGCGAACTCTGCGAAGCATTTGACATCAGCCGCACCGTGGTGCGCGAGGTGGTGCGGCGCCTGGAGGCGGAAAAACTGGTCAGCGTTGTGCCGCATAGCGGCCTGCGCGTCGCGCGGCTGACCCGTAAGCATGTCCACGAGATCTACGAGATCCGTACCGAGCTCGAAGCCATCACCGTACGCAGCTTCCTCGCCTGCGCGACGGACGAACACATCGCCGAGGCCCAGGAATTCGCACGCAAGATGCTCGAAGCCGGCGCCAAGGGCGACAAGGTCGGCATGGCCGAGACCATGTCGAAGTTCCTGCGCTTCATGACCGATGTGGCGGATAACCAGATCGCGGCGGAAATGCTCGACCAGCTGCGTTCACGGGTAAACATGCTGCGCATCTACGCCATGGCCGAGCCGGGACAGCTCGAAACGGGTATGGAGGGCGTGCGCGCCATCATTGCCGGCATTACTGCGCGCGATATCGCTGCGGCGGAGCGGGCGACACGCATCTATGTCCGCCGATCGGCCGAGGCGGTCCTTCGTCATATGGACCGGGACGGCTGATCCACAGCGCCCTGGCAAACACTATTTCTTCGTTTCTCTCTGGAAGGCTTTTGATGACACCGCTCTCATCCGCCATGCCGGCACTGGCGCCGGACACAGCTCCCCTTTGTGATCCGGTGACGCTGGAAATCATCCGCGGGGCGATCATGGCCACTCAGCGCGAGATGGAAGCGCTGATCGAGCGCACCGCCATATCGGCCTTCATTCGCGAGAAGAAGGATTTCTACACCGCCCTCTTCGACGAACGCGGCGTGATGGCAGTGGGCTCGATGGTGCCGATTTTCGGCGATCTCACCTCGCCGGTGTTCGAGCATTTTCCGCGCGAGACGATGAAGCCGGGCGATCTCTATTGGTATAATGACTGCTATGGCTCGAAGGGCGCGGTGACGCATTCGAACGACCAGGTGCTGCTGGCGCCGGTATTCCATGGTGACCGACTCTGCGCCTTTGTGATGAGCTGGGCCCACTTTGCCGATATTGGCGGCCTGCATCCGGGCTCGATCAGCCCTGACGCCACCTCGATCTACCAGGAAGGCATCATCATTCCGCCGACCAAGCTGGTCGATGAAGGCGTGGTCAACGACACCGCCCTCGCCATCTTCCACCGCAATTCGCGTTTCCCCGCGCAGAGCGAAGGCGACATGTCGGCGCTGATGGCGTCGGTAAAACTCGGCGTCACCCGCGTCGCCGAAGTGGTGGCACGGCATGGGGCCGATGTGGTGTCCGACGCCCTGGCGCAGCTGCTGGACCGCACCCGCACGCTGGTGCGCCGCCGTCTCGCCGAAACCTTCGACTACGGCACCTATAAATTCTCCGACCAGATCGACAGCGACGGCCATGGCAATGGTCCGTTCAGCCTGCGCTTCGCCATCACCCGCGAAAAGGGCGCCAATGGCGAAGATCGGTTCATTTTCGACGCCACGGAGAGCGACGACCAGGCGCCGGGCCCGGTTAATCTCATCATGAACAAGGGCGTGCCCGGCATGGCGCTGGGGCTCTATTTCCTCGGCGGCGATCCCAGCCAGGTGGTCAATGCCGGCGGCCCGCTGGCCATTGACGAGGTGCGCCTGCGCGAAGGCTCGATCGTGCAGCCTCGTTTCCCCGCGCCGCTGGGCATGCGCGGCCTCACCATGATGCGCATGCTTGCCGTGCTCAATGGCCTGGTCAACCGCGGCAAGGGCGGCGCCCCGGCGGCCCACTCGGCCTATGTCGTCACCATCATGCGCGGCACGTTCGGCAAGGAAACTGGCATGCCAAAGCCGTTCCTGCTCGCCGACGGTATCGGCGTCGGCTATGGCGCCCGCGACTTTGCCGATGGCATCGACGCGGTCTACTTCGTGGCCCAGGAAAACTACCCCGTCGAGTTCCTCGAAGGCGGCTATCCCATCCGGCTGCGCCAATATGGCGTCGTGCCCGACAGCGGCGGTCCTGGCCGGTTCCGCGGCGGCACGGGCATCATTCGCGAATATGAGATCCTCGCCGACGAGGCGCTGCTCGCCATCCGCATCGATGGCGTCAAGAATCCGCCCTGGGGCTATGGCGGCGGCATGTCCGGCGGCGGTGGCTCCATCGTGGTCAATCCCGACACGCCCGAAGAGCGGCAGATCCCGCCACTTTCGGACGGCACCGCGCTCAAAAAGGGTGACATCCTGCGCATCCGCACCGGCGGCGGCGGCGGCATGGGGCATCCCTATGATCGCCCGGCCGAACGCGTACTCGAAGACGTGCGTGGCGGCTTCGTCACCGCCGAGGCCGCGAAAGCCTTCTATGGCGTTGTTATCGCAGACGATCAGCTCGACGCAGCGGCCACGGCTAGACTGCGCGCCGATCGCCCGGCCACCAAGCCGTTCCACCGCAAGACCTATATCGATGAGCTCGCCTGATATCGCCATGGAAAACCCAACCAATCTCGCCGTCGCCGTCGATATCGGCGGCACTTTCACCGACGTGGCGCTGGTCGATGGCTCCGGTCGCTCCTGGCGCGCCAAGACACCCTCGATCCCGTCCGATCCGTCTGAGGCCTTCCTCAACGGCATTCGCCTGGCGCTGCAACAGGCCGGGGCTTCCGCCGCCGATCTCGACCAGGTGCTGCACGGCACCACCGTTGCCACCAATATGATCCTCGAGGGCAAGGGCGCCCGCACGGCGCTGGTGACCACACGCGGCTTCCGCCATGTGCTGGCCATCGGCAGGCAGGACATTCCGCGCAAGGCCAATCTCTATACCTGGATCAAGCCGGTGCCGCCGGTGCCCTCGAGCCGCATCGTAGAAGTGAACGAGCGCATCGCCGCAGGTGGCGCGGTGCTCGAAACGCTTGACGAGGCCTCGGTCCGCTCGGCTGCCGCGCAAATCCGTGGCATGGACGTCGCCGCCGTCGCGGTCTGCCTCATCCACGCCTATGCCAATCCCGAGCATGAGCGGCGCGTTGCCGACATTCTGCGCGAGGAATTGCCGGAGCTGGCGATCACCGTTTCCAGCGACGTGCTGCCGGTGGTGCGCGAATATGAGCGCAGCCTCACCACTGTGCTCAATGCCACGGTGATGCCGGGGGTCACCACCTATGTGCGCAATCTCGAAAAGCGGCTGGAAGACGAGGGGGCGACTCCACCGCTGATGCTGATGCAGTCCAATGGCGGCGTTGCCGGGGCACCGAAAATCCGCGTGGCACCGGCGCTGACGGCCCTTTCCGGCCCGGCTGCCGGCGTTGTCGGCGCCCGTGCCGCTGCTGCAGCCTGCGGCATCGAGGATATCATCACCAACGATATCGGCGGCACCTCGGCCGATATCTGCCTGATCAAAGGTGGCCAGATCGGCCTCACCCAGCATGGTTCGGTCGGCGAGTGGCCCTTGGCGCTGCCCATGGTGGACATGATCACCATCGGAGCGGGCGGGGGGTCGTTGGCCCGCATCAAGGATGGCGCGCTGACCGTTGGCCCGGAAAGCGCCGGCGCCCGGCCCGGCCCGGCCTGCTACGGCCATGGCGGTACCGCGCCCACCGTTACCGACGCGCATGTGGCGCTCGGCCAATTGCCGGCGCGGCTTCTGGGCGGAAAGATGGTGCTCGATGTCGAGGCGGCCAAGCGGGCGGTGATGACCATTGCCGAACCGCTGGGGCTCGACCTCGAAACTGCGGCACGCGGCATTCTCGCCATTGCCGACAATCACATGGTCGGCGCCATGCGCGTGGTTTCGGTCGAACGCGGTCACGATCCACGCGATTTCACGCTCGTGCCCTTTGGTGGTGCCGGGCCGCTGCATGGCTGCGCCCTCGCCGAACTGCTCGGCATCAAGCGCGTCTTGATTACGCCCGCGCCCGGCGTGCTCTGCGCCGACGGCCTGCTGGCGGCCGATCTCAAATCCGAGTTTTCGCGCGCCATGGCCATTCCCGGCGCCATGGAGGCAGAAGTGGCCGAGCCCATTGTCGCCGAGCTTGAGGTTCAGGCCAAGGGCTGGCTCGATGAGGAGGACGTGGCCCCCGAGGCGCGCGTCATCGAACGCGTCGCGCTGATGCGCTATGCCGGACAGGGCGGCGAGATCGCCGTTCCCTATGCTGCCGACAGGGCGCAGGTGGAAGCTAATTTCCAGACCGCCCACAAGGCGCTTTATGGTTTTAATCTCGGCGCACCGATCGAACTGGTAACGCTGCGCGTCCATGCCACCGGCATTGCCGTGGTGCCGCCGGCGGTGGAGCTTGCCCCCGGGACCACCCCGGCGCCGGAGGAACATACGTCAGTCAGCATTGGTGGAAGGCAGGTCGACGTGCCGGTGCTCGACCGCGCCAAGCTCGGCGCTGGCGCCAGCTTCAGTGGCCCGGTCATCCTCACCCAGCTCGACTCCACGACCTTTGTGGCGCCAGGCTGGCAGGGGACCGTACATCCCTCGGGCGGTATTATCCTCACTAGGGAGGCCGCATGACCTCCCCGACACTCAGCCCGGTCTTCGACTATATCGGCGGCAGGCACGACGATTATGTCGCTCGCCTCATCGACTATGTGCGCAATCCGTCGATCAGCGCCCACAATATCGGCATAAAGGAAGTCTCAGAGCTGCTGGTGAACATGCTGGGCGAAATTGGCATGGAGGTGGAGGCGATTCCCACCAAGGGCCATCCCTTCGTCCTGGCGCGCTACACCGTCGATGCCACCAAGCCGACAGTGCTGCTCTATGGCCATTATGACGTGCAGCCGCCCGATCCGCTGGACTTGTGGGAAAGCCCGCCTTTCGAGCCGACCATTCGCAACGGACGCATCTATGCGCGCGGCGTGGGCGACAACAAGGGCCAGCATTTCGCCCAGATCATGGCCATCGAGGCGCATCTGAAGGTGCATGGCACCCTGCCCTGCAACGTGATCTTCCTGCTCGAAGGCGAAGAAGAGATCGGCTCGCCGCAGATCGCCAATTTCGTGCGAGACCACAAGGAGCAGCTGAAGGCCGATTTCGTGGTGACGGCCGATGGGCCGCTGCACGAATCGGGCAATTCGACGCTGACCTATGGCGTGCGCGGCATGACCTCGTTCGAGCTGCGCGTCCGCACGGCTAGCCGTGATGCCCATTCGGGCAATTATGGTGGGGTTATGCCCAATGCGATCTGGACGCTGGTGCATCTGCTCGCGACGATGAAGACGCCGGATGGGCGCATCACCATCGAGGGTCTGCACGACCAGATCATTCCGCCCACCGAAGCCGATATCGCCGCCACCAAGGCCCTGCCGCTCGATCTTCCGGCATACATGGCCGATATGGGGCTAACGCGCCTCGATGAACCTGCGGACCGGCCCTTCTGGGACCGGTTGATGTTCCATCCGACGCTGACGATCAATGGCCTGCATGGCGGCTATGGTGGGCCGGGCACCAAGTCGGTGCTACCCTGCGAGGCGGTGGCCAAATGCGATATCCGCCTGGTCGAGGCGATGACGCCGGAACATGTCTATGCCTGCGTCAAGGCGCATGTGGCCAAGCACGCGCCCGAGGTCGAGGTGATCACCTATGGCTCGATGTTGCCCTCGCGCACGCCGCTGGATGATCCCTGGGGCAAGCTGATCCAGGAGGCGATCGTGGAAGCCCGCGAGGAGAAGCCGCTGGTCTATCCATCGGCCGGGGGCAGCCTGCCGGACTATGTGTTCACCAAGGTGCTGGGTGTGCCGGCCTTCGTCATGCCCTATGCCAATGCCGATGAGGCCAATCACGCGCCCAACGAGAACATGGAAATAGCGCTGTTCCTCAAGGGCATCCGCACCGGCGCGGCGCTGCTCGACCGGCTCGGCCGCGTCTGACTGAACCAAAGGCATGACTTTTGAGCGGCGGCTGGAGGGATCCGGCCGCCGCTGCCATTTCAGGCGCTAATCTTGTCGGACTCGCCCATCGGATGATAGCAGGCGACGCCGGTGATGCCGCTCGCTGTGGCGTGCTTGTGCATGACAGGCTCTTGCTGGCGGCACTGTTCGGTGACACGCGGGCAGCGGGGATTGAAGCGGCACCCTGGCGGGGGGTTAACCGGATTGGGCGGCTCTCCCCGTGTGGCCTTGCCCCGGGCCAGGCGTGCCCGCGCCGGATCGGGCTCCAGCGCCGAACCACGCAATGCGACGGTGTAGGGATGGCTCGGGGTGACCAGCACCTGTTCGGCACTGCCCTCTTCGACCGCGCGGCCAAGATACATAACCATGACACGCTGCGAAATGGCCCGCACTACAGCCAGGTCGTGGGCAATGAAGATGATGGCAATGCCCAGCCGCTGCTGCAGGTCGATCAGCAGGTTGACCACCTGCGCCTGAACCGAAACGTCGAGCGCCGATACCGGCTCGTCGCAGACGAGAATGGAGGGTTCGGCAGCCAGAGCCCGGGCAATGCCGATGCGCTGGCGCTGGCCGCCGGAAAATTCATGGGGAAAGCGGCTGGAGGCTGCGGGATCGAGACCCACTGCCGTCAGCAATCCTTCGACCCGGGCGGTGCGTGCCGCGCCTTTGGCGAGGCCATGCACATCCAGCGGCTCGGCGACGATATCAAGCACGGTGCGGCGCGGATTGAGCGAGAGATAGGGGTCCTGAAACACCATCTGCACCTGCCGACGCAGAGCCCGATCACGCCTGATCGGCGCACCCTTGAAGAGGATTTCTCCCTCATCGGGCGTTTCGAGGCCAACCAGCATGCGGGCCAGCGTGGACTTGCCGCAACCGGATTCGCCCACCACGGCGAGGGTTTCGCCCGGCCTAACGGCCAGGCTCACATCCTTGACGGCCTGGAAGGGCTTGCCGAACACCGCGCCGCCGGCCCTGAAGGTCTTGGACAGGCCGCGGGCCTCAAGGATGGGCTCAGCCGACATGGGCAGTCTCCACGAGCGGATAGTGACAGGCATGGCTGCGACCATGCGCCGCAGGCACGAGTTCTGGGCGCAGCTGTGTGCAGAGCGCGCCCAGATGGGTGCAACGCGGGTTGAAGGCGCAACCGGGCGGCGGCGCGATGAGATTGGGCGGCGACCCCTTGATCGGCTCGAGTTTTTCCACGGTCTCCAGCCGGGGCGCCGAGGCCATCAGCGCCGCAGTGTAAGGGTGGGCCGGCGCCCGGAAAATATCGTCGACATTGCCGGTTTCCACCAGCCGGCCCGCATACATGACGGCCACGCGTTCAGCCATGCGCGCCACCACACCCAGGTCATGGGTGATGAGCAGGATGGCCATGCCCAGCTCGTCCCGAAGTTCGTCGAGCAGATCGAGAATCTGGGCCTGGACGGTCACATCCAGTGCCGTTGTCGGCTCGTCGGCGATCAGCACTTCAGGTTTCAGGGCAATGGCCGAGGCGATGAGGATGCGCTGGCGCATGCCGCCGGAAAACTGGTGCGGAAAATCATCGATCCGCTTGTCGGCCGAGGCCAGATGCACCGAGCGCAGCAGCTCGATCGAGCGCTCCCGCGCCTCCTTTTTCGAGATGCCGAGATGGGTGCGATAGAGCTCGCCCAACTGGTCGCCGATCGAGAGAACCGGGTTGAGTGCCGACAGCGCATCCTGGAACACCAGGCTGATGACCCGGCCGCGCAGCTTGCGCTTCTGCTCGTCATCAATGGTGAGCAGATCATGCCCCGCAAGCTCCATGCGCTTGGCATTAATGGTGGCATTGCCGCGCACAATGCCCATCACTGCTCGGGTGGACACCGACTTCCCGGACCCGGATTCGCCAACAAGGGCAAGCACTTCGCCGCGCTTGAGGTCGAACGACACGTCGCTGACGGCCTTCACCTCGCCGCGCATCGTATGGAAGCTGACATCGAGCCCTGACACCGAAAGCACCGGGCGTTCGTCTGCCTGTTTCGTCATCAGTGACTCTACCTCGTTCAGAAATTGTACGACAATCCTTGACACGGCTTTGAGCGCATCGCAACACTTGGGTGCCAATTCAACAGCGAGACCACGATGATCCGCAATGTTAGGAATGCTTTGACCCGTCGTTCCGTCCTAATGGGCGGGATCGTTATGGCCATGGGGGTGGCCAGCCTGGGCTCTGCCTCGGCGCAGGACGCGGCAAGCCGTATCGTCATCGGCACCACCGCCGATGTCGTCAACTTCAACCCCCTGGTCGGCAATAGCCGCTCGGATACCTGGGTCACCAACCTCATGTATCCGCGCCTGATGCAGATGACCGACAAGGGCTCCAAGGACCCCTACGTCGCCACCGAATGGGGCTATTCCGAGGATGGTCTGACCGCCTGGATGGAGATCCGCGGCGACATGACCTGGAACGACGGCACCCCGTTCACAGCCGATGACATCGTCTTCACCATCACCGCCGTCACCACCGAGAAGATCGGCGTCACCGCGGGCCTCATCCCCTCCTTCGTCAGCGCCAAGGCGGTTTCGCCGACCCGCGTCGAATTCACGCTGAGCCGCCCGGACTCCACCTTCCTCACCAATATCGGCTTCTGGATGCCGATCGTGCCCAAGCACGCCTTCCCCGAAGTCGGCCAGGTCGCAGCCTTCGCCAATGACAAGGATTGGGTCAGCGCCGGTCCGTTCATCCTCAAGGAAGTCAATGCCGGCCAGAACTATGTCCTGAGCGCTGTCGACAATTATCCGCTCGTCGAAGCCGGCAAGGCCAGCGTCGGTGAAGTCGAATTCCGCGTCTTCCCGGATGTGAACGCCCAGGCCCTGGCGCTGCGCGCCGGCGATCTCGATCTCATCGCCAATGCGCTGCCCGCACCCATCGCCCGCACGCTCAAGGATCAGCCGGGCATCACGATCGCCCAGGCCCCCTCGCTGGGCTGGTCGCATGTGCTCTACAACATGAACGACGAAGTGCTTGCCAAGCTGGAAGTGCGTCAGGCCCTGGCGCATGCCGTGGACTACGAAGCCATCCGCGCCATCGCCATGCAAGGCCTGGCCAACACCACCAATTCCTCGCCCATCTCGCCGGTCCTGAGCTACTGGGCCGACCCGGAAGCCAAGGAATATGCGTTCGATCCGGAGCTTTCCAAGAAGATCCTGACCGATGCTGGCTATACTGATGGCAATGGTGATGGCTTCTTCGACGGCATCGAGTTCTCCCTGCTCTACGAACAGAGCGCTGCCGATATCGCCAACTGGGCACAGATCATGAAAGACGGCGCTGCCAAGGCCGGTATCAAGATCAACCTCACTGGCCTTGAGCGCAACACCTACCTGGCCCGCGGTCGCGAGAAGGACTTCGACATCTATGCCGGCAACTGGGCAGTGATGGAAGAGCCGGCGGCCTATCTGGGCCTCGCCTACCGCACCGGCGGCTTCATCAACTACGCCTCGATCTCCGATCCGGACCTCGAAAAGCTGATCGATGAAGCTCAGGCTGCCACCACGCCGGAAGCCGTCAAGGGCCCGGTGCAGGCTGCCGCCCGCCTGATCTCGGAAAAGGTCTACGACAACGTGCTGTACTACCAGACTTTCCAGTTCGCCTATAACAGCGACAAGTGGGACGGTTTCGTGGTGCAGCCGTCCGATCTGCTCTCGCTGGTCAATCCGCTGTCGCTGGCCTCGGTCAAGCCCAAGAACTGACCTTGTAGAGACCTGATAACGTGCATCTCACCGGCTACTTTCTGCAACGACTGGCGCGTGGATTGGTGACCTTCTGGTTCGCCGTTACGGTCACCTTCTTCCTCGTCCGGCTCTTGCCGGGTGACCCGGTGCTGGCTGTAGCCGGCCCCGGCATGACCGAGGAAATCCGCCAGACGCAGCTGGAGCTGTACGGACTGGACCGCCCCTTGGCGGTCCAGTACTTCGCCTATCTGCGCGAGCTGATCCATGGCAATCTGGGCATCTCGTTTCTGCGCAGCCAGCCGGTGAGTCAAATCCTGATGGAGCGTCTACCCTGGACGCTGCTTCTGACTGGGTCCGCTCTCCTGGTCACGGTCCTGCTCGGCGTACCGCTCGGCGTGCTGGCGGCAACCCAGGCTCGCGGCTGGGTCGACCGCGTCGTCCAGGTGACCGGTGTGGTCGGGCAATCGCTGTTCGTGCCCTCGCTCGGTATTTTGCTGCTTTATACCCTTGGCCTCATGCTTGGCTGGTTCCCCATCGGCGGGGCCGTCAAATCCGGGCTGACGGGCTTTTCATATTACCTCTCGGTACTGCATCACCTCGTCCTGCCCTGCTTCACCCTGGTTCTCGCGCAGCTCGCCTCCTATGTGCTGACCCTGCGCGCGACGCTGATCGAGGCGCTGGGGGAAGAATATTGCGACCTGGCTCGTGCCAAGGGCACGCGCGAAAACAAGGTGATCTGGAAGCATGCACTGCGCAATGCGCTGCTGCCCACCACCACGTTGATCGGCCTGCAGATCGGCTTTCTCGTCGGTGGTGCGGTGCTCACCGAAACCATCTACGCCTATCCCGGCGTTGGCCGCGCCATCTATGAAGCCGTCGGCCAGCTCGATTTCCCCGTGCTGCAAGGCGCCTTCGTGCTGCTGGCGGCCACCGTGGTGATCGCCAATCTCCTCACCGACATCGCCTATGGGCTTCTGGACCCGCGGGTGCGCACCTGATGACCATGACCAATACGTCCACGACAGCGCCCAGCCTGGCTCCCGCCGATCTCAAGCCCGCCCAGCGCACCTGGCGCGCCTTCCGACGCAATCCCCTCGGCATGGGGTCGGCCGCGGTGATCCTGATCATGGTGGTGATCGCCATACTCGCGCCCCTTCTTGCAGCGTTTCCCAGCGGCTATGGCACCGAAATTCTGGTGCCGCCGTCTCCCGCCCATCCCTTCGGCACCGACGATCTCGGCCGCGATGTGTTGGCGCAGGTGATCTGGGGCACGCGCATCAGCATGATCATCGGCTTTGCCTCGTCTTTTCTCGCCATTCTGATCGGCGTGGCGCTGGGGATTCTAGCGGCCTATGCCAAACGGCTCGACGCGCCGATCTCCATGCTGGTCGATGTGTCGCTGGCTCTGCCGGTGCTGCCGCTGATGATCCTGGTCGCGGCGCTGGTCGGACCGTCGGTAACGACGCTGGTGATGGTCATCGCGCTGTTTTCCTGGCCGGAAGTGACGCGAATTGTTCGCTCGCAGGCCTTGTCAGTGACGCGACTGCCCTATGTCGACGCCGCGCGCACCATTGGCGGCAGCCATTTCTGGATCATGACGCGGCATCTGCTGCCGGCCGTCGCGCCGATCATTGTGGTTTCGGTGGTGCTCACCGCCTCGCGCGCCGTGATGTCGGAAGCAGGCCTTTCCTTCCTGGGCCTGGGCGACCCGGAAAGCTGGTCCTGGGGCAAGATCTTGTTCAACGCCCAGCGCTCGGGTGCGCTCACCGTCGCCTGGTGGTGCACGCTGTTCCCCTCGCTGGCCATCCTGTTGCTGGTGGTGTCCTCCACCCTGGTATCCATCGCCTATAACGACGCCCGCAATCCGAAAACCCGGGAGAACTGAGCCGTGAAGCAGCGTCTTTCGCGCGACACCTATGCGCGCATCCAGGATGGGTTGCGTGCCCGCATGGCCGCCCAAGGTTTCGACGGCCTCCTGGTCGACGACCACCATCATGTCGCTTATCTCAGCGGCTTTTTCCACTTCCCCAATGAGCGGCCCGCTGCCATCTGGCTGACGGCCAAGGACTGCATCCTTTTGGTGCCGGCCCTTGAAGCCGACCACGCTGAAAAGCAGAACACCGCAGCCGAATTCGTCGTCTACCCCGAATATCCCGGCATCGAGGACGCCTTCTCGATCCTGCTTTCCAAGCTCAATCCCAGTGGCCGCATTGCCTATTCGCCGACCACGCCGGTCGGCCGGGTCAAAAAGTTCGAACAGTTCGCGCCCAATGCCAGCTGGGTCATGTCCGAGATCGTCGAGGATGCGCGGCTGATCAAGTTCCCGGAGGAAATCGTGCTGCACCGCGAGGCGGCGCGCATTTCCGACGCCATGGTCGAAGCGGGCCTCAAGCTCATTCGCGATGCCATGGCCGATGGCGCTCCGCTGCCCACCGAAGCCGAACTGGCCCGGCATGTCACCGGCTTCGGGACCAAAACCATGTATGCCGAGCACGAGGATGTTGTGGTCGGGCAGATGCTGGCCGGCGGCCTCGTCTATACCGGCAAGAATGCGGCCCTGCCCCATGGGCTGCCGTCTGCCGACCGCGTCAAGCCAGGCGAGACCTTCATTCTCTCGCTGGGCTGCGCGGTTGGCGGACGATTCGCGGAAAGCGAGCGCACTTTCGTCATGGGCACGCCCACGGACGAGCAGCGCCGCTATTTCGAGGTCGCCACCCGGGCCCAAGCCATCGGCACCGATGCGCTGATATCAGGCCGCCCCTGCTCCGAAGCCAACCGCATCTGTCTCGATGTCATTCGCGAGGCGGGCATGGCGCATTATCTGCGCCACCGTCAGGGCCACGGTATCGGCATCTGGCTGCACGAGCCGCCCTGGATCGCCGATGGCGACGACAGCCTGCTGCAGCCCGGCATGATCGTTTCGTCCGAGCCCGGCCTCTATATCCCCGGCCATGGCGGCTATCGCATTTCGGACACCGTTCTGATCACCGAGACGGGGCCGGAGCGGCTGACCAGCCATCCGCGCACTATCGATGAATGCATCATTGCCTGACCGCTAGACATTAGGACTGAAGAGGAGATTGGAATGGACGTCACCATCAACGGCGCACGCCTCAACATTGAAGTGCTGGGTGGGGAGGACAAGAGCAAGCCGGTGATGATCGTTCACCATGGCGCGCCGGGTCTTGGCAGCCATGCCGAACCCAAGGGCTCCTTCGGCCCCTTCTCCGACGACTATCGCGTCGTCGTCTTCGATGCGCGCGGCAGCGGTGCCTCCGAAGACAAGGCTCCGTTTACCCACGAGCAATGGGCCGCCGACGTCGATGCCATCCGCGAATGGATCGGCGCCAACAAGATCATCATGGCCGGCGGCTCCTATGGCGGTTTCATATCGATGGAATATGCCATTCGCTATCCCGACCGCGTTCTGGCAATGGTGCTGCGTGACACTTCGGCCGACAATGCGCATCGCGAGCTCTCTCGCGCCAATGCCCTGGCGTCGCCACGGATCGAGGTCGATCTCGAGCTCTTCAACCGCATCATGGCAGGCACGACCCGCGACAATGAAGACCTCAAGGCCGCCTGGGCGCATATCCTGCCGCTCTACGACCACGATCTCGATATGGAAAAGGTGCGTTCGCGGATCGAGAACACACCCTATCACTACGCGACGCATAACTATGCCTTCGCGGTGAACCAGGAAAACTACGACCTCAAGCCGCACCTGCCCAAGATCAAGGTGCCGACCCTGATCACCGTGGGCCGCCATGACTGGATCACCCCGGTGGCGGCCTCGGAAACCATCCATCGGCTGATTCCAGGTTCGGAACTGGTAATCTTCGAGAATTCCGGCCATGCACCGCAGGTCGAGGAAGCGCCGATGTTCCAGCAGACCGTGCGCGATTTCCTGCGCCGGGCGCTGAGCAAGGCCTGAAAGGGCCGGCTCAATTGCGGACCAGAACTACACCCGCGTCAGCACACGACACGGATTTATGGGCGGCCATTCGGCCGCCCTGATCTTTTACGCCTAAACCCTGGTCAGCCTCAAATGAGCCCGCTCAATAACGGTATGCTTTTGGTGCCTTCTTGTCGTGGCGGCGGCACTGCCTAAGTAGCGGCATGCGGTTGCCCCTTGGCGCCTTGCTCCGAGGTCTTTTTCGGCGCCGCATATTGTAGGAAGGTTTCATACGTGTTGCTTGAAAAACTGAACTGGCGCTACGCCACCAAGAAAATGGATAGCTCCAAGACCGTCGCCGCCGACAAGGTACAGCGTATCGTGGAAGCCGCGCGCCTGGCCCCGACATCCAGTGGCCTGCAGCCGTTCCAGGTCATCGTCGTGACCAACCCTAAAGTGCGGGCGCAATTGCGCGCTGCCGCATATGACCAGGCCCAACTGACCGACGGCTCGGCCGTCCTGGTATTTGCCGCATGGGACAATTATACCACCGAGCGCATCGACCACATGCTGGCGCTGACCGCCGCCGAGCGTGGTGGTAGCAGCGACGCCCTCGACGCTTACTATGACGGCCTCAAGGCCACCTATGTGCCTCGTGATGCCAAGACCAATTTCGAGCATGCTGCGCGCCAGGCCTATATCGGCTTTGGCATGTCTATCGCGCAGGCCGCCTTTGAAGGCGTGGACGCCACGCCGATGGAAGGCTTCGAGCCGGCCAAGTTCGATGAAATCCTGGGCCTCGGCGCCCTGGGCCTGCGCTCGGTCTGTATCCTGCCGCTGGGCTATCGCGACGAAAGTGGCGACTGGCTGGTCGGGCTCAAGAAGGTCCGCCGGTCGACCGAAGACTTCGTGACTGAACTGGCCTGATCGCGATCCATCACCCTCGTGTCGTGCACGGGGGTGATCATGCTCGGCCCGACAGGGTCGAAAATGGCACCGCCTGAGGGTGAGCGCATTGCGATAGCGAATTGCCGCGGTGCGGGGATCGGTGCGCCGCTTGCGCATCGCAAAACTCCCCGCTGCGCTGCGTCACGTGCCCTGTGCAAGCCGAAGCGGGTACTTTTCCGGGTGGTGCAGGGTGCGCGTCAGGTTGATTGGACGCCCGATCGTGTCATAGGCCACCTGAACGACCTTGAGTACGGCCGCCGGAGAGCTCAATTGCAGCAGCGCGGCATCTTCTGGCGTGGCGATTGTAGCGCTGAGCACTGTCTCACCGCCATGAGGCACCAGGCCATAGCGGTTTCGCAATTCTGCATAGAGCGACCTATTGGGGACGGTCCAGTCTTGATCGGCAAGATCAGGAGCCAGTGCCAGCGGTATCCAGTCATGGCCGATGGCCACGGGCTCGCCATCCAAGAGGCGCAGGCGCCGAAGCGAGGTCACGTGCTGACCCGGATCGAGTTTGAGCGCAAGCGCGATATCGGCCTCTGCCGCACTGCTCCTGGCTTCGAGAATGCGGGAGCCCGGCACTTGATCATGCGCCAGGGCCGTCTCGGTAAAACTGCGCAGCAGTTCGAGCTCATGGCCGCGTTGCGATCCGCCGGTGGCGTAAAAACCTTTGCCCGGCTGCGCGACCAGGTGGCCCTCGGCCACCAATTCGCGGAGCGCCTGGCGAGCGGTAATCCGGCTGACGCCGAGCACATCCACCAGTTCCCGTTCTGAGGGCACCTTGCCATTGGCCGGGATCTTGCCGCCGTACAACATCTCGAGGATACGTGTCTTGACCTGTTTGTAGAGCGGCAAGGGACTATCGCGGCTGATCGCATTGTACATCAGTGGACGGCTCGCTCGAGAGGCAGCGACGCGGCTGCAGGTCTTCCTCCTATACGCGAATTTATCCGCTTTACCAGCCTCCGCATATCTGGTTATATCCAGTTATATTTGGTGGAGGTGGACCGGTGAAGCTGGCGTTGATTGGAGGTGGCGGGGTCAGGGCGCCGTTGTTTGTCCAGTCTGCGCTGAGGCGCGCGGATGCGCTCGGCCTGGACGAACTTTGCCTCATGGATCTTCCCGAAAGCGGCTTGCGCACCTTCGGCGCCCTGGCTGCCGAGTTGGCGCGTCAACAAAACAGCCGCACGCGCATCACCATGACCAATGACAGCCGCGAAGCGCTGGTCGGTGCCGACTTCGTCATCACCACGATCCGGCCGGGCGGGGTGGACGGACGCATAGCCGATGAGCGTATTGCACTCGACATCGGCGTTCTGGGGCAGGAAACGACAGGAGCCGGCGGCTTCGCGATGGCCCTGCGATCCATCCCGGTTATTCTCGACTACGCGCGCCAGATGGCGGAATACTGCCCCAATGCCTGGCTGATGAATTTCACCAACCCTGCCGGATTGGTCACCCAGGCGCTCCATGACGAGGGTTTTGACAAGGTCATCGGCATTTGCGACAGCGCCAATGGTGCCCAGCGGGCATTGGCGAAATGGTTCAACGTCGCCGACCAGGCGATTGACGCCGACCTGTTTGGGCTAAACCACCTCTCGTTCACGCGCCGGGCGCTGCTCAATGGTCGCGACGTGTTGCCGGAAGCCCTGGCGGACAATGACTTTCTCGATACCAGCGCCCAGCGCGTATTCGCTCATGACGTCGTGAGGCGCCAAGGCATGTGGCTCAACGAGTACCTCTATTATTTCTACTATGCCGAAAAAGCCCTGCAGGCGCTGCAATCGGGGCAGACGCGCGGCGAAGAGATCAAGGCGCTCAACGACCGCTTGCTGCCCGACCTTGATGCGGCAGGGATCGGGCGTGATCCGGCGCGGGCACTCGACGTCTATTTCGACTACGAGCATCGTCGCAGCGCCGGCTATATGGCAAAGGCCAACCAATCAGGCAGCCAGGCAGCCGCCAGTGCGCACCCCGCCGCCGATGATGGCGAAGGCTATGCCGGCGTGGCTCTGGGGATCATTGCAGCCCTGGCTGGCGGCGCCCCCATCCGCTCGGGCCTTAATACGCGCAATAATGGCGCCATTTCGGGGCTGCGCGACGCGGATGTGGTCGAGGTGACATGTCGCATCGATGCTGCCGGCGTCCACCCGCAGCCGGTTGGCGTGATGCCCCAAATGCAGGGCGCTCTGGTGCAGACGATCAAGACTTATGAGCGCATGACCGTATCCGCCATCCGCGAGCGGAACCGAGCGCTGGCCGTCGATGCCCTGGTGGTGCACCCACTGGTCCAGTCCTACTCCCGAGCCCAGCCGCTGGTCGAGCGCTACCTTGAAGCCCACGCCGCATTCGTGGGCAATTGGAGGCGGCAATGAGCCGGTGCGACGTGCTGGTGGCAGGCGAGTATTTCTGCGATCTGGTCTTTGCCGGGCTCGATGGCGCGCCGCGCCTCGGCACCGAGCACATGGCTGATGATCTCGTTATCATGCCCGGCGGCACCTATACCATGGCGTTGGCCCTCACCCGCCTCGGTCTCGATACGCGGTGGGCCAACACGTTCGGCAACGATCTCTTCAGCCGCTTTGTTCGCGACACAGCCGCGGCCGATGGCATCGACGCCTCTGCCTTCACTCATCTTGATCAGCCGGTGCAGCGCGTTTCGGTGGCCTATTCGGCTTTGGGCGAGCGCGGTTTCATCAGCTTCAGTCAGCCCGAAGTCGAGCCACCGCCCCAGCCGAGCATCGCGGCCATAGATGCGCAATGGCTGTTGCAGACCTTTCGGTTCGAACCCGATTGGCTCCGCTTCGTCGCCACCCAGAAGCAGCGCGGCGCCAAGGTGCTGCTTGACTGCCGGGGTGGCGATTTTGACCTCACGACGCGTGGCGTCTCCGAGCTGATCGCATTGGCCGATATCTTCTCGCCCAATGCCGAAGAAGCCCTTCGCCTGACCGGGGCCAGCACTGTGGAGGCGGCGGGGAGGCGGCTGTCCGAGCTCGCGCCGGTTGTGGTGGTCAAATGCGGTGCGGATGGCGCGCAGTGGCACGATGGGACGGGCATGTACCAGGTGCCCTCGCCTTGCGTCCAAGTGGTCGACACCGTGGGGGCAGGGGACAGTTTCAACGCGGGCCTGCTTGCCGGGCTTGTGCGCGGGACGGACCTGGAAAGGGCCGTAACTCTGGGCGTTCTCTGTGGTTCGCTGTCCACGACAGCGACCGGAGGGAGGGCATGTCCAACGGCGGAGGCCCTGGAGGCCTTTACTCAAACCCTGGCTGCTGGCCAGCCGGATCAAAACGTCAATCATTGAGGGAACGAAGATGACGAGATTGCTTTTTGCGACTGCCGCGAGCGTGCTCGCACTGAGTGTCGGTGTTCAGGCTCAGGATACCACCAAGCTGGTCTTCGCTTATTGGGGCGATCCGGCCGAGCTACCGCCCTTCCAGAAGATCGTGGCCGATTACGAAGCGGCCAATCCCAATATCGATATCGAGGTGCAGCATGCGCCGTGGTCGGGCTATTTCACCCGTCTCGATGCCCAACTTGCCGCCGGCGCCGGACCGGACGTGTTCTTCATCACCAATGTGCCGGCCTATGCTGCGCGAAACCAGCTTGAGCCGCTGAACCAGTGGATCGCGGACAGCGGCTTCCCAATCGCGGAATACAACCAGGAAGCGCTCGCGATCCACTCGCTGAACGACAAACTCTATTCCATCCCGCGCGACAACGACACCAATGCGCTATATTTCAACAAGGCGGCATTCGATGCTGCCGGCATTGACTACCCACAGGCCGACTGGGATTGGGACGATCTGCGCGAAGCCGCCCTCGCTTTGACACAGCGCGACGGCAACCGTGTGTCGATGTACGGCTTTGCCACCGAGGCGAATGACTGGCCGCGCTGGATCATCCAGAATGGCGGTGATGTCTTCGACAACCCACTAAAGCCCACCACCTTCACCATGGATAAGCCGGAGGCTACAGAGGCCATCCAGTTCCTGGGCGACATGATCAATACCGATCACGTCATGCCCAGCTTCCAGGAGCTGCAGCAGAGCGGGGGAACCAGCCAGCTCTTCCTGGGCGGACAAGTTGCCATGGTGGTGACCAATGCGGCGCGCCTCGGCACCTTCGCCGATGCCAGCTTCGAATGGGCGGTGGCGCCCCTGCCCACCGGTCGCACCGGCATCCATGCCAATCGCCTCGGCGGTGCCGGCTTTGCCATGAATGCGTTCAGCCAGCACAAGGAAGCGGCCTGGGATTTCCTGTCCTATCTCGCCGGTGAGCCGGGTCAGGTCACCTTCGCCTCGGCCAATGCGTCGGCTGTGCCGGCCATGGTCGGCAATGCCGCAGTGCGCGCAGCGTTCCAGGCGCCGTTCGCCGATATCTTCCTGGCCGAAAGCGAGTACGGCAAGCTGTTCCCGCAGTTCTCGGGCTATGTCGACATCACCAATCTTTACATCCAGCCGGCGCTTGACCTGGTCTGGACAGGTGAGGCCAAGGCTCAGGATGCCATTTCGGCCATCGTCTCGGACGTACAGGCGCGGCTGGCTCAATAAGGCAGGTCTGGGCGGGTGGCCTTGCGCTGCCCGCCCTTCAAACTGGACTGGTAGGGAGCATCATCAATGCGCGTTTTCGACGCCCACGTACACTATGGCTTCTGGGAGAAGCTGTTCACCCGCGACGCCGAAACCGGGTTTCTTGAGACCCTCTCGGAAGTCTGCGCAGATGCCGGCATCGTCAAGGTGGCGCTCCTCGCCAATCCGGGCCTGGGCAATGCCAAATTGTCCAAGGCGCTCGAGGCGCGGCCCGATCTGGTTGTCGCCATGGGCCGGCTAGAACTCGATCATGACCCGGTGTCATTGGTCGAGGAATTCTACCAGCGCGGATTTCATGGCATCAAGATTTCCGGCGTGTCGCGCAATTACGACGACCCGGCCTATTTTCCCTACTACGAGGCGGCCGCTGCCCGCGGGCTGCGCATCCTTTTCCACACGGGCATTTTGGGTGGTCCGGTCGACTATCTGGAAGGCAGCAAGGAAGACGCGTGGAAAGCGCCTCCCGCCGCCAATACCGAGGATGAAGAAAAGCTCGTCACCCGGCTCAGCCGCCAGATGAAGCGCGAATCCTTCGGCTATTCCAGTGCCCGCATGCAGCCGATCTATCTCGATACAATCGGCTTCTACTTCCCGGAGCTCTTCGTGATCGGCGCGCATATGGGCTGGCCTGACTATCGCACCTCCTCGGCCGTCGCACGCTGGCGCCCGCGCGTCTATTTCGACATTTCCGGCGGCGATGTTGTTCATAACCACATCGTGGAGGGCGGCTATATCGGCAAAGAAATCAGTCCACGCAAACTCATCTACGGTTCGGACAGCGATCATCGCCGCATGAAGTCGGATATTCTGCGCTGGAAAGCCGCCTTCGACACAATGGGGCTGACCGCCGACGAGCAGGATCAGATCTTCTACCGCAATGCTGCCCGCATGTTCGGCGTGGAAGACGACACATGAGCACGCCGGCCTTTGCCCGCAAGGACGAACGCACTGCCTGGGCCTTTCTGCTGCCCAGTCTCGTGCTCTTCGCGACCTTTACAGGCATACCGGTCATAGCCGCGCTGGGGATTTCCTTCACCCAGTGGGACCTTTTCAATCCGGCCCGGTTCATCGGGCTGGACAACTATACCAAGCTTTTCGGCGATCCGATCTTTGCCCGCGTGATGGGCAATACCGCCTATTTCGTATTGCTCTCGGTACCGGTGCAGATGCTTATCGGGCTGGGCTGTGCGCTGGCGCTCAATCGCGGCATTCGCGGCCAGACCTTTTTCCGCATTGCCTATTTCCTGCCCGTGGTGACCTCGACCATCGCCGCAGCCCTGGTATGGGCCTGGCTGTTCAATGCCAATTTCGGCCTGATCAATGCGCTGCTGAGCCTTGTGGGCATCACCGATGTGCCGCGCTGGCTGGCTTCGACCCAATGGGCCATGCCCGCAGTGATCATCGTCTCGATCTGGCAAAATCTGGGCTATGCCATGGTGCTGTTCCTGGCAGGGCTGCAGAATATCCGTGCCGATCTTTACGATGCAGCCGCCATTGACGGTGCCAGGGGGTGGCGGCGCCTGTGGTTCATCACCTTGCCCCTCCTGTCCCCCACGACCTTTTTCGTCTTGATCATCTCGATCATCGGCAGTTTCCAGATCTTCGAGCTGGTCTTCGTCATGACCCAGGCCGGGCCAGCCAATGCCACCAATACGCTGGTCTACTACATCTACCAGAACGGCTTTCAGTTCTATCAGATGGGCTATGCCAGCGCCGCAGCCATGATCCTGTTCGTCATCGTGCTGATCATGACCCTTGTCCAATACGCCTTGCAAAGCAGGTGGGTGCATTATGGCTGAGGCTGCGCGCAACAAGCCGGTGGATTGGCTGATCTTCATCATCCTTCTGGGCGGCGCCCTGATCACCGTGGGTCCGTTTGCATGGATGCTTTCTACGTCGATCAAGCCCGATCCCGAAGTGTTCCGCTATCCACCCACCGTCCTCACCGCAGACCCGCAATGGCAAAACTATTTCGAGATTTTCTCGGCCATTCCGTTCGGACGGGCCTTCCTGAACTCGGTGATCGTGACGCTGTCCATCACCGCGCTGCAACTGATCATCTGCTCCATGGCTGCCTATGCTTTTGCCTGCATGAGTTTCCGAGGGCGTGAAGCTGTGTTCCTGGTCTACCTCGCCGCGCTCATGGTCCCGCCACAGGTCACCATCATCCCCAATTTCATGCTGGTGCGGACGCTGGGCTGGATCGACACCTATCAGGGCCTGATCCTGCCCTTTGCCTTTTCCAGCTTCGGCACCTTCCTGCTGCGGCAATATTTCAAGACCATCCCGCGCGAATTGCTCGAAGCGGCACGGCTGGACAATTGCGGCCATTGGAAAATCTACCTGTTCATCGTGCTGCCACTGGCCCGTCCAGCGCTGGGCGCACTGGCCATTTTCGCCTTTGTATCGCAGTGGAACAATTTCCTCTGGCCGCTCATCACCACCACGCGTCCTGAAATGCAGACCGTTACCGTGGCCCTGTCGACCTTGCAGGGTCAATACAACACCGATTGGCCACTCCTGATGACCGGCAGTGTGCTGGCGGTGGCGCCCGTGCTCATCATCTTCATCTTCGGCAACAGGGCCTTCATCTCCGGCTTGACCGCCGGCAGCTTCGGCGGACGCTGAGCGAAAGGAACATCGCAATGGCGCAAATTCAACTGGCCGGCATCTCCAAGAGCTTCGACAAGACCGAGGTGATCAGAAAGACCGAGCTCGAGATCGAGGATGGCAGCTTCTGCGTCTTTGTGGGACCCTCGGGCTGTGGCAAGTCCACGCTGCTGCGCATCATAGCGGGGCTGGAGACGGCAAGTGCGGGAGAAGTGCGGATCGACCGCAAAGCGGTCAACGATGTCGATCCGTCCGACCGCGGCATTGCCATGGTTTTCCAGTCCTATGCGCTCTATCCGCATATGAATGTGCGTGAAAATATGGGCTTCGGGCTGCGCATGGGCGGCACGCCCAAGGCCGAGATTGCCGCCCGCGTCACTCGGGCAGCGGAGATTCTGCAGATCACCCAATTGCTTGACCGCAGGCCGGCGCAACTTTCAGGCGGACAGCGCCAGCGCGTTGCCATCGGCCGCGCCATCGTTCGCGACCCCAAGGTATTCCTGTTCGACGAGCCGCTCTCCAATCTTGATGCCGAATTGCGGGTTCAGATGCGCGTGGAAATCTCCAAGCTGCACAAGAGCCTGGGCACGACCATGATCTATGTGACCCACGACCAGACGGAAGCCATGACCATGGCCGACAAGATCGTGGTCATGCGCGCTGGCGTCATCGAACAGGCCGGTGCCCCGCTTGAACTCTACACCAATCCCGACAATGCCTTCGTCGCCGGATTTCTCGGCTCGCCCCGCATGAATTTCTTCAAGGCGCGGATGGCGGCGGATGGCGAAAATGTTGCTACGCTGCCCGATGGGCAAAAGGTGCCACTGCCGGCTCTGGCCAACCCGCCGCAGCCCCGCGAAGAGCTATTGCTCGGCGTTCGCCCCGAGCACATGGACAGCGCCAGGGCCGATGCACGCCTGACGCTGCCCGTGGACGTCATCGAGCACCTGGGGACCACAAGTTTCGTTTACGCAACAGGGCCGGCAGGGGAAACCGTGGTGGTGGAGAAGCGTGATCACGCTGACGCAACCTCGCATGTACACTGCATGATTGAGGTCACCAATATGCGCGTCTTTGCGCTAAACGGGGCCAGACTTCGCTAGGCGGCAGACTACGGGCGTAGGGTCGCCAAGGAACCACCCGAAGTGACCTCGGAGCCACGATTGTTCCGCATCAACGTCATCGCTCCGCTTCTGCCCGGGCTGGGGCTGGCGGGCGTCGTCGCCCTGCTGGCCGGAGCGCTCGGGTTCGCACAGAGCCACGTTTTCGGCACGACCGGCCTCGACGCGCTGATCCTGGCCATGCTTCTGGGCATGGGGGCGCGCGCCATCTGCGAACTGCCCAGAGCGATGCAGCCTGGAATACGCTTCGCCAGCAAAACGGTTCTGGAGGCAGCAATTGTGCTGCTCGGAGCCTCCATCGGCGCGGCGGAAATCGTCACGCTGGGTGGCTGGACCATCGTGGCCATTCTGGCGCTGGTTGTTGCCTCACTTGGCCTCAGCTACGCCCTTTCGCGCTGTCTCGGCCTCGACCGACAATTGTCCGCGCTCATCGCCTGCGGCAATGCGATCTGCGGATCATCAGCAATTCTCGCCTGCGCCCCGGTGGTGGGCGCCACCGAACGGCAGATGGCCAGCGCCATTGCCTTTACCTCGGCCCTGGGGGCGCTGCTGGTGCTGCTCCTACCCATGGCCGCCATCCAACTGGACCTGGATGACAGGCGCTACGGCATCATCGCCGGCATGAGTGTCTATGCTGTGCCGCAGGTGCTGGCTGCAACGGCCCCCATCAGTGTCCTTAGCGCTCAGCTCGGCACCCTGGTCAAGCTGACGCGCGTGCTGATGCTAGCCCCGGTATTGCTGATCATCGCGGTACTGAGTGGCGGTGCCGGCAGGGTGAGGCCCCCGATCCGGCAGGTCGTGCCCTGGTTCGTCGCGGGCTTTCTTCTCCTGATCATGCTGCGCCTTTTTGGCCTTTTTCCGGTTTTCCTGCTTGAGCCCAGCTGGCAACTCTCCCGCCTCCTGACCCTGATCGCCATGGCAGCACTCGGACTGTCGGTGGATATAGGCGAACTGCTTGCTGGCAGTGGACGGGTCCTGGCCGCCGGCCTTGGCTCGCTGATCCTGCTGGTCACCTTGGCGTTTGCGCTATCGGCCTTTCTCACCTGAGCGCCTGGCCTCCATCGCCCTTGGCGGCGGCGCCAAGGGGGCGATGGACCCGGGAGAGGACTTTTCTTCAGGCCTTGATGGCGGCACGCAGCTGGCGAGCGCGCTGGGCGCGGTAGCTGAACAGGATCAATGCCAGGACCGTGACGACGAAGGGAATGGTCTGGATCATCTCCCCCGGAATCCAGTTGAAAAGATTGGGCATGACCACCGCCAGGGCCTCGAAGACGCCGAACAAGAGCGCAGCGAGCATGGCCCCGACCGGATGGCGTGCGCCGAGCAGCACTGCGCCCAGCGCGATGAAACCACGGCCCGCCGTCATGTCGCGGGTAAAGCCGATATAGTTGAACATGGCGAGTTGGGCGCCGCCAATGCCGGCAAGCGCGCCCGAGGCGACCAGACTCCAGGCCCGGACCTTGCCTACAGGAATGCCAGCTGCAGCCGGCGCTGCCGGATATTCGCCAACGCCCCGGAGCCACAGCCCCCACGGGGTCCGGTAGAGGAAATACCACACCGCAAAAACCATTAGGACGCCCAGCCAGGACAGGATGGAATGGCCCGACAACAGGCTCCTAAGCGTAGGACCAACGACCGGAATTGCATCGAGGAAACCGAGATTGACCGCCGGCACGGCCTTGGACTGCAAATTGATCGAGGTGCCCTTGTCGCCGCCCGTCGCCCGGGACAGGGCGAAGACAGTGCCCCCGGTGGCGAGAATGTTGACGGCAAAGCCGACCAGGATGATGTCGGCCTTCAATCGCAGGTGGAACAGCGCCATCAGCGCGCCGAGCATGCCGCCGGCAGCGATCCCGGAGAGGACCGCGACATACCAAGGCGCATAGACCGAGACGATCACGGCGGTGAGTGCGGCGATCAGCATCATGCCTTCGAGCGCCACGTTGAGTGCGCCGGAGAGATCGGCGATGAGCCCGCCCAAAGTGGCGAACAACAGGGGCGTCGTGGTGCGGACCACCGTGACGAAGAAGGTGGCCGAAAAGATCGTGATCAGCAGGTCGATCATTTGGCAATCTCCGCTGTAGCGGCTGCAGGTGAGGGTCGTCCAAAGAGGCGAGCCAGCACTTTCCTTCCGGGCAGGCTGAAGGAGGAAGCAACGAGAAGAATTATGATGGCCTGAACCACCGAGATCATTTCGCTGGGCACATCGGTGCGCAGACCCATGAGTTGCGCGCCCTGGCGCAGATAGCCATAGCCCAGCGCCACGAAGGGCACGGCGAGCGGCCGGCTGCGGGCGACAATGGCGATGAGGATACCCTCGAAGGCAAGATTGCCGTCGAAATTCTGCGCCAGATTACCAAAGGCGCGCCCTTGCACGAAGACAGCGCCGAGCAGACCTCCGAAGGCGCCGGCCACGCTCATGGCAGAGACCATGATGAAGCTGGACCGAATGCCGGCATATTCGGCGAATTTTGGATTGTCGCCGACGAGGCGCAGCTTCAGGCCCCAATTGGTGCGGTAGAGCAGGAACCAGACCACGAAGGTCGCCACAAGCGCGATGACGATACCCAGATCGAAGCGGGTACCGGGCAGGATGGCGGGGAAGATCGCGGTGTCGGGGAATTTGGCGGTCATCAATTGCCCGGTGCCAGCCGGCGCGAGGTGAGCGCGGATGAGGTAATTGACCACCAGGATAGCGATGTAATTGAGCATGAGCGAGGAGACGATCTCGCTGGCGCCGAACCGGGCCTTGGCATAGCCCGGAATGAAACCATAGACGGCGCCTGCGGCCATGGCGGCGAGCATTGCAAGTGGAATGGCTAACCCCGTCGTGCCGATGGGGGACATGGCAACGAGCGCGGCAAACAGCCCACCCATATAGACCTGGCCCTGCACGCCCATGGAAAACTGCCGCGCCTGGAAGACGAGGCTGAAGGCCAGGCCGGTCAGCGTCAGCTTGGCGACATCGTCAATCCAGTTGCCGATGGTGCGGTTGGACGAAAGCGGCGCAGTGAGCAGCGTGTTGAAGGCGGCGGCTGGATCGCTCGAGGTGGCCAGAATGACAACAAGCGCTACGCCAAGGGCAATGACCAGAGCGGTGAGCGCGCGGCCGGTTTCGCGCCCGATGGCCTGCCAGCGTCGTGATGACATCATGCTCATTGCAGCGCCGCCCACATGGTTTCAGGTTCCTGGCGATCGAGGCCGAGCATGTAAGTGCCCAGCGTTTCGGGAGTAAGCGTATCGCTGTTGTGAAAGGCGGCGACGATCTTGCCCCGATAGAACACCACCAGCCTGTCCGACAAGGCGAGCAGTTCAGACAGGTCCGCCGAGCTCAGCAGAACCGCCGCGCCGCCATCACGGGCCTGGGTAAGCGATTTCCAGATGAATTGAGTGGCCCCCAGATCGACGCCTCGCGTCGGCTGGTTGACCAAGAGCAGCTTTGGTTGCTCGGCCAGTTCGCGCGCCACCACCACCTTCTGCATATTGCCGCCCGAGAGCGTGCCCACGGCAGAGCCGGGACCGCCGGCGCGAATGGAAAAGCGCTCGATGAGTGCCAGGGCATTGGCCTTGATGGCCTTGAGATCGAGCAGTCCACGGCGCACGAAGCGCTTGTCGCCCAGCCGCGTGGCGACGAGATTTTCGGCAATGGACGAGCCACTTGCCAGCCCGCGCACCAACCGGTCCTCGGGGATGCTGGCCAGCCCAAGGGCGCGCCGTTCCAGCACGCCCAGTGATGTCAAGCTCGTGCCATTGAGATAGACCACGCCATCGGAGATCTCGCGCAATCCGGCGACGGCTTCGAGCAATTCGGCCTGCCCATTGCCCTCGACGCCGACCAGGCCGAGAATTTCTCCGGCATAGACCTTAAGGTTGAGGTCATGGGCAATCGTTGCGCCGGCGTCGTTGACGATCTTGAGCGCCTTGATCTCGCAGCTGAGATCCGCCCTGCCCTTGGCGCGGTCGACGCGTAGCGTGACTTCGCGCCCCACCATCATGGTGGCAAGGCTTTCTTCGGTGACCGAGCGGGTTTCCACCTGCCCCACGCTCTTGCCGCCCCGCATGACGGTGATGCGGTCCGAAATCTCGAGCACTTCGGGCAGCTTGTGGGCGATGAAAATGACGGTGCGGCCCTGCGCCACCAAGGCACGGACGGCGACGAACAGTTCCTCCACCTCCTGCGGCGCCAGAACGGCGGTGGGTTCATCGAGGATAAGGATGCGCGCGTCCCGGTAGAGCGCCTTGAGGATTTCCACCCGTTGCTGCTGGCCGACAGGGAGTTGGCCGACAGGCGGAAGGGGATCGACGAAGAGGCGGAACTTTTCCGAGAGCGCGCGCACCTTTTCGATCGCCTGTTCGCGGTCGAACCTTATGCCATCGCGCGGCTCGGAACCAAGCACGACGTTTTCATAGACGGTGAAGGAGGGCACAAGCGAGAAATGCTGGAACACCATGCCAATGCCGTTGTCGATGGCCTCGCGCGGATTGGCGAATGAGACCGGCTTGCCGTCGAGCCGCAACTCGCCCTTGTCGGGCTGCTCGATGCCGAAAAGAATCTTCATGAGCGTGGACTTGCCCGCGCCATTTTCACCCACCAAGGCATGCACCTCGCCGGCATTGATGGTGAGATTGACCCCGTCATTGGCGACCGTGCCGCCTGGATAGGTCTTGCCGATGGAAATGGCTTCGAGCAGCGCTGCCATGGTCGTCCTCGTGGAAACAAAGCGGCCCCCGCCGAAAAGGCGGGAGCCGCAAAGGCATTACTTCATGCCGGTATCGACAACGATCTCGCCGGAAATGATCTTGGCTTCCTGTTCGTCCACTTCGGCGCGAACATCGGCGGGGACCAGCTTTTCGTAATAGCTGTTCTTGGCAATGCCCACTGCACCGTCGGCGAGGCCGAGGATGAGATTGGTGCCATAGGGCGCGGTGCCATCGAGGGTCTGGACCAACGCGGTATAAAGCGATTCACCGACCTTCTTTTCCACCGAGGTGAAGATCACGTCGGCCTGGGCCGGATCGGTGGGGGCAAAGATTTCGGCCTGGTCGCTGTCGACGCCCACGGCAAGCTTGCCCTCGTCGCGTGCTGCCTGCAGCGCGCCGATGCCGGTGCCGCCAGCAATGGGGAAGACGATGTCGACACCCTGGGCGAACTGGGCCAGCGCCAGCTCCTTGCCCTTTGCGGGATCGGTGAAGCTGCCGGCCACCGCACGGGTCACCTGAACATCGGGATTGGCCGCCTTGGCGCCCTGTTCGAAGCCGAGAGCGAATTCCACCACGGTGGTGCCTTCGACACCGAGGATTTCACCGAGCTTGCCGGTCTTGCTGATCTTGGCCGCCGCGTAACCGGCGAGATAGCCTGCGGTGGAGACGCGGTAGTTGATGGCCAGAATATTGGGGAATGCGCCGCCGGTGAAATCGGGAGCGTCATCGAAAATGATGAACTTGGTCTCGGGATATTCCGGCGCCAGGGCCTGCATGAAGCCGTTCATTTCCCAAGTGCCGCCGATGACGACGTCATAACCCTGATCGGTGGCGTCGGCCAAAGCCGGCTCCCAGCGGCCACGATCCAGGCCTGCCTCGATAATGGTGACATCGACCGGCAGCTCGGCTTCGGCCTTGGCAAGACCGGCCGCGGCGCTGTCGAAAAAGCTCTTGTCGCCCAGATTGCCGTGAACGACGAGCGCCACCTTGAGCGGATTTTCCTTGGTATATTCCTGCGCGAAGACAGCGCCGGCCGAGACCGAGGCCATGAGCCCGGCGACGGCGAGGCCCGTAAAGGCACGGCGCGTAAGTTTAAACGAGGTCATTGACGGAGCTCCTGTTGGCTTTGTCATTGTGTGGCGGCGGGGCGGAAGGCGATGGATGCCCGGTAGAGCGCGACGAGCTGGTCGAGCCGGGCTTCCTCGATCAAGGTCACCATCGGTGTTCCGAGGCGGCCTGAAGGATCAACCACCGTCATGCCGCGGGTGATGCCGGGCGCCAGGGCCACATCGACCGAGGCTCGGGTGGATTTGGTGACGATGTCGGGGGCAATGACCGCTGCAGCGGCGAGCGGATCGACGAAGCGGAAATTGTCGCCCCCGCCATAACCGGCAATGGTCTGGCGCGCATGGGCGGCGAGCGCCAGCGAGAAATCCTTCTCCAGCCCGTCGGACACATCGGCGAACAGGGTATCGACCTCGGCTCCGGTCATATTGTGGGTAACGCAGGGCTCCCACGGGGCAATGACGATGTCGAGCGGGGCGGTGAAGACGATCTGCGCCGCCTCCGGATCGGCATAAACGTTGAACTCGGCGGCAGGCGTGGTATTGCCGCGCCCATAGATCGTGCCGCCCATGATAGTGAGCTGGCCGATGCCCGCGACGATGGCCGGTTCGAGACGCAAAGCCAGCGCCAGATTGGTGAAGGGGCCGATCATCAGGATATCGACCTTTTCGCCGGCCGAGGCGGCGGCAAGAAAGGTGTCGATGAGAAAGGCGACCGCATTATCGCTCGCCGTCTGCGGAATAGTTTCGGGACGCGGCGCGCCGCCCAGGCCATCCTCGCCGTGAATATATTTGGCGTCGATGACAGGCTGATTGAGCGGACGTGCAGCACCCTTGTGCACCGGCACATCGGGCCGGCCGCCGACGGCGAGAACGGTCAGCAGATTGCGGGTGGCCGCATCAAGACCGACATTGCCGAAGACCGTAGTAATGGCATCAGGCGTGCGGCCGGCGGCGATCAGCATGAGAAGTGCCTGGGCATCATCGACGCCGCCGTCACTGTCGAGAATAAGCTTACGTGTCATAGTCATGCTGCCTTTCGCGCGGCTTCAACCCGCGCCCAGAAATCGGTGTAGGTGGCCGAATATTCCCGCCTGATGTCGCTGAAGGCGCGACGGGTGAGACTGCGGTCAGCCACAAGATGTTCGCCCGCCACCCAGACATGTCGCACATCGCGGCCGCTGCCTGAATAGACAAGCAGCGTTTCCACATCTGGTGTTTCCGAATAGCCGGGACCGGAAATGTCGATGGCAATGATGTCGGCCGCCTTGCCCTTTTCGAGCGAGCCGATTTCGTTCTCAAGGCCCAGCGCCCTGGCGCCTTCGATGGTGGCCATGCGGACCAGTTCGGCGCTGGAAATGGGCTGCGCCCTGCCCTCGCGGTGCGACGCGACGAGACCGGCGACGCGCATTTCATTGATCATGTCATAGCCATTATTGGCGGCGACATTGTCGGTGCCTAGCGCAACGGTGACACCGGCTGCCTTCAGATCGACGACAGGGCAGATGCCTTCGCGGCCCGAGCGGAGGCCGGCAGTCGCGTTGTGGGAAATGGAGGCGTGCGGGGCGCGGGCGAAAACAGCGATATCTTCGGGACTGAGGTCGAGGCAGTGCGCGGCGTGAATGCGGCCATTGAAGAAGCCCAGCTTTTCGAGCGCAACGGCAGCGGTCGTGCCGTAGCGGCGCTGGGTTTCCTCATTGTCTTCCGGGCCGCAGGCCATGTGCAGGTGAAGGCCGACGCCGAATTCATTGGCGACAGCAACCTCGGCCAGAAGCAGGTCCTCAGAATTGTCAACATAGGGCGCGTGCGGGCCGAACCAGGGGACCACTCGGCCATCGGCTGAACGCTGCTGACGAAGGAAGTTGGTGGCGAGAGCCAGTTCTTCCTCGCCGCGCGCCTTGTCGCGGAGTTGGACGATGCCATAGGCAATGACGGCACGAATGCCGGCCGCCTTCACCGCCTCTGCAACTTCCTCGGCGAAGAAATATTGGTCGCAGAAGGTCGTTGTGCCCGACAGCGCCATTTCGGCGCAGGAAAGCGCCACGGCCGGGCCGATATCGGAGGCAATAAGCGACAGCTCCGGCTCGCGGATCGAGTTGTACCAGCCTTCCATAGTCAGAAGGCTCTGGCCTTCCGAGCGACCGCGAAAAAGCACCATGGCCGAATGGGTATGGGCATTGACCAGACCCGGCATGACGACATGGCCAGGAAGCGAAAAGACTTCGTCATAGTCGCTGCGATCCGGGCAGGTATCCATCGGGCCGACGCCCGCAATCCGCCCTTCAGACATGGCGACCCAACCCGGCGCGAACATGGTGTTTTCGGCATCCACCGTCAGGACGATGGCATCGCGAAGAAGTGCAGAACTCATTTGACCTATCGCTAGTAAAGCGCTTTACATGGCGATCTAACGCCACTTTTGCGGAGCTTGTCAAATGCAATCAGCTGGTGACTGCACATATAGTGGCCTCCATGAATTTCTGCCCACAAAGACAGCAGAAAGCCGATGAGCTCCAATCCTTTCATCGCCGATTCCGCTGTTCCGCAACGGCTGGCCAGCCTTGGCATGGAGCGCGCGTCTGCTGTGCGCCAGGCTGCCGAGGAGATGTTGACCGAGGGTCGCTCGCGCCTCGTGGACAAGCATGGCGGCGTGCTGCAGGCGGCAGACGCAAGGGCGTTGATTGATCGCTTCGATCTGGCTTCGACCCGCGATCTTATGCTGCTCTTGCTCGATACGGCACAGGCTTTCGCCCGGCCGCTGATTTCCGATTTTCATGTGGGGGCGGTCGGTCTCGAGAGCGAGACGGGCAATCTCATTCTGGGCGGCAATGTGGAATTTCCCGGGACCCATCTCGGCAACACGCTGCATGGGGAGGGATTCGTTTTTACCCGGGCCATGAACAGGGGCCAGAATATTACGGTGATCGCCATCGGTGAGGCGCATCCCTGCGCCCATTGCCGGCAATGTCTGGCAGAATATGCCCAGAGTGACGCGCTGGAACTGATCGATCCGCTGGGCCATACGCTGACCCTGGCGCAGCTTTATCCCTGGCCGTTCGACCCGGCCTATCTGGGTGAGCGCGGTGCGGTGCCGGGGCGGGTTTTGTGGCCCGACCTGGCCTTCGACACCAGCACAGACCATCCCGCGGCCGATCTTTTGCTGGAAGCGGGGCGCCGGAGCCACAGCCCCTATAGCAAATGCCCCGGCGCCATGGTGCTGATGCTTGAGGATGGCGCAGCAGTGACGGGCGCAGCCATCGAAAGCGTGGCCTTCAACCCCACGATCTCGCCGCTTCAGGCCGCCTTGGTGGACCTCATCGCCCACGGTTATGCCTATGCCCAGATCAAGGGCGCGATGCTGGGCACGGTCCGCAAGGGCCCGGTCGATTACGGCCGTTCGAGCGCCGAATTGCTTGCGGCCATCGCGCCACAGGCAGAGCTGACGACATTGGGATGGACGCCATGAGCGCCATGGACCTGTCCCGCACCTCTTGGCCAGATATTGCCGCACAGGTGAAACGCGGGACGCTGGCCGTTCTGGCGCTGGGCGCCTGTGAACAGCATGGCGCCCATCTGCCTGTGACGACCGACACCGACATGGCCCACGGCACGGCGCGGCGGTTGGCCGAGGCACTCGGGGCGCTACTGCTGCCGCCCATCGCTTATGGCGACGCGTTCACCGCCAGTTCCTATCCCGGGACCATCTCGATCTCACCGCGGACCTTGCAGGCATTGATCGAAGATATCGGGCACGACCTCAAACGCACCGGCATACTGGGCCTGGTGCTGGTCAATGGACATTTCGGTAATCGGGAGCCAATGGTGCTGGCGGCCCGCACGCTTGCAGTCTCAGGACTGCCGGTGTGCCACCTCGATTATCCCGGGCTCGAACGGCTTGCCGGCGATATCTGCGACAGTGAACCGGCAGCACCGCATTTCTATCATGCCGACGAGGTGGAAACGGCGATCATGCTTGCCGTCTCACCCGAAGGGGTCGACATGGCACGGGCAGAGCCCTCCTACCCGCAATTTCCGGTGGGGTTCGGCACCGAGCCGATGCAATTGCGCGACTTCAACCCCTCCGGCGTCTTCGGCGACCCGCGCCCCGCCACCGCCGCAAAGGGTGAGGCGCTGCTCAGAGGCATTGTCGCGGAAAGCCTCATAATCATCGCGGCATGGTGCAAGCGACACTCCATAACGGGAGGCGCCCGTGGCCAATCTCAGTGACGTCGCCGCCGAGGCGGGTGTCTCGCCAGCCGCGGTATCGCGCTATCTCAACAACAGGATTGAGCTGCCGCAGGCCACTAAGGACCGGATCGACGCGGCCATCGCCAAGCTCGACTACCGCCCCAATCTGATGGCGCGGCGGCTCTCCACCGGCAAGGCGGAAGCCATCAGCCTCGTTACACCCGATATCGCGAATCCGTTCTTTGCCGAACTTGCCGCCGCCGTGGAGCGGGAGGCGCATGAGCGGGGCTACGCCGTCTATATTTCCTCCACCAGCAGCGGGGCGGGCAATGAGGCCGACGCGATCCGCCGCATGGCCGACGGCCATGTCGACGGCTTGATCATGATGACCAACCGCGTCGATGACGGCACCTTGGCATCCCTCTTGGAGAACCGCGACAATGTGGTCCTGCTCGACGAGGACATTGCCGGGGCAAACCTGCCGCGTGTTTTCGTCGAAAACGCCGAGGGAGCCTATCGCGCCACGCGGCACCTGATCGAAAATGGACATCGCGACATCGCCCTGATCGGCGGTCCCAACCGGTTGATGAGCGTGGGTGAGCGGCTCGAGGGCTTTTCACGCGCAATGGCGGAAGCGGGGCTGCCCGTGCCGCCTGGCTGGGTCATGCTGGGCGACTATACCAGCGCCTATGGCCAGGCCGCAGCTTCTGTGCTGCTCGATGGCCCGGCACGGCCCAGCGCCATTCTTGCCTGCTCCGACTATATCGCCGTTGGGGTGATGAAGGCGGTAAGAGCGCGCGATCTCATCATTCCGCGCGATCTCAGCCTGGTCGGCTTCGACGACATGGCCTTTGCCGAACTGGTCGATCCGCCCCTGACAACCGTACGTCAGCCCTTGGGCGACATGGGCCGGCTGGCCGTTCGGCACCTGCTGGCTTTGCTCGAGGGTGGCGAGGCTCCCGCTGAAACGCGCCTGCCCGTCCAGCTCATCTCCCGCCAATCGGTGGCACACCCAGCCACAAAGGACATTCTGTGACCATGATAGAGGACGACCTCATCATCTCCGCCCATGACGAAGTCGCCATCCGTCAGCGCTTGCTGCTGGTGGCCATGGGCCGCGAGCCGGCCGATCTCGCGATCGAAGTGGGACGCTTGCTCGCGGTTCATGCCAATCACTGGATGGAAAACCAGGAGATCGTCATTTCCGGCCGCCGCATCGCCTATGTGGGGCCGCTGGGCTCCTATCGCGGCACGGTGGCAAAACGGGTCAGCTATCCGCAACTTTCGGCAGTGCCGGGCTTCGGCGAAGTGCACAAGCATATCGAATCCACCCATTTGACCCCGGAGTATGAGGCGGCGCTGGTTCTGCCGCGCGGCAATACCTGGACCTGCGAGGCCAGCCACGAATTCGCCAATGTGGACGGCACCCGAAACACCGAATTCTGGCAAAAGGCGCGCTTGGCCGGTTCACCTCTCAAGATCTTCATTCAGCCCGGATCGGCGGTGCCGCCAAGCGCCTGGGAGGAGAGCGGCGGCTATTACGGCTATGACGAGCAGAAGCAATTTCTGCGCGACGATTTGTCGGTGACCGGGCTCGACGAAGTCATGGACTGGCCATCGGTCTGGGATCCGGACAATCCCGGTTACGCCAGAATGTGGGGCATGATCCGGGCCACTTTTGAAATGCGCGGCGTGGTCGAAGGGCATGGCTCGGGGCTGGTCGACCCGCACGATATCTCCGCCTTTGCGGCGGCAGGTCTGAGCTCGGACCATGAAGTGTGGGCGCTGGACGAAGCCTGGGACCGGCTGATGCGTGGCCTGTTCACCGAACTGCGCCCCTTTTCCTACGATGCGATCATTCCCGGGCTCATCGCCCGCGGTCTCAAGGACTGGTCCAATATCGCCTTTACGACCGACGACCGCAGCGCCAGCGATACGCTGCGCGACGGCGCCACCGACCATAATGTGCGCCATGCCATCCATCATGGCCTATCGCCCGAGATCGCCATCCAATGCGCCACCATCAATCCAGCGCGCCATATGCGGATCGACCAATGGGTCGGCTCGATCACCCCGGGCCGCTATGCCGATATCGTGCTATTGGACGATGTCGCGAGCATCTCCATTGCCCATGTCTATGCCGATGGCCGGCTAGTCTCCAAAGGCAAGGCCTTCACCGCGCCAATCCCAGCAATAGACTGGCCCGACTGGGCCACTCGCACCATGAATATAGGCCGCGTACTCAGCGCCGACGACTTCGCCATCAGGGCCGAGCCCGGGCGGGAAACGATGAACGCCGCCGTGCTGCGCCCCTTCCACTGGAACGAGGATTTTCTCACCCTGCAATTGCCGGTGGTCGATGGCCTCGTTCAGCGCGATCCGGCGCAGATGATCACCAAATGGTCGCTGGTGGACCGCTATCGCGGCGATGGCGCGGTTTCGGCCATGTTCTGGACCGGCTGCGGACCAGCAGATCCGGACACCGCGCTCGCCTGCTCGGTTGCCCATGACAGTCACAATGTCTGGTGTATTGGCTCGTCCGACGCGGCCATGGCCAAGGCGGTCAACCGGCTCCAGGAGATGAACGGCGGCTGGGTGCTCGTACATCATGGCGAGGTCGTCGCCCATATCCATCTCGAGGTCGCGGGCCTGATGACGGCGCGAAGGGCTGAAGCGCTTGACGCTGAGGCCCAGGCATTCCTGGCCAGAGCCGCCGAGGTCACCTGGATGTACCAGCCCGCTGCGATGAACCGCTGGAAGCCCGGCTTCCCCGAATTCCTGATCTTTGCCACCCTCACCTGTTCGCCCTGGCGCTGGGTGCTGGTGGCCCCCTCCGAACGGGCGCCGAACGGCTTCGTCAACGTGCAGACCGGAGAGACACACAAGGTGGTCTGGTAATGCATGGCAGTCAGGACCGTCTGGCCCATCTCATCTCACGCCGCTCCTCGGCGTTTTGCTCCCCCAAGGATAATCCATGACCAAACGCATTCTCATCGCCGGCGAATCCTGGACGGTACATTCCATTCACCAGAAGGGTTTCGACAGCTTTACGACCACAGAATATGCCGAAGGGGTGCGCTGGCTGCGGGCGGCCCTTGAAGACGGCGGCTGGGACGTGACCTATCAGCCCGCCCATGTCGCGGCGCGCGACTTTCCGTTCACGCCCGAGGAGCTGGCCGCCTATGATTGCGTGATCCTTTCGGATATCGGCGCCAACACGCTGCTGTTGCATCCAGACACGTTCAGCCGTTCCAAGATGCTACCCAACCGGCTTGCCGCCATTCGTGACTATGTGGCCAAGGGCGGAGGCTTCATCATGGTGGGTGGCTATCTCACCTTCCAGGGCATCGACGCCAAGGGGCAATATGCCGGCTCGCCCGCCGAGGAGGCGCTGCCGGTGACGCTGATGCGCGCCGATGACCGGGTGGAAGCCCCACAGGGCGTGGTGCCAAAAATCAGCAAGGACCACCCCATCGTCGCCGGGCTGGATTCCGAATGGCCGGCCCTGCTCGGTTACAATCGGCTGAGCGCCAAGCCTGGCGCCGATGTCATTGCCATGGCGGGCGACGACCCGCTGCTGGTGGCGGGTCGGTTCGGCCAGGGCCGCGCGGTGGCGTTTGCTTCCGATTGCGGTCCCCATTGGGCACCGCCGCCTTTTGTGGATTGGTCTGGATATGGTCCACTCTGGACGCAAATGGCCGACTGGGCCGGCGGCCGAATCGGATAGGACCACCACCATGGTACCCGACGATCTCATCATCTCCGCCAGCGACGAAGTCGCCATCCGAAAGCATCTGGCCCTTGTGGCCCTCGGCAAGAAACCGGCCGATCGCGCCATCCGCGTCGGTCGCCTGCTCGACACCTATGGGCGCAATTGGCACGAGGATCAGGAGATCGTCATTTCCGGCCGCCGCATCGCCTGGGTGGGGCCGGCGGGCGCCTATCCCGGCACAGTGGGTGAGCGGATCGACCGTTCACACCTTTCGGCCGTGCCAGGCTTCGGTGAAGTGCACAAGCATATCGAATCGAGCCACCTGACGTCCGAATGGGAAGCGGCGCTGGTGATCCCTCACGGCTGCACCTGGACCTGCGAGGCCAGCCACGAATTTTCCAATGTCGAGGGGCCGCGCAATCTCGAATTCTGGATGACGGCACGGCGGGCAGGCTCGCTGGCCAAGATATTCCCCCTGCCCGGCTCCGCGGTGCCGCCCACCGCCTATGAATGGGGCGGCGGGCATTATGGGTTTGCTGAACAGGACGGGTTCCTGCGCGATCATCTCGCCGTGGCCGGTCTCGACGAGGTGATGGACTGGCCGGCGGTGTGGAATCCCGACAATCCCTCGCATGAGCGGCTCTGGGGCATGATCGAGGCGACCTTTGCCAACCGCGGCGTGGTGGAAGGGCATGCCGCGGGCATGCGCGCGACAGACGATATCAACGCCTTTGCCGGCGCCGGCATGGCCTCGGACCATGAGGCATGGACCAGTCAGGAGGTGGCCGACAAATTGCGGCGCGGGCTGTTCATGGAATTGCGGCCGCATTCCCTCAAGGACATCGTCACCGGGCTTCTTGCCGCCGGGCATGGTGACTGGTCCAATTTTGCGCTCTGCACCGATGATCGCAGTGCCTCCGACACGCTCAAGCTCGGCGCCACCGACCATAATGTACGCCTGGCCATGGATGCAGGCTTGCCGCTCGAAATTGCGGTGCAGATGGTGACCATCAATCCGGCGCGCCATATGCGGTTGACGCCTTGGGTCGGGGCCATCGCGCCGGGCCGTTATGCCGATCTGGTGCTGCTGGACGACGAGGCGCGGCTTGGCATTGCCGAGGTCTGGGCCGATGGGCGCCAGGCGTCGGGCGGTCGGGAATACATCGCGCCGGTGCCGCAGATCGCCTGGCCCGACTGGGCAACCAAAACCGTCAATATTGCCCGTCGCCTCACCGGCGCTGACTTTGCCATTGCAGCGCCCCAGAGTGCGGCAGAGGAGGCCAATGCCGCCCTACTGCGTCCTTTCCACTGGGACGACACCTTCATAACGACGAGCCTGGCTGTGGTGGATGGCGAGGTTCAGCGCGATGCCAGCCGCAACATCACGAAATTCGCCATTGTCGACCGCTTTTCCGGCGAGGGCAAAACCGCAAAAATGTTCTGGCTGGGGACGGGCCCGAAAACGCCGGACACAGCCCTCGCCTGCTCCATGGGGCATGACAAACACAATATCTGGGTCGTGGGTTCGTCGGACGAGGCCATGGCGCTGGCCGTCAACACGCTTAACGACATCCAGGGCGGCTGGGCGCTGGTCCGCGACGGCAAGGTGCTGGCCACCGTGCGCTACGAGGTCGGCGGGCTGATGACCTGTCGCCCCGCGCCCGAACTGGACGCAGAAATGACGGAGCTCTACCGCCAGGGCGAAACCATCGAGTGGATGTATGAGCCCACTTTTTCGCCGCGCTGGTGGCCTGGTTTTCCCGAACGGCTGGCTTTTGCCACGCTGACCTGCGCCCCCTGGCGCTGGGTGCTGGTGGCACCTTCCCCGTTGGCGCCCGATGGGTTCGTCAATGTACAGACCGGCGAGACCCATAAGGTCGTCTGGTAATGCGCCAAGGTTCCCAAGGCATTGTCGGCTCCTTCTTTCATGCCCCGCAGCAGGGGCAGTTGGAGGTATTGGACGATGTGCTGATCGTGGTTGGGGACGATGGCATCATCGCTGCCGTGCTCAGCCCGGATCATCCGGATCGCATGCGCGAAGAGATCCGCCTTTCCGACCGGCTGCACCGCCTGCCGCCATACCAATTCGGCTTGCCGGGGCTGGTGGACCTGCATGTCCACGCTCCGCAATATCCCCAGCTCGGATTGGCGCTCGACGAACCCCTCGAAGTCTGGCTCGGCAAATACACCTTCCCGCTGGAAGCCAAATATGCCGACCTCGACTTTGCGCGCCGCCGTTACGAGGTTTTGGTCGACGACCTCATCGCCAATGGCACGACAACAGCGCTCTATTTTGCGACGCAGGACCGCGAGGCCAGCAAACTCCTCGCCGATATCTGCATCGATAAGGGCCAGCGCGCTTTGGTCGGCAAGGTGGTGATGGACGACCCGGCCGCTTGCCCGGACGATTATCGCGACATGTCAGCCGAAGAAGCCGTCGCCGATACGCGCGACGTCATCGCGCATATCCGCAATCACCCACGCAATCGCTCGGGACGCGTGCTGCCCGTGATCACGCCGCGCTTCATCCCCTCTTGCACCGACGCGGCGCTCGCAGGACTTGGTGCACTGGCAGCGGAATGCGTTTGCCACGTCCAGACCCATTGCTCGGAAAGCGACTGGGCGCATCATCACGTTCTGGACCGGTTCGGCATCACCGATGCGGCGGCGCTCGACGGTTTCGGGCTCCTGACGCGCAAGACGATCCTAGCCCATTCGAATTTTCTGACCGACGCCGATATGGATCGTCTGGTGGCGCAAGGGTCGGGCGTGGCCCATTGCGCATTGTCCAATATCTACTTTGCCAATTCGGTGTTCCCGCTGCGGCACGCGTTGGAAAAAGGCGTGCATGTCGGTCTGGGCACCGACATTTCCGGCGGACCTTCGGCCTCGATGTTCAGCGCATGTCTTACCAGCGTGCAATCCTCGCGCCTGCTCGAAGATGGGGTGGACCCGGCCCGTCCGGCGCCGGAGCGTGGCCGGGCCAATTCGGCCATCGATCTGGTCACCGCCTTTCACCTGGCAACAGCAGGCGGCGGCGTGGCGCTCGACCTGCCGATCGGGGTTCTGGCGCCCGGCTACCACTTCGATGCCATGGCAGTGGACACCAGCGCCGAGGACGGCGCCATCCGCCTCTTTGGCGGTGAAAGCCCGGGGGATATCTTCCAAAAAATCATCTATGGCGCCACGCGCGCCAATATAGCCAATGTGTGGATCGATGGCGTTCCGGTTCGCGTCCGGCCGACCGCCGCGGCTACAGTTGAGCCCTTACCTGCAACCTGAACGAACGGAGTCGAGCCAGCAGCGACCTTGTCCTTCAGATTCAGGCGGTAAAGCCTTCTATTGCCCGCATTATGAGCTTGCACCCATATCGCCCGAAAAATAGGCTCCCCTGTCAGGGAGACCATCAACAACAATTCCGTTGCGCACCCAGCAGCGGTTCAAGGGAATGCCCGAAATGACACCATTTGCTAAGACCGCACTGGCACTCGGCCTGGCCGCTGCCACGGCTTTCGCTACCCCCGCCTTCGCGCAGGGCAAGACGCTGACCATCTCCTGGTGGGGCTTCAACGGAGAAAAGCTCGAATCGATCATTCTCGCCCCCTTCCGCGAGAAGTGTGGCTGCGAGATCGTGTTCGAGACCGGCAATAACGGCGAACGCCTGAACAAGATCCAGATCCGCAACGGCGCCGGCGTCGACGTCGCCTATTTCTCCGACAGCTTCTCCCAGCAGGGGATCGATCTGGGCCTGTTCCAGAAGCTCGACCGCTCCAAGCTGCCGAATGTGGAGGGCCTCTACGATCTGGCCAAGGACCCGCAGGGCGGCTATGGGCCGGCCTATTCCATCGGTCGCGTCGGCGTCGTCTATGACGCGGACAAGATCAGCGCACCCATCACCTCCTGGGACGATCTGTGGCGCGAAGACCTCGCCGCCTCCCTGTCGCTGCCGGGGATCACCACCACGGCTGGCCCCATGGTCGTGCTCAAGGCCGGCACCCATGAAGGCGTCGATGCCTTCGAGGACGCCGATGCTGCCTTTACGGGCATCGAGGCGCTGAAGTCCAACGTGGTCAAGAACTACAATACCGGCTCGGAGATGATTAACCTGTTCTCGACCGGCGAAATCACCGCCGCAGTGGCGCAGGACTTCACGCTCGGCCAGATCAAGGCTGCGGTTCCCAGCGTCGTCTGGGCCGATCTCAAGGAAGGCTCCATCGCCACGCTCAACACGGTGAACATCCCGGTGGGCGCAGCGGAACCCGAGCTGGCCTATGAGTTCATCAACTTCATCCTATCGCCTGAAATTCAGCAAAAGCTGGCCGAAGACGGCGTTGATGCGCCGGTATCCACCGCTGTCGAGCTGACCCCGGAACAGGCTGCGCTCTGGACCTATGGCGCCGACGTGATTGCTGGCCTGCAGCGTCTCGACTACGCCAAGCTCAATGCCGCCAAGGGCGGTTGGGTGGATCGCTGGAACGAGATCTTCGGCATGTAATCGCCTTTGCCGCGCGGGTTCGTATCCGCGCGGCATTCCATCTGCACTCGAATAAAAGCCTGGCAGAATGAAACGTTTTTCCGGATGGACGCTGGCCTCGCCAGCCACGCTGCTGATCCTTTTGGGCCTCATCGCCCCGGTGGCAGCCACCATCTACACCACTTTCGGGACGCCAGGCGGGCCGCTGGCCCCCTATCAGGCCTTCTTTGCCAGCGGCTTCCGCCGCACCGTCCTGCTGCGCACCATCAATGTGTCGCTGATCGTCACAGCGATTGCGCTGGTGATCGGTTTCATCACTGCCTATGTGGTGTCGCGCTCCCCCGGCTGGCTCAAGTCCATCCTCATCATCGCCGCCGTCTTCCCCCTGCTGACCGGCGTTGTGGTCCGTTCCTTTGCCTGGCTGATCATCCTCGGCAAGAATGGCATCCTCAATTCTACGCTGATCAATCTGGGGCTGATCAGCGAGCCCTTCGCCATGCTCTACACCCAGGGCGCGGTGATCGTGGCCATGGTCTATCTGTTCGTGCCACTGATGATCCTGACGCTGGTCGGCGTGCTCGAAGCCATTCCCGACGACCTCATCCAGGCCTCGGCCTCGCTCGGCGCCAAACCGTCCGCGACCTTCACCCAGGTCATCCTGCCGCTGGCAGTCCCCGGACTGATCGTGGGCGCCGTTCTGGTCTTTACCGGCAGCTTCACTTCCTACGCGACCCCGCAATTGCTCGGCGGTGAACAGGTCATGATGATGGGTACGCTGATGTATCAGCAGGCCATGGTGACCTTCGACTGGGTGAGCGCCTCGACCATCGCCGCCATCATGGTTGTCATCACCATCGCCATCGTGCTGGTCATGACCCGCATTGCCCGCCGTCTCAACCCAATGGCCGTCTGATGCCGACAAAGATCCATCCCGCCCTGATCGGCTTCACCGTCCTCGTATTCCTGTTTCTGGTAGGGCCGCTGGTCATCGTCTTCGGCGCAGCCATCAGCGACACCACCTATCTGACCTTTCCGCCGCAGGGCATCAGCTTCCGCTGGTTTGAAAACATCTTTGCCATCGATGCCTTCCGGCGCACCATCCTCACCAGCCTGCAGGTGGCGTTCATCGCCACTTTCCTGGCCCTGTTGATCGGCATTCCGGCTGCCTATGCCCTCAACCGCCACCGGGTACAATTGCCGGCCTGGCTCTCGACCCTGTTCGTATTGCCGGTACTGGTGCCCGAACTGGTGCTGGGCTTTTCGCTGCTGAAAAACCTTGCCTTCCAATTCAACGCGCCGATCTATCTGTCGCTGGTCATCGGGCATACGATCCTTATCCTGCCCTATGTCATCCGGGTGATCTCCGCCTCGCTGGCCTCCTTCGATTTCTCCATCGAAGAAGCCGCCATCAGCCTTGGCTCGCCGCCGCTCAAGACCTTTTTCACCGTGCTGTTGCCCAATGTGCGCTCAGGCGTGATCGCGGCCTTCATCCTGGCCTTCATCACCGTGATCAACGACGTCTCGATCTCGATCTTCCTGACCGGGCCGGGCCTGTCCACCCTGCCAATCCAACTCCTGGCGCATATGGAGCAATTCTTCGATCCCACCGTGGCCTCGGTTTCGGTGCTGCTCATGGTCCTGACCGTCGCGGTCATGGCCATTGTCGAGCGCACCCTGGGCCTCACCTTCCTTGCCAAATAGAGTTCGCCCGTGACCAAGCCGCTTTCCATCCGCAATATCACCGCCCATTACGGGCAGACCAAGGTGCTCGAAGACCTTTCACTCGATATCGGCGAGGGTGAACTCGTGTCCCTGCTCGGCGCCTCGGGCTGCGGCAAGACCACGACGCTCCGCCTCGTCGCGGGCTTCCTGCAACCCAGCTCTGGCAGCATCACCCTGGGCGGCAAGGACCTGACACGACTGCCTGCACACCAGCGCGACATCGGCCTGGTGTTTCAAAACTATGCGCTCTTTCCCCATTTGTCGGTGGCCGACAATGTTGGCTTCGGGCTCAAGCAGCGCGGAATTTCGGGCGAAGCCAAGACCAAGCGCATCACTGCCATGCTCGAGCGCGTCGGGCTCGCTCATCTGGCCGACAGATTGCCGGCTGCCCTGTCGGGCGGACAGAAACAGCGTGTCGCTTTGGCCCGTGCGCTGGTCATCGAGCCGCCACTCCTGATGTTCGATGAGCCGCTATCCAATCTCGACGCCAAGCTGCGCATCGATATGCGGGTGGAAATCCGCCAGCTGCAGCGCGCCAATGGCACGACATCGGTCTATGTCACGCATGACCAGGAAGAAGCGTTCTCCATCTCGGATCGCGTCGCCATCATGCATGCGGGGCGCATCATGCAGCTCGATACGCCAGAAATCCTGTATCAGCGCCCAGCCAATGCCTTCGTCGCCCGCTTCGTGGGATTTGAAAACCTCATCACTATGAAGGTCGTCGAGCGCGACGGCGCCAAGGTGACGGCGGAAGCTGCAGGCGGCGTCCGTCTGACGCTGGGCCTCGAGCATTTCGGCACCATCCCGGATAATTTCATTCTGGCCTGCCGCGCCGATGGTCTGGCGGTGACAGACAATATGGCCGTGGAAGGTATCCCCGCGATATTGGGCCTGCGCACCTATCTTGGCCGCGCGTATCAGTATCAGTGTGACACGACCGCTGGCGCGCTGATCGCCAATGGCCCGCTCACCCGTATGCTTGAGCCCGGCAGTGCAGCCAAATTGGTGCCGGTGCCAGAGCAATGCACCGTTCTGGCGGTGGAATGACAATCCTTTTTACCAACGCCCTCGTCGTCACCATGGACGATGATCTCACCGTTCATGAGCGCGGATGGGTGCAGGTGGATGGCTCGGTCATCACCGCATTGGGCGGCGGGCCTGCCCCTGATATTGCCGGGGCCGAAATTCTCGATTGCGATGACGATATCGTCATGCCGGGCATGGTCAATGCCCATTGCCACATGGCCATGTCGCTATTTCGGGGGCTGGGCGAAGATGTCGACGACCGGCTCTATCGCTATATCCTCCCGCTCGAGCGCACCTTCGTGTCGCCCGAAATGGTCCGGGCCGGCTCAGCACTGTCGGCGCTCGAAATGATCCAGGGCGGCGTCACCACCGTCGCCGACATGTACTATTTCGAAACCGAAGTGGGCGATGTCTGCGCCGAGGCCGGATTGCGCGCCATTGTCGGGCAGACGCTGGCCGATTTCAGTCCGCCCGATCATCGGGATTTCGACGAAGGCTTTGCCCGGGTCGAGGACCTCGTGGATCGCTTTGCCGGTCATCCGCTGGTCACGCCATCCATCGCCCCGCATGCGCCCTATTCCACCGGGCTCAAGACCATGGCGCGGATCGCCGAATGGTCCGATGCACACCCCAACGTGCCGGTCCAGATTCACCTGGCGGAGTCGACCCTGGAAGTAAAATGGGCGCAGGAAACCCATGGCAAGTCCAGCGTGGCCGTCACGCAGGAATCCGGGCTCTTGAAACCCAATCTCATCTGCGCCCATTGCCTGCAGTTGGATGATGATGACATCCTGATGATGTCGGTCGAACAGGTCTGCGTCGTCACCAATCCGCGTTCCAATGGCAAGGCGGGACGCGGCATTTCTCCGGTCGAAAAGCTGCGCAATGCGGGCCTCCCCCGCGGCATTGGCAGTGACGGGGCGATGAGCGGCAATACGCTCGACCTGTTCAGCCAGTTTGCTCCCGTCTCGATGTTTGCCAAGCTGCTAGCCGGTTCGCGTAGGCCGCTACCGGCTGTGGAGGTGATCCAAATGGCCACCATCGAGGGCGCAAGAGCGCTGAGCCTCAATCTCAAAACGGGCTCGCTCGAACCAGGCAAGCAGGCCGACCTTATCCGCGTCAGCACCAAGTCCTCGCGCATGCAGCCCATGTACGATCCGTATTCCGCCCTCGTTTTTGCCGCCATGCCCACGGACGTCACCCACACGATGGTGGCCGGTCGCTGGCTGATGCGCAACCGTCAGGTTCAGACCCTCGAGCCAGCCCGGATCATGTCCGATGCCAACCAGATTGCCCGCCAGTTCAAAGGGGAAATGGCGCGGCTGGATAGTCTTGTACCATGACCGATCTCGACGCCGCTCTGGCTTTTGCAGATGCCCAAGTCGACCAGAGCCTGGAGTGGCTGGCTTCAACCTGATGCCGCTTGCCGTGATTGCGGAACTGCCTATTACCGACAAGGGCTTGTTCAAGTGCCCGAAATGATCCTGGAACCGTTCTATGATTAGACGCGTCATTATTGACACCGACCCGGGGCTGGATGACGCCATCGCCATCCTTTTCGCGCTCGGATGCGGTCAATTCGACGTGCTGGGGCTGACCAGCGTTGCCGGCAATATCGGGATCGAGCGGACGACAGCCAATGCGGCCAGCCTTGTTCGCTTGATGAACGCCAAACTACCGGTGGCGCGGGGCGCAGCGCAGCCGCTCCGGCGTCCAGGGATCAACGAGGAAGCAATTCACGGCAGTGACGGCCTGGGCGGCGTAGTTCTGCCACAGGCCGAAGAGGCACCACTGCCCGACGCCGTTGCCTGGATGGCGGCAACGTTGAAGGATTACCCCTTGGGCAGCATTGCCATTCTGGCGCTTGGACCTTTGACCAACCTTGCCGCGCTGATCGAGAAGCATCCTGATGTTGCCGCCCGGATCGGGCGGATCATCGCCATGGGCGGTGCCATCCACGAAAAGGGCAATGTCGGCCCGCATTCGGAATTCAACTTCGCCTCGGACCCGGAAGCCCTGCAAGTAGTCCTCGACGCGGGCTTCGACCTGACGGTCATTCCGCTCGACGTCACGCGCAAGGTGCGGGTGGACGCCTCTTACATCGAAAGCCTGGGCCGCAGTCCGCATGGTGCTGTCGCCGAGCATTTGCTGCGCGCCTACTTCCATGATGGCCGCGAAAGCCGACCGCTGCACGATCCATGCGTCATGCTTTACGCTCTGGCGCCTGAGATTTTCGGGACGGAACCGATGCGGCTGGCTGTCGATCTCGTCGTCGACCCCGGCGCCGTTCGCATCGACGCGCATGGACGGCCGGCAAAAGTTGCCATGACCGTCGATACGGAACGGGCGCTGGCGCTGCTGCAAACCGGCTTTGTCTCGCGCCCGTAGCGCTATTGGCGCAGTTCCTGCTCCACCAGCGCTGTCCAGAACCGGGCGCCCGTCAGGATGGCGTCGTCGTTGAAATCATAGCGCGAATTGTGATGGAGCGCGCCGTCGACGGCCGGACCGTTACCCAGCCAGACATAGGCTCCCGGCACACGCGCAGAGAATTCGGCGAAATCATCGCCAGCGGTCGAAGGCGGAAAATTCTCGACCACCGGCCTCCCGGAAACGGCCTTGGCGGCGCGGAGCGCGTGCATAGTGGCATCGGCCGCATTGACGACAGGAGGGATGCGACGCTCGAATACGTAGTGCGCCGCTATGCCGAAGGTTGCCGCGACGCCCTGCGCAATTACGCCGATTTCGGCTTCGAGCTGGTCTCGGACGATGGGAGAATAGGCGCGCGCCGTGCCGCCGATACGCACCTGGTCGGGAATGACGTTGAGTGCCTTGAAGTCCCCAGCTTGCAGGGCGCAGGCGCTGACCACGGCCGGTTGCAGCGGATCGACGACCCGCGCCACGATAGTGTGCAATGCTGCAAGGAAATGCCCCGCGGCGGTGACGGCATCGCGTCCCAGATGCGGCTTGGCTCCATGGGTGCCGGTACCGGAAAAGGTAACGGTCCAGCTATCGGACGATGCCAATTGCGGCCCGGCGACTACCGCCATTTCATCGACCGCGAGGCCCGGCATGTTGTGGAGGCCGTAAACGGCGTCGACCGGAAAGAGATCGAAAAATCCGTCCTCGATCATCGCCTTGGCACCCCCGCGCCCCTCTTCGGCGGGCTGGAAAATGAAGTGGACGGTGCCGGAAAAGTTGCGGCTACGTGCCAGATGCCGCGCCGCAGCCAGCAGCATCACGGTGTGGCCGTCATGGCCGCAGGCATGCATGGTATTGGCTGTTTCCGAGCGATAGGGACGTTCGGCGAGCTCGGGCATGGCCAGCGCGTCCATGTCTGCGCGCAGGGCGATGCGACGGGTGCCCTCCCCGATTTTCAGCGTACCGACAATACCGGTGCCGCCCAGGCCACGATGCACATCAATGCCGGCCTCCGCCAGTTTGTCGGCGACGATAGCGCTGGTTCGCACCTCTTCAAAACCCAGTTCTGGATGGGCATGCAAATCACGCCGCAGCGCCACCATGGCTTCCAGTTCGAACGGATCGTTGTCACCCCATTGCATCGGCGCGCGCCCCTTGTCATAGACGTACAGTCTTTTGCAGCGATGCGCCCTTCGATCAAGGACCAGCGTGACATACCAGCCTCACGAATTCTGGCAGATCTTGCTTGCGCCGGGCACCCATGACAGGGGCCCTGCGACGGGCCATTCCGGTTTCTATCCGGCGGTGCTGCCGGACGGCAGCCAGCTCGTCCTGCCGATCAGGGTGCTGCCCGGTGACGGCCAAAGCGCAGTCGCCTCGCTTATCATCACCCAGGCGAGCTTTGCGGTCGAAGACGCTCTGGCCTCGGCGCTGACAGAGTTGGTCGCGCCCTTTGTCCCTGACATCATCGTCGGCGTACCGACACTTGGGCTGCCGCTGGCGGCCAATGTGGCCCGGCGCCTTGGCCATTCGCGTATCGTGCCGCTCGGGACATCGCGCAAGTTCTGGTATCGCGACGACCTCTCCGTGCCGCTCAAGTCCATCACCACGCCAGGGGGCGGCAAGACGTTGTTTCTCGATCCGCGCATGCTGCCACTACTCGAACACCGACGTGTCGCGCTCATCGACGATGTCATCAGTTCGGGCCAATCCATCACCTCGGCGCTAAACCTGCTCGAACGCGCGGGCATAAAGCCGGTGGTCATCGGTTGCGCGATGCTGCAGGGCGAGGCCTGGAAAACAGCGCTGCCCGATCATGTCGAGACAATCGTTGCGCCACTGCACACGCCTCGCCTGAGACTGGTCGGTCAAGGCTGGTTCGAATAGTCTTCCAGCGTGCATTCAACACCAGCTGGACGCGCCAGCTTTATGAAATCCTTATGCCGAATACGCCCATTTCGAATGGAAACTTGATGGCGTGAGGGTGCATCGCAGGGCTCCAAACTGGAGGCATCTGCCATGCTCGATCTGTTGTTCATTTTTGTTGGCGCAGGGACGCTGGCGGCGCTGGCCGCCTATGCTTTCGCGCTCGATCGGCTGTGAGGTCACCATGCTGCTGGTGGCATTCCTTGTTGCCCTTGGCCTCGCCGTCTTCCTGCTGGTGACGCTGCTGCGTCCCGAGCTGTTTTAGCGAGCGGCAATCATGACCATTTCCGGATGGCTGCAGATCGCCCTCGTGCTGATAGCAGTCCTGCTGCTCGCCAAGCCGCTCGGCCTGTACATGGCGCGCGTATTCGCTGGCGAACCTGTCTGGCTCTCGCCGGTGCTCTGCCCGGTCGAGGCCGGTTTTTATGCCCTTGCCGGCGTTCGCGCAGACAAAGAACAGGGCTGGCTTGCCTATGCCGTGTCGGTGCTGCTGTTCAGCCTCGCCGGCTTCATTGCACTCTATGCCATGCTGCGCATGCAGCATGTTTTGCCGTTCAATCCCCTGGGTTTTGGGCCCATGGCGCCCGACCTCGCTTTCAACACGGCGGTCAGTTTCGTCACCAATACCAATTGGCAGAACTATGGTGGTGAAACCACCCTCAGCCAATTCAGCCAGATGGCGGGTCTGACGGTTCAAAATTTCCTGTCGGCCGCGACGGGCATGGCGGTGGCTATCGCCGTCACCCGCGCCTTTATGCGCTCCAAGGTTTCCGAGCTTGGCAATTTCTGGGTCGATATGACCCGGGCCACGCTTTACGTCCTGCTGCCGCTCGCGATCCTCGTCACCTTGGCCTTTATCGCCCTGGGCTTGCCGCAGAGCCTGGACGCCAACGTCGTCGCCACCACGCTCGAAGGCGCGCAGCAGACCATCGCCACCGGGCCGGTCGCGAGCCAGGAAGCCATCAAGCAGCTGGGCACCAATGGCGGCGGTTTCTTCAACGTCAACGCGGCACACCCATTTGAAAATCCCAGCGCCTTCTCGAACTATCTCAACATCATCGCCATGCTCTCGGTGTCCCTGGCCCTGGTCTACACCTTCGGCCAACTCGTCGGCAGCCGACGTCAAGGTTGGGCGCTGATTGCGGTCACTCTGGTGCTGCTGACAGCTGGTGCGGGCGTGGTCTACTGGGCCGAAACCGCCGGCAATCCAATGCTGCACGCCATAGGTGTCGATGCGCTCCCGGGCAATATGGAGGGGAAGGAGGTTCGCTTCGGTCAGGCCATGTCCGCGCTCTACACCGCGGTCACCACCGGCCTTTCCAATGGCGGCGTCAATGCGATGCATTCCTCGCTGACCCCTCTCGGTGGTCTCGTGCCGATGTTCCTGATTCAGTTGGGCGAGGTCTTGCCCGGCGGTATCGGTTCGGGGCTGTATGGCATGATCGTCTTTGCCATTCTTGCAGTGTTCGTCGCCGGCCTCATGGTTGGCCGTACGCCCGAATTCCTCGGCAAGAAGATCGAAGCGCGCGAGATGAAGCTGGCCATGCTGGCTGTTCTCATCCTGCCGCTGACGATCCTGGGCTTCACTGCGGTGTCCGCCGTCGCCGAATTCGGCATCAGTTCCATCACCACGCCGGGGCCGCATGGATTGAGCGAAATTCTCTATGCCTTCACCTCGGCCGCCGGCAACAATGGCTCGGCCTTTGGCGGGCTCAGCGGCAATACACCCTGGTACAATACGACCCTGGGGATCGCCATGCTGCTCGGGCGCTTCGCTTACATCGTGCCGGTCCTCGCCATTGCGGGTTCGCTCGCCTCCAAGCCACGTGCCGAAGCCTCCTCCGGCAGCTTTCCGACCGACAGGCCGCTATTTGTCGGTCTGCTGATCGGCATCATCCTCATAATGGGCGGGTTGCAGTTCTTCCCAGCCCTGGCTCTCGGGCCCATCGCGGAGCATTTCTCCATGCTCGCCGGCCAGAGCTTTTAAGGACCTTCCACATGTCCAACGCTGCCATATCCATCTTCAACCCGGCTATTCTGGTCCCGGCGCTCAAGGACGCGATCATCAAACTTGATCCGCGCCAATTGATCCGCAATCCGGTGATTTTCGTCACCGAAATCGTCGCTGTGGTGGTCACTGCCATCGCGATCCAGGATGCTCTGACCGGCACCGGCATTGCTTTCTCGCTGCAGATCGCGCTCTGGCTCTGGTTCACCGTGCTGTTCGCGACCTTCGCCGAAGCCGTTGCTGAAGGGCGCGGCAAAGCCCAGGCGGAGAGCCTTCGCCGCTCCAAGACCGATCTCATCGCCAAGAAGCTGCTCTTCCCCGACAGGCGCGGTGACCACGCCAGCGAGGTCATTCCGGCTGCGGCCCTCAAGATCGGCGATATCGTCATTGTCGAAGCCAATGACATCATCCCCGGCGACGGGGAGATCGTGGAAGGCGTGGCCTCGGTCAATGAGAGCGCCGTTACCGGCGAGTCCGCGCCTGTGGTCCGGGAAGCCGGTGGCGACCGCTCCGCCGTGACCGGCGGCACGCAGGTTATTTCCGACTGGCTCAAGGTGCGCATCACCACTCGCCCCGGGGAAAGCTTTGTCGATCGGATGATCGGCCTGATCGAAGGCGCCCAGCGGCAGAAGACACCCAACGAGATCGCTCTTTCGATCCTGCTTTCGGGCCTGACGCTGATCTTCCTCATTGCTGTCGTCACCCTCTACGGGCTGGCGCTCTATTCGGGCACCGAGCTTTCGGTGGCTGTGCTGGCGGCGCTGCTGGTGACGCTGATCCCCACCACCATAGGCGGCTTGCTCTCGGCCATCGGCATTGCCGGCAGGGATCGGCTGATCCGCTTCAACGTCATCGCTACCTCCGGGCGGGCCGTAGAAGCCGCTGGCGATGTTGACACCCTGCTGCTCGACAAGACCGGCACCATCACATTCGGCAATCGCATGGCTTCCGCATTCGTGCCGGTGGACGGCGTGACCGAGCGCGAGCTGGTCGAGGCCGTGCTGCTCGCCAGCCTTGCCGACGAAACCGCCGAAGGCCGCTCCATCGTGGCACTTGCCCGCGACGACTATCACGCCATAGCACCGGCGCATGCGGCCATCGCGACCACCTTCATTGCTTTCTCCGCGCAGACGCGTCTCTCGGGCGTCGATGTCGGCAGCCGGCGCATCCGCAAAGGCGCCGTGGATGCCGTGCTGCGCTTCGTCGGTCTCGATCGATCGGGGGCCGGCGCCGCATTCAACAAGGCCGTGGATGCTATCGCCCGCACCGGCGGCACGCCTCTGGCCGTGGCCGACGCTGACAGGCTGCTGGGCGTTATCCATCTCAAGGACGTGGTGAAACCCGGCATCAAGGAGCGTTTTGCGGACCTGCGCGCCATGGGCATCCGCACGGTCATGATCACCGGCGACAATCCTGTCACCGCCGCCGCCATTGCCTCCGAAGCCGGCGTCGACGACTTCATCGCCGAAGCCACGCCGGAACAAAAACTGGACTATATCCGCAAGGAGCAGACCGGCGGCCGGCTTGTCGCCATGTGCGGCGACGGCACCAACGATGCCCCCGCGCTCGCCCAGGCCGATGTCGGCGTTGCCATGCAGTCCGGCACCCAGGCGGCGCGCGAAGCCGGCAACATGGTCGACCTCGACAGCAGTCCCACCAAGCTCATCGAAATCGTTGAGATCGGCAAGCAGATCCTCATGACCCGCGGAGCGCTCACCACGTTTTCGATGGCCAATGACGTGGCAAAATACTTTGCCATCATCCCGGCCCTGTTCGTCGCAACCTATCCCGGTCTTGGCGCGCTCAACATTATGGGCCTGGCCTCGCCCCAGTCGGCGATCCTCTCCGCCGTGATTTTCAACGCCTTGATCATCGTTGCCCTGATCCCGCTTGCCCTGCGCGGCGTCAAATACCGACCGGTGGGCGCTGCGGCACTGTTGTCGCGCAATCTCCTGATCTACGGCCTCGGCGGCCTTGTCACACCCTTTATCGGCATAAAGCTGGTCGACATGGCCATCACTGCCATCGGCATCATCTAGGAGGCAGAAATGCTCAGCCAAATCCGTCCGACCATCGTGCTGACCCTGGCCTTCTCTCTTCTCACCGGCATCGCCTACCCACTGGCCATGACCGGGGTTGGCCAAGCGATGTTTCCGGCCCAGGCCAATGGCAGTCGGATCGAGCGGGGTGGCGTCATCGTCGGTTCGGCCCTGATTGGCCAAAATTTCACCAGCGCCGGCTATTTCTGGCCGCGCCCCTCGGCAGCCGGCGGCGCGCCTTACAATGCCTCAGCTTCGGGCGGCTCGAACTATGGCGCAACCGATACCCGCTTGGTGGAGCGCATTGCCGAGGCGGCAGATGGCAGGCGCGCGGTACCGGCAGATGCCGTTACCACTTCGGCTTCCGGGCTTGATCCCGATATCTCGCCCGAAAATGCCCGCTCTCAGATCGAGCGTGTTGCCGGGGCGCGCGGGGTCGATAAAGCCACGATCACCCGGCTCGTCACCGACATGACGCAAATGCCGACACTTGGTATATTCGGCGAACCTCGCGTCAATGTTCTCGCGCTCAATTTGGCGCTCGACGCATTGGCGCAACCGGCGAGGTAGGATGAACCGCCAGGACGATCACCGAAGGCCTGATCCAGCCGCCCTTTTACAGCTTGCTGCGCGCGAAAAGCGCGGCAAGCTCACGATTTTTCTGGGCATGGCGCCAGGCGTGGGCAAGACCTATGCCATGCTCGAGCGTGCCAAAGCCCTGGCAGCGGGGGGCACAGATGTCGTCATCGGCCTCGTCGAGACCCATGGCCGCAGCGAAACCTCGGCCCTGGCGGAAGGCCTCGACACCCTGGCCCGGATCGAGGGCGCCGCACCCTATGGCGAATTCGATCTCGACGCTGCGCTCCAGCGCCACCCGCAACTGTTGCTCGTTGACGAGCTTGCACACAGCAATCCACCTTCGGCGCGCCATCCCAAGCGATATCAGGACATTGCCGAGCTGATCGATACGGGCATCGACGTCTGGACGGCACTCAACATCCAGCATCTCGAGAGCCTCTCCGATCTGGTGAGCCGCATAGCCGGGACGCCGGTGCGCGAAACGGTACCCGACATTGTGCTCAAGAAGGCCGATGAAGTGGTGCTGGTAGATCTGCCGCCTGCCGAGCTCATTGAGCGGCTCAGGGCGGGCAAGATCTATCTCCCCGACAATGTCGGCCGCGCCCTTGAAGGCTTCTTCAGGCCCGCAACCCTGACGGCGCTCCGCGAACTCAGCCTGCGTCGCGCCGCGGACCGCGTCGACGACCAGATGGTCGATTTCCTCAAGCAAAGCGCCATTGAGGGGCCGTGGGCCACGGGCGAGCGGCTCCTGGTCTGTGCCGGACCTGATGGAATGTCGGAAAAGGTTATCCGCGAGGCCAGCCGCCTGGCGTCCGGGCTCAATGCCCGCTGGATCGTCCTTTCCCTGGCCCGTCCCCATGGTCTGACGCCCTCTGCAGAAACCCATGAGCGGCTTGAACAGACTTTGCGCCAGGCCGAGCGCTTCGGCGCCGAAATCCGTCGCGAAACTGCGTCCGACTTCGTCGCCGCAATCCTGCGCCTGGCGCGGCGCGAGAATATCACGCAGATCGTCGTCGGTCGCAGCGACCGCACGACGCTGTGGCGCAGATCGCTCGCCGATGCCCTGTTGCACCAGGTCGGCGACATCGGAGTGCATGTCGTATCGGGAACAACGGAGCGCCCGCGACGCCGTCCGCTTTTACGCCGAACCTTGCCGCAATGGGCGCTGACCATTGGGGTGCCCATTGCCTCGGTCGGCGCCACTACGGCACTGGGCCTGGGGTTGTCAGCCTTGGTGGCGCTACAAAATCTCTCCATGCTGTTTCTCGCCGCGGTTCTGCTCTCGGCTGTGCTGGCGGGCAGATTTTCGGCCCTCTTGGCGGCGATGTTTTCCTTTGTCGCCTATAATATCGTCTTCATCGAGCCGACCGGGCGACTGACCGTTGCCCGGCCCGAAGAGCTGCTCTCTCTGGCTATTTTCGTAGCCGTGGCCCTGGCCGCCGGACAATTGGCGGCGCGCCTGCGACTGAGCATGGACCGCTCCCGTCAACAGGCGCACCAGGCCCAAGCCTTGCTCGACTTTGCCCGCAAGCTTTCGGGCGCCTTTGGGCGCGACCAGGTGATCGACACCATGGCCAGCCAGTTCAGCGGGGCGCTTGCTCGCCCAATCGCAGTGCTGGTTCCTGATGATGCCGGAGAGCTGGAACTGGGAGCTCTCTGGCCGCCCGATCAGGATCTGGACACAACCGCTCTGACTGCGGCGCGCTGGGCGGCCGACAAAAGGGAACAGGCCGGTTTCCAGACTGCCACACTCCCGCTAGTGCCTTATCTCTTCTCCCCAGTTCGATCTGGCCAGCGCGTGCTTGGGGTTGTCGGGGTCCGTCTCAATCACGGGGATGGTCTGCCTACAGACCAGGATCAAAGGACAATTGCGGCCTTGCTCGAGCAATCGGCCATTGCCCTGGATCGGGCGCGCCTGACACGCGAGAGCAACCAGGCCTCTGTCGCCCGCGAGGGGCAAAAGGTACAGGCTGCACTCCTCTCTTCGCTTTCGCATGATCTGCGCACGCCGCTGGCCAGCATTACCGGTGCAGCAAGCAGCCTGCGCCAGTTGGGCGATCGCATGTCTGCGGAAACCCGCGACGATCTTCTCGCTTCAATCGAAGAAGAAGCTGGCCGCCTCAACCGCTTCGTCACCAATCTTTTCGAGATTACCCGCATCGAATCCGGCATGTTGCGCGCAAAATGCGTGCCAACAGACCTGGGCGTGACGATCAAGGCTGCCGTCGGCCGCGCAATGCGACTCCATCCAAGGCTCAACGTCGATATCAGCGTCGCAGAACCGACACCGCACGCAGAGGCAGACCCGGCACTGCTCGAACAGGTGCTGTTCAATCTTCTCGACAATGCTGCAAAATATGCCGCCGACGCGCCGGTGAGCATCTTTGCGCGTAGAGAGGACAACGCCGTGAGGATTACCGTGACCGATCAGGGCAAGGGCATTCCTGAACAGGACCTTGATCGGATCTTTGAGAAGTTCTACCGGCGAGGCAAGAGCGACGGTCGTCCCGCGGGCACCGGCCTCGGCCTTGCAATCGCGCGTGGATTGATCCTCGCCATGGGCGGCACCATCAGGGCGGAAAGCCCGGCCATGCGCCGCCGCGGTACGCGCTTCATTGTCCGCCTGCCGCAGTTGGAGGGCCGCCCGTGAAGCCGCGCATTCTGGTGGTCGATGACGAGCCGCAGATCCAGCGCTTCTTGCGCCCGGCCCTCGAAGCCTCCGAGTTCGAAGTCGAAACCGCCGACACCGCCGCCATGGCCAAGCGGCTTGCGGCCACCCGAGCGCCCGCCCTGATCGTCCTCGACCTCGGTCTGCCCGACGGCGACGGCAAGGAGGTCATCGAAACCGTGCGTGCCTTTTCCACCGTACCGATCATCGTGCTGTCGGCCCGAGAACAGGAAGTCGAGAAAATTGCCGCCCTCGATGCAGGCGCCAATGACTATATGGAAAAGCCGTTCGGCATTGGCGAACTCCTGGCCCGCATCCGGGTGGCACTGAGGCAGACGGAGGCCGCGCCAGTGATCGCTCCCCTGCAGCACTTCGGACCAATTGCGCTGGACAGGGACCGTCGCCTTGTCACCAGCAACGACAAGCTCGTTCACCTTACACCAAAGGAATACGACCTCCTTTGCCTGCTGGCTGACAATGTCGGCCGCGTCGTCACCCATGCGACCGCTCTGCAGCGGCTCTGGGGTCCAGCGCACAGGGACGATGCTCAATATCTACGCGTGTTGGTCGGCCAGCTGCGAGCCAAGCTCGGCACAGAAGGCGCTGGCTTGATCACCAATGAAGCCGGTGTCGGCTACCGACTTGCAGAAGATTAGGCGTCTTGAGGGTTCAACCCTCGGTCCACATGCCCCGGGCAGCGTCAACGAGTTGCCGCGTCGTCGTCAGCAAGAGTGGCGTGTCGCGAGTGGCCAGCCACTGGTTGAGGATGCCGACGAAGCAGGCATAGATGAAGTTTGACAGTTCTGTGATGCGCGAGGCATCTGCCTCCGATACATCGCTGGAACGTGAGAGGCATTCGGCGTAGAGCTGCCTGATCTCGCGCTCCTTCTCGGCCGCCAGATGGGCAGCCTGCGGCACCCGCAGCACGTAGAGCGTCATTTCCTGAAGCACCAGTTGCTCACCTGGCGCGCGTTCAATCTCGCCCCAGATGAAGGCCAACAGGTCCTCGATGCGGTCATGGATAGTCTGGGGCTTGCTGAAGCGCTCGTCCAGCCGGCCTCTATAGGTGGATGCCAGCACAACCTCGGTTCCTTGCTCGCCTGGGGGCGCAAATGAGTTCCTTCCTGCGATCCAGCCTCACTTTTCCAGCGCTCGGCCTCGCCGCCATAGCCGATGCCTTGATCCTGCTGCCGATTGACCTGCGCCTGGCCATGGAGGTGCTCCTGTTGCTGGCCATGGCACAGGGTTGGAACCTGCTCTGCGGCTATACGGGTCTATTGTCCTTTGGCCACCACGCCTTTGTCGGCCTGGGCGCATATGTTCTGTTCATGACGGTGAACACGACCGGCCTCTCGCCTGCCTGGGCGATCCTGGCGGCGGCGCTCGTGGCGCTGGTGGTTGGCCTTGCCATGTGGGCTTTGCTGCGCAAGCTCAGGGGGCCCTATTTCTCCATTGGCACCTGGGTGCTGGCCGACAGCCTGCGCCTGCTGTTTGGCCAGTGGGAATGGCTCGGCTCCTCGCGCGGCATCGTGCTCAATCCGGCCAGTATTGATCCAACCAGCTTTGCCGACATGGTTTTCTATCTTGCCCTGGCTCTCGCGACTCTCACGATTTTCGGCGTCTTTGCGCTGCTGCGCAGCCGGACCCGACTGGCCCTCATGGCCATCCGCGACAATGAAGCGGGCGCCGCCAGTGTTGGCATTGCGGTGGCCCGAAACCAGCTCGCGGCCTTTCCCATATCGGCCTCGATCTGCGCCGCGGCCGGCGCCATCTATTATCTGTCGGTGCTCTATGTGGACCCGAGCGGTGCCTTTGATATCGACTGGAAGATTCGCGTGCTGTTCATCGTCATCGTGGGCGGATTGGGCACCATCGAGGGGCCGATTATTGGCGTCGTCATCTATTTCGGGCTGCGCGAACTGTTCCGCGATGCCGGGGATCTGTTCCTGATCTTCCAGGGGCTGACGGCCTTTCTCGTGCCGCTGGTCATGCCCGGAGGTATCTGGGGGCTCATCCAGTCCCGCACCGGCTGGCAGTTGTTCCCGACGCGTCGCGTCGCCCAATAGCCACCCATGCCAGAGGGATCACCAGCTCGCTGGCCGAGATCCTGAGCGAGTAGTACTTAACCTTGTTCGCTCGGGATCCGTCAGCGGTGCGATCTCGCGTGACGCGCGCGTTCAACCCGCGAACTCATGCTGTTTCAGTGTTCGCTCTTCGTGTCTGGTGCAGCAGTTTCGGCCTTACGCACGCGCTTCGGCTTGAGCACCTGCAGGAAGCTTTCGAGCGCCATCTCATCGATCCCGTCGGCAATGATGACAAGGCGGGTTCGGCGATCTTCGCTGGGCCAACGCTCCAGTCGTTGCGGCGGATGAAAGGTACCTTGCACGATGTGGATGAGGTAGGGCCGGTCAGGATCATCAGCAAGCGAGAGCAGGCCTTTGAGCCGCAGCAGCCGATTTCCGGCCGCGCGCATGAGGATATCGAGGAAGCTGGTCACCTGCCTTGAGGTGACGGAGCCGTCCAGGACCATGCTTTTGGTGTAGACATCTGAGTGGCGGTTGCCGGGGAGCCACTGCGAGACGTCCTTTGCCCCAAAGGCCTTTGACAGTGGGCTCTCTGCCTTGAGCCAGCCGATCACGTCCATGCTCCTGCCATCAGGGGCGTAGATGCCATGCTCCAGAAGACTTTCGGGCTGTGCCAGGGGATCCTGAATGTCGAAGACCCGTGCCGCGGGGTTAATCCGGGCCACAAGGGCCATCAAGGCTTCGCGGCGATCTGCTTGAGCCTGTGTCAGCATATCTGCCTTGGTCAGCGCGACGCGATCGGCGAAGGCAAGCTGCTTGTGTGCCAGAATCCTCTCTTCGACTGTTTCTTTGCCTTTCACCGCGTCCAGCGTGGTGATGACGGAGGCCAGCGCAAAGAAACGTCCGGCGATTGAATACGAGCTTGCGATCAGCATTTGGTTGATGATCGGGGCCGGATCGGCCAGTCCGGTCGTTTCGATCAAGACACGGTCGACGGCGCTGACATCGCCATTGTCGATCGCTGCCGAAAGTCGCGCCAGGGTACTGACGATGTCATTGCCTGGCTCACAGCAGATGCAGCCGTTTGACGTCTCGATCAGGTCGGAAGCGGTTCCGTCGACCTTGAAGAGATCATTGTCGATCGCAACGTCCCCGAACTCGTTGACGATGACGGCGGTACGTGGCCCGTCGGCCTGCAGCATGCGGTTAAGTAGCGTCGTTTTGCCCGAACCAAGAAATCCCGTCAGCAGGTAGACCGGTATCGGATTGTCGAAATGTCCGATGGCAGCGCTCATTTTGAGACACCGAAGCCAAACTGCGAGACTCCGCGCTCAGAGCCAGCTGACCGCTCTGTAGCTGGAAGCAACAAGCTCCATACCTTTTGCAGGTTTAGCGTCAGGGTTAGTTCGCAATCCATGCCGATTCCAGTCTTGCATCAACAGGGAGTAACGTAATAACGTTACGAACATTTGCAACCCTATTCTGGATCGTCTTTTGAAACCTGCGGCAGTGACGACCTTCATCCCGGCGCTGGGTTACGGCGGACATCCTGGGATGCGCGCCTCGACCTGCCGGCACGACTTCCCGACACGGCAGACGGCGTAGTTGATGGTCGACCAAGCCTACACAGCCGAACAGGCCCTGACATACGAAGAAGACACCGAACACACACTGCCTGGCGAAGAGGCGGAGGCCTGGATTGCAATAATCCACGCTATGGGTCTGCCGACCGGAGCGCGGATAGTGGATTACGGTGCAGGCACCGGCACGCTGATGGCAGCCCTTAAAGGCGCCGGCTACCCCGTTCTGGGCCTTGAGCCGTCCAATCACATGGTAGCGGAGGGCCTGCGGCTTCATCCTGAGCTCGGCGTCAATGACTTCATTGTGGGAACGGATATGAGCCCGGACCCGCAAGGCGGCGGTGGTTTCGATCTGATCGTTTCGCGCCAGGTGCTGTGCCACCTCAACCGCCCTGACCTCGTTTTCAAGCAACTCCACCAATGGCTTCGCCCGAACGGCTGGGTACTGCTTGTCGACGGCTTCTGGACAGGGTTCTCCGCCGACCAAAAACAGGTCTTCCCTCTGGCCGGTATCAAGGATGCGACCTTGGCCGCAGAGGCATTGGCCGCGGCCGGTTTTGACATTGCGCGGGCCGAAGCCTTCCATGAACTCAATCAAGCACGCGCAGCGGTATGTCCCGGAGGCGTGAGCCGCTACGTGATTGTCGGACGCAAATCCCAGTCTGCCCTTGGCTGAGACGGCTCGACACACCACGAATCCAATAGACCAACAGATCAGATCAAGGGCGACCTTGACGAAATAGTCTACTAAGTTGATAGACAAAATTTCTGCGCCATCCCGGCTCCGGGAGCAGCTTTTTTGTTCGCTTCGGCAGGTATTTGGTCCCTGATGCTTTGATCCCCCCGCCGCCTTTTCGCCATGATTAGGGGGCGCGGCAGAGGGCCGCGACTGGAAGCGAACGAGGCTTAGAATGAATGCTCTGACCAAGCGCATAACCGCTGTGGCCACCGCCATAGCCATCGCCGCCGTGCCAGCCGTAGCACTTGGCGAGGATGGCCCGCTGGTGACTGCCGATTGGCTGGCCGAAAACCTGACCAACCCCGATGTCCGCGTGTTCGAAGTCAGCGTCGATACCGGCGTTTATGAACGTGGCCACATTCCAGGGGCGGTAAACCTCGCCTGGCACACCGACCTCGTCGATACCGTTCGCCGCGACATTGTTTCGAGCCAGGGGCTCGAAGCCATCCTGCAGGCTGCCGGCGTCACCGAGGACACGACGGTCGTGCTTTATGGCGACAACAACAACTGGTTTGCCGCCTGGGGCGCCTGGGTGTTCGATATTCACGGCATACACGACGTGAAGCTGCTCGATGGTGGCCGCAAGCTCTGGGAAGCCGAGGGGCTGCCGCTCGACACGGCAACGCCGGACTATGCCGCGTCTTCCATCGACCTGACCGACGATGCCGCGCCACTGCGTGCGCGCCTTGTCGACGTGCTTGAAGTGGTCGAAGGTGGGGCGGACGTTTCGCTGGTCGACATCCGTGGCCCCAAGGAATATAGCGGCGAAATCTTCGCACCCGAAGGCGTGCAGGAACTATCGGTCCGCGCCGGACACATTCCTGGCGCGGTAAACTTCCCCTGGGGCGGTGCGGTCAACGAGGACGGCACCTTTAAGTCCGCCGATGAACTCAAGGCCGCCTTCGCCGCCATCGGCATTGATGGCACCAAGCCGATCATCACCTATTGCCGCATTGGCGAGCGCTCCAGCCACACCTGGTTCGTGCTCTCCCGCATCCTCGGCTACGAGGTGCGCAACTACGATGGCTCCTGGACCGAATATGGCAACGCAGTCGGCGTTCCGATCGACAACCCGTCCGGCACCGTCTGGGGCAAGATCTGACGCAAAGCCGAAGTCGGCTCGTATCAGGCGGGCGCTTCACGGCGCCCGCCTCGCCCGGGGACAAAAATGACCAATCCTGCCATTCGCTATGGCCTGCCTACCCTCATCGCCCTGGCGCTGGGCTGGGGATTTCTCACTCTGGACGCGCAGGGGCCACAAGGACGCTCACTAGCTCTATCCCTGCTGCTGGGCGCGGCATTCGGCGCTGTTCTGCAGCGCAGCCGCTTCTGCTTTTACTGCAATTTCCGCGACCTGATTGAGAAGCGCGAGGCCGGCGGCGTGATCGCCATTTTTGTCGCATTAGCCGTGGGCGCCATCGGCTACACGACGATCTTTGGAGCCTGGCTGCCAAGCCCGGCGCTGGATCGGCTGCCGCCCACCGCGCATATCGGCCCGGTCAGCATTACGCTGGTCATCGCCGCCTTTGCCTTCGGCATTGGCATGGCCATTTCCGGCTCGTGCCTGTCCGCGCATTTCTATCGGCTGGCAGAAGGCTCGGTTATTTCCCCCTTCGCCATCATCGGCGCATTGGTCGGGTTCGGCATTGGGTTTCTTACCTGGAATCCCCTTTTTCTCGCCATGACGTCAAACGCTTTCATTTTCTGGCTTCCCCATCACCTTGGCTATGCCGGTGGGCTGTCTGCCACGTTGCTCGCGGTCGCTGCGCTGGCGGCTCTGGCCATCTGGTGGTCCCGCCCGAGGGCAGGCGAAGCCCCTGCCCCGCTAACCTTGCGCGAAGCCATGGGCCTTTTGTTCCTCCGTCGCTGGCCGCCGGTGGTGGCCGGTACTCTGGTCGGCATCATCGCCACATTGGCCTATTTTCGCGTCGCACCCCTCGGCGTCACCGCCGAACTGGGCAGCATTGCCCGCACGGCCGGCACCAACTGGGCCATTCTGCCTTCTTCGCTGTTCGGCCTGGACGGGCTTCGGGGCTGCGCCACGGTCGTGAAGGAGGCCCTGCTTTCGAACAATGGCCTTTTCGTCATCGGCCTGATCGCAGCCAGCTGGATCACCTCGCTGCTTGCGGGCCAGTTCAAGCCGCGGCGGCTCACCGGCACGGATGTGGCGCGGGGCCTTGTTGGCGGCCTATTGCTCGGCTGGGGCGCCATGACGGCGCTGGGTTGCACGGTGGGCGTGCTGCTCTCGGGCATCCATGCCGGCTCGTTATCGGGCTGGGTGTTTCTGGCGGCGATGAGCCTGGGGATCCTCATCAGCCTCTGGGCTGCGTCGCTTTTCAAGCGCACAGTACGCTTGGCGTCCTGATCCAGCCTGAGAGCACCCCGCCCGGCCGTCGTTTCACTGCCGAACTTGCTGCAAGTCGTGGCCTCAAGACAATCAAGCCACACCTATCGCGATACCTTGCAGGCGACAGCATCTGCCGTTGGAGATGGCGCGCTCGACCTGTTTGAAAACCCCATGCCGATCGCCACTCTGATGTTCGCCATTGCGCTGCCTATGATGGCGGCAGCGGCATGGGCAGCGCTGTTCGGGCTGCCTGGTTTTGGTAGCGAAGCCATCATTGTCGTCTTCGCCTTCGGACTTTGCGGCAGCTTCATCTGCTTTTGGGGGTGCAAGCGATCCAGCGCAGCAACAGGCCCTATCTGTGCCTCTTCCCCGACCGGCTTGAGCACCAATACCTCGACCAGCCAATCCATTCGGCAGATTTGCGAGACCTCACCGTAGTCAACCAGGCTGGCACCATGGTAGCCACCTTCCTCCTCGAACGCTCAGCGGCCATTCCAAAGCGGGTCGGCTTTGGTGGGTGTGGAAGGATCATCCTCAATGCGGGCACCGGTGTTGTTACCATTCGCTCGGTGCCACCACGCCACGTCAAGGCCGCAGGCTATGTCGACCTCATGATGCGCTACGCCGATGCAGCTGCAGCGCGGAACGCCCTTAATAGCACTGCCGATCCGCATTTACCCTGTGGGACCGCCAACAATAAGCTGAGGTATTGGCGCGTGTACGCCTATTGCAGCCTATGTCGCGCCAGTATGTGATGCCGGATTGACATCATTGATATCTCGTCGCGAGAGTATCCCACAGCAACAACCTGCTATTCACACGCGTCCTGCCGACTTTGTTCCCTGTGTTAATGGGAGTTTTTGTCCCGTATCGCCCTCGTAGCTGACGTGCTTTTTCTATCCATCCCTTTAGTTTTTCTTGCTGGATCGGGCCGAAGGCAGGGCATAGATGGTCGGCGGTTTATAAACGCGAGACCAAACATGGAAAAGATTTGCCTCTGGGTATCCCAGCCCCATTTCGGGTTTCTGGAGATCGCCAAACTGATGGGAATCGGCAGTATTGTCGTTGAGCTTGAGCACGGCACCTTTGACCTTGCCACGCTCGACCAATTCCTGGCGATGACGCGAGCCCTGGGTGTCCGCACACTCGCCAAAGTGATCGCCCCCACGACAGAAGCGATCCAGCAGGCACTCGATTTTGGCGCCGATGCCGTAGTGATTCCCCACCTGCTCGGCGTCGATCATGTCCGCGAGATCACGCAGGCTGCAAAATACCCGCCCCATGGCATTCGCTCTTATACCGGTGGGCGCGTCTATGGGTATGGTCGCCCGGCGGCGGACGCTTTTGACCGGGAAAACCGTCGCACGAAGTGCTACGCCATGATCGAAACCTCAGAAAGCCTTGAAGACGTCGAAAAGATCGCGGCGCTTCCGAATGTGGACGGTATCTTCCCCGGGCCCTCAGATCTTTCGCTCTCGCGCGGCCGGGGCGCCTACAGCTTCAGCGCGGCAGACCTTTTTGATCTCACGCGATGCGCCCGTGCTGCTCAAACCTGCGGGAAGCCATGGGTCATGCCGGCCTGGACACCCGAAGAAAGGGCTTTCGGGGCAAAAGAGGGTGCTGAATTACTTGTCGTGGCGAGCCAATCCATGACTATACGCGCTGGGCTCAGCGCCACGCTCGGTGCCCTCCGACAAGAAAAAATCCTGGCTTGATCCGCTTTGGACAGCGGGCCCTGATTGCGCAAACGGCGCATTTTGCGATAGGGTCAGGCATCATTTTCAGCGAACCTGACCTGTGAACATACGCTTCCTGCAAACCGTGGTGTGGCTCGCCGAACTGCGCAGTTTCAGGGTAACGGCCGAGCGTATGAATATTACGCCGGCCGCCATTTCCAGCCGCGTAGCCGCACTGGAACAGGAACTCGGATTTCGTCTTTTTGAGCGGGATTCCCGCGATGTCCGGCCGACGCTCATCGGCGCGCGGTTTATCGAGGGCGCGAGAGATATCGTGCAGCGTTACGACCAGCTGCTCGACGACACCAGCCAGGCGCTCGAACCCGATGGCGACATCCGAATAGGTGTGCTTCCCAGCATGGCCTCCACGCTGCTTCCCTCGATCATAAGCACGCTGCGCGAGCGATTTCCCCGCATCCGCGTATCCATCAGCACAGAGTCATCCCCGACCATTCTGCACCACCTGGAGCATCGCGAACTCGACATCATCCTGGGCTTTCCCGGAACAGACCACGCCCTTTACCGCATTACGCCTCTTTGTCGCTTTCAGATGATATGGGTTTCGAGCAAGGACTATCCGTCTGACGACGATCCGCTCGTGCGCGTGGAAAGGCTACGAGCCTCGCCAATCATCTCCTATCAGGTGGGCACTCAGAACCACCGCCGGCTGAGCGACTATATGTTGAAGGCAAGCTTCGAGGAGGCCATCGTGCACTACTCCAACTCTCTTGCGACGACAATCGGTATGGTCAGTGCCGGCATAGGTCTATCGGTGCTGCCTGCGGCAACCATAGGCGCAGAAGTGCGCGCTGGGACGCTCAAGGCGCTTGAAGTAGAGCAGAATTTCCCACCAACGGACTATTTCGCGGTGTGTCTGCAACCCCCCACATCCCGCTTTGCGCCTAAAGTTGCTGCAATCGCTGCGGAATGTGCCGAGGCATTTTGCGCACGAGTAGGTCCTGGCATTGCGACGATGCTTTAGGACAAGCTACAGCGAGACGGGCTAGCCTCGCACGCGTGGCGCTCTTTCCAGATGCCGCCGCATGAGAACGGCGGCGAAATCCCGGTCCCCTTCCTCTACGGCATCGAGTATCGCTAAATGCTCAGCGCAGGATTGCTGCATACGCGCAATCGGCAAGGTGGGAAAAGATGCGAATTCGTGCACGCGGCGAAGCCGGTTCTGGATTTCGACGGACCGCTTGATGAAGATATTGCCTGAGCACTCGGCCAGAAGCAGGTGGAATCCTGCATTGATGGCATAGAACGCGTCAGCGGTGCCGTCCTCAAGGTCAGCCAGAAAATTATCGTGTTCGGATCGGACACGCCTTGCTGCAACCCGGTCGAGCATAAAGTTCTCGTCCGTCAGCCCGCCACATTCAATGAGAATGCGAAAGCGGTAGCTCTGCTCCAAGGCCTCAGGCGTGGTCAGGCCCGGCTCGAAATGCCAACCCTTGCCCTGGCTGCGATTGAGGATGCCGAACTGGGAAAGCGCCTGCAGGGCCGAGCGCAGCTGGCCGGCGGATACGCCATAGCGCTGCGTAAGCGAGTTCTCCGCCACCGTGTCCGGCAAATCGCCATTGGCATAGTCGCGCAGGATTATGTCGTGAAGCTCCGGGACGGTGCGCGACCGCCCCGCAACATGCAAGGCCATAAGGCCGGCTGCGGATTCGGTGAGAAAAAAGCCCCGATTGGGTCGGGCCTCCACAATCCCGCGATCAGCCAGTCGCTTAAGGGCATGGCGGATCGGTGACCGCGAAACCCGCAGCTTTTCGCTCAACCCCAATTCGGTCAGATGAGCGCCGCTCGCATAGTTTTCCTTTATGGCAAGCCTGACGATCTGATCGGCCAATGCGTCATAAAAACGCCGCTCAGCTCTCGGAGGCTCATGCCCATCGTGCCCTCCTAGGGTCATCTTCCTGCCTTTTCGCCTTGCGCTGCCGCGTCGTTCACCCGCTGACGACGGACATCAGAGGCACACATGATACCCGATGTTGGTCGCCGACGTCGATCAACGTGGCCGGCCCGGCAGCGTTCTGCCAGTCAAATCGCATGCCCGGGGGCGCTGCGGGTTCGTCGTTATAGTGCCGACGCCGAATCTCATAAGCGCCCGGCTCGACCTCATGCAAGTCAGGAACGGCCTGAAGCAGAAGGCGTGTGTAGGGATGATGGGGGTGATCAAAGATCGCATCCCTGACACCTTCCTCCACCACGCGCCCCGCCTGCATGACCAAGACCCGGTCGGCGACCTGCTCCACCACGCCGAGATCGTGCGAAATAAAGAGATAGGCAAAGCCGTGCTGGCGTTGCAGCCGCTTCATCAGTTCCAGAATTTTTGCCTGAACGGTTATGTCGAGCGCCGAAACCGGCTCATCAGCAATGACCAATGTGGGGCGCATGATAAGGGCGCGGGCGATGCAGACGCGTTGCCTTTGGCCGCCAGAAAGCTGGTGTGGAAACCGGTCCAGAAACGAGGCCGGCAGGTCGACCTCTTCAAGAACCGCTGCAGCGCGGGACCGGTAGTCGCGCCGATGCACTTCTGGATCGCCTCGCAAGCCCTCTGCCACGATCTCATGAATGCGCCGACGCGGGTCGAGCGAGGAATAAGGGTCCTGAAAAACGATCTGCGTCTCACGGCGCAAATGGCGCAGCGCATTTTCGGACAGCGACTGGATATCCTGGCCAGCAATGCGGATTACGCCGCCGGATCTGTCAACAAGGCGCAAAATTGAGCGCCCCAGCGTCGTCTTGCCGGAGCCGGATTCCCCCACCACCGCCACGGTTTCTCCCGCGCGGATAGTAAGGGACACACCCTTTAATGCATCCGTGGTGGTCGCAGGCGTAAATGGCAGGCTGCCCTTGCGTGTGAAAACCACGCGCAGATTTTCAACTTCGAGCAGCGGGGCTCCCGGCGCGAACGCGCCGGCCTGGGCGCCGGACGAGGATTTCTGGCGGCTCGGAAGCGAGCCGATCAGGGTCTGAGTGTAGGGGTGTCGAGGTCTGAGCAGAATATCCCGCGTGTTGCCCTTCTCGACCAATTCACCCTTCTGCATAACCACAAGACGCTCAGTATAGGCGCCAACAACGCCGAGATCGTGCGATATCAACATGACCGCAACGCCGAGATCGCGTGTGATCTCCCCCATTATCTCGAGCACTTCACGCTGGATCACTGCATCAAGTGCTGTTGTCGGCTCATCGGCGATCAACAGTTTCGGTTCCATCAGCAGTACCGACGCCAGCATGATGCGCTGGCGCATGCCGCCCGAGAACTCATGCGGATATTGGCGAAGGCAGCGCCTGGGATCAGCGATGCGGACCCGCTCCAGCATGTCGAGAATACGCTGGCCGCCGGCTTGGTCGTCCATACGCCCATGGGCTCGCAAACCTTCTTCGATTTGCGCGCCGATGGTGAGAGCGGGATTGAGAGATGTCATCGGCTCTTGAAAGACCATCCCGATCCCGGCGCCACGCACCGATCGCATCTGGCGTGCGCCCAGATCAAACAATGATTGTCCCTCGAACATTATGCGACCACGAACGACAGTGGCCTGGGACGGCAAGAGACGCATGGCTGCGCGCGCGAGCATGCTTTTGCCACTGCCGGACTCGCCAACAACGCCGACAGTCTCGCCGCGACCGATGGCGAAGCTGATATCGCGCACCACTTCCCCGATGCCGGGAAAGGCAATTGTTAGGTTGTTCACCGAGAACAAGGGCAGCAGATCCTGATTTGAACGGTCCATCAGATGTGTCCTTTTACCCGAGGATCGAGCAGGTCGCGCAGCCTATCGCCCGTCAGGTTGACCCCCAGCAGGAGATAGGAGATGGCAAGTCCGGGATAGATGACGGCCCACGGCGCCTGCGAGAAAATATTGCGTCCATCCGAGAGCATGGCACCCCATGTCGGCACGTGCGGCGGCACCCCCAGACCCAGAAAACTCAAGGCGCTTTCGGTGAGCACCGCAGAGCCGAAAAGGCTGGTGCCAACCACCGTCAACGGGGCCACACAATTGGGCAGGATATGGTAGGCGATCGTGAAGAAATCCCGGTTCCCCAGCGCACGCGAGGCCTCGATAAACTCTTTTTCGCGCAAGGACAGCACCGTCGAACGCACCACCCGGAAGACAACGGGCGTAAATGTAACCGCCATGGCTCCGATCAGCCCGGCCACGCTGGGGCCGGTAACCGTCATGATGGCCAGGGCCAGCAGAATGCCCGGCATGGCCAGGATGGCATCCATCACCAACATGGCAATTCGGTCCGGCCATCCCATGAAATAGCCGGAAATGGCTCCAAGCAGGCTGCCGATCAGCAGGGCGCCGATGACCGCTGAACCGCTGACGGCGGCGCTGGTTGAAGCGCCCAGCAGCAGGCGGCTGAACAGGTCGCGCCCCAGATGATCGGTGCCGGTCACATAAGGCAAAGCCGGCGGCAGGTAACGATGCGCGAAATCAAGTGCGTTGGGATCGAAGGGCGTCCAGACCAAGCCGACGATTGCCAATATCACGACGCTGACAAGCAGGCTGGGGCCAAAGCCGATCCAGCCAAGAGAACGGAACAGGCGGATCATAGCTTAACCCTCGGATCGAGCAGCGGGTAGCACAGGTCCACCAGCAAATTCACCACGATGAAAATGAAGGACACGAACATCAGACAGCCCTGAACCACCAGATAGTCGCGGGCATAGATGGCATCGACGAGATAGCGTCCGAGGCCGGGTATGGAAAACACCGTCTCTGTCACCGCTGCGCCGCCAAGGCTGTTGCCTAGCGTAATGCCGATCAAGGTGAGGGTTGGCGCAAGCGAGTTGGGCAGCACATGGCGGAGCAGGACGCGTCTTTCGCTCAGCCCCTTTGCCCGGGCATGGGCGATGTAATCGAGTTGCAGCACTTCGATGGCGCTGGAGCGGGCCATGCGCATGATCGAGGCCAGCTCGCCTACCACCAGGGCGGCGACAGGCATAAGCATGTAGAGCACGCCACGCACAAAATCGTCGCCGAGCGAGACATAGCCAACGACCGGCAGCCAGCGCAGCGAGATTCCGAAAATCAGGATCAGAATGAGTCCCACCCAGAAAGTGGGCATAGACACGAGCAGCATGGCCGTGAGCCGCAGGGCATAGTCAAGGCTGGTGCGAGCCCGCCAGGCCGCGACCACGCCCATTGGCACAGCGATCAGCGCGGCCAGCAACAGCGCCGTGCCGGCAAAGGCGGCGGTCACAGAAAAACGATAAAGTATCGTGGGCAGGATCGGCTCGCCATTGCGCATGGAATTGCCGAAGTCGCCCTGCAGCAGATTGAGTATCCATATCCCGAACTGGACCAGCAAAGGCTGGTCCAGTCCGAGCTCCTTGCGCACACGGGCGATCGTTTCCAGATCGTCCATGTCGCCGACCAGCAATTGTGCAGGATCGCCGGGGATAAGCCGCATGAGAGTGAAGACAATTACGGCAACCACGAGCAATGTCGGAATAGCCATGAGAATTCGTCTGAATGCGTAAAGCATATTGATCCCCGTCCCGGTGTGATTGGCCTATTCGGCGAGCCAGGTGCCCCAGAGGCGTGGATGCCCCACGCCGAACTCGCTATATCCCATGAGCCTGTCGGTACTGGCGGACACAACGGCGGGATTATAGAGGCTGGCCCCCGGCAGGTCTTCGATCAGCACGCGGTGCATTGCGTCGAAGGCTGCCTGGCGCCCCGCGGTGTCGAGCGTGGTCGCAGCCTGGCGCAGGAGGGCGGTGAACTCGTCCGAGACGATTTCATGGGCCTTGGCGGTGTCGGGCTTGGTGTCACTGACCAGCTCGAAACTGAGATAGGGTTCGGTGCGCGGGGAATAGCTATAGACCATCATCTGGTAGCCGCCAGCATAGTAGGCGTCGTCCTGCGTCGCCCATTCAACCACTTCAAGCTCGACGTTGAATCCGGCGCGCTTGAGCTGTTCCTGCACGATAAGGGACGTATCGTAGTCGTCCTGAAAGCGGCGGTTGGTCATTATCTTTAGCGTTTCACCAGTATAGTCGGCGTCTTCCGCATGAGCCTTGGCGTTGGCCGGATCAAAGGCGGGACGCTGATCCTGCACACTGGTGTGGAAGTTGCTGAGCAGCGGGACAGCCGATGGATTGCCCTTGGCAAGCCCGTTGGACATGATCTGGGCCACTTCGTCGATATCGATGGCCTCCGTGATTGCCTGGCGCAGATTCACGTCGGTGAAAAGCCCGTCCTTGCGATTGAACAGCAGAAGCTTCCAATTGAAGGAGTCCGAGGAATAGACCTTAAGCCCATCCTTGGTTTCGAGTTCAGTGAGATCGTTGGGGGTAAACTCACGGGACAATTGTACGTCGCCGGCCAGCAGTGCCGCCTTGGCGACGGCGGCATCGGGAACCACCATGAATTTGAGGCTGTCGATATAGGGTGTCCGGTCGCCGGCAAAGCCACTCTTGGGATCGGTATTGGCGACATAACCCTCGAAACGTTCAAGGATTACATATTCGCCCTGCTTCCATTCAGCCAGCTTGTAGGGGCCGGTGGCGATGGGCGTCAGGAACTTTCCGTCAGCGCCGATCGAGTCGGGGTGCAGGATCGGGCCGATACACTGGTGGTTCGCCATCTTGGGCAGGAAGATCGCAGTGGGCTCGACCAGATTGAACACAATGGTCTGCGCATCCGGCGTATCTATGGATTGAATGACCACATCGCCACCGGGCACAAACCAGCTGCGGCAGCGCCAGCCTGTTTGCTCGTTGAGCAGGCGGTCCCAGCTCCACTTGACCTCGGCCGAGGTGACAGGAGCGCCGTTATGGAAGGTCATGCCGTCGCGCAAGGTAAAGGTGTAGCTCAGACCATCCTCGGAGACGGAGAGCGACTTGGCCCCGAGCAGACCGACGCTGCCATCTTCCTTATAGGCGACGAGCCCTTCAGCCACGTGATTGATCACCGCGTCTGTGTTGCCGTCACGCGTGACGCCGGGATTGATGCCCTGAATATCGGTGGTCAACGCAATAGCCAGACTGCCGCCGGCCACTGGCATTGCGTCCTCGGCCCATGCACTGCTGGCCAGCAGGGTTGCTGTCAGCATTCCGAGCGTGCCCATCCATTTCGCCAGTGGTGCCTTTGAAGTCCTCATATGCATTGTTTCCTCCTGCTCGGATTTTTGCGGCGTAGGCGCGCCGCGCGCTATGAAAACGCGTATTCCGTAAAGTCCTGTGCCAGATAAGGCTGTCGGCTGACCCACATCCGGCCCCTCGCCGGTTCCATGATGATCGTGGCGACAGTCGCTTCCATCACGCCGGCCTTTTCAGACCTGGGCGGCTGCAACACGCCATAGGGCGCATCCGTGCTATCCATGAATGCGTCAATGATGGTCTGGCGATCGACCGGTCCGCTGCGACGATTGAGCGTGCCTTCGATCAGCATTTCGCGCACCAGAGAGTCTGGCGAGCGACGCACGCCTTCATCGACTGCGGACACCAGGGCCGCCGGACTGGTAAAATGATTGGCATGCACCAGCAGGCCATCGCGTGGCTTGAGCCAGAACACATCGCTGGGCGTGGTTTCGAGATCAATGGCCATGCCATCTCGATGGCTCAACATGAAATTGTGCGAATAGTTTCTCGGTGACTTCATGATCACGCCGATGGCTTCGCCCAGCGTTTTCTGGAGCAGCACGTTTCGCCGTATGACCGGGCTACAGACGCCCTGGGTTTCGCCTTCACGGTCGGTGTGCAAACCATTTGCCGTTAGTGCAAGACCGGCATTGTTCATGCCGCACCGCGCTACTTGTCCGGCTTCGGCCAGGCCCAGAATTTCGTGGTCCCGCTCGTCCCTGAAGTGAAGGACAATTGTTGATTCAGCCGCGGCGTCCAACCAGTCCCAGTTCTGCCCATGCAGGACGGTGCCGTCGCGGGTAACGTCCGGCAAAGCCACAATGCCCGAGCATTCGGCAGGCGCTGGCTGGTTACGGTAGTTCCGGGCGTTGATCACCTCTGTGCGGGCATTGATCGCCACAATGGCGGTCACCGGCAGCTCGGCGCCTTCCGCTATGGCGGCAATCTCGATCATGGTGTCAGGATCATAAAGAGCGATGTGCTGCGAAACCTGATCGCAAACCTTTTCGACCTCGGGCCAGAAAATACTGCGGCGCTCGAACTCTCCACGGTAGAGCGCCAGGGCACGGTGAATATACTCACCCGCGGACCGGCCGTATTGCAGGCCGCGATCACGGGGGCCGCCCTCGATATGGATAAGGGGAAAGGCGGTCATTTGCGGTCCTTCTGAGCAAGGCATTTACGGAAAAAGTCGAAGACCGGATTGAGAACCTGAGTGCCGCTATGGGCGACGCCAGCCACACTATCCAGTGTCACATCGATCCCATGGCTTTCCAGGTTCTGACGCAAAGCCTCAAGCCGCTCGACGCGGTTGGCGCCCGCGTCATTTGCCCCTTCTCTCCATGTCCAGCTGTCTGGTTTGATACGAACGTTCCAGGTCTCTGTGTCCAGTGCGCCAACGACCAGATGAACCGGCACGCGGCGGAGAGCTGCGATGTCGATCGCCTTACCGAATCGCTCCGCGACGCCAGCCGTGCCCGGCCACCATTCGACATCCGGATCGATGCGGGTGACGGAGCCGGGAGCACCGACAGAGACGCCTAAAAGACGTTCGGGGTGGAGGTAGTAGAAGCGATGGACAAATTGTCCGCCGCCCGAAAAGCCGAACAACAGGAATTCCGGCGCGATCTTGCCGAGGGCTTCGCGCACCTGCCCGACCATGGCAATCAGTGACTGATCGAAGCGTATGCCCTTGAATTCAAGATATTTGTAATTGTGCTGCTCTTCCGGCGCTGCGGCATAGGGCGCGCTGACCCCCATGGGAAACAGCGGCGCCATCACCACACATCCGGTTTCTTCCGCCAGGCTGGCGAAAGCGTCGCGATAGCCTTCGGCCGTGCGCTTAGTGCCGTGGACGGCAACGATGAGCCGGACCTGCTTGACCTCATCACGGTAATAGCTGGGCGGCACATAGAGACAGTAGGAAAACCGGCTGTCTTGCTGCAGCGAGAAGAATGGCGTGCCCTGATAATAGGGGAAATATCGTTCCATGCTCATCTTCGGCACCTCATTGACGCTTAATTTTTGTATTAACGGTCGACTCCATACAATGTAAAGCTGCTTGCTTGACGGACAGAAGCGCGCTTAGAGGCAGGTGCAAGTCATTGATAAAGCTTGCTTTTCGTATTTCCTTCTTAGCAGCGGCTGGATCAGATCGCCGAAAGTCGGCGAAAACTGCACGTAATTCGGCGATTTCAGTCGTTGTGGCGCAGTATTTTGCAGCGATCCGGGCAGGACGACCCGGATACTGCAGCGCATGAAAACAGATCATGCACCTGCCCCAAGGGCACACACCGTTCTTGCCGACGTCTTTGGCGACCTAGAGCCAACCCCCCTCATGCAGCTTACGCCTATGGCGCGCGCTGTCGGTATCGGGGCCGTGTTTGCCAAGGTGGAAACAACCCGGCCGCTTGGCAGCTTCAAATCACTAGGCGGCACCTTCGCGGCTATCTCGGCTGTGGCGCGGGCCATCGGCAGACCGAGAGAATGGATTGGCGATGCAGGTGCGATGCCGGATCCGCCACCTCACCTGATTTGTGCCAGCGATGGCAATCATGGCCTTGCCGTGGCCGCCGGAGCGCGGCATGCGGGCGTGCCTTGCACTGTCGTGCTCCATGGCGGCGTGCCGGAGGTAAGGGTCAAACGCATTCAAGACGCGGGCGCTTCGGTGAAAATTGCCGGCGGCACCTATGACGACGCGGTCGACATGGCGCGCATGCTGGCCGCTGCAAGCGGCTATCTTCTCATCCCTGATACCAGCCTTGATCCGGAAGACCCGGTCGTTGCCGACGTCATGGCAGGTTATGCCGTCATCACTGACGAATTGAAGCAACAGTTCACGCAGGCCCAACACGAATTGCCAACCCATGTCTTCGTGCAGGCCGGCGTGGGGGGGCTCGCCGCAGCAATCATAGGCGGCTTGCAGGGATGGCTCGCGGCGCCCGCGCGGGTGGTGATCGTCGAGCCCGATCAAGCACCCTGCGTTGCCCTTGCAATGGCCGCCGGACGTCCGGTGCGCGCTGCTGGCGATCTTGAAACATCGGCAGACATGCTCTCTTGCGGGGAAGCTAGCGCTCCCGCGCTTAAGACCCTGCGTGAATACGGTGCCCTGTGCATGACCGTATCCGAGGCAGAGCTTTCACACTCTGTAACGATCCTTGAGACAAGGCAGGGGATCATCACGACCAGTTCCGGTGCGGCGGGCCTCGCGGCCCTTTCCGTAGCAGCGGCCGACCCTGTGCGGCGTAAGGAACTGGCGCTGACCGAAGATAGCCGCGTTCTCGTCCTGATCACCGAAGCGCGTCCGACACCCTAATTCACAACCCCTATTGCGAGCTGTCCGATGAAACTATCCGCATCCACACACGAACAACTCACCCAGTGGCGGCGTCACCTGCACGCCCATCCAGAACTTGGCTTCGAAGAGCGGACGACCTCCGATTTCGTTGCCGAGCGGCTGACAGAAATGGGCATTGCGGTGACGCGCAACATCGGTGGCACCGGCCTTGTCGGCACGCTTAGCGCTGGCACTGGCAATAGATCAATTGGGTTGAGGGCGGACATGGACGCCCTGGCCATTCAGGAAATTCCGGGTCGTGATCATGGCTCGCAAAACCCGGGAAAGATGCATGCATGTGGGCATGACGGGCACACCACAATGCTCCTTGGCGCTGCGCAGCACCTGGTCGCACATCCCGAGTTCAGCGGTACGGTGCATTTCATCTTTCAGCCTGCCGAAGAGCATGGGCGTGGCGCTCTGAGCATGATCGAAGACGGCCTTTTTGAGCGCTTCCCGATGGAAGAGATTTACGGCATCCACAACATGCCGGGCATTCCCGTCGGCCAGTTTGCAACGCGCCCCGGCCCATTCATGGGTGCAGAAGATAATTTTGAAATCGTCGTGACCGGCAAGGGCGTGCATGCCGCCCGGCCTCACTCGGGCGTCGATCCGATCGTGGCGGCATCGGCCATTGTCATGGGTCTCCAGACAATCGTGTCACGCCGCATTGATCCTACCCGCCCTTGCGTCGTGTCGGTCACCGAATTCATAATCAATGGGACTCGCAACGTTATTCCCTCCGAGGTTCGGATAAAGGGCGATTGCCGCAGTTTTCTGCCCGAAGTCAGTGCCGCCATCGAAACGGAAATGCGCCGCCTGGCCGATTCAATCGCCGCCGGATATGCCGCTAGTGCCACTGTTGCCTATAGCCGCGAATTCGTGCCTACGATCAACGCAGCCGAAACGACCGAGGCCTCAGTCAGAGTGGCGCGTCGGGTCCTCGGGGAGGATGCGGTTGATGCGGACTGCCCCCTGCGGATGGGGTCAGAGGATTTCGCCCATATGCTGGCGCGGGTGCCGGGCACGTTTGTTAATCTGGGCAACGGGGCGCCAGGTACGCCGGGGGCCACGCCACTGCACAATCCCGGTTATGATTTCAATGACGAGATCATCCCGCTCGGCGTTGCTTATTATACGGCTCTTGTCGCGGACCGGCTTCCCAGGGGCGCATAATAATGGTGGGAGGGGGAAATCCCCTCCCTTGTCATTGAGCCGCAAGGGCTTCCAGAACCATCCGGCTTGCGCCGGAGACGTCTCCGAGTTTTTCCCCGTCACGAACCCGGTGGATGCGGTCAAGCCCTTTTTCCTGCGCGCGCAGGCATTGATCGGCGAAGGCTTCAGCTCCGTCTCTGGGCAGAACCAGAATTCCGGACTGGTCGGCAATGATGATATCGCCTGCATGTACGGGTACGCCGCCACAACTGACCGGGTTGTTGAAACTGCCCCCCAGATTGGCAAGGCGCGTTGTGATGGCAGAAATGCCCCGCGACCAAACCGGCAGGCCGAAGCTCTCGATCTCTTCCGGATCGGTTGCTGGGCCATCAACGATTGCCCCCACCGCTCCGGCGCATTTGGCGGCATTGGTAACCCCACCGCCCCAGCAGGCATACCGGTTGTCGCCCAGCCGATCGACAACCACGATATCGCCCGGCCGCAGGAGCCCGGTTATGTGATGCAACAGCGTAGAATCCGTGCCACTGATCGACACTGTCACGGCACAGCCAACGACAGGGCCGCCGGGCCACACAGGGCGAAGGCCTCCATCCATGAAGCCCGTATCGCGCAGATGTCCCGCGGTCGCGGTTTCGACCTCTCTCAGCTTTTGCAGGAGTTGAACCGGGATCGGATCCGGCATTGAATCGGCAATCAGATAGCGGGGCATGGCGGCCTTCCATTTCCATTGACACTACGGCGGCAATCTAGCCGAGTGCGAGAGATGATTTGGGGCGAAGCGCCCACGCTGACCGAGGAAATGATGCGCAATCTCAACAGTAAAAGCCGAGTTTCGGCGGGCGCGGAAGGGGCAAATCTGGACTCCTTCGATCGCGCCATTCTCAACGTGGTGCAGGAGAATAACCAACTCACATCTTCTGAAATCGGGGATAGAGTCGGGCTGTCGTCAACCGCCTGCCTCCGCCGGCTATCCCGCCTGCGCCAGACAGGCATCATCAAGGCCGATGTGGCGATCGTGGACCCTGCAGTTGGTGGGGCGCGCGTAACACTGATCGTTCAGGTGTCGCTGGAACGCGAACAGGCAAGCCTTCTTGAGCAGTTCAAAAAAACAATGATTGCTCAGCCCGAAGTGGTCCAATGCTACTATGTCACCGGCGCCCACGACTTCGTGCTTATCGTCAATGTGCGCGATATGGCCGGCTATGATGAGTTCACCCAGGAGCATTTCTTCAACAATCCCAACGTGCGGCAGTTTTCGACCTCCGTGGTCATGCGGGAGGTCAAATTCTCGACGCGCATCATGCTTTAGTCTACATAATTTTGTATTTGTTGATCATTAAAAACAAATCTGCAAAGCTTAGGCGAATTGCATCGATGAGCTGAGTAATGTCCAGAGCAGAGCCCAAGACCCGTCCGTCCGACCCCAGGTTCTCCTCAGGCCCTGCCGCAAAGCGCCCCGGATGGTCGGCAAAATCGCTTGAGCTGCCATCGCTGGGCCGCTCTCACAGAGCGCCTCTCGCCCGCGGTCGAATTGCCCATGCGATCGAATTGACGCGCACCTTGCTCGAGATCCCCGCAGATTATCGCATTGCCATTGTCCCGGGTTCGGATACTGGCGCTGTCGAGATGGCCATGTGGTCGCTCCTCGGACCCCGGGGTGTTGATGTCCTGGCCTGGGAGCATTTTGGCGGCCTCTGGATAAAGGATATTGTCGACCAGCTCCGACTTGAGGATGTGCGTGTGCTCGTGGGGGCCGGCGACATTCGACACAGGCTCACCATGGTCGACTGGCAGCGAGACGTGGTGTTCACCTGGAACGGCACGGCAACCGGAACCTGCGTACCAGGGGCCGACTGGATCGAGTATGACCGGCAGGGCCTTGCGATCTGCGATGCGACCTCAGCAATCTTCGGCGAGCCAATTCCCGTCAGCAAGCTCGATGTCATCGCATTCTCGTGGCAAAAATGCCTTGGCGGCGAGGCGGCGCACGGCGTGCTTGTCTTAAGTCCAAAAGCGGTGGAGCGCCTGCTCAGCTACACTCCGCCCTGGCCAATGCCAAAACTTTTCCGCATGAAAGACAGCGCTGGGCTGCTGCCCGGCCTGTTCTCCGGCAATACCATCAACACGGTCTCACTCCTTTGCGTTGAAGACGCCATCGACAGCATGGAATGGGCTATTTCCATTGGCGGCCTGAGCGCGCTTCACCAAAGAGTGCGCGACAATTACCAGGTCGTCGCCGATTGGGTCGCGGCGAGCCCGTGGGCGGACTTCCTTGAAGCGGTCGAGCCCTGCCGTTCCCGCACGTCGGTGTGCCTGCGCATTTCCGACCCAAAAATCGCCGGCCTCGATGTAGCCGGACAGCATAGGTTTACGTCCGAAATTGCCCAGCGACTGGACAATATGGGGGCCGCCTTTGACATTTCGGGCTTTCGCACCGCGCCGCCAAGCCTCAGAATATGGTGCGGCCCAACCGTAGAAACCAATAATCTGAAAGCACTTATGCCTTGGCTAGACTGGGCATTCGCGGAGCAGGAACTGCATCTGCATCAACATTCATAAACTGGCGTGATAGGTTTTAATCGCGCATGCAAACTGCGCGAACAGTCGGCGTAATAATGGATCGAGTTTCATCGCCAACGCCCAAAGCGCATGGATATTCTGAAATTGTCCTGACGGCGTTTTAAAAATTACGTCTCTTAGTGCCACCTGTAGTGCCTGGGTTGGATATCGACAACCCGCTACCGAGTATGGATGTCATTTCGTCCAGTTCACAGCCGTTCGTCTTAACCTCAAGAACTACGGCGGGCAGGCGATCGTTGCCGGACCGCCCCTGTTTGACTATCTCTCTCGCGCGCTGAAGCTGCCTTAGCTGGCGATGGCCTAATTGCTTTCGAGCAGATACACGCCACTTTCAGTTGAGTCTCGGCGCAGACGTGCCTTGATCGCAACGTACCCTAATGGCGCAGGTAGGCATCTACTGGATATTGGCCTTGTCGCCTGTCACCTCCATGCCAACTTCACTGACAAAAAGTCTAGTGCCCGTCTCTGGACCTTGTTGAGGTTGGATAAACGGCTGGTATGATGTGCATCGATGCTGTTTCTCGAGCACCTGAGAACGGCCGCTTTGGACGCTTCTTGAGTCAACTCCGGATGACCGCAATGGGGTGGAAGCTGTGTGAAAACTCCTGATTATGGTATGATCTGACACTGCTTCGGAGGTGCCAGATGGGACGTTTCGTTGAAGTTGCTGAACGTGATCAGGTGAGCTTTTTGCCGGCGCGCCTTGAGGATTATGTGGATGCGGACAAACCGGTCCGCATTATCGATGCCTTTGTCGACGAGCTCGATCTGGCCGAACTTGGCTTCGCGCGTGTGCAGCCGGCAGCCACGGACCGACCCGGCTACGCGCCAGGCACCATGCTCAAGCTCTATGTCTATGGATATCTTCACCAGCTAACTTCGAGCCGGAAGCTGAAGCGTGAGGCCGGTCGCAATATCGAGCTGACGTGGCTGACGTACCCGACTTCAAGACCATTGCCGACTTCCGCCGTGACAATGCTGGTGCGATCCAGATCGCGTGTCAGCGCTTTGTTGCCATCTGTCGTGCCCTTGGCCTGGTCGGTGGCGGCATGGTTGCGATTGATGGCTCACGCCTGCGCGCGGTGAACACGCACGAGAAAAACTACACCAAGGGCAAGCTGGCGCGGCGCAGGGCTCATGTTGAGGAGAGCATCGCGCGCTATCTGGCCGAGCTCGAGCAAGCCGACAGTGCAGAAACCGGACCGGCCACACCGCGGATCGAGCACCTGACCGAGCGACTGGCATCACTGCGCGGTCGCCTTGGCGAACTCGAGGCGATTGGCCGGCAGCTGGAAGCCTCTCCAGACGGACAGCTCTCGCTCACCGATCCAGATGCCCGCGCCATGGCAACCGGCCGCGACCATCGCGGCGTCGTCGGCTATAATGTGCAGGCGGCCGTCGATACCGAACACCATATTGTGGTGGCCAATGCTGTGACCAACCGGGGTCATGACCGCTCTCACCTGCTGGAGATGGCCAAGACGGCCCAGGCCGAGATCGGCGCTGCCCAAATGATCGCCCTTGCTGATCGCGGCTACTATGAGGGCGAGCAGATCCGCTCCTGCGCGCAAGCCGGCATCGTTCCCATGGTGCCCAAGCCCAATACATCACCGGCTCAGGCGCACGGCTTCTGGGGCAAGACCACCTTCGTTTATCAGCCTGAGGCCGACGCCTATCGTTGCCCTGTCGGCGAACAGCTTCAGAAGCGCCATACTACGGTTGAGGCTGGCAAGCTCATCAACGTCTATTACAACCAGAAGGCCTGCAGTGCCTGCCCATCGCGCCCGCTCTGCACGTCCGGCAAGGAAAAGCGCATCCGACGATGGGAGCATGAGGCGGTGCTCGATGAGATGGAGCGCAGGTTCGAGGCCATGCCAGACGCGATGGCGGTCCGCCGCTGCACCGTCGAGCATGTCTTCGGGACCATAAAAGGCTGGATGGGTGCCACCCACTTCCGAACGAGGGGCCTCAAGAACGTTGCCACCGAAGCCAGCCTGGTGATCCTGGCCTATAACATCAAGCGCGCCGTAGCGGTCGCCGGCGTGGCCTCAACCCTCAAGGCAATAACAGGGTGAACGGAGCCCAACCTGCGCCATCGCAATCAAGCTGAGCCATCATGTGCGCCGAGTTCTCACACAGCCTCGCGCACTTAGCCGCCATGACCGTCTCCGACTCCAGAGCCAAGGGGCCGGAGACGGAACGACACGTGCATGATGCATATGTACAATTCCCGAAGATTCTCCGGGAGTCTAAGTCGTTGAAAATACGCGCTTTAAGAGGACTGGCGGAGAGAAAGGGATTCGAACCCTTGAGACGGTTCCCCGCCTACACACTTTCCAGGCGTGCGCCTTCGACCACTCGGCCATCTCTCCGCTGTGCTCGTATTCCACTCTGGACAGAGGATGGCCTGTTCGGCCGGTGCGAGCGAGGCGCAATATACTCATCGGCGATGCATGTGCAAGCGATGAGTTCGCCTAGCGCACGATTGTTTTAACCCGTCGCTGCCATCTTGTGATCTGTGGCGCCAGCGTGCAACAAGGGCGATGGCGTTCCAGAAAAAGCCGGCCAGCGGCGGACCGGTTTGTTCAGTGGGCACGGGAATGGCGCATGCGGCTGGTTTTGAGAATTCTGGGCACCTGGCTGATTGGCCTGGCGCTTATCCTGCTTGTGGTGGACGGCACCAAGTCGCTGGCCGCCAACCACATCGTCTTCACCTCGCTGAGCCAGGCCTGGATGCAGGTGCATGCCGATAGCCTCGGGGCGGTGCGCGCCTTTTTCGACAGCCGCTTCTTCGCGGACCTGCTCGACACCGCGCTCAACAGCGTTCTGACCTATCCCGCCTTCGCCGTCATCGGTGTGCCGGGGATCCTGCTGGCGCTGCTCGGGCGCCGTAAGCGCAGCGAGCGTTTTTTGCGCCAGGAGCAGATCTAGCCCGCGGTGCAGGCACCGCCGCTCGCCATCGCAGTGAACACAAGCGCAGGAGCCATGTTGCGGCGGCGCTGGTGCGTGCCCATATTATGCTGCGAAAAGGAGACACAGATGTTCTTCCGCACCAAATCCTCGACCATCCCCACCGCTGCCGAAGCCCTGCCGGGCCGGTCGCAGCCGCTCGAGATCGCCGCCAACCATGTGGTCAATGGCGTCCCGCTCAAAGGCCCCTATCCCGAGGGTACCGAGACCATTTATTTCGGACTGGGCTGTTTCTGGGGCGCAGAACGGCTGTTCTGGCAATTGCCTGGCGTTGTCGTGACTGCCGTGGGCTATCAGGGCGGCTCGACGCCCAATCCCAGCTATGAGGAAGTGTGTTCCGGCCAGACCGGACATACGGAAATCGTCAAGGTGGTCTACGACCCCAAGGTGATCTCGCTCGACAAGCTGCTCAAGACCTTCTGGGAAGAGCATGACCCGACCCAGGGCATGCGCCAGGGCAATGATGTGGGCACGCAATATCGCTCGGCCATCTATACCACGACGCCGGAGCAGGCCGAGGTGGTGGCGCGCAGCCGCGCCACGTATCAGGAGGCATTGCGCGCCCGGGGGCTGGCCAATATCACCACCGAGATCGCGCCGGCAGGTCCGTTCTTCTATGCCGAGACCTATCACCAGCAATATCTCTATAAGAACCCCAATGGCTATTGCGGGCTGGCCGGGACCGGGGTGTCCTGCCCGATTGGGCTCGGCGTCGCCGCCGAGTAGCTGAGGGAAACGGTTTATCATCGCAACGCTCCGGCCTCGGGCCGGGGCGTTCTTTATTTGGGGGCCGTCGTGACAACAGACTTTACAGCGATCATGCATCGGCCAGCATTCGAAGCCTATGTGCTGAGCCTGCCGGCGGCGACATTGGTGCGGCAATGGCGCGACGACTCGGTGGCCAAGGTGGGCGGCAAGATTTTCTGCCTGCTTGATGGCGATCCCGGCGAAATCTGGCTGAAAGTCTCGCCGATGAGCTACGCATTGATGACCGAGATGGACGGCATTCGCCCGGCACCCTATTTCGCCCGCGCCGGCTGGGTGGCGATCGGGCCGGACAGTGCGCTGAGCGAGGACGAAATCCGCGCCTATATTGTCGCTGCCCACGGGCTTATCGCGGCCAAGCTGCCGCGCAAGCTGCGCACTGCCCTGGGACTGGACCAGGCGCTTATGGCAGGATCGCATAAACCCTGAGCGGGCCCTCGAGCGACACATCCACCAGCCATTCGGGCAGGTCGCCGTCCCGCAGCAGGTCGACCAGGGCCGGCTTTGCGCGGTCTGCCTGTCCCGCCATCTCCGGCATGGTCGGGCAGGTGACGAGCAAGCCGAGGCCGCGCTCGGCGGCAATCGCCTTGGCGCCATCCACCGGGCCATTGAAGAAGGCGAAGGTGTCGAGCACACCCTGCTGGTTGCGGTGATAGGGCGCCGACACCACGGCATGATCGGTTTCGAGCAGCATATGGGCGCCCAGATCGATTGGGGTCATGATCCGCTCGGGCGGCAAAGGCGCGAGATCGACGAAAGCCGATGCGGCGAGGCAGGCGCGCTTATTGCCATCGTTTTGCGGAATGCCCGCGACGACGCCGGGAAAGGCATTGCTCGTGACCACCACCAGAATGGCGATGATGACCCCGGAAAAGGCCAGCCAGCTGCCCAGGAGGCCGAGCGCCGGCAGAACCGATGGGCGCGCCAGATAGGCGCGGCGCACCGATACGATGAGCCAGGCGGCAGCCGGCATGGCCGGGATGACGGCGAGGCGCGCGCCCCGGATCTGGGCCAGCATGACAATGTTGAGCAGCAGGAGGAAGACCAGCAGGGTCAGCCATTGCTGGCGCTTTCCTGGCTCTCGCCAGAAGGCGATTGCAGCGATAACCAGCGCCAACAGGGCAGGAATGCCCACTGACAAGGCATAGCCGGGCATTTCGCGCAACGCCACGTGCCAGGTCTTGGCCTCGCTGATGGCACCGAGCCAATGCGTCTGTAGCCAGGGGTCGAGCTGGCCATAGGGCCCGGCAAGGCATTGCGGATAGACCAGGGCGACGATGGAAGCGGCAGCCAGACCCAGGACGGCCAGGAGACCGAGCCTTTGCCAGGCGGCTCGCGGCGTAGGTAGGGCAGCGACCACGATATAGGCGGCGCCGATGGCGAAACCGGCCAGCAGATAGACCGGCGAGATCATGTCACAGGCCGCTTCCAGCCAGCGGCTGGGCGGACGAACAATGGCGAGATTGGCCCACATGCCAACGGCGAAGGCGGCACCGAAGAGACCCAAAGTGCGTTTGTGGACGGGGTCGAAGACGTAGAACAACCCGATCGCCAACACGGCGGCAATCACCACCGGCAATGACTCCACCGCAACCCCCATGCCGGTGGCGATGACCAGGCCGGCGCCGATGGCAAATCGCGGCCGGCGCAGGGATACGAGCACCGTCCAGAGCGCCGCGAGTGTAAGCAGGATGATGACATTGTGGTGGTCGACGCGGCCGGGATTGAACTCGGCCAGGATGGCCGGGCTCAGCACCGGCAGCACCAGGGCCGGCAGCAGGCCGTCGCGTCCGACGATTTCAAGCGCGATGCGGGCCGAGAGCCAGAGCACTACGGCCAGGAGCGCCAGAGGCCAGATCGTGCCCGCCAGCAGCATGGCATTGGCCTGGGTGGTTATCAGCGAGAACAACGCCACCATGGCCGCCAACGGTACATCGATCAGCCGTGACCAGTGGATTTCGGCGCCATAGGGGATGTTGAGGCGGTGCTGCACCAGGTCGTACCAGCCCTGGCCCGCGAGCAGATCGCGGACCACCACCATGCGCATGGCATCATCGGTGTCAGCAAAGAGCGGCCCCTCGCCGCGAGAGTAGACACGCAGCATCAAGGTTGCCACCGAGACCGCCCAGATGGCGAGCAGCCAGAGCCAGTCCTGGCGCCTGAGGGCGGGAGCATGCTGATCGGGCACGGTGATCTTTCCTTGGCGATGATTGGATCGACCATGGCCAGTGCAGGGTTAAGACCAGGTAGCGAAAGGCGGGCGGCGAACGCGAAACCAGAGTAAGCTCAACTGCACGGCTGGCCGGCAGAGGAGCAAAACATGGCATCTTCCACTCAAATTGGTCCCATCGGACAGATTGCGCGCACGGTGCGCGACATCGAGGCCTCGCTTGCATGGTACAGAGACAGGCTCGGCTTGGCCCTATTGTACAAGTTTGACGGCATGGCCTTTTTCGATGCCGGCGGCATCAGGCTTTATCTGCAGCAGGGCACCGAGGCCGGGGCAGAATCCATTCTCTATTTCAGGGTCGAGGATATCGTGGCCAGCCACGCGGCTCTGGTGCAAAATGGCATAGACTTCCTGCGCGAGCCGCACCGTGTGCACCGGCACGAGGACGGTACGGAAGAATGGATGGCCTTTTTCGCCGATCCCGATGGTCGACCCCTGGCGCTGATGTCGGCACGCCGAATGACCGATACCGAGAAGCTGGACGGCCGCTAACCGGTTACGAACCATTGTCGGGCCAGAGTGGTGGCGGACGCGGACCACCACTCGAAAATGACACCCACACCCCGCTTCAGCGCGATACATGCCGATGACGGTCGAGCGCTTGCGCCCATACGCTTTCTGGTGCTGGGCGCCTTTCTGAGCGCCATCCTCGCCGTCATCGTGCTCTTTGCCTCGGTATTGCATGTCATGTCGACCACCGACGCGATATCGATGGAAGAAGAGCGCAATCGCGCGGTGCATGTAGCCGATATTCTCCCGCATATCCCGGACGACGAAATGGACCAGGCCGTGGCTGAGTTGGGCCTGGTCGCCGGCCTCGATACCCTGCGCATTGTCGCCACGCCCCCAGATGGCGTACGTATGCAGTCGATCCCGCTGCTGGGTGGCCCAAGAGGTGGCATGTTCCTCGCCTGGCATGCAGCAAGCCCGGGCACCCAGTTGCTGACTGCGCATGCGCCCACCCGCGTACCGCTCATCCTGCTGTTCATCGGCGGTGTCCTGGGATGTCTGCTCGCCATGTTGCGGCATGTGCGGCTGCTCGAGAAACAGCGCCTTCATGCCGAGGAACAGGCAAAGAGCGACCACCTGACCCGGCTGCCCAACCGCGTGGCGCTTGATGCCGAACTCTCGCGCCTGGCGGAGGCCAATGAGCCGTTCTCGCTGTTCGCACTGGATCTCGACCGCTTCAAACCGATCAACGACATGTTCGGCCACCACATGGGCGATCAGGCGCTGATCGAGGTCAGCCAACGCCTGATGGCCGGCATGCGAGAGGGCGAAATGCTGGCCCGTGTGGGCGGTGACGAGTTCGTTGCGGTGGTGCGGCGCGGTCAGCGTCGCGACAATCTCAGTGCCCTGGCAGAGGCCTGGATTGCCAATGTGGGCATGCCGCTGCAATCGGTCGGCCGTAATGTCTCGGTCGGTGTCAGCATCGGTATCGTGGAGAATGGCCTGGCCCAGCCGCCGGTCACCCTGCTGAAGCAAGCCGACAGGGCACTTTACGAGGCCAAGCGCGGCGATGGCGGTGGCTATCGCTTCAGCGGCAGCAATAGGCCACCACCCAGCAGCCCGCTCGATACGCCACGCGCCGCCTGAGACGTTCAGCCTAGCGGTTGCGCGGTGTCAGCCCATGGAGATAGAGCTGTTCGAGGGTGCGAGCGGCATCTTCGAAGCGCCCTTCGCCATTGCGACCCGGACCAAGCACGGCACGCACCTGCACGTCGAAATCGGCGTAATGCTGGGTAGTGGCCCAGATGGAAAAGATCAGGTGGTAGGGATCGGTACGGGCGATCTTGCCTTCGTCCATCCACCCCATAAGAAGCCTTGCCTTTTCATCGACCAGGCCCTTGAGATCGACCTCGATCATTTCGCTGATGCGCGGGGCGCCCTGCAGCATCTCATTGGCGAAGAGCCGGCTTTCCCGCGGGAAGTCGCGCGCCATTTCTAGCTTGCGGCGAATGTAGGAGCGAATTTCGGAGAAGGGATCGCCGTTTTCGTCCATCTCGCGCAACGGCGCCAGCCAGGTGTCGAGCAAGGCGGCGATCAGGCGGCGATGGATCTCTTCCTTTTTGGGAAAATAGTAGAGCAGGTTGGGTTTGCTCATCCCCGCCACTTCGGCGATCTGGTCGATGGTCGCGCCGCGAAAGCCGTGCACAGAGAAGACCTCCAGCGCCGCCTCGAGAATGATGTCCTGCTTTTCCTTCTGGATGCGCGTCAGCGGCCGCGGCTTGGTCGGCGAATGTGCGGCGGCTTTCGCATCGGCCTTGTGCTGACGCCTCGACACCGGTGTTGGATGCTCCGCAGCTTTCAGCTTTTTAGAGGTCATTTTCGCCTTGCGGGAATGTGTAGGGATGCTAACATTTTTCCAACTGGTCAAAATTTCTTGGGTTCAGGTCCTTCCGTCAAGACCCAAAAAGAAAAACCGGTCCACTTCATTGGGAGCGAGAGTTTCGTGTCCACTTCATCCGCCGTTGCGCCAAACGATCTGAGCGCGTTCTGGATGCCGTTTACGGCGAACCGGCAGTTCAAAAAATCCCCGCGCATGTTCGTGGCCGCCAAGGACATGCATTACACCACCTCCGACGGCCGCCAGGTGCTCGATGGCACGGCGGGCCTCTGGTGCGTCAATGCCGGTCACGCGCGGCCCAAGATCGTGGAAGCCATCGGCAAGCAGGCCGCAGAGCTCGACTACGCACCCGCTTTCCAGATGGGCCACCCCAAGGCGTTCGAGCTCGCCAATCGCATCGTTGATATTGCCCCCGACGGGCTCGACCATGTGCTGTTCACCAATTCCGGCTCTGAATCCGTGGAAACCGCCCTCAAGGTGGCGCTGGCCTATCACCGCGCCAAGGGCGATGGCAGCCGCTTCCGCCTGATCGGGCGCGAGCGCGGCTATCACGGCGTCAATTTCGGCGGCATCTCGGTGGGTGGCATCGTCTCCAACCGCAAGATGTTCGGTACCCTGCTGACCGGCGTCGACCACCTGCCGCATACCCATAACCTCTCCAAGAACGCCTTCTCGCGCGGCGAGCCGGCCAATGGCGTGGAACTGGCGGACGAACTCGAGCGCATTGTCACCCTGCATGACGCCTCTACCATCGCCGCGGTCATCGTCGAGCCGGTAGCAGGCTCCACCGGCGTCTTGATCCCGCCGCCGGGATACCTCAAGCGCCTGCGTGAAATCACCAAGAAGCACGGTATCCTGCTGATCTTTGACGAGGTGATCACCGGATATGGCCGCCTCGGAACGCCGTTCGGCGCCGACTATTTCGATGTCGTTCCCGATATCATGGTCACGGCCAAGGGTCTGACCAATGGCGTCATTCCCATGGGCGCGGTGCTGGTCTCGGCCGAGATCCACGACGCGTTCATGACCGGGCCGGAGCATCTCATCGAGTTTTTCCACGGCTATACCTATTCGGGGAACCCGATTGCCTCGGCGGCAGGCCTCGCCACGCTTGAAACCTATAAGGAAGAGGGTCTGCTGACGCGCGGAGCCGAGCTTGCCAAAGTGTGGGAAGATGCGCTGCATTCGCTCAAGGGCGAGCCGCATGTCATCGACATCCGCAATATCGGCCTTGTCGGCGCCATCGAGCTCGAACCCATTGCCGGACAGCCGACCAAGCGCGCCTTTTCGGCTTTCCTCAACGCCTTCGAGCAGGGCTATCTGATCCGCACCACCGGCGACATCATCGCCCTCTCCCCGCCCTTGATCATTTCGGAGAGCCAGATCGGCGAACTGATCGACGCGGTGCGCAAGGCCCTGAGGAGCATTGACTGATGCAGATCATCGAAAACGCCGTTGCCGGCAAGCGCTATGTGTCGTCCTCGACCCGCCGGGTGCCGGTGTTCAACCCGGCCACTGGCGAGCAGAGCGCGGAATTGCCGCTCTCGACCCTGGATGAGCTGAACGCGGCCGTCGAAAACGCCAAGAAGGCGCAAATCGCCTGGGGCAATACCCCGCCGATGAAGCGCGCTCGCGTCATGTTCAAGTTCAAGGCATTGCTCGATCAATATGCCGACGATCTCGCCCGCGAGATTTCCAAGGAACATGGCAAGGTGCATGACGACGCGCTGGGCGAAGTGGCCCGTGGCATCGACTGCGTCGATTTTGCCTGCGGCATCCCGCATCTGCTCAAGGGCGAGTTCTCCCGCAATGTCGGGCCGAGCATCGATTCCTATTCCGATCGCCAGCCGCTGGGCGTCGTTGCTGGCATCACCCCGTTCAACTTCCCGGCCATGGTGCCGATGTGGATGTATCCGGCCGCTATTGCCTGCGGCAATGCCTTCATTTTGAAGCCCTCCGAGCGCGATCCGTCGGCACCGATGCTGGCCTGGAACCTGTTCATGGAAGCCGGCCTGCCCGAGGGCATTCTCAATGTCGTCCATGGCGACAAAGAGATGGTCGACGGCATTCTCGACCACCCCGACATCAAGGCCGTCAGCTTTGTCGGTTCGACCCCGATTGCCGAATATGTCTACCAGCGCGGCACCAAGGCCGGTAAGCGGGTTCAGGCGCTTGGCGGCGCCAAGAACCACATGATCATCATGCCCGATGCCGATCTCGACCAGGCAGCCGACGCGCTGATGGGCGCGGGTTATGGTTCGGCCGGCGAGCGCTGCATGGCGATCTCGGTGGCCGTGCCGGTGGGCAAGGACACCGCCGACGCGCTTGTCGCAAAACTCAAGCCACGCGTCGAAAGCCTCAAGATCGGCCCGGCCACCGACAAGGATGCCGAAATGGGTCCGGTCGTGACCAAGATGCATCGCGACAAGATTGTTGGATATATCGATTCCGGGGTCGGGCAGGGTGCAAAGCTCGTCGTCGATGGCCGTGGTTTCAAGCTTCAGGGCTATGAGAACGGCTATTATGTCGGCGGCACGCTGTTCGACAATGTCGAGCCGGAGATGAAAATCTACAAGGAAGAGATTTTCGGACCGGTGCTGTCAGTGGTGCGCCGCGACAGCTTCCAGGACGCGGTCGATTTGATCCATGGGCATGAATATGCCAATGGCACCGCCATTTTCACCCGCGACGGCGACGCCGCCCGCGAATTTGCCGACAAGATCGAAGTGGGCATGGTTGGCATCAACGTGCCGATCCCTGTGCCGGTGGCCTATCATAGCTTCGGCGGCTGGAAGCGCTCGCTGTTCGGCGATCACTCGATTTATGGGCCCGAAGGTATCCACTTTTATACGCGGCTCAAGACTGTCACCACGCGCTGGCCCGCCGGGATCAAGGGCGGCGCCGAATTCAGCTTCCCGAGCGTGAAGTAGGCAATATGGTCAGCGTCGAACATGCATCGCTGACACCATTGCCTCACTCCTTTGGGAGCGGGCTCTGCCCGCTCTCTCTTTCATCCTCCCGGCCCTGCCATGCGCATCACCGCGATGGCGGGGCTTTTTGTTTCGACCTATCTCACGAGCACACAACATGACCTCTCCCGGCGAGAACCTTCGGATCAATGGCGATCGGCTCTGGGAGAGCCTGATGGAGATGGCCCAGGTTGGGCCCGGCATTGCCGGGGGCAATAATCGCCAGACGCTGACCGATGCAGACAAGCAGGGGCGCGAGCTGTTCCAGGCCTGGTGCGAAGCGGCGGGACTGACCATGGGCGTCGACAAGATGGGCACCATGTTCATGACCCGCCCCGGCACTGATCCCGACGCGCTGCCTGTTTATGTCGGCAGCCATCTCGATACCCAACCGACTGGCGGCAAATATGACGGCGTTCTAGGCGTCTTGGCGGGGCTTGAAGTGGTGCGCTCGCTCAACGATCTCAACATCAAGACCAAGCACCCCATCGTCGTCACCAATTGGGCCAATGAAGAAGGGGCGCGCTTTGCCCCGGCCATGCTGGCCTCCGGCGTCTTCGCCGGGGTGCATAGCCTCGACTACGCCTATGGCCGCAAAGACCAGGAGGGTCTGAGCTATGGCGAGGAACTCAAGCGTATCGGCTGGCTGGGCGATGAAGAAGTGGGCGCGCGAAAGATGCATGCCTATCTCGAATATCACATCGAACAGGGCCCCATTCTCGAAGCCGAGAACAAGCAGATCGGCGTGGTCACCCACGGTCAGGGCCTGTGGTGGCTCGAATTCACGCTGACCGGCAAGGAGGCCCATACCGGCTCGACGCCGATGGCCATGCGCGTCAATGCCGGGCTGGCCATGGCGCGCATTTTCGAGGCGGTGCAGACCATCGCCATGTCCGAACAGCCCGGCGCGGTGGCGGGCACCGGACAGGTGAGGTTCTCGCCCAATTCACGCAACGTGTTGCCAGGGACGGTTGTATTTACCGTCGATCTGCGCACGCCCGATCAGAACAAGCTCGACCGCATGCGTGCCGAAATCGAAAAGCGGGCGGCCGAGATCTGCGCCGAGATGGGCGTGGGCTGCGCTGTCGAGGCAGTGGGCCATTTCGACCCGGTCACCTTCGACCCCACCCTCGTTGCCCGGGTCCGCTCTGCTGCCGAAAAGCTCGGCTACAGCCATATGGACATCATCTCTGGGGCCGGCCATGACGCCTGCTGGACCAACAAAATTGCCCCCTCGGTGATGATCATGTGTCCCTGCGTCGGCGGCCTCAGCCACAACGAAGCCGAGGAAATCTCCAAGGACTGGGCCGCGGCGGGCGCGGATGTGCTGTTCCACGCGGTGCTGGAGACAGCGGAGATCGTGGAGTGAGATGCATGCCTTTCTCACGGGGCTGCGCGCCACCTTTTCCACGAAAGGGAGAAGAACGGAACCGGTGTTGCGGCGAGGGAGCGTCTCCGTGACGACACGCCCCCGTCAATTGCGTCGCAATGCCTCCATCGCCGAAAATCGGCTTTGGTATGTGCTCCGCAATCGCGGGCTGAAAGGGTTGAAATTCGTGCGGCAGATGCCAATCGGCCCCTACATAGTGGACTTCGCCTGCAGGGAGGCCGCCTTGATTGTCGAACTCGACGGCAATCAGCATGCTGAGAATGTCGCGGACGAGAAGCGAACTGCGCTCCTCAATGCTGACGGCTATTCCGTGTTGCGCTTCTGGAATCATGAGGTTCTCAGCCATCGCGAAACGGTCTGCGAGCTGATCATGGAAGTGATCGAGGGCTCCCCCTCACCCGACCTCTCCCCAAGTGGGAGAGGAATAAGAGGCGCCCGTGCAGCTGACGGCGCCAAATTTCTCCATCAGGCACGATCCGGTCTTCTCCCTCTCGGGGAGAAGGTGGCTCGCCCGCAGGGCGAGACGGATGAGGGGGCCTCTAATACAGGGAACGTACAATGAGCAAGGTCATCAAGAACGGTACCGTCGTCACCGCCGATCTGTCCTATAAGGCTGATGTCAAAATTGAGGGCGATGTGATCGTCGAGATCGGGCAGGATCTGTCCGGCGACGAGGTGCTGGACGCCACGGGCTGCTACATCATGCCGGGTGGGATCGATCCACATACCCATCTCGAAATGCCGTTCATGGGCACTTATTCGGCCGACGACTTCGAGAGCGGCACGCGGGCCGGACTGGCGGGCGGCACCACCATGGTGGTGGATTTCTGCCTGCCCAATCCGGACCAGAGCCTGCTCGAAGCGCTGAAAATGTGGGACAACAAGACCGGCAAGGCCAGCGCCGATTACTCCTTCCACATGGCCATCACCTGGTGGGGCGAACAGGTCTTCAACGAAATGGCCGAAGTGGTGGATCGGGGGATCACCAGCTTCAAGCATTTCATGGCCTATAAGGGCAGCCTGATGGTCAATGACGACGAGATGTTCGCGTCATTCCAGCGCTGCGCCGCGCTTGGCGCCTTGCCGCTCGTCCATGCCGAGAATGGCGATGTGGTCGCGGCCATGACCGCCAAGCTCCTCGCCGAAGGCAATAATGGGCCGGAAGGCCACGCCTATTCGCGCCCGCCCGAGGTCGAGGGCGAGGCCACCAATCGCGCCATCATGATCGCCGATATGGCGGGCGTACCGCTCTATGTCGTGCACACCTCCTGCGAGCAGGCGCATGAAGCCATCCGCCGCGCTCGGGCCAAGGGCATGCGGGTTTATGGCGAGCCGCTGATCCAGCATCTGACGCTGGACGAGAGCGAATATTTCAATCCCGACTGGGACCATGCGGCGCGCCGGGTGATGTCGCCACCCTTCCGCAACAAGCAGCATCAGGACTCGCTCTGGGCCGGGTTACAGTCCGGCTCGCTGTCCTGCGTCGCCACCGACCATTGCGCCTTTACCAGCGAGCAGAAGCGTAACGGTATCGGCAATTTTGCCAAGATTCCGAACGGCACGGGCGGGCTCGAAGACCGATTGCCGGTGCTCTGGACCGCGGGCGTCAATACCGGCCGTCTCACGCCCAACGAGTTCGTGGCCGTGACTTCGACCAATATCGCCAAGATCCTCAACATGTATCCTAAGAAGGGTGCGGTGCTGGTGGGCGCCGATGCCGACCTCATCGTCTGGGACCCCAAGCGCAAGAAGACCATCAGCGCCAAGAGCCAGCAATCGGTGATCGACTACAATGTATTCGAAGGCTTCGAGGTGACGGGCCTGCCCCGTTACGTGCTGAGCCGCGGCAAGGTGTCTATCGTCGAAGACGAGATCAAGGCCGAGCCGGGCCATGGCAAGTTCGTGGCGCGCGAAGCGAAGAACCCTGTGAACAGGGCCCTCAGCCAGTGGAAAGAGATCGTGGCGCCGCGCAAGGTGGAACGCAGCGGCATTCCGGCAACTGGGGTCTAGTTGTCGGCAGGCTGATGAAAAACAAGGCACAGGCCGAAGGGCGCGGGAGAAAAAGGGAAATCTCCCCCGCATTTCCGGAGAACGGCATGGGTCTTGCACTGAAAGATGCAAAGGGCGCCGCCGGCGCGTCCACCGGGAAAGATCGCATTTGCAGCGGTCTCTTCTGGCCGCAGAAGAGTTAGAGGGGTCGAACTTTTGTCCGAAACGTCGTCCAATTTTGCAGCGGGAGGCTCGGCAGGGACGGCCGTCCCCGTCGTCCGCGCCGAACATCTTGGCCTCACCTTTCCGGCCGGCGACGGCGATGTGGTGGCGCTGAGCGACGTCAATCTCACCATCAACAAAGGCGATTTCGTTTCCTTCATCGGCCCTTCGGGCTGCGGCAAGACCACCTTCCTGCGCACCATCGCGGATCTGGAAAAGCCGACCTCTGGCACGCTCAGCATCAACGGCATGACTGCCGAGGAGGCGCGCAAGGCGCGCGCCTATGGCTATGTGTTCCAGGCCGCCGCGCTCTATCCATGGCGGACGATTGAGAAGAACGTGGCGCTGCCGCTTGAGATCATGGGCTATTCGGCGGCCCAGCAGGCCGAGCGCGTCAAGCGCACCATGGACCTGGTGAACCTCGCCGGTTTCGAGAAGAAATATCCCTGGCAATTGTCGGGCGGCATGCAACAGCGTGCCTCGATTGCCCGCGCCCTCTCCTTCGACGCCGACCTGCTGCTGATGGACGAGCCGTTCGGGGCGCTGGACGAGATCGTGCGCGACCATCTCAATTCCGAATTGCTGAAACTCTGGGGACGCACACAAAAAACCATCTGCTTTGTGACACATTCCATTCCCGAGGCAGTCTATCTTTCGACAAAGATCGTGGTGATGTCGCCGCGCCCTGGCCGGGTGACCGATGTCATCGAGAGCAGCTTGCCGCGCGAGCGCCCGCTGGACATTCGCGAGACGCCGGAATTTCTCGAAATTGCCGCACGGGTGCGCGACGGCCTCAGGGCTGGGCACAGCTATGATGAGGAGCATGTGTGATGGGGGCGAGACTTCGTCATGAAGGCCCCCACCCAGCCTCCCCCGGAAGGCGGGGGAGGAGCTTGCCGGTTTTCGGGAAGGTATCGAGGCATACTCGATGCACCCCTCCCCCTTCTCTAGGGGGAGGTTGGGTGGGGGTGTTCAACCCATGACCCGCATCATCCCCGTTCTCACCGTTCTCGCTGCCATTATCCTCTTCTGGTATGCCATGGCGATCCACATGAATGCGCCCTGGCAGAATACGCTCAACGCCCGAGCTGGCCTCGAAAACGTCCCCTTCTCTGACTTTGCGCAGCAGACCTGGTCGCAGGACAAGCCGGTGCTTCCGGCGCCACACCAGGTGATTTCCGAAATCTGGAATGCCACGGTGGCGCTCGACATCAATTCCAAGCGCTCACTGGCCTATCATGGCTGGATCACGCTGTCGGCGACGCTGCTCGGCTTCGCGCTGGGCACGGCGCTGGGCGTATTGTTGGCGGTAGCCATCATCCACAACGATGCCTCGGACCGCTCGCTTATGCCCTGGATCATTGCCAGCCAGACCATTCCCATTCTTGCCGTGGCGCCTATGGTGGTGGTGGGACTGGGCGCGGTGGGGCTGACCGGGCTAGTGCCGAAATCGCTGATCTCGATGTATCTCAGCTTTTTCCCGGTCGTTGTCGGCATGGTCAAGGGCCTGCGCTCGCCCGAAAGCATCCAGCTCGATCTGATGCGCACCTATGATGCCAATGGCTGGCAAACCTTCTGGAAGCTGCGCTGGCCGGCAGCCATGCCGTTTCTCTTCGCCTCGATGAAGGTGGGCATCGCCATTTCGCTGATCGGGGCGGTGGTGGCCGAGCTTTCCAATGCCTCTGGCGGCGGGCTCGGCGTGCGCCTTCTCACCGGCTCCTATAATGGCCAGACCATCCAGATCTGGGCGGCACTGTTCATTGCGGCCGGGCTGGCGGCGGTGCTGGTGGCCATTGTCGGCGGTGCCGAGCGCTATGTGAATGCGCGGATGGGGGTGCGGGCATGAGGCACAAACTCACTTCCCTACAACTCTATCTGGCATTGGTCGCTGGTGGCTGCGGCGTTTTCGGCGTCCTTGCCACCCTGCCGACGCTGGGCAGTGCACCGCTGCTGCAAGTGTTTTTCACCTTCGCGGCCCTGTCGCTTCTGCGCTTCGTGCTGCCCTGGCGGTTCTGGCTCGATGGTTTCATGGCGGCGCTGGGCGCCTGGGCGCTCATCGCCTCGCTGCCCGCTGGCACCATGCCGGTCCATTATTGGCTGGCGCTGATTGCGGCCTGGGGCTTTGCCTGGCTGTTCGTCGAGCGGCTTTCAGCTCAAATTCGCGAGGGCAAGTTGCCCGAGACTGGTATAGGTCTCATCATCCCCATCACCTTCGGACTTGCCTTGCTGGTGATGTGGGAAGTGGTGACGCGCGGCGCCAATGTGCCGGCCGTGCTGTTGCCGCCGCCATCAGCCATCGGGGCGCGGCTGGCCGCGGAAACCGGCATTTTGTGGGCCGATTTCGTCCAGACTTTCATCAAGTCGGTGCTGCCTGGCTATGCCATTGGGTGTCTGGCGGGCCTCGTTGCGGCGATTCTCGTTGACCGCTCGCCCTTCCTCAAGGCCGGGATCATGCCGATCGGCAATTTCATGTCGGCACTGCCGATCATCGGCATCGCCCCCATCATGGTGATGTGGTTTGGCTTCGACTGGCAGTCCAAAGCGGCCGTCGTCGTGGCCATGACCTTTTTCCCCATGCTGGTGAACACCGTGGCCGGGCTCAATGCCGCCTCGGTGATGGAGCGCGACCTGATGCGCACCTATGCCGCTTCCTATTGGCAGACGTTGTTCAAGCTGCGTCTGCCCGCTGCCGCGCCGTTTATCTTCAACGCCCTCAAGATCAACTCGACTCTGGCCTTGATCGGCGCAATCGTAGCGGAATTCTTCGGGACGCCCGTTGTGGGAATGGGCTTCCGGATATCGACCGGGGTGGGGCGTCTCGCCATCGACCTGGTTTGGGCGGAGATCGCTGTTGCGGCGGTCGCGGGGTCCGCCTTCTACGGGGTGATCGCCCTCATCGAAAGGGGCGTCACCTTCTGGCATCCGTCTGTCCGTGGTGGACGGGCGTAAAGGGAAAAGGGAACGACAATGAAGAAACTGATCACAGGGTTGATGGCCGGCACGTTGCTCCTCAGCGGCGCTGCCAGCGCACTGGCTGCCGATGCGCTGACGCTGCAGCTCAAATGGGTGACCCAGGCGCAGTTCGCCGGCTATCTCGTCGCCGAAGCCAAGGGCTTTTACGATGAGGAAGACCTCGACATCACCATCCTGCCGGGCGGCCCCAATATCGCCCCCGAACAGGTGATCGCCGGCGGTGGCGCCGACATCATCGTCACCTGGATGGCGGCCGGCATGGCAGCCCGCGAAAGCGGCGTGCCGCTGGTCAACATCGCCCAGCCCTTCAAGCGCTCGGGTCTGATGATGATCTGCCCGACCGAAACAGGCATCAAGTCGGAAGCCGATTTCCCGGGCCACACGCTGGGCGTCTGGTTCTTCGGCAATGAATATCCGTTCTTTGCCTGGATGAACAAGCTGGGCCTCAAGACCGATGGCTCGGAAGGCGGCGTCACCGTGCTGCAGCAGAGCTTTGACATCCAGCCGATGATCCAGGGCCAGGCGGACTGTATCTCGGTGATGACCTATAACGAATATGGCCAGGCACTCGACGCGGGCTATGGTCCGGACAATCTCACCATCTTCAACTATACCGAAATGGGCAATGACCTGCTCGAAGACGGTCTCTATGTGATGGAAGACAGCCTCAAGGACCCGGCCAAGGTCGATGCCTATACCCGTTTCGTACGCGCCTCGATGAAGGGCTGGGCCTATGCGCTCGAAAACCCCGATGAAGCCGCAGAAATCGTGGTCGAGGCCGACGATACCGGCGCCGCCGAACTGGCGCACCAGCGCTATATGGTGGGCGAGGTCTCCAAGCTCGTCGATGCCGACGATGCTGCACTCGACATGGCCACCTATGACCGCACTGTGAAGGCCCTGCTGGACCAGAGCATCATCAAGGCCAACCCTGAAGGCGCCTATACCACTGTTGTCACCGACGGCCTGAAGTAAGCGCTGCCAAAAACCCCGACAGGGGACCTAAAACACCAGCGGGCGGGGAGGAAACCCCGCCCGTTTCCATTTGGGCCCATGTCTGGCGCTATGCCCACGCGGCCAAACCCACATCAGTCGTCATTGGTGGCGTTGAGTTCAGACGGCCGCTTGCCCTCCGAGACCGTCACCGGCGCACTAAGGGTGGTTTCGACGGCTTCTGCCAAGGCCATGACGTCGATCCGGGACGCACCCGCCTGCGCCTGGCGATCGATTTCCTCGCTCAGTGCCTGGCGAATGATGTCGAGGCGGGCGGGGTCATTGGGATTAACCGTTTCCATCGATCGAGACCCCCTGCTCATCGACACGGATCTCAACGCCCGGGCGGGCCTGCTGCTGCTGGTAGCTGTAAATGCCGAAGCCGACGATGGCGATCAACAGGATCGCGATCACTGCATAAAGACCGTTACGGGACATAAAAACTCCTGACGCTGGTTTGACGCTGGTCGAGATGACCAACGCGCGGCCGGCGAAAGGGTTCAATCCTGGGCGATGGCGCGCAGGGCCATAACCAGAGCGGTGACCCCGATAGCGACGGAGCTGGAATTGTCGATGACGATTGGACTGACATCGGCGGGCATTGCGGCGCCTTCGCGGGCGAGGCGGGCGGCAATCTGGTCCCGGTTTTCGCGCCCACGCCGCGCCAGGCGTTCGGCGCGCAGCGATATCTCGGCCGAAATCTGCACCACACGGCACATTGGATAGCGCGCGATGGCGGCCGGAATGACGTGGCGGGAAATATTGGCGATTACCACCCGGCCCAGGGTCAGGTCGGTATCGACTGACATGGGCAGGGCATAATTGAGACCATGGGCATCCCAGCACAGCGCGAAACGACCCGAGGCCTTGCCGAGGGCAAATTCCACGGGGTCGATGCTGATATGATCCTCAAGGTCGACATCGGTCGGCCGGGTAACCAGGCGCCGGACGAAACTGAAGCGCTTGTCGCCATCGAGCGCGTGGCGGGCACCCGTGATCAGCGTATCCTTACCGACCCCAGAAGGGCCGACAATCAGAACCAGAACCCCCGGCGGTCTTTCGCTCAACTGACCCGCTGCCCTTCCCGCCACACGCCGCGCACCACCGGCAGCGGCCCCTGCTCCAAGACCCGCACCAGATCGGCCCGCTTGCCCAGGGCGATCTCGCCACGGTCGGTCAGGCCGGCGGCGCGCGCCGGATTAGACGTCACGGTAGCCAAGGCCTGCGGCAGGTCAAGGCCCTCGACACGCTTTGGCATGAGGAAGACGGCTTGCAGTAGCGCAAAGGGGACGTAGTCGGAGCTCAGAATATCGAGAAGGCCGGCAGCGACGAGGTCGGTGGCCGAGATATTGCCCGAGTGCGACCGCCCACGCACCACATTGGGGGCGCCCATGAGAATGGCGAGTCCCGCATCGTGGGCGGCCGAGGCCGCTTCGAGCGTAGTGGGAAATTCGGCAATGGCAACGCCGTCCTCAGCCGCTTCCTCGACATGAGCGAGGGTGGCGTCGTCATGGCTGGCGAGGGCCAGACCAAGCTCGTGGGCGCGGGCAACAATGGCCTTGCGATTGGCGTTCGAATACTGATCGTGCTCGGCCTGGCGGGCGTTGAGATAGGCCTGCAATTCCGCGTCGGTGCGACCCATCTGCTTGGCATAGAAGCGCTTGTAGTCTTCGAGCGAGCGGAACTGGCGCTGTCCGGGCGTGTGGTCCATGACCGAGGCCAGGCGGGTCGAGGGATGGTTGGCCAGCGCGTCGAAATGGGCGACGACGTCGTGGCTGGGCAATTCGCAGCGGAGATGGATGAAATGCTCCGCACGGGTCCAGCCGCCCGCGACGCCGGCGCGGATGGCGTCAACGAGCTTTTTGGCATGGTCGAGCATGTCGGGCAGATCATTGTCCGAACCGATACGCACCGCGTCGAAGACCGTGGTGATGCCGGAGCCGGCCACTTGTGCATCATGAGCATGCAGGGCCGCCAGCGGGTCCCAGAACACACCCGGGCGCGGGCGGTAGTGGTTCTCGAGATGGTCGGTGTGCAGTTCCACGAGTCCGGGAATGACATAGTCCCCACCCATATCCTCGCCGGTGCGGGACACGCCGGAGTCGATGGCGCTGATCTGCCCCTTGTCGATCACGAGGTTCCCCTCAACGATCTCGTCGGCGAGCACGATGCGGGCGTTGGTGAGGATGGTTTGCGACACTTGTAATCAGGCTCCGAGGCGGAAATCGTCGAGACGGCGGAAGGGGCGCCCACTATCGGGCTCATGGTAGACGACCAGACGGTCAATGGTGACGGCATCGCCGAGAAGCGGGCCAAACCAGGTATTGGCTGCGGCAGACAGATCGTGGTGATCATCCTCGGCGAGCCGGTCGGTGAGGGTCATGTGGAAGCGGAATTGGTCGAAGACATAGGGGTAGCCATAGGCTTCGAGCAACTCCTCCTGGTGTGGGCTGAGGCCAGCGGCGCGACGGGCAGCCTTGTCCCGGTCTGAAAGCGGCGCGCGGAAAGGGTCGAATGTTTCCACGACGTCGGCGGCAAAATCCTGCAGGGTCTCGTTTTCGGTTTCGGGCACCAGCGCCAGAAAACCATGTAGTGAGGCGAGACGCAGGCGGCCAATGGAGAACGCAGACTGTCGAGCGGCGAAATCGGCGAGCGCTGTGCGCAGGCCTTCGGCGGTTTCGCCATCGGCCAAAGCCATGGGCGGCTTGATGGTGGCGTGAAAGCCATAACGGCTGGCCGACTGGGTGAGATTGAGCAACCGCGTGCGCTCGATGCCGGCGACGGCACCCTCGAAGAATTCGCCACTGGCCGAATCGCGGCCCAGCCAGGCGCTCGCCCGGTCCCAGAGCCCGCTGGTCGTATCAGGGGCATAGTAGATGGCGAATCTCTGCGTCATGGGCACTCCTTGGCTTGCCGCTAGTGGACTTATGTGACGAGGGTTTGACAAGCCGCAATGGCTGGACAAATGCAGGTGGGGTGGCCAAAAGGGTCGCCGCAATCTCCCCGAGGGCAAGACGGATGATGGATCGCGCGCCGCTGCACAAGCTGTTTGTTGAGGCCGTCGCCAAGGCGCAGCCGGCGCTGGCGGTCGAGCGGCACCTGCCCGAGCCCCCGATGGGCCGTACCATCGTCATCGGCGCCGGCAAGGCCTCGGCACAGATGGCGCGCGCCTTCGAACAGGCCTGGCCGGGCGCGATCGAAGGCCTGATCGTCACCCGCTATGGCTATGGCGAGGCTTGCCAGCGGATCGAGGTGGTCGAAGCCGCTCATCCCGTGCCTGATGCCGCCGGGTGTGCAGCGGCTGAACGGCTCAAGGCGCTGGTGAGCGGGCTCACTGAAGACGATCTGGTGGTGGCGCTGATCTCGGGCGGAGGGTCGTCACTGCTGCCGGCACCCGCCCGTGGCCTGACGCTGGAGGACGAGCAGGCGGTCAATCGGGCACTGCTCGCGTCCGGCGCCCCGATCGGGGTGATGAACCTTATTCGCAACCAGTTTTCGACCATCAAGGGCGGGCGACTGGCGGCATTGGCGGCGCCGGCGCGGGTGGTAACGCTGGTGGTGTCCGATGTGCCCGGCGACGATCCGGCATTGGTCGCGTCCGGCCCGACCCTGCCACTCCGCGGTGGGCGCGCTGAGGCTCGCCGCCTTGCCGCGCTCTACGGGCTTGAGCTGCCCGAGGCTGCTGCGCGGCTCCTGGCCAGCGAAGAGAATTTGCCCCCCGAGGCCAGCGACCCGGTATTCGCCCGCAACAGTGTCGCCACCATTGCCTCGGCGGCGCTGTCGCTGGAAGCAGCGGCGGCGATGGCGCGCGCCCATGGGGTCGAGGCGGCTATTTTGTCCGACGCAATCGAGGGCGAAGCGCGCGACGTGGCGCAGGTGCATGCCGCCATCGCCCGCGAAATCGTCCAGCGCAATCGCCCCTTCCCCAGGCCGGTGGTGCTGCTATCGGGCGGGGAGACGACGGTGACGTTGCGCGGAAGCGGGCGCGGAGGGCGCAACGGCGAGTTCCTGCTGGCGCTGGCCATCGCTCTGGACGGCGTCGAAGGGGTCACGGCACTGGCCGGGGACACAGATGGCATCGACGGGTCCGAGGACAATGCTGGTGCCTATGTCGATGGCACCTCGGCGCAGCGGCTGCGTGAGGCAGGAATCGACCCGCTGGCCGCGCTGGCCGACAACGATGCCTATGGCGCGTTCGAGGCGATTGGCGATCTGTTGATGACCGGCCCGACCGGCACCAATGTCAACGACTTCCGGGCGATCCTCATCCGCTGAATTGTCCGATGCTCCCGCCCGGATCGTGTCATAGTGCGGTCCTCAACGGGAGGCCGGCATGGCGACGGTGACGGGGATTGGCGGCTTTTTCTTTCGGGCGCGGGACAAGGCGGCACTGGCTGACTGGTACGAGACGCATCTGGGCGTGAGCGAGCTTTTTACCCAGGAGGCGGGACTGACGGTCTTCGCGCCGTTCAAGCAAGACACCGACTATTTTCCCGCTGAAAAGCAATGGATGATCAATTTCCGTGTCGATGATCTCGACGCCATGATGGCGCAGCTGCGTTCTGCCGGCATCGCTGTCGAGACCCGGCCTGAGGAATGGGACAGCGCCGAAACAGGCCGCTTCGCACGCATCCATGACCCCGAGGGCAACCAGATCGAGCTGTGGCAGCCAGCAGCCAACGGCGCAGCCGCATAAAAATCATACTTATCCCCGTTTGAGGCCTTGGCAGAGTGGGGCAAGACCTGCTCTATAGCACCGCCTCAAACGTGGGAGTTCCGGCATGGCCAAGCGCAAAATCGCGGTAATCGGCGTGGGCAAGATTGCCCAGGATCAGCATTTGCCGGTGATCGATGCGTCTGATGATTTCGAGCTGGCTGCGACCGTGTCGACGCGCGGCGTCGGCCATGGCGGCGTGCCGGTGTTCAAGACGCCGGGCGAGCTCTATGCCGCCATGCCCGAGATCGGACTCGTCTCCATCTGCACACCGCCTGGCGTGCGCCATGCCTATGTCCGCGAAGCGCTAGCCGCAGGCAAGGATGTGATGATGGAAAAGCCGCCCACCACGACAATTTCGGAACTGGACGATCTGATCGCCGAGGCAGCGAAGCGTGGTCGGGTGCTGTTCCAGACCTGGCACAGTCAGTACAACGCGGCCGTTGACCGGACCAAGTCGATCCTTGCCGAGGAAGGGGTCAAGTCGGCCCGTATCGACTGGCGCGAGAGCGTGCGCAAATGGCATCCGGGCCAGGACTGGGTGTGGGAGCCGGGTGGGTTCGGTGTCTGCGATCCGGGGATCAATGCCTTTTCCATCTTCACCAAGGTGATGCCGTTCCCGGTCTTCGTCGAGAGCGCTGCGCTCACCTTCCCGGCCAACAAGCAGACCCCCGTGGATGTCGATATCCGCTTCAAGTCTGCCGAGGCGCACAAGCCCGATTTGAGCTGCGGCTTCAACTGGCTGGAAGAAAGCGGAGAAATCTGGACCATTCGCTTCGAGACCAACAAGGGCAACGAGATCAAGCTCGAGCATGGTGGGCGCAAGCTGAGCATCAATGGCGAACTGGTGCTAGAGCATGGTGACCGCGAATATGCCGGTATTTACGAGCGGTTCGCCAGCCTGCTCAATGCGCATCAAAGTGATGTCGATGCCGCCCCGCTGCGGCTGATGAGCGATGTGTTCCTGATGGGCGCCCGAGCAAACGGCCCGGAGTTTCACTGGTAGGCACAGCCGCTCGGTCTTGACTTAGGTCAAGGCCAGCTTCGCCAAACGCGTCTAAATCTGCACCATGCCGGCCTCTGGCCGCGGGTGGAGACTTCCTATGCTGGACAAATTGGCCAGGACGCGCCTCGGCGCCGTTGACCAGAACCATGCGGCTGAGCTCGAACTCTGCCGTGTGCTCGAAGAGATTGCCGACGCCCTGCCGGACGAGGTCGATGCGGCGCTGTGCATCGACGCCGCCAAGGGCCTCGAAACGGTGATGGCGGCCAGCGCCAAGAGCTATCGCGAGCAACTGGAACCCGCCATGGAAGCCAATGGCGGCCTGCATCTGCTCGACCTCAATGCCATGCTGGCGCGCCTGCGGCGTGAAAGCCAGCTCGACATTGATCATGCGGAGGAATTGCAGGAGCTGCTGAGTGCAGCGGCGCAGCGGCGGCAGCCGGTTTCCGCCGAGGCACTGGGCTATATGCTGCGCGGATTTTTTGACAGCCGCCGGCGGCGCATCGCGCTGGAGCAGGAACTGCTTGCCGCCCTGCGGCTGGAGGCGACCTGATCAGTTTCAGCTGGGGCTTGCACTTAGATTAGAATGGTTCTAATCATTTTTTAGAACCATTCTAATCTTGTGAGCCGCCTATGCTTTCCTTCTGGCCCGACAACCGTCGTGACTTCGCCACCCTGTCCGAACGCGAGATCCTGTCGCTGGCCATTGCGGCTGAAGAAGAGGATGGGCGCATTTATTCGGAATATGCCGCCCGGCTGGGCGAGACTTATCCCGGTTCGGCCGCCTTGTTCGAGGGCATGGCCGCCGAAGAGGACGAGCATCGCCGGCGCCTGCTCGATCTCTATGTGGCGCGTTTCGGCACAAGGCTGGTGCCAATCCGGCGCGAACACGTGCGCGGTTTTCTCGCCCGCAAGCCATTATGGCTGCAAAAGACCCTGACGCTCGAACAGGCGCGCCAGCAGGTGTGGGAGATGGAGGAAGGCGCCTGGCGCTTCTATCTCGAGGCAGCCAAGCAGGTCACCGATGCCGGCATTCGCAAGCTCCTGGGCGATCTGGCGATGGCCGAGAAGGGCCATGCGGCGCGTGCGGACCAGATCGATGAGGCGGTGTTGGGTGAGGCCGGGCGGGAGACCGAAAAGGGCGAGGCGCACCGCCAGTTCGTTTTGACCTATGTGCAGCCGGGCCTTGCCGGATTGATGGACGGCTCGGTGTCGACGCTGGCGCCGGTCTTTGCCGCCGCCTTTGCGACCGGCGACACGCACCAGACTTTTCTTGTGGGCCTTGCGGCTGCCATCGGCGCGGGCATTTCCATGGGCTTTACCGAGGCGGCTTCCGACGATGGCAAGCTGACCGGGCGCGGCTCGCCGATCAAGCGGGGTTTCGCCGCCGGGATCATGACGGCCGTGGGCGGGCTGGGCCACGCCCTGCCCTATCTCATCCACGATTTCACCATTGCCACCACGGTGGCGGTAATTGTCGTGCTGATTGAGCTCTGGGCCATCGCCTTCATCCAGCAGCGCTTCATGCAGACCCCGTTCTGGCGGGCGGTACTGCAGGTGGTGCTGGGCGGCTCACTGGTCTTCGCGGCCGGCATTCTAATCGGCAGCGCCTAGAACAGAAATCAAAAGCCCTCGGGTCCTCCCCGAGGGCTATCCTGCGGCTCAACACGAGCGACCAGGGATCAGTCGTCGCCCATCTTGAGGGCCTTGATGAAGGCTTCTTGCGGAATGTTGACATTGCCGTACTGGCGCATCTTGGCCTTGCCCTTTTTCTGCTTGTCCAAGAGCTTGCGCTTGCGGGTGGCGTCGCCACCATAGCACTTGGCCGTCACGTCCTTGCGCATGGCGCGGACGGTTTCGCGGGCAATGATCTTGCCACCGATGGCGGCCTGAATCGGAATGACGAACAGATGCGGCGGGATCAGCTCCTTGAGCTTTTCGCACATCTGCCGCCCGCGCGATTCAGCCACCGAACGGTGAACCAGCATGGCCAGCGCATCGACGGGCTCGGCATTGACCAGAACCGTCAGCTTCACCAGGTCGCCAGTGCGGTGGGTGTCGAGTTTATAGTCGAAGCTGGCATAGCCCTTGGAGATCGACTTCAGGCGGTCGTAGAAGTCGAACACGACTTCATTGAGCGGCAAGTCGTATTCCACTAGAGCGCGGGAGCCGACATAGGAGAGGTTGTTCTGGATGCCGCGCCGGTCCTGACAGAGTTTCAGGATAGCGCCGAGATATTCGTCGGGCGTCAGGATCGTGGCCTTGATCCAGGGCTCGCGGATTTCCTCGATCTTCATTACGTCCGGCAGATCGGCCGGATTGTGCAGCATCAGGGTTTCGCCATTGGTCAATTCGACCTCGTAGACCACCGATGGCGCGGTGGCGATGAGATCGAGATCGAATTCTCTGGAGAGACGCTCCTGGATGATCTCGAGGTGCAAAAGCCCCAGGAACCCGCAGCGGAAGCCAAAGCCCAGCGCTGCCGAGGTTTCCATTTCGAACGAGAAGCTGGCATCGTTGAGACGCAGCTTGCCCATGGCCGCGCGCAGTTCGTCGAAGTCCGAGGCATCGACCGGGAAGAGACCACAGAACACCACCGGCTGGGCCGGGCGGAAGTCGGGCAGCGGCTGGGCCGTAGGCTTTCGATCGTCGGTGATGGTGTCGCCGACATTGGTATCGGCGACTTCCTTGATCGAGGCGGTGAAGACGCCAAGCTCGCCGGGCGTGAGTTCACCCACTTCCACCAGCTTGGGGGTCTGCACGGCGACACGGTCGAGCTCATAGACAGCGCCCGAGGCCATCATGCGGATACGCTGGCCCTTCTTCATCACCCCATCGATGATGCGGACCAGAACCACGACGCCAAGATAGGTATCGTACCAGCTGTCGACGAGAAGCGCCTTGAGCGGCGCATCGATATCACCCTTGGGCGCTGGGAGGCGCGTCACGATTGCCTCAAGCACCTTGTCGATGCCCAAGCCAGTCTTGGCGGAGATCTCCACGGCGTCGGAGGCATCGATGCCAATGACATCCTCGATCTGCGCCTTGACGCGCGGAATGTCGGCAGCCGGCAGGTCGACCTTGTTGAGCACCGGCACGATCTCGTGATTGGCATCCAGCGCGTGATAGACGTTGGCGAGGGTCTGCGCCTCGACGCCCTGGGACGCATCTACGACCAGGAGCGAGCCTTCCACGGCGGCCATGGAGCGGGAGACTTCATAGGCGAAGTCGACGTGACCGGGCGTGTCGATGAGGTTGAGCACGTAGTTCTCGCCGTCCTGCGCTTTATAATTGAGCCGAACGGTCTGGGCCTTGATGGTAATGCCGCGCTCGCGCTCGATATCCATCGAGTCGAGGACCTGTTCCTTCATCTCACGCAGGTCGAGCCCGCCTGTCAGCTGGATCAGGCGGTCGGCGAGCGTGGATTTGCCATGGTCGATATGGGCGACTATGGAAAAATTGCGGATATTCTTGAGCGGCGTGGTCATGGGGCGCTGATAGCAGAAGCGGAAGAGGCGAGAAAGATGGTTTCCACCGCGTTAAACGCAACGCAGCATGCAAGTGTGGCGTTGTGGACATCATGCGCACGACCCAGCTCATCGCCGCCAGTCTCGTCCTGCTCTCTTTGCCTATCACCGCTGGGCAGGCGCAGGATTTTCTGAAGCCGCTCGAGAATTTCGTGGAGGGCCTCACGCAGGGCGCTGCCCCCAAGCCCGCGCCTGTGACCAAGCCGGCGCCTCAGGCCGCGACCAAACCACAGGGGCCACCACCGCTGCCGCGCCCCCGGCCAGATTTTTCCGAGACCAATGAGGGGGAAGCGTTGCTGGAAACGGCAGCCCCTAAAGACGAGGAGGCCGAGCCTACGCCGAAAGCGGCTCCCGAGACCTCCGATATCGAGCCGGTCACGACAAAGCCTCAGCCGGAGCGGCCGACCGAGCCCGAGCGCATCTACCAGACCGCCTGCCCCGCTCTTTTGAGCGGGAAGGTGATCGGAGAGATGATGGAGCCGATTGCCGACGGCATATGCGGGGAGCGGTCGCCACTTTCGGTAACGGCTCTGGTGCTCAATGGCAGGCAGGTCGCGCTGAGCAGTGCAATCGTCACCAATTGCGCCATGGCCGGCGCACTGGTGGACTGGGCGAGCCAAGTCGATGCCTATGCCACCGCGGCGCTCGATAGCGGGCTGGACAGCATCAATACCGGAACCAGCTTCGTGTGCCGCAACCGCAATGGCGGCGACGAGCGTTTTATCTCCGAACACGGCTTTGCCAATGCGGTGGATATAACCGGCTTTACCCTGGCGGATGGCCGCAACATTGCCCTCCCCGGCAACTGGCTTCCGGCCAGTGGCGCCGAGGGCAAGCTACTGCGTCAGGCGCACGGGGCAGCATGCGGACTGTTCACCACCGTGCTAGGCCCGGAAGCCAATGCCGAGCACAGGGATCACCTGCATCTTGACCTTGGCTGCCACGGCCGCACCTGTACGGCGCAAATCTGCGAATAAGTCGACGTCAGCGCTGGCCGGAATAGAGCGCCAGCACGGCATCGGCCTGCTGGCGGTCGGTGCTGGCATCGGCGCAATCGACGCCAGCCATTTCGACATCTGCCCGCACGTCCTGGTAGGCCTCTTCACCCGCAGACTCGTTGAGACCGAGGCCGGCTTCGAGCTGACGGCGATGAGCGGACATATTGGTGCTCGCCGGCTCGACCGGCGGCACCGCACAGATATCAAGCGTAGCCTGGGTGGCATAAAGACCCATCAATAGCGACGCCGATTTCGGCTGCACCGTAAGGCTGGCACGCGGGTCGATGGTGACTTCACCCTGCGAGGCAGGCTGGGGCGCGTCCTGGGCTAGGGCGGGGGCTACAGCCATAAGGCCGACAAGAAGAGCAAGGGTAATGCGGGACATGAATTGCGGGGTCCGTGGAAATCGACTGGCCCCGCTCTAGCCCGCCTTTGTGGCTTCAGCGCGGCATACAGTCGGTCACAGGGTGGTGAACCGGCAAGTCCGCCCAATCGCGCAGCGTCATGCAATCGGGATGGGTAACACGGATTTTGGGCTGAGGCCGGGCAACAAAGTTGAGGCCCAGCCGGCGCCACAGCGCGGCCAAGGGGGACATGATTTTCTCCAGAGGCGGGGAAGTGGTTGATGTTGAGGCTGTTGTGCGCCGATCCACTCAAGGGGACAATGGACAAGGTTTTGGCGCGGGTTTAGAAAAACTATATGAGTACGGCCTTCCCCATTCCCCTCAATGCACTGCGCGCCATCGAAATCGTGGCACGGCGCGGCGCCCTGGCGCCAGCTGCAGAGGAACTCGGTGTCACCGTCGGTGCCGTGAGCCAGCATTTGCGGCGGGCCGAAGAGCGGCTGGGCATGGAGCTATTCGCCCGCACACCGCAGGGTCTTCGGCCATTGCCGGCCCTGGCAGAGGTGCTGCCGCAGCTGTCGGCCGGCTTTGCCGCCTTGCAGGGTGGACTGAGCACGCTGACCGGCGCCCAGGATGGCGTGATCAATGTCACGGTTGGCAGCGTCTTTGCCTCGCGCTGGCTGATCTGGCGGGTGCACAAATTCTCCGATCGGCACCCGGGGCTGGAAGTGCGGTTACGCGTCACCGCCGAAATGCTCGACCTCACCCAGCCCGATATCGACTGCGCCATTCGCTATGGCGATGGCGATTGGTCGGGAATCAATGCCAGCCTGATCGGCGGACAGGACTACCAGCCGGTATGCGCACCGGAATTTCTGCAGCGCTGGAAAAGTCTTGCTGACTTGAGCCGCGTGCCGGTGATCGAAGATCGCACCAGCATGCTTGACTGGCCGGCCTGGCTCAGCGACATGGGCCGCGATCCGGCGACAAAGCTCACCGGCCCGGTCTATTCGGATGCTTCGCTGGCGTTCGATGCGGCTATTTCCGGCCAGGGCCTGTTCCTTGCTGCCGACATGATGAGCGCCGACCCTGTCAGCGACGGACGGTTGCTGCGGCCCTTCGCACATCCTTTCAAAGGCGAGCTCGGCTATTATCTGGCGACCGCCAGGGGTCGGCGCGACAGCCCAAAGCTGGCGCTGTTCCGCGCCTGGCTGGCCGAAGAGGTGCCAGCGAGCGCCTGCGGCTATGTCAACCAGCTGGCCAGCAAGCAAAGTTGAACTGACCGATCAGACGTTCAGCGGATGACCCGGCGGATGGCAAAATTGGAGCGGATGCGCGCTACATGCGGCAGGCGTGACAGGGTTTCGGCGTGGACGCGCTCATAGCCGCCCATGCCGTCCGTCTCCACCACCAGCCAATAGTCGACTTCCCCGCCCATAAGGAAGCATTCCCGCACCTCTGGACATTTGCGCACCGCCGCCTCGAATTTGCGCATGCAGTCTTCGGTCTGCTTTTCCAGCGTGATCTGCACCACGATGGTGGCACGGTCGTCGTCATCGCCATCATCGATGAGCGCAGTATAGCCACGAATGACACCATTGGCCTCAAGCAGATGCAACCGCCGCAGGCAAGCCGATGGCGACAGCCCCACCGCCTGGGCGAGGTTGGCATTGCTCATGCGTCCGTCCTGGCGGAGCAATTGCAGGATGTGATTGTCGATACCGTCGCGCTGCATGGCGAAACTATCAATCTGTGCGCAGAAAATTTCAATAGCCCGCACAAGGCCGCACGTCATTGCATGGAATGGCGAGAAATTCGAACGATCCGCCATTATCCTGAGCCAATGAGGATGGCTGGAGGTTGAGGGATCTCCAACAGGCATCCGGAAACATAGAGGGACAGGCATGCGGATCGTGGTTCTCGGCGCCGGCGTGATCGGGGTCACGACGGCCTATTATCTGGCCAAAGCTGGGCACGAGGTCGAGGTGATCGAGCGCCAGGGCGGTGCGGGGCTTGAAACCAGCTTCGCCAATGCTGGCGAGCTCTCGTTTGGCTACACCTCGCCCTGGGCCGGACCGGGCATTCCAGCCAAGGCGGTGCGGTGGCTATTGATGCAGCACGCACCGCTCATCCTACGCCCGAAGCCTGACCCCTATATGATCGCCTGGCTGTTGCAGATGCTGCGCAACTGCACCGCCGGGCGCTATGCCATCAACAAGGCGCGCATGGTGCGTGTCTCCGATTTCAGCCGCGAGACGCTGGCGGAATTGCGGGCGGAAACCGGCATCACCTATGACGGGCGCAAGCAGGGTACGCTGCAACTGTTCCGCAAACAGGCCCAGATCGACGGCGCCGCCAAGGACATGGCGGTGCTGGCCGACTATGGCGTGCCGTTCGAAATGCTCGACCGCGCGGGCTGCGAAGCAGTGGAGCCCGGCTTGCGCAATTCCGATGCCGACATCCTGGGGGGTCTGCGCACCCCGGAAGACGAGACCGGCGACTGCCACATGTTCACCACGCGCCTTGCTGAAATTGCAACCGGATTGGGGGTCAATTTCCGTTATGGCGTCGATATTCAAGGCATCGATGTCGAGGGCGACAGGGTGGTGGGTGTCAGGACGGCGCAGGACAAGGTGAACGCCGATGCCTTTGTGCTGGCGCTGGGCAGCTATTCGCCGAGGCTGGCGCGGCAGGTCGGCATCAAGCTGCCGATCTATCCGGTCAAGGGCTACTCAATCACCGTACCGATCGAAGCCGTCGAGCGGGCGCCCGAATCCACTCTGCTCGACGAAAGCTACAAGATCGCGGTGACGCGGCTGGGCGATCGCATTCGGGTGGGCGGCATGGCCGAAATTTCCGGCTATAGCTACGACCTGCCGGAGCGGCGGCGCGAAACGCTGGCCTATTGCCTCAATTCGCTGTTTCCCGGCGCGGCTGACACGGCACGCGCCAATTTCTGGACCGGATTGCGGCCGATGACGCCCGATGGCACCCCCATTATCGGGCGGTCGAAAATCGACAACCTCTATATCAATAGCGGCCACGGCACGCTGGGCTGGACCATGGCCTGCGGCTCGGGCCGCGCCATTGCTGGCCTCGTATCAGGCACCGATCCCGGCATCGACATGACCGATCTGGGGCCGGAGCGGTATTGAGCGTCTGCTCGCCACCGCCCGACAAATCGAAAGCGTCGCATTGCATCGGCTGTAGCAGACGCGTACCTCCTGGTCAGACCCAAGCGAGGATCGCTCATGACCAGCCTTTCCGATTTCACCCTCAACCTGCTCGACGGCACGCCGCAACCGCTTTCTGCCTATGAGGGCAAGGTCGTGGTGATGGTCAATGTGGCCAGCAAATGCGGGCTGACCCCGCAATATGAGGGGCTGGAAGCGGTCTATCGCCAATACAAGGACCGCGGCCTCGTCATCCTCGGCTTCCCCTGCAACCAGTTCGCCGGTCAGGAGCCGGGCAGCAGTGCCGAGATCGCCGAGTTCTGCTCGCTGACCTATGACGTCACATTCCCGGTCTTCGAGCGTATCGACGTCAATGGCGAGGAGGCTCATCCGCTCTACAAATGGCTCAAGGCCGAGGCGCCGGGTCTTCTGGGCAGTGAAGCGATCAAGTGGAATTTCACCAAATTCCTCATCGGTCGCGACGGCAAGGTGGCCGAGCGCTATGCGCCGACCACCGAGCCCAAGGACATGACGGCCGATATCGAAAAGCTGCTTTAATCTCGGCGCTTTGCAGCTTCGGGACGATGGTTTAGAAATTGTCGGGCAAGCGGCAGACAAAGGCGGGGGCCAATGCCCGACATTCTCGACTATTGCAAGGATCTCAAGCAGGTCCGCTTTAAATCCGGCCAGGCCATGTTGCCGGAAGGAGAACGGCTAGGGAAGCTGCTGATCCTGATCGAGGGTCAGGTGGAAGTGATCCGTGAGCGTACTCAGGTCACTCATATCGACGAGCCTGGCTCGATCTTCGGGGAGATGGCGGTACTGCTCGACATGCCGCATTCGGCCACGGTGCGGGCACTCTCCGACGTCACCGCCTATGAAATCCCCGATGCGCTGACCTTTCTCGACGGGCATCCAGAGTTTTCGCTGCACATCGCCATCATGCTGGCGCGGCGACTCTATTACACCACCTCTTATCTCGTCGACCTACAGCAGCAAGCGGCCGGCAAGCGACAGGACCTCGACCTGGTTGATCAGATCCTGGCCAATCTTGTCGACCCCAAGGAAGCCGGGCACAAGCGCAAATGAGCCCCAGTGCGGGTCGGCCTCTGATCAGCATTACCTATTGCACCCAATGCAACTGGATGCTGCGCGCCGCCTGGATGGCGCAGGAACTCTTGTCCACCTTCTCGCTGGAACTCGGTTCGGTAACGCTGGTGCCGGGTACGGGTGGGATTTTTGAGATCAGGCTCGATGACGAGCTTATCTGGGAGCGCAAGCGCGATGGCGGCTTCCCCGACAGCCGGGTGCTCAAGCAGATGGTGCGCGACCGCATCGATCCCGATCGCGACCTGGGCCATGTCGACCGGGTGGCGCTCGAAAACTAGTGGCTTTTCAATTCCCGCCATTGCGCTAGTGTTCGCAGAGGATTCAGGGAGGCCAGCGTCATGGCACACAAATTCAACATCACCGCTGCAGCGAACGATCAGTTCAAGTTCGACTTTTCCTACAATTCGGAGAAGATCTTCTGGTCGGAGAATTACAAGCAGAAGGCCAGCGCCAAGAGCGCCATTGAATCGCTGAAAAAGAATGCGCCCGAGGCCATCACTGTCGATCTGTCCAAGGACGAGACCGGCAGCGGCTACCGTTTCGAGATCGTTGCCTCAAAGGACGGCCAGCATTTCGTGCGCTTCGTCGCCAGCAATGGCGAAACCATGGTGCGCACCGAGACTTATACCTCCAAGGCTTCCGCCAAGAACGCCATCGAGTCTCTCAAGACCCGCGGTGCGGCCGCCGACGTGCACGACGAAGCCTGAGCGCTGCTATGCGCTTGCGATGGCGGCGCGCGTTTTCAGCACCGCGCCGCCTTGCCGATGCGACCAATTGATCTGGAATGTGTGTCGCTGCGCTTCAGAACCGCAAAACCGTTGCCAGTTTTGCGGGAAACACTCTAGTCTCCCGCAGATGTCACAGCCGGGAGACAATGACCTCATGAACAAGATGCTTGCGCTTTTGGCCGGTGTGGCCCTGTCGGTCGCCGCGATGCCGGTAATGGCCCAGGAACTGCCCGATCTGGACGGTCGCGTTATCCATGCCGTCACCGAAAACGCCTATTATCCGCTCAATTTCGCGGGTCCGGATGGGAATGGTATCGGGCTCGAATATGACGTCATCAACGAGATCGCCAAGCGACTCAATGCCAAGGTGAAGTGGAACCTCACCGCCTGGGACGTGATGATCGAAAGCGTGCGGACTGGCCAGTTCGATGTTGGCGCCGATGGCATCACCATCACCGAGGAACGCGCCCAGCAGATCGATTTCACCGAGCCCTTCATCACGGTCGAACAGTATTTCCTGGTGCGTGCTGATGAAGAACGGATCACCGGCCCCGAAAGCTTTGCCGAGCATGCCTATCTGTTGTTCGGCGCGCAGGCAGGTACCTCGTCCTTCTATACCGCCATCTATGATGTGCTCGATGGTGACGAGGCCAATCCGCGGGTCAAGACCTTCGATAGTTTCGGCGCTGCCGTGCAGGCGGTCAAAGCCGGGGATGTCGATGCGATCATCGCCGACCAGGCAGCGGCGACAGGCTATATTGGCGCCGATCCGGGGGCGTTCAAGCAGGTGGGCGAGAGCATCAAGTCCGATCCCCTGGGCTTCATCCTGACGCCGGGTTCCGATCTCGTGGCGCCTTTCGATGCCGCGCTCGACCAGATGCGTGAAGATGGCTGGCTCGACGAACGCATCAACTACTGGTTCTTCGACTACGCCGCCAAATAGGCCGCGCATCCGCAGGTCAGGCGCTTCGCCCCCTCCCCATTCAGGGAGGGCCGGGTGGGGAGGGTTCAGTGATCCACCGATGAACCTCCTCCCCCATTTCCGTTCCGCAAAGGGAATGGGAGGCGCGGGGCCTGCCGGTCTGTTCAAGCCGGTGGTTTTTCGCCATACCCCTCGCCTATGAGCCATCGCACCCGCCGAACCTCGCTGTTTTCCCGCCTGCCCTATTGGCTATTGGCGATCCTGTTGCTGTTCGTGCTGGGTCTGTGGGCCATCACCTCGGACCAGACCTATTCGGGCATCTTCGCCACGCTTTCCGGTGGGGTGCTGACAACGCTATGGGTGACGTTCGTCGCCTTCATTGCCGCGACCGTGCTGGGCCTGCTGATCGCTTTGGCGCGGACCTCGAATATCCGCGTGCTGCGCGAGATTGCGACCTTCTATATCGAGATCATCCGCGGCATTCCGATCCTGGTCTTCCTGTTCTATATCGCCTTCGTGGCGGCGCCGGCCATGGTTTGGGCGTTCAACTGGACCATGGCGCCGTTCATCGACTGGGGCTGGCTAGCGCCGGCCAGCGTGCGTGGTTTCGACTTCGTCTGGCGGGCGATCTTCGCCCTCACCATCTGCTACTCGGCCTTCATCGCTGAAATCTTCCGCGCCGGCATCGAGGCCGTGGGGCGCGGCCAGATCGAGGCGGCGCGCTCGCTGGGCCTGTCGCGCTGGCACTGCTTTCGCTTCATCGTCTTTCCCCAGGCGCTGCGCACCATCTTGCCGCCGCTGGGCAATGACTTCGTCTCCATGGTCAAGGACAGCGCCCTGGTTTCGGCCCTGGGGGTGCAGGACATCACCCAATTGGGCAAGCTTTCGGCCTCGTCGAGCTTCCTGTTTTTCGAAACCTATAATGTGGTCGCCTTCCTCTATCTCACCATGACCATCTCCCTGTCCCTGCTGGTCCGCTGGCTTGAGCGGGCACTCAACCGCCGCGTGCGCCAATAGCAGCGCTCGAGCCATCGCCACTCTCTTGCTTATCGCATGGTGGCGCACCATGTTCGGTGCATCATTTTGGAGGTCGCCATGCACCCATTTGCCCGTATCGCCGTCGTCGCAACAGCCGCGCTTGCCCTGGCGGCATGTGGCGACAATAGACAGGTGGGCAGTGTGGGGGTCGACTGGACCGGCAACGACATCTCCATCGAGGCGGTCGCCGATCCGCAAGTGCAGGGCGTGGTCTGCCACCTGGCCTTCTTCAACCGCTCCTTCATCGACCGACTGAGCCAGGGCAACTGGTTCGAAGACCCATCCTATTCGGCGCTCGATTGCTCGGCGACCGGCCCGATCACCGTGGGCAATATCCGCACCAGCGCCGGCGGCGAGGAGATCTTCAAGGAGGGTCGTTCGCTGATCTGGAAGTCGCTGCGGGTGACGCGCATCTATGATGCCGCCAACAATTCCCTGATCTACCTGGCCCATTCGCGCCAGCTGCAGCAGGGATCGGGCAAGATGAGCCTCTCGGTCGTACCGCTCAACGGTAGCGACGTCACCTGGACCAATGGCGCGCCGGCCGCCAAGCCGATGCAGGGCTCCGTCATGGTGCAGGGCGAGTAGGCTTGCCCCCATTCTCATTGTCGCAGGCAGGCCGCAAAGGCTTGCCGCAGCGGCGCCAAACAAGGCAAAAGCATTTCGTACCCTGCTGCTTTAAGTGGGGTGCAGCAGCACGATATGCTCCATATTGACGAAAACGGACCCGCTCAGGCGGGCAAGGAAAGACGACAATGGCGATCCTGATCGGCGACACCGCCCCCGATTTCACCCTCGAGTCCACCGAGGGTCCGATTCATTTCCATGACTATATCGACGGCTCATGGGCAGTTCTGTTCAGCCATCCCAAGAACTTCACCCCCGTCTGCACCACCGAACTCGGCTTTACCGCCAAGCTGAAGCCGGAATTCGACAAGCGCGGCGTCAAGGTGCTGGGCCTGTCGGTCGACAAGCTCGAGGATCATGGCGGCTGGGCCAAGGACATCGAAGAGACCCAGGGCACGGCGCTGAACTTCCCGCTCCTGGCCGACACCAAGGGCGAAGTGGCCCGTCTCTACGACATGATCCACCCCAATGCCGACAACACCCTGACCGTGCGTTCGGTCTTCGTCATCGGGCCGGACAAGAAGGTCAAGCTCAAGATCGAATACCCGGCCTCCACCGGCCGCAATTTCAATGAAGTGCTGCGCGTCATCGACAGCCTGCAGCTTACCGCCAAGCATCAGGTTGCAACGCCAGTGAACTGGGAGAGCGGCGAGGACGTCATCATCGTCCCGGCCGTGTCCAACGAGGCCGCCAAGGCCAAGTATCCAGAAGGCTGGAAAGAGCTGAAGCCCTATCTGCGCATCGTGCCGCAGCCGCGCGACTGATCTGGTTGCGGTCTTTTCCCTGACGAACTGGGGCGGTGGCTTAGGCTGCCGCCTTTTTCTTTGCCACATTTGCGAAGGCGGAGCCGGAAATTCCCGCCTTTCCCATTATTCACAGATCACGATTTTGGTTTTTAGGGCCCCATCGGGCTGTTTTGGGGAACCGTTGCCCATCTGCCACACCGGGCAAAGCGGTTCCAACACTTGCCGCGACCCCGCGGCTAGAGGTGAATGATTCGTTAGTCTCGCGGATTCAAATTCTAAAAAGCCAAGACGAAACACGCTATCGTTAACAGATTTCGGCATTTTAACTGCGGTAAAGGCGCCACAGCGCGTCCATCTGCGGCCAAAAGGCCAGAAATGCTCACATTGTGGCCGCTGGCGCTGCTTAGTCAGCCGGCATCGACAACGACAGTGAGCCTCCCCCATTGATTAAGAAAGCCGTTCTCGCCGCCACCTGTGCTGCAATCGTCCTTAGTTTTTCCAGCGCAGCCTATGCCCAATGTGGTGGCGCATCCTGGTATGGCCCCGGCTTCCACGGGAAGAAGGCCGCATCGGGACAAACCTTCAACGAGAACGCCATGACGGCGGCGCATCGTTCCCTTCCCTTCGGCACCAAGGTGCAGGTCACCGACCAGCGGACCGGCAAGTCGATCCAGGTGACCATCAATGATCGCGGCCCGTTCCATGGCAAGCGCATCATCGATCTTTCCAAGGCCGCAGCCAACGAGCTGGGCTTCCGCAATCGCGGCGTCACCTCGGTGTGCATCGCCGCCATCTAGACTTATCGACCTATTGCCAGAAAACAGGCCGTCCGCAGCAGCGAACGGCCTTTTTGCTATCTGTGGAGTGCCTCCGGGTCAGGCGGCAGCGTGCGCAGCCTTGACGAAGGCGGCAATCTTGTCGATGTCCTTGCGGAAACCACCGCCATCGAGCGGCTTGTTGGTGTGGGTGAGCGAATCCACACCCCAGGGCTGCACGGCGGCGATGGCGGCGCCGACATTGTCGGCATTGAGACCGCCCGCCAGGATCACCGGATGCTTGCTGCGCGCGACGATTTCGCGGCTGATCGACCAGTCATGGGTGACACCGGCCGCGCCGATGCCACCGATATGGGGCGCAACGGAATCGAGGATGAACAGGTCGGAGACCGCTTCGAAGGCGGCGGCGTGATCCAGCGCCTCGGGGCCAGTCATGGGTATGGCCTGCAAAATTTCGAGCTTGGGATGAACGGCCTTGAGGCGATCGCGCAAAATGCCGACCTGTTCGGGGGTAACGAGGCTGATATCGCCGCAGAGGTGCAAGACGTCGGGACGCACCGCCGCAACCATGGCGGCGATATCGCCGAGATCGCTCTCGACCGAAAGGGCGACGCGCTTGGCCTTGCCGTCCAGCGCATCGACGATGCTACGGGCCGTGGCGAAATCGATCTCACCGGGCAGGCCGCGATTTGAGGGCGTCACCCCCAAATAGTCGACACCCGCTGCGGCCGCCAGGACGGCCTCTTCGGGGGTCTGCATCGTATAAATCTGAACCTTCATGGGTCTCAACTTCTGCTAGATGGATTTGGGCAGAATGGCATTGACCATCCGCTCTTCGATGAGTTGGGCCTGGTTGCCCAAACGTTGTGCCAGCGCCACATAAAGGGCGTCAATCAGCGTCAGCTGCGCCACCTGCGCCGCCATGGGCTCGCTGCCATGCTCGTAGGACACGCTGACCAGAGTGGTGTCGGCCAGCTGCGCCAGCGGCGAGCGGCGATTGCCGGTGATGCAGATGGTGGCGGCGCCACGGGCCCGCGCTTCCTGCAGCAGCAGCACGGGATCGCTGGTGATCCCGGAATAGGAAATGGCCACCACCAGGTCCTGTGGCCCCATGCCGGCGGCATGCATGATCTGCAATTGGGAATCGATCGGCGCGTCGCAGCGCAGGCCCAGCCGGAAACAGCGCTGGTAGAAGGCCTGGGCGACAATGCCCGAACCGCCGACGCCGCCGACGAGGATGTGGCGGGCACCGGCGATCTGCTCGATGGCGCGAGTCAGCGTGCTTTCGTCGAGCACGGCAAGCGTGTCGTCGAGCGCTCGGCCAATGGCGCGAAACACGGTCTGGGCCAGTTGCAGCCCATCGGCAGGCGGCGCGTCGCCCGATACTGGCATTGGCACGAAGGGTTCGCGCGCCAAAGCCAGCTTGAGATCGGTATAGCCCTCAAAGCCGGCGGCGCGACACATCCGCAATACCGTGGTGTCGCTGACCTCGACCAGTTGCGCTACGGCGGACATCGATTGACGCATCACGTCCTGGGGGTGTTCGAGGATCCACAGCGCCACGCGCCGCTCGGAGTCCGACAGGGTGGGCAACACGCTGCGCAGCTGGCTGGTGGCGGATAACACCCTGACCTGTGCCGGTTGCGCCATGTTGAGCCTCCCCTCTCCCTCGACCATTAAGCGGTAGCATGGGTACGATGTGGTGTCACTATAGACAGGTCACTTTCGTTGTGGCACCACTTCATGACGGACCAGCAATGGTGGCGGTCTAGGAGGAACCACAGATGACATTGAAGTCGTTGTACGGCGCGAGCCTGCTTGCCCTGGCCCTGGCGCTTCCTGCCCAGGCAGGTGAATTGACGTTCTGGCATGCCTATGCGGGCCAGCAGGACAAGGTCGATTTCATCAATTTCGCGCTCGATGAATTCGCCAAGGCCCATCCCGATATCACGCTCGACGTGGTGGCCTCCGAGCAGTCCTCCTACAAGACCAAGCTGAACACCGCCATGGCCTCGGGCAATCCGCCGGACGTGTTCTACACCCTGCCGGGCGGGTTCCTGGGCGCCTTTGTCGATGGTGGGCAGATGTATGCGCTGGACGAAGACCTGGCCAAGGATGGCTGGGGCGACAGCTTCCTCGAAAGCGCCCTGGCCCAGACCACCATTGACGGCCACACCTATGCAGTGCCGGTCGACGTGGACTCGGTGGTCTTCTGGTACGACAAGGCGCTGTTTGCCGAAATGGGCTGGACCCCGCCGACTACCTGGGAAGAACTGACCGCGCTGGCCGAGGAAACCAAGGCCGCCGGCGTCATCCCCTTCTCGCTGGGCAACAAGGATTCCTGGCCGGCGACCTTCTGGTTCCAGTATATGGAAATGCGGCTCAAGGGTTCGGGCGTGGTCTCTGCCTTCGTCAATGGCGACGCCGAAGCGACGCTGGGCGAAGAAGGCACCACCGCTTTCCAGAACGTTGCCGACATTGCCGCCAAAGGCTATTTCCCCATTGGATTCAACGGCCTAAGCGACCAGGAAGCCAATATGCTCTTCCTCAATGGTCAGGCCGCCATGCTGCTCAACGGCACTTGGCAGATCGGCGCTTCGGCTGATGCGCCCGAAGGCTTCGATCTCGGCTACTTCGCCTTCCCGTCGGTTTCAGGCGGCAATGGCGACCAGACCGACGTGCTGGCCGGCGTGGCCGCTGCCTTCGGCATCTCGGACAAGACGGAGAACAAGGCCGATGCGGTGACGCTGGTCAAGTTCCTCACCTCCGAAGCGGTGATGAAAAAGTATGTGGAGCTGCGCAAGACCATGGTGACGGTCAAGGGCGCGACCACCGAACAGGATGCTGGCCCGGTGCTTTACGGCATTGCCAATGACCTGATGTCGGCTGCGGGCCATCTCGACCCGTTCTACGACACCGCCATGCCTCCGGCCGCGACCAATACCTATTATCAAGTCCTTCAGGGCGTCCTGGAAGGTTCGGTTGCCCCAGCCGATGCCGCCCAGCAGCTCGAGGCCGCACTCAAGGCAAACTAAGAGTTGCCAGGTGCTTCCGGTGCGGCTTCGGCCGCACCGGACCGGAGACGACGATGAACAAACACGCCCCATCCCAGGATTTTACCGTTCCTGCGCTAATGTTCCTGGCGCCGGCCATTATCCTGGTCGCCACTTTCGTCGTTTATCCGATCGTCTATTCCGGCTGGCTGTCCTTCCACCAGTGGAACGGCGTCTCCACCCCGATCTTTGTCGGCCTCGGCAACTTTGCCCGGCTGGCTACTGACGCAACGTTCTGGCTGTCGCTGGGCCGCAATATCGTGGTCGCCGGCACCGCCCTGGTGCTGCAGGTGTTTGTCGGCCTCGCCATCGCCTATTGCCTGGTGCGCGTCGTTCCCTTTGTCAGCCGCTTCTTCCTGTTCTGCTATCTCGTGCCGGTGATGGTCAGCGAGATCTGCATCGGCCTGCTCTGGCGCTTTCTCTACAATCCCTATTTTGGCCTCGTGAACGGCGCCCTCAAGGCGATTGGCCTGGGCGATCTGCAGCGCGGCTGGCTGGGCGAGTCCGACACCGCCTTCCTTGCCGTCATCGTGGTGATGAGCTTCACCTATCTCGGCCTCTATGTACTGCTGTTCACTGCCGCGGTGCGCAGCGTGCCGGAATCGCTCTACGAGGCCGCCGATCTCGACGGCGCCAACCATTTCACCAAATTCTTCCGCATCACCATTCCCATGGTCTGGGACGCGGTACGGGCCAATGTGCTCTTGGCCATTATCGGCTCGCTCAAGACCTTTTCGCTGGTTTTCGTGCTTACCAATGGCGGGCCCAACCAGGCCAGCGAGGTGGTCTCCACCTATCTCTACAAGGTCGGCTTTTCGAGTTTCGAGATGGGCTATGCCGCAACCATAGGCTTTGCCCAGATGGTGCTGACGGCGCTCGCCGCTTGGATCATCTTCCGCTATCTGCGCCGCGCCAGTAGCGGTGGGGAGGACTGAGCATGAAGTTCAATGCCCGGTTTACGCCCACCACCATCGTCGTGCTCGCCGTCCTGGCGCTGCATGTGGTGATCGTGATCTTCCCCTTCGTCTGGATGATCTACAGCACCTTCAAGACCAATCGCGACTTCATGCGCTCGGTCTGGTCGCTGCCGCAGGACTGGTCGTTCGACGCCTATGCCTCGGCTTGGAGCAATGGGGCGCTCGGCACATATACGATGAACTCGCTCTGGATCATGGCGGGCTCGACGCTGCTCACGGTGGCGGCGGCGACTTTGGCCGGCTATGCGCTCGCTGTCTATCGGCCGCGCTGGATGGCCGGCGTGGAGCTGGGCATGACCGCCGCCATGGCCATTCCCGCCTATGTGGCGCTGGTGCCGCTGGTGGTAATGCTCCGCACCGCGGGCCTGCTCGATACCCATCTCGGCGTCATCCTGCCGACCGTCGCCTTCAACGTGCCGGTGACCATCTTCATCATGCGCGCATTCTTCGCCACGCTGCCGCGCGAACTCTTCGATGCCGCCCGTGTCGACGGCGCCGGGGAATGGCGCATCTTCTGGCGCATCGCCATGCCCATTGCCCGTCCGGCCATGTTCACCGCCGGCATCGTCAACATGATCTGGGTGTGGAACGACTTCCTCTTCCCCATGGTCTTCATCAACAATCCGGCGCGCAAGACGCTGCCGGTGGGCCTGACCGATTTCGTGGGCGAACACATCACCAATTATCCGGTGATGCTGGCCGCCATTCTCATTGCCGCCATCGCGCCGCTGGTGCTGTTCGTCATCTTCGAACGCCAGGTCACCGCTGCGCTCTTGGGCGGCGCCGTCAAGGAATAACCGGAGTATTTCGATGTCCAAGGATCTCAATTTCGCCAGCCAGGCCGTGTTCTACGATCCCGAGGAACACTCCCAGTCGATCAGCTATCCAATCTACATGTCGGCCAACTTCCAATATGCCGGCGATATCTACGACCAGATCGTGGATGGCGCCCGCAAGGAAGTGAATATCTATTCGCGCTGCGGCAATCCTACCGAATACAAGCTCGAAGAGCACATCGCCAAGCTGACCGGCGGCACGGCGTGCCTCGCCACGGCATCGGGAATGGCCGCCATTTCCCATGCCCTGTTCGGCATTCTCAAGGCCGGTGATCATGTGGTGGCCGATCTCACCACCTATTCAAGTACGCACGAATTCTTCGACCACCGCGCCCAGGATTTCGGGCTCAAGGTGAGCCTGGTCGACTGCACCGACGTCAAGGCGGTGGAAGCCGCCTTCACCGACAAGACCAAGGTGCTCTATGTCGAGGCCATCGCCAATCCGACCATGAAGGTGCCGCCCCTGCGCGCCCTGGTGGAACTGGCCCATTCCCGCGGCATCGTCGTCATTTGCGACAACACCTTCGCCTCCCCCGCCGTCTGCCGTCCGCATGATTTCGGCGTCGACGTGGTGGTGGAAAGCGCCACCAAGTTCATCGGCGGCCACAACGACGCCGTCGGTGGCGTCATCACCCAGAAGTCCGACATCCTTCCGGCCGATTGGGTTGAGGATGTGCGCTGGAACACGCTCAACAAGCTGGGCGCGCCGCTTTCCCCGTTCAATGCCTGGCTGCTGCTGCGCGGCGCCCAGACCCTGGCGCTGCGCCTTGAAAAGCAGTGCGCCAATGCTCGCGCGCTGGCGCTGCATCTGGAGAAGCACCCCAAGGTCAAGCGCGTCTTCTACCCCGGCCTCGAATCGCACCCCAACTATGAATCGGCCAAGGAACAGCTCAAGGATGGCGGCGCCATGCTGAGTTTCCGCGTTGCCGACGAAGCCTCGGGCGTGCGCCTGCTCAAGCGCCTCAAGCTCTGCTCCTTCGCGGCCAGCCTGGGCGGGCTGCGCACCACCACCCAGGTGCCCGCCACCATGGCTTTCCTTGACATTCCCAGCCAGGAACGCGAAGCCATGGGCGTGGTCGACGGCCTCGTCCGCTTCTCGGTCGGTATCGAGCATATCGACGACATCATCGCCGATGTCGACCAGGCCATCGAGCAGATGCATATCGACCTCTAGGAGCCCCTCGTGCCCATTGCTGTGCTTCTGGGCGACATCAATGTCGACCTGCTGCTTGCAGTCCCCGCCTATCCTTCCGAGGGTGGCGAGGCCATTGCCGACCGGCAGGTGCAGCAATTGGGCGGTTCGGCCACCAATACGGCGATCGGACTGGCCCGGATGGGCATCACCTCCCGCATGATCGGCCGCGTCGGCAGCGATGCGGTCGGTGACACGGCGCTTGCCGACATGGCAGGCGCCGGGGTCGATACCAACTGGATCTCCCGCGATCCGGCCGAACCGACCCAGACCAATATCGTGGTGGTCAGCGCCAGCGGCGAACGCACCATGTTCGCCTATCGCGGCGCCAATGCGCGCCTCTCGCCCGAGCTGATCGCGCCCGATGTGCTCGAGGGCGTCGGCATGGTGCATCTGTCGGGCTATTCGCTGCTGCAATCGCCGCAACGCGACGCCGCCTTCAAGCTCGCCAGCCTCGCATATGCGGCCGGCATTCCGGTCTCGCTCGATATTCCCGCCGGGGTTGCCGCCGAGATCGCCCAGCAGGTACGCCGGTTTGCGCCGATGCTCGACACCGTACTCTTGGGCGAAGCCGATATCGATCAGATGGGTTTTGCCACGGCAAACAATATCGTCGCTCTCGGCATACGTGCCGTGGTGGTGAAACGCGGCGCCGCAGGCTGCCTCCTCGTCACCGCGGCTGCAGCCACCTCCATACCGGGCCTCGCCGTGACAGTGGTGGACACCACCGGCGCGGGCGACGCCATGGCGGCCGGAATTATCGCCGCGCGGCTCGCTGGATTGGCCGAGGACGAAGCCTGCCAACTGGGCGCCACCTTGGGCGCACTCACGGTCGGCCGCGTCGGCGCGGGCCTCGCCATGCCCACGCTGCGCGAGGCCGAGGCCCTGTTGACCACAACCATGACAACAGGCCGCCTGATCGACGCGCTACGCGCCTGGGTCGGCAAGCACACAGTCCGGTAAACCTTTTCACGCGCGCGTGTGACCGGAATGCAATCGTTGCAATAAACCGTTTTGATGGTCTTGGCGGGCCATTGCAGTGACGGCGGAATCCACTACGCTAAAGCGTACTGATCTTTTTCGAGCATTTCCCATCATGCGATTCGGCATTGACCTGCCGCCCCAGATCAAGGTCTTCGGGGCGTTTTTTGTATATTCGTTTTGCATGGGCAGCATGTTCCCGCGCCTTCCCGATATTCAGAGCGCCATGGGCGTCGCCGAGGGGCAATTGGGGCTTGCACTGATCGGTTCTGCCATGGGCACGCTGATTTCGCTGACCTTTGCCGGGCGTCTCATCGAGGCCGTCGGTTATCGCCGCGTATTGCTTTGCGCCGTGCCGCTCCTGTCGCTGCTCTACGCCATTGCCATGTGGGCCAATGGCCCACTCATGCTGTTCCTGCTGCTCGTGCCTGTGGGTCTGACCATCGGGGCCATCGAGATCATCATCAATATCGAGGCGGACAGGGTCGAACACGCCATCGGCCGCCGCATCATGAGCCGCGCTCACGCCTTCTGGAGCCTGGGTTTCTTCGCGGCAGGCATGGTGGGGTCGTTCCTTGCCCAGACCGGCCTGTCGCCCCAGCTGCACCTGATGATCATGGTGCCGGTAATTCTGGTGATCACCTTGTTGCTGCTTGGCCGTTTCGAGGCCGCGCCGCCCCGTGGCGGCAGCAGCACCGAGGAAACGCCGCGTCTCGCCAAGCCGACCCTCGCCATCATGATGCTGGTTGGCGTCTGTCTTTCGGCCATGCTGATGGAAGGCGCGGGGATCGATTGGTCGGCGATCTATATGCGCAACATCTTTGCGGTCGAACCGTTCTGGGCCGGCTTTGCGGTGGCCGTGGTAGCGGGATCGCAGGCTTTTGCCCGTTTCTTCGCCGATGGTTTCGTCGAGCGGTATAAGCCGGTCACTGTCGCCAGGGTGCTGCTGACCATTTTGGGCATCGGCGTCGTGATCGTCTTTTTCGCGCCATCGGTGTGGGCCGCCTATCTCGGCTTTGCCATGATCGGCATCGGCTCAAGCGCGCTCTTCCCGCTCGCCATGTCGGCGGCAGCGCAGCAGACCGATCGCCCCGCTGCCATCAATGTCGCTGCCCTGGCGCAATTCTCCTTCACCGCTTTCCTGCTGGGACCGCCGCTGCTGGGCTTCATCGCCGAGCATTATGGCATCCAATGGACATTCGGTGTTGGCTTGCCGCTGGTCGTTCTCGGCCTTGCCACGGCCCAGGCATTGGCGCCACGCCCCGTTACCAGGACCGTTACGCCATGATCGCTGCACAGCATCGCATCTATGCCTGCTTCTTCCTCTTCGCCGTAACCACCGGCGCGCTGATGGCGCGCCTGCCCGATATCCAGACCCATCTTGGCGTGTCCGAGGGCCAGTTGGGCCTGACCATGATCGGCATGGCCATTGGCTCGCTGATCTCGCTGACCCTGGGCGCGCCAATCATCGAGAAGCTGGGCTTCCGCACCACCGCCTTCATCACCACGCTGGGACCGGCAGTGCTCTTTGCCACCATTCCCTGGCTGCCCAGTGCGCCGGCCATGTTCGGCGTGTTGTTCGTGGTCGGGCTGCTTTCGGGCGCACTCGAAATCAATCTCAATGTCGAGATCGACCGGCTCGAGACACAGACCGGCAAGCGCTTCATGAACCGCGCCCATGGCTTTTGGAGCGTCGGTTTCTTCATCACCGCCCTCTTCGGCGCCATGATCCGCCAATCGGGACTGACGCCGGCCCTGCATATGGGCATTGTTGCGGCGATCGTGGTGCTGGTAGGCGGCTACCTCATCTATGGGGCGACCGATGCCCCCCGCACCGCGCGCAGCCAGTCGGAGGCCGATGGTCACCGCTTCGCCTTCCCCAATCTGGGGCTGCTGCCGCTCTGCCTGATCGGCTTTGCCGCCTTCCTGGTCGAGGGTGCAGGTATCGACTGGTCGGCCATCTATATGCGCAATGTCTTTGCGGTGGAGCCATTCGTGGGCGGGATGGGGCTGACACTTTTCGCTTTCTTCATGGCCGCCATGCGCCTCTCTGCCGATCCCATCGTCGCCCGCTTTGGGCCGCGCAATGTGGCCATGGTGCTGCTCAGCCTTGCCAGTGTCGGCGCGCTCCTCGTGGGCACGGCGCCGACGCCCGAATTGGCATTGCTCGGCTTTTCGCTGATGGGCATTGGGTGTTCGGCGGTCTATCCGCTCGCCGTTTCGGCCGCGGCCCAGCGCACCGATCGCCCGGCGGCGGTCAATGTCGCGGCGCTGGGGCAGGTGAGCTTCGTGGTGTTCTTTCTCGCGCCGCCGCTCCTAGGCTTCGTGGCAGAATTCGTCAATATCCGCGCGTCCTATCTCATCTGCCTGCCGCTGCTGCTGGCCGGACTTTGGGCCGCCAGCTTCGCTCTCGGCACGCGCAACACCGCGACGCCGCATGGCCTGCCGCCCGAACCACTGGGACCCAATGGCTGACGCGCTGCCGCCCATTGTCGACCTCAGGCAGTCGGCAACTGCGCTGCGCGTGCAACGCGGGGTGATGCGGATGCTGCGTGAGCGGCATGACATGGCCTGCTATGCCGAAGTGCCGCTGGCCAATGGCCGGCGCGCCGACGTGCTGGCGGTCGGTCCCAGGGGAGAAATCTGGATCGTCGAGATCAAGTCGAGCCTCATCGACTTTCAGGTCGACCGCAAATGGCCGGAATATCGCGAATTCTCCGACAAGTTCTTCTTCGCCAAGCCGCCGGAACTCGAAGCCGGGATTTTCCCCGAAAGCGAAGGGCTGATCGTGGCCGATGGACATGACGGCGCCATCTTGCGCGATAGTCCCGACACGCCCTTGCCCGGGGCGCGGCGCAAGGCGCTGATGCTGAAACTGGCGCGCCTGGGAGCCGACCGCATTCACATCCTGATGGACCCAGGGCCTCGCTGAATTCTAGCCGCTCTTCCCTTGGCGGCGCCCGACCAATCGAGACTATCCAGAACCCATGCTCACCGCCCAGTGGCGCATCATTGCGCTGTTCTTCATCCACGCTCTGGCCGTCGGCGGTGTGCAGACCCGTATTCCCGACCTGCAGGTGCTCAACGGCCTCTCAGCGGCGCAGTTGGGCCTTGTCCTCATGGGACAACCGCTGGGTGGTTTGCCGATGTTCCTGTTTTCCAGCGCTATCATCGAGCGCATTGGCCCGCGCAAGGTCATCCTTCTCTTCCTGCCGGTGGTGATCGTTACTTCCGCGCTGGCCGGCATTCTCTTGCATCCGGTGGCACTGTTTGTGTTGCTGGCATTGAACGGGGTGGGGTTTTCGCTCACCAATATCGCGATCAATGTCGAGGCCGACAGGGTGGAGGCCGCAGGCGGCGGCCGGATCATGAACACCTGCCACGGCGTGTGGAGCATCGGCTTTCTCGTCACCGCACTCATCGGGGTCGGCATGCGCGGCATGGGCCTTTCCCCCGCCTGGCATCTTGGCCTCATGGCGCCGGTTCTGCTGATACTGCTGCTGATCGTGGTCGTGCCGATGCGAAGCGCGCCACCGCGGCTGTATAGTGGTGACGCCAAGGTCAGGCGGCTCTCATTGCCTACGCTGGCCACGCTGGGCCTCGTGGCCTTCGGCCTTGGTGCGGGGCTGACGGAAGGCGCGGCGCGGGCCTGGGCCATCATCTATCTGCGCGACAGCTTTGACGTCGCGCCCTGGCTGCAGTCGCTGGCACTGCCTGTTCTCGTCGCCGCCATGGCCGCCGGGCGGTTGCGGGCGGACAGCGTGCTCGATCGGTTCAGCCCGGTGCCGGTGGCACGCATCCTTTCGGCCATTGCCATTGCCGGCCTGCTGCTGGTCACCCTCGCACCCAATGCCTGGGCGGGCCTTGTCGGCTTCGCGCTGGTGGGCCTGGGCATCTGCGTCCTTTATCCGCTGATGCTGTCTTCCGCAGCGCGGCTGGGCGATCGGCCGGCTTCGCAGAACGTGGCCGCGACGACGCTGATATTTCAGCTGGTCAATCTGGGCGCGCCGGCGCTGATCGGCGCGCTGGTGCAGGGCTTTGGCGTGCGCTTTGCCTTTGCCGCGCTGATCCCGATCCTGGTGCTGACCTTCGTCATGTCGGGACAGTTGCGGAGCAAGACCAAGGGCCTTGCCTGAGCGGTCAGTCCGGCGGCGTCCCATTTTTTGCGAGGACATCTCCAGCCAGGTAGAGCGAACCACAGATCAGCACTCGGGCATCGGGCACCTGTGCGGCCTCCGACAAGGCGCTGGCGATCGACCGCTTGGGGTGCGCGGTAAATCCCGCCTCGGTCAACAGGCCGGCCATGGCGGCCGCCTTGTGGGCGTTTGCCTCACCTGGAATGGTCAGCGTCATGATTTCGGGCGCAAAGCTGCGGAACGGCTCGAGAAAGGCCACCGGATCGCGGTTATTGATCATGCCCATGATCATGATCAGCTTTTGCGGCCGCGCGTCCTGCAGGGCGGCGATGGACCGGGCGAGCGCCGCCGCACCATGGGCGTTGTGGCCGCCATCGAGCCAGAGTTCGTGATCGGCCGGCAGCAGCGCGCGCAATTTTCCGCTCCGCAGCGGCATCATACGCGCCGGCCAGATCACGTGCCGGAGGCCAGTGGCGATAGCAGCGGCATCGACGGGCAGACCAAAATGGCGGGTGGCAGCGATGGCCAGGGCGGCGTTGTCGAACTGGTGCGGGCCCAGGAGCGCAGGTGGCGGCAGGTCGAGCAGACCATCCTCGTCCTGGAAGACCATCCGCCCATCCTGGACCTGGCCATGGAAATCCTCACCCTGCCAGAGCGGCCTGATCCCGAGGCGATGGGCGGCCCGCTCCAGCACGGCACGCCCTTCGGGCTGCTGTAGGCCAATGACGGCCTTGGCGCCGCGCTTGAGAATGCCGGCTTTGCTGACAGCGATCTCGGCGATGCTATTGCCTAAAAATGCCTGGTGGTCGAGATCGACCGGGGTGATGATGGTGCCCAGGGGCTGGTCGACGACATTGGTGGTGTCATAGGTTCCGCCCATGCCGGTTTCGAGCAGCAGGAAGTCGGCCGGTGTCTCGGCAAAAAGCTTGAAGGCCGTGGCGGTCGTCACCTCGAAAAAGGTAATGGAGCGGCCAGCATTGAGATGCTCGACCCCTTCGAGAGCGGCATTGAGCTGGCGGGTGCCGACCAGAGTGCCGGCGAGGCGAATGCGCTCGTTGAAACGCACCAGATGCGGCGAATTATAGACATGGACGCGCTGTCCCGCCGCTTCGAGAAAGGCGCGGAGATAGGCGATGGTCGAGCCCTTGGCATTGGTGCCGGCAACGTGGATCACCGGCGGCAGGCGCTGTTGCGGATTGCCCATATCGGCGAGCAGACGCAGAATACGTTCGAGGCTGAGATCGATCAGCTTGGGATGCAGACCGGACAGGCGCTTCAGAATGGCGTCGGTGCGGGACATAGGGAGCTCCGGGCAAGGCAGACAAGATTCTGCGCAGCCTGCCTAGCGCCGACTGGGCCGCTCCGGCAAGGGGCAGGACGACGCTGGCGCGCTTGACTTATCCCGCTTATCCCCGCCGCTGAAAGCGGGCGCAAACTGACGGGGCCATTTTTTGGAGCTTCGCATGATGCAAACTGATCGACTGAACATGCCTTTCATCGCTGCCGGACAGGCGCTCAAGCACATTACGCACAACGAGGCGCTGCAGATGCTCGACGTGCTGGTGCAGCCTGTTGTGGAGGCGGCAAATGTCGCGAACCCGCCGGCAACGCCCGATGCCGGTTCGGCCTGGATCGTACCGATTGGCGCAACCGGCGCCTGGGCTGGAGAAGAAAACGCCATTGCCGTCTGGCAGGCAGGGACCTGGCGCTTCCTCGCGCCAGAGGCGGGGTGGCAGGTCTTCGACCGCCAGGCAGGCAGTCTCAAGCTCTATTCCGGCAGCGCCTGGATCGCGGTGGCGGCAATCGGGGCGGGCCTGCCGCAACTGGGCGTCAACACCAGTGCCGATTCGGTCAACCGACTGGCCGTGGCCGCCGAAGCAGTGCTGCTCACCCATGACGGTGCCGGCCATCAGCTCAAGATCAACAAAGCCACCAGCGGGGATACGGCGAGCCTGCTGTTCCAGTCCAACTGGACCGGCCAGGCCGAAATGGGGCTGATGGGCGACAATGACTGGCGCATCAAGGTCAGCGCCGATGGCGTCTCCTGGGTGAATGCTGTCGCCGTCAACGCCACGACTGGCGCGGTGACGCTGGCCAGTGACCTGCGCCCATCAAGCGACAACAGCGCCAGCCTTGGTGCGAGCGGAGCTCGCTGGTCGGCCATCTGGTCGGCGACCGGCACCATCGAAACCTCCGACCTGCGCCTCAAGACCGACATCGTCCCAAGCGCGCTTGGGCTCGACTTCGTGCAAAAGCTCAATCCTGTCAGCTATCGCTGGCGCGAAGGGAGCCTCGAAAACGGCGAAGCGCAGCCCGGACGGCGCACCCATTACGGCTTCATCGCCCAGGATGTCGCCGAAACCATCTCCGCCCTGGATATAGGCGATTTCGCCGGCCATGTGCTCGCCGATCCCGACGATCCCCTGAGCAGCCAGGCGCTGCGCTACACCCAGTTCATCGCACCCCTGGTCAAGGCGGTGCAGGAACTGGCAGCGCGGATCGAGCACCTGGAACGCGCGGGGGACTAAAGCCGACACACAGTCCCCTCGTCTCAGGGGCGAGGGGACGTCTGGCGCAAACCGCGCAGCAGGGCGTCGATTGCATCCCGAAAGGCAGCCACCTCATCCGCCGGCGCAAGAGCGGCGCGGTCGAAGACGGCGTTGAGCAAATGCGCCATGGGCCAGACGGGCACCGGTGCCATGACACCCTGATCGATGGCGCATTGCACGCCATCGATCAGGGTGCGCAGGCCATATTCGGCATTGATGCCGTCCACCGCCTCGCGGCCCAAAACCGCAGGCGCATCGACCAGCATGATGCGCCTTCGGCCTTCATCCTGCATGGCCAGTATGAAGGCCTCGCCCCCCGCAACAAGCGCCTCGATCATGTCTGGTGGGGCCGCATCTCCGTCGCCGGCAGCGCCAATGGCATCGGCCACGGCGCGGTGCTCCTCTACCACCACGGCCGCAAAGAGAGCGAGCTTGTCGGGGAAGTGATGGTAGAGCGCGCCGCGCGTCACGCCCGCCGCCGCGACGATCTCGGGGGTGCTGGTACCGGCATAGCCTTTTTTTGCGAAGAGCGATCTTGCCGCATCGAGCAGAGCCGTGCGCGTCGCCTCTCGCCGCTCATCCTGTGTTCGCCGTTCGACTTGCATACATGCAGCCTGTATGTTACTTATCTTAGATACATGCAGTCTGTATCTAAATGACAGTTCCGGCAAGGAGGCCGATTATGAAATTCAACAGCCTGTTTCCCCTGTTGCAGGTCGCCGATGTGGCACGCACGGCGCAGTTCTATCGCGATGCCTTCGGCTTTACCCCCGTGTTTGAAAGCGACTGGTATGTGCATCTCAAGGGAGATAGCGCCGGTCTGTTCGAACTTGCCGTCATCGACTACCGGCACGATTCCATTCCCGAGCCTGGTCGTGTGCCGAGCGCCGGCGTCATCCTCAGCTTTTATGTCGACGACGCAGCCGCAGAAGCCAAACGGCTGGAACACGCTGGCGTTGCGATCGCCCAGCCGCTGCGCGACGAGGTGTTCGGCCAGCGGCATGTGATCGTGGCCGATCCCAATGGCGTGCTGATCGACGTCATCACCCCGATCGAGCCGGATGCCGACTGGCTAAAGGCACAAATCGGCCAGCCTTAGCAGGGCACCAGCCAGACAAGCTGTTCATGCGCGATTCCCTCCCAAAACCCCTTCCGCCTCCGCCATTGGGGCGCTAGTCTGAGGCACGTACATCTGGGAGGAAGACGCGCATGTCTGCCAAGCGCCTCGGTATCGGTTTCATCGGTACCGGCAATATTTCGTCGGCCTATCTGAAGGCCATTCTGGGCAAGGACGGCTTGCCAGGCTTTCCGGTGCTCGACATCAAGGGGCTGGCCGACATGCGGGCCGAAGCCGCCACGGCGCGCGCCGCCGAATTCGGTCTTAAATCCATGAGCGTCGAGGAGATGCTGGCCGACCCCGCGATCGATCTCGTGGTCAACCTCACCATTCCGCGCGCCCATGTAGAGGTCGGTCTCAAATGCCTCGCCGCCGGCAAGCATGTCTATTCGGAAAAGCCTTTGGGCATCACCTTCGCCGAGGGCAAGACATTGCTCGCGGCTGCCAATGCGGCGGGGCTGCGCCTCGGGTCGGCGCCGGACACTTTCCTTGGCGGCGCGCACCAGCAGGCCCGCGCCGTGGTGGATAGCGGCGCCTTGGGCCAGCTCATCGGCGGCACCGCTTACATGCAGTGCCCCGGCCATGAAAGCTGGCATCCCGATCCGGCCTTCTATTATGACCTGGGTGGCGGCCCGATGCTGGATATGGGGCCCTATTACATTACCGACCTGGTCAATCTCCTGGGTCCGGTGGCGCGTGTCTCGGCCATGTCCTCGCGCCTGCGCCAGGAGCGGCCGGTGTTGTCGGAGCCCAAGAAGGGCCAGATCATGCCGGTCAAGATCGATACTCATGTCACCGGCTCGCTGGGCTTTGCCAATGGCGCCATCGTGCAGATCGCCATGAGTTTCGACGTCGCTGCGCACAAGCACGTCCCGCTCGAGATCTATGGCACCGAGCAGAGCCTGTTGGTCCCCGATCCCAACCTGTTCGGCGGTGAGCTCGAATTGCGCAAGCGCGGCCACAATGAGCAATGGGCCCTGGTCAAGGTCGAGCAGCCCTATGCCGAGGGCAATTACCGCTCGCTGGGCGTCGCCGACATGGCACTGGGCATTCTCGAAAACCGGCCGCATCGCGCCAATGGCGACCTGGCGCTGCATGTGCTCGAGGTCATGGAGGCCTTCGAAACGGCTGCCCGCGATGGCCGCACGGTCGCGATCAACACGCCGGTCACACGCCCGGCGCCGCTGTCGGACAACATCGTCGACGGCCGCATCGGCTAAGAAGCTTCAGAAAGGCGGCCTCTTGCAGGGGCTGCCTTTCCTCTGTCGTCAGTAGAACGACAGTCCCTGCGCAGTGTCGGCGTCGAAATGCAGCGTCACCTTGGCATCGGCGCCGTCCTGATAGACGCCATCGGTATATTGGCGCTGCAGCAGCGATACGGTGTCGGCGGCGGGGTCGGCGCCCTCGAACAGGTAGTCGAAGCAATTATTGGCATCGCGCGTCACATAGGCGCCGACCTCATCCTTGAGCGCTGCCAACTCCCGCCCGCCCAAAGGCATGCCGTCGCTGCGCCTCGTGGCGCGCAGTGTCGGCAGCCAGTCCCCGCCGGTCTCGCAGATGAAACGGCCGTCGCGAAATTCGCCGCGTTCGACAAACTGCACGTCATGGACATCGTCCCAGGCATGCTCCAGCTCGAACACGGCGCCCTTGGCATCGACCTTGAGATAGATATCGGACCACATGCAATTGCTGCCGTCCTGATTGTAGCACCATCGCTCGGCCCCGCTCATCAGCGTGCCGACATCGGCGATTGGAATGGCCTTGCCGGTCTTCATGTGGTCGATGACCGCCTCTATATCGGCATCGAAGGCGAGTGCCGGCGCCAGCCCCAAGAGTCCAAAACCCAAAACCATGGCAAAGCGACGCATGCTTATCCTCCCAGACCTGCCGACCAGCTTAGCCGCTCCAGGTGACCTGCGGAATGCGGCTTGACTGAGGCCTCTATATGTAACAATAATAGTTACATGAAAAAATCGAGCCGACTATCCCTGGCCTTGCACGCGCTGGTGCATCTCCATGCCCAGCCCGACAAGGTGCTGACCTCGCAGGCGCTGGCCAGCTGCCTCATGACCAATGCCGTGGTGGTGCGGCGGGCGCTGGGCGAATTGCGCGAGGCGGGCCTCGTCGTGGCTAGCAAGGGACCCAATGGCGGCTGGGCGCTGGCCCGGCCGGCAGAGGAGATCACCCTCCACCAGGTCTATGCAGCCATGGATGAGCGCCTCTTGCTGCGCACAGAAAGCGATCCCGGCGACAAAGCATGCGCCATCGTGCGGTCGGTAGACCGGGTGATGAGCGAATTTCTCGATGACGCCGAGGCTTTGCTGGCCGCAAGGCTGACGCGCATCCGCCTCGCCGACATCGCCAAGGACGCCATGGGCGCGGGGTTTCCGCGCCTGGGCTGAACCATTCTCCACTGCGAAACGAACACGCCGGATTTGCCCCTGGGCGCCGGGCGCCTTCGCTCGCCATCAAAAGGACCAAAACCATGCAGGACGTCATCATCATTGGCGGCAGCTTTGCCGGCCTCACCGCCGCCATGCAGCTGGGCCGCGCCCGCCGTCGGGTCAGTGTGCTCGACACCGGGCTCAACCGCAATCGCTATGCCGAGGCGGCGCATAACATCCTTGGCGCCGATGGCACGCCGCCCGGTGAACTGCTTGCAAGGGCCCGCGCGCAGGTGGCCGCCTATCCCACCGTCGCACTGATTTCCGCGCGGGCCGTGAGCGTTTCCGGCGCGCCGGACCGCTTCATCGTCACCAGCGCGACGGGCGAGCAGCTCGAAGGGCGCCGGCTGATCCTCAGCTATGGTATTGTCGACGAAATGCCTGTTATTCCGGGCTTTGCCGAATGCTGGGGGCGAACCGTCATTCACTGCCCCTTCTGCCATGGCTATGAGGTCGCCGGCCAAAGCTGGGGTCTGCTCTATTCCGGCCCCTTTTCGCTGCACATGCCGGCGCTCTACCGGAACTGGACCGATGACCTCACGCTGATCCTCGATGGCCATGCCATCCCCGATGACGAGCGGCAGAAACTGAAAGCGCGCGGCGTCCGCATCGAGAATGCCCGGCTGGTGTCGATCGACCACGAGAACGGCATGCTGCGCCGCGTCACGCTGGATGACGGCAAGAGCCTGGCTATGGGCGCGCTTTATGCCCATCCCCGCAGCCACCCCGCGGCCGATCTGCACAGCCAGCTGGGCCTCGACATGAAGCAAACGCCCACCGGCACGATGATCGCGGTCAACGAGATGCAGGCGACCTCGCGCCCCGGCATTTTCGCGGCAGGCGATCTGGCCACCGCCATGCATTCGGTGACCTTTGCCAATTCCATGGGCTCGCTGGCGGCCATGGGCGCGCTGCAATCGATGATGGTGTGACCCCCGATCCTGGCACGGTCTGGCTCGCGTCGCCATGCCGCCCTCGGGCTCGACCCGAGGGCCTTTAGGCAGCTACGATGCGGCAATGGCGCAGGCCGAGTTGGCCCTGTGGCGAAACCCTAACGGGATGCGGGTTGTGGGCGCGGTTGCTGATCCAGTTGCCCGCCCTTGGTCGCTTCATTGATGGCGGCGATCTCGTCGGCAGAGAGATCGAGATTGTTGAGGACGCCGAGATTGTCCTTGAGCTGGTCGAGATTGCGCACCCCGATCAGCGCCGAGGTCATTTCCTTGCGGCGCAGCACCCAGGACAGCGCCAGCTGCACCATGGATTGCCCGCGCGCCCTGGCGATTTCGCCGACCTTGTTCACCGCATCGAGCACGCGCGGCTCGATCTGGCTGGCGCGCAGCGAGCCATTAGGGTTCTCCCCACGCGTGCCGGCAAGATTGCCCGAATTGTACTTGCCCGAAAGCACCCCCTGCGCCAGCGGCGAAAACGCAATCACCCCGATCCCCAGCTCGCCGCAGGCATCAATGGTCTTGTCGTTCTCGATCCAGCGATTGATCATCGAATAGGACGGCTGGTGAATGGTGGTGGCCACACCCATTTGCTTGAGAACGCGATGGGCCTCGCGCGTTTCCTTTTCGGGATAGGAGGAAATGCCGACATAGAGCGCCTTCCCCGATTTCACCGCATGGGCCAAAGCGCCCATGGTTTCCTCAAGTGGCGTATCGGGATCGAAGCGGTGGGAATAGAAGATATCGACATAGTCGAGCCCCATCCGCTTGAGGCTCTGGTCGAGACTGGCGAGGAGGGATTTGCGGCTCCCCCATTCGCCATAGGGGCCGGGCCACATATTGTAGCCGGCTTTGGTGGAGATGATCATCTCATCACGATAGGGCCGGAAGTCACGCGCCAGGACCGTGCCAAACAGCTCTTCGGCCGAGCCGGCGGGCGGCCCGTAATTGTTGGCGAGGTCGAAATGGGTAATGCCCTGATCGAAGGCATAGCCGAGAATTTCCATGGCAGAGGGATAGTCGCGCGTGCCCCCGAAATTCTGCCACAGCCCCAGGCTGATCACCGGCAGCTTGAGCCCCGAATGACCGGAACGGCGATATTGCATGGTGTCATAGCGTGCCGTGTCGGCCCGGTAGGTCATGGAGAAGCTCCCGATGTCTTGGTTCCGACCGCCCGTGACGCCGGATGCGGTCTTTGATATGAGCGAGGCAAATGACAGCGCACAGCTCAACTTCGATGACCAATCTGCCCCAGCCCGATCATCCATACAAGGTGATGGCGGTCTATAAATTTGCACCTTTGCCGGATGTGGAAAGCCTCAAGGCGCCATTGGCCGCGTTCTGTTGCACAAGGGAGATCAAAGGCACGCTCATCCTGGCCCCCGAGGGGATCAACGGCACCGTGTCCGGTTCACCCCAGGCCATAGAGGCACTCGCCGATTTTCTGTTCGTGTCCGGCCCCTTCGGTACGCGGCTCGCCGGAGCGGAGGTAAAGTATTCCTACGCCGATACGGCCCCCTTCCTGCGCATGAAGGTACGGCTCAAGCCGGAGATCGTGACCTTGCGGGCGCCGCAGGTCGACCCCAACCGCCAAGTGGGCACCTATGTCGAGCCGGAGGACTGGAATGCGCTGATCGAGCGCAACGACGTTGTCCTGGTCGATACGCGCAATGATTATGAGGTCGGGATCGGCACGTTTCAGCGGGCGCTCGACCCCAATACGCAGAGCTTTGTCGAGTTCAAGGACTTCGTGGCCAAGAACCTCGACCCCAAGCGCGACAAGAAGGTCGCCATGTTCTGCACCGGCGGCATCCGCTGCGAAAAGGCCTCCTCCTACATGCTCAGCCAAGGCTTTGAAGAGGTGTTTCACCTCAAGGGCGGCATTCTGAAATATCTCGAAGTGGTGCCGGAGACGGAAAGCCGATTTTCGGGCGAATGCTTCGTCTTCGACGAGCGGGTCTCGGTCGGCCATGGCCTCGAACTGGGTCAGGCCACGCTCTGCCGTGCCTGCCGTCATCCCCTGACCGCGGCGGACCGGCAGCACCAGCACTATGTCGAGGGCGTTTCCTGCGCCTATTGCGCCGATGACAGCGACAAGCATCAGGCCGCCGCCGAACGGCAGCGGCAGATGGACCTGGCCCGGCAACGCGGGCGCGCCCATATGGGCGACGCCGTCGCCGATGACGCCGCCCGCGCGCGCGCCGAAAAAATCGAACGCGCCGAACAGTCGCGACTGGCCAATAAGGGCTAGGCTTGCGTCAGTTGACGTATCGACAGGTCCTATCGACCAGGCGATAACTTGGTCAATAGCCGACCCTTGCATAAGCCTTTCCTATGGACCTCGACCAGCTCCGCACCTTTGATCGTATCGTCCGCGACCAGTCGTTCACCAAGGCTGCAGCGCATCTCAACATTACTCAGGCGACCGCCTCGATGCGAATCAGGGCGCTGGAGCAATTGCTGGGCGTCCAGTTGTTCGTACGTGGACGGTTGGTGACGCTGACCGACCAGGGCATGACCTTCCTGCCCTATGCGCGGCGCATCATCGGTACAGCGCAGGAGGGACGTGAGGCGCTGCGTCGGGTAGAACGGGGCCGGGTGTCGATCGCTTCGCTGCGCACGCTGGTCTCGCCGCTGATCACCGAAAGCCTCATCCGCTTTCAGGAGAAGTACCCAGCGGTGGATGTGGTGGTGCGCGAGGGCCGGCAGGCGCAGATCGCTGCCATGCTGCATGAGCGCGAAGTGGAAATGGGCATATTGTGCTGGCCCAATATCGATCCGCTTGTGGTCGATTTGGAACCGTTGGTCATCATGCGCGAGCGCGTGCCGCTGGTGGTGTCAGCTGAAATCGCGGCGAAGCTGCCGCCCAGACCGAGTATCGAGGAGGTGCTGGCGCTGGTGCCCCGCGTCATCGCCCTGCGCTGGTGGCAGGCCGACCCGGAGACTGCGGCAGCTCTGGTGCGTCTCGCCAAGACCAGCGTCGAGTTGCCGACCGGCCCCGCACGCCGCCTGGCGCTTAAGGGTGAAGGTCTGGGCTTCTTCGTCAACTCCGCCGTGTCCAACGACGTCAAGGCCGGGCGGCTGGTCGAGATCGCGCCGACCGATTTCGAACCGCTGCACCGCGACACTGCCATGGTGGTGCGCAATCTGGCAGCGCTCGAACGACCGATGTTGGCCGACTTCATTCGCGAAATCGCGGTGGAGTGCGCGCAGATGGGCGAGATCATCGACAACCGCCTTGATGTCGTGGCGCCCTCCAAGACGCAGGCATAGGCTTTTCGCTCTACTGGCCAGTTCCCGACGCAAAACGGCAGCGCCGCATGGGCACTGCCGTTGTATCACTTGCGCGGGTTTATAGCGCGCAGCACCTAGCGGATAGCGTTGCCCTGAGCGTCGAACACATGGGCCTTGGCCGGATCGACATAGGCGGCAAGGGTGGCACCGATCTCGACGGGGCGCTGGCCCTCGAGCACTACAGTCATGGCCTGTCCATCACTAGTGGTGGCATAGACCACGGTCTGGCCGCCCAGATTTTCAACCAGATCCACCCGCAGATCCGCGAACTTGACGCCGCTGGCGTCGTTGAGACTGATGTGTTCGGGGCGAATGCCGAGCGTCGTGGCGCCGGCCACGTCGCGGCCCAAAGATGTCAGCGTGCCCGCGGTTCGGATGGCGCCGTTCTCCACCGTGGCGGTGAGGAAATTCATCTTGGGAGAGCCGATGAAGCCGGCGACGAACAGGTTGCGCGGATTGTTGTAGAGGTCGAGCGGAGCGCCGACCTGCTCGATGATGCCGCTGCGCAGCACCACGATCTTGTCGGCCATGGTCATGGCCTCCACCTGATCGTGGGTCACATAGATCATGGTGTTTCCCAGATCATTGTGCAGCTTGGCGATTTCCACGCGCATGGCGACGCGCAGTTCGGCATCGAGGTTGGACAGCGGCTCGTCGAAGAGGAATATCTTCGGTTCGCGCACGATGGCCCGGCCGATGGCGACGCGCTGGCGCTGGCCGCCCGAGAGCTGCTTGGGCTTGCGCTTGAGCAGGGGCTCGATCTTGAGGATCTCGGCGGCCTTCTGCACCCGTTTTTCGATCTCCGCCTTGGGCATCTTGGCGGTTTCGAGGCTGAAAGCCAGGTTCTGGTGAACGCTCATATGCGGATAGAGCGCATAGGATTGGAACACCATGGCGATGCCGCGCTTGGCCGCTGGCACGTCGTTCATGCGCTGACCATCGATCAGCAGATCGCCACCGGTAATGGGCTCGAGACCGGCGATCATCCGCAACAGGGTGGACTTGCCGCAGCCCGAAGGACCGACGAAGACGGTGAACTCACCCGGTTCGATCCTGAGATCGACGCCATGGATGACAGCGACATCGCCATAGGCTTTCTGGAGCTTGTTGAGTTCGATGCTGGTCGCCATGGTTATCTCCTCTTTACCGGAACGCTGCCGGTACCCAGCTCTCGTAGAGCGGGTGGTCTGCTCCAAGGGGTAGCACGACTTCCTGGTGCGTGGATGAAGAATGATAGAAGGCCGTCACCAATTCCAGGGCACGGCGCGAATCCTGGCTGGTGACCGGCAAAGGGGCGTCGTGGACCAGCGCGTCGTAGAAGCGCGCCATCTGGGTCTGGAAGCGCGAGGGCACGTGCTGCCAATCGGCCAGCAGGGCGTCGATCCTGGATTTGACCGCGTCATTGCGCGGCAGAATCTTCCATAGGGCATTGCCCGGATTATAGGGCGCGTGATCACTTTCGATAGTCACGTGCTCGAACTGCAGGCGGATGCGGGTGATCTCGTCGACAGAACCCAGCGTGGCGGTGAAGCTGGCCAGCGCGCCGCTCTGCATTTCGATGGAGGCCGAGATGCAGTCTTCCACCTCGATCGGATTGACCCTTGTGGCGACGCGCCCAAAGACACGGGCGATATCGCCCATGAGATAGGTGAAGATATCGTGCGGATGGATGGCGTGGCCCATCAGGACGCCGCCCAATTCGGTCTTCCACTTGCCGCGCCAGGGCACGGCATAATAGGGGGCCTCGCGGCGCCAGAAGGTCTCGACCGTCCCGACATAGGGCTTTCCGGCGATGCCGGCATCGATGATGGCCTTGGCCTGCTCGATACCGTCGCCGAAGCGGTACTGGAACACCGGCATCAGCTTTCCGGAGGCCTGCCTCTCGGCGGCAATGACGGCGTCCACATCCTTGAGCGACCCGACCAGCGGCTTTTCGCAGACCACATTCTTGCCAGCGCGCAGGCTGTCCACCACCATGGAGAGATGCGCGCCTGGCGGGGTGCAGACATCGATGATGTCGATGTCGTCCATGCTCAGAAGATCGGCGAAATCGGTGATGCGGCGCTCGACACCGAATTCTTCGCCAACCTCATCCAGACGTTCCTGGTTGAGGTCGCAAAGCGCGACAACCTTGAACCTGTCGGCATTGGGCAGGTAGCCTTCCACGATATGGGAGCGGCCGATACCGCAGCCGACGACGGCGACGTTCAAAATGCGGCTCATCGTTCTTACTCCCTGCCCTGTTCGGCAATAGCCTGGGCGGTCAGTGCCATCTTCATGGCATTGTAGCAGCGTTCCTGCGGCATCGCCGTTTCGGTGCGGTTACGCACGTCGTCGAGGAACTGGCGGCCGAAGGGCATGTCGACCTTGGAGCAGTCGATATGCTGGACGCCCTTCTTGTCGACAAGGAAGAGGTGGTTGTCGCCGGGCCGGCCGGCGATATCGACATATTTGCGCAGCTCGATATAGCCCTCTGTACCCAAAATGGTCAGGCGCCCGTCGCCCCAGGTCGGCAGCCCCTCGGGTGTGAACCAGTCGACACGGATATAGCCGGTGGTCCCAGCGGTGCGTACATGGGCATCGCCCACATCCTGCAGGCCCGGACGGTTGGGATGGTTACGATTGTGCACATTGGCAGAAACCACTTCGCCGTCCATGGCACCGGAGAAGAACAGGAACTGCTCGAACTGGTGGCTGGCGATATCACACAGAATGCCGCCATAGCGATTGCGGGTGAAGAACCAATCCGGACGATTGTTGAGCCGCAGTGAATGGGGTCCCAGGCCGACGGTGTTGACCACCTGGCCGATGGCGCCCTGGGCAATGAGATTGCCGGCCTCGACGGCGGCCGGGACCTCGAAATGCTCTGAATAGAGCACCGAGAAGATGCGCCCGGTTTCCTTCTGTACACGCTTGATCTCTTCAAGCTGGGCGAAGGTGGTCATGCCGGGCTTGTCGGTCAACACGTCCTTGCCGGCCCGCATGGCTGCAAGGCAAATATCGGCGCGATCGGCCGGAATGGCGGCAGTGGTGACGACCTGGATCGAGGCATCTTCGAGAATTTCGCGGGGATCGGCAACGCGCCGGGCCTCGGGATATTTGTCGCCAAAGGTTTTTGCCAGGTCGTCCTCAACAGCATGGAAGGCCACGAAGCTGGCACCGGCGCGCTTCAGGCAATCCACCTGGCCGTAGATATGGGCGTGATTGATGCCGATGGCGGCAAATTTGATCGTCATTTCAGCAGAATATCCTGGTCGTCGCTGGTGAGCGGAGCGCGGCATGACCCGCACTCCGCATTTTGGAGTTAGCGCTTCATGCCGGTGGTCGCGATGCCTTCGATCAGAAGGCGCTGGAACAACAGGAAGAAGACGAAGATCGGGACAAGGCTCAGCACGCTCATGGCAAACATGCCGCCATAATCGGACATGCCGGTATTGTCGGTGAAGGTGCGCAGGCCCAGCATGACGGTGTATTGGCGCAGATCGCTGAGATAGATCAGCGGGCCAAAGAAATCGTCCCATGTCCAGATGAAGGTGAAGATCGCAGCCGTAGCCAGAACCGGCATGGAGAGCGGCAGGATGATCTTCCAATAGATGCGCCAGGGTCCCGCCCCGTCCATGCGCGCCGCCTCATCGAGCTCCTTGGGCAGGCCGCGGAAGAACTGCACCATGAGGAAGATGAAGAAGGCATCGGCGGCGAGGAATTTCGGCACCACCAAGGGCAATATGGTGTTCACCCAACCGAGGTTGAGGAAGAACACATATTGGGGAATGAGCGTCACCTGATAGGGCAGCATCAGCGTCATCAGCATCATGGCGAACCAGAAGCGGCGGCCGGCAAATTCCAGCCGGGCGAAGGCATAGGCGGCCAGCGAGCAGGCCACGACATTGCCGATCACCGACAGGATCGAGATGACAAAGGAGTTGATGAACAACTGCCCGAAGCCGACGCGCAGGCCGTTCCAGCCGCGAATGTAGGAATCCACGCTCCAATTGGCGGAGGGCAGCACCGACACGCCGGAGGTGAAGATCTCATTTTCCGGGCGGAACGATGCGGCCAGCAGCCAGAGCAGCGGATAAAGCATCACGATCGATGCCCCGACCAGCAGCACATGGGCGATGATCGACATCATTTTGCGGCGGGTCGGCGAGGAACCGGTGACCACGGTCAGGCGCTCTGCATCAGTCGTCATAATGCACCCAATACTTGCTGGTCAGGAAGGAGAAGGCGGTGAACAGCGCCACGATGGCAAGGAGCACCCAGGCAAGCGCCGAGGCATAGCCCATGCGGAAGAAGCCGAAGGCCTCGTTGTAGAGATAGAGGGTATAGAACAGGGTCGAATTGATCGGCCCGCCGGTACCGCCCGAAATGATGAAGGACGGGGTGAAGCTCTTGAAGGCCTCGATGGTCTGGATGATGGCGTTGAAGAACACCACCGGGGTCAGCATGGGCAGGGTGATCTTCCAGAACTGGCGCCATTTGCTGGCCCCATCGAGACTGGCGGCCTCGTACATATCCTGCGGAATCTGTCGCAGGCCGGCGAGGAAAATGATCATAGGCGAGCCGAACTGCCAGACGGCAAGAATGATCAGCGTCCACAGCGACGTGTTGGGATTGGAAATCCAGCTCGGGCCCTGAATGCCAAAATTGGCGAGCAGCTGGTTTACCAGGCCATTGCCGGCAAAGATCTGCCGCCAGAGGATGGCAATGGCCACCGAGGCGCCGAGAAGGCTGGGCAGGTAGAACAGCGCCCGATAGATCGAAAGGCCCCTCATACCGCGATTGAGCAGCAGTGCGACGCCGAGAGCGAAAGCCAGCTTGAGCGGCACCGAGAAGATCACGAAGGTGAAGGTCACCCGCATGGAAGCGACGAACTTCGGATCATTGGTGAACATGCGCATATAGTTGTCGAGGCCGGCCCAGCGCGGAGCGGTGAGCAGGTCGAAATGCGTGAAGCTCAGATAGAATGAAGTGAGGATCGGCCCAATGGTCAGGCCGAGAAAGCCGATGAGCCAGGGCAGAAGGAAGAGGTAGCCCGGGGCATGGTTTTGCCACACCCCGGACCAGAAGGATGGAGGGGCCACGCGGCCGGCTCCGGTGGAAGCACTGTTGTCGACCTGCGTGGCCATAGTCGTATCCTGGATCAGCTGGCGCGCTGCAGGATGGCAGTGGCTTCGGAAACGAAGTACTGGCCAGCGTCTTCCGGCGAACGAGCACCGAAAGCCACTTCCTGGCTGAGAACGCGCAGCAGCGAGATGTCGATTTCACCAGCGGCGGCCGGCGGCGGCGGCGGCAGCGGCCCAAGCAGATCACCGAGATTGGCGACGAAGTTGAGAGCGATCTGGTTCTGTTCGTCGAGGCCAGGCGCCACGGCTTCACGTGTCTTGTCGATGCAGGGAATGCCGCGTTCCACGCCCAGGACTTCGGCAGCGCCGAGATCGTTGACGAAGAAGCTCAGATACTGGGCGGCCAGTTCCTTGTTGGCAGAGGAGCCGCCGACCGAGAAGAACATGGACGGCTTGCGATAGTGACCGCCACCGACGCCGGGCGCGATGCGCGGATAGTTGGTGATGGTCAGCGGATCTGTCATCAGCGTCTGAAAGGCGACGAGCTGGTTGGAGTTGGACGGCATCATCGCCGCCTTGCCCATAACCACCATGGTCGTTTCCAGCGGTCCGTTGGTGTCGAGCGCCTGATCTTCGGCGCTGACGCAGATGCCGTCATTGCGGAAGCCCTGCCAGAGGGTGAACCACTCGATGGCCGCATCGGCATCGAAGCCGAGCTTGCCATCGGCCGTGTAGAGCGCCAGGCCCTTCTGGCGCAGCCAGTTGTCGAGCATGGGCTCGGAGCCCGAGCCATCGGCAATGATCTTCATGCCGCCGCGGACATTGGCGGCCTTGAACGCTTCGCCCTTTTCGCGAATTTCGTCATAGGTGGTGTCGCGGTTCGGCGCTTCGACGCCGGCTTCCTCGAAAGCGGCGATATTGACCAGCTGAGCCACGGAGTTGGCGCCGAGCGAAATACCATAGAGCTTGCCATCGACCTTGCCGCCTTCGAGCTGGTCGGCGTCGAAGCCGTCGAGCTTGAGGGCGCCACCGACAAACTCGTCCAGCGGAGCAATGGCACCGCGCTTGGCGTACTCGACGATATAGCGATAGTCCATCTGCACGATGTCAGGGGCATTGCCGCCAGCGGTTTCGGTGGCGAGCTTGGGCCAGTAGTCACCCCAGCCGAGGAAGCTGCTATCGACGGTGTTGCCGGTGGCAGCCTTGAACAGGTCGTTGACACCATAGGTGCGGTCGGCACGGTTCTGGCCGCCCCAGAAGAACTGCCGCAGGGTGGCGTTCTGCGCCCATGCCGGGCCCATGCCGACAGCCCCTGCAGCCAGCAAGGCTGAAGAGCCCATCAGAAACTGACGACGATCAAGACGTAGAGTCATAGTTTGGTCCTCCCAAAACAATCCGGACCCGCCTGGGACCCGGTTTTCTCGCATAGCGGCCTCCCCGCCGCTAAATCACCGATTGGTTACCAGAAAGCCTATGACTAGACAACCTTGTCGCGCGAGTTCCTGCGCAAGTGGCTGATTGACGCCCTGCTTAAATAACCAGTCAGTTACGCTCTTAACACGGGAGATTTGGGTCGAGCAACTATCTTGTATGGAAGATTGAGGAAGTCATCATCGCTGCCCATCTCGCCCGCCTATCCCTGTCCGGCATGTTGTGTGGCGAGACTGGCGGATTTTTTCCAAAGAGAGAACTACGAAATGTCGCGCTTTCTATAGATTTTTTCTATGGTCACTGGCGTTAGCTCTGCCGCAAACCGAGAGGAATGATATGGACAAGCTTCTCACCCAGTTCATCGCGGTGGCCGATGCCGGTTCGCTGAGCGGTGCGGCCACCGCGCTGCTGCTCACCCAGCCGACGCTGACCTTCAACATGCACAAGCTGGAGGAGAGCATCGGCGTGCCGCTGTTCGAGCGCTCCTCGCGCGGCGTCCGCCTTACCCGCTACGGCGAAACGCTTTATGAAAATGCCCGGCTGATGCAGAGGCTCTATGACAATACGCTGGCCATGATCGACGACCAGCGGCGTGGCGCCGAGCAGGGTCTGTCGATCGGCACCGGTTATTCCTGGTGGCAGCTGTTTCTCAAGGACATGATCCTCGACTATCAGCGGGAATTTCCCGGTTCGCCCGTGCAGGTGAGCCTTGGACATCAGTTTCGACTGCTGGATCAACTGCTCTCCGGCGACATCTCATTGTTTCTCGGGCACGAGACGCAGGAGCTCAATGCCGCCGTGGCCACTGAATTCATTCCGCTGACGACTGTGCATAACGGCTATTTTGTACGCGCCGGCCATCCCCTGCTCGGTCGACCCTGTGCGCGGGAGGAGGTCGAGCGCTTCCCCATCGTCACCAGCACCCCGCCGGAAAGCCGGCACGAGCGGTTTTTCGATCCCAATCGTTGGCGCGCTCGGATGAAGGCCCTGTTCGACCAGACCGACTTTACTTTCGGCTCCAATTCCCTGGCGGCCTGCATAGATTACACACTGGCCACCGACGCGGTGCTGCCGCACTCCCATGTCATCAGCGATCACCTGCAAAAGCAGGGACTGCTTCAGCTCGATGTCGTCGACGAGATGACCAGATTCACCGCCGGCGTTCATGTGTTGAGCGAGCGACGCAGCGAAGCACGCATCGAAGCGTTGATCGCGCGGATCATGCAGGCGGCAGCGGTGGTGTTGCCACCGCCGGAACGCTGAGCAGTTTCGCCACATGGAGCGAGAAGCCCTTCGCAGACATTGCCTAACATGTTAGTAGACAAGCATGCAGCAAGCCGTTCTCACCTCGATCCAGCCCAAGGCTCCCGCCCCCGACCGCCAGGCCGCCGGGGAGCGCGTCGCCCATCGCCTCAAAGCCAGTGTTTCGGGCGCCATTCACACCGATCCGCTGATGACCTATGCTTGGAGCGGCGATGCCAGTTCCTACCGGCTGATTCCGGCCGTGGTGGTCTTCGTCAACTCCGAGGATGATGTGCGTGCCGTGTTCCAGGCAGCCCGTGCCGAGGGACTGCCGGTAACCTTCCGGGCCGCCGGCACCTCGCTGTCCGGACAGGCCGTCACCGATGGCGTGCTGGCCGTGCTCGGGGATGGCTGGCGCAAGCTGACCATCCATCCGGGAGCCGAGAAGATCACTCTTGGACCGGCCGTCATCGTCGCCGAGGCCAACCGCGCGCTGAAGAAATTTGACCGCAAGATTGGGCCAGATCCGGCGAGCCAGGCGACCTGCAAGATCGGCGGCGTGGTCAACAACAATTCCTCGGGCATGTGCTGCGGGGTAGCGCAGAACACGTACCACACCATGGCGCGACTCAGGATCGTCCTGACCGACGGCACTATGCTGGACTCCGGCGACGCGGATAGCGTTGCCGCCTTCCGCAAGAGCCATGCCAAGATGCTCGACCAGTTGCAGGCGCTGCATCGCGCCGTCATGGATGATGCGGAACTGGTGGCGCTGATCCGGCACAAATACCGCATCAAGAACACGGTGGGCTATTCGCTCAACGCTCTGGTCGACTATCACGATCCGCTCGATATTCTCATCCACCTGATGGTGGGCTCGGAAGGCACGCTCGGCTTCGTCTCCGAGGTGACCTACAATACGGTGCCCGAACACCCCTTCAAGGCCACCGGGCTTATTCCCTTTCCCGATCCGCAGGCCGCCGGGCGCGCCATCATCGAAATGGCCAATGGCGGCGTGCAGGTGACCACCGGAGTGACCGCGGCCGAATATATCGAGCGGCGCGCATTGGCCACGGTCGAGCACCTCTCGCCCATGGTGCCTTTACTGCCTTGGCTGACCGAGACTTCGCCGGCCGTGCTGATCGACGTCACCGCTCCCGACGCCGAGACGCTGGCGCGCGAAGTCGCCAAGACCGCTGCGCTGCTGGCGCGCCACGGCGCCACCCATATCGATCTGTCCACCGACGAGCATCGCAGCCACGAGCTGTGGGATATCCGCAAGGGCTTCTTCACCTCCGCCGGTGCAGCGCGTCCCAAGGGCAGCATCATGCTGACCGAGGACGTGGCGGCACCGATTGAAAAACTGGCCGATTTTGTTGTCGACTTGCGCAGCATGCTCGATGAGCACGGCTATCCCGATGCGGTAATATTCGGCCACGCATTGGCGGGCAATCTGCATTTCCAGATGGGCGACGATTTCACCAAGCCGGGTGCCGCTGAAAAATTCGACGCGTTCAATCGCGCGCTCTCCGATCTCGTATCGCTACGCTATGGCGGTTCGCTCAAGGCCGAGCACGGCACCGGCCGCGCCATCGCACCCTTCGTCGAAGCCGAATGGGGCGCCAAGGCCTATGGCATCATGCAGGCGATCAAGGCGGCTTTCGACCCCGAGCGACTGCTCAATCCAGGCGTCTTGCTCAACGACGATCCCAAGATCCACGTCAAGAACCTCAAGGTCATGCCGCTGGCCGACGAGATCGTCGATCTGTGCATCGAATGCGGGTTTTGCGAGCCGGCCTGTCCCAGCCACCACATGACGCTGACGCCGCGCCAGCGCATTGCCGTGACGCGCGAGCGCGCTCGCCTCAAGCAGACCGGCGAGGACCCGGCGCGGCTGGCGCGCTTCGAGGCCGATTTCCAATATGCCGGGATGGATACCTGCGCTGCCTGCAATCTCTGCTCTCTGCGCTGCCCCGTGGGTATCGAGACCGGCACCATGATTCTGGGCGAGCGCGCCAGGCGCCGGGGCGACACCGCCCGTTCGGTCGCCCATTTCGTGGCCGACCATCGCGGCGCGGTCGAGTCGATGATGCGCGGTGGGGTGGCGGTGGCCGATATGGCCCGCAAAGTCGTGCCTGCCCCTGCCGTCGAAGCGATCACCGATACGGCGCGACGGTTGACGGGGCGACATGTACCGCGCGTGTCACGAGCGCTACACCATGGCCCCGGCACGCCCAAAGCAAAGGACAACCGGCAGGACCCGCGCAAAAGCGGCTTCCCGGTGCCAATCGCTCAAACCGGGCGGCCATCTGTGGTCTATTTCCCGGCCTGCCCGAGCCGCATGTTCGGCGCGCCCGAAACTCACCACCAGCTGTTGCCAACCAACCAGGCCATGGTGACGCTGCTGGAACGCGCCGGGTTTGACGTGATCATCCCCGAGCACCTCAATGGCCAATGCTGTGGCCAGCCTTTCCAGTCCAAGGGCTTTCCGCAGGAAGCCGAGAAGGTCGGTGGGATGCTGATGGCGCAGCTGAACGATCTTTCGGTCGATGGCGCCTTGCCGGTGGTCACCGATGCGTCGACCTGCGCCAAGCATTTGCAGGCGGTGCCGGGCTCGGCCGAGGTCAGCGATTCCGCGCAGTTCCTGGTCGAGCAGGTGCTACCCAACCTCAGCATCACCCAGAAGCTGAAAATTGTTGCTGTGCACCACAATTGCTCGGCGCAGCGCCTCGGCGAACAGCCGGCGACCGAAGCCATTGCCCGCGCCTGTGCCGAGGAGATCGCGGTGCTGACCTCGGTCACGTGCTGCGGCTATGCCGGAGACAAGGGCCTGTTCCTGCCCGAGCTCAACCAGCATGCGACGCGGCGCGTGCGCGACGACATTCCACCAGGGTGCGAGTTGGGCGTCTCCACCGTTTCGACCTGCGCCTCGGGGCTGACCGAACGCGCAGACCTGCCCTTTGTGGGTCTGGCCAGCCTTCTGGAATGGGCCAGCCGCTGAGCCCCTCGGCACCAAAGCCAGCGGCGGAGGCGCACAGCCTTCGCCGCCAATCTGCCGCAATCGGAACAAAATCCCATCGGGCCCGTTGTCTGACCACTTGCGTCACTCAACAGAGGCTCTTCCCATGAACTCCATCATCTATCTTGTCGGCCTGGTCGTTATCGTCATGGCCATCCTGTCGTTCATCGGTCTCGCTTGAGCCATTAGCAACAAGGACAGGTATCACCATGACGATCGAACATCCCTCCGGCATTGCCGTTATCGAGGCTGGCGCAGCCAGTGATCGCGAAAAATCCAGCTATGTGGATTGGCCCGCCATCATTGCCGGCGTCGTCTTCGCCAGCGCGATTTCCATTCTCTTCATCAGCTTCGGCTCCGCCATCGGGCTCAACATGGTGGGCTTTCATGCCCGCGAGGGCGCACCGGCGGTGCTGATCGGTGTTGCTGCCGCCAGCTGGTTCCTCTGGGTGCAGATCTCCAGCTTCATGGCCGGCGGTTACCTCACCGGTCGCCTGCGTCGACGCAATTTCGACGCCACTGAAGATGAGAGCGATGTGCGCGATGGCGCCCATGGCCTGCTCGTCTGGGCTGGTGCCATGATTGTTGGTGCCGTGCTGGCTGTCAGCGGCGTGGGTGCCATTGCCAATGCCGTGGGCAGCGCTACCGCTACCGCCACGGTTGCTGCCTCCAATGCCGTCGAGGACGCTGTCGACCCCAATGCCTATTTCGTCGACACGCTGTTCCGCGCCAACCAGCCGGTAGACGCCACGCTTGCCCGCGACGAGGCCGGCCGCATTTTCGCCCAAGCCGCGCTTGGCGATGGCAGCATCAATGCCGACGACCGCGCCTATCTCGCCAATGTTGTGGCCGCCAATACCGGCCTGACGCCGGAAGAAGCCCAGTCCCGCGTCGACCAGGTTGCCGCCAATGTCGCCACTGCCCGTCAGCAAGCCGTCGAGGCTGCCCGCATTGCCCGCAACACGGCTATTATCGCCGCCTTCCTCCTCGCCGCCTCTTCGCTGGTTTCGGCCATCGGTGCCTATTGGGCAGCCCAGAAGGGTGGCAATCACCGCGACGAAAACAGCGTCTTCACCGACGTCTTCCGCCGCTTCTGATCCGATAAGAAAGAGGAGAATTCCATGTTCAAAGGACTTGCACTCTGGCTTCTCGGCGTGCCGATCTGGCTGATCATCATCATCTTCCTGGTCACCTGACCGGAGCAAAAAATCGGGGCCCAATCGGGCCCCGTTTTTATTGACGACGATGCCGTGCCGAAAGGTTAGAGATTGAAGACCCGGCGCGGATGGAATTGCCCGAAGGCCACCGACCCCGTGGCAACCACCTTGCCCTTGAAGCTGGCCCAGCAATCATCGAGCGCCAGTGGCGCGCCGGCGCCGGTCAGCAGCACCGCATTGCCATGGCCGACGGCTGTCGCCTGCACGGGATCGAGCCGAATTTCTGGCAGATTGGCGAAACCGGATGCGACAGGTGCAAGGAGCGCGTCGCGCGCCAGACCGGCTTCTGCCGCTTCCAATTGTTCGATGGTCACGGCGATGGCGTCGGTAAATGGCCCCACCGCAGCGCGATGGAGGCTGGTGACATGGCCCCTTGTGCCCAGCGCTTCGGCAATATCGCGCGCCAGGGCTCGCACATAGGTGCCCTTGCCGCAGGTCACCTCGAGAATGCTCTGCACCGTATCGTGGGAGACGAGCGCGATGGCGTCGATATCGATCGGCCGCTCAGCCAGTTCGACGATTTCACCGGCGCGCGCCAGGTCATAGGCACGCTCGCCATCGACCTTGATCGCCGAAAAAGCCGGAGGACGCTGCATGATGGTGCCGGTAAAGCGCGGCAGCACCGCTTCCAGGTCGGCCTGCTCAGGGCGGTGGTCGGAAGTGGCGATCACCTCGCCTTCGGCATCGTCGGTGCTGGTGGAGCTGCCCCATTGAATGGCGAAGCGGTAGATTTTTGTACCATCCTGCACCTGCGGCACGGCCTTGGTAGCCTCACCGAGAGCGATGGGGAGGATGCCGGTGGCCAGCGGGTCGAGTGTACCGGCATGGCCTGCCTTGGCAGCGGAAAACAGCCAGCGGACCTTGCCCACCGCCTGGGTGGAGGTCATGTCATAGGGCTTTGACAGCACCACCCACCCGGAGATGGGGCGCTTTTTGGATCTGGGCTGCGTCACTGTCAGTCTTCGCCGTTCTCGTCTTCATCGAGGTCGCGCTTGACGCGATCCGAGCGCAGCAGGGCATCGATACGGCCAGCCTCCTCGAACGTCTCATCGACGAAGAAGCGGAATTCGGGCGCATATTTGAGGTCGATTTGCGGGGCAATACGACCCCGGATGAATTTGCGGTGACGGTTGAGCGCCGCCACGATTTCATCAGCATGGCTGCCGCCCAGCGGCATTACATAGGCATTGGCGAGCTTGAGATCGGGCGTCATGCGCACTTCAGGGACGGTCAGGACCGTGCCGCGCAGGGCGTCGTCCTCGATTTCGCCGCGAGCGAACAACGCCGCCAATGCATGGCGGACCAGTTCCCCCACACGCAGCATACGCTGGCTGGGGCCGGTGGATGGGTTATCTCTTTTCATGGGCCAGCGGCTTAGGGCCTTGCCGGGCCGCCGTCAATCCACGACCGCGAGACTGGCATCGGTCTTGAACTGGGCAACGCGGGCTTCGACGGTCTGTACGTCCACCGGCCAGCTGGTGGGATCAGCGGGATCGAAGGCAGTTCCCTGCCATTCCTGGAACACCACACCCAGCCCGTTCGGTGATTTGAGGAAGCCCATGACCATGACTTCTCCCTTGCCGCGATAGCCGGGTAATGCGTCCAGGAAACCGCCACAGACGAAGCCAAGCGGCGGCAAGTGGTCGGCTCCATCTGGCTCGAGCTGGAAGAAGCCAGTCAGGCCTGGCTTGCAGGTGGTGGCGAAGGCATCAATGGCAGCATCGCGATAGTCGACGAGCGCTGTCGAGGCATCGTCGAGAATACGGGCGCCATAGCGCTTGGTCCAGAAACCTTCGCCCTCGCCCTTGGGATAGAGGCTGACGGCGGCTTGGCCATCAAGCGTCACGTAATTGGTATCGATCAAGGCCGAGAGGCCGTCCCGCTCGCGCCAGGCCGGGTCGACCCAATCGGGCATGGGCAAAGCGAGTTGATGGCCCAGCGCTTCGAGCACCAGATGGCCGTTTGCCTCGCTGATCGGCGCCGCATCGCCTTCGGCGGCAAATGTCGCGGCCGGCGTCACCAGACCGAGCAGGACAATCAGAGGCAGAACGTTCAAACGCAACAAGGGGCTCTCCTCGAACCGGACCGCGGCGCTCGCCGTGCCGCAACAATGAGACCGGATGCTTCGCCCCCACGATTCCAGCCTTGGCCGACGATTAGGAGGGATGGGCCAGCCATGCAAGGAAAACAGATGTCGCAGCCGGCGAAGCCATTTCACTTGCGGAATTACTGCAACAGTCAGGCGCGCAGGGCACGCGGCAGTGGCGTTTCCGGCAGAATGCGGTGGGGCGGCTGATGCCCGTCCATGAAGGTCCGGATGTTGACGATCACTACCTCGCCCATTTCGATGCGCGCTTCCATCGTGGCTGATGCCATGTGAGCGGTGAGCACGACCTTATTGGCCTCGGCAAGGGCAAGAAGACGCGGATTAATACCGGGCTTGTTCTCGAACACATCAAGCGCGGCGCCAGCCAGGCGACCGGTTTCGATACCCGCGATCAGCGCCGGTTCGTCCACCAGCTCGGGGCGACTGACATTGACCACATAGGCGCTGGATTTGAGGCGGTTGAGCCGTGCGGCGGAGAGAATGTTCTGGGTGTCGCGGGTCAGCGGTGTATGCAGGGAGACGATATCGACCGCCTCCAACATGGCGTCGAGATCATGCCAATAAGTGGCACCCAGCGGCTCTTCGACCCCAGGCGGGCGGCGATTGCGCGAATAGTAGTGAATGGCGAGCCCGAAGGCGCGCGCTCGTTGGGCCACGGCAGTGCCAATCCGGCCCATGCCGACGATCCCCAACGCCTTGCCGCGCAGACGATGGCCGAGCATCGAGGTCGGCGACCAACCGGCCCAGGCACGATCGCGCAGCAGCATCTGCGTGCCTTCCACCAGCCGGCGCGGCAAAGCCAGCATCAGCGCCATGGCCATGTCGGCGGTATCTTCGGTGAGCACGCTGGGCGTATTGGTGACGGTGACACCGGCGGCCCAGGCCGCTTCGAGATCGATATTATCGACGCCATTGCCGAACTGGGCGATGAGCCGCACGCTCTTGGGCAAGCGGGCGATCAGGGCCGCATCGATGCGGTCGGTGATGGTGGAGACCAGAACGTCCTTGCCGGCGAGGCCATCGAGAATGTCTTCGCCGGTCAGGGTGGCATCGCCCTCGTTGACATCGGTCTCGAACAGGGTTGCCATTCGGGCTTCGATGCTTTGGGGTAGCCGCCGCGTGACCAGGATTTTGGGTTTGCTGGATGTCATGGGCACCGATGGAGCTGGCCGGGGCCGGCACGAAGCCGATCCTTCAGCGACCATTAAGGATCATGCGCTACTGATAGGGCAAATCTTTACCGTCTGCAAAGTGATGTTCGTCCTGCCCGCCCTTCCAGGCCGCGCCGTAGCGCTTTTTTTTCTCGTTCTGGCCCTGAGCACATCCGCTGCGCTGCAGCTTCCGGCTGCGGCTTATGCCCAGACCGAGGGCGCCAGCGGCTTGCCCCTGCCCCGCTTCGTGTCCACCCGCTCGAGCCCGATCAATGTGCGCGTCGGCCCCGGCACCAAATATGACATCGCCTGGAATTTTGTGGTTTCGGGCGTACCGGTGGAAATCATCCAGGAATTCGACACCTGGCGAAAGATTCGAGACGTTGAGGGCGATGAGGGCTGGGTGCACCAGAACCTGCTGATCGGCACCCGCACTGGCTACGCCACTCCGCTGATGGCCAATGGCGAAGTGACCATGCACACCAATCGCGCCGATGACGGCCCGGTCCGCGCGCGGTTGGCGCCTGGGGTCAAGGTCACCATCCACGAATGCGACGGGCAGTGGTGTTCGGTGGCGGCAGGTCAGCCCGGTGAACGCCAGGCCTTTTCCGGTTATGTGCGCCAGGAAGAGCTCTGGGGCGTCTATCCCAACGAAGAATTCGACTGATTGTCCGGTGCCTGCGCTGGCGCCGAAAACACCAAAGCCCCCGAGCCTGGCTCGGGGGCTTTGGTGTTTCTTACCGCCTCTTCCCACTCAGCGGGTCGAAGGATCAAGTCCCTTATAGGTGGCGGGGATGGAGAAGAAGGCGCGGGGAATATCCATGCCCTGCTGCACATCATAGAGCGAGAAGGTCAGCTCCGAGCCGCTTGGCTCCACCAGGCTCCACTGCGCCAATTCCTTGGTATCGACATCGAAGACCAATGACACCTGAACGGTGCCGGCCACGGTCCGGTCGATCACGGTGATGCTGATATAGCCGTCCGAGGTGGTGACATTGACCACATTGGCATTGAGCAGATTGATTTCGCTGCCCAGGAACTGGCGCAACGGAATGGTGTCCTGCGGGTAGGCGTAATAGGTTTCGTCGCGCCGATTGAGCACGTAGAAGCCACGGCCCTGGGAGACGATTTCCTCGCGGCTGGGCGGCGCGTAGCGAAAGGCCACCTTGTCGGGGCGCTCCAGAAAGAATGTGCCTTCGGTGCGACCGCCATTGGTGTCGATCTGCAGGAAGCGCCCGGCCATGGTGCGAATGGCGGAATTATGGGCATTGATCTCGGCGATCAATTGCTGCTCCTGCGGGGTCAACGCGCGATCGAGCGCCAGAGCGGGCACCAGCGGAGCCAGAAATGCGGCGACACCGAGAAGAAGAGCTTGGCGGCGAATCATCTGCGTGATTTCCTCGCATGGATTTAGTGGTCGAAACTAACCTAGGCTGCAATTGCGGCAAGAGGTGGAAAGTTCCCTCGACCGCCTGCTTTGTCTCAACCACATATGGGAAGCCATAATGACGAAATCCATCCCCATCGCGCTCGGCCTGGTCCTGGCCCTGAGCGCTCCGGCTCTCGCCGCGCTGGCGCCGCAATATCAGCGCCAGGCGGAGCTCGAAGCCGTGCTGAGCACAGCCGTCGAGATTTTCGGCATTGCGCGACCGGTAGACGCCGTGCGCTTTGTCGAAACCGACAGCTACGAAGCCGAGGCCGAAGGCTGCACGCTGGCGCTCAAGATCGTCGATGCACCGCAGAAGCAGGCCGAGGGCTGGGTCGGCCCCCGCCAGTTCACTGTGGAGGCCGGTGAGCCGGTCTGTCCCTAAAACAGATCAGTAGCGCGCCTGGTCGCTGCCGCAAAAGGCATCGACAGGGCTCTTGCCGACGAACTCTGCCCGCCCGAGCAGAGCCGCGAGCACTGCGGACTGCATGTCCTCGTTTGAGCCATAGGCGTTGACATAGGTGGCGACCCGTGGCGCGTCGTAGAGGTAATAGGGGTAGCCCAGCGACACCATCACAGTTGGCACTTCGTGCCAATAGCGATGCATGGCGCCGAACACGCTGCCGGTCAGCCCCGTCCAGTCAAGGAAGATGCGGCTGCGCGTCAGGAGCGTCTCTTCGGCGAGCAGATAGAGGACGAGATCGTAATCCCTCGCGTCCGCCGACACATCGGACGAAAATTCGGTGACCTCAAAGCCAGCCTGGCGCAGCTTTTCCGGTAGCGACAGTGGCAAGGGTTTTGGGGCGAATGGCTGAACGGCGCCGGTCGAGAACACCAGGACACGCTTGTGGCGAGCCGGGGACAGCGGCAGATTGCCTGCTGTGTCCTTGACCAGGGTGGGAACGCGGGCGGCTGCCTCGCGTGCCACGCGCAGGTTTTCCGGGCTGGCAAGCACGCCACGGGCGCCATCGAGATTGGGTTGAGCGCGATCTTCGCGGTGCAGACCCAATGCGGCCTTGAGCGCCAGCACGCGGGTCACCGCTTCATCGACCCGTTCCTGGCTCAACCGGCCATCGGCGACGGCCTTCACCAGCCGCATCAGATCCGCATTGGGGTCATCGGAAAACAAGATGATGTCGCAGCCGGAAATGACCACTTCGGGCAAGGTCTGGTCGCGCGGCCCCCAATCCCCCAAGCCCGCCATGGGCGTGGCATCGGAGACGATGAGGCCGTTAAAGCCCAGCCTCTCCCGCAGCAGCGTCTGGTTCAGCACCCGGCTCAGCGAGGCGGGGCGGAAGGCCTCGGCGCCGGCCTCGGGGTCGAGCTCGCTCACAAAGGCCGGGAAGGCGATGTGAGCGGACATGACACTGAGCACCCCAGCCTTGATGGCTGAACGATAAAGCCGGCCGAAACTCGCTTCCCATTCCGACAGCGTCAGCGGATTGACCGTGGTAACCAGATGCTGGTCGCGATCGTCAAAACCTTCGCCCGGCCAGTGCTTGACCGTGGCAGCAACGCCGTTTTTCTGGAAAGCGGCGATCTGGGCCAGGGCATGGAGTTCGATCGTATCGACATCGCTGCCATAGGAGCGGGTGCCGACAATGGCGCTGCGCCAGGCCTTGTTGATGTCGATGACCGGCGTGAAGCTCCAGTTGAGGCCGACCGCGCGGGCTTCTTCGGCCATGATGGTAGCGATGGCGGTGGTGGTTTCGACGTCGTCGATGGCCGCAAGGCCCAGCGGGTTGGGCACTTCCGTGCCGAAAGGCAGGCTCATGCGGCTGCCTTCGAGATCGGCACTGACCAGCATCGGTGCCGGACCGACCTGGTCGATCTGCCCCATCAGCTCAATCTCGGCGGCGAGGTCGCCGGAATAAATGCGCGTGATGCCGCCCGGCTTGAAGCTGCGCAACTCATCCAGCGCTTCGTTCGGCGCGGCGCGGGACAGCAGCACGAAGAGCTGAGCCAGCTTGTCGCGCGCCGACAGGGCGTCGCGGGTCTGGTTGACCCAGGCAATGGCCGTCTCGTCGAGATTGAAGGGAGCAGCGGAGAGGTCAATGGCGGCCAAGTCGGGTCCTCCAGAACGCGGATGGTATCGTTTTCGGAGGGATGATTAGCAGAGCCCGGCCGATGCGGCCAACACAGAAACCGCAGATGAGGGCGCCAATGGGGCCAAAACAGAAAGGGTGCGGACCAGCCGCACCCTTTCAAAAGGCGTATCGTTGAGGCCGCTCGATCAGAGCGTGCGCTGCACCGTCTCGACGCGGAAGCATTCGATCTGGTCACCAGCGCGAATGTCTTCGTAGTTTTCGAAGGCCATGCCGCATTCCTGACCGACCTGGACTTCCTTGACTTCATCCTTGAAGCGCTTGAGCGTCTTGAGCTTGCCTTCGTGGATGACGACGTTGTCGCGCAGCAGGCGCACGCCTGCACCGCGTTCCACAATGCCTTCGGTGACTTGACAACCGGCAACCTTGCCGACCTTGGTGATCTGGAAGACTTCCTTGATGGTTGCGTAACCGATGAAGGTCTCGCGACGTTCTGGCTTGAGCAGACCGCTCATCGCGCTCTTCACGTCATCCACGAGGTCGTAGATGATGTTGTAGTAGCGGATTTCGATACCGTCGCGGGTGGCGAGGTCGTTGGCCTGCTTGTTGGCACGGACGTTGAAGCCGATGACGATGGCGTTGGATGCCGAAGCCAGGGTCACGTCGGATTCGGTGATACCGCCAACGCCAGAGAACAGGATCTGAGCCGACACTTCGTCGGTCGAGAGCTTGTTGAGGCTGGCTACGATGGCTTCGACAGAACCCTGCACGTCGCCCTTGATGATCAGCGGGAACTTGGAAATCCCGGCGATCTTGAGCTGGTTCATCATCTGCTCGAGACTGGTGGCACCGCCGCCGGCCGTCTTTTCGCGGATGGCGCGCTGACGATATTCGGTCACTTCGCGGGCACGGGCATCGGTCTCGACCACCGAGAAGCGGTCGCCCGCGCTCGGAACGCCGTTGAAGCCGAGAACCTCGACCGGAACAGACGGGCCGGCTTCCTTGACCTGCTCGCCCTGATCGTTGATCAGCGCGCGCACACGGGCAAACTCGGTGCCGGCGACAACGATATCACCGATCTTGAGCGTGCCACGCTGCACCAGAACCGTTGCCACAGCACCACGACCGCGATCGAGCTTGGCTTCGATCACCAGACCCTCGGCACGGCCATCGCGGGCCACCTTGAGCTCGAGAACTTCGGCCTGCAGCAGGATGGTTTCGAGCAGCTTGTCGAGGCCTTCGCCAGTCTTGGCGGAGACTTCCACGTCGAGCACGTCGCCGCCCATGGTTTCCACGAACACTTCATGCTGCAGCAGTTCGGTGCGCACCTTCTGCGGATCGGCAGAAGGCTTGTCCATCTTGGTGATGGCCACGATGATCGGCACACCAGCAGCCTTGGCATGCTTGATGGACTCGATGGTCTGCGGCATCACGCTGTCGTCCGATGCCACCACGAGGATGGCGATGTCGGTCGCCTGGGCACCACGGGCACGCATGGCGGTGAACGCCTCGTGGCCGGGGGTGTCGAGGAAGGTGATCTTGGCACCATTCTTTTCGACCTGATAAGCGCCGATATGCTGGGTGATGCCGCCGGCTTCGCCGGAGACCACATTGGCATTGCGGATCGCATCAAGCAGGCTGGTCTTGCCGTGGTCGACGTGACCCATAATGGTCACAACCGGCGCACGATCGGTCAGATCCTCGGCCTTGTCGTCGGCCGGGATGTCGTAGAGACCTTCTTCGACGTCGGCTTCCGACACGCGCTTGACGGTGTGACCCAGCTCGGTGGCGACGAGCTCGGCGGTATCGGCGTCGAGCACATCGTTGATCGTGGCCATCTGGCCCTGCTGCATCAGCATCTTGATCACGGTCACGGAACGCTCGGCCATACGATTGGCCAGTTCGGCGACGGTGATCACTTCCGGGATGATGACTTCGCGGCTGAGCTTGGGCGCATCCTGCTGGTTACGACCCATCTTCTTGTCGCGGCGACGACGCATGGCCGCCAGCGAGGGACCACGATCACGATCGTTCTCGGTGGTGGCGCTGGAAACGGTCAGGCGACCGCGTTCGGAGCCATCATCGGCGCGGCGCGTCGGGCGCTCGGGCTGCGCACGGCTGGCGCGGCGGGCATTTTCGAGCTCTGCCGCGGTGGTCGGACGCTGCTGCGGCGCACCGGTGCGAGTACGACGGCCATCTGCCTCGCTCGGCGGAGCGGGCGGCACATTGCCGATCGGCGCCATGCCGGCGCCACTAGGACGACGGTCACCGGTGGGACGACCTGCTGCACCTGCCGGGCGGGCACCAGCTGTGCCGGCGGGGCGACGTTCGCCAGTCGGGCGAGCCCCGGCAGCGCCGCGATCGCCTTCCGGACGACGGTTGTCGGTCGGACGTTCGGGACGCTGCGGGCGAGCCGACTGACCCGGGCGACCGGAAACCGTGCGCACGCTGGAGGGGCCGGGATTACGCTGGCTGGCGGGTACGAATGGTGTACGCGGCGCGGCATCCTGCGGCTCTGGCTCGGGCGTTGGCGCGGGTGCGCTGGCCACCACTGCTTCCTCGGCGCGGCGCGCCTCTTCGGCTTGGCGACGTTCTTCTTCCTGACGAGCGGCTTCCTCGCGCACCTGGCGGCGACGGTTGTCGTCTTCGATGCGGCGCGCCTCTTCAGCGGCGAAACGCTGGCTGTCCTCTGCCTGGCGAGCGCCGGCAAGCGCCAATGCCTGGCGTCGCGCCTCGGCCTCGGCAGCACTCAGGCCCAGAGGTGCACGGTTCTGCTGCTGCATGGGCCGACCCTGGCCGGGACGACCGCCCTGGCCCGGGCGCGTGCCCTGGCTGGACGACCCGCCTGGTCGCGAATTGGTCGGGCTGGCCTGTCCGGCCGGCTTGGGCACCACACGGGTGCGCTTCTCGACCACCACGGTCGAGCGGGAAGGTCCACGAGACATGCCGCCAGGACGATTGCCCAGCGCGGGGCCGCCCTTGAGGGTCAGCGTCTTCTTGGCGCCGGTATCGTCGGAACGCTTGTCGTCGTTATCAGCCATATCGTCCTATCGTCTTTCGTCGTGTTCCGCGGACAAAAGCACACCGTCTACCGCGACGCGGTCGGTGTCATTTTCCATCGGTTGGGCGCTGTATCGGGCCAGCCTTATGGCCTTGTCCAGTGCCGATTGGGCTGCCGCCCCTGTCATGAGGGCAGCATGTATCACATTTTCCAGCCCAAGTGCCAAACCCATTTGCGCACTTGAGAGCAATTCGAAATGCGGCACATCGGGGCCGGAAAGCCCCATTTCGCGCCGCGCATAGTTGAGGGCCCGCAAGGAGCCGGTCATCTTGTTGCGACCATCTTCGGCCGCGTCGGTGGCGGTCAGCAGCGCCAGCACCTGATTGGTCTCGATGGCGCTCTTGACCTTGGAGCCGCCGGAGACGAATTGCCCGGCCTTCTTGGCCATCGAGAGCGCCGAAAGCAGGCGCTGCTCGAGCCGGAGCCGGGTGAGCGCAGCCAGATCCTCGGGCACGCTCACCTGCGCCTTGAGGCTGCGCGCAAAAGCCTTCTTCTTGACGGCTTCTGCCACGGCAGCCTCGCTGAGGCTGATCCAGACGCCGCGCCCTTCGGCGCGCGCATCCACATCCGGAACGATAGTCTCGTCCGGACTGACGACAAAGCGCACGAGATCCTCGACCGGCTTTTCCTGCCGGGTGAGAGCGCAAGTCCTTACCATGTCCACGCGCCGGGCCAAGGCCGGGTGCCCCAAAGGAAGGCGGTCCTTAGACCGCCTCCTCCTCGGTTTCGACCACATCGTCTTCGGCCGGAAGATCCTCGGCACTGATCCAGCCAGCCCGGATGCGGGCCTGCATGATCATGTCCTCGGCTTCTTCGCGGGAGATGGGGAAGTCCTTGAAGGTCCCTTCGTAGCGCTTGGTTTCGCCATCCTTGCGTTCAGTCCAGCCCACCAGGTCATCGGCGGCGCAACCGGCGAAATCTTCAACCGACTTCACCTCGTCCTTGCCCAGAGCCACCAGCATGGCGGCATTGAGGCCGGCGATTTCGTAGAGTTCGTCCTCGACGCCCAGCGCCTTGCGCTCTTCGTCGAACTTGCGATCGATCTCGGCCAGGTATTCAGCCGCGCGGTTCTGAATTTCGCCGGCGGTCTCTTCGTCAAAGCCATCGATGGAGGCAATCTCACCCGGTTCGATATAGGCCAGTTCCTCGACCGAGGAGAAACCCTCGGAGGCGAGCAACTGGGCCACCATCTCGTCGACGTCGAGTGCTTCCATGAACAGGGTCGAGCGCTCGGTGAATTCCTTCTGGCGGCGTTCGCTTTCTTCCTGCTCGGTCAGGATGTCGATATCCCAGCCGATCAGCTGCGAAGCAAGTCGCACATTCTGACCGCGGCGACCGATGGCAAGCGAGAGCTGCTCGTCGGGAACCACGACTTCGATGCGCTCGGCCTGTTCGTCGAGCACCACCTTGGCGACATCGGCCGGCTGCAGCGCCGAGACCACGAGGTCGGCAATGGTATCGGTCCAGGGAATGATGTCGATTTTTTCGCCCTGCAATTCGGCGACGACCGCCTGAACGCGAGAGCCGCGCATACCAACGCAGGCGCCGACCGGATCGATCGAAGAATCGTTCGATGTCACGGCAATCTTGGCCCGGGAGCCGGGATCGCGGGCGATGGAGCGGATGGTGATCACGCCATCATAGATCTCGGGCACTTCCTGCATGAACAACTTTGCCATGAACTGCGGATGCGTGCGTGAGAGGAAAATCTGCGGACCGCGCTGTTCGCGGCGCACGTCATAGATATAGGCGCGCACGCGATCGCCGTAGCGGAACATTTCGCGCGGGATCAGCTCGTCGCGGCGGATAATGGCTTCGCCACGGCCGAGGTCGACGATGACATTGCCATATTCGACGCGCTTGACCGTGCCATTGACGATCTCGCCGACGCGGCTGGTATATTCCTCGAACATGCGGTCGCGCTCGGCATCGCGCACCTTCTGCACGATCACCTGCTTGGCGGACTGGGCGGCGATACGACCGAATTCCATCGGCGGCAGCGGCTCGGTGAGGAAGTCACCAACCTTGGCGGTAGGGTTCTTGACCTGGGCCAGCTTGAGGCTGACTTGGCGGGAGGGTTCTTCGACGGAGTCGACGATCTCGAGCAGGCGCCACATGCGGGTTTCGCCAGAGCGCGGATTGATCTCCACCTTGATCTCGGTCTCGGCGCCATAGCGGCCCTTGGCGGCCTTCTCCATGGCGTCCTGCATGGCCTCGATCACCACCATGCGGTCGATCGACTTTTCGCGGGCAACAGCATCAGCAATCTGCAACAGCTCAAGGCGGTTCGCGCTAACGGCCATTATTTGGTCTCCTCGGGGAGGTTATCGTCATTGTCGGCGTCGGCATATTCGACCGTCTCGGTCTCGTCGTCGTCGATGGGGTGCAGCTCCTGGTCGGCGCGCGCCTGATCCATGAGCTTGTCAGTCATTACCAGCTTGGCCTCGGCAATGGTCGAGAAGGCCAGCTTGTGGTCGGGATCGGTGCCGCCGGGCGCGTCGGGCAGGCGAATGGTGACGCCCTCGTCATCGACGGCATGGATGTCGCCACGGAAACGCTTGCGACCATTGATCATGTCGAGCAGCTCGACCTTGGCCTCATGGCCCAGGAAGCGCTCGTAGTCGCGCTTGCGCACCAGAGGACGATCAATGCCCGGAGAAGAGACTTCCAGATGGTATTCGCGGTCGATCGGGTCTTCCACGTCCAGAACCGGGGAGAGATCCTTGGACAGGGTCTCGCAGTCGGTAATGTTGAAACGGCCATGCTCATCTTCGGCCATGATCTGCAGCGTGCAGCCGTTTTCGGGGGTGATTTTCACCCGCACCAGCGCAAAGCCCAGATCATTGGCCACCGGCTCGACAATGCGAGCGATGCGGGCTTCGAGCCCGGTTTCCTTGATGTAGCGCTTTTCGGCGATATCGAAAGCCATGAGGGTCCGTATAAACAAAAAGAGCGGGGCCGGTCAGGGCACCACTCTCGAATGAGAGCAACGATGTGCGCCTCATATAGATGCAAAGCGTTCAAAAGGCAAGAGCGGAGCCCAGCCGCACCCCACCCAACTGCCGGACTGTACCCGGTATCAGGGGCGATACGCAGTTTCCACGGAGAAACCAAGTTTCCATCAAAGCCCTTGATTTCTTTAGACAAACCCTCGGGCACAGGGACCGGCTTTCAAGGGGCAAAAACAAGTTTTCAGCGTCTTGTGGGTGATCTTGGCGGCTCACATCTCTGGTGCGTTCAACAGAAAGGAACACATCATGTTCAAGAACAGCGTCATCGCCCTGACCACTGCCGCTCTGCTTGTCGGCGCTGCTGCCCCGGCCTTTGCCGACAGCTTCGATTCCGATCTGGCTCTGGCACGCCTGCAGGAACAGGGCATCAATGCCACCGCAGCCGAAGAATGGGGCGATCTGGTTCGTGCCTTCGTCGTTACCCCCGAAGGTCGTTCGGTCATGCAGTTCTACAGCACAGACACGCTGTCCCCTGTCAGCCTCTAGTGCCGGCCGAGCACGGCGCCGCCCCAGGGCGGCGCCCGTAGCCTTGTTGTGATTGGGTGGGCTGCTGACGCAGACCGCCCTATTCTTCTTCTATGTGGATAGAAACGCTGGTTCCCAGCCCGTCGAAACGGATACGGGCTGCCACCACATGGGCGCGGTTGCGCAAGGCGAAGCGGCGCCAGCCATCGGCCAGTTCCAGCAATTCCTCGCCCAGAGCGGTCAGCGCGTAATCGACGCGCGGCGGTATGGTGGCGAAAGCGCTGCGCGAGATATAGCCATCCCGCTCCAGGTCTCGCAGCGTTGTGGTCAGCGATTTCTGCGAAATCCCGCCCATGGCGCGGCGCAGTTCATTGAAGCGCCGAGACCCATCGCGTAGTTCGGAAATCACCACCAGCGTCCACTTTCCCGGCCGCACCTCCAGCATCTCATTGGTCTGGGAGTCGATCGGCAATTGGGTGGACATGACGCTATCCTGGGCTTGCAAGACCCCGATATGGTGTCATTTGCGCCGACATCCAGCCCCGGCGGTCAAGAAACGTGCTGTTCTGCCCTCAGGGTTGGCGCCGGGTGAACGAAAAGTAAAAGCTGATCATGCGGCCTTCACGGCGCGCCTTCTGCTCATATCGGGTCGGCTGCCAGCCCGGATAGGGCTTATGCCAGGAACCCGGCGTATCGGGCAAAAACTCAAAATCGGGAGAACGCACGATATGGGCGAGCGTCCAGTCGGCATAATCTTCGATATCGGTCGCGAAATGAAAGCTGCCACCGGGGCGAATAACCCGCGCCAGTTCCGCCAGGGTGACCGGCGAAACGAAGCGGCGCTTGTGGTGGCGCGTCTTGGGCCATGGATCGGGATAAAGCAGATAGACAGCGTCAACCGAGGCGGTGGGCATGACCATCAGCAGCTTGAGCGCATCGTCGGTAAAGAGCCGCACATTATCCAGCGCGCGTGCCGCGATCGCCTGCACCATCTTGCCAATGCCGCCAGTGAAGACTTCACAGCCGATAAAACCGGTTTCCGGCTCTTCGGCTGCCTTGCGCGCCAGATGCTCGCCGCCGCCATAGCCGATTTCGACGACCATGCGCTTCGCATCGGGAAACAGCTCTTTTGGATCAATGTGGTCAGCCAGTGGCAGTTCAACCCGTGGCAACAGGTCGTCCACAAGGGCCTTTTGCCCGCCATGCAGGGTCTTTCCGGACCGCCGCCCGAAAAAGGCACGCGGTTCGCCATCGCGGGTTTTGGGAAGTTCGTGATCGCTCATGCGCCTGTCCGCTGTTGAATGGCCATTTCTCGCCCTACCACCACGCCTGCCCCTCTGGCTTGACCCCAAGGCTGCTAAAGAGGCCCATAAAAACGAAGCACCCTCGGGTCAAGCCCGAGGGTGAGGATCGCGGCAAAGGCGAAGTGGCGCCTCAATACTAAATTCCGGCGCGCGGACTACCGCACCGCCTCTTTCAGCGCCTTGACCAGATCGGTCTTCTCCCAGGAGAAGCTGCCATCGCGGCCGGCCTTGCGGCCGAAATGGCCATAGGCGGAAGTCTTGGCATAGATGGGCTTGTTGAGGTCGAGATGGGTGCGGATGCCGCGTGGGGTCAGGTCCATCACTTCGGCCAGAGCGGTTTCGAGCTTGGCCTCGTCGACCTTGCCGGTGCCGTGCAGGTCGACATAGATCGACAACGGCTTGGCGACGCCGATTGCGTAGGAAAGCTGGATCGTGGCGCGATCGGCGAGGCCGGCGGCGACGACATTCTTGGCCAGATAGCGTGCGGCATAGGCGGCCGAGCGGTCCACCTTGGTGGGATCCTTGCCCGAAAAGGCGCCGCCGCCATGGGGGGCCGCGCCACCATAGGTGTCGACGATGATCTTGCGGCCGGTAAGGCCGGCGTCACCGTCAGGTCCGCCGACAACGAACTTGCCAGTGGGATTGATGTGCCACACGGTCTCGTCGCTGATCCAGCCATCCGGCAGTGCCTGGCGGATATAGGGCTCGACAATGCGACGAACATCGGCCGAAGTCAGCGTCTCGTCGAGATGCTGGGTCGACAGCACGATCTGGGTCACGCCGACCGGCTGGCCGTCCTGGTACTTCACCGTCACCTGGCTCTTGGCATCGGGGCCAAGTACGGCAGCGGGACCAGTGCCAGACTTGCGGGCTTCGGTGAGCGTTTCGAGAATCTTGTGGGCGTAGTAGATCGGCGCAGGCAGAAGTTCGGGCGTTTCGCGGCTGGCATAGCCGAACATGATGCCCTGGTCGCCGGCGCCGACATCCTTGTCGCCGCTTGCATCGACGCCCTGGGCAATATCAGCCGACTGGCCGTGCAGCAGCACATCGATACGGCAGGTCTTCCAATGGAAGCCAGGCTGCTCATAGCCAATGGCCCGAATGGCCTTGCGCGCGGCGGACTTGAATTTTGAAGGGTTGACCAGCGGCGCGCCAGCGGCGTCGTGCAGCACCTTGCCGTCCTTGCCCCTTTTGAGCAGCGTGTCGGGCACGCGCACTTCACCGGCAATGACGACGCGATTGGTGGTGGCCAGGGTCTCGCAGGCGATGCGAACGCTGGCCGGGTCCATGCCCGCCTTCTTGGCTTCCTTGAACACCAGATCGACGATTTCGTCGGAAATCCGGTCGCAGACCTTGTCGGGATGGCCCTCGGAAACGGATTCCGAGGTGAAGAGATAAGACGAACGGGCCACGTTAAACCTCTTTGCTAGTGGCGAGGGCGCACGCGGGAGTGCGCGTGTGGAGACAGCTCTCTCCACACTTTCAGCCCTGCTTGTCGCAGGAACAGGGGCGGAAATCAATGGGCACATAAAGAAAGCTTTATATCGCCCCGAGGCGGATTGACGCCAATTCTTTGCTGCCGCGCGCCCATGCCTTTTCTTGGCCATCGCTCTGTGCCAAGAGGAATGCCAACAAAACAATGGGATCAAAGACCATGGCCATCCGAGTGCATCGCGGCGACCTGCCAAACCTTTCCAATTACGGCCGCTCCGTTGCGATCGACACTGAAACCATGGGCCTCAATCCGCACCGCGACCGGCTCTGCGTAGTGCAGCTGTCGCCCGGCGATGGCAGCGCCGATGTGGTCCAGATCCCCCAGGACGCGACCGAGGCGCCCAACCTCGTCAAACTTCTGTCCGATCCCGGTGTCACCAAAATCTTCCACTATGCGCGTTTCGACGTCGCCGTGCTGCAGAACCGCTTCGGTGTCGTCACCGGCCCGGTCTATTGCACCAAGATCGCTTCGAAGCTGGTGCGCACCTATACCGACCGTCATGGGCTGAAGGAGCTTGTGCGCGAACTGCTCAATGTTGACCTTTCCAAGCAGCAGCAGAGCTCCGACTGGGGTGGTGACAAGCTTTCCGACGCCCAGCTCGAATATGCGGCCTCTGACGTGCTCTACCTGCACGACCTGAAGCGTCATCTCGACCGCATGCTGGAGCGTGAAGGCCGTACGGCTCTGGCTCAGTCCTGCTTCGACTTCCTCAAGACGCGGTGCGCACTCGACCTGATGGGCTGGGAAGAGACCGACATCTTCGCCCACAGCTGACGCGGATAGATGCGCATGGCCGCCAGTCGCGGGATCGAAGACCGCCAGATGCTGTTTCGTCGCCTCGAGCGGCGAAACCGACTGGTCTCGATCCTGCGCATCGGCGTGCCGATCCTGGGTGCATTGATCCTGGTGGTCCTGGCCGCCCAGATCGTGATTTCGAGCCTGGGCAGCCGCTTCGGCATCGGACAGATCAGCATCACGCCTGAGGCGGTGATGGTGGAAGCACCCGAATATGCCGGGGTCATGGATGACGGCAGCAATTATCGCGTCTCGGCGATCTCCGCTCGCGCCTCGATGGATCACGCCGACATCATCGATCTTGCCGAAGCGTCCGTGGTGCTGAACCGCATCGACGGCGTGCAGATGCAGGCCGAAGCGCCACGGGCCCAACTGGACGTGACCCAGCAGCAGGTTTTGGTGTCGGGTATCGTCGAGATCTCCGATTCCACCGGCACCATGGGAACGCTGCGCGACTCTGTCTTTGACTGGCCGGCACGTCTGCTGACGACGCGCGGTCCAGTCGAGATCAATTACGCCGATGGCACAAAAGTGAGGGCGGAGGGCATGGTCTACGATGCCCATGCCGCAAGCTGGACTTTTTCTCGAGCCATTGTGACACTCACCCTCGATTCCGGAGACTGACCGCCATGATGCGCTTCTTGCCTGCGCTTATCGTCCTTGCCGGCCTGGTCCAACCGGTGCTGGCCCAGCAGCAGGTCGAAATTGACGCCGACACCTTTACGGTCGATGAAGCCAGCCGCAAGGCGGTTTTTGCCGGCAATGTGGTGGTCAAGCACCCCACGGTGACCGTGTGGGCGCCCAATGTGGTGGCCACCTATGGCGCGGGCGGCACCAATGATATCGAAAGTTTCGAGGCCAGCGGCAATGTCCGGCTGAAGACCAGTGATCAGGATGCTACCGGCGAACGCGCCGTGTTCACGCCTGGCGATCAATTGCTGCGCCTGACCGGCAATGTGAAGGTCACCAATTCGGGCGGCACGGTCAGCGCCAATGAGCTGGTGGTTAATCTGGCCACCAATGTGTCGACATTCACCAGCGGCGGCGGTGGTCGCGTCACGGGCGTGTTCACCTCGCAATGACCGATAGCAGCGCCCGTCCCCGCATCGACCAGACCGGCTGGCTGGTCGCCCATAGCCTGGCCAAGAGCTTTGGCAAGCGTGCAGTGGTGCGCGATGTCTCGCTGGCGGTGCGGCGCGGCGAAGCCGTGGGCCTGCTGGGCCCCAATGGCGCAGGCAAGACCACGGTGTTCACCATGATCATGGGCCTGGTCAAACCCGATGCCGGAAAAATCCTGCTCGATGGCAATGATATCACCCGTCTGCCGCTGTTCCAGCGCGGACAGCTGGGCATCGGTTATCTGCCGCAGGAACCCTCGATCTTTCGTGGGCTGACAGTTACCGGCAATATCATGGCCGTTCTGGAAAACCATGTGCGCGGCCGAGCCGAGCGCAAAAGGCGCCTCGAGGCGCTGCTCGAAGAGTTTTCCATCACCCATCTGGCCAAGTCCAATGCGCTGGCGCTGTCCGGCGGTGAGCGTAGGCGTGTCGAGATCGCCCGGGCGCTTGCCGCCGATCCGGTGTTCATGCTGCTGGACGAGCCCTTTGCCGGTGTCGATCCCATAGCGGTCGCCGAGGTCAAGGGGTTGGTGCGCCAGCTCACCCAGCGCGGCATCGGCGTTTTGATCACCGACCACGCCGTGCGCGAAACGCTTGGGCTCGTCGAGCGGGCCTATCTGATCCATGGCGGCAAGGTGATGATCCAGGGACGCCCCGAGACCATCACCGCAGACCCCGAAGCCCGCCGGGTCTATCTGGGCGACAGTTTTTCCATTTAGCGTCGGCCAAGAGACTGGCACGAAACTTGCTCCGTGCCACGATTTGAGTCATGGTGCCGGCGGGAAGCGGCCTTGGGGCCGGGATTTGCATTCTAGACAGAGACGGTTGACGCATGGCGCTTTCGCCACGGCTGGAATTCCGCCAGTCCCAGTCGCTGACATTGACACCACAGCTTATGCAGTCGATCCGGCTGCTGCAGCTCAGCCATCTCGAGCTCAACGACTTCGTTGATGCCGAGCTTCTGCGCAATCCGCTGCTTGAGCGCGAAGAGGGAGGCGGCGCCGATGATGCCGAGCCCACTGAGCCGGCCGAGCGCGCCACCGAACTCAGTGCTTATGAAGACACCGTGGCGCAAGGCGACCGGATCAAAAGCGCCGACCAGATCGCCGAAGGTTATGACACCGCGGTCGAGAACGTCTTTCCCGACCAGGCGCCGCAGGAGCTGAGCCAGGGCAGCAGCCCCGACCGCAATGGCAGTTTCGAGGGCGGGGAGGCGCCCGATATCGATCAGTTCGTCGCCTCGCGGCCGCGGCTTTCCGACCATCTCGAGGCGCAGGCCCATATGCTGCTGCGCAATCCGGCGGACAGGCTGATCGCTCTGCATCTGATCGACGGGCTCAACGAGGCCGGTTACCTCACTGTCGAGTTGCAGGCGGTGGCGGATCTGCTTGGTGCCGAGGTCGAAGATGTCGAGGCGGTGCTGGGGGTGCTGCAAAGCTGCGATCCGCTCGGCATGTTTGCGCGCAGCGTGCCCGAATGCCTCGCGATCCAATTGCGTGAGCGCGATCGACTGGACCCGATGATGCAGCGCCTGCTCGACAATCTCACACTGCTCGCCGACCACAATATGCCGGCTTTGCTCAAAGCCGTGGGCTGCGACCGCGAAGATCTGGCCGACATGCTGGGCGAAATCCGCCAGCTCGACCCCAAGCCGGGGCTGGCCTTCGACAGCGCCCCGATCGAGGCGATAGTGCCCGACGTGTTCGTGCGGTCGGGGCCGGATGGAGGCTGGCAGGTGGAGCTCAATAGCGACATTCTTCCACGCGTTCTGGTGAACCGGGTCTACTACGCCACCGTCACCAAGAAGACGCGGGACAGTGCCGAAAAGACCTTCCTCTCAGATTGCCTGGCGACCGCAAATTGGTTGACCAAAAGCCTCGACCAGCGCGCCCAGACCATCACCAAGGTCGCCGCCGAAATCGTCCGGCAGCAGGACGGCTTTTTGACCCACGGGGTCGCCCATCTCAAGCCGATGACGCTGAAAATGGTGGCCGAAGCCATCGAGATGCACGAGTCTACCGTCTCTCGCGTCACCGCGCAAAAATACATTGCGACGCCACGTGGTCTCTACGAAATGAAGTATTTCTTCACCACCGCCATTGCCTCGAGCGATGGTGGCAGCGAGCACTCGGCCGAAGCCGTGCGCCACCGCATTAGGCAGTTGATCGATGCAGAAGCGGCGACGGACATCCTCTCGGACGACACCATCGCCGAAATCTTGCGCAAGGAGCAGGGGATCGACGTGGCGCGTCGGACCGTCGCCAAATATCGCGAGGGCATGAACATTCCCTCCTCGGTCATCCGTCGGCGACAGAAGAAGGAACTGGACCGCTCGGCCTGATACGGTCGTTCAGGGGCCCGGCTTGGTGCGCAAGAAATCCAGCACCATCTGCACAGCATGGGCTTCGCGCTCCTGCACCATGCCGACGCTGGAGAGATCGCGCTCGAAGATCACCGACAAAGTGGCGGTGTTGGAAACGTAGAAAAACCCCAGCGCGGCCACAGAAATGTAGAGTTGCACCGGGTCGACATCGCGCCGGAACACCCCCGTTTCTACCCCACGATCGAGAATGGCCGCAATCTGCCCAACCAGCGGGGAATGCAGCGCCTTGATGTCGGGCAAGGTTTTGAGGAAGCGTGCGTTCTCGATGTTTTCGGTGCCGAGCAGGCGCGGAAACCATGGATTGGCGAGAAAATGCCGGAAGGTGAATCGCACCAGCCGGTCCATCGCCTGGACGGGGTCGTATTGATCGAGGGACAGGGCCCGCTCGCCCTTGCGGATCTCCTGATAGGCGTCGAGCAGCACCGCCCGGTAAAGATCTTCCTTGTTGCCGAAATAGTGGTAGAGCAGCCGCTTGTTGGCGCCGGCCCGTTCGGCAATGGCGTCCACCCGCGCCCCTTCGAAGCCGCGATCGGCAAACTCCACCCGTGCCGCCGCCAGGATAGAAGCCTTGGTCTTGGCGGAATTGCGAGGGCGCTTGGCCGGCTCGGCTTTGGATTTCGACGCCGGCGCCAATGCGGATGAGATGGGCTCGGACACGTCGGTTTACCGTCGGCTGGTGAGAATTGAGGACGACAAGCCAGTAACAGCGCTCATCTGTCCGGTAAAGGCGCCGCTCCCCGGCAGAGGCCGCAGATGGCCGCACCAAAGCTTGCGGCTGTGGGATCAAGCTGTCAAGCTCTGATGTAACCACATAGTGACGATGCGCACAGGCTCGCTGTCACGCATATGCCGCCCCGCCTCCCCCACGCGTGCAAAGCTTAAGCAGATATTCGGACCAAGGTCGAACCGCGACCGACTTGACGCTGCGTGTCCGCTTCCTGTAGTGAAGTAACTAATCAGTTACACAGACTGCATGTCTAGGGAGGGTAGAATGGCCGAGCAGCGCATTGGCATCATCATGCATGGCGTCACCGGACGCATGGGCTACAACCAGCATCTGGTGCGCTCGATCCTGGCGATCCGCGACCAGGGCGGCATTGCGCTGAAAAATGGCGACCGGCTCGTGGTCGATCCGATCATTGTCGGCCGCGACCGCGACAAGATCGAAGCCCTCGCCAAGAAGCACAATATTGCGCGCTGGGGCACCGATCTCGATGCGGCGTTCGCCAATCCCGATGACACCATCTTCTTCGACGCCGGGACCACGCTGATGCGTGCCGGCCTGCTGGAGCGGGCCTTGGCCGCCGGCAAGAATGTCTATTGCGAAAAGCCGACCTCGGACGATCTCGACGTCGCCGTCAATCTCGCCAAAACCGCCCGCGCCTCCGGGCTCAAGCATGGCGTGGTGCAGGACAAGCTGTTCCTGCCCGGCCTGATGAAGCTCAAAATGCTGCGCGACAGCGGTTTCTTCGGCAAGATTTTGTCGGTGCGGGGCGAGTTCGGCTATTGGGTGTTCGAGGGTGACTGGCAAAAGGCGCAGCGCCCGAGCTGGAATTATCGCAAGAACGATGGCGGCGGCATCATTCTCGATATGCTCTGCCACTGGCGTTACGTGATGGACAATCTCTTCGGTGAGGTGAAGGCCGTCTCCTGCCTTGGCGCCACCCATATTCCGCAGCGCGTCGACGAGAAGGGCAATACGTTCGATTGCGATACCGATGACGCCGCCTATGCCACCTTCGAGCTCGAAGGCGGGGTGATTGCCCAGATCAATTCCAGCTGGACCACCCGCGTCCGCCGCGACGATCTGGTCACCTTCCACGTCGATGGCACGCACGGTTCCGCCGTCGCCGGCCTGCACAAATGCTGGACCCAGCATCGCGTGAACACGCCCAAGCCGGTGTGGAATCCCGATCAACCGCAGACCATGAACTTCTTCAACGATTGGGAAGAAGTGCCGGACAACTGGCCGGCCGATAATGGCTTCAAGGCCCAGTGGGAAATGTTCCTGCGTCACGTCGCCGAGGACGCGCCTTGGGAATATGGCCTTGAAGCCGGTGCCAAGGGTGTCCAGCTCGCCGAACTTGGTTTGAAGAGCTGGGCGGAACGCCGCTGGCTGGATGTGCCGAAGCTGGAATTCTAAGTCGCTGACGGAGGAAGCCCCCTCACCCGTCTCGGCCTTTGGCCGATCCACCCTCTCCCGCGAGGGGAGAGGGGGCACCGAGACAAACCTCGCCCTATACGCTTGCCTTCTCCCCTTGCGGGAGAAGGTGCCCGAAGGGCGGATGAGGGGTATTCATGACTACCATCAATCTACCAAATGCCGATCGCTCGATAACGCGCTATACTCTGACTGGCGACCCCATTCCCTTCGTCAAGGTCAAGGCCAGCGACTTTCCCCGCATTGCCTATTCGGCGGCTCATGTTGTGGCCGATCCGCTGGCATTGAACGATCCCTGGCTGACCCCGGTCATCGACTGGGACACGACGCTGAAATTCCGCCATCGCATGTGGGATCTGGGCCTGGGCGTCGCCGAGGCTATGGATACCGCGCAGCGCGGCATGGGGCTGACATGGACTGAAGCCCAGGAGCTGATCCGCCGTTCGCAGGCCGAAGCGCGGACCCGCGATGACAGCCTCATCGCCTATGGCGCCGGTACCGATCACCTGATGCCCGGGCCCGATGTCACCATCGACGACATCATCAAAGCCTATGAAGAACAGGTCGGTTTCGTTGAAGCGCAGGGTGGCCGCGTCATCCTGATGGCCAGCCGCGCTCTGGCGGCGGCGGCGAAATCTCCGGACGACTATGCCCGCGTCTATGGCCATGTGTTGAGCCAGGTAAAGCAGCCTGTGATCATGCATTGGTTGGGCGAAATGTTCGATCCCGCCCTGCAAGGATATTGGGGCAATATGGACCACGACAAGGCGATGGATACCTGCCTCGAGGTCATCGCTGCCAATGCCGACAAGGTCGATGGCATCAAGATTTCCCTGCTCTCTGCCGAGAAGGAAATCGCTATGCGCCGCCGCCTGCCTGTAGCGGTCAAAATGTATACCGGCGACGACTTCAACTATGCCGAACTGATTGCCGGGGACGAACAGGGCTATTCTCACGCCCTGCTGGGGATTTTTGACGCCATCGCCCCCGCCGCCTCTGCAGGCCTCTCTGCCCTTGGACGTGGCGACACCAAAGCGTTTTTCGATATCCTCGAACCGACCGTACCGCTCAGCCGCCATATCTTTGCGGCGCCAACGCGGTTCTACAAGACGGGCGTGGTGTTCCTTGTCTATCTCAATGGCTTGCAGGACCACTTTGCCATGATTGGCGGGCAGCAATCGACGCGCTCATTGCAGCATCTGGCGGAGCTGTTCCGCCTCGCCGACAAGGCACGGGTGCTGGCTGACCCTGAACTTGCAACGGCACGGATGAAAGCTGTGTTGGCCGTGCATGGAGTGGCATCATGACGACGCGCGGTATCTCCCTCAATCTCGCCACGACCCGCCAGCAATGGGGCTTTGCCGAAGCAGTGGATGGATGCCTGCGCGCTGGAATCACCGCTATCTCGCCCTGGCGCGACCAGATTGCCGCCATCGGCCTGGATGAAGCCGCCCGTATCGTGCGCGAGAACAAGTTGCAGGTCACGGGCGTCTGCCGTGGCGGTATGTTTCCGGCGGCAACGGCCGAAGGTCGCCAGGCCAATATCGATGACAATCTGCGCGCCATCGACGAGGCGGCAGCGCTTAATGCCGATTGCCTGGTGCTGGTGGTTGGCGGGCTGCCGCAAGGCAGCCGCGATATCGGCGGCGCCCGCCAGATGGTAACGGACGGGATCGCTGCCATGCTGCCGCATGCCAGGGCCTCGGGCGTGAAAATCGCCATCGAGCCGCTACACCCAATGTATGCGGCGGACCGCGCCTGCGTGAACACCATCGATCAGGCGCTCGATATTTGCGAAACGCTCGGGGAGACCGTTGGCGTCGCCATTGATGTCTACCACGTCTGGTGGGACCCGAACCTCGCCAATGCCATTGCCCGGGCCGGGCGGATGAAGCGCATCTTCGCCCATCACATCTGCGACTGGCTGGTTCCGACCAAGGACATGCTGCTCGATCGTGGCATGATGGGCGATGGCGTCATCGACCTGCCCGGCATTCGCGCCATGATCGAAAGTGCCGGCTTCTTCGGCCCGCAGGAGGTCGAAATCTTCAGCCAAGACAATTGGTGGAAGCGGGACGGCAACGACGTACTCGCCGTAATCAAGGAGCGGGTCGCCACGGTCTGCTGACCCCGCCAAACAAAAAGCCCCGGCAGAACCGGGGCTTTTCTTTTTAACCGACGCCTCGTTTAGGAGACGCGCTCATAAGTCAGCGTCTGGCAGAGGATGGCCGCACGGCAACCGGTAATGGTCAGCGTATTGGCGTCAACCTGCTCGACGATGGCCTTGGCGGTACCACCGCCCATGGCGATCTGGCCTTCCCACTTGTTATCCGCGGTCTGGGCAGCGGTCACGACCTGCGAGTTGACGAAAGCCAAATTCTCAGGCGTACGCGAATTGCCTTGAACGTCGTTCAGCGTACCGCAGAGCTGGGTGCCATCACCGCAGGTCTTGAAGGTAAAGGTGGTCCCCCACTGGTCCTTCCAGACACCATCGGGATTGGCTGCAGACTGGGCCATGGCCGGGACAGCAAGTGCTGCAAGAGCGATGGAGGTGGCGACGAAGGATTTGAACATGGATTTCTCCGCAGACAAAGATGAAGGCGACGTGGCCGAGCCACGTGCCGGAATTGGTGATGTTGGTTATGCAGAGAAAACGTGGCGAGCATCGGATCGGTTGCAGTTTTTGCCTGCAATCGGGCGGCCTCGGGGTCCATATAAACGCCGAAATCGGACCTAAATAGCCATCAGTTCAAGAAATTCTTCTCGCCGTTTGGGCGATCACGTTTTTCTAGAGCGCCGGAAGGTGGCGGCGATTTCGATGTGACTGGACCAGGCAAACTGGTCCACGGCGACCAGGTTGGACATGGAAAAGCCACCTTTGAGCAAGGTTGCGGCATCGCGCGCAAAGCTGGCGGGGTCGCAGGCAATCATCACCACATGACCCAGCTTGGAGGCGACGATCTCGCGGACCTGGGCATCGGCTCCGGCGCGGGGCGGATCGAGCACCACGCAGTCGAAATCGAGCTCGAAGCGCGTCAAGGGATCGCGGAAAAGGTCGCGGGCCTTGGTGGTGATGGTCTTGAGACCCTTGGTAAAACGCACGGCCTTTTCCAGCGCCTGGGTGGCGGGCTTGTCGCTGTCGGCAGCATAGACAGCTGACTTCTCTGCCAGGCGCAGCGCGAACGGCCCGATCCCGCAAAAGAGGTCGGCGACGCTTTTCACCTTGCCTACCGCGGCGACCACATAATCGGCGAGCACCTCTTCGGCGGTAGCCGTGGCTTGCAGGAACGAGCCAATAGGCAGATCCACTTCGGCGCGCCCCATGGTGATGGTTGGCGATTGGCGCAGCAGCACCATTTCGCCCTCCAGCGCCAGCCGAGCAACGCCGAGACTATTGGCCAGGGGCACGAGCTTTTCCACCCGCACTGACTTGGCGGCCTTGCGGATGCCGACATCGATCCCCGCATTTGTGGCGGTGAAACTGATGTCGCAATCGCCAAGGGCCGCGCCCAGAGCGCGCGCGATATCGGGCGCACGCACCAGGGCAGGCACGAGGATCGGACATTGATCGAGATCGAGAAGATCGTGGCTGCGCAGTCGCATATAGCCGGCGCCATCGCGGCGGGCGTGCAGCGTGGCGCGGCGCCGACCGACGCCATGAGCCAGTACAAAGCCCTCGACAGACTGGTCGATGCCAGCCTGGCGCAAGGCGTTTTCCACCAGCCCGGTCTTGAATGCGGCATAGCTGGGCGCATCCAGATGCTGCAACTGGCAGCCTCCGCAGACGCCGAAATGCGGACAGAACGGGGTGGCACGATGGGGGGATGGTGCGACGATCGCTTCAGCCCTGCCGCGATCCCCCTCAAAGCTCAGCTCGATCGTTTCGCCCGGCAGGGTGAAGGGCACGAACACACGCTTGCCATCGACAAGGGCGATGCCCTCGCCCTTGTGGCCAAGGGATTCAATAGTGGCGGTGATGGTCATGGCTCATCCGGGGCTTGCTGGCCCGAGCCCTAACGGGTTTGACGCTGTACGGCAACAGTCGCCGCGCCACGCCTCCTCGCCAACCTATCTCAGCGTCTGGCCTGAGCGATCAGGGGGCGTAAAAAATGTGGGAGTCGACGGCTGCCACACGCGAGAAGGTGCTGGCCCAGGACGGGCGCACGGCGGTGGTGTGGTAGTATAGCGCTGAGCGCGGCAGCACGCCGATTTCTTGCCCGGTGGCATATTCTGCATAGACCTTGCCGGCCAGGGCGACCGAGCGCGACCAGGCGGCGCGTTCACTCGGCGTATCGTCACGGCCATCGCAGGCGAAGGTGAACTGGCAACGATAGCGGCCCTTGTCGGCATTCTGGTAGACGACGCCGCACAACGAGGACGGGAACTTGCTGGAGCGGGCGCGGTTGACGATGACATTGGCCACAGCCAGCTGGCCGGTGGCGGTCTCGCCGCGCGCCTCGTGATAGATGGCCTGGGCCAGGCACTGGCGCTCATTGTCGGCGAATTGCACGCGCTTGGCGGTCGGCTGATAACCGCTTTCGACATAGGCAGCGAGCAGGTCGGGCGTCACGGTCGGTTCGGGGCGCGGGGCGGCCGGCTCGGTAAAGCTGGCAATGGCCGAAAGGGCGGTGTTGCCGCCACCCAGCGAACCGCGGGCAATATAGCCCATCAGCAACTCGGTATTGAGTTCGGGCTGCGGACCGGCCAGCGTCACGTCGACCGAACGCAGTTCCTGCTGGCGCTTGACGTAATTGGCGAGCAGCGCCTCGGTCAGGGGCTGTTCACCCGCGCGCACCGGCACGGCGGTCGGGCCGATGGCGGGCTGCAGGCGGAGTTTTGCAACAGCTTCGGGAATGGGCGCCGGCAGGACCGGGCTCTCATTGGCATGGCTCGGCGACAGGGTGACAAACAGGACGAGGGCGGCGGCGCACAATGCCAGCCCCTGCGATGCAAGACGTCCGAATTTACCCTTGCCGCTGTTCTGCAATGCCCCGACCTTGCCCCTGAGCTCGTCCGGCCGTATCCGGCGAGCCTTCTATGTGGACAGTGCGCAAGGGCCCTGTCCTCAATTCCGGCAGCACACTAGCCAAGCCGGACGCACTATGGAAGCTGAAATTTACAGCCTATTAACCATAGCGCTTAGCATGTTAAAGTACGGTTAATCCAGGCGCGGGGCGATTGAAAGCCTTGATTTTCAATGACTTGATTGTTGCTGAACGGGAGGTTTCGCCATTCCGTACAGTTTTATCTGTTTACCGGAGTGGTTAATGCGTCTTCACGTTTTGGGCTCACGCAGACAAGCCCTAGCCAGCAGTGGCCGGGTTTGAAACGCTGCTGCTGCGAGGAGAGGTCAGCGGCGCAGGCGCGGGAAAGCGGCCAGATGCACATCCACCATGCTGGTCATCACCGAGACGCCCAGCGCATGGATCTCGTCACTGGGGCCCACAAGGTCGGGCACCATGATGGTCTGCATGCCGGCGGCATGGGCGGCGCGGACGCCGGTATGGCTGTCTTCCAGTGCCAGGCATTGGGTCGGCTCGACGCCAAGGCGTTGCGCAGCCAGCAGGTACGGTTCCGGATGCGGCTTGGGGAAGGTCACGTCGTCCCGTGTCACCACGGTTTCGAACAGGTCGAGCAAGCCGACGGCGCTCAGATGGTGCTGGGCATGAGGATTGCGTGAGGATGTGGCCACCGCCGCCGGAATGCCGCGATCGCGCAACTCGGTGATGAATTCGCGCGCCCCGGCTTTGACCGGTACGCCATCATGGCTGCGCTCGCGCATGATCACCCTGCACTTTTCGTCGAACAGCGCATAGGGGAAGGCGACGCCATAGGCCTCGAGCAGCAGACGATTGGTGGTTTCGTGGCTCGAGCCGATCATCGAGCGATGCACGTCCTCGGTCATCTCGAAGCCCAGTTCGGTGCAGACCTCGAAGACGATGGTCTTGAACACGGATTCGGTGTCGAGAATGGTGCCGTCCATGTCGAAGATGACGGCGGTGAAGGGGCTGAGGTGGCGGGTATCGGCAAGCATGGTCATCTGGCATGCTATAGTCCGATTTTGTGACAACCTCCAGACCGCGCGCTTGCAAGGCCGGTCTGCACGGACAAGAAGCCAAGGCCCGCCCGATGACCGTTTTTCAAACCGCGCGACGCCATGCCGAGCTCGGGACAGATTTTTTCGACCCTGTAGCCCCGGCCGATTTTCCGCGCCTGACACTACGCCATCGCGACCGCCGCTGGGCAGCGCGTCTCGGGCTTGATGGCTTGAACGAGGCGGAATGGCTAGCCCATTTCGGGCGCTTCGAGCCCCTGCCCGGCTCACTGCCAGAGCCGCTGGCCCTGCGCTATCACGGCCACCAGTTCCGCTCCTACAATCCCGATCTCGGCGACGGGCGCGGCTTTCTCTTCGGCCAGTGCATCGATCCCGTCGATGGGCGGCTGCTCGATTTCGGCACCAAGGGCAGTGGCAAGACCCCCTGGTCGCGCGGCGGCGACGGGCGGCTGACGCTCAAGGGCGGGGTGCGCGAGGTGCTGGCCACGGAAATGCTGGAAGCCCTGGGTGTCTATACGTCCAAGAGCTTTTCGCTGGTCGAAACCGGCGAGCAACTGCATCGCGGAGACGAGCCTTCACCGACCCGTTCCTCGGTACTGACGCGGCTGAGCCACAGCCATATTCGCATCGGCACCTTCCAGCGCCTCGCTTATCTCGAAGACACGGCCAATCTCGCGCGATTGGTCGACTACGCCATCGCCAATTATTACCCGGAGCTGGCGGACGCAGATGACAAAGCCGTAGCCTTCTTGGAAGCGGTGACAAAAAACGTGGCCCGGTTGGGGGCGCAATGGATCGCCGCCGGCTTCGTCCATGGGGTGCTCAATACCGACAATATCAACGTAACCGGAGAGAGTTTCGATTATGGCCCCTGGCGGTTTTTACCCGCCTATGATCCCGATTTCACTGCCGCCTATTTCGACGAAACCGGTCTCTACGCTTTTGGCCGCCAGCCCGACACACTGGCCTGGAACCTGACGCGGCTGGCCGAGTGCCTGGTGCCGCTGTCCTCCATCGAAGCGCTGGAGCCGGCGCTCAATGCCGTCTGGCCGGGTTTCCGCGCCGCCCTGCCCGCAGCCATCCTCAGGCGGCTGGGCCTCGTACCGCGCGATGTCGAAACCGATGGCGCCTTCGTCACCGCGCTGTTCGGCTTCCTGGGCGCCACCCGCGCGCCTTATGAGCAGTTCTTTTTCGACTGGCGCGGCGGGGCCCTCAGCGCCGAACGCGCTGCCCGCAGCCCATCGGCGGAACATTATGCCAGCGAGGCGTTCCGCCCGGTGGCCGACGGACTCGAATCCTATCACCCCACCGCCGGGGTCAATCTCGACCATCCCTATTTCGCCCGCACAACCCCGCGCACCATGCTGATCGATGAGGTCGAAGCCATCTGGGCGCCGATTGCGGCGAACGACGACTGGTCGCTGTTCGAAAGCACACTTTCGGAAATCGCCGAGATGCGTCAAGCATATGGCATCGTTCCCTGACGGAGGCCCGCATGCCTGTTTATGCCCTTGATGGCGTTTCGCCCGAGATCGATGCTGACATCGCCTGGATCGCGCCAACAGCGGTTCTGGTTGGCGATGTGGTGGTGGGTCCCGAGGCCGGCATCTGGTTCGGGGTGGTGGCGCGCGGCGATATCGAGCGCATCACCATCGGTGCTCGCACCAATGTGCAGGAAAACTGCGTGTTGCACACCGACAGTGGCCATCCGCTTGAGATTGGCGCCAATGTCACCATCGGTCACGGTGCCATCGTGCATGGTTGCACCATTGGCGATAACTCGCTGATCGGCATGGGCGCCACGGTGCTCAATGGGGCGCGCATCGGGAAAAACTGCCTGATCGGCGCCAATGCGCTGGTTACCGAGGGCAAAGTTATTCCCGACAATTCCCTGGTCATGGGCGCCCCGGCCAAGGTGGTGCGGGAGATCGACGCCGAGGGCGTGGCGGCACTTACCGCCTCGGCCGAGCGCTATGTGAAGAATGCCCGGCGCTTTGCAGCAGGGATGACGCCGGCTGATCGCTTGGCACCCAATTTCGACCCGGCATAAAGGCTGAACCCCCAGTTCAGTTCCGGTTCAGCCACAGGCCGGTAGCGTGACCTCACAACAGTTGATGAGGGAACCGAACATGAAACGCCGTCTTGCTGCCGCGCTCGTTGCCATCCTTGCCATTCAGCCGGTTGCCGCTTTTGCGCAATGCCATATCTATCAGCATCGCGACTATGGCGGCTCCAGATGGACGGTGGGGAGCAACACTATTCTCTATATGAAGAACAACCCCAATCCCGGCTTTTCCTCGACCACCAATGGCCATGGCATTGACCCGGAATACAACAAGTCCTGGAACGACCAGCTGTCCTCGTTCAAGGTCGCCCCGGGCTGCACCATCACGCTGTGGAAGAACCACGACGCCAAGGGCGACCGCTGGGAAGCCAATTCGAACTACAGCTATGTCGGTGGCAAGTGGAACGACGAGGCCTCCACGGTCATGTGCAGCTGCCGCCGCTGACGCAATCAGCCGATCTCGTAAGGCACGACGCTGCGCCGGTCCGTCGGGACACTGATACTGGCCGCCAAGGGCGGGACCGAGCGCTGCGGGCAATTGCGCCGCTCGCAGATGCGACAGGAAATGCCGATGGGCTCGAAACCGGCTTTGCCCAGATCGAGATCGTCGGCATAGACCAGCCGCCCGGCATGGGTGATTTCGCAGCCCAGCGCATAGGCATAGCGCCGCGTGGTGCCGCGATAGCCGCCCAGACGCTTTTCATGGCTCCAGGCGAGGCAGAGATATTGCTTGCCATCCGGCGTTTCGGCCAATTGCCTGATGATCTGGCCATGTGCCTCGAAGGCCCGGTGCACATTCCAGAGCGGACAGGCTCCGCCGAAACGGGCGAATTGCAGGGCTGTCGCGGAATGGCGCTTGGTGATGGTCCCGGCCGCATCCACCCGGGCAAAGAAGAACGGCACGCCGCGTTCGCGCGGTCTTTGCATGGTGGAGAGGCGATGGGCCACCTGTTCAAGGCTGGCCCCGAACACCCGCGCCAACTGCTCGATATCGAAACGATAGCCATCGGCCGCTTTGAGAAAGGCGCCATAGGGCATGTGCAATGCCCCGGCATAGTAGTTGGCCAACCCCATGCGGGCGATACCCCGCGCCTCGGCGGTCTTGAAATTGGCGCCATCGAGCAGGCTGTCGAGAAGCGTGGTCTGCTCCAGCCCGCACAGAACGGTGGCAATCTGGAAAAACTGGCTTGATGGCTCCAACAAACTGTTGATCCAGAGATCGCGATTGGCGCGGTCGAAGTCCACCAGCCGCTCGGTCTGGCCCGGCGCATCGCGAATGACCCTTATATTGTGTATTTCGGCGCAATAGTCGATCAATCGGCGCAGCCGGTCGGGGCCGAACTCACCCAACTCAGTGGCCAGCGCCTCGGCGGCGCGGTCGAGCGGATCGATATAGTTGTCGGCATAGTGGAAGAAGTCGCGCACTTCCTCATAGGCGGTCTGCACGCTGGAGCCGGGGTCGCGGGTCAGCGCCGCATCCATGCCCGCCAGGCGCTCATTGGATTTGCGATAGGCGTCGTAGAGCGCCAGCATGGCACGCGCCATGTCCGGCGCATTGCTGGCCACGGTTTTGAGATCCTGCAAATGCGGCACCGCCTCACCGAATACCGGGTCGGCCAGGGCTTCGCGCAAATCCAGCACCAGCCGGTCCGAGGCATCGGTGGCCAGGCTCGCCAGATCCAGGTGAAAATGCTCCGAAAGCGCCAGCATGACCGCCGCGGTCAGCGGGCGCTGGTTGGATTCGAGCTGATTGACATAAGACGGCGAAATATCGAGCCGCCCGGCCAGTTCGGCCTGGGTTAATTTGTGCTGAGCGCGCAGGGCCCGCAAACGCGCGCCGGCGAACACCTTCCTGGCGCCCATATTCACAACTCCACAATATCACATAGCTCGTTTTGTGTGATTGTAGCATACCCACCCTTTCCGGCCTTGGACAGGCCATAAGGCGTCGTTATGGTTTAACCCGCCCAAGAGCCGGAGAGCCGCCAATGCAGGACATCATCACCGCCCTCGAACATAAGCGCGGCGAAGCGCGGCTCGGCGGCGGTCAGCGCCGCATCGATACCCAGCATGGCAAGGGCAAGCTCACCGCCCGCGAACGCCTCGACGTGCTGCTCGATCCGGGGTCTTTCGAAGAATATGACATGTTCGTCACCCATCGGGCCACCGATTTCGGCATGGCGGATACCATCATCCCCGGCGACGGCGTCGTCACCGGTTGGGGCACGATCGATGGTCGCATGGTCTATGTGTTTTCCCAGGACTTTACCGTCTTCGGCGGCTCGCTGAGCGAAACGCATGCACAAAAGATTTGCAAGATCATGGACCTGGCCATGCAGAACGGCGCGCCGGTGATCGGGCTCAACGATTCTGGCGGCGCCCGCATTCAGGAGGGCGTGGCGGCTTTGGGCGGCTATGCCGACGTCTTCTGGCGCAATGTGCAGGCGTCGGGCGCGGTGCCGCAGATTTCGGTGATCATGGGCCCCTGCGCAGGCGGCGCGGTCTATTCCCCGGCCATGACCGACTTCATCTATATGGTCGAGGATTCGAGCTACATGTTCGTGACCGGCCCGGACGTGGTCAAAACCGTGACCAACGAGATCGTCACCCAGGAAGAGCTGGGCGGCGCATCCACCCACACCAAGATTTCCTCGGTGGCCGACGCCGCCTTTGCCAACGACATCGAGACCCTGCTCGAAGTGCGCCGGCTCTTCTCCTATCTGCCATTGGCCGCCGGGCAGAAGCCGCCGCGCCTGCCCAGCCATGACCCAATTGATCGACGCAATGACAAGCTCGACACCATCATCCCGGACAGCGCCACCAAACCCTATGACATGCGCGAGGTGATCGAGACGGTTGCCGACGAGGGCGAGTTTCTCGAACTGCAAAAAGCCCATGCCGGCAACATTCTCATCGGCTTCATCCGCCTCGACGGGCAGACCGTTGGCGTCGTCGCCAACCAGCCGCTGGTGCTGGCCGGGTGCCTAGACATCAATGCCTCCAAGAAAGCGGCGCGCTTCATCCGCTTCTGCGACAGTTTTGAGATTCCAATTTTGACGTTTGTCGATGTTCCGGGGTTTCTTCCCGGCGTGGCGCAGGAATATGGCGGCATCATCAAGCATGGCGCGAAGCTCTTGTTTGCCTATTCGGAAGCCACCGTGCCGCTGGTGACGGTCATCACCCGCAAGGCCTATGGCGGGGCCTATGACGTGATGGCCTCAAAACACATCAAGGCCGACGTCAATTATGCCTGGCCCAGTGCTGAGATCGCCGTGATGGGCGCCAAGGGCGCGACGGAAATCCTTTATCGCTCCGAGCTAAGCGACAAGGACAAAATCGCCCAGCGCACCGCCGACTACGAAGCCCGCTTCGCCAACCCCTTCGTCGCCGCCGAACGCGGCTTCATCGACGACGTCATCATGCCCCACGGCACCCGCCGCCGCGTGATCAGGGCTTTTTCGACCCTACGGCACAAGAGCGTGCAGGGGCCGAAGAAGAAGCACGATAATATTCCGTTGTGAGGGGCGAAAAAATGAAAATCCAAAAGCTCCTCATCGCCAATCGCGGCGAGATTGCCTGCCGCGTCATCAAGACGGCGCGGAAACTGGGTATTGCCACGGTGGCGGTCTATTCCGATGCCGACCGGGAGGCGCTGCATGTGCGCATGGCCGACGAGGCCGTGCATATCGGCGCCTCGCCGGCCAAGGAGAGCTATCTCCAGATCGACAAGATCATCGCGGCCTGTAAGCAAACCGGCGCGCAGGCGGTGCATCCCGGTTATGGCTTTCTCTCGGAAAACGCTGCCTTCTCCGCGGCGCTCGAAAAGGAAGGCATCATCTTTGTCGGCCCCCCGCCCAAGGCCATTCAGGCTATGGGCGACAAGATCACCAGCAAGAAGCTCGCCGCCGAGGCGGGTGTGTCGACTGTGCCTGGGCATATGGGGCTGATCGACGATGCCGCGCATGCGGTCACCATCGCCCAGTCCATCGGTTATCCGGTGATGATCAAGGCTTCCGCCGGCGGCGGCGGCAAGGGCATGCGCATTGCCTGGAACGACGCCGAAGCGCGCGAGGGCTTTGAACGCTCCAAATCGGAAGCCGCAAGCTCCTTCGGCGATGATCGCATCTTCATCGAAAAATTCGTCACCGAGCCGCGCCACATCGAAATCCAGCTCATCGCCGATGGCCATGGCAATGCGCTCTATCTCAACGAACGCGAATGCTCGATCCAGCGGCGCAACCAGAAGGTGATCGAGGAGGCGCCCTCGCCCTTCCTCGACGAGGCAACGCGCAAGGCCATGGGCGAACAGTCGGCAGCCCTCGCCAAGGCGGTGGGCTATCGCAGCGCCGGGACGGTGGAATTCATCGTCGACAAGGATCGCAATTTCTATTTCCTCGAGATGAACACGCGCCTCCAGGTGGAACATCCGGTGACCGAATTGATCACCGGACTGGACCTTGTGGAACTGATGCTGCGCGTGGCCGATGGCGAGGCCCTGCCGCTCTCCCAGGACGAGGTGCAGCGCAATGGTTGGGCAATTGAAAGCCGGCTTTATGCCGAGGACCCCTACCGCAATTTCCTGCCCTCGACCGGGCGGCTAACCCGCTATCGCCCACCAGCGGAAAGCGCATCTGAAACGCTGGTCGTCCGGAACGATACCGGCGTCTTCGAGGGCGGCGAAATCTCCACTTTCTACGATCCGATGATCGCCAAGCTGTGCACCTGGGCCCCGACACGTCTTGAGGCGGTGGACGCCATGGCCATCGCGCTTGACAGTTTCGAAGTGGAAGGGGTGGGCAACAACCTGCCTTTCCTCTCCACGGTCATGGAGCAGCAGCGGTTCCGTGATGGGCGGCTGACCACCGGCTATATCGCCGAGGAGTTCCCGGAGGGGTTTTCCGGAGCGGTGCTCAGCGACGACCATCATTTCGATGTCGTGGCCGGAGCCGCCATGCTGATGGCGCGGCGGCAGCAGCGCCGCACCGGCGCGGAGGCGGAAAGCCGCTGGCATGTGCAGGTGGGCGAGCGCGCCGAAACCGTGGTCCTGCACCAACACGGCCCCGACATTCTGGTTGATCTCGACTGGCGGTCCGAAGCGGTGCGCCTCTCCTGGCAGCCGGGCGACACACTGGCGCATCTCGACTGGTCCGGTGGCCGCCATGCCGTGCTCAAGGTCAACCCCACCACGTCAGGCTTCCGCATCCGCTATCGCGGCGCCGATCTCAAGGTGTTGGTGCTGCAACCGCATGTGGCGCACTATCTCAAATATATGCCGGTGAAGGTGCCTCCGGATATGAGCCGGTTCCTGCTCTGCCCCATGCCCGGGCAGGTGGTGCGGATCGACGTGAAGGAGGGCGATGTGGTCGAGGACGGCCAGACCCTGGCCGTGGTCGAAGCCATGAAGATGGAAAATGTGCTCAAGGCCGAGAAGCGGGCACGGGTGAGCAAGGTGCATGTGGTGCCAGGCGCCGTGCTCGCCGTGGATCAGGTCATGCTTGAGTTTGAGGTGGTGTGATGATGGATCATTTCTTACGCTGTGACCGCCCGGCTCTCTTGCATCCCTCCCCCTTGAGGGGAGGGACTGAGGGAGGGGGTCCAGCAGTGGATCACTGCACCACCCCCCACCCCAACCCTCCCCCTCAAGGGGGGAGGGAGGTGCTGGCTGAATGGTCGATAGTGGGGGGACAGAATGTCCGATAACCACGAGAAATGGGCCAGGCTCGCCCAGAATGAGCTGCGCGAGACGCCCCTATCATCGCTCAACCGCGACTATGGCGGCATACCTGTCAGCCCGGTCTATCTGGCTGAGAATGGTGAAATCCCCGGCGTCGAGCCGTTCACCCGCGGCGTGCGGGCGACCATGTATGCCAACCGCCCCTGGACCATCCGCCAATATGCCGGCTTCTCGACGGCCCGGGAATCCAATGCTTTTTATCGACAGGCGCTGCAAAAGGGGCAGAAAGGCCTCTCGGTCGCCTTCGATCTCGCGACCCATCGCGGCTATGACAGCGACCATCCACGCGTCGTCGGCGATGTGGGGAAGGCCGGCGTCGCCATCGACTCGGTCGAGGACATGAAGGTCTTGTTCGACGGCATTCCGCTCGACCAGATGAGCGTGTCCATGACCATGAATGGCGCCGTCATTCCGGTGCTGGCGATGTTCATCGTTGCCGCCGAGGAGCAAGGTGTTCGTCAGGAGCAGCTCGAAGGGACCATCCAGAACGACATCCTCAAGGAGTTCATGGTCCGCAACACCTATATCTACCCGCCCGAACCCTCGATGCGGATCGTCGGCGATATCATTGCCCACACTGCCCAGCACATGCCCAAGTTCAATTCCATCTCGATCTCGGGCTATCACATGCACGAGGCCGGGGCGACGGCGGTGCAGGAGCTGGCCTATACGCTGGCCGACGGCATGGAATATGTCCGCGCCGCACAGGCCAAGGGGCTCGATATCGACGCCTTTGCCGGGCGGCTGAGTTTCTTTTTCGGCATTGGCATGAACTTCTTCCTCGAAGTCGCCAAGCTGCGCGCGGCGCGAAAACTCTGGAGCCAGATCATGACCGATCTCGGCGCCAAGGACCCGCGTTCGAAAATGCTGCGCACCCATTGCCAGACCTCGGGCGTATCGCTGACCGAGCAGGACCCGCACAACAATATCGTGCGCACCACGATCGAAGCACTGGCGGCGACCTTGGGGGGGACGCAGAGCCTGCACACCAATAGTTTCGACGAAGCCATTGCGCTGCCGACGGAGTTTTCGAGCCGCATTGCCCGCAATACGCAGCTGATCCTGCAGCACGAAAGCCGCATCACCGACGTGGTCGATCCGCTGGGCGGCTCATACTATGTCGAAGCGCTGACCGACGCGCTGGTCGCGGGCGCGCGCGACCTGATCGCCGGGGCCGAAGCCCAGGGCGGCATGACCGCCTTCGTGCAGTCGGGTGGCCCGAAGCTGGCCATCGAGGAAGCCGCCGCCCTGCGCCAGGCGCGGGTCGATCGCGGCGACGACGTCATTGTCGGTGTCAATCGCTATCGGCTCGACACCGAAGACGAGATCGAGGTGCGCGAGATCGACAATGCCAAGGTGCGCAGCGAGCAGATCGCGCAATTGCAGCGCATTCGCGACAGCCGCGACGAGGAGAAGTGCCAATCCATGCTCGCCGCCTTGCGGGAATTCGCCGCCAAGGACGAGGGCAATCTGCTTGAAGCCGCCATCGAGGCGGCGCGGGCGCGGGCCACGCTCGGCGAGATTTCGTCGGCCATGGAAGACGTGTTCGGCCGTCATCGCGCCATCACCCGGGTGATTTCGGGCGTCTATGCCGGCGGCTATGGCGACGATCCGCAGCTCAAATCGGTGCAGGACCGCATTGCCGCATTCAAGGCGGCGCGCGGCCGGGCACCCTCGATCTTCATCGCCAAGATGGGCCAGGACGGGCATGACCGTGGCGCCAAGATCATCGCCTCGGCTTTTGCGGATATGGGCTTCGTCACCCATATGGGCGACCTCTTCGAAACCGCGCCTGAGGTGGCAGCCCATGTTGACCAGCTCAAGGTCGATGCGGTGGGCGTGTCCTCGCTGGCGGCGGGCCACAAGACGCTGGTGCCCGAGTTGATCGGGGCGCTGCGCGACCGCGAACTGGGCGATGTCACCGTGGTGGTTGGGGGCGTCATTCCCGAGCAGGACTATGACTTCCTCTACGATGCCGGCGTCGCAGGCATTTTCGGACCCGGCACCAATGTGCTCGACGCCGCCTTTTCGGTGCTCAACGAAATCGAAGGAAGGTTGTCCAACCGATGATCGGCCGTCTCAACCATGTCGCCATTGCGGTGCCTGATCTGGCGGCAGCTTCGGCGAAATATCGCGAACAGCTGGGCGCCAATGTCGGGGCACCGCAGGCGCTGCCCGAGCATGGCGTCACCGTCGTCTTCATCGACACTGGCAATTCCAAGATCGAGCTGCTCGAGGCCCTGGGCGAAAACTCGCCCATTGCTGGGTTTATCGAGAAGAACCCGGCCGGCGGGGTACACCACCTTTGCTTTGAGGTGGGGGATATCGCCCAGGCCGTTGAGCAATTGCAGGCCACTGGTGCGCGGGTGCTTGGTGACGGTCGCGCGAGGATCGGTGCCCACGGCAATCCAGTGGTTTTCCTGCATCCCAAGGATTTCCATGGCGCGCTGATCGAACTCGAAGAAGTTCGTGGCTGAGCCGGCCCTGGCAACACTTGTCGAAACCGAATTTGGACAAATTTTACCACGCCTACATTTCCACCGCTGAGTAAGACAATCATCAATGCGCCGGGTCTAGTCTGGGATTTCGCGCGTGCGTTGGCGCAATTACGATGGACGGCATGTCGGCATATCGAGCATTGCGGCAACAGGACAGGGACAGGGACAGGCGGCGTACCATTGCCGTACCCACCCTCATCGCCATGATCACGGTGATCGTGGTTGGCCTGTTCATCGACCGGCAGAGCCAGCAGATTTCCGAAGCCCGTATACGCTCGGATGTTCTGGCCGAACTCTCGGTGATCCGGGCCAAGCTTGAAGGCAATATTTCGAGCAATATCCAGCTCGTGCGGGGCCTCGTCGCCACAATCTCGACCGAGCCTGACATGGACCAGGCGCGCTATGACGCGCTGGTCAAGAACATCTTTTCCGATGACAGCCAGCTCCGCTCGGTTGCAGCCGCGCCCGACCTCGTCATTCGCATGACCTATCCCCTGGCCGGCAATGAGGCCGCCATCGGCCTCGATTATCGCCGCTCTCCACAGCAATGGGAGGCGGTGGAGCGGGTGAGGCGAACCGGCAAGCTCAGCATGGCCGGCCCGATCGAGCTGGTACAGGGCGGCACTGGCCTCGTGGGTCGTTTCCCGGTCTATGCCGGGGATGATACAGCCCGCCGCTTCTGGGGCGTGGTCTCGGCGGTGGTCGATGTGGATCGGCTCTATGCTGCCAGCGGCCTCAGCGACCCCGACCTCAAGCTGCAGGTCGCCATTACCGGCCGCGATGGCAAAGGCGCCACGGGCGACCGCTTCTACGGGCCGGACCTCAGCGCGCTCAATCCAGTCATGGCAAGTGTGGTGCTGCCCTCCGGCACCTGGCAGCTGACCGCGGTGCCCAAGTCCGGCTGGGCGCCCGATCCGGCATCGCTTGGCCTGCAGCGGGCCGCCCTGTTCGCCGGCGGGGGGCTCATCATGCTCGCCATTTTCATGGCGTCTGCCATGGCTGCCGACAAGCATGTGCATATCGGGGAGTTGCGTGCCCGCGAGACCGAGCTGGTGCGGTTGACCCGGCGCCTCAACCTGGCGCTGCATGTATCAAAGGTCGGCGTCTGGGATCTCAATATGGCGACCGGGGAGGAGAACTGGGACGGCCGCACCAATGAGATCTATGGCCTGCCTGACGACCGCGCGGCGCGCCGCCACGAGCATTGGCTGGCGGCCATCCACCCCGATGATCGCGAGCGCGCCGAAGAGGAATTCGCACGCATGATCGGCAGTGGCCGCTATGAATCGCAGTACCGGGTGATCTGGCCAGACGGCTCGATCCATCATGTGCGGTCCATGGGGGTGCTCTACCGCGAGGACGACGATGTCAGCCGTGTCATCGGCGCCAATTGGGACGTTACCGAGGACGTGGCCCGCAACGAAGATCTGCACCACGCCAAGCAGATCACCGAAGCGCGCAATGCCGAGCTGGAAGCGGCGCGCGTGCGCATCGAGTTCAATGCCTTGCATGACAGTCTGACGGGGCTGCCGAACCGGCGCTATCTCGACGAAGTGCTGCGGCGCAACGCGGCACATGGCTATCTGGGCAGCGGAGGCATTGCCCTGCTGCATATCGACCTCGACCGCTTTAAGCAGATCAACGATACGCTGGGCCATGCGGCAGGCGATGCCATGCTGATCCATGCCAGCCAGGTGCTGAAAGCCCATTGTCGCAGCACCGATTTCGTCGCCCGCATTGGCGGGGACGAGTTCGTCATCGTCTCGACCGCCGGCGTGGACGACCAGCCCCTCAGCCTTTTGGCCGGTCGCATCGTGACCGAAATGCGCAAACCGGCGATGCACGAAGGGCATGAGTGCCGCTTCGGGGTCAGTGTCGGGGTGGCGGCGGTGCAGGGACCGGATATCGACGTCAAGCAATTGCTGATCAATGCCGATATCGCGCTCTACCGGGCCAAGGCGCGGGGGCGCAACCGCTACGAGTTTTTCTCTGAAGCCTTGCAGGCCGAAGTCATCGGCAACAAGCGCATCGCCGACGACATTCTGGTGGGACTGGAGACCGACGCCTTCATCGCCCACTATCAACCGCAATTCGACGCCAGGACCTATGATCTGGTCGGGGTGGAGGCGCTGGCGCGCTGGCAGCACCCCGCTGAGGGGCTCAAGACCCCGGACTATTTCCTCGACGTGGCCGAGGAGCTCAATGTGGTCAGCACTATCGACCGGATCGTGCTCGACCAGGCGCTGCGCGACCTGGCCCATTGGGACCGCGCGGGGATCAAGGTGCCGCGGGTGTCGGTCAATGTGTCGCTGCGGCGACTGCATGACGATCGGCTGATCGCCAGCCTGCGCGAAATGAACATCGCACCTGGCCGCATCGCCTTCGAATTGGTCGAGTCCATCTATCTCGACGAAAATGACGGCGTGGTCAGCTGGAACATCGAGCACATCAAGGAACTGGGCATCGATGTCGAGATCGACGATTTCGGCACCGGCTATGCGTCAATCGTCTCGCTGCAGAAGCTGCATCCGGCGCGGCTGAAGATCGACAAGCAACTAGTGGCGCCGATTATCGAGCAGCCGGCTCAGCGGCGGCTGGTGTCCTCGATCGTGGATATCGGGAAGTCGATGGATATCGAGATCGTCGCCGAGGGGGTCGAGACCATGGAGCACGCCGCCATATTGCGCGACCTGGGCTGCGACATCCTGCAGGGCTATGCCTTCGCCCGGCCCATGGACCGGACGCAACTGGAGGCTTTCATCGGCGTGCAGGCCTGGCGCCGCACCGCTTAGCGCGGCGCCAGAAAGTGCTTAATCTACAAGGAAATAGGTGATGGTTGAGACCACGCGCACCTTCTTGTCGATCTGCTTTTCCGGCCGGTCATTGGGGATTTCGACCGCCGGCAGAATCTCGAACACACCCTGATTGGCGGTCTGGATGGCGCCGACCTTGGCGCCGGATTCAGTGGCGAACTGCTCGGCGGTTTCGCGGGCGCGCTGGGTGGCTTCGGTGAGCATTTCGCTCTTGAGGTCGTTGATGCCGGTGAAGACGAAGGAGGCGCCGGCGCTGTAGCTGTCGGCGGAGAAGACCACGCCCTGGCGCAACAGGTCGGCGACCGAGCGGCTGGCATCGGCCAGTTCGGTGACCTTGTCGGTGGTCACCAGCATGTCCTCGGTCAGCACGAAGCGATATTCATCGGGGGTGGAGCCGGCATTGTAACCGGCGGCGCGATCCTCCACCATGACGTTCTGGACTTGGATTTCGCTGTCGACAAAGCCGCGCTGGGACAGGAATCCGCGCACGGATTGTTCTGAATTTTCAAGACCTTCGCGCGCAGCTTCCAGGGTGGGACCGGTGGCGACGAAGCGGATCGGCCAGAAGCCGAGATCGGCCTGGACAGCGCGCTCGCTGAGGCCTTTTACAGTGACGACGCGCAGTGGCTGGCGGCTCTCCACCAGTGACGTGCCGACGAACCAGCCCGCCAAGGCGATGCCCGCAGCAACGAAAAGCGCTGCAACAATTCCGACGAATTTCATGATCTTGCCCTCTCGCAGTGCCCCCTGCGCAAAGCATAGAAGCATGGCGATCATGGCGCAACGAAGGCAGGTGCAGGCCCTAGTCTGACCGCGATATGAACGGATTCTGAACGGAAAGGCGGCGGGTGCCGGGCACCCGCCGTTTTGTCTCAGGCCACCTTGGAAATGTCGGGCACCGCATCAAGCAGCATGCGGGTATAGTCGGCCTGCGGATTGTCGAAAATGGCGTCGGTGGGACCGTTCTCGACCAGGACGCCATTGTGCAGCACGCCGACCGCGGTCGACATCTGCCGCACCACTGCCAGATTGTGGCTGATGAGGAGATAGGTGAGGCCGAATTCGGCCTGCAATTCGCTCATCAGATCGAGCACCTGGGCCTGAACCGAGACGTCCAGTGCCGAAGTCGGTTCGTCGCAGACGATGAATTCGGGCTGGCTGGAAAGGGCGCGGGCAATGGCGATGCGCTGACGCTGGCCGCCGGAGAATTCATGCGGGAATTTCCGCATGACCGACGGGTCGAGCCGGACGCGGCGCAAAAGCTCGGCCACGCGGTCATCGACTTCGGTGCGATTGCGGGCAATGCCCAGCGTGCGCATCGGCTCGGCGATGATATCGGCAACCCGCCAGCGCGGATTGAGGCTGGCATAGGGGTCCTGGAAGATCATCTGCACGCGCTTGCGGCGCTCCTGATGCCCCTTGCCGCCGGCCCAGATGTCGTGACCATCGACCAGGATATGGCCCGAGCTGGGGCGCACGAGACCGACGATCATCTTGGCGCAGGTGGACTTGCCCGAACCGGACTCGCCCACAAGGCCAAAGGTCTCGCCGCGCGGAATGGAGAAGCTGACATTGTCCACGGCCCGGAACATCTGGGTCTTGCCGGGCAGCAGCGACATGAAGCCACCGCCACCGATCTCGAAATCGCGCACCAGATTGCGCACCTGCACATAGGCGCTATCGTCATTGGCGGGATGGCTGGCGGAAACCTGGCCATCCTTGCGCTGGATGGTGGGGATCGAGTCGATCAGCTTGATCGTATAGGGCTCGCGCGGGCGGCGGATAATGTCGCCCACCGTGCCGGTTTCCACCACCTTGCCCTGATGCATCACCACCATGCGGTCCGCGGTCTGGGCGATGACGCCCATATCGTGGGTGATGAGCATGACGGCCGCACCACGGCTGGCGCAGAGTTTTTTGAGCACCTTGATGATCTGGGCCTGCACCGAGACGTCGAGCGCCGATGTCGGTTCATCGGCCACGATCAGTTCCGGCTCCGCCGCCAAAGCCAGGGCAATGACAACGCGCTGACGCATGCCGCCGGAAAACTGGTGCGGATAGCTATCGATGCGCTCGGCAGCCTTGGGGATGCCGGTTTCGGCCAGAAGGTCGATGGCCTTCTGCCGCGCTTCGGCTTCGGAGAGCGGCAGATGGGTGCGGATGGTTTCGACCAGCTGCTCGCCCACCGTATAGAGCGGGTTGAGGCTGGTCAGCGGGTCCTGGAACACCATGCCGATGCGCTTGCCGCGCAATTTGGCACGCTGATCTTCGGGCAGGTTGTCGATGCGCTCGCCCTTGAGGCGGATTTCGCCACCGGCAATGTGACCGGGACGATCGATGAGGCCGATGACGGCCGAACCGGTCATGGACTTGCCGGCGCCCGACTCCCCCACCACGCCGACGACTTCGCCGGGCATGATGTCGAAGGAGACGCCATTGACGGCGGTGAAGACGTCGTCGCGGAAGGGGAACTCGACGACGAGGTCCTTGATGGACAATACGGGCTCGGTCATCAGCGCAACTTCGGGTTGAGGGCATCGCGCAGCCAGTCACCCAGAAGGTTGACCGAGAGAGCGAGCAGGATGAGGGTGATGGCCGGAAAGAGGATGATCCACCATTCGCCCGAGAACATGAATTGCTGGCCGATACGGATCAGCGTTCCAAGCGAGGGCTGGGTCGGGGGCACACCGACGCCCAGATAGGAGAGCGTGGCTTCCTCGATGACGGCGAGCGCCAGACTGATGGTACCGATGACCAGAACCGGTCCGGTGACATTGGGCAGGATGTGGCGCAAGAGGACGATGAAGGGATTGACGCCCAGGATGCGGGCGGCGGCCACATAATCCTTCTGCCGTTCCACCATGGTGGCACCGCGAACCGTACGGGCGAACTGGGCCCAGTTGGCCAGACCGATGGCGACGATCAGCACCCAGACGGCAGCGCCTTCCTGCTGGTTGGGCGGGATGATGCCGCGCGCCACGCCGAAGATCAGCAGCGCGATCAGAATGGCAGGGAAGCTCAACTGCACATCGGTGATGCGCATGATGATGGCATCCACCGCGCCGCCGAGATAGCCGGAGACCAGGCCCAGACCCACGCCCATGACCATGGCGAAGAGCGTCGCCATGAAGCCCACGAAGAGCGAGACGCGGCTGCCATACATGATGGTCGAAAGCATGTCGCGGCCCTGGCTGTCGGTGCCGAGGGCGAAATACTTGCCGGACATGGAGGTGGAATTGGGCGGGGTGAACCCGTCCATGAGGTTGAGCGTGGCCGGATTGAAGGGATTATAGGGCGCCAGGAGCGGCGCGAACACCGCCATCAGGATCAGCAGCAGCGCCACGATGGAGGCGACGATGGTGACGGGGGAATGGCGATAGGACCAGACGATGTCGGACTTGAGAAAGGTCTTCCAGCGCGAGGTCTTGGCAGGCGGTACCGGCTGTTCCGGCGAATGGGGCAGGTCGGTCATGGATCTACCTCCCGGTCTTGGCGCCGTCGCGCAGGCGCGGATCGACGATGAAATAGAGGATGTCGACGATAAGATTGATGACCACGAAGACCAGGGCAACAAAGACCAGGTAGGCGGCCATGACAGGTACGTCGACGGCGGCGACCGAATTGACGAAGAGCGACCCTACCCCTGGCCACTGGAACACCGTTTCGGTGATGATGGCGAAGGCGATGACCGAACCCAGCTGCAGGCCGGTAATGGTGATCACCGGGACCATGGTGTTCTTGAGGGCATGGCCGAAATTGATGGCCCGCTGGGAGAGGCCGCGCGCCTTGGCGAAGCGGATATAGTCGGTGCGCAGCACTTCGAGCATTTCGGCCCGCACCAGGCGCATGATCAGCGTGAGCTGGAACAGCGACAGGGTGATGGCCGGCAGGACCAGCGAGCGCAGGCCCGACTGGGTCAACAGGCCCGTGCGCCACCAGCCGATCTGCACCACCTCGCCCCGTCCGAAGGAGGGCAGCCATTTGAGCTCGACGGCAAAGACATAGATGAGCCCGATGCCGATGAGGAAGGTGGGCAGCGATACCCCGACCAGCGAGGCCGTCATGATGACGCCGGTGGAAAAGGCACGCGGCCGCAGCGCGGTGTAGATGCCCAGAAGAACGCCGAAGACCAGGGCGATGGTGGCGGAGGCGAAGGCGAGCTCGATGGTGGCGGGCAAGCGCTCGAGGATGAGCTGGCTGACCGGCTGCTGCAGGCGATAGGAAATGCCGAAATTGCCCTGCAGGGCATTGAGCACGAAATAATAGAACTGGACATAGAAGGGCTGATCGAGGCCCAGCCGCATGCGGGCGGCGTCGTAGTCGGCCTGCTTGGCGTCCTGGCTGAGCAGGGCGGCAAGGGGATCACCGACATAACGGAAGACGAGAAAGGCAATGAACGCCACGACGAGCATGACGATGACGGACTGAACCAGCCGTCGAGCGATGAAAGCGAGCATTTTGCCCCCTCAAAACGGGCAGGATTCACTTTGGACAGATCGATCGCGCTTTCGCCTCCCGCCCGCTTGAGGATGGGATTGAGGGTGGGGGCCATCAGTGCATCACTGACCTCCCCCCCACCCCGGCCCTTCCCCGCGAGGGGGCAGGAAGAGCGAAGCTGCGGCCTCCGCGCATGCGGAAGCGTCCAAAGCAAACACAACCCTCAACGGGAGCCGCCGCGGGAGAATACTCCGCGCGGCGGCTCGGGATTGACGGGACTTACTGGAAGGTGACCGTAGTCATGTTCGGCTGGTTTTCCGGCTGAACCGGCAGCGTCACGCCTTCGCGCATGGCATAGGCCAGCACCTGATTGTGGATCGGCAGCAGCACGCGGTCGGCCTTCACCACTTCCCAGATCTCGTTGACCAGGGCATCGCGGGCATCCATGTCGTCCATGGTGCCGAGGGCGATGATCTTTTCGTCCAGCTCCGGGTTGGAATAGAGGCCGACGTTGTAGGTGCCGTGCAGCTCGGTCTTGGAGTGGATCAGGTCGTTGAACACATAGGCCGAGTCAAAGGTGGGCACGCCCCAGCCGAGCAGATAGAAATCGGACTGGTTGGCCAGGATGATCGGGGAGTGTTCGGCAACCGGGCGCGAGGCCAGGGTGACGTTGATGCCGATCTGGCCGAGCATGCCGACATAGGCGGTGGAGATCGCCTCGTCGTTGACATAGCGGTTGTTCGGGGTGTCGAGGGTGACCGAGAAACCGTTCGGGTAGCCGGCTTCGGCCATCAGGGCCTTGGCCTTTTCCACGTCCGGGGCCGGATAGGCGTCGAGCTCTTCGGTCCAGCCGCGCACGAAGGGCGGGTTGGGGATACCGGTCGGGATCGACTGGCCGCGCATCACCACCTGCTTGATCGCGTCGCGATCGAGCACCAGCTCCATGGCTTCGCGAACCTTCGGGTTGTTGAAGGGGTTGGAGTCGGTGATGTTGGACGACTTCAGCGGCTCATCGCCGAACTTGTAGCCGAAATAGATGAAGCGGTTTTCCGGGCCGGTTTCGACCTTGAAGCCGGCGGTGCTGCTCAGGCGCTGGATATCCTGGGGCGGCACGTCCTGGACGATGTCGATCTCACCCGAAAGCAGGGCCGAGATACGGGTCTGGGCGTCGGCAATGGTGAGATATTCAATATCGGTGACTTCGGGCTTTTCGCCCCACCAGCCATCATTATAGGCCAGGGTGGTCTTCACATCGACTTCACGCGAGACCAGGGTATAGGGGCCGGTGCCATTGGTGTTGAGCACGGCATAATTGGTGGCGCCGGAGGCGAAATCCTGAACGGTGGCGAGATCGTGCTCGTCCGACCAGGTCTTGTCCATGATGAAGGTATTGGTGAGGTTGTTCGGGTAGATGAGGGCCGGGCCGGTCATCTGGAACTCGACGGTGTAGTCGTCGACGGCGCTCACCGACTGCACTTCGGCGTGCAGCTGCTTCATGTTGGAGAATTCGGACTTGGCGCGCTCGATGGAATAGACCACGTCCTCGGCGGTAAAGTCGTTGCCGTTGTGGAATTTCACGCCTTCACGCAGCTTGAACACCCAGACGGTCGGATCGCCTTCCTTGAGGGCCCATTCGGTGGCCAGGCGCGGCGTCAGCGTACCGTCATTGTCGCGGCCGATCAGCGTTTCGTAGATGTGGTGAGCGAGAGTGTGGGTATTGCCCTGGTTCTGCGAGTGCGGATCCAGCGTCAGCGCGTCAGAAGAGCGCGCCCAGCGGATCGTCTCGGCATTGGCAACACCGGCGAGCATCGTGGAGGCAATGAGTACCGCCGCGATACGGGTCAGTGATGAGTGCATGAATAGTCTCCCGTTCCTTGATAAACGCCTTCTCAACGCCGTGGCGCCGGAGGCTTGGGCGACACAAAAGCGTAGAATCCCGGGGAGCGCAATGGGGGTTGTTGACCATTTGGTCAATCTTGTGACGGTCATGCGGGCATTCCACAGAATTGGACGGTTATTCAGAGAACCGTTCGGCGGCTTGACCGCGAGGGATTGGACGTAAACGATGGGTCACCATGGCTAGACTTGCAAAAATCACTCTGCTCGTGCGCGATTATGATGACGCCATCGCGTTTTACCGCGATCGGCTGGGCTTTGTGCTGATCGAGGATACCCATCTCGGGGAAGGCAAGCGCTGGGTGGTGGTGGCGCCGGACCAGCAGGGAGGTGGGCAGCTGCTGCTGGCCAAAGCGGACGGCGCCGAGCAGGATGCGGCCGTCGGCAATCAGGCTGGCGGCCGGGTGATGTTTTTTCTCGAAACCGAGGATTTCGAGCGGAGCTATCAGCAGATGCTGGCCAATGGCGTCCGTTTTCTCGAGGCGCCGCGACACGAGGCCTATGGCAGCGTTGTGGTGTTCGCCGATCTTTATGGAAACAAATGGGATTTGATCGCGCCAAGACGGCCGTGATGGCGCTGGGCCTGTTGGCCGCTCCTGCACAGGGGATCGAGCCGGGCTGGCACTATTCGCCGTTTCCGGGCGAGGGCGACCGGGCCAGCATGGGCTGTTCGCGCGATGCGGATGCCGAGGCGCATGCCTGCCTCGTGGTGCGCTGCGAGGATGATTTTGCCGTGGGCGTGCATGTGCTTTCGAGCCGCCGGGGCGGGGATGGCGGGCGCTGGGAGATTACCGCCGACCGGGAGACGATGGTGTTAGCGGCGGTCGCGGAGCGGGGACCCTATGGGGCGCGCTTTGCCGGGGCCGATGATGCAGACTGGCTGCTGGATCGGCTGCGGCACGGTTCCTATATCTATTTGAGGCACGAAGCCGACAGCGACGCGCCCTTTGCCTTTATCGACCTCAGCGGCTCGTTCACCGCCATTGCCGAAGCGCTCTATTGGTGCGCGCCGCGGGCTGAACGAAATGCCGAGCCGGGCATTGACCCTCAAGATGACAATGGAGACCGACAATGAACCGACGTCCGCTGGGCCGCTCTGAACTGGTGATCGAACCCTTGGTACTGGGCGGCAATGTGTTTGGCTGGACCGTGGACGAGGCGCGCGGCTTCGACATTCTCGATGCCTATGTCGCGGAGGGTTTTACCGCCATCGACACCGCCGAGGGCTATCCGAACTGGGTGCCGGGCAATCCGCCGGGGATGAGCGAGACCATCATCGGGAAATGGATGAAGGCACGCGGCAATCGCGAGGCGATGCACCTGTTCACCAAGGTCAATTCGGGCAAGACGCCGGGCGGGCTCAAGGCCGATGCGATCCGCGAAAGCGTCGAAGCCTCGCTCAAGCGGCTGCAGACCGATTATATCGATCTTTATTTCAGCCACTGGCCGGATGAAGAGACCGAGCACGAGGAAACGCTGGGCGCCTATGACACGCTGATCCGTTCCGGCAAGGTGCGCGTCATCGGGGCGTCCAATTACACGGCTGAAATGATGGCGGCGGCGCAGGAGACCGCGATCATAAAATCGCTGCCGCGCTATGAGGTCACCCAGCCGCGCTACAATCTCTATGATCGCGCCGAGTTCGAGGCGCTGCGTCCGTTCCTGCTCGAAAACGAGGTAGGCGCTATCGTCTATTACAGCCTGGCATCGGGCTTCCTCAGCGGCAAATATCGCAGCAAGGCGGATCTGGGCCAATCGCAGCGCGGCGGCGGGGTGGGCAATTATCTCACCGACAAGGGCTTCAAGATCCTCGATGCGCTGGACGAAGTGTCGGCCGAACTCGACGCCAAGCCGGCCGAGGTGGCGCTGGCCTGGCTCATCGCCCAGCCGGGCGTGTCGGCACCCATCGCCTCGGCCACCTCGGTGGAGCAGGTCAAATCCATCGCCCGCGGGGCGCGTCTCGGCCTGCCCGAGGCGGCGGTGGAGAAGCTGACGGCTGCGGGGGCTTGAACTTGTGAGGGTTATCAGTGCGCCACTGATAAGCCTCCGCCCCATTTTACACAGGGCTATCGGCATATGGTTTGAGCGTGCTGCTCACCCCCTCCCAGCCTCCCCCTGGAGGAGGGGGAGTGGCCGCATCGCGTAGCGGCCAGACGTTGCCAAAAACGTTGGAGAAGGGCCGGCACCATCGAGCGGCCTCTTTTTGTTTTGTGACAATTGCAACGTTGCAATTTTGGGGTTAGCGTTTGGGTCGTTTCCATCCCAGCGCCCGGACCGTTACCATGCCCTATTCCAACCCGCTCGCGGCCAAGCTTGGGCTGCTCGACGATGATATCAAGCGCGAGGGCAAGCTGTTTCGGCTTTGCGCCGATCTCGAGAGCAAGATCCGCACGCCGGTCGAATTGTCCTTTGCCTGGCGGGTGCAGCGCGGCGATATCGACGCGGAAACGGCGCTGGCTGCGGACTGGCGCAGCTGGGAGGCCTTTGGGCCAGAATCGGTCTGGGCCAAGAAGCAGGGGCACACCTGGTTCGCCGCCGAGATCGTGGTGCCGGAGGCGGCTCGTGGGCAGAGGCTGGTCATGGCGGTTTCGAGCCAGTGGCAGGAGCGGCCGGGCTCGACGGATCCGCAATGCCTCGCCTATCTCGATGGCGAGATCGTTCAGGCGCTGGATGGCAACCATACCGAACTGGTGATCGAAGACGCGGCGGTGCCTGGAAACCGCCATGTGGTGCTGATCAATGCCTTTACCTTTTTCGAGCGGCCGCTGGTGGGGTTTGGCGTCAGCTTTCATCTGCGGCACGCGCGGGTGGAAAAGCTCTATTATGACCTGATGACGCCGCTGGAGGTGGCGGTGCGGCTCAACCAGCATGACGGGCGGCGCCACGCCATTCTCGATCTCGTGGAAAGGGCGCTGCGGGCGCTCGACCGGCGCGGGGGTTATGGCGCGGCATTGGAGGCGAGCCTGCCTGAAGCCGAAGCCATTGCGGCCGAAATCTATGCCCTCACCGATACCGAGGCCAAGGCGCAGATCACCGCCGTCGGCTCGACCCATCTCGATGTCGGCTGGCTCTGGCGGGTCATGCATACGCGCGACAAGACGGCGCGCAGTTTTGCCACGGTGCTGCGGCTGATGGAGGAATATCCGCAGTTCATCTTCATGTATAACCAGTCGGTGCTGTTCGATTTTCTGAAGCGCGACTATCCCCAATTGTGGACGCGCCTGCTGGAGCGGGTGAAGGCCGGGCAGTTCGAGATCGAAGGCGCCATGTGGGTGGAGCCGGACGCCAATATCGTTTCGGGCGAGAGCCTGGTGCGCCAGATCATGCGCGGGCGGCGGTTTCACCAGGAGCATTTCGGGGTGACGCCGAAAACCGTGTGGCTGCCCGACACCTTCGGCTATTCCGCCAACCTGCCGCAGATCATGGCCAAGTCGGGCCTCGACTATTTTGTCACCAGCAAATTGAGCTGGAACGATACCGACAGGCATCCCTATGACAGCTTTTTCTGGCGCGGGATCGACGGCAGCACCATCAAGGCGCAACTGATTACGGCGCAGCGTTTCGAGAGCGACGCGATCTACACCACCTATAATGGCGATCTCTCGGTCAGCGAGACCATGGGCGCCTGGAAACGCTATGAACCCAAGGCGGCCCATGACGAAGTGGTCATGTCCTATGGCTATGGCGATGGCGGCGGCGGGCCGACACGGGCGATGATCGAGCGCGGCACGCGGCTGGAACGCGGCATTCCCGGGGCGCCCAAGGTGAAGCTGGAAGGCATCGTGCCGTTTCTCGAGCGGCTGGGGCAACGCATGGCGGCAGAGCCCGGACGCTTCCCGACCTGGGTTGGCGAGCTTTACCTGCAATATCACCGCGGCACCCTCACCACCCAGGCCAAGACCAAGGCGGCCAATCGCAGGGCGGAGCGGATGCTGCGGGAGCTGGAATTTCTCGGCGCCATGGCAACGGAAAGGGCGGGGCAGCCCTATCCGAAAGACAGCCTTGCCGAATTCTGGGAGCTGGTGCTGATCAACCAGTTCCACGACATTCTGCCCGGCACCTCGATCCCGGAAGTCTATGTCGACAGCGATGCCGAATACCAGCGCATCTTTTCGACCCTGGCCTCGGGCAATGGCCCCTGGCACAGCGCCGCGCGCGCCGCCATCGGCCTCAGCCCGGACGGACTGGCGCTGGTCAATTTCACCAGCCAGGCCCGGCACGAGCTGGTGCAGCTGGGCGAGGACCCGGCGCTGGCAGGTGCCAGTCTCGCCCAGGGCGATGGGAGAGAGCCGATCCAGCGCCTGCAGCGCGCCGATGGCAGCGCCATCTATGCTGCGCCGGCCGCGGTCGCGTCCCTGGGCTGGTCCGGTGCTGCCGTGGTTTCAGGCGCATCTCCGCGCGCAACCAGGCTGTCGGTATCGCCGAACCATCTCGAAAATGAGCTGTTGCGGGTCGAGCTCGACGGGCGGGGCGAGATCACTGCACTGTTCGACAAGGCCAGGCGGCGCCAGGTGCTGAAGCCCGGCACCGTCGCCAACCGGCTGATCAGCTATGAGGACAAATCCAAGGACTGGGACGCCTGGGATATCGACGCCTATTTCGAGGAACAGAGCTGGCCGCTCGGCGACGCGCCCGCGGAGATCAGCGTGGTCGAGAGCGGACCGCATCGGGCGGCGCTGCGCATTGTGCGCCAGTATCAGGCATCGCGGGTGGTGCAGGTAGTGTCGCTGGCTGAAGGCCAACGCCAGCTCGAATTCGACACCTTCATCGACTGGCAGGAGCGCGCCCAGGTGCTGAAGGCCGAGTTCAGTTTCGATCTCAACGTCTCCGAGGTCCGCTCCGAAATCCAGTTTGGCCATGTCACCCGCGCCACGCACCGCAATACCAGCTGGGACAAGGCGCGATTCGAGGCCTCGATGCATCGCTGGGTCGATATGAGCGAGCCCGATTTCGGCGCCGCGCTGCTCAATGACTGCAAATATGGCTATGACGCCCATGACGAAACGGTGCGGCTGACGCTGGTGCGTGGCCCGTCCTATCCCGACCCCGATGCCGATAGGGGCGAGCACCGGCTGCGCTATGGCCTGTTCGTCCATGAGGGGCTGAGCGATCTGACGGCGGTGCACCGGGCGGCCGAGCGCTTCAACAATCCCATTGCCGCCATCGGCAGTCTCGCGCCGCAGGGCCAGCCGCCGGCCATGCCCGAAGCCTTCAGCCTTGTCGGCAGCGACGCCGACAATGTGACCGTGGAAACGGTGAAACAGGCCGAGGCCGGCACAGGCCTGGTGCTGCGCGTGGTCGAAACCGCCAATCGTCGCGCCGAGGCGAAATTGCGCTTCGGCCTGCCGATCGCCAGCGCACGATTGGTCAATCTGATGGAGGAGAATGCCGGGCCGGAACTGCCGATTTCGGAGCACACGATCACGCTTTGCCTGCACCCGTTTGAAATCCTGACAATTTTGGTTAAGACTTGAGTTCAAGCCGGCGCCCAAGGGCTTGGCGGGCTCGGGCAGCTTTGTCATGATGCCGATGTAATTTGTTACGAATCAGTCATTTAGCGCGCCAGCGGCGGCAGTGGAGCGACTTCTGTGACGATGGTTTTTGCCAGAGCGCGGCCGCAAGGCCCGACTGAACATAGCGGCGTGTGACCGGCGATGGATTTGTCGGACCTGCCGGGGGGCACATTTGGTGGCGCGGGGCGCGGCATGCAGCATCACGGGCTGCGCCGCGCCAATGAGCGCGCGGTTTTGCGGGCCATCGGCTTTAATCCGGGCCTGTCCAATGCCGAGATTTCGCGGCTGTGCGGGTTGGCGCCGCAGACGGTGTCGGCCATTCTGACCAATTTGGAGAAAAGCGGGTTGGTGGAGCGCGGCGAGGTGCTGCGCGGACGGCGCGGGCAACCGGCAACGCCGTTTTTCCTGCGGGCCTGCAGCGGCTTTGCCTTCGGGGTCGAGATCGGCTGGAACCATGTCGATGTGCTGCTGCTCGACCTGCATGCCACCGTGCTCAGCCGCCGGCAGGCGCGCTATGAATTCCCCCAATGCGAGACGGTGATCGACCTGGTCGCCAAATGGACCGCAGAGTTGGGCGCACACTTGCAGGAGCCTGAGCGGGCGCGCCTGCTCGATATCGGCGTCGCCATTCCCTCCAATCTGGTGGCCAAGCTGCAGCGCCTCGATGCGCCCGCGGACGCGGCGCGGCAATGGGCCGAGATCGATCTCGGCGCCGTGCTGAAGGAGCGCACCGGGCTCGACGTTACCTGCGTCAACGACGGCAGCGCCGGCTGCTGGGGCGAGTTCATCGCCCTGCCCCAGCCGCGGCCGGCCAATGTCGTCTATCTGCTGGCTTCGAGCTTTATCGGCGCCGGCATTGTCGAGGGCGGGGCGCTGTGGGAAGGCGCGGGCGGCAATGCCGCCGATCTCGGCGCCATGCTGGTGCCCACCGAACATGACGGGCCGCAGACGGCCCATGCCATCGCCTCGGTGGGGGCGCTGCGCCAGCGGCTGGCGGCGGCCGGCAAGGCGCAGGAGACGCATCTGCCGGCGCAATGGGATTGGGACGCCATCGCGCCCGAGGTTGATCTGTGGATCGCCGACAGCGCCAAGGCCCTGGCACAGACCGTCTTCAACACCGCCACCGTGGTCGAAACCGGCACGGTGGTGATCGGCACCATGCTGGGCGATGACATCACCGCCCGTCTGGTGGAACGTGTCACCGAGGACCTGGCAGCCCTGCCGGTCACCTATGCGCGGCCGCCGCGCATCCTGCCCGGCCAACTCGGCGGGCTGGCCCCGGCCATCGGCGCCGCCGAACTGGCCCTGCTGCGCCGGCATTTTTAGGTTTTGCGCGTTTGCTCTTAGCAGGGCGCTGAGTTGTTTCGCTTCCGCAGATGGCGAATTGGCACTGGGCTCTCAGCCCCCCAACCCAGCCCTCCCCCTTGACGGCGTCGGCCCGAGCGCTGTCGTCGCTGTGCGAAATTTGATCGTAAGATATATCTTGAAACTGGTCTTTGCCGTGCCGATCTCCAGGCCACGGGTTTGAAAACATATCTGGAGATATAACCATGAGCTATTGGAAAGACGGCGAGCCGAACTGGCGCAAGTTCGAGCAGATGGCGCGGCGCGGCTGGGGGCGCATGCAGCGCATGGCCGATGACGAATTCGGCAATTGGGGTGGCAATATGCGCGTCGGGCGCATGCTGGCCTCGGGCGACCTGCGGCTGGTGGCACTCTATCTGATCGAGCAGCAGCCCCGGCACGGCTATGACCTGATCAAGGCGGTGGAAGAGCGCTCGAACGGGGTCTATTCGCCCAGCCCCGGCATTGTCTATCCGGCGCTGACCTTCCTCGAGGAGGCCGGTTATGTGACCTCGGCGGCCGATGGCAACAAGAAGCTTTATGCCATTACCGAAGAGGGCAAGGCGCATCTGGAGGAAAACCGCGAGGCCGTCGCCTCGACCCTGGATTTCCTGGCCAAGACCGGCGAGCAGATGAACCGCTTTCGCGAATTCGTGCGGGCCGACTGGCCGTTCCAGGGCGAGGGCCGCGCCGAGGATGGCCCGGTGCCGCCGCATTGGGGCGAGCGCCATGGCGGCGGACCCGGACGGCATGAGCATGACCGGCCGATGCATGATGCAACGCCGGAGCTGGAAGCGGCGCGCAAGGCGCTGAAGCTGGCTTTGAAGAAGGCCCGGCGGGGCAGCGAAGAGCAGCAGCGCCGGGCCGCCGAAATCCTGCGCCGCGCCGCCGCCGAGGTGGATGGGCTGGGCGATGACGAGGTCGATCTCTAACCGGCCCGCGACATCGATCGCAAAGAGAAGGGGCGGTCCCGAGGGCCGCCCCTTGCTTATTCGGCCGCCATTTGCAGCCGGGGACCGGCCTCGGCATTGGCGTCGGGGCCGAATTTTTCGAAATTCCGGCGGAACAGCTCCACCAATTTCGTCGCCTGGGCGTCATAGGCATCGCCATCGACCCAGGTGCGGCGCGGATCGAGCAGCTTGTCGTCGACGCCAGCGACATGCAGCGGCACTTCGAAGCCGAAGAGCGGATCAAAGCGCATGTCGATCATGTCGAGCGAGCCATCCAAAGCTGCCGTCAGCAGGCGGCGGGTGGAGGCGATGTCGATGCGCTTGCCCACGCCATAGCCGCCGCCGGTCCAGCCGGTATTGAGCAACCAGGCCTGGGCGCCGCTGGCCTTGAGGCGCTGGGCCAGCATGTCGCCATAGACGGTGGGGTGCAGCGGCATGAAGGGGGCGCCGAAACAGGCCGAGAACGTGGCCTGCGGTTCGGTGACACCGCGCTCGGTGCCGGCCACCTTGGCGGTGTAGCCGGAGAGGAAGTGATAGACCGCCTGTTCCGGGGTGAGCCGGGCCAAAGGCGGCAGGACGCCGAAGGCATCGGCGGTGAGGAACACCACGGTTTTCGGCGTGCCGCCAGTGCTGCCCGGGGCGATCGAGGGCAGGACATGGATGGGATAGGCGGCGCGGGTATTTTCGGTCAGCGAGATATCGTTGAAGTCGGGCACGCTTGTGTCGTCGAGCACGACATTTTCGAGCACCGTGCCAAAGCGCTTGGTGGCGGCGAAGATTTCGGGCTCGGCGCTGGCCGAAAGTTTGACGGTCTTGGCATAACACCCGCCTTCGAGATTGAAGACGCCGTCATCGCTCCAGCCATGCTCGTCGTCGCCGATCAGGGGCCGATCGGGATCATTGGAGAGCGTGGTCTTGCCGGTGCCGGAAAGGCCGAAGAACAGAGCTGCCTCGCCATTGGGGCCGAGATTGGCCGAGCAATGCATGGGCAGCACATTATTGCGCGGGGCGTGGAAGTTGAAGAGGCTGAAGACGCTCTTCTTGATCTCGCCGGCATAGAGCGTGCCGGCGATGATGACGAGGTTGCGGCTCATATCGAGCACGATGACGGTATCGGTGCGGCAGCCATGACGGGCCGGATCGGCCTTGAAATGGGGGGCGTGCACGATGGTGACCGCTGTCGCGCCGGGGGATGCGTCGATGCCCTCGCCGCGGCGGATCAGGAGATTGCGGATGAACAGGGCATGCCAGGCGCTTGGGGTCAGCACGGTGACGGCATATTGGTGGCGCGGATCGGCCCCGGCGAGCAGGTCCTGGCGGAACAGGTCCTGACCGGCGAGATGAGCGGTGACGTCGGCGAGCAGCAGGTCGAACCTTTCCGGCGCCATGGCGCCCGAATTGTCCCACCAGACGCTGTTCTCGGTCAGGGCATCGCGAACGATATATTTGTCCTTGGGCGAGCGACCGGTAAAGGCACCGGTGCGCACCGAAAGCGCACCATCGGCGGTCAGCTTCGGCTCGCCGGCGGAGAGCGCCAGGGCAACCAGTTCCGGGGCGATGGCGTTGTCGCTCAACAATTGGGCGGCAGTCGCAATTTGGGTGCGCAGGGACACATGGTCGAACGCGGTCATCATTCCGTCTCCACTGACGCTGCCAGCACGGGCAGCCGATGGGCGGAAAATACGGGTGACAGGATGGGTTCAACCATCCCGAAATCGGTCGTAAGACGGAAGTCTGAGACGCTGGAAATGTCCCGACGCCCTGGCACCAGGCTTGGCCCCGCCTTATTTAGTGCGTAATTGTCGCTTGAACGTCGCACCAACGGCTCTATTGCGCTGATGCGCGCGCCGACAAGCGTCACGAAGAGAAAGGCAGAACATGCCCAAGATCGCCCTAGTGGACGATGATCGCAATATTCTCACCTCGGTGTCCCTGACCCTGGAAGCGGAAGGCTATCAGGTCGCAACCTATACTGATGGCGCCTCGGGCCTCGAAGGCCTGACCACCGATAAGCCGGACCTGGCCATTCTCGATATCAAGATGCCGCGCATGGACGGCATGGAGCTGCTGCGGCGGCTGCGGCAGAAATCGGATGTGCCGGTGATCTTCCTCACCAGTAAGGATGAAGAGATCGACGAATTGTTCGGCCTCAAGATGGGCGCCGACGATTTCATCACCAAGCCGTTCAGCCAGCGTCTCCTGGTCGAACGCGTCAAGGCGATCCTGCGCCGCTCCGCCCCGCGCGACCCCTCCGCGGCTGCCGGCACACCCGGCGCCGAACCGATGCCGGGCAAGGCGCTGATCGAGCGCGGCTCGCTGGTCATGGACGAGGAACGCCATACCTGTACCTGGAAGGGTCAGCGCGTCACCCTCACCGTCACCGAGTTTTTGATCCTGCAGGCGCTGGCCCTGCGTCCCGGTGTGGTGAAATCGCGCAATGCGCTGATGGACGCCGCCTATGACGACCAGGTCTATGTCGACGACCGCACCATCGACAGCCACATCAAGCGGCTGCGCAAGAAGTTCAAGTCCACCGACGACGACTTCGAGATGATCGAGACGCTGTATGGCGTCGGCTATCGCTTCAAGGAGCAATAGGCGAAAAAGGTGGCCACGCTCGATCCAGAGCTCGACGAGGGGCGCCCCCGCAGCGACGATGCGGCGACGGGCAAGAGCACGTTGCGCCCGGCGCGCGGTGGGCTTCGTCCCCTGGCGCGCTGGTTGCGCAAGGGCGTGGCCGGCATTCGCCGCTTTCTCGACATCACCATCTTTTCCAGCCTCACCCGCCGCATCGTCGTGCTCAACATGGCCGGGCTCCTGGTGCTGGTGGTGGGCATTCTCTACCTCAACCAGTGGCGCGCCGGGCTGATCGATGCGCGGGTGCAATCGCTGCGCGTGCAGGGCGAAATCATCGCCGCCGCCATTGCCGCCTCGGCCACGGTCGACAGCGACGTGATCTCGGTCAATCCCGATCGCCTGCTGGAACTCCAGGCGGGCAATGTCTCCCCGCTGTCCTATTTCGATCCGACGCTTGAATTCCCCATCAGTCCGGAACGGGTGGCGCCGCTCTTGCGCAACCTCATCACCCCCACCCGCACCCGCGCCCGCATCTATGACCAGCAGGGCCTGCTGATTCTCGACAGCGAGAACATCTATGCCCGGGGCGAAGTGCTGCGCAAAACCATCGATACCAGCCAGAACGGCTCGTTCTTCCTGGTGGACTGGTGGAATGCCTTCATGGCCTGGTCGCCGGGCGACAATTACCCAAAATACCAGGAATACGAGGCGAACGAAGGCACGCGCTATCCCGAGGTCGCCTCGGCGCTGCAGGGTGCCCCGGCCGATTTCGTGCGCGTCGACGCGCAAAACCATCTCGTGGTCTCGGTGGCCGTGCCGGTGCAGCGCCTGCGCGCCATTGTCGGGGTGATCCTGCTCTCGACCGCGCCGGGCGATATCGATTCGGTGGTGACGCAGGAGCGCTGGAGCATATTGCGCATCGCGCTGATCGCGGCTGCGGTGCAGATCGCCCTGTCACTTTTGCTGGCCGGCACCATAGCCGGGCCGATGCGGCGCCTGTCGGCGGCAGCCGAACGGGTGCAGACCGCCGGCAATGCCCGCGCCGAAATTCCCGACCTCACCTACCGCCCCGACGAGATCGGCCACCTGTCCTATGCGCTGCGGCGGATGACCGACGCGCTGTACAATCGCATCGAGGCCATCGAACGCTTTGCCGCCGACGTTGCGCATGAACTCAAGAACCCGCTGACCTCGCTGCGCTCGGCCGTGGAAACCCTGCCCCTTGCCAAGAAGCCGGAAGATCGCGAGCGGCTCAACGCCATCATCCAGCACGATGTGAAGCGCCTCGACCGGCTGATCACCGATATTTCCAGCGCCAGCCGGTTGGATGCCGAACTGGCGCGTGAAAGCGCCGAAGCGGTGGATGTCGAAAAACTGGCCGAAGCCATGGTGGCCATCCAGCGCGACGTGGCCGCAGGACGCGACGTCAACGTCGTCATGGGCAAGCGGCTGGGCAAGGGCTCGACCACCATATCCGGGCATGAAAGCCGTCTGGCGCAGGTCTTTGCCAATCTCATCGACAATGCGGTGTCCTTCTCGCCGCCCGGCGGCACAGTCAGCGTGGCTGTGTCCACCGAGGGCGACACCATGCAGGTGACGGTCACCGACGAGGGGCCAGGGATCACCGGCGATGTCACCCGCATCTTCCAGCGCTTCTATACCGACCGGCCCGAAACCGAGAGTTTCGGCAATCATTCGGGCCTGGGCCTCTCCATTTCCAAGCAGATCGTGGATGCGCATAAGGGCACGATCCGGGCGCATAATCGCACCGACCGGTCCGGCGCGGTTTTTACAATTGTGCTGCCAAAAGCCCGCAAATAGACTGGCGGGATGAACAAGCCAAACAATGTGCATGGAACCGCATTGGTTCTTGGGGGGAAGGGCGTTCTGCTGCGCGGGCCTTCGGGCGCCGGCAAGTCGGTGCTGACGCTGGCGCTGCTGGATCGCTGGGAAGGGCGGGGGCTGGAGGCGGCACTGATCGCCGATGACCGCGTCGATATCGTGGATGAGGGGGAAAACCTCGTCATGCGGGCGCCGCCGCGCCTCGCGGGCATGATCGAATTGCGCGGGCGCGGCATCATCACCTGCCCGCATCAGGACCAGGCGGAACTGCATCTGGTGGTCGATCTCGTGCCCGATCTGATGCGGCTGGTGGAGGAAGAGGAGCTGCAGACCGAGCTTTTCGGGCATATGCTGGCGCGCGCGCCGGTGCCGCAGACCGGGGTGGTGAGTCTGGGTCACCAGATTCTGCTGGTGGTCGCGGCGCTGCGCGCAAGCGGACAACCCACACAAGCGTGACAAATTATCCCTTGCAACGATTCTCCATGGCGGCAAAACTATGGAGCACCTGCCTTTGGGGCTCCGGCGATGCCGCCGGCAAGGGGCTGAACGACCGCCGTGCGGAACAATCCGCAGTTGAGCGGCCATCTGGGGATTGTGCATGATCGGGTTGGTTCTGGTGACGCATGGCGCGCTGGCTGATGAATTCAAGCTGGCGCTGGAACATGTTGTCGGCCCGCAGGACTATTGCGAAACCATCGCCATAGGACCAGAAGACAATGCCGAAACAAGGCGCGAGGACATTCTGGCCGCCATCGACCGGGCCGAAACCGGGGACGGTGTGATCATTCTCACCGACATGTTCGGCGGCACGCCCTCGAACCTGGCCATTTCGGTGATGCAGAACCGCAATGTCGAGGTGATTGCCGGGGTCAACCTGCCCATGCTGGTCAAGCTGGGTCGCATTCGCGGCGAGATGACCATGCAGCAGGCTGTTGCCATGGCGCAGGAAGCGGGCAAGAAATACATCACCGTGGCCAATGCCGTTCTGGGTGGAGCCTGACATCATGGACGCCGGTTCCGGCCGGGCGGTTGCCCAGCAACTGACGATTCTCAATCGCAAGGGCCTGCATGCGCGCGCCTCGGCGCGCTTCGTGCGCACCGCCGAATGCTTCGACGCCGCCATCAGCGTGATCAAGGATGGTACATCGGTGGCCGGCAATTCGATCATGGGCCTGATGATGCTGGGCGCGGGGCCCGGCTCGACCATTCTGGTGCAGGCCACCGGCAAGCAGGCGCGCGAAGCGCTCGAGGCCATTGTCGAACTGGTCAATAACGGCTTTGACGAGGATGTCGACGGGGCCGAGACTTAACCAGACCCTGATATCTTGAGTTTTGCGACCATCACCAGCGGCGGCGCTGACTTTTTCTTGCCCAGAGACTGCGCAATAGTGCTGGTCCGGCAATTGGGTGGAGAACCGATGTGTTGAGGCAGTTCATTGCGGGGGTCGGTGGGATCGGGCTGGCGGTGACGCTCAGCCAGTTTCCCGAATATGCGCAGCAATATACCCAGCGCCTGGGCGGGGCGGTGGACGAATTGCGGGTCATTACCGAGGATTTCGACCGCGCCGCAGCCGAGAGCGGGCTCGACCGGGAAAGCGCGCTCGACCGTTACGAAGCCTCCACCGACAGCTTTCTCGCCGAACGCGGCGACAGCATGAACCGCACTTTCCTGCGCTATGAACAGCTCAGCTCGACGCTGGAGCGTATCCAGGGCGCCGATCCGCTGCAGCGGCTGCAATCGCTGCCCGCCTATCTCGACACCGATATCGGACGGCGGACGCTGGAGAACTACAAGCCTGCCGTGCCGGTGACCATGGAGGGCATTCTCTATGCCGGCGGCGGGTTCATCCTCGGCTATCTGGTGCTGTCTGGGCTGGTGCGCTTTTGCGCCCTGCCCTTCCGCAAGCGGCGCAGCCGCGACCGCATCTACCGCAGCTGAGCGGCGCGGTATAAAGGGGATATAAACAAATCTTTATGTCTGTCATTGATCGGTAACCGGGGCTCCCGTATAGACAAGGCCAAGATATCAAGCATTCCGGAGCCAGACATGACCAAGAGCCCGACCGATTACGCGGTCAAGGACATCGCCCTCGCCGATTTCGGCCGCAAGGAAATCTCCATCGCCGAAATCGAAATGCCGGGCCTGATGGCGATCCGCGAGGAATATGCCGCGGCCCAGCCGCTGAAGGGCGCACGCATTGCCGGTTCGCTGCACATGACGGTGCAGACCGCGGTGCTGATCGAGACGCTGGTGGCGCTGGGCGCCGATGTACGCTGGGTCAGCTGCAATATCTTCTCGACCCAGGACCATGCCGCCGCCGCCATCGCAGCAGCCGGCATTCCGGTGTTTGCGCATAAGGGCGAGACGCTGGACGAATATTGGGAATTTACCGACCGGATGATGCAGTGGGGCGATGGTGGCACGCCCAACATGATCCTCGACGATGGCGGCGACGCCACCATGCTGGTGCTGACCGGCTCCAAGGCCGAGAAGGATCCCTCCATTCTCGACAAGCCGGGCAATGAGGAAGAAGAAATCTTCTTTGCCACCATCAAGAAGCGCCTGGCCCAGAATCCGAACTTCTATTCGAGCATCCGCGCCGCCATCCGCGGCGTGTCCGAGGAAACCACCACGGGCGTGATGCGCCTCTACCAGCTGCATGCCAAGGGCGAGCTGCCCTTCCCGGCCATCAACGTCAATGACTCGGTCACCAAGTCCAAGTTCGACAACAAGTATGGCACCCGTGAATCGCTGGTCGATGCCATTCGTCGCGGCACCGATGTGATGCTGGCCGGCAAGGTGGCGATCGTCTGCGGCTATGGCGATGTCGGCAAGGGCTCGGCAGAATCGCTGCGCGGCGCCGGTGCCCGCGTGCTGGTGACCGAAGTCGACCCGATCTGCGCCCTGCAGGCGGCCATGGAAGGCTTCGAGGTGGTGACGCTGGAAGAGGCCGCCCCGCGCGCCGATATCGTCGTCACCGCCACCGGCAATCGCGACGTGCTGACGCTCGACGACATGCGCAAGCTCAAGGACATGGCCATCGTCTGCAATATCGGGCATTTCGACAACGAGATTCAGATCGCGGCGCTGCGCAACTTCAAGTGGACCAATGTGAAGCCGCAGGTGGACCTGGTCGAAAAGCCCGATGGCAAGCGCCTGATCGTGCTGTCCGAGGGGCGCCTGGTCAATCTGGGCAATGCCACCGGCCATCCGAGCTTCGTGATGTCGGCCAGCTTCTCCAACCAGACGCTGGCGCAGATCGAGCTGTGGACCAATGGCGCCAAGCTCGAGAAGAAGGTGCATGTGCTGCCCAAGCATCTCGACGAAAAGGTCGCCGAATTGCACCTGGCCAAGCTGGGCGCCAAGCTGACCAAGCTGACCAAGGACCAGGCCGACTATATCGGCGTCAGCCAGAACGGCCCGTTCAAATCAGGCGAATACCGCTACTAAGAGGCGTTGCCTCCGACCTGGGGGGACACGATGATCGGAGGCGTGGCGCAGCAATGCGCTGCGCCTTTTTGGTTTTTTGGGTGATTCAGCCATTCCGAGCAATCTGGACGCAGTTTTTGTCCAGGCAGTTTGGCCGGCGCGCGCTGCACACCCCCTCCCAACCTCCCCCTGAAGAAGGGGGAGGAGCCGCATCGGGTGCTGGGCGAGAGAGGAGCGCAACGGCGCAATGTCGCCCTCGGGTCGGGCCGGAGGTGAGCCAGGGCCGCAAACTCTCTTAAAATCGATTAACCACGCGACCTGTTTTCCCCGGTGAAACCCTTGGATGAAACACTGGCGTTAATCTTTCTTAAAGGTTTCTGTTTCGTTCCCGGTCAAGAGCTTTGAGGGGCATTTGCCCGCAACGCACAGGCAGGAAGACTCTTTTGCCCCCATGTTCGGACCGCTATGGTCTGGATGATTCGGAACGCGGGGGGACACGCGGACCGTTCGGGGCGGATGGAAGCGCACTGCGCTTTTGCGTCGACCGCTTCGGTTTTCAAGTGCAGGCGTACCGGCCCTCCTGGCCGGACTGGCAGCGCAACAAGAATGAAAGAGGGCCGTCTATGGCGCCGGATCGGTTCCGGAAGCGTTGGGGATTCGTTGGCGTCGCCACAGCCCCACTTACCCTGATGATGGCCGCCCCCGCCTCGGCACAGGGTCTTTCCGTGGCAAATTTGGGCGGCATCGCCCCCATTGCGATCGCAGTTGGCGCCGGCGGCTTCGGCCTGATCGCCATGCTGGCGGTGCGCACCCTGCTCAGGGACAGCCGCGCCACCAAGCGCCTGGCGGCCGAACAGGTGTCGAGCCTGCGCGCATTGGTCGACGAATATGAGAACCTGATCGCGGGCAATCGCGAGCTGACGGTGTTGTGGACCGAGCAGGAAGATGGGCAGGCGCGGGTGCTGGGGCAGGCCGCCTCGGTGCTGCCGATCGGCCGCCCGCCCCAGAGCGTCCTCAACCTGCACAGCTGGCTGCCACCCTCCCAGGCCAATCGGCTGGCGCGCCATATCGAGGATCTGCGCCTGCATGGGCAGAGCTTTTCCACCAGTATCGAGACCAATGACGGCCGCGTGGTACGGGCCAGCGGCTGGGTTATGGGCGGCGCGACGGCGCTGCGCCTGCGCCCCGCCTTCAGCCAGCCCAATGCCGAGCGCGACAGCAGCGCCGAGGACATGGACAGTGCGCGCGCCATCCTGGCGCTGCTGTCCAAACCGGCTTTCCTGCGCGACCAGGACGACCAGCTGATCTATGCTAATCCCGCTTATCTGGCTTTGGCCCGTACATTGGGTTGGGGCGGCGAAGGCGAAACGCCCGAATTGCTCGATGCCAAGCGACTGGCCGACCATCTCAAGCGCTGCGACGCCACCGACCAGCCGGTAAGCCTGCCACTCGATCTCGGCCGGCAGGGCAAGTTCGAGCTGATCGAATTTCCGGTGGGCCAGGGTCGCGCCGGCTATCTCCGCCCCAGCGGCGCCATGGCGGCAGAACCGCCACCGCCCGAGACCGGCATCACCCATATTGCCGGCATTATCGACGCCCTGGGCACACCGATCGCCATCTTCAACGCCAAGCGCGAACTGGTGCAATTCAACCAGGCTTATGCGCGGTTGTGGAATCTCGACCCGCGCTTTCTGGTGCTGGGGCTGGATGAACGCGCCATTCTCGACAAGCTGCGCACCGAGGGGCAATTGCCCAACCAGGTCGACTATCATACCTGGCGCACCAGGCATCTGGAGAGCTATGCGCGCAAGGAGCCGTTCGAGGCCGAACCCTGGCACCTGCCCGATGGCCGCACCATAAAAGTCATCTCGGCGCCGGCCGGGGCCCAGGGTGGCGTCATCTATGTCTTTGAAGACCTGACCGAGCGACTGAAGCTCGAAAGCACCAACAAGGCCTTTACCAATGTGCTGCGCGAGACCATCAACGCGCTGACCGAGGCGGTGGCCGTGTTCGGGACCAATGGTCGGCTGACCCTGTCCAATCCGCAACTGTCCAAGCTGTGGCGGGTGCCGATGAACGAATTGGGCGCCAATCCGCATATCGACCAGATCGCCGAGGCCTCCGGCCGCGCCATTCCCGAGGACGGCGCTTCGATCTGGCGTGATCTCAAGCGCGGTATCATCGACCTCAATCCCACCCGCACCGATCAGACCGGCCGCATCAACCGCTCCGACGGGCGGTTGGTGGATTATGCCATCACCCGCCTGCCCGATGGGCAGACGATGATGACCTTTCTCGATGTCACCGAGAGTGCCGGCTATTCCAAGGTGCTCAAGGAACGCAATGACGCGCTGGTGGCCGCCGATCGGCTCAAGGACGCCTTTGTCGAAAACGTCTCCTACGAATTGCGCTCGCCGCTCACCAATATTATCGGCTTTTCCGATTTTCTGGCCGAGGCCGAGGGCGAAAACCTCAATCCGCGCCAGCGCGAATATCTCGACTATATCCGGGCTTCCTCGGTCACGCTGGCCGTGCTGATCGACAATATTCTCGACCTGGCTTCGGTGGATGCCGGCATTGCCGAGCTCAATCCGGAACCGCAGGATGTCACCAGCCTCGTCGAAAAGGCGCGCGCCGGCCTTACCGCCTCGCTGCATGACCTTTCGGGTGAACCGCCGAACCTGGTCATCGACATCGAGCCGAGCCTGCCCGAATTCGTCGCCGACGGCACCCGCATCGTGCAGGTGCTCTATAATCTCTTGTCCAACGCCGCGCGCTTCTCGCCGCCGGGTGGAGAAATCCGCCTCACCGTGGGCCATCGCGCCGGCCGTATGCTGTTCGTCATCGAGGATGAGGGCCCGGGCCTGACCGACGAGATGAAATCGGCCATTCTGACCCGGCTGGATACGACCCAGGCCAGCGGCCGCCAGCGCGGCGCCGGGCTGGCGCTCTCGATCGTGCGGACCTTCGTCAACCTGCATGGCGGCACCATCTCGGCGGAACGGCGCGAGCCCAAGGGCAGCCGCATCATCGTCAACCTGCCACTCGATAGCGCCGTGGCGGGAGTGGCGGAGTAGATTGCAGCAGGAAGGCGTTGCGGGCAGGACGATCGTTCATGGGTTTGGGCCTGCTGCACACCCCCTCCCAGCCTCCCCCTGAAGGAGGGAGAGGAGTTGCATCGCCTGTGTGGCTGGCTTTGACGCGACAGGAGCAATGAGCATCATGCCGCCCTCGGGTCGAGCCCGAGGGTTTAAAGGTGGATGGGGAGCACCGTGCCAACTTATCGCCAGCGAGCGCCCTGCTGATCGTTGTGGATGAGGGCTCAAGCCCATATGCGATAACCCTCTGCCCTCTCCGGGGACGGAGAAGAGGAGCCGAGCCAAGTGCTGAACGAGACCTTCCTGCCCGATGACGATGCGACCGCAGCCTTTGGCGCGACGCTGGCGGCGACACTGCAGCCGGGCGATATCGTGCGACTGGAAGGGGATCTCGGCGCCGGCAAGACCGCCCTGGCTCGTGCCGTGATCAGGGCCCTTGCCGGCGACACGGCGCTTGAAGTGCCCTCGCCCACTTTTGCCATCGTCCAGCCTTATGACACACCGCTGGCGCCGGTGCTGCATGCCGATCTTTATCGACTGGCCGATGCCAGCGAGGTGGTCGAACTGGGCTTGCTGGATGATCCCGAAGCCATCGTCCTGGTGGAGTGGGCCGAACGCGCGCCCGAAATTGCCACGGCCGCCAGCGTGGTGGTGACGCTGGCCATTCCGCCCGGCGGCAATGGCCGCATGGCTGGCGTCACGCGGCGCTGATCAGCTGGCGGCGCGCGCCAGCAGTGCCTCGATCTTGCGGGCCAGCTCTTCCTGGCGAAACGGCTTTTCGAGCCGCGGAAAATCGCAATGGGCGCCATCGGGCAATTCGGCATAGCCGGTGGCGAGCAGGATCGGCAGGCCCGGATGCAACCCACGCGCCGCCTCGGCCAATTGCACCCCGGTCATGCCCGGCATGGAAAAATCGGTGATCATCGCGCCGACATCCTGACGCTGGCGCAAAATCTCCAGCGCTTCGGCACCGGAATAGGCTTCGAGCGCCCGATAGCCCATCTCGGTCAGGAGATCGACCGTATTGAGCGTGATCAGGGCGTCGTCGTCCACCACCAAGAGGAGGTCCCCCCGTTGCTGGGCTGGGATCGGTTGCAAATCTTATCCTTCCGGGGTGCCGCAAACTACCAAGGTAGAACAGTCTACCAAGTTTCAATTCTGTGTGTAGCCGATGAAAGTGGCAATCCTAGGTCCATTGCGGAGGCCAGGATTTGCTTTCTGTTTGCCACTGACAGACCCTGGCAAAAGTGGGTGCCTTTATCGGCGGCAAGACGGTAAAGTTGCGCCCGCAAGAATAAGGAATCGCCTCATGCATCTGCTGCTCGTCGATGGCTCGGGTTATATTTTCCGCGCCTTCCACGCTTTGCCGCCGCTCAGCCGCAAGTCGGACGGGTTGCCGGTAGGCTGTGTCCAGGGCTTTTGCAACATGCTGTTCAAGCTGACCCAGGACATGGATGGCGATGAGGCCCCCACCCATATGGCCGTCATCTTCGACGCCAAGGGCAAGACGTTTCGCGACGACATCTATCCCGATTACAAGGCCCAGCGCCCGCCCGCGCCCGAGGAACTGGTGCCGCAATTTCCGCTGACCCGCTCGGCGACGCGGGCCTTTTCCATTCCCTCCATCGAAATGGAAGGCTGGGAAGCCGACGACATCATGGCCACTTATGCGGTGATGGCACGCCAGGCCGGCATGAAGGTCACCATCGCCTCCTCGGACAAGGACCTGATGCAGCTGGTGGAGCCCGATGGCTCGATCCGCCTGCTCGACACCATTCCGCGCCCCGGACAGCCGCCTTTGCGCTGGATCGGGCCGGACGAGGTGATGACCAAGTTCGGCGTCACGCCCGACAAGGTGATCGACGTGCAGGCGCTCTGCGGCGACAGCGTCGACAATGTGCCGGGCGTGCCGGGGATCGGGGTGAAAACCGCCGCCGAGCTGATCAATGCCTATGGCGATCTCGAGACGCTCTTGAGCCGCGCCGAGGAGATCAAGCAGCCGGCGCGGCGGCAGAAGCTGATCGACAATGCCGAATTGGCGCGGATTTCCAAGCGTTTGGTAACGCTCGAGCAGAACGTGCCGGTCGACATCGGTCTCGATGGGCTGGTGCGCCAGCCGATGCGGCCTTCGGCGCTGTTCCCCTTCCTCAAGGCGATGGAATTCGCCACCATTACCAAGCGGCTGGCGACCTTGCTCGAGGCCAATCCCGACGATTTTGAAGCCGATCCGGAGCTCAAGGCCGGCGGGTCCACCGATGTCGGCGCGCCGCAGAAATCCACCTCGCTGTCCGTGGCCAAGGCCAAGCTGGCCGCCAATGCGACGCCGGGCACCGGCCCGGCTCGCCACGCCGCCGAGGAGCATGCGCGCGTCAAGGCCATCCCGGTCGATTACGACGCCTATGAGATCGTGACCACGCCGGAGCGGCTGGCGGCATGGGTGGACAAGATCGTCGACACGGGCCGGGTCTCCATCGACACCGAGACCACCGGGCTCGATCCGCAAATGGCCGATCTCGTCGGCATCTGCCTCTCCACCGCAATCGGGGAGGGCTGCTATATCCCGGTCGGCCATGCGCTGCCCGGCGACCTGTTGGGCGGGGGCGGGCTGGTCGAGGGGCAATTGCCCATTCGCGACGTGTTGGCCGCACTCAAGCCCGTGCTCGAAGACGCCTCCATCCTCAAGATCGGGCAGAATGTCAAATATGACATGGAGGTGCTGGAGCGCTACGGCATCGCCCTGGCGCCGATCGACGACACCATGCTCATCTCCTATGCGCTTGATGGCCCGCGCTATAATGGCATGGACGTCTTGGCCGACCATTGGCTCGAGCACAAATGCATTTCGTTCACCGAGCTGGCCGGCACCGGCAAGAACCAGAAGACGTTTGACCAGCTCGATATCGCCGCCGCGGCGCGCTATGCCGCCGAGGATGCCGATGTCACATTGCGGCTCTGGCATGTGCTGAAGCCGCGGCTATCTGCCGAAAATGCCACCACGCTCTACGAAACGCTGGAGCGGCCGCTGGCCCCGGTGCTGGCACGCATGGAAGCGCGCGGGATCATGGTGGACCGGCAGATCCTGGCCCGGCTTTCGGGCGATTTCGCGCAGCGCGCCGCCGCTTTCGAGGCCGAGGCGCATGAACTGGCGGGACAGAGTTTCAATCTCGGCTCGCCCAAGCAGCTGGGCGAAATCCTGTTCGACAAGATGGGGCTCGAAGGCGGCACCAAGACCAAGACCGGCGCCTGGTCGACCGGGGCCGATGTGCTCGAAGATCTGGCGCTGAAGGGCATTCCGCTGGCGCGCACCATTGTCGACTGGCGGCAGCTGACCAAGCTCAAGGGCACCTATACCGACGCCCTGCCCACCTATATCAATCCGCGCACCGGCCGCGTGCACACCTCCTATAGCCAGGCCTCGGTGCTGACCGGGCGGCTCTCGTCCAACGATCCGAACCTGCAGAACATTCCGGTGCGCACCGAGGATGGGCGGAAAATCCGCAGCGCCTTCGTCGCGCCGCCCGGAAAGGTGCTGATCTCGGCCGACTATAGCCAGATCGAACTGCGCGTCCTGGCCCATATCGCCGATATCCAGGCGCTCAAAGATGCGTTCGAGGAGGGTCTGGACATTCACGCCATGACGGCGAGCGAGATGTTCAACGTGCCGGTTGAGGGCATGCCCTCCGATGTGCGCCGGCGCGCCAAGGCGATCAATTTCGGCATCATCTACGGGATTTCCGCCTTTGGCCTCGCCAATCAGCTGGGCATCGAGCGCTCGGTGGCGGGGGAGTATATCAAGACCTATTTCGAGCGGTTTCCGGGCATCAAGGACTATATGGACGCCCAGCGCACCCGGGTGAAGGCCGAGGGCCATGTCACCACGCTGTTCGGCCGCAAAATCCAGTTCCCAAACGCCAATTCCGGCAATCCCAGCGAACGCGCCTTCGTCGAACGCGCCTCTATCAACGCCCCCATCCAGGGCAGCGCCGCCGACATCATCCGCCGGGCCATGATCCGCATGGAGGGCGAATTGCAGAAGGCCGGCGTCGACGCCGACATGCTGCTGCAGGTCCACGACGAACTGATTTTCGAAGTGCCCGAGGGAACGGAAGACCAGGCCATCCCGGTGATCAAGCGGGTGATGGAAGGCGCAGCAGAGCCGGCGGTGCGGTTGTCAGTGCCGATCCAGGTGGATGCGCAACCGGCCAAGAATTGGGATGAGGCGCATTGACGTCCGCAAGGTATCACTGCTGAATGAGCAAAATTAGGTCCGTTTGCGTCGAACCAATTGGGGGGCTAGTTGATCTATCAAACTGACCTACTAACGCTAAATGATGCGATCAACGCCGCTAGGCAGTCGTTTGATGCCGCTGGGCGACGCGGAAAGCTACCACCAGACATCGTTGAAGCTGAATATCTGAAATTTGAACAAGTACGCTTCAGATTTGCAAATTTCTACATGGAAGCTCGTAGATATGGTCGCTATGAGCAGGCCAACTCGCTTCTCAGGCAGCTTCAGCTTGGAATTAAAGGGCTGCTAAACGATGAAGATTTTAAGCGTGTCGCGCATGAACTATACGTATCTCGTCCCATTAGGTTGCGAAACGAGCCCCACCACGTGGAATTGGGGCCCTTGCTGGATCTTCGTCCGACGTCATCTGTTTATGATCTTCTTGACAGAATATTGTATGCAGTCAGAGACGGTGTTGAGCAAAGCTTTGAGGTAGAAAGATTAGTTTCTGACAACTCCTCAATAATGAAGGATTCGTCACGACTACGATCAATCGTACCAGAGCAAAAAATATCGCCTGTCCAGTTTGAGATTGAAGACGGCAAGCTGGCCGTCAAACCTCAGAACAGCTCTCCGATACCGGGTCGCGAGGAAATTGCGAGCGTGGCTCGTGACGACATAATCAGGCGAGGTGCTAGTTTAATAGGTGAGTTAAAAAATTCTAACTGTGATCCCAGATTGTTGCGGAACATGGAAGAGCTACAAGGCCGCCTTTGTAGCGGTGATAGCCCGATACTAATAGGAATATCTAATAATGCCTGCGATCATCTGGCAAAGGTTTTTTCCTCTGAGCTTCCAGACGCAACTTCTGCTTTGCTTCTTGCTCATGTGTCAAGCGTGAGTATGTACTTGGCACAATTTTCAGACTGGAGAGCATTCTCAAATGCGTCTGAAACATTGGATTTTTCTTCAGTAGATATTGCCGCCTTATCTCAAACTTTGGGTCATGTTGTTAGTTCTTTCACAAAGGAGCCTGATTTAGCGGACCCCGAAGTTCCTAAGACCTTGCTTGAAGTGCAAAAATTCATAGCAGACCCACAAAAAGCGTCCAAAAATGCTGCCCTCGCCGCCGCGAGAACGCTTGAGAATTTAGTCATTAGGGTATTTGGATATGGGGCAGACTATATCGACCAGACTGTCAAAAAGAGCATCAGCGACCTATCGACGACAACATCAAAAATTATAGTGATCTCCCTACTTTCAGCAGCGTTGGTTGCAGCTAATAACCTTTCAATTTTGGAAGGAACAGTGGGCGGTCTCAACTGGATGAGTGACGCTGCACAAATCGTAACTAGGCAGATCGACCTGCTCAGGACTGGAAGCCACTAAGCCGGGGGCACTGAGGATGAGCGAATGCAGTTCGCCTACACTCACTCCCGCATCACCTCCACCGCTAGGTGCAGCAGCACCGCGCTGGCTTCGACGCTGCGCCCCCAATATGCGTTGCCGCAGCCTGCTGAGCGGTGAACACGTTGAAGAACCCCCACCCGACCTCCCCCTGAAGAAGGGGGAGGAGAAGGACAGGGTTTGGCAGAGATATCGTGGCATACTAGATGGCTCCCTCCCCCTGTAGGAGGGGGAGGGGAAGAGGGGTTTCGCTGAGGGTGCGGCGGGCGGGATGTGTCTCTCCGCCTTCTGCAGGGGGAGGTTAGGTGGGGGGCTTTCGGTGATCGTGCCGGGATGTCGCCGACCGGCCAATGGGGAACTGGCCAGCGCATGTTAGGTGCGCATTCACGTCTCGGCTTCACCCAGACGAAGAACCCCCACCCGGCCTCCCCCTTTAGGAGGGGGAGGAGAAGGGGGGGCACTGAGGGTGCGGCGGGCTGGATGGGTCCCTCCCCCTGTTATAGGGGGAGGTTAGGTGGGGGTGTTTTGGGCTCGGGCGATGGTGGGCCGAGAAGGCCGGTCAGCATGGTGAAAACACCTTCGGGGTTGTGCATCACCTCATGGTTGGTGAAGCGAACAACGCGGTAGCGGCGGGTTTCGAGAGAGGCGGTTCGGCGTTGGTCGTGGGCCGGGCCGCCCTCGAGGTAGTGGGTTTCGCCGTCGATCTCGACGATAAGCTTTTGGCTCTTGCAGATGAAGTCCACCACATAGGGGCCGATGGGTGACTGACGCCGCCAATGAAGACCGCCGATCCGCCACGGATGGAGGATCGCCCAGAACTTGCGCTCGGCAGGGGTCTGCCGGCGGCGGAGTTGGCGGGCGAAAGTGACGGGGTCGTCCATGGGGGCTCCTTGGACGAGATTAGCATTGGGGATAGGGAAGAGAACCCCCACCCGGCCTCCCCCTATAGAAGGGGGAGGAGAAGGGACCGGATGCTAGGTGGGGGTCCGCATCACCTCCACCGCCAGATGCAGGCGCTCCGCACTGGCTTGAGCGCTGCGGGCGACCAGGTCTTGCGCGGCGGTTTCGCGGCGGAGGAAGGCTTCGATTTGTTCCTGGCCGATTTCGTCGAGCAGGTGACGGATGGGGGACCACAGGGTCCAGTCGGGATTGACCATGCGCATGTGCAGGCGGTCATTGGTGATGTCGAAACTGACATTGGCCGAGCGCGCCAGGTCGAGGAATTCGGCGATATAGGCGTCGGGCATCGGGGTGTGATGGGCCATGGGGCTGCCTCGTATTTGATATAAATGCAATGCATGAGCATCCAGGCGGCTCCCCCCAAGTGGGTTTATGGTGAATGAAGGGTTAAGACACAGGCTTCACGATCGGGTGCGGGGCACGGCGCGGCATTTCGGGGCGGGCGTGGCTGGGTTAGGCTTGGGCTTCGTGATTCTGGGGCTCCATGTTTTCCTTTCTGCGCCCGCGCGGCAGCGCCGTTCCCGCCAGTACCAAGATCGAGCTCGATGGCGAGCCGGTGAGCGTCAGCGTGCGCGTCAGCAAGCGGTCGCGCAGTTTTCGGCTGTCGTTGCCGGCCGCCGGGCCGCTGTTGACGCTGCCCGAGGGGGCGCGCTGGAGCGAGGCGGAGGCATTTCTGCAGCGGCATCGGCACTGGCTGGCGGCGCGGCTGCCGCGCACGGCGCAGGCGCAGAGGCTGGAAGCGGGCACTATGGTGCCGCTGCGCGGCGTGCCGCACCGGGTCGCGGCGCTGGGCAGCCTGCGCGGCCGGGTCGAGCGCGGCGAGGTTTCGGGCAGCCCGGTGCTGCTGGTGCCGGGGGATACGGCGCATCAGCCGCGGCGGCTCTATGATTGGCTCAAGGCCGAGGCGCTGGTCGATCTGGAACGCCAGAGCCACTGGCATGCCGGGCGGCTGGGGGTCGAGGTCAAGCAGATCCGGCTGCGCAGCCAATCGAGCCGCTGGGGCTCGTGCTCGTCGAGCGGCACCATCAACTACAATTGGCGGCTGATCCTGGCGCCGCCGCATGTGCTCGATTATGTGGCCGCGCACGAGGTGGCGCATCTGGTGGAAATGAACCATTCGCCGGCCTTCTGGGCGACGGTGGAGCGCACCCTGCCCGATATGGAGCGGGGCCGAGCGTGGCTAAAAGCACACGGTCGCGGACTTATGGCCTGGCAGGCGCCCGGGAAGGAGGGCGCATGAGCAAACTGCCTCCATCCTGCCTTATTCCTTGTTCTATCAGGGTGCCATGCAGCGTCTGGTAGCCCTCATCGCCCTGGTTTTCGCCTTCGCCTCCCTGGCCGGAGCGACGACGGCGCATGCCCATCGCTATGTGAGCACGCCCATTGTGGTGCTGAACCATGTCGACGCCGAAAACACCGCCATTCCGGTGCTGGTGAGCGTGCAACGGGGCGAGATCGACCTGGGCTCGGGCATTGTCATGCCCTGCGGCCCGCACCATGCCATTCCGGTGGAGATTGCGGGGCTGCCGCAGGTGGCGCCCGCCACCTCGCTGCCGCTGGTGCTGGATGCCGATGAGCCGGCCTCCTCGGGGATGGACGTGTTGCGACCGCCGCGCGCGGCCTGATCCGCTCGCCCGTACCCGCTTCAATTTCCCTATTTCCCACGCCCCAACGGGGCCAAGGATGACATCATGACTTTTGCTCAGGACGCGACCCTGTCGCGTCGCGCCGTCATGGCTGGTTTTGCCAGCCTGGCCGCCCTCGCCCTTGCCGGCTGCTCCACCACCGGCGCCAGCCGCGTCACTGCTCCCGCCGAACCGGTGCGTCCGGTCGTGCCCGCCGATGTGCTGGCCATGTATGCGGCCCGCCCGGAAGAGGAGCATCCGGTGCCCGCCGCCGACATCTCGATGATGGCCCCGCGCTTCTGGCGCCAGGAAGTGGACAATATCACCGGCGAGAAGGAGGGCACGGTGGTGGTCGACACCGCCAATTACTACCTCTACCTCACTTTGCCCAATGGCCGGGCCATGCGCTATGGCGTGGGCCTGGGCCGCGCCGGCTTCGAATGGAGCGGCAAGGGCCATATCGCCTATAAGCGCAAATGGCCGGTCTGGACGCCGCCTGCGGAAATGATCGACCGCCAGCCCGAGCTGGAAATGTATCGCCACGGCCAGCCGCCGGGGCTGCTCAACGCGCTGGGTGCCCGCGCGCTCTATATCCACCAGGGCAATCGCGACACGCTCTATCGCGTGCATGGCACCATGGACGTGGTGTCTATCGGCAAGGCGGTGTCGAGCGGCTGCGTGCGGCTCTTGTTCCACGACATCATCGATCTTTATGACCGCGTGCCCAATGGGGCGCCGATCGTGGTGATCTGACGGCGCCCATGGCCTTGGCGCCACAAGCGAGCCCCGGATTGTCCGGGGCTTTTTTGTGTGTTGGGGAGGGTGCTGAACCATCCAGGAATCGTTCGTTCATGGGCGTTTGCTGAACCTGCAGAACCCCCACCTAACCTCCCCCTGTAGAAGGGGGAGGGCGAGCAGGAGCCGAAGCCTCGGTGCCTCCCGATGCGCTCAAAGTGAACATTTCCGATTGATGGGGGCGCACCAGCGCCTTTCGCCAAAGCTCGTTTGGCCTGGAGAGGCCCTCGGGTCGAGCCCGAGGGCGGAACTGTGGTGGGGGCCAGACCAGCCCGAAAATACAAAAAGCCCCGGAGCGATCCGGGGCTTTTGGTTTTCACGGCTCAGTTGCCGAAGATCAGGTCCATCAGCGTGCGTTGCTGGCGCTCGCCCTGATAGGTGGGCTGTTGTTCTACGGCGGCCGGTGGCGCGAAGGCGTTGTTCTGCTGGGTGATGACCTGCTGGTTCTGCGTCGCCGGGGCGCTGGGCACCCAGACCTGCTGGCCGGTGGCAGGGTCGACGATCAGCGTCATCGGCAGACCGGTTTCGGGATCGATCGGCGCGGCGTTGAGGCCGGCATTGGGGTCCTGCACCAGACCGGCATTGGGATCGATGACCTGGCCATTGGCATCATAGGTCACGGTCTGGCCGGGCTGGGCCCAGGGATCGGCGCCATTGGTCACCGGCATGCCGGTCGCCGGATCGACCATCTGGTTGGTCTGGATCGGCGGATTGCTGGTCTGCTGGGCCAGCGGCTGCAGGCCCTGGATCGGCTGGCCCGTGGTGGGATCGATGGCCACCACCTGCCCGGTTGCCGGGTCGATCGTGGTCTGCACCGGCTGGCCGGTGCCGCCATCGACATATTGCACCTGTGACTGGCCGGTAGCTGGATCGACGACCGGCAGGCCGGTATTGGGGTCGACCAGCTGCTGGGCGATGACCTGGCCGGCATAGGAGCCGCTGGGAATCGGCGCCGGGTTCTTGCCGGCCAAAGCCTTGGTCATGAAATTGTGCCAGATCGTGGCGGGCACATTGCCGCCCGAAAGCTTGGTGCCCTTGTTGTCGTCATTGCCGAGCCAGACGCCGGTGACCATGGCCGAGGTATAGCCGACAAAGAGGGCGTCGCGCGATTCCTGGCTGGTGCCGGTCTTGCCGGCCACGTCCCAGCCGCCGATATTGGCGCCACGCCCGGTGCCCACCTCGACGGCGGTCTTGAGCATGTCGTTCATCTCGGAGAGCACCTTGGGGTCGACCACGCGGCCCGGGCCGGCATCGGAAGCCTCATAGAGCACCTTGCCGCTGACATCCTCGATCTTGGTGATGACATTGGGAATGACGCCATTGCCGCCATTGGCGAAAGGAGCATAGGCGCTGGTCAATTCGAGCAGGCTCACCTCCTGGGTGCCCAGCGCGATGGAGGGCACCGGGGTGAGGGGCGAGGAAATGCCCATGCGCATGGCCACTTCGATCACCTTTTCGGGGGTGACGTCGATGGCCAGACGCCCGGCAATGGTGTTGAGCGAATAGGCCAGGCCCTGCCGCAGCGTCACCGTGCCGGCATATTTGCCCGAGGCGTTGCGCGGGCTCCAGCCGTTGTAATCGAACTGGGCGTCCTCCGCCAAAGTGTCGGGCGTATAGCCCTTTTCCATGGCGGCGAGATAGACGAAGGGCTTGAAGGTCGAGCCGGGCTGGCGCTTGGCGGTGACGGCGCGGTTATACTGGCTCGCCTGGTAATCGACGCCGCCCACCATGGCGCGCACGGTGCCGTCGACATCCATGGCCACCAGGGCGCCCTGGCTGAAGCCGCGCTTGGCGCCTTCTTCGGCCACGGCTTCCCTGACGATGAATTCGGCATCCTTTTGCATCTTGTAGTCGATGGTGGTCTGCACCACGACGTCGCTCTGGATGTCGCCGATATAGGCAGTCATCAGGCTTTCGACCCAGTCGGCCACATAGGATTCGGAACCGGCGACGCGGGTGCGCACCGTCTGGTCGGGGTCGATGCGGGCGGCCGAGGCTTCCTCGGCGGTGATATAGCCTTCCTGCGCCATGAGGTTGAGCACGAGGCGCTGCCGCTCGATGGCGCGCTCGGGATTGACCTTGGGATTGTAAGCCGAGGGCGCCGGCAGGATGCCCACCAGCATGGCTGCCTGACCGAGGGAGAGATTGCGCGCGGAGACGCCGAAATAGGTCTGCGCCGCCGCCTCGATCCCCGTCGCACCGGCGCCGAAATAGACGCGGTTCATATAGAGTTCGAGGATTTCTTCCTTGGTGAAATTCTGTTCGAGCCAGATGGCCAGGATGGCTTCCTGCACCTTGCGGCCCAGGGTCTGGTCGGGGGTGAGGAATAGATTCTTGGCCACCTGCTGGGTGAGGGTGGAGGCGCCGCGGGTGACACCGCGCGCCTGCACGGATTCGATGGCCACGGAGATGAGGCCGATGGGGTCGACGCCAAAATGGCTCATGAAGCGGCGGTCTTCGGAGGCGATGAAGGCCGCGGGCACATAATAGGGCAGCTCGCGGAAGGTGACGGCTTCGCCGCCGGTCTGGCCGCGATTGGAGATCAGGCTGCCATCGGCCGCGAGAATGCGGATATTGGGCGGACGCTCGGGAATGGCCCAGGTATTGGAGGCCGGCAATTGCGCGCCGTAATAGACGATGACGCCGATAACGGCGAGACCGCCCCAGAGACAGGCGACAAAGCCCCACCAGAGCAGGCCCATGAGGAAGCCGCCGGAACGGCGCTTCTTGCGGGGTTTTGCGGTCTCGGCCTTGCCGCGGCGCGGCTTTTCCGGCTTCTGCGCCTTGGGCGGCTTGCGTCCGCCACCGCCACCCGCGCCCGAACCACCGCCGACGGGGCGTTCGCGATCGGATAACAAGCCCATGGACTGGCCGATGCTCGGCTCGATGCGTTGGCCCTTGGCGGCAGCGCGCGGCTGCGACTTGCCCTTTTGCGCGGGCTGGGCACCAACACGGTCATCGGCAGAAATGCGGAAATCCATCAAGCAGACCTGTTCCAGAAGATCACCGGGCCGCTTCTACCCTGTTCCTCACTCTAGGGAAACCAATGGTTACCGAGCGGTTAACAGAAGCGGGCCGAACACACCACAAGCGGCCAATCGGGGCTCAAACTGCGACAGCATCGGTTTTCCTTGGCAATTGTGGCCGGTTTATGTGGCATTTTGCGCTCATGAGCGCGGTGTTGCATGCCCGCCACGCCGCAGCAAAGCCGCAAAGCACCGCCAAGACCGCAAAACCATGATTCGTCTTCTCCTCGTTGCGCTCAGCCTCTGCCTCTCCTCGGCCGTCCTGGCGCAGTCGGCGACCGAGCGTGCCTTCGACGCTGCCATCGCCCAGACCGAGGCGGCCCTGCCGCAGCTGGGCGCAGAGGCCTTCGGTGTCGATGTAAAAGCCTATCGCGACGCGCTCAGCCTCCGGCGCTTCACCTCGCGCCATTGGGGCGGCGAGATCACCGTTGCCGTGGTGTCAGAGAGCAAGGAGAGCGGCTCCTGCGCGCGCTATGCCGCCTATGTGCGGCTGCCGCCGGAGCGCGGCGCGGTGCGGCTGGTGCTGTGTCCGCAATTTTCGACACCAGGCGCCGACGATCTTAGGCGCCTCACCATCCTTCACGAAATGGTGCATGTGGTGGCCGGGTCAAACGAATGCCAGGCCATGGCCTTTGCCGCCCTCATCGAACAGCTGGCCACCGGCAGCTTTACCCCGGTCACCCGCTATTGGGAGGCCAATGGCTGTGCGGGGTCTGGATATGCGTTGCCGTGATTATTCGGCAGCAGCGTCATAGCTGGCCGAGGGCCGAATAACGGCGATCACTGCATCGGCTGACGCCGCCATGAAATCAGCGTCCCGGCGCAAGGCTTCGATCGAGCGCGGCTTTGGGGCTGGTCCAACCCAATCCTCGAAAGCGAAATCGAGCGCGGCAGCCGCTTCGGCAATCGCTTCATCCAGCGTGTCTGCAACGGCAATGATGCCCGGCAGATCGGGAAACGACACGCCGTAGCCGGACTGGTCATCCTTGTGGATCAGGGCAACATAGTGGGTGTCAGCGATCGTCATGGTTGAGCCATCCTGCCTGCCGATAGATCGAGCGCACCGTGCCAATGGGAATGTCACGGCGCGGATGGGGCAGGATCACCACCCTGCCCGTCGCCTCCAGACGACGAATTATATCCCTGCTATCGGAGAGCATTAGCCTGGCCATCTCCCACCTCACCTTCAATGCGAGGTGGGGTCAAGCGACCATCACCGATGAGCCCGCCGCGGCTCAGCGCCAGCCGAGGGCTGGGGCGATGTGTTTGAGGATGCTCTCGATGACGTGGGCGTTGTAGTCGACGCCGAGCTGGTTGGGCACGGTGAGCAGCAGCGTATCGGCTTCGGCGATGGCTTCGTCCTGGCGCAGCGCCTCGATCAGCTTGTCGGGTTCGCCGGTATAGCCGCGCCCGAAGACGGCGCGCACTTCCGGCTCGATATAGCCGAACTGATCCTGCTCGGGACGGCCGGTGCCGAAATACATGCGGTCCTGGTCGTTGACGAGCGCAAAGATCGAGCGGCTGACCGAGACGCGCGGCTCATGGGCATGGCCGGCTTCCTTCCAGGCGGCGCGATAGGCGCGGATCTGCTTGGCCTGCTGCACGCTGAGCGGCTCACCGGTCTCGTCGAATTTGAGCGTCGAGGACTGCAGATGCATGCCCAGCTTGGCGGCCCAGACGGCTGTAGCGTCGGTTGCCGCGCCCCACCAGATGCGCTCACGCAGGCCCTCGGAATGCGGCTCGAGCCGCAACAGGCCCGGCGGATTGGGGAACATGGGGCGCGGATTGGGCTGGGCAAAGCCCTTTCCCTTGAGCACTTCGAGGAAGACCTCGGCGTGCTGGCGGGCCATGTCGGCATCGGTCTTGCCCTCTTCGGGCGCAAAGCCGAAATAGCGCCAGCCATCGATCACCTGTTCGGGCGAGCCGCGCGAAATGCCCAGCTGCAGGCGCCCACCGGCGATGAGGTCGGCAGCGCCGGCATCCTCGGCCATGTAGAGCGGGTTTTCGTAGCGCATGTCGATAACGGCGGTGCCGAGCTCGATCTTTTTGGTCCTGGCGCCGGCTGCGGCGAGCAGCGGGAAGGGCGAAGCCAGTTGGCGGGCGAAATGATGGACGCGGAAATAGGCGCCGTCTGCTCCCAATTCCTCGGCGGCGACGGCCAGGTCGATCGACTGCAGAAGCGCATCGGCGGCGGTCTGCGTGCCCGATTGCGGCGAGGGGCTCCAATGGCCGAAGGAGAGAAATCCGATCTTTTTCATGTGGCTTGTCCTGGTGGCCGGTCCCGATGGACCGCTGTTTGAGCGCTATGTGGCCTCGGCGCGTCGAAAAAACCAGCCCACCGACCCGATTGTCTTGTGTGCATCGGCCGCATGGACGGGCAGCGGTGCTGCCGGCTCAGTTGAAGAGATTGAGGGCGCGCTTGGTGGCGTCGAGGCCGGAAGCGGCGTCGCCATAGCCGGTGGCGGCGACGGCGGTAAAGATCTGTAGCGCCTCGCGATAGCGGCGCAGGTGATAATAGCTCCAGGCGCGCAAAGTCAGCAGGTCATTGCGCTCGGCGGCATAGCGGGCGCGCTGGTCCAGCGCATCGAGGGCGCGGACATAGTCGCCGATGGAATAGGCGCTGGTGGCGCGCAGGGTGAGGATGGAAATATCGAGTTCGATGATCTGCTTGCTGGTCAGCGGGGCGGCAGCGGCGGCCACCGAGGCTTCGCTGGCCAGGCCCATGCGCACATAGGCCAGGGCCTGGCCATAGGCGGCGTCGCTGCGTGTGCCCTGGGAGGGCGATTGCAGGGCGCGGGCAAACAGATCGACAGCCTGGGCCGGGCGGTTGGAGCGCATCATGCACCAGGCGCGGGACAAGGCAGCACCAGCCGAGAGGCTGGCGGCGGGAACATAGCCGGTGCAGGACGAAGAAGAGCCACCGCCCCCACCGCCTCCACCCGGGGATGGATCGGCCGGGGGGCTGGCAGGCGCATTGCGCACGCCGCTGGCGACCGGGGTCTGCGGCGTTGCTGCGGCGTCCGAAGTCTTGCCGAAATTGGCGATGCGCACCGAGCGCCCCACCCATTGGGTCTGGATGCTCTTGACCGTGGCACTGTCGCCCAGAGCGTCGGCGACCACCACCATGCCATAGGCCGCCGGCTCGAGATCGGGCTGCCAGCGCAGGGCCAGGGTGAACCATTCGAGCGCGGTCTGCGGCTGGCTGAAGGCATAGGCATACCAGCCCAGCTCCTGGGCGGTATTGGCCGAGAGCGCCGACATGGCCGCATCGGCGATACGCCCCAGCACGGCTTGGTCGAGCACCTTGCGCGGTTCGCCCGAGAGCAGGGCGGCGGCGGCATTGAGATAGAGCGGACCGATCGTGTCATTGTCGTCGCGATAGTCGGCCAGCACGCTTTCGGCGGCAGCGAAGTCGCGCACCTGCAACAGTGCCACGCCCAGCGCCTCGGCGGATTCGGCGCCGGGATCTACATCGAGCGCCTTCTGGAACAGGCGGCGCGCTTCATTGGGACGATTGCGGTGCAGCTCGAAATAGCCGAGGAGCCGCAGGTCTTCGGGCGCATTGGTGGCGGCGACGTTTTTCTCGAACAGATCGATGTCGGATGCTACCGGCATCTGGCCGCCCTGTTCGAGCGCAGCGGCAATGGCGGTGCGGGCGAGATCGAGCCGCAGGGATGCGAATTCGCCTGATCCGGTGGCGTCGGTCTTTTCCAGCGCCAGCAGCGGTTCGATCGTGGTGCGGTCGAGCAGCGCGATTGCCTTCTGCATGGTGGCGAAGCGCTCTTCGGGATTGGTGCAACTGGTCAGGATATAGCGATAAGCATCGACGGCGCGGTCCGGCGTGCCGGTATCGACAAAGGCCTCGGCCAGACGCCAGAGATTGTCGACGCTCTCGCAGACCAGCAGCCGGCCATTATTGGCGGCGATGGTGATCACCTCAGCCGAATTGCCGGCATCGGAGGCCTGGCGCAGCTGCAAGCCCGCTTCGCCCAGGCTCAGGCTGTCGAGCAGGTCGGCGGAGGGCACGAAGCCGGGGTCCTTGGCCTGCTTGGCGGCGATGGCGGCGCGCACCCCGGCGAAATCGCCCTTGGAGAACAGGTCCCACATGGCGGTGATATCGGCGTCGGGCACATAGTCGTCGGCCAGCGGATCGGCGGGCGGCTGCCAGCCGGGATGCAAAGCGCGCAGCCGCTCGATCTCGCGCTGCAGGCGCACCGTGTCGCCCTGCTGGGCGAAATAGCGCAATGCCGATTCATCCACCTCAACGGCCGGCGCGGACGGTGTGGTGGCCGGCGCCGTCGGGCTCGGCGTGGCGGTGGTATTGCCGGGCTCGGTGGGCGCGGAGAGATTGGTCTCGGCATCTGAAGGCGCCGGGGTGGCGTTCTGGGCCACCATGGTAAAACCCGGCGCATTGGCGGACGGCGTGGCTGCGGCGGGTGAAGCCTGGGCCACAAGAGTGGGCATTTGCGCATCGGCATGATAGCGCGACTGCCAGCCCTGATAGGCGAGGATGCCATAGGTGCCGAGGCCAACCAGAACCAGAGCGGCAACCGAGGTGATGGGTTTCATGGCTGGCTCTCCCCGCCGCCCAGGCAGCGCGGATCGTTGCGGCGGAAATGGTCGAGCAACAGCAATTGCAGCGTGGCCGAATAATAGCTCGAGGGGGTCATGGTGCGCAGCTCTTCGGGCACCAGCGTGCCATCGAGCAGGCAGTCCATGCCGGCCAGGATCAGCCGATAGCCGGGCTCGGTGATCGGCTCGACCGGCTTGCCGCTCACCACATTGACCTTGGCCAGATCGGGCGGCACGGCATTGCGGCGGAAGGGTTTGAGGAAAGCCGGATCGGCACCGGCGCGGATGAGATAGAGCGGGATGCGCAGGCCATTATAGCCGAATTCGGGCGGGAAGCCGGGCGCCGGACGCACCGCGCCGTCGCTGATGAGGATCCAGTCGGCGGGAATGCCCGCCGGGGTGATGGCGGAGCGGCGCAGGATATCGAGCCCGGCCTGCTCGACGGCGCGCCAATCGACCACCGGATCGAGTTCGGCAAAGGGCGAGAAGACCTCGAACACCCAATAAGATGGGTTGAGCACCGTGCCATCATTGCCGGTATCGGCGGCGAGGAAGCCGGCGGCCCCCGGCACGATCACCGGCAGCCCGTCCTCGACCCGCAGCATGGATTTGCCGATGGTGGCAACGATGGTGCGGGCCTTGTCGAGATAGTCGGGCCGGTCCCAGGCCTTGCTGGCGAGCAGCAAGCCATAGGCGATGAGCATGTCGCCATCGGTGGCATTGTTCATGTCGGTGACATGGGGCCTGGCGTCGGGCTCCCAGCGCCAGGCGGCCAGGCCATCCGGGCGTACCATCAGTTCGGTGGCGGTGAATTTCCAGATGCGCTCGAAACCCTCGGGATCATCGGCGAGGGCAGCCAGGATCAGGCCATATCCCTGGCCCTCGCTATGGCTGATATTGGCGTTGCCGGTATCGATGACGCGGCCATCATCGCCGACGAAATTGCCCATATAGGCCTGCCACTCTCCGGGCTGGAACACCGTGTCCGCCACCGCGGCGGCGGGAAGGAGGAAGAGGCTGGCCATGGCGAAAATCGCTGCGCGGATGGACTTCACTTGCGCCTCCCGATCTGGGTCAGCACGCCAGAGGTGGCGAACATGAGCAGCACTGCCGCCAAGGCAATCAACCCGGTAAAGGCCAGGATGTTCCCCGAAAACCAGTTGGCGGCCACGAGGCGCAGATTGAAGGGCGAGACCGGCTCTGCCGGGGTCACGGCCACCGCGCCCGGAGCGATGGTGGTCAGCACATCGCCATTGAGCGTGGTCACGCGGCCGGCGATCTGGCGCCAGCGGGCAGTTTCGACCAGCTTTTCGACGCCGGAGGCCAGGCTTGCACCATCGGCGGCAGCAATGGTGGTCCACAGGCCGCCTTCGGCCTGTTGCATCTGCGACAGTGCCAGACTGCCGGGCGCAGGCGCAAAGGGCGCCTGGCTGGCGGGCAGAACCCGCAGATCATCGAGGGTGAGGCCGGCGCGGTTGAGCACCCAGTTGACCAGCGGGGCCAGGGGACCACCAGGTGTGCCGGTCGAGAACTGCGTCAGCACCCGATCATCGCCGCCGGTTCCGGCAGCGGGCAGCGCCAGACCCGAGCGCGCCAGGGTGGGGGCGGAGATGGCGGAAAGCGGCATGATCAGCAGCGCATCGGCGCCAGGCGACAGCGCTGCTTCGGGGACAGTGGTCACCGCCGTCACCTGCTCGCCCGCCGCGGCCAGTCGCGCCAATATGGTCATGGCGGCGACGCGCGAGGCGCTGTCCTCGCCCCAGGCGAACTGCACACTGGGCTCGGCGGCATAGGGCATGCCGGTGGCGGCCAGCGCGCGCAGATCGGGCGCGGTTTCGGCACGGGCGAAATCGGGCATGCGCAGGGCACTGGTGGCGGAAAAGACGAAACGGGTCGGCGCCTCGCCAGTCCAGCCGGCGCTGCACACCTGATCGGACTGGGTCAGCAGATTGACCGAGAAGTCGATGACATTGCGACCCGGCTGCAGGCTCTTCATCGGGATGCGGATGACAGTATCGCGCAGCAGGCCGCCATCTGTGCGCAGCAGCGGGGTGGCCGAGGCGATCTGGCCGTTGACATAAAGGTCGATCTCGCTGCCGGGCAGTACATCGCTGGAATAGGCGGCGTCGAGCACCAGCTCCATCTTGCCGTAGCGATTGGCGTAGAAATCATATGGCAGGTTGAACTGGAACTGGTCGGTATAGCGCCGGCCGTTGAATTCGGTGGTCTGGCCGCCCAGCAGCGCCAGGCTGGTTTCCCCACCGCCGGTGATCAAGGGCAGGGTGCGGCCCAGATCGATGCGCGGCCGTCCGTCGGCAGCCATGGCCGGCATCATCGCCTCGGCGGCGCGGCCAATGGCAGCCCAGTCGGGTCCCGACACCACCAGAACCGGATTGCCGCCCTGCGGCGACTGCAGGGAGGCGACAGGGCCGCCGGCGGCCTGGTCGCGCAGCGCCACAAAGGCATCCGGCAGCCCATTGGCTGGGGCCAGCACCAGGTCGAGCGTGCCCGGCTGCGCCTCTGTGGAAAGACCATCGACGAGGTCGATGCGCAAATCGGCGACACGCAGAGCGATGGCCAATTGCTGGGTGAGCCGCATCAGCGCGCTGGTGGCGTCGGGATTGCTCATATCGGGAGCAACGACGCGCAGGGTGGTGACGCCCTCGGCATCGACGCCGATGGCGGCGATATCGGCCAGCTGGCTGATCTGGTCGAGGCCATTGCCGGCAAAGCTGAGGCGAATGCCCTCGGCCTCGAGCCTTGTCCACAATTGATAGGTCGAGCCGACGGTGCAATCGGTGCGGTGCCGCTGGACGGCGCTGAACTCGACGACATTGGCGCCAGGTTTGAGCACGCCGCTGGGCACGTCGACGGACAGCGCCGCGGGGCCGGCCGAAGCCGCAATGGGGACGGAGGTCAGCGACACGCCATTGATGGTGACCGTGAGGCGAGAGACTTCGGGCGCCACCATGACGGCATTGAGATAGCTCAAATGCAACGTGGCCGGGGCCTGGGCCTGGGCGGCGGTAAGATAGAGCGCCACCAGCCGTCGGCTGGTTTCGCCTTCGAGCGAGAGCGTGGAATCGGGGAGGATATAGCGGTCAAAGCCGGTTGGCTGCGGGGCCGGAACGGCGACCGAGGGCGTGGCCTCGGGAGCGCTTGTCGGGGGCGGGGTCACCACCAGCCCGCTTTCCGGGCCCATGTCGAACGGTGTCGGCTGGGCAAAGGCCGGGGCGGAAAGCGCCGAAGCAACAAGCAGGGGGGCGAGCAGGCGCTTAGTCATTGGCCGCTCCGGAGGAGCTGGTGGAGCCGAAACGCAGCAGGTAGCCGAGGCCACGCCCGGTTTGGTAGAGCGCCATGGCGAGGAATTGCAGGGTGCCGCGCACCACGCCGATATTGATCTGACGAGAGCGCTGGCGCAGTTGCCAGGTGGACGAATTGGCGTAAAGCAGGTCGGCGATCAGCCGGTAATCCTGGCCGCGTTCGGGCATGTAGCGCGCGCCCAGAATGGCGCCCTTGCCCTCAGAAATGGTGGAGCGCACGAAGAGCTTGAGCTCATTGCTGTCGACCGGGGTCAGCGTATTGAAGCGGATGGCGGAAGGCGCGCCGCGCCCCAGCCCGGCACTGCCATTGGGCAGGCGCACGGCCAGCCCGCCGCTCGAGACGTTGATAATGGTGCCCTTGACCCAATTGCCGTCGGCGTCGCGCATTTCGCAGCGCCGTTCGACCTCGATCCGGCGGCCGGTGCGGAATTCGCGGCGTTCGGAGACCACACCCAGGGCACAGCCGGCCAGGATCAGGTTGAGGATGTTCCAGCCGCCCACCACCATGGTCACCTCGGCCCGATAGGGCTCGGCGCCGATCTTGTAGATGGTCATGCCCAGGGCGATGATCAGCAGCAGGAAGATGAGGTAGAAGGGCCGCGACAGCTCGGACAGGCGCGACTTGTCGACGCTTTCGTCCTTGGCGGTCACCTTGAAGGTGGGCTTGGTGGGATTGCGCACCACCGAGAGCAGTGCCCCCAGCAGGTGCACCGACTGGATATATTCGTAGAGCTCGGAAATCCACGGCCAGCGCCAGCGCCCGAACAAAGAGTTCTGCATGACCAGGTTCACCAGCACATAGGTGAGCGTATAGGCGGCGAATTCCTCGCCCGAAGCGGTGAAGATCTGCAGGTCGAAGAACAGGTAGCAGAAGGGCGCGAAGAGGAAGATCATGCGCGGCAGCGGAAACAGCCAGAACAGGATGCTGGACATGTAGCTCAGCCGCTGCGGGATCTTGAGGCCGCGCTTGAACAGCGGAAAGCTGAACAGCATGATCTGCATCATGCCCTGGGCCCAACGGGTGCGCTGGCCGATGAAGCTCGAGAAGGTGGCCGGCTGCAGCCCGGCGATCAGGGGCTTGTCGACATAGATGCTGTTCCAGCCGCGGCTGTGCAATTCGAGCGCGGTTTCGCAGTCCTCGGTAATGCTGCGCCCGGCAAAGCCGCCGGTGACCTCAAGCGCCTCGCGGCTGAGCAGGGCGGCCGAGCCACAGAAGAACGAGGCGTTCCAGCGATCGAGGCCGCGCTGGATGACGCCATAGAACATCTCGTTTTCCGAGGGCATCACCTCGAAGGTGCGCAGGTTGCGCTCGAGCGGATCGGGATTGAGGAAGAAGTGCGGGGTCTGCACCAGGAAGAGCCGATCATCCCGGGCGAAATAGGGCACGGTTTCCTGAAGGAAATCACGCGCCGGGGCATGGTCGGCGTCGAACACGGCGATGAGGTCGCCACTGGAATGCGCCAGGCCATTGTTGAGATTGCCGGCCTTGGCGTGGTCGTTTTCCGCGCGCGTCAGATAGCGGCAATCGAGCTCTTCGCAGAGCCGGCGCAACAGCTCGTAGCGTTCATGAGCGGCAGCGGCGACATCGGGATCGGCATTGTTGCGCTTGGCATCGGTGCCGCCATCGTCGAGCAGCCAGACAGTGAAGCGGTCGGACGGATAATCCATGGCCTTGGCGGCGGCGAGCGTGCCGGCGAGCAGGTCGTAATCCTCGTTATAGGTGGGCACGAAGACATCGACCGTGGGCACGGCATCGTCCTTGGCGAGCTTCATCGAGGGCCGCGAGGGCATGGGCTTGATGACGACGAAGACGCTGAGGAACAGCATCATGATACAGTACATCTCGGCGAGATAGAGGATCACGCCGGGGATGAAATCGCCCCACTGGTCGAGCGGCGGCAGGGTGCTGGTGGTGCGCCAGAAGGCATAGCGCAGCACGATGACGGTGCCGAAGGTGAGCAGCAGCAGACGCCAATTGCCGTCGAGCTTGAGGATCTTGATCACCGCCATGGCCAGGATCAGCACGGCCGCGGTGACCAGGTGCACCTGCAGGCTGACAGGCAGACTGATGATGGCGAACATCACCACCGAAACGGCCAGCCAGATCAGGATCGTCAGTGCCTTCGTCATTGTCTATTCCATGCCCAAAGCGGGGGGTCTACTGGCCGGTTGAGGTCGACGTCCCGGAACTGGGCGGGCGGGGCACCACCGGTCCGGTTGTGCTGGTGCTTGTGCTGGTGCTGGGCGAAGGAACGATCACCGTGCCGGCGGCGGGCGTGCCCGGCGATGGTACCAGTGGGGTACCGGCCGGCAATGGCGCGGCCACCGGCTTGGTTGCCACCGCCTTTACCGGACTGGTGGATTGTGGGGCCACATTGATCGGAATGACTTCGGCAAAGCCTTCGACGCCGATGGGGCGGATGGGGGCCGAATTGCGCCCGATCAGCGCCGGCGCCTTGTTGGGCGGAAACACTGCCGTATTGAGGCGCAGCCGATACATCACTTCGAGCAATTGCTGCTCGGTGCTGCGCTGCCGGCACATCTGCAGGCGAATGACGATGGCGCCGCGATCGACGGCGCCGGAGGGCTTGAGCATCGGATCGATGCGCTGCCAGGCATAGATGCAGGTATCGCCATTGGCCGGCTTGCCGATGGCATAGCCGAAGGGGCCGTAGTCGTTCTGCACATAGAAGGGCGAGACCGCCATGCCGCTGCCCGGCCAGGCGGCCAGCGCCTCTTCAGTCAGATTGACATTGGTGAAGGGAATGTCGCGCAGGCGGGCATCGCTGCCGTCGCCACCCTTGTCGGTGAAGCGGATCACCGAAATCTTGTTCTCGCCGGTGGAGCGGGCCGTGGTTTCGAGCCACACATCCTGGCGGATGGCATTGGGGAAGCTGGTGGTGGTGACCTTGACCAGGGCCGGGCCACCCGGCGGCGGCAGAATCACCGACTCGCTGGGGGTGACGATGCGGGCTTCCTGGGGAACATTGGTGCGGTTGGAGGCGCAGCCGGACAGCAGGACCCCGATCAAACCGGCAGCGCAGAGGGCACGCGCCAGTCCGGTACGAAAGGGGGGAAACGAAGCTGTTCCGGCCTTGGGCGTCATACGGGCTCTACTCGCGTCAAGAAACACGCAATCCAGCAGCCCCCAAAGCCGGATAACTCACGAATAATCCTAAATGTTTATAGTTAATGGCGTCTTAACCAGCCACTCCGTCTCAATCCCATATCGCTATGCAGAAAACCCGATTTCGGCGGCGCCGCTCAGTTGGCCGCCACCTGCAGACCAACGCGGCCAGCGCGATGCGGCACCGGGGTCACAAACTGATCGTGGCGGACCAGGCCCATGCGCTCGGCCGCCGCGACAATGCGCAGGATATCGGTGATCGAGCGCGCGAGCAACTTTATGCGCAAACGCTCGGTATGGGCCTCGACCGTGCGCTGGGAAATGCCGAGATCGAAAGCGATTTCCTTGGCGGTCTTGGCCTCGAGGATAATGTCGAGCACCTGCTTTTCCCGGGGCGTCAGCCGTTCCAGCAGCTCGGGCAGGATATATTCGGGCTTCATGGCCTCGCGGCCGAAATGGTGGGTCATTGGCGCGTCTCCGCACGTTAGAATCTGTCTGACGTGCAGTGAAGCGCAGCTGGCGTGATTGCAGCGTGAATCCGCGTTCACGCCATCTGCGGTTCAGCCTTTGGCGGGGTGATCGAGCCCGGCGCGCCGCCAGGGGAAGGAGGGCTCGAAATCCCAGTCCCGGTGTGGCGCCGATGGTGTTACCGCCCGCATGGTGGCGATCAGTTCGAGCGCATCCTGGGCCTTTATCGAGACGCGATGGATCTCATAGGCAGATGCCAGTTCGCTTGCCCGCTCAGCCGGCAGACCATCGAGCAAGGCCGCAACCGTGCGCTGGCGGAAATTGAGAGCATGGGCCCGCGTCCAAAGATGCGCGTATGCGGCGGCGTCCAGCACACCGGCATCCCGCAGGGCGTCGAGGCTGGCGCGCATGTCGACCAGCGGCTCGGTCATCGGCAGAAAGCCGGCTTCGGCCGGATAGTGCAGCAGCGCCACGTCGCCATCATCGTCGAGCTCGCCGCGCTGATAGGCCTGGGCGATCCGCCCCACCGGGATCATGCCGAAGGGGGCGCATTCGGCGGCGCGCAGCGCACCGAGGGAAGCGGCGCCATAGACGGGAATGCCCTTGGCGAGGGCGTGGAGGATTTCCTTGTGCCAAACGCTGGCGGTCCAACCGAAATAGCCGTCGATGAGCCCGATCATGCTGGCGCCGTCGCTGACCGCTTGCGTCAGGTCACCCAGGGCGGCCGGGGGACGCGGCACCAGCCCGGTCCAGTCGATCTGGTGCCCATGCAGGCTGGGACCGGCAAAGACGATCTTCACGCCGCCAGCTCCGCCAGAAAAGCCAGCGCGCGGGGCCCGGGGCGCCAATGGAGATTGACGCCCACATCCTCGAGCTGGTCGCTGAGGATTTTCATGACCGCAACGCCCGCCACTTCGCCGCCCAGGGGCACGGCGATCAGCCGGTCGATGCCGTGGGCGAAGAGGGTCTGCAGCATATGGTCGAGCAGCTCGGCCAGCGGCGTGCCGAGCGTCAGGCCCGCGGGTGCCGCACGGGTTGGCCTGTCGCCCTGTTCGGGTTGCAACGCCATGCCGGCATAGAGTTCGGGCGGCATGTCGTCGCGCGCCGCGGCAATGGCGGTGACACGCGACTGCGCCGCCTCGGTGATGGCGCGCAGGGCGGCCCGCGCCGCTACCGGATGCGTACCGGAGCCCGAGGACAATTGATGGCGCTGGCTGGCATGAGAGCCAGCCGGGCCGATCTCTGCCATGATGGTGGGAATGGCGAAGTCGCTGGTCTGGTCGTAAAGGCGCAGCACCAGCCCGGCATCGGCTACCGCCTTGGCCAGGCGCTTGACTTCCGGGTCACCGAAGACGGCGGGGTCGAGGCGCCGGTTGTCGCGGTGGGCCAGCGGCATCAGCGCCCAGAAGCTGCCGGCATCGCGTTCCACCAGTTCGCACAGGCCGTGAAACAGCGCCTCTTCGACGCTATTGCCGGAGGCCAGACCATTGGTGTGCTGACAAATTCCGGGGAGGTCGCTGGCGGCACCACGCAGGGCCACCAGATCCAGGGGCACGAGCACCGTTTCACCGCCGAAGAGACTGCTGCCTTCAAGCCAGGTGATGGGCCGATCCAGCGGGAAAGTGGCGCCAAGCGGCAATGTGGCGGTGGAAAGATGCAGCGCGAAACCCGCAGCCTGCAACTCTTCGGCTGCCGCAATCCGCATCGGGCATTCGGGCCGCTCGGCAATGGCATATTCCAGCGCTTCCATGGCGGCGGAGGCTTTGGCGGCAGCGTCGGTCAGGCCCTTGCCCTGCGAGGTGGCGAGGGTCATGGCATTGGGGCGGATGGCGGCGAAGACCGGAATGCCCAGAAGATCGAGCGATGTCTGGCGCGCCAGCCGGGTAATGCCATAGCGGCCGAGATGGGGGCCTATGGTGGCAAGGGTCTGCTCCGGCGAGCAGACCCGATCATGATAGCCCGGGTGCTGCATTTACGCGGCGACGACGGCGGTCCACTTCTGCGAGGGCGCATCGGGGCGCGGCTGGGCCAGGGCGCCGCCGTCAAAGCTCTGGGCCTTGCCGCCCATGAATACGAGCTGGGTGGCGCCGCTGGCCAGATCGGTAATACGCACAAAGCCAGGCTGGTCGGACGAGGTGATCTGATAGGACGACATCTGCATCTCCCGTGAATGATCGGGAAGATGTAACGCCTTGTTTTTTCATCGTCTTTTGGGATTTATCGCAAGCCGAAACGGCCTGTATGAGAGGGCGAGCCGCTCGCTCTCGGGAAGGAGGGCCTGGGAAAATCCCCTAAGGGTGTCAGCGGAATCCGGCCAGCGCCAGCGCCTCGACATAGCGTTCGACATCGCTTCTGGAGCTGTGCGGCATGAAGCCGGCAAAGTCCTTGAGGCGGAATTCGGGATAGCGCGCCATCCAGTCGTCGCGGTGGCTGGCCGCCAGCTCGAAATCGCCGGCCATGGCGGCGGTGGCGGCGATGAGACGCCCGGCCAGGCTCTGGTCTTGCATGCCGGTCAGGAGCGCCAGGGCGCCAGTGTAATTGCCGAGGAAGAAATCGGCGGAGCCACCGATCCAGCGATAATCGTCCGGGGCCAGGGGATTGAGCGCAAAAGCCTTTTCGATCAGCGGCTTGGCCTCGCCCGGCCGCGAGGTGTGCACCAGCACGTCCGCCTGATCCATCAGCAGGTCGGCATAATGGGGGGCGCGCTCCACCGCCGCATCGAAATGCATGCGGCTTTCGTCGAAGGCGCCGAGATAGAGACTGGCATGGCCGAGTTCGCGATGGCCGGTGGCATTGAGCGGGTCGAGCTCCACTGCGCGCTGCGCCAGCTCCTGTGCCGTGCGCAGCATGGAGCGATCGCTGCGCCCGAGCAGCAGCCATTCGATGGAATAGGTGCGCGCCAGCGCCGCCAGCGCCGGCACGTAATCGGGCGACAGGCGCAGCGCCTGGGTGAAATGGCTGCGGGCGCGCCGCAGCAGGGAAAGGTCGGTGTTCTGCACCAGGTCGGAGCCGAGCAGGAACCGCACATAGGCCGAAGCGGCGCCGGTGGCACGATAGCGGCTGAGCTCGACATCGGCCACCTGATGGGCAATGGCGCGGGCCAACCGCTCGGCCACCAATTCCTGCGACCCCAGGAGCTTTTCGGCTTCGAGCAGCACCTCGTCGGCGCAGAGCACACGCTGGCTACCCAGCTCGATCAGGCTGAAGGCAAGGCGCGACGCCCGGGCGCCGGGAAAGATCGAGGTATGCACAACATAGTCGACGCCATAGGGCGCGGCGGCGGCGAGCGGGTCCTGGCCGGTCAATTGCCGGGCCGTGTGCGGTGCGAACATGGCGAAGGCGCGCATGCGGCAGAGCTGCAGGGTGATGTCGCTGACGAGATAGCGCGCCAGATCCATTTCCTGCGGCTTGGCCCAGGCGCTGGTCTCGGGGGGCAGAAGGATTATTTTCGGCAGGCCAAGCGGGGTCTGTCGTGGCGGATCGGCAGATGGAGCCGGGGCAGCGGCAGGGGCAGAGACGAAGGAGGCCTTGCGCTGCAGGATGCGAGCCGCCAGCGCCTGGGTTTCGATGGCGGGCTCGATATCGAGCTCGTCGCGCAATTGCCGGGTGAGTCGGTCATAGACCCGCGCCGCCTCGCGATCACGGCCAAGACCAGCCAGGTTGGCCATGCGGGCCCGGGCCAGCCGCTCGTCGGCAGGGTTGATCTGCCCGTCACGGGCCAGCGCCGTTTCGAGTTCGGCAAAGGCGCCGCGCTCACCGGCAGCGATGAGCAGGTTGATGCGGCGGGCGGACAAGGTTTCGCGCCGATCAGCGATCCAGCGCGTCAGCTCCGGCTCGTGGATATCCACCCCGGCGAGGAAGATATCCCCCGTCAACGCATCGAGCCGGGTAATCTCGGTGCCGCTGGCAGGCGCAGGCAGGGCAAGAAACTGGGTGATATCGGCCGGGTCGAGCGCTGGGCCGGGCAGAATGCTGCGCCCGTCCAGCTCCAGCGCGACCAGTCCTGTCGCATCCTGCCAGCGGCTGATGGAGGCGAGCAGCTGACGCAGATTGGCGAAGGCCTTGTCCTGGGCGCTGTCGGCCCAGAGCTCGGTGGCCGCCTCGTTGCGGCCGAGACCGCTGCGATGCTCGAGCAAGACCAGCGCAAATAACAGATAGGCCTTGGCAGGCAACCGCGCTGTCACGGCATCAAATCGCGGTAGGCCAAATAGTCTTAGCATCCAGCCCTCGGTAGCCGGTCTCAGTAAATCATCCCTCGTAATGTTTACAATAATGCAAAGCTGCGCCCGGCGCCACACCCCTGTCCTGACTTGGACGTGAGCGCAAATGTGCCGGACCTACGCATAAGGGGTGCCGAAAAACCTAGAAATCCCAGTCTTCGTCTTCGGTGGCGATTGCCTTGCCGATGACATAGGAGGAGCCTGAGCCCGAGAAGAAGTCGTGGTTTTCGTCGGCATTGGGAGACAGGGCCGAGAGGATGGCTGCGTTGACCTTGCAGGCCTCGGGCGGGAACAGGGCCTCGTAGCCGAGATTCATCAGCGCCTTGTTGGCGTTGTAATGGAGGAATTTCTTGACGTCTTCGGTGAGGCCGACGCCGTCATAGAGCTCCTGGGTATAGCGCTCTTCGTTGTCATAGAGTTCGAGCAGGAAGTCGAAAGCAAAATCCTTGATGTCCTGACGGCGCTCTTCGCTGAGCGTTTCGACATGGCGCTGGAATTTATAGCCGATGTAATAGCCATGCACGGCCTCGTCCTTGATGATGAGACGGATGAGGTCGGCCGTATTAGTGAGCTTGGCGCGGCTCGACCAGTACATGGGCAGGTAAAAGCCCGAATAGAACAGGAAGCTTTCGAGGAAGACCGAGGCGACCTTTTTCTTGAGCGGATCGCCGCTGTCATACTGCTCCATGATCAGCTGCGCCTTGCGCTGCAGGAACTCGTTTTCTTCCGACCAACGATAGGCGTCGTCCACATCCGGCGTGAGGCACAGGGTCGAAAAGATCGAGGAATAGGAGCGGGCATGCACCGCTTCCATGAAGGAGATATTGCTGAGCACCGCTTCTTCGTGCGGGGTCACCGCGTCCGCCATCAGCCGCACCGCGCCGACGCCATTCTGGATGGTGTCGAGCAGGGTGAGGCCGGTAAAGACGCGAATGGTGAGCTGCTGCTCGACCGAATTGAGCGTCGCCCAACTCGGGATGTCGTTAGAGAGCGGCACCTTTTCCGGCAGCCAGAAATTGGATGTCAGGCGGTTCCAGACTTCGAGGTCCTTGTCATCCTGCACGCGGTTCCAGTTGATGGCGCGAACGCGGGAAAGAGGCTTTACGTGAACGTTCATGGCTTTGGCATTTCAAATTTGACGGCAGCGGTTCCTTCGCCCCCTCCCCCTTGAGGGGAGGGTCGGGGAGGGGGTGGTCGTGCGGTCCACTGATGGACCCCCTCCCTCATTCCCTCCCCTCAAGGGGGAGGGAGGCGCCGGAGCCGTCAGCCCTGTGAATGACGGCAGGCTAAACTCTTACAGCGCGCAGGAAACGCAGCCCTGCACTTCGGTGCCCTCGAGGGCAAGCTGGCGCAGGCGGATGTAGTAGATGGTCTTGATGCCCTTCTTCCAGGCATAGATCTGCGCCTTGTTGATATCGCGGGTCGTTGCGGTATCGCGGAAGAACAGCGTCAGCGACAGGCCCTGATCGACGTGCTGAGTGGCCGCCGCATAGGTGTCGATGATCTTTTCCGGGCCGATCTCATAGGCGTCCTGATAATATTCGAGATTATCATTGGTCATGAATGCGGCGGGGTAATAGACGCGGCCGATCTTGCCTTCCTTGCGGATCTCGATCTTGGAAACGATCGGGTGGATCGAGGAGGTCGAGTGGTTGATGTAGGAGATCGAACCGGTCGGGGGCACGGCCTGCAGGTTCTGGTTGTAAAGGCCTGACATCATCACCTTGGCCTTGAGATCCAGCCAGTCTTCCTGGGTCGGAATGTGAATGCCGGCATCTTCAAACAGCTTGGCGACGCGCTCGGTGGCGGGCCTCCATTCCTTGCTGGTGTATTTGTCGAAATAGGTGCCGTCGGCATATTTCGAATTCTCGAAATTCTTGAACGTCTCTTCGCGCTCGGTGGCGATCAGGTTCGACGCACGGATGGCGTGATAGGTCACCGTGTAGAAATAGATATTGGTGAAATCGACGCCTTCGTCCGAACCGTAATAGATGCGCTCGCGGGCAAGATAACCGTGCAGGTTCATCTGGCCCAGGCCAATGGCATGACTTTCGGCATTGCCCTTGGCCACCGATGGCACCGAGGAAATATTGCTCATATCCGACACGGCGGTAAGGCCGCGGATCGCGGTTTCGATCGTGGTGCCGAAATCACCACTATCCATCGCATTGGCGATGTTGAGCGAGCCGAGATTGCAGGAAATATCCTTGCCCATATGCTCGTAGCTGAGGTCTTCGTTAAACACCGAAGCGTCGCTGACCTGCAGGATTTCCGAGCAGAGATTGGACATGGTGATGCGGCCCGCAATCGGGTTCGCCTTGTTCACCGTGTCCTCGAACATGATGTAGGGATAGCCGGATTCGAACTGAATCTCGGCGATGATCTGGAAGAATTCGCGCGCCTTGATCTTCTTCTTCTTGATGCGCTTGTCTTCGACCATTTCGCGGTATTTTTCGGTGACCGAGATCTCGGTCATCGGCACGCCATAGACGCGCTCCACGTCATAGGGCGAGAAGAGGTACATATCCTCGTTGTCGCGGGCGAGTTCGAACGTGATGTCGGGGATCACGACGCCGAGCGACAGCGTTTTGATGCGGATTTTCTCGTCGGCATTTTCGCGCTTGGTATCGAGGAAGCGCATGATGTCGGGGTGGTGGGCGTGGAGATAGACCGCACCCGCACCCTGACGGGCACCGAGCTGGTTGGCATAGGAGAAGCTGTCTTCGAGCAGCTTCATCACCGGCAACACGCCCGAGGACTGGTTTTCGATATGCTTGATGGGGGCGCCCATCTCGCGGATATTGGTGAGGCTGAGGGCCACGCCACCGCCGCGCTTGGACAGCTGCAGGGCGGAGTTAATCGAGCGGCCAATCGATTCCATATTGTCTTCGACGCGGAGCAGGAAGCACGAGACCAGTTCGCCGCGCTGCTTCTTGCCGGCATTGAGGAAGGTTGGCGTGGCGGGCTGGAAGCGACCGGCGATGATTTCATCGACAAGGTTCTTTGCGAGCTTTTCGTCGCCGCGTGCCAGAGCCAAAGCCACCATGCAGACGCGATCTTCATAGCGCTCGAGATAGCGCTTACCGTCGAAGGTTTTGAGCGTATAGGAGGTGTAATATTTGAACGCGCCGAGGAAGGTGGGGAAGCGGAACTTCTTGTCATAGGCGTGATCATAAAGATCGCGCACGAAGTTAAAGCTATATTGGTCGAGCACGTCCTGCTCGTAATAGCCTTCTTCAACGAGATAAGTCAGCTTTTCGCGCAGATTGTGAAAGAACACCGTGTTCTGGTTCACGTGCTGCAGGAAATACTGGTGCGCGGCCTGCTTGTCCTTGTCGAACTGGATATTGCCCTGCTCATCATAGAGATTGAGCATGGCATTGAGCGCGTGGTAATCCAGCGCCTGATCCTCGTCATGGACCTTGTCGGCCGGCTTGACCGGGCGTTCGAGTGTCAGCGTGTCCAAAACCGTTCCAGTCCTTGTTTGACAGTGGCGACGTCCTCTTCGGTGCCGAGCAGTTCGAACCGATAAAGGAGCGGCACAGCGCATTTTTGCGCGACGATGTCGCCGGCAAGGGCATAGCCGCTGCCGAAATTGGTGTTGCCCGCAGCGATGACGCCGCGAATGAGGCTACGATTGGCCTCGACATTGAGAAAACGGATCACCGGCTTGGGCACCGCCCCCTTGCCGTCGCCGCCACCATAGGTGGGCAGCACCAGCACGAAGGGTTCAGCCACCTCGGGCGGCGCGCTCGCCGCATCGACCGGCAGGCGCATGGCCACCACACCCAGCTTCTCGACGAAGCGATGAGTGTTTTCCGAGGTGCTGGAATAATAGACGAGCCCGGCCATGACCCGATCAGGCCAGCGCGCCGATCATGTCCGGACGGAAGCCGGCCCAATGCTGGTCACCGGCAACGACAACCGGCACCTGGCGATAGCCCATGGTTTCGACGCGGGCATAGGCTTCGGCATCTTCGGAAATGTCGATGATGGAATAGGCCAGGCCCTTGCGGTCGAGCGCGCGGGTGGTGGCGGTGCACTGGACGCAGGCGGGCTTGGAATAGACGGTGATGGTCATCGAATGGGTTTCCTCGCGGACATTGTGCTTGGCGCGGGGACAGACAGGGAAACGGCGCATGGCAGATGCCATAGCGATACCGCTCGCCTGACCGGACACCCCGCCGGTGGACGTTACTACGCTCGGGGCAGGTCTCCTGACTGGCGGGTCACAGCACTCATCCGGCCTTCCCGGAGCCTTTTGGGCCCAGTGGCATCACGCGAACAAGAACTCGCCGCTTACAGTTGCGGGGGCAGTTTCGGCCTTGCACCGAATTCCCATCTTAGCCGCCACGGCTTGCGCGCAGCGGAACCTCGAACACTACATATGGTATATGACCACTCCATTACGTCAATGTCGGCTTGCCATGATCGACGGGGATTCTGACGCATTTTGGCCTTGACGCTGCCGCGACTCCGGAGCGCCCCCAAGGAATCCGGGACTTTTGGGCAAAGTGAAAAACGGCAAAATTGTGCCGGAACCATCACGGCGCCCCTGCGTTGGCCCCACACAACCTAGAGGGAGACCGGCATGGCTGAGGCAAGGGCGCGACACACCACTGACCGGGGCCCGACCTATTGGTGGGCGGTGATCGTGGCGGTTCTGCTCATTGCCTTTGGGGCGCCGATTGCCGCCGGTGGACTTTACCTCATCACCCTCGGTGGCTCCTGGTATTACCTGCCGGCAGGCATCGGCCTGTTGCTCACCGCGTTTCTGTTGATCCGGCAGGACCGCACGGCCATCGGGGTCTACCTTCTGACCTATATCGGCACGCTGGCCTGGGCGTTTTGGGAGGCCGGGTTCAATGGTTGGGCCCAGGTGCCACGACTGGTCGCGCCCAGCGTGGTGCTGCTGCTGGTGTTGTCCACCTGGCCGGCCTTGAAGCGCGGCCGCCGCAGCTTCGGCACGGGTACGGCGGCCACGGCGGTGACCATTGCCGGACTGTTTGCCGCCATCGGCATTGCCAATCACAGCGTGGAAAGCACCTTGGCCCAGGACACCGACGCCCCGGTGACCGAACCGGCTACTGCCCCGGTCCCCGCGCCTGAAGATACGCAGGCCACCACCGAAGATACGGCCACGCCCCCTACGCCCCTCGACGTCACCCCGATCAATTTCGCCATGCCCGAAGCCGGCGCCGACTGGCCCGCCTATGGCGGCACGCATCATGCGACCCGCTATTCGCCGCTGTCGCAGATCACGAGGGATAATGTGGGGGACCTCGAACTGGTGTGGGAATATCGCACCGGCGATATGCCGGAAGAAGATGAGCGCTATTCCAACCAGAACACCCCGCTCAAGATCGGCAACCAGCTGCTGCTGTGCTCGGCGATGAACAAGGTGATCTCGCTCGACGCCCAGACCGGGCTCGAGCGCTGGCGCTACGATCCGCAGGTACCCACCGACGCCATTCCCTATAATGCGACCTGCCGGGGCCTGGCCTATTATGCCTCGCCGACGCTGGAAAGCACCGAGCTCTGTGCCGAGCGGGTGATCATGAACACGCTGGATGCGCGGCTGATCGCGGTTGACGTCGCCACGGGGCAGCTGTGCAGCGACTTCGGCAATGGTGGCATTGTCGATCTGGAGCAGGGTCTCGGTCACACGGTGCCGGGATGGTATGCGCCAACCTCGCCGCCGACCATCGTGCGCAATGTGGCCGTGGTCTATTCGCAGGTGCGCGACAACCAGCGCCGCGACGCGCCCTCGGGTGTGGTGCGCGGCTATGATACCGAAAGCGGCGACATGCTCTGGGCCTGGGATATGGGCCGGCCGGGCGAAAAGGGCCTGCCGCCTGAAGGCGAGACCTATACACGCGGCACGCCCAATGTGTGGACCATTGCCTCGGGCGACAATGAGCTGGGCCATGTCTATCTGCCGCTGGGCAATTCGGCGGTCGACTATTGGGGCGGCATGCGCTCGGAAGCGGAAAACACCTATTCCACCGCTTTGGTGGCGCTCGATGTCACAACAGGCGACGTGGCCTGGTTCTATCAGACGGTGCATTACGACATCTGGGATTATGACCTGGGCTCGCAGGGATCGCTGGTGGACTTCCCGACCGAAAACGGTCCGGTGCCGGCACTGATCCTGCCGACAAAGCAGGCCATGTTCTGGATCTTTGATCGACGCACCGGCGAGCTGCTGGTGGAAGTGGAAGAGCGTCCGGTGCCGCAGGGCGGCGTCGAGCCCGAGCGCCTTTCGCCGACCCAGCCCTTTGTCGTCGACTTCCCGAACCTGTTGCAGCCGGACCTGCTCGAAAAGCACATGTGGGGCATGACGCCGCTGGATCAGCTGTGGTGCCGCATCCAGTATCGGCAGGCCTATTACGAGGGTATCTATACGCCGCCCTCCGCGGATCGGAACTGGATCCAGTGGCCCGGTTATAATGGTGGCTCGGACTGGGGTGGCGTGGCCATCGACCCAGTGCGCAATATCATGGTCGCCAATTACAACAATACGGCCAATCTCAACCGGCTGATCCCGCGCGAGGATGTGGACGCCATGGGCGTGCGCTCCATCGACCAGGGCGGCCGCGAAGATGGCGCGCCAAGCAATGTCAGCCCGCAGGGCGATACGCCCTGGGGCATCAAGGTCAATGCCGGCTGGCGCGTGCCGTTCACCGACATGCTGTGCACCCAGCCTCCCTATGGCGGCATCACGGCGATCGATCTCACCACGCGTGAAGTGCTGTGGGACAAGCCCTTTGGTACCGCCCGCAAAAACGGTCCCTTCGGCATTCCTTCCATGCTGCCGTTCGATATCGGCACGCCGAACAATGCCGGCGCCGTGGTCACCGCATCGGGGCTGATCTTCATCGCCGCGACGACCGACGACCTCATCCGCGCCATGGATATCGAGAGCGGCGAAGTGCTGTGGGAAGCCGAACTGCCAGCCGGCGGCCAGGCCGGGCCGGCCATGTATGAGGTGGATGGCCAGCAATTCCTCGTCATTAATGCGGGTGGCCACAGTTTCATGGAAACCCCGATCGGAGACTATTTCCTCGCCTATGCCCTGCCCGAGACCCACGCGGCGGTGGATGCGATGACAGGGGAAGGGGCGGAGTAGGCGGGGCATCCCTGTGCCGGAGGGCGGTGAGCGTGGCCCTTTTGCCTCCCTCCCCCTTGAGGGGAGGGAATGAGGGTGGGGGTCCATCAGTGGATCTCTGAACCACCCCCTCCCCGGCCCTCCCCTCAAGGGGGAGGGAGAGCAGGAACCGCAGGCCTTGTGCGTCTTGGAAAAACGGAACGGAAAATGGATCAAGCGTCAGCCTTTTCCTTCGATATGAGTTATTGCGGCTCGCCGCCGACCCCCGCCGAGCTGATGGGGCGGTGGAATTTCGAGCCGGGTCTGATCACCGGTCTGGTGCTCACGGCGCTGGTTGGCGCGGTGCTGCTGCGCTCTGCGGATAGCGGCCGCAAGGCGGCTTTTGCCGGAGCCTGGGGACTGGCGGCGGTGCTGTTCGTCTCTCCGCTCTGTGCGCTGACCGTGGGGCTGTTCTCGGCGCGAGTGGGGCACCATGTGCTGCTCGCCATGGTGGTGGCGCCGCTCCTGGCACTGGCACTGCCGCCGCGCTGGGGGCGGGTGCTGCCGCTGCTGCCGCCCCTCGCCCTCTCGACCATCGCGCTCTGGCTCTGGCATGCACCGGATGTCTATACCGCCGCTTTCAGTCATCCCGGCATCTACTGGGCCATGCAATTGAGCCTTTTGGGCACCTTCACCTGGCTCTGGCTCGGGCTCATCCGCAATGGATCGGTGCTGCCGGCGGGGGTGACGGCTCTGTCGAGCGCGATCCAGATGGGGCTGCTCGGGGCGCTGCTGGTCTTTGCGCCCGCGCCGCTCTATGTGCCGCATTTTTCCGGCACGCTGGCCTATGGGTTCTCGCCGCTGGATGACCAGCAGTTGGCCGGGCTGATCATGTGGGTGCCCGCGAACCTTCCGCTCATGGTGCTGGCGCTGTGGCGGCTGGTGGCGGCGCTGGATTCCAGGCAGACGCGGCAGACGGCAGCCTCATGATCGTGACCTGGCTCAAATTCATCCATGTGGGCACCATCGCCTTCTGGGCCGCCGGGCTCATCGCCCTGCCGTTCCTTTATCTGCAGCGCAGGGGGCTCGAGGACGAGGCGCTGCATCGCCTACACGCCTTTGCGCGTTTTCTCTACGTCAGCATCGTCTCGCCCGCCGCCTTTATCGCCATAGGCACAGGCACGGCGCTGATCTTTCTGATGGGCACTTATGAGAACTGGTTCTCGGCCAAGCTGCTGGGGGTCGCCGTGCTGACCGGCATCCACATCTTCTCCGGCTTGATGATTTTGAAACTCTTCGAGCCGGGCCGGGCCTATCCGCTGTGGCGGCTGATCGGCGTGGTGACACTGACGGTCGCCGTGGTCACCATCATCCTGGCGCTGGTGCTGGGCAAGCCAAGGCTCGAATGGCCGGCGCTGTTCGCCAACCTCTTCGTGCCGGGCCGGCTGGGGGAGATTGCCGGCCCCTTCATCCCTTGGATGAAATGAGGAGGCCGACGCCATGATCGAAAATCAGCTTGCCGCCATGCCATCCCGCAAAACCCGCCGCCATGCTGGACAGCACCGACAGCATCAATCCGCTGGGCAGAACCGTTTCGGGCCAGAACAGGCGCAGCCCGGCATTGGCGCCGACAATGGCCAGCATGACCATGGCCGCGATGGCGTGGTTCCAGCTGGCGACGCGGACGCGTATGCCGGGCACTGCGAGCAGCTCGGCCGTGCCGACTACCGCCGCCAGCACGCCGAAGACAAAAGCGGCGCCGGCCGACCAGGTGCCGACCGCAAGCCAAAATGCATCACCGGTAAACCAGTAGAACATGTCGATCCCCAGCGTCGAGATGACGAAGGCGATCGGGAAATGCACCAGCATGGCGTGGATGGGATGACCCGCAACGGCAATGGCCGAGCCGATATCCTGTTCGGCCACTTCGCGAATATGGGGATTGGGATGGGTGGTGCTGGCTTCCTGGCCCTCTTCCAGCGCAATCTCAACCTGTTCGGCTTCGCGCGACGCTTCGCTCATCGTTTCACCCCCTGTTTCAAATTCGTTGCACTGTGTGCAACGCCGCTGGCGCTGGCCGGTTGCACCGGCGAGCTCTCGACGCTCGATCCCGCGGGTCCACGCGCGGCCAATCTGGCGACGCTGTGGTGGATCATGCTGGCCGGCGCGACGGCGCTCTTCACCCTGGTCATGGTGCTGTTCGCTTTGGTCTGGCGCCGCAGCGGCCCGCTCAAGCGCATCACTCCGGCACAGTGGATCATCGGCGGCGGCCTGGTATTGCCCATCCCGGTTCTCGTGCTGCTGACCGGCACGGCCCTGGTGCTGGGCGAGCAATTGCTGCCCCATGGCACGGCGCAATACCGGGTCGAGGCCGAAGGCAGGCAATGGCACTGGCGGTTTTCCTATCCCGACGCGCCGGCCATGGGTGCAAGCACCGTTCTGCATCTGCCGGTGGGCGTGCCCGTGGATATCGCGGTGACCTCGGCCGATGTCATCCATTCCTTCTGGGTGCCCCGACTCGGCGGCAAGATCGACGCCATTCCCGGCCACACCAATGTCATCCGCCTGCAGGTCGACACCGCCGGCACCTATTGGGGACAGAACGCCGAATATAACGGCATCGGACATGACAGCATGATTTTCCGCGTCGAAGCGCATGCGCCCAAGGACTTTGCGGCATTGATGGAGGGCGGGGAATGAGTCCTGCTGCTTGCTTCTCCATTTTCGCCTGCGGTTCTCTCGCTCCCTCCCCCTTGAGGGGAGGGCCGGGGTGGGGGTCGTTCGGTGATCACAATAATCACCCCCTCCCCAGCTCTGCTAGGGCCCTGAGGGCCCAGCGGCGCTACCCTCCCGAGAGTGGGCAGGAGCCATGTATGGCGTTTAGTTGCACGGGGCATCTGACATGACCACCCCTTCCCCCATCCGACTGCACAAGCAGCTCGAGCGCATCTGGATGACGCCGCCGGGGATTGGCCGGCTCTCCAGCGTCAATCACACCGTGCTGGGCAAGCGCTTCATGGTGGTGGCCCTGGTGTTCTTCACCATCGGGGGCATGCTCTCCATGCTGATCCGGGCGCAGCTGGCGACGCCCAACAGCGCCTTTATCGGGCCCGAGCTCTACAATCAGATCTTCACCATGCATGGCACGGTGATGATGTTCCTGTTCGCCATTCCCATGTTCGAGGGCTTTGCCATCTACATGCTGCCCAAGATGCTGGGCGCGCGCGACATGGCCTTTCCGCGCCTCACCGCCTACGGGTTCTGGTGCTATCTGTTCGGCGGCTCGATCCTGATCGTGGCCATGCTGGCAGGGGTGGCGCCCAATGGCGGCTGGTTCATGTATACCCCGCTGTCTTCAAAGCCCTATACGCCGGGGATCAATGCCGATGTGTGGCTCCTGGGCATTACCTTTGTCGAAATCTCGGCCGTCACCGCGGCCATCGAGATTTTCGTCTCCATCCTCAAGATGCGGGCCCCGGGCATGGCGCTCAACCGCATGCCGCTGTTCGGATGGTATATGCTGGTCACCGCCGGGATGATGATCATCGGCTTTCCGCCGCTGATCCTGGGCTCCATCCTGCTCGAGCTCGAACGCGCCTTCGACCTGCCCTTCTTCGACCCGACGCGGGGCGGCGATCCCCTGCTGTGGCAGCACCTGTTCTGGCTGTTCGGGCACCCGGAGGTCTATATCATCTTCCTGCCCGCCGCCGGGGCGCTCTCGACCATCATCCCGGTCTTCGCGCAGCGGCAGATCCTGGGCTATCGCGCCGTTATCGCTGCCATCGTCGCCATGGGGTTTCTGTCCTTCGGGCTCTGGGTGCACCACATGTTTACGGTGGGCATTCCGCATCTGGCTCTGGCGTTTTTCTCGGCCGCCAGCGCATTGGTGGCTGTGCCCACGGCCGTGCAGATCTTTGTCTGGCTGGGCACGCTGGCCTCGGGAAAACCGCGCTGGGACGTGCCGATGCTCTATATCTTCGGCTTCTTCTTTGTCTTCGTCATTGGCGGGCTGACCGGGGTGATGCTGGCCATGGTGCCGTTCAACACTCAGGCCCATGACAGCTATTTCGTCGTGGCACATCTGCATTATGTGCTGGTGGGCGGCTTCGTCTTTCCCATGCTGGCCGGCATCTATCACTGGATGCCGCACATTTCTGGTCGGCAGAGCCTTTACCGGCTGTCGGTGCCGGCCTTCTGGCTGATCTTTGTCGGCTTCAACATGACCTTCTTCCTCATGCACCTGACCGGGCTCATGGGCATGCCGCGCCGCATTTCGACCTATCCGTCGAACTGGGGCTGGGACTGGCTCAATCTGCTTTCGTCGGTGGGTGGGTTCGTGCTGACCATGGGCTTTGCGCTGGTGCTGGCCGATCTCGTGCTGCAATTCCGTTTCGGCCAGCGCTTCCGCCGCGATCCCTGGCAGGCGCAGACGCTGGAATGGGCCACGCCCACCCCGCCGCCAAGCTACAACTTTGCCGCCATTCCCCGCATCGACGAGCGCGCCGATGGGCTGGAGCCGGCCAAGATCGGGCCGGTGCTGGCCGGCGGCTTCGGCTATCTCGGATTTGCCCGCGAGAACCGGCAGGAGACGCTGGGCGTCGACATGCTGACCGGGGCAGCCGAGCAGGTGATCATCCTGCCCCAGCGCACCTTCCTGCCGCTATGGACCGCCTTGGCCACCGGCAGCTTCTTTCTCGCCTTCCTTTTCGGTCAATATTGGCTGGCGCCGTTTGCGGCGTTGGTGACGCTCGGACTGTTCCTGCTCTGGCCCGCCACGCTCGGGCAAAAGCGCGATATCGGCCCGATCGAGATCGGCATGGGCGAAACCGCCCCGCTCGACGCCGAAAGCCCGCATAATGTCAGCGTGCTCGCCAATCGCACTGCCCTGGTGATGAATGCGACGCTCTTCTCATCGCTGGTGTTCGGGGGGCTATTTCTGCTCGTCGTCGCGCCCAACTGGCAGGGGGTTGCGCCCTTCGCCGCTCCGCTCGTTGCCATGGGCCTGGCGCTCGTCGCGGCTGTGACGGGTGCGGTCCTGACCGGGCTCGCCCGCCGGGCCACTGCCGGTGGAGCGTCGGCCGCACCGATCACGCTGGCAGCAGGGCTGGCGCAAGTCCTGTCCGGGCTGGCTCTGGTTTACGCCATGACGCAAATCCCGGACCCGACGGGCCATGCGCGGGACGCGGTTATCTTCGTGCTGCTGGTCTATGCGGCGCTTCACATGGGCCTTGCCGCCATTCTCTCGCTGCACGCGCTCTGGCGCACCAGCCAGGGTTTTGTGTCGGCGAGCCGGCAGACGGAATTGATCCTTGCCTGGCTGTGGGGCGGCTATGGGGCTGCCGTGACCACAGCGGCGCTTGGAATGGGATTGGTGCTGAGCGGCGTGGGGAGCGCGGCATGAGACAAGCGCTCGACAATCCGCTGGTGCTGCTGGTGGCGGGCTTTACCGTCTGGTCGCTGGCCTTCGTTGTGCTCTATGCGCTGCAGGCGCTGGGCTGCGCCTATGGCTGGAGCGCCCACCGACCGGTCCTCGTCGCTGGCTTCATCCTCAGCAATCTGCCGCTGGCCTGGCTTGCCTTTCGTCCCCCGCAGCCGCGCACCAACACCGACCCCAGCCTGCAACGCGCCGCCCTCTGGGCCAACCGCGCCGCCCTCGCCTCCGGCATATTGGTGTTCCTGCCGGTGACGTTTGTGAGTGCGTGTATCTAGGACGGAGCCTCGCCGTGGCGCAAAGCACTATCGGATCGCTGCCTTGAGCCGCGATCGCTCTTGAAGCGCGCCTAGAGAGGTCACACGCCGCTGGCGCGACGAACTCAAACGTCCAGGTTGGAAACGTTCAGCGCGTTGTCCTGGATGAAGTCGCGGCGCGGCTCGACGAGGTCGCCCATGAGGGCGGTGAAGATCTGGTCGGCTTCGTCGGTCTGGTCGATTTCGACGCGCAGCAGGGTGCGGGCATTGGGGTCGAGCGTGGTTTCCCAGAGCTGCTCGGCATTCATCTCGCCAAGGCCTTTATAGCGCTGCAGGCTGACTCCCTTGCGGCCGGCATCGGTCACCGCCTTGAACAGCGAGGCGGGGCCATAGATGGGAATCGTCTCGCCCTTGCGGGTCAGCGTCGGGACGCCGCCGAACAGTTCGTCGAGCCGCTCGGCGAGCTGGCGCAGCTTGCGGGCGTCGGCGCTCTGCAGCAGGGCCCGGTCGATCTGGTGGGTCTCGGTCACGCCGCGCACCGTGCGGGAAAAGGCCAAAGCCTCCTCGTCGGTGATCTCGCCGGTCCAGCCGCGTTCAAGCTCGTCGGATATGCGATCCAGACGCTGGGCGACGCGCTGCAGCGTTTCCCCGCTCTTTTGGGAATCCGACATGCCATCGGGATCGAGCCCACCGACGATAGCGGCCTGTTCGACCAGGTTGCGATTGTAGCGGGTGTTGAGATTGTTGATGGCTTTGACGATGTCTCGAGACTGCTGGAGAATGCCCAGCAGGTCGTGACCGGCATGCTCGGCGCCATCCCGCGTCTTGAATACGGCGTCCTCGAGCCCACCCTGCAGCAGATAATCTTCCAGCGCCACCTCGTCCTTGAGGTAGAGCTCGGACCGGCCGCGCGTGGCTTTGTAGAGCGGCGGCTGGGCGATGTAGATATGGCCCCGCTCGATCAGCTCGCGCGTCTGCCGGTAAAAGAAGGTCAGGAGCAGGGTGCGAATATGAGCGCCGTCCACATCGGCGTCGGTCATGATGATGATCTTGTGGTAGCGCAGTTTGTCGGCATTGAACTCTTCGCGGCCGATGCCGGTCCCCAGCGCGGTGATCAGCGTGCCGACCTGGTCGGAGCTGATCATGCGGTCGAAACGGGCGCGCTCGACGTTCAGGATCTTGCCGCGCAGCGGCAGCACGGCCTGGTTGGAGCGGTCGCGGCCCTGCTTGGCGGAGCCACCAGCCGAGTCACCCTCGACGATGAAGATTTCGCTCTTGGCCGGGTCGCGTTCCTGGCAGTCGGCGAGCTTGCCGGGGAGCGAGGAGATTTCCAGCGCCCCCTTGCGGCGGGTCAGCTCGCGCGCCTTGCGCGCGGCTTCGCGGGCGGCAGCGGCCTCGACCACCTTGCCGACGATGGTCTTGGCCTCGTTGGGGTGCTCTTCGAACCACTGGCCGAGCTTTTCGTTGACGATGTTTTCGACAACGGGACGCACTTCGGAGGAAACCAGCTTGTCCTTGGTCTGGCTCGAAAACTTCGGATCCGGAACCTTGACCGAGAGCACGCAGGTGAGACCCTCGCGGGTATCGTCACCGGAGAGCTCGACCTTCTCCTTCTTGGCAATGCCCGAAGAAGTCGCATAGCCGGTGACCTGCCGCGTCAACGCCCCGCGCAGGCCGGCAAGGTGGGTGCCGCCATCGCGCTGGGGGATGTTGTTGGTGAAGCACAGCACGTTTTCGTGGTAGCTGTCGTTCCACTGCAGCGCCACTTCGACGGTGATGCCGTCCTTTTCCGAGCGCATGACGATCGGGGTATCAATCACCGGCGCCTTGGACTTGTCGAGATAGCGCACAAAGGCTTCGAGCCCGCCTTCGTAGAACAGCTCGACCTCGACCGGCTCGGGATGGCGATGGTCACGCAGGAGGATGCGCACGCCGGAATTGAGGAAGGCCAGTTCGCGCAGGCGGTGCTCGAGCGTCTTGAAGTCGAACTCCACCATGGTGAAGGTATCGGTCGAGGGCAGGAAGGTGATTTCTGAACCCGAACGGCCTTCATAGGTGCCGGGCTGCTTGTTCTCGACATAGGAGCCGACGACCTTGAGCGGCGCATCGGCGACGCCATGGGTAAAGCTCATCTCGTGAACCTGCCCATTGCGGCGGATATTGAGCTTCAGGAACACGGAAAGCGCGTTCACCACCGAAACGCCCACGCCGTGGAGACCGCCGGAAACCTTGTAGGAATTCTGGTCGAACTTACCGCCGGCATGCAGCTGGGTCATGATGACCTCGGCTGCCGAGACGCCCTCTTCCTTGTGAATGTCGGTGGGAATGCCGCGACCATTGTCGTTGACCGAACAGGACCCGTCGGCATTGAGCGTCACGGTGACAAGGTCGGCATGGCCGGCAAGCGCCTCGTCAATGGCGTTGTCGACCACCTCATAGACCATGTGATGCAGGCCCGAGCCGTCATCCGTATCCCCGATATACATGCCCGGGCGCTTGCGCACCGCATCGAGGCCCTTGAGCACCTTGATGCTGTCGGCGCCATACTCGTTCGGGGTCGGGTTTTCGCTGTCGCTCATGAGGTCCGAATCAGTGGTTGAGACGTAAGTTTCGTTCTATCGGAATGGGGCTGAAACCCCAAGAAAATTGGCCGTTTGAAGGGCATTTGCTGGGCATAAGGAAGGTACAAGCGGCCATTCTTCTCCCTCTCGGAGAAAAGGTGACGCGTAGCGCCGGATGAGGGGGCCCACGTTGGTAGAAAAGCCCTCACCCGTCTCGTCCTTCGGCCGATCCGCCCTCTCCCCGAGGGGGGAGGCATAAGGCTCACGCCGCCGCCAAGCGCCCGTCGCGGACACCGATGCTTTGCGCCCGCTCGCCCAAAGCTTCGAACAGTACCGGGTCGGTGCCGGTGAGGAAACACTGGGTTTCGAGTCCATCGAGCGCCTGGAACAAGGCCCTTCTGCGGTCGGCGTCGAGGTGGGCGGCGATTTCGTCGAGCAGCAGGAACGGCACGATGCCGGTGCGCAGCCGCACGAGGCGGGCATGCGCCAGGATCAGCCCGATCAGCAGCGCCTTCTGCTCGCCGGTCGAACCCAACCCTGCCGGCACGCCCTTTTGGGCATAGACGACATCGAGATCGACGCGGTGTGGTCCTAATGTGGTGCGTCCGGCCGCCCGATCAAGCCCGCGCAGCCCCTGCCAGCGGGTCATCAGCAGGGCCTCGAGCGCCGCCGAAGTGGCCGGCTCCTCGCCTTCGGGCAGAAGCGGGCTCAGCGACAGCCGGGCAGCGGGGAAGCTGCCATCCTCGAGGCTTTCGGCGATCAGGCCCTGCAGGTGGTGCAGACTATCGGTGCGATTGAGATGGATGGCAGCCCCCAGTTCGGCCATCTGCGCCTCGATGGCGGTGAGCCAGCGCGGATCGGCATCTTCGTCGAGCAGCTTGTTGCGCTGGCGCATGGCCTTGTCGAAGTCGCCCACCGCGGCCGAATGGGCGGGGATGAGCGTCGTCACCAACCGATCAAGAAACCGCCTGCGATCGCCGGCAGGGCCGGTAAAGAGTCCATCCATGGATGGGGTCAGCCAGAGCACGCGCAGATAATCGCTCATCGCCTCGATAGAGCGGGCATTGGCGCCATTGATGCGCACCCGCCGCCCGCCATCGGGCAGAGCGCCGGTGCCGATATCGGCCGGCCCGGCATCGGTCTCGATCGTCGCCGCCACCGCCCAGGGCAGGTCCGTGCCCAGCCCCTGCAGGGTCTCGAAACTGGCTCCGCGCAGCCCGCGCCCTGGCGACAGGACCGAAATGGCCTCAAGCAGATTGGTCTTGCCCGAGCCATTGGGCCCGGTCAGTACGACATGGCGAGAATCGAGATCGAGCGCGGCCGAAGCGTAATTGCGAAAGGCGGTGAGGCGCAGGCGAGAGATGTGGCGGATCATGGGCATTAGTCCGCAACCTCGTTCAACTCACTGCTCGTCACCCTCGGGCTCGACCGGAGGGGACTGCACTTTGTCGACATCAGCAGGTGAAGAGCCCTGGGGTCAAGCCCGAGGGTGACGATCGCGTTTGGCGCAGGCATCCCGCCCTGCGAGCATAGCTCTGCGGGCCTAGTCCGCTCAAATCGCTCCACCGGAGCGATTTGCCCTGCGGGACGCGGCCTAGACACGCATCGGCATCAGGACGTAGAGGGCGTTGGCCTCGCTGCCTTCTTCCTTCACCAGGGTCGGCGAATTGGCATCGTTGAACAGGAAGACGGCGCTTTCGGTGCGGATCTGGGTGATGATGTCGAGCAGATAACGGGCGTTGAAGCCGATCTCGAAACCATCGGTCTCGAAATCCACCGCCACTTCCTCGCTGGCCGTGCCATGATCTGGATTGGTCACCGACAATTCCAGCAGGCCATTGGAGGCCGACAGCTTGACCGCCTTGCCGCCGCGATCCGAAGCGATGGTGGAGACGCGATCCACGGCGATGGCGAAGCCGGCCTTGTCGACCAGCATCTGCTTGTCGTTGTTCTTGGGCGTCACCCGGTCATAGTCGGGGAAGGTGCCTTCGATGAGTTTGGAGAGCAGCACGACCGGGCCCACGGTGACGCGGATCTTGGTGTCGGAGACTTCCACATGCACATCGCCATCGACACCATCGAGCAGCTTTTGCACTTCGCCCACGGTCTTTTTCGGCACGATGATGCCGCCCATGCCCTCGGCGCCGGCCGGCGCGGCGATTTCGGCGCGCGCCATGCGGTGGCCGTCGGTGGCCACAGCGCGGAACAGGCTGCCGCTGGCACTGTTCTGAACGGCATGGAAATAGATGCCGTTGAGATAGTAGCGCGTTTCCTCGTTGGAAATGGCGAACTGGGTGCGCTCGATCAGTTCGCGCAGCGAGGCGGCGGCAATGTCGAATTCATGCGCGAAAGCACCCGACTTGAGATCGGGGAAGCTGTCGGGATTGAGGCAGGCGAGGTTGAAGCGCGAGCGGCCGGAGGTGAGAACCATGTTCTCGCCGCCATCGGTTTCGAGCCGCACTTCGGCGCCGTCGGAGAGCTTGCGCACGATTTCATAAAGCGTATGCGCCGGCACCGTGGTGGCGCCGGGGGTCGAGACCATGGCGGGCACGCTCTCGGTCACCTCGATATCGAGGTCGGTGGCGCGCAGCTCCACATGGTCGTCGCTGGCCTTGAACAGCACATTGGCCAGGATCGGGTAGGTGTTGCGGCGCTCGACCACCCGGTGCACATGGCTCAGCGACTTGAGCAGATGATTGCGTTCGAGCGTGACTTTCATGTCTCAACCTACCCCTGGCACTCAATTTCCGTCTGACTAGAGACGGCAAACCCCGGCGAACCGGGGTTTTGTAATCGTGCGATACATTTGCAAGTCGGCGGGCAAAAGGCAAGGGCGGGCGGTCTTTTGTCACGGAAAAGACAGCCCTGCCCCGCTCGCCTTATCAGGCCTTGTCGAGCGCCTGGTCGATGTCGGCGATGATATCGTCGACATTCTCAATGCCCACCGAGATGCGCACCAGATCTTCGGAGACGCCGGCTTTCTTCAGTTCTTCGGGCGAAAGCTGGCGGTGGGTGGTGGAGGCCGGATGGCAGGCCAGCGACTTGGCATCGCCGATATTGACCAGCCGCAGGATCATCTGCAGGCCGTCGATGAAGCGGCCACCGGCGTCCTTGCCGCCCTTGATACCGAAGGAAAGAATGCCCGAGCCGCTGCCCTTGGAAATCTTCCTGGCCACCGCATTATAGGGGCTGTCCTCGAGGCCGGCATAATTGACCCATTCCACCTTGGGATGGCCCTTGAGGTGCTTTGCCACCTTGAGCGCGTTCTCGGCATGGCGCTCGATGCGCAGGCCGAGGGTTTCAAGCCCCTGCAGGATGAGGAAGGCATTGAGCGGGGAGATGGCGGCGCCGGTATTGCGCAGCGGCACGACACGGGCACGACCGATATAGGCCGCCGGGCCCAGCGCCTCGGTATAGACCACGCCATGATAGGACGGATCGGGCTCGTTCAGCACCGGGAAGCGCTTGGCATTGGCCTTCCAGTCGAATTTGCCTGAATCCACGATGATGCCGCCGATGGAGGTGCCGTGGCCGCCGATATATTTGGTCAGCGAATGCACCACGATATCGGCGCCAAAATCGAAGGGGCGGGTGAGATAGGGGGTGGCGACGGTGTTGTCGACGATGACAGGCACGCCATGGCGATGGGCGATTTCGGCGATGCGCTCGATATCGACGACATTGCCGGCGGGATTGCCGATGGATTCAAGGAAAATGGCCTTGGTCCGCTCGTCGATGGCCTTTTCGAAGCCTTCATAATCGTCGTGGCTCACGAGGCGGGTTTCGATGCCTTGGCGCGGGAAGGTGTGGACGAACAGATTATAGGTGCCGCCATAGAGCTGGGAGACCGAGACGATATTGTCGCCGACGCCGGCAATGGTCTGGATGGCATAGGTGATCGCCGCCATGCCCGAGGCCAAAGCCAGGCCGGCAATGCCGCCTTCCATTTCGGCGACGCGCGCTTCGAGCACGGCCGTGGTGGGGTTCATGATGCGGGTATAGATATTGCCCGCGACCTTGAGATCAAAGAGATCAGCGCCGTGCTGGGTGTTGTCGAAGGTATAGGACGTGGTCTGGTAGATCGGCACGGCCGCCGCCTTGGTGGTGGCCTCCGATTCATAGCCGTGATGCAGGGCGATGGATTCAAGCTTCATGAGACGCTCCCTAGGTACTCGCTGGGCGCCACATTCTCCGCTCAACCCGAAAATGACAAGGCGTAGACGAGGCAAGTCGTCCTCTGCCGCGCCCTTGTTTTGGAAGGTTGTTTCCGGGCGTGCCGAAAGCGCGATGGCGCGCTGCACAAATCTGCGCACCGCCAGTCGAGCATAGCTCTCATGGCCTGCGGAGTTGAAATCTCCCCACCGGGGAGATTTTGCCCGGAACGCTTTCGCCACGTCACCATAGGTGCCGTGGCCTGCTGACCTAAAATCTCCCCACCGGGGAGATTTTGAGCGGAACGCTTTTTGCCACGTCACCATAGGTGCCGTGGCCTGCTGACCTAAAATCTCCCCACCGGGGAGATTTTGCCCGCCAAAGCGGGCCGGTCAGCAGATCGCGATGATTTCTTCGTCGCTCATATGGCCGGGCACGATGGTCAGCGGGATCGGCAGGGCATGAGCGCGGTTGGCGAAGTGATTGACCAGGGGGCCCGGCCCTTCGGAGGATTTGGAAGCGGCAAGCACCAGGATGGCGATGTCGTGGTCCTTGCCGATCACTTCCTCGATCTGCTCGGCGCCATTGCCTTCGCGGATGACGGATTCGGAGCGAACCTCGCCGATCTCCTTGATGCGCGCCAGCCGCATGTCGAGATTGCGTTCGGCCTCTTCGACCGCTTCGGCGCGCAGCACGTCTTCGACCCCCAATCCGATGAATTCGGGCGGGGAGACGACGCTCATCAGCACCACGGTTCCGCCGGTGCGCTTGACCCGCCAGGCGGCAAAGGTCAGGGCCCGGTCGCACTCTTCGGTCTCGTCGATGACGACAAGAAACTTGCGCTTGTATTCAACCTGCGAAACCAAGGGCGTCTCCCTGTCTGTTAGCGGACGAAACCGACAATATCGCGCACGCCGGCCATGACCGGCTCCGCAATGGTGCGGGCGCGGGCGGCACCGTCGCGCAGGATATTATCCATTTCACCGCGATCGGACACCAAGCGCTTCATTTCGTCGGCGATGGGGGCCAGGACGGCAACGGAGAGATCGGCCAGCGCCGGCTTGAAGACACCCCAGCCCTGCCCGCCAAATTCGCCCAGCACATCATCGACCGAACGATTGGAGAGCGAGGCGTAGATGCCCACGAGGTTTTCTGCCTCGGCACGACCGGCCAGGCCCGCCGCCTCAGAGGGCAGCGCATCGGCATCGGTGGTGGCGCGCTTGATCTTTTTGGCGATGAGATCAGCATCGTCCATCATGTAGATGGTGGACATGTCCGAGGCGTCGGACTTGCTCATCTTCTTGGAGCCGTCCTTGAGCGATTTGACGCGCATGGCCGGACCGGTCGCCAAGGTCTCGGGGACGGGGAAGAAGTCGCCCTTGCCGCCCAGCGCCTTGATCTGCTTTTTGTAGTCGTGATTGAATTTCTTGGCGATGTCGCGCGTCAGTTCCAGGTGCTGCTTCTGGTCGTCGCCGACCGGCACGGCCGTCGCCTTGTAAAGCAGGATGTCGGCCGCCATCAACGAGGGATAGGCATAAAGCCCGAGCGACACCTGCTCGGAATTCTCGCCCCCTTCGCCGCCGGCCTTGTCCTTGAACTGGGTCATGCGGCTCATCCAGCCCACACGCGCCACGCAATTGAAAATCCAGCCGAGCTCGGCGTGTTCCACCACCTGGCTCTGGTTGAAGATGATCGACTTTCTGGGATCGAGACCAGCCGCGATATAGGCGGCGGCGATTTCATAGGTCCAGCGCTTGAGGTCGACCGGGTCCTGCCAGACGGTGATGGCATGCATGTCGACGACACAATAGAGCGTCTCATGCGTGTCCTGTAGCGGCACGAAGCGGCGAATGGCACCGAGATAATTCCCCAAATGCAGATCGCCCGAGGGTTTGATGCCGGAGAAAACGCGCTGGGTGAAAGTCATGATCGAGCCTAGCAGTTCAAAAATCGCCGTTGGCTGTTACCACGCCGGGCTGGTCGGGAACAATGCGTTTAGCCGCGCCGGCGCAGGCGCCGCAGCAACAGGCCCAGCCTTTGCGTGCCCGAAACATGCACGAGGGTGAAATAGGTGACCACGCCGAAAAGGATCAGCACGCCCAAGACGCTGGCCTGCAGCCAGAACGGGGTGCCACTGGCGAGCAGGTGTTGTCCCCGCGCGGCGAGGAGCCACAGCGCCGCGCCCATGACGAGGCTGATGACGAGGATGGCCAGCTGGCCGCGCCACTGCGCCGGGGTGAGCCGGAAATGGCCGCGCAGGGCCAGCATTCCGGCCAGCATCACCACATTGAGCCAGGCCGAGGCCGAAGTGGCGATGGCGATGCCGACATGGGCGAGGCTGGCGAACAGCCAGAGCGAAATGGCGATATTGGCAACGACGCTGACCCCGGCAAAGATGGTCGGGGTGATGGTATCTTCGCGGGCGAAAAAGCCCGGCTGCAGCACGCGGATGAGCACGAAAGCCGGCAGGCCGGCGGCAAAGGCGATCAGCGCCTGCGCCGTCTGCAACGTGGCCAGGGCATTGAAAGCGCCGCGCTCGAACAGCACCCGCACGATGGGCTCGGCCAATGCCGAAAGCGCGAAGGCGGCCGGCATGGTCAGCAGCATGGCGACGAACAGGGCCTGATCCTGGCTCTGGCGCGCCTCGATCTCGCGGCCGCCCTTGAGATGGCGGCTGAGTTCGGGAAGCAACACCGTGCCGATGGCGATGCCGATGATCCCCAGCGGCAATTGATAGAGCCGGTCGGCATAGGAGAGGACGGAGATGGCATTGTCGGCGCCCGAGGCGATGATGGTGCCGACGAAGATATTGATCTGGGTGATGCCGCCGGCCAGGATTGCCGGAATGGCCAGCACCCAGAAGCGCCGCACCTCGGCATCGAGCCGGGGCAAAGCCAGGCGCGGCCGGAAGCCGGCGCGCTCGATCGCCGCCCAGACCAGCACCAATTGGGCGATGCCGCCGCCCATGGTGGCAATAGCGACCCAGATCGTCGCCTCTTCGGGCGCCTGCAGCCAGAAGGTGGCCAGCGGGATCAGCATGGCGATGTTGACGATGTTGAGCAGGACCGGCGCGAAGGCCGCCGCGAAGAACCGGCCCAGCGTGTTGAGGATGGCGCCATAGGCGGCCATCAGCGACATGCAGGCGAGATAGGGGAACATGATCCGCGTCAGCAGCACGGTCAGTTCGAACTTTTCCGGATCGTCGACGAAGCCGGGAACGAAGGCGACCATGATCTGCGGCATGAAGATTTCGACCAGAATGGTCACGACCACCAGCATGGCGACGAGCCAGCTCATGATCCGCGCAGCCAATAGCTTTGCGCCCTCCTCACCATCCCGCTCGAGCGCGCCCGAGAACATCGGCACGAAGGCGGTGTTGAAGGCGCCTTCGGCGAAGAGCCGGCGGAAGAGATTGGGAAAGCGGAAGGCAGCAAAGAAGGCGTCGGCGGCCGGGCCAGTGCCCAGAACCGCCGCCATCAGTGCATCGCGCACGAACCCGGCCAGGCGCGAGACGAGGGTCAGCGCGCCCACGGACACGAAATTACGGAAGAGGCTCATGGCAGAACCCCCACCCGCCCTCCCCCTTTCAGGGGGAGGAGAAGAGACGGTGAAAAGCACAAATCGCTGACCAGACCGGGACAGAGCCCCTCCCCCTCCCAGGGGGAGGTGGGGTGGGGGTGTATATGCCCGCTACCCATTGGCCACACGCTTGACCTCGGGGCGCTCGAAGACGCCCATCAGGGCGTCATGAATTTTCTTTTGCCGCGCCTTGACGTGTATTTTCTGACCGGTGAGGTCGGTGACGTAGAAGACGTCGACGGCCTTTTCGCCATAGGTGCCGATATGGGCGGAGCCGATGGTGAGGTTGAGATCGGCGATCTCGCGGGTCAGGGCGTAGAGCAGGCCGATGCGGTCGAGGCCGGAGACCTCGATGACGGTGAATTTCTCCGAGATGGCATTGCTGACCGAGACCTGTGCCGGCAGGGCAAAGGGTTTGAGACGCTTGTTGTGGCGGCTTTCCTTGCCCAGATCGATCAGCACGGTACGCTTGCCCTGCAGCAATTGCTTGACCGTGTCGATGATGCGGGTGGCGCGAACCTTTTCGTCTTCGTCGCTGGTGAAGGCGCGGCGCAGGCGGAAGGTGTCGATGGCGCGGCCATCGCGGGTGGAGAAAATCTGCGCCCCGATGATGGAGGCGTCCTGCATGGTGCAGGCGCCGGCGATCAGCGACAGCAGGCGCGGATGGTCGGGGACGTAGAAGCTGACCTCGGTAATGCCCTCGAAGGCCTTAATGCGGATCGAGCCGGCAAAGGGCTGCTGGGCCATGTCGGCCTGGCGGATCATGCGGGCGTGCTCGATCTGCAGCTCGGGCTCGGCGCGCAGCCAGTAATGGTCGTAATGGCGGGTCGAATAGGCTTCGATTTCCTCGGGCGGCCAGCTCGAGAGCGCATTGGCGAGGGCATGGCGGGCCTGGTTGACGCGGTCGGTATGGCTGACCTGGCTGTGGCCGCCCGATAGCAGCGGTTCGGTGGCATAGTAGAGCGCGCGCAGGAGCGAGCCCTTCCAGCCGGTCCAGGTACCGGGGCCCACGGCGCGGATATCGCAGGCGGTGAGGATCATCAGCAGGGCCAAGCGCTGCGGCGACTGCACCACATCGGCAAAGGCCTTGGCCGTCTCGGGGTCCTGGATATCGCGCGCCTGGGCGATCTCGCTCATCAGCAGGTGATATTCGATCAGCCAGGCCACGGTGTCGGTTTCGGCGGGGTTGAGGCCGAAGCGGGGGCAGAGTTTCTTGGCGATGCGGGCGCCGGCAATGGAGTGGTCCTCGGGCCGGCCCTTGGCGATATCGTGGAGGAACAGCGCCACATAGAGCAGGCGCGTATCGTTGAGCTGCGGCAGCAGCTCGTGGGTCAGCGGCAGTTCGGTGCGCAACCCGCCATTGGCGATCTCGGCCATGACGCCGACGGCGCGGATCAGATGCTCGTCCACCGTGTAGTGGTGGTACATGTTGAACTGCATCAGGGCGACGATCTTGCCGAAATCGGGCACGAATTTGCCCAGCACGCCGCTCTCGTTCATCTGCCGAAGGATGCGCTCGACATAGAGCGGGCTGGTCAGGATGGTGAGGAAATGCGCATTGGCCTTGGGGTCGGTGCGCAGGCGATTGTCGATGAGGCGCAGGCTGTCGCGGATGACCTTGATGGCGTCGGGATGGAACAAAAGCTCCTCGCGGCCCGCCACCATGAACATCTTGATGAGATTGACCGGCTCTTTTTCGAAGACATCGGGCGTCGCGATATTGAGCCGTCCTGTGTCGACGATGAAATCGGGCTCGCCCTTGATCTTGCTCTTGCCGGATCGGAAGGGCGCGAGCACGCGGCCCACCAGATCCATATCCTTGGCGTGGTGGAATTCGAGGCTGGCGCAGATGATGCGGGTCAGGTCCCCCACATCCTTGGCAACGAGGAAATAGCGCTTCATGAAGCGCTCCACCCCCAGCATGCCCAGGCGCTCGGCATAGCCCATGCGGCGCGCCAGATCGGGCTGCACGTCGAAGGTCAGCTTTTCGTCGGCACGGCCGGTAATGTAATGCAGGTGACAGCGCACTGCCCAGAGAAAGTCCTCGGCGCGCGAGAACAGCCTATATTCGGCCGAGGTCAGCACGCCCTTGCCGACCAGCTCATGGCTGGTCTTGACCTGGTAAAAGTATTTGCCGATCCAGAACAGCGTGTTGAGGTCGCGCAGCCCGCCCTTGCCGTCCTTGATATTGGGCTCCACGACATAGCGTGTATTGCCCATCTGCTTGTGGCGCTCGTCGCGCTCGGCCATTTTGGCGGCGATGAATTCGGGCCCGGTCCTGGGTACGATTTCGGTCTCGAAGCGATGCACGAGATTGTCGAACAGCGCCTTGTCGCCGGTGAGAAATCGCGCCTCGAGCGTGGCGGTGCGGACCGTCATATCGGCGCGGGCCATGCGGATGCATTCGTCCACCGAGCGCACGGCATGGCCGACCTTCTGGCCCAGATCCCAGAGCATATAGAGGATATATTCGGTGACCTGCTCACCCCAGGGGGTCTGCTTGTAGGGCAGGATGAAGAGGAGGTCGATGTCGCTGCCCGGCGCCAGCGTGCCGCGGCCATAGCCGCCGACCGCCGAGAGCGCGATGGCTTCGGCGCCGGAGGGATTGTCGACCGGATAGACGCGGGTGGTGGCAAAGCGATGCACCGCGGTGATGATTTCGTCCTGCGCATTGGACAGGTTCTGCGCGCAGCGCGTGCCCTTATTGGTGGCCAGGAGTTCGGCCTCGGCGCTCTTGCGCGCATCGGCCAGGGTCTGGCGAATATGGGCGAGCACGGCGGCGCGGGCGACAGGAGACTTGGCCGGCTCGGCGCCGACAAGCGCATCGAGCTCGACCAGGATGGTCTCTGCGGTCTTGAGCGCGAACTGCGGCTTTTTGGGCCGGGCCTCAGTTTCGGCGAGCGTCATCGCGGATTTTCTTCAACTCGTAGAGCGCTTCAATGGCTTGCCGCGGCGTCAATTCGTCGGGGCGGACGGTATCGAGCGCTTCGTGAACAGGATCCTTGCCCTTTGGAGCCGGGGCTGGCTGATGTGCAAAGAGCGGCAAATCGTCTAGCACGCTGGCCTTCTGCTTGGAAGACGCCGTGCCGGCCGAGCGCTGTTCGAGAATGTCGAGCACCTGTCGGGCCCGGGCCAGCACCGGATCGGGCAGGCCGGCGAGCCGCGCCACCTGGATGCCATAGGAGCGGTCGGCGGCGCCGGGCCCCACTTCATGCAGGAACACCACCTCGCCCTCCCATTCGCGCACCTTCATGGTGACATTGGCGACCCGGCCCAGCGTCTTGGCCAGACTGGTCAACTCATGGAAATGGGTGGCGAAGAGCGCCCGGCAGCCGGTGCTTTCATGCAGCGCCTCGACGGTGGCCCAGGCGATCGAGAGGCCGTCGAAAGTGGCGGTGCCACGGCCGATCTCGTCCAGCACTACCAGCGAGTGCCGAGTGGCGCGATTGAGGATCGCAGCGGTCTCGACCATTTCGACCATGAAGGTGGAGCGGCCATGGGCGATGTCGTCGCTGGCCCCGACGCGCGAAAACAGGCGATCAACGACGCCGATATGGGCGCTGTCGGCGGGCACATAGCAGCCCATCTGCGCCAGGATGGCGATCAGGGCATTCTGGCGCAGGAAGGTGGATTTACCACCCATATTGGGGCCGGTGACCAGCCACAGCCCGCCGCCGCCGATCTCCTCGCTGCCCGAAAGATCGGCGTCATTGGCGACAAAGCTCTGGCCTTCGGCCTTGACCATCAATTCCACAACCGGATGACGCCCGCCCGAAATGGCGAAAGCAAGGCTGGCATCGACCTGTGGCCGGCAATAGCCGCGCAGGGCGGACACTTCGGCGAGAGCAGCGGTGACGTCGAGCTCGGCAAGGGCATCGGCGAGGCCCTGGAGGGCCGCCGTATCGGCCAGCACCGCCTCGCGCAGCCGCGCGAAGATGGCGAGCTCGATCTCGAGCGCGGCGCCCTGCGCCTTGGCGATGCGGCCCTCGAGCTCTGCCAGTTCGGTGGTGGTGAACCGCATGACATTGGCGAGCGTCTGGCGGTGGATGAAGATTTCGCGGTGCGGGGCTTCGAGAAGCCGCGTACCATGATTGGCCGGCACCTCGACGAAATAGCCCAGCACCCCATTATGCTTGATCTTGAGCGAGCGGACATCGGTTTCGTCCATCAGCCGCGCCTGGAGGGCAGCGACGACGGCGCGCGTCTGGCTGCCCAGCGCCCGCTCTTCATCGAGCTTGTGGTCAAAACCCCCGCGCACGAAACCGCCGTCGCGGCTCAACAAGGGCAGCTCGTCATCGAGGGCGGCGGCCAGTTCTGCGGAAAGATCGCGCGGGGCGGCGCCAAGCGTGGTGGCAAGGCGCGACAGGATGGGCGAGAGATCGGGTTGCGCGGCAAGGTGCTGGGCGAGATTGAGCGCCGCACCGATGGCCTTCCCGATGGCGGCGAGGTCACGCGGGCCGCCGCGTTCGAGCGCGAGGCGCGACAGGGCGCGGGAGAGATCGGGGGCAGCTTTGAGGTCCTGCCGTAGCCGCGCCCGCAACAGCGTATCCTCGACCAGCCGGCTCACTGCATCGAGCCTGTTATTAATGGCATCTGCATCGCGCAGCGGCGCGGCAAGGCGCGTGGCCAGGAGACGAGCGCCCGGGGCGGTTACGGTGAGATCGATGGACTGGCGCAGCGAGCCCTTGGCCTGGCCGCGCTGGGTCTGGAGAATTTCAAGGCTCTGCCGGGTCGCCGCGTCGATGGCCATCACCTTGTCCGAGGCATCCAGAACTGGCGGTCGCAGCGGCGCGTGGCGCCCTTTCTGGCTTTCCCCCACATATCCCACCAGGGCCCCAAGGGCAGCGCGAGCAGCACGCGACAAAATGGTGGGGTCGAAACGCTCGGACGGAAAGCTGCGGCGCAGCAGCGGCAGCGCCACTTCGCTGTCGGCCAGTTCCGCGCCAATGATGGAGGCGATGCCGGCCCAGGCGGGGGCAAACAGGTGCCGCTCGCCGAGGGCCTGCCGGGTGGCGTCGGTGAGGATCAATTCGGCCGGCGCGATGCGCGCCATTTCGTCGGCCAGCGCCTCGGCCGTGAGGTCGGCGACAAAGGTTTCGCCGGTGGAGATATCGGCCCAGGCCAGGGCAAAATCGGTGTCGCCATGGCGCACCATGGCGAGGGCGGCGAGATAATTGGCCGAGCGGGCGTCGAGGTGGTCGTCCTCGGTCAGCGTGCCGGGGGTGACCAGCCGCACCACATCGCGCCGCACCACCGACTTGGACCCGCGCTTCTTGGCTTCGGCAGGGTCTTCCATCTGCTCGCAGATGGCGACGCGATGGCCCAGGCGGATCAGCTTGTTGAGATAATCATTGGCGGCATGGATGGGCACGCCGCACATGCCGATATCTTCGCCCAGATGCTTGCCGCGCTTGGTGAGCACGATGCCCAGCGCCGCCGAAGCGATTTCGGCGTCCTCGAAGAACAGCTCGTAGAAATCGCCCATGCGGTAGAACAGGAGATAGCCGGGATTGACCGCCTTGATCTCGAAATATTGCGCCATCATCGGGGTGAGGGCGGCAGCAGCCGGGCCAGTCTCGGCCTCGAATGGGGTCTGGTCCATGGTCGGGTCGGTCAGGGGCTCATCCAAAGCCCAGACCTTAGGCAATTCCCCCGGCCATGCCAACCGGGGCGTCAGGCTTTGCACCAAACTATCCCATGGTGGGTCTGGGGCTATCGCACAGGGGGCGAGCGTCCTGACACCCCCACCCGGCCTCCCCCTGAAGAAGGGGAGGGGTTGCATCGCGCTTGGGGATGGGACGGGGCTGACGCTGTCAGTTAGCCCTTCGAGCGCAGCTCTCCGGGCGCAGTCAGCTCAAATCGGTCCAGCGGACCGATTTGACCGCGCGCAGCGCCGCGGCTGACTACTCTTCCAGCATGCGCTTCAAGAGTTCTATTTCCTGGCCGAGTTCGAGATCGTCCTTGATCATCTGTTCGACCTTGCGCACCGAGTGCAGCACGGTGGTGTGGTCGCGGCCGCCGAAGCGCCGGCCGATTTCGGGCAGCGAGCGGCTGGTCAGCGCCTTGGCCAGATACATGGCGATCTGGCGAGGACGCACCACGTCGCGGCTGCGGCGGGCCGAGAGCAGCTCGTTGCGCGGCACCTTGTAGTGGCGCGAAACGATCTTGAGAATGTCCTCGATGCGGACGCGCTTGGCGTCGCGGGCCCGGATCAGATCGGCAAGGGTCTTTTCGGCCAGCGGCACGGTGATGAGTTCACCGGTGAGCTGATTGGCGGCCACCAGCCGATTGACGGCGCCGTCGAGATCGCGGCCATGGCTGACCACCGCACGGGCGACATAGTCGAGCACAGCCGGCGGAAAATGCATGCCGAAGCGGGCAGTGGCCTGTTCGGAGCGGCGCTGCACGATGGCGCGGCGCAGATCGATGTCGAAGGTCGAGATCGGCACGACCAGACCACCCGAAAGGCGCGAGCGCACGCGTTCATCGAGCATTTCGAGATCGCGGGGCGGCGCATCGGCGGCAACCACCACCTGCTTGGCACCGGTCAGCAGGGTGCCCAGCGTATGGCCGAATTCGGTGGCGGACTTGCCCTGAAGGAATTGCATGTCGTCGATCAGCAAGAGGTCGACGCGGCGGAGCCATTCCTTGAAGCCGAGCGCGGACTGGCGCTGCACGGCGGTGATGAAATGGTACATGAAGTGGTCGGCCGTCAGATAGACGATGTTCTTGGTCGGGTCGGCTTCGGCGACGGCATGGGCGATGGCGTTGAGCAGGTGCGATTTGCCCAGGCCGACGGTGGAATGCATGTAGACCGGATTGAAGGTCACCGCATTGTTGATGGCGGCGCTGGCAATCTGCTTGGCGACGCCGAAGGCCATTTCATTGGCGGAGCCGGCAACGAAGCTGTCAAAGGTCATACGCGGGTCGATGGCGCTGCCCGAGAGTGCATCGCCGGCCTTGGCGCTGTCCCGCACGAGGCGCGGCGTGGCCTGAACCATCGCGCTGCTGGCGGGGGAGGCTGCAGCGGGTGTGGCAGCGATTTCGGTGGGCGCGGACGTCTCGCTCGCTGCTTCCGCGGCGGGGGCAAGGCGCGGGCGGGCCTGGCCGTTGACGCGCAGGGTCACCTGCAGACGGGCGGCTTCGGGCACGTCGTGGCGGAAGGCCTCGACGATGCGGTCGGCATAGTTGGACTGAACCCAGGAACAGAGGAAGCGCGTGGGTGCGGACAGATGCACCATGTCATCGACCAGCTCTTCCAACTCCAGCCGGGCGAACCAGGAGGCAAACACGTCCTCGCCGACAGCGGTCTTGAGGCGGGCACGAACGCGCTTCCACAGTTCGCGCTGCGCTTCGAGAGAACTATCGGGACTTGCCATGACAGGAGTGCCACCTTTGCTGGTGAGTTGGAGGGAGGAAGGATCGGCCGAAGCCCAGTCGTCCCGTCCCGCAATCGCCTGTCGCGTCATTATGTCATGCCCCATTATCTGCATCGCACCGCGCGGTCCGCATAACCGCCGGCTGTCTATTATCGTTGTCCGCCCCGGGCTGGACCCCAGGCATAGCTTCGCCATTGCGCCCGCAAAAAACGGGCACGATTGTTCGTTCGGCGGTTGGCCGCCGTTTTCAGAAATGACCTGTTCGATGAACCCGACCAGACCTGGTCGGCGGTCTACCGCACGTGGCCAGCCCCGACTGGACTGGCAGCAAAAAATGCAGCCAAAACAATCATAACTGGCAGAACTCCATCCGACTGAATGCCGAAAATTTGCCCCAAACCATGAGCGTCCTAAGAAACTCACCGCCCGGTTCCACCCCATTTTTCGGGGCCGTTTTCCGTGCCGGCAGAAGTACATTAGAGGGTGGATTTTGGACCCGCAACACGTGAATCGATGAAATAGGGGCTTGACTCCCGGACCACCAATTCTGAGGTGCAACCCCCTTTAAACCCACCTTCCACAAGAGCCTGTGACTCAACGCAGATTCCAACACTTAGCGGCTGCGGGCATGGTGAAAAAAATATTTCGATCCCGCAGATTCTCTATCGCCACATGGCGGGGGCACAACTGGCCCACCAATGGTTAATCCTTTGATTACAAAAGAAAAAATCTTGGTGCGACGCCATGTATCAGGCCCGGACCCTACGTCATCGAACCGACATGTGACGTTATGATGGCGAAAAACCTTGCCCGAAGACGGGCAATAAAAATGGGCCCCTTTCGGAGCCCATTTTAGTGTCGTCGCGTCAGCCTCTTGTGGGCGCCGCGACCCCTGCCGATCAGGCCAGCGCCTTGACGCGGCTATTGAGACGACTGACCTTGCGGGAAGCAAGGTTGGTATGGACAATGCCCTTGCCGGCTGCGCGGTGGATTTCCGGCTCGGCAGCCTTGAGCGCAGCGAAAGCAGCGGCGTGATCGCCGGAGGTGATCGCTTCCTCGACCTTGCGGATAAAGGTGCGCACGCGGCTACGGCGCGACTTGTTGATCGCGGTGCGGGCAGCGATCTTGCGGGTCGCCTTCTTTGCTGACGGCGTATTGGCCATTTCGGTCCTCTTAGCGTCCAGCCGAACGATTGCCCCATCTGGGAGACAGGCGTCCGGGATGAAATGAAATCGGCGGCAAACGACAGCCGCCAAGTTGCGGGGTCTATAGGGGATAGGCGGGGAGGCGTCAACTGGATTCGGGATCGGCCTTGTGGTTAGCGCTCCGACCCGCCGTCCCCATCGCGCGCCACCCTCGGGCTTGACCCGAGGGGCCTTTGTTCAGCGTCCTTGCCGCAAGTGTAACGCCCTCGGGTCAAGCCCGAGGGTGACGATCGAAGCGGAGGATGGCTCAGGGTGCCTTCTGGCAGACCGGGCAGTAAAAGGTGGAACGGCCCGATTGCACGATGCGCTTGACGGTGCCGGTGCAGAGCGGGGTGGGGCAGGGATCGCCCTCACGGTCATAGACGGCGAAATTGTGCTGGAAGTAGCCGGCGCCCTCGACGCTGCGGAAGTCGCGAATAGTCGAGCCGCCCACCTCGATGGCGGCGACAAGCACTTCGCGCACCGCAAAGGCTAGGTCTTCGAGGGCCGCCTTGGGCTTGCCATCGGCCCGCACCAGGGTGCGCGCCTCGATATCGGGACGGATATGGGCCCGGTGCAGCGCCTCGGCCACATAGATATTGCCCAGCCCGGCGACCACGCGCTGGTCGAGCAGCGCTGCCTTGATCGGCGCCTTCTTGCCCCGGAACGCCTCGGCCATGCCTTCGGCGCTGAAGTCATTGCCCAGCGGCTCGGGCCCCAGCCCCTTGAGATAGGGACTGTCGTTCACATCCTCGTAAAGGTCGATGAAGCCGAAGCGGCGGGGATCGGCATAGATCAGGTGGCTCGCCCCATGGCTGGGATGGGACAGAGCCCAGATCATATGGTCGTGCTTGGGCTCGGTGCCGGGCTCGTAATAGCGCGGGGGCTTGTCGATGCCGTGCTCGGCAAAACGCCAGGAGCCGGTCATGCCCAGATGGCTGAGCAGGGTCTTGCCATTCGACAGGCTGAGCAGGAGATATTTGGCGCGTCGTCCCACCTTTTCGACGCGCTGGCCTTCCAGCGCAGTCTTGAGCCCGTCCGGAAAAGGAAAGCGCAGATCCTTGCGGTTGAGGGTGACGCTTTGAATGGTGGCGCCGGTCAGCCAGGGTTCCAAGCCGCGCCGGACAGTTTCGACCTCGGGCAATTCTGGCATGACAAAACTCCTTCACCCTGCGCGCCTTTGCGCATAGGCAATGGGCGAGGGCTTATGTATTGGTCAATACACCGTATCGACACCATTCCATACAGACCGTATCGAGGTCCTTGCCATGACCCAGTCCCAAGAAACCACCCATTTCGGCGAGCAGACCGTCGCTCTCGAAGACAAGCAGGGCCTGGTCAACAAGGTGTTCCACGACGTGGCCGACCGCTACGACCTGATGAACGACCTGATGAGCGGGGGCGTGCACCGGCTGTGGAAGGACGCCATGGTGTCCGAGCTGGCCCCGCCGCGCGCCGGCACACGGCCCTATCGGGTGCTCGACATGGCCGGTGGCACCGGCGATATCGGCGAGCGTATCGTCAACGCCTCGATGGGCTATGCGGAAGTGGTTGTTGCCGACATCAATGCCGACATGCTGCGCGTCGGCGCCGAGCGCGCCCGGAGCTGGCGCTATCCCGGCCAGGTCAGCTTTCTCGAGGCCAATGCCGAGGAGCTGCCCTTCGAGAGCAATAGTTTCGACGCCTATACGATCGCCTTCGGCATCCGCAATGTGCCGCGCATCCAGAAGGCGCTGGACGAGGCGCATCGCGTGCTCAAGCGCGGGGGTCGCATCCTGGTGCTGGAATTCTCGCAGGTGGACGTGCCGGGCCTCGAGGCCTTCTACAAGCTCTATTCCGACCGGGTCATTCCGCCTCTGGGGCGGGTGGTGACCGGCGATGCGCAGCCCTATCAATATTTCATCGAATCGATCCGCAAATTCCCCGATCCGGCACTGTTCGGCTCCATGCTGGCCAAGGCCGGGTTCAAGCGGGTCAAGCACACCAGCTATACCGGCAATATCGCCACGCTGTTTTCGGGTTGGAAGATTTAGCCCATGGGTCTGGGTTCCACTTTCCGCCTGATCCATGCTGGTTGGGTACTGGCGCGCGAAGGCGCCTTTTCGATCCTTCCCGTCGCCTCGCTGCCGCCGATGATGAAGCTGGGCGTGCGCATGGCGCGGCTGGTCGAACGGCCCGCCGTGCGCAAGACCGGTAGCGTCGAGCGGCTCAATACTGCCTTGCACCGGCTGGGCCCGAGTTTCGTCAAGTTCGGCCAGACCCTGGCCACCCGCCCCGATATTGTCGGCGCCCAGGCGGCGGCGGACCTTTCGGGCCTGCAGGACCGCATGCCGCCCTTCGACGCGGCACTGGTGCCAGCCATTCTGAGCGAGGCGCTGGGCGAAAAGGCCGCTGCTCTCACCGAGGTCAGCCCGCCCGTCGCTGCCGCGTCCATCGCCCAGGTGCACAAGGCCAAGCTGCGCCAGCCCGGCGAGGCGCCCAAGGTGGTTGCCGTCAAGATCCTGCGGCCGGGCGTGTCCGAGCGCTTCCATGCCGATACCCAGGCGCTTTATGCCGGAGCGCGGCTGGCAGAAACCTTCTCCTCCGCCAGCCGGCGGCTGCGGCCCACCGAAGTGGTCAAGACGCTGGATCATTCCATGCGGCTCGAGCTCGATCTGCGCCTTGAGGCGGCGGCGATCTCGGAAATGGCCGAAAACATCAAGGATGACGAAGGCTTCGTCATCCCGACGGTGCAGTGGGACCAGGTGGCGCAGAATGTGCTTACCACCACCTGGGTGGACGGCATTCCCATCCGCGACCATGCCGCCATCGATGCGGCGGGGATCGACCGCAAGGCGCTGGCCGCCAAGGTGCTGCAGGGCTTTTTGCGCCATGCCATCCGCGACGGCTTCTTCCATGCCGACATGCATCCGGGCAATCTCTTCGCCGATCCTCGCACCGGCGACGTGGTGGCCGTCGATTTCGGCATTATGGGCCGTATCGCCAAGCCGGAACGGCGTTTCCTCGCCGATATTCTTTATGGCTTCATCACCCGTGATTATCGCCTGGTTGCCCAGCGCCACTTCGATATCGGCTATGTGCCACCGCATCAGTCGGTCGAGGATTTCGCGCTGGCCATCCGCTCCATCGGCGAACCGCTGCATGGCCGCACCGCCGACAATATCTCCATGGCCAAGGTGCTGGGCCAGCTCTTCACCATTACCGACCTTTTCGACATGCAGACGCGGCCCGAACTGGTGCTGTTGCAGAAATCCATGGTGCTGGTGGAAGGGGTGGCGCGCACGCTCGATCCCGAGCTCGATATCTGGACCGTGGCGGAGCCGGTGGTGGGCGATTGGCTGCGGCGCGAAGAGGGCCCGCTTGGTCGCATCGAGGATTTGGGGCAGCATCTGCGCCGCGCCGCCGAGGCAGCGGGTCGCATTCCCAATCTGATCGCCCAGGCCGAACTTGCCCTGTCCGAGCATCGCGCCGCCCTGGCCCGCCCGAGGGACAGGCTCCTTCGCCTCGCCATCCTCGCCACGCTGGGCATGGGCTTTGTCGCCTTTGCCGCCGTCGCATTCATGGCGCTGCGCTTCGCCGGCCAGGCCTGACCCATAATCCCGGCTTGCCCAAGGGGCGCCCGGCTTCATAGAGTGCCGCTGATGCCGGCCCGCAATCGTTTCGAGAAAGTCAGTTCATGAGCCTCAATCTCTTCGGCAAGCTCGCCTCTGTGGCGGCCATTGCGCTTGGAGTCAGCGCCTGCGTCGACGTCAATATCGACGTGGCGGTGACCAGCACCACCACGGCCCGCGCCACCATGACCCAGGTGATGACCGCCGACCTCTACGCCATGGTGAAGATGGGCGAAGAGAGCGGCGAGAGCAGCGAGGCCGGCTTCTGCGACGAGGGCACGCTGACCGAGAATGCCGATGGCACCGCCACCTGCACCATGGTCGAGGAAGGCCCCTTTGACAGCCTCGATATGGGCTCGGGCGAAAGCGGGATGAGCTTTACCGATATCGGCAATGGCCTGGTGCGCGTTGCCCTGCCGACCGTTGCAATGAAGAAGGAACTGGGCGCCGACGAGGAAATGGACGAAGAGACCAAGCAGATGGTGCTGGCCTTCTTCGAGGGCCATTCGATCACCCTGACCATTTCGGGCGCCGAAGTCACCGATACCAATATGACCCGCGCCGCCGACGGCAAGAGCGCCAGCCAGGTCATTCCCATGCTCGACCTGATCAATGGCACGGTCGACCTGCCCGACGAGCTGTTCGCGGTGGTGCGCGCGCCGTGAGCATTGGCGTCTCCATAAAGCTGCAATGGCAGGCCCATGGCGTGGGCCTGCCTCTTCCGGCACTGCAGTCGGCGCTGGCGGCGGGAGCCGATCTCTGCGCCGCCCTGGCTGCGGATGCACCGCTCGAACTCTTGCCCGGCAAGCGGGCGCTGGTGCCCTGCGGCTTCGCCATGGCGCTGCCGGAGGGTTTCGAGGCACAGGTGCGGCCGCGCTCGGGCCTTGCCGCCAAGCATGGCATCACGGTGCTCAATTCCCCCGGCACCATCGATGCGGACTATCGCGGCGAGGTAAAGGTGATCCTCGTCAATCTGGGGGAAGAGCCCTTCGTCATCAGACGCGGCGAGCGCATTGCGCAAATGGTGGTGGCGCCGGTGGTGCGGCCGGTTTTCGAGGTGAGCGATGAACTGGAAGAGACGCAAAGAGGCGAAGGTGGCTTCGGCTCGACGGGAAAGGCCTGAAACGGCGCTTGCGGCGCTGGTGCTGCTGGCGGCTCTGACGGCGCCAGCCCTGGCCGGCGACCGGGCGCTGATCGACCTGATCGGCTTTTCTCCGGATGCGCGCTATTTCGCCTTCGAGGAATTCGGCATCCAGGATGGCTCGGGCTTTGCCTATTCGAGCATCTACCTTCTCGACCTCACCAATGACAGCTGGGTGGTCGGTACACCGATTCGGGCCCAGGCGGCCGATGAGGAGCGGGGCCTCGCCGATACCCGCGCCGAGGCCGGTCGCAATGCCGCCGCGCATTTGCGCGATTTCGACATTTCCGTGCCGGTCGATGTCGCCACCATGCTCGGCGATGGGACGCCCGAAATCGATGGCAAGACGCTGAGCTTCGGCGTGCCGGGATATGCGCCCGGCCAGGTGATGGACAAGCATCACCTGCAATTGCGCAGCTTTGAAACCGGCGCCGCCAATCCCTGCAGTGAATGGTTCGACAGCGCCCCGCTCGGCTTCGAGCTGGTGCTGTCCGACGCAGAGACCGACAGGGTCATCTATCGCGACGGCACCCTGCCCCGCTCGCGCGCCTGCCCCACCGATTATCGTCTCTATGCGGTGGCGCTACCGTTCATGAGCCAGGACATTGCGAGCGGCGTTGCCATTGTCTCCTATTATCCCCAAGGATTCGAAGGGCCGGACCGGCGCTTCCTGGCGGTGCCTCTTGCCCATTGAACCGACGCTTTCACCCGAGGAAACCCGCCGCTATGCCCGCCATCTCGTGCTCAAGGGCATGGGCGGGGCCGGCCAGCAAAGGCTCAGGGCGGCGCGCGTGCTGGTGGTGGGTGCCGGGGGCCTGGGCAGCCCCGCCATCGCCTATCTAGCTGGGGCCGGGGTCGGCAGGCTGGGCGTGGTGGATCACGACACGGTATCGGTGACCAATCTGCAGCGCCAGATCGTCCACACCACGCATAGCGTCGGCCAGCTCAAGACCAAAAGCGCCGAAGCCTTCGTGACGGCGCTCAATCCACATGTGGACCTGGTGCGCATCGATACGGCTCTGACATCAGACAATGCCGCAGCTGTGCTCGTCGACTACGACGTCGTGCTCGACGGCACCGATAATCTCGTGACCCGGCGGCTGGTGGCAGCCGAAGCCGCTGCGCGCCGGATACCGCTGGTTTCAGGAGCCGTGTCGATGTTTTCAGGTCAGGTGACGGTAATCGCGCCGCATCTGGGCGGGCCGGACCACGGAGCGCTTTTTGCCGAGGCGGCAAGCGATGACAACCTGCCCTCCTGCGAAGCCAATGGCATATTGGGGCCAGTCACCGGCATTATCGGCACGTTGATGGCCATGGAGGCCATCAAGCTCATCACTGGCATGGGTCGGCCGCTGATCGGGCGACTGCTGATCTATGACGCCCGCGACGCAAGTTTCACCGAACTGGCATACTGATCGGCCTCACGCGTCCGGGTGCTTGAACACCAGGGCCGCATTGGTGCCACCGAAGCCGAAGGAATTGGACAGCACATAGGCCAGATCCACATCGTCGCGGCGCTGCCTGAGGATCGGCATGTCCTCGAAGGCCGGATCGAGCACTTCGATATTGGCGCTTTCAGCGATGAAGCGATGCTTCATCATCAGGATCGAGAAGATCGATTCATGCACGCCCGTTGCGCCCTGGCTGTGGCCGGTCAGTGACTTGGTGGCCGAAATGGGCGGGCACTTGTCCTCATTGCCGAAGACGGCGCGCAGGGCCTCGATCTCCTTGAGATCGCCGACCGGGGTCGAGGTGGCGTGCGGATTGATGTAGTCGATCGGGCCCTTCACATTGGCCAGCGCCATGCGCATGCAGCGCTCCGCACCTTCGCCCGAGGGAGCGACCATGTCGACGCCGTCCGAGGTGGCGCCATAGCCCACCACTTCGGCCCAGATCTTGGCGCCGCGCGCCTTGGCATGCTCGAGCTCTTCGAGCACCAGGACGCCCGCGCCGCCGGCGATGACGAAGCCGTCGCGATTGGCGTCGTAGCAGCGGCTGGCCTTTTCAGGGGTGGCGTTGAAGTCCGAGCTCATGGCGCCCATGGCGTCGAACAGGTCCGACAGCGTCCAGTCGAGGTCTTCGTGGCCGCCGGCAAAGACGATGTTCTGCTTGCCCAGCATGATCTGCTCATAGGCATTGCCGATGCAATGCTTGGAGGTGGCACAGGCAGCGGTGATCGAATAGTTGATGCCCTTGATGCCGAACGAGGTCGCCAGCGTTGCCGAGGCGGTCGAGCCCATCGCCTTGGGCACGGCAAGCGGCCCGATGCGCTTGGGGCTGGTATTCTTGCGGGTGGTGTCGGCGGCTTCGACGATGGTGCGGGTCGAAGCGCCGCCCGAGCCCATGACGATACCGGTCATGGGATGGGAAATGAGGCTTTCGTCGAGCCCTGCATCTGAAATCGCCTGCTGCATGGCCAGGTAATTCCAGGCGGCGCCCTTGCCCATGAAGCGGGTCACACGGCGGTCGAGCATTTCGAACGGATCGAGCTGCGGATCGCCCTTGACCTGGCTGCGGAAGCCCAGCTCGGCATAGTCCGGCGCGGCGATGATTCCGGGCCTGGCCAGCCGCAGGCTTTCGGTGACCGCATCCAGCGAATTGCCGATCGATGAAATGATGCCCATGCCGGTTACGACAACTCGTCTCATTTCGTCCTCGCCTGATCGATGTGCTTTGGCGTCATGGGGCCGACGCTTACCTTTCTTCTGGTGGCCGTTACGGCCGGGCGCTTGGGCGCCTTCACCCTCATTGGGCTTTAGGTGAACAGCCCGACCCGCAGGTCCTTGGCCTCATATATAGTCTTGCCATCGGCCTTTACCCAGCCATCGGCCAGACCCAAGGTCAGACGCGAGCGCATGACGCGCTTGAGGTCGATGCCATATTCCACGAGCTTGACGTCGTCGGTCACCTGGCCGGTGAACTTGATCTCCCCGCCCAAGGCGCGGCCCTTGCCGGGCTGGCCGATCCAGGAGAGGAAGAAGCCGGTCATCTGCCAGATGGCGTCCAGCCCCAGGCAGCCGGGCATGACCGGGTCGCCGATGAAGTGGCATTTGAAGAACCACAGGTCCGGATTGACGTCGAGTTCGGCACGGACATAGCCCTTGTCGAAGGCACCGCCGGTTTCCTGGATATCGGTGATGCGGTCGAACATCAGCATCGGGGGGGCTGGCAGGCGGGCATCGCCCTGGCCCGGCAACTCGCCGCGGCCATGCGCCAACAGCTCTTCATATCCAAATGCGTTCTGCCGCTCGGCCATGGACAAACCCCGTTTCACCTCAAGCCTCGTCTCGTATAGACCCCTATGGGGAGGGTCAAGCCGGGCGAAAGGCTGAGCCGGGGCCCGGCGGGCGGTGCCGACTTGTTTCATGGGCCCATCGCCCCTATAACAAAGGCTGGAAATCTGGACCTTTATGACGAGTATCTCAGGCCCAATGACTGAACGCCTTGCCGCTGCCCGGCCCCATCCGTCCCGCAAACCCTGCCTGACGGCCGTCTTGCGCATGGCCGGTCTTCGTCCCACCCGTCAGCGCGTGGCGCTGGCCGAACTCTTGTTCGGCGGGCCGCATCGCCATGTCAGCGCCGAGCAGCTGCATGGCGAAGCCGGTACGGCCAATGTCAATGTGTCCCTGGCCACCATCTACAATACGCTGCACCAGTTCCATGAAGCTGGGCTGTTGCGCGAAGTCGCCATCGACGCCTCGCGGTCCTATTTCGACACCGATACGTCCGATCACCACCATTTCTACGTGGAAGACGAGCAGCGGATGATCGATATTCCCGCCGACGCGGTGGAGTTCAAATCCCTGCCCAAAGCCCCGGCCGGCATGGAAGTTGCCCATGTCGACGTGGTGATCCGGGTGCGCAAGGCGCCGGTCTGAGCCGGCGCTGTCAAGCGTCCCCGACCGGTTTCTGAGCTTGCGGGCGTGGTGACAAAGGTGCCGGGCTTGGCCATAGTGGCCGCCGGTTCAAACAGCAAAAAAGGTGGTGGATGTCCGAAAAGGTCAATCTGAACGCCTATTTCGAGCGAATCGGCTTTGCCGGTTCCATTGCCCCCACTCTGGCGACGTTGGAATTGCTGCACGCGCTGCATCCCGCCGTCATCCCCTTCGAAAACCTCAATTCGCTGATCGGCGAGCCGGTGCTGCTCGACCAGCCGAGCCTCGAGCGCAAGCTTTTGGCGGACAAGCGCGGCGGCTATTGTTTCGAGCATAACCTATTGTTCATGCGCATTTTGCGCGATCTCGACTATACGGTGCGCCCGCTCTTGGCGCGTGGTCTGTGGACCAATCCCGATAACCAGGAATTGAGCCATCTGGTGCTCCTGGTCGAAATCAATGGGCAGAATTACCTGGCTGATGTCGGCCATGGCGGGCTGACGCTGACCACGCCGCTGCGGCTGCGCGCCGATGTCGAGCAGACCACTCCGCACGAAACCTTCCGCCTGGTGGGTGGCGCGCCAGAATGGACGCTCGAGGTGCGGATCGGCGAGAATTGGCTTCCGGTCTATGCCTTTACGCTCGATGCCGTCGATGACGCTGCCATTTCAGCGCTCAACCAGACCATGGCGACATCCGAGACTTCGCCCATGGTCAGCGGGCTCAGGGTGGCGCTGTCGCCGTCCGGCCGCAGGGTCAAGCTGCTCAATACCAGCTTCACCATCCAGCCGGTCGAGGGGGAAAAGGAACAGCGCGAGATCACCAGCATGGAGAGCCTGCGCTCGGTTTTGACCGAGGCGTTCGGGCTGGTCCTGCCGGCCGATGAGCGCCTCGAGCCGGCTCTGGCGCGGCTTTTTCCGCTGCCGCCGGACCTCCCCGACGAGCTGCCGGCCTGATCCATGGCGCCCGTCATCGTCGCGACAGACAAGCTGCATGAATTCGTCGATTTCGATGCCTTTTATGCCTGGCTGGCCGCCAACCATGACAGCGCCGACGAGGTCTGGATCCGCATTTTCAAGAAGAGCGCCGGGCGAGCGACCATCACCCCGGTCGAGGCGATCGACGCCGTGCTCTGCTGGGGCTGGATCGACGCCATCAAGAAGAGCTGGGACGAGGTGTCCTATGTGCAGCGCTATTGTCCGCGCCGGCCGAAATCGGTGTGGAGCCAGGTCAATCGCGACAATGTCGCGCGGCTGGGCGAACAGGGGCTGATGACCGAACATGGCCTGGTCCATGTCGAGACGGCCAAGGCCGATGGCCGGTGGGATGCGGCTTACAAGACCACCCAGGACGCCCCGCCCGACCTGCTCGCGGCCATCGCCGAAAATCCCATGGCGCAGAAGACCTATGAGGGCCTGTCGGCGCAAAACCGTTTCGCGCTGATTTTCCGCACCAACAACCTCAAGACCGAGGCGGGGCGCAAGAAGAAGATTGCCGGCTTCGTCGAGATGCTGTCGCGGGGTGAAACCATCTATCCGCAAAAGGACAAGGGCTGATGGCGCTGTGGTTCGCCTTCCTGCGCGGCATCAATCTGGGCAAGCGGCAGATGAAGATGGCCGAGCTCAAGGCCTGCCTCGAGGGCGCGGGCCTTGGCAGCGTCAAGACGGTGCTGGCCAGCGGCAATGTGCGCTTTGAGGCCGAAGGCGACGCCGATGCTATCAGGAGCCAGCTCGAAAGCCTGATCGAGAAGCAGTTCGGCTTTGCCGTGGGCGTTGTCCTCCGCTCGGAGGCAGAGCTGCAGGCCATGCACGCTAGGCATCCCTTTGGTCGGCTCGATTCCGCGGCCGATGTCACCCGGCATGTACTGATGTTCGACAGGCCCTTGCCGCAGGGGCTGTCCCTGCCCGACCGCCCGGGCCATACCGAGATCCTGCGCATGGATGCGCGCGAGATCTATATCGCCGGTTACCGTCAGCCCGACGGGCGCTATACCGAGGGGGTTGAGGGCGTCCTCAAGCCGCTCTATGACCGGCTCGACAAGAATGCGCTCGACACGATGCGCAACTGGAACACCATGGAAAAGATGCTGAAATGATCACCGTATTCGGCTCCACCAATCTCGATCAGATCGGCACCGTTCCGCGCCTGCCCAAGCCGGGCGAGACCGTTGCCGGCGGCACTTTCTCCATGGCGGCCGGTGGCAAGGGCGCCAACCAGGCTTTGGCCGCGCGCCGCGCCGGCGCCGAAGTGCGCCATGTCTCGGCAGTGGGCGAGGATGCCTTCGCGCCGCTGGCACTCGACCTCTTGGAAGAGGGCGGTGTCGATCTCAGCCATCTGCGCAAGGCCGATACGGCCACCGGCATTGCCATGATTTTCGTCGATGCCGAAGGCGAAAACGTCATTGCCATCCTGCCGGGCGCCAATGGCACGGTCAGCGCCGCGGATGCCGAGCGCGGCCTGAGCGATCTCAAGGCCGGCGACGTGGTGCTGGTACAGCAGGAAGTGCCGCAAGCCGCCTCCCGCCGGGCGCTCGAAATCGCCCGCCAGAAAGGCGCGACCAGCCTTTTCAACACTGCGCCCTTCCTGGATGACACGCCGGAGCTGGCAGCGCTCGCTGATATCGTCGTCGCCAATGAAACCGAGTTTGCCTTGCTCTCGGGCCGCCCTATCGAAGAACTCGATGCGGCGATGAGCGAGTGGGTGGAGCGCACCGGCACCACCATCGTGGTGACCCTGGGCCCTGAAGGCGCACGTGCCCGCACGCCCGATGGGGCCATTGCCGTGCCTGCCCACAAGGTGACGCCGGTCGACACGGTTGGCGCCGGCGACACCTTTTGCGGCTATCTGGGGGCAGCGCTCGAAGCCGGGCACGACCTCGAAACTGCGCTGCGCCGTGCCGCCGTGGCGGGGAGCCTCGCCTGTCTCAAGTCTGGCGCCCAGCCAGCCATTCCGATGAAGGCCGATGTCGACGCCATCGCTGGCGCCTGAGATTCTTACGGCTGGTTCTCGCGGAACCAGCCGCCTTCGATGACGTGCCGATCGCCATGGCGGGTGATTTTTGCCCGCAGGGTGGCAAGGCTTTCCTCCGTCCATCCCTGAGGCGCGGTGACGGCCACCCAGCCATCGAAATAGTCCTGCGGCGCATAGACATGGCCGAAGCCGATCGGCGCCGTCTGGGCCAAGGCCATGTCGAGCGCCACCTGCAGGAAGGTGACCACCGGATACCAGTTGAGCAGCGGTGACACCGAGGGTGCGCGCACCCCGCTCAGCCATTCCGGCTCGCGATAGAGCATGGCCGGTTCGAAGAAGACGATCGGGTCGGACGGATATTGCAAAAAGACGATGCGCATCCGGCCCCAGCTTTCGCCGGCATCGAGGTCTGCGCCGCGATTGGCAAAGCGCAGGGTCGAGCCGTCGCCCAGATGCGGCCGCCAGACCGGCGTGTTCTGGTTGCGGCTGCGCGTCGCCGACTGCCAGGTCTGCGAGGCGAAGGGCGGCCCTACCCACAAAGCGCCGTCGAAAGGATCATCCAAAATGTCGTAAAGCGCCGTCGAGGCGGCCGAGCTATAGGCGCCCAGACTCAGCCCATGAAGATAGAGTTTGGGACGCGTCGCTGCCGGCATGGCGTGCCAGCGCTTGTAGACGGCGTTGAACAGCGCCCGCCCGGTCTCCACCCCGACATCGGGCTCGGACACCAGCGACAGCCAGCTGGTGAGGTAGGAATATTGCACGGCGACGCTCGCCACATCGCCATGATGCAGCATTTCCAGCGTGTCGATGGCGGCCGGCTCCACCCAGCCAGTCCCGACCGGCATGATCAGCACCAGGATCGAGCGATCAAAGGCCCCGACCCGGTCCATTTCCGCCAGCGCCAGGGCGGCGCGTTCTTCGGGCGTTTCTGCGGAGCGCAATCCGACATAGACGCGCAATGGTGTCTCTGCCGGGGCGCCGGTCAGGTCCGCGATCTCGTCGCTGCTGGGCCCGGCTTCGACATAGACCCGCGCATCGATGCCGATCGTCTGCCAATCGACCAGCGAGGCGGCACTGCCCGATTTCCAGGCGTCGACCGGCGGCGGATCGGAAATGCCGACCAGGCGATCGAAATTGCCGTAGAATCGGTCGGCGGCGTAAAGCAGGCCGCGCGCGACGACACCATTGCCGATGCTGGCGGTCACAATGCCAACCAGGATCATGGCGCCCAACAGCGCCACACGCGGGGGAATGGCGCGCGCAAACCAGGCGCTGATGGAGCGGACGCCGCTGACGATGATGGTGCCCAGCCCGATCAGCAACGCCGCCGGGACCACGGCGATGGCCGCCACGAACCAGGGCTGGCGCGCCTCGACCGGCGCTATCCCCATGCCGGCGCGAATGGAATTCTGCCAGCCCGGGGAAAACCACAGAAAGGCCAGCGCCAGAATCAGGCAGCCACAGGCACAGGCACGCCCGACCCCGCGCGCTACCCGCCGATTGGGCCAGCGCAGCTCGAGAAAATTCCACAACCATTCGAGAAACACCCCGATTCCATAGCCGGCCGCGAAGGTGCAGCCGCAAAGCACGCCCTGCACGGCAAAATGACGGGGAATCAGCGATGGGGTCAGCGACAGCGCAAAAAACAGCAGCCCCACCAGCCAGCCGCCGGTCGAAATAGTATCGAGCCGCCGACCAAGCCAGCGGCGCATAAGCACGGGAGTTGGAAGCGGACGGGACGACACGAAGAGAGGAATGCCTCTCGCTGGGGAACACCCCGCCACTATAGCCACCGACGCCAAGCGGACAACCGAAAGGCCAGCCGGATATGCCAGCACGCCGCGCCGTTTCGCCGCAATGCACTATCGATTTCAGGAAGGAAATGGTGGAGCCAAGCGGGATCGAACCGCTGACCTCTTGCATGCCATGCAAGCGCTCTCCCAGCTGAGCTATGGCCCCATCCGGACAAGGCCGGCGGGGTTGAAATCAACCGTGCGCACAACACCTTGCGGTAGTTTGTTTGGGTTCGTCCGGGTCATTCCCGTCCGAAGCGAGGCGGAACCTATTGGATGATTTCGCCTGATGCAAGTGCCTAAATGACACTTTTTTTCATCCGCCGGACATTTTCCACGTCCGGCGGAAAAAGCGCAATGAAATCAGCGGTCTTCGTCGTCGCCGACGTCGAAGCCTATATCGTCGTCTTCATCGTCTTCGTCTTCGAGGAACACGTCTTCCTCGTCGTCGCCCAGGTCTTCGTCGACCTCGACGTCCTCGACTTCGGGGATGTCTTCCTCGCCGCCTTCTTCAGCGTCGGCCTCTTCGAGGCTGACGATTTCGGGGCCTGCGGTTTCCTCGACCTCGTCTTCTTCTTCCAGCTCGTCCTCATCATCCACCTTGCGGGTGGTGACGGGGCTGGCCTTGCCGGTCAGCTGTTCGAAGAAGGACCGCGGATAGCTCTTGCCCGTATAGGGCGAGACGATCGGGTCCATGTTCAGGTCATAGAACTTCTTGCCGGTATCGGGATCGGTCCGCTTGGTCCCGCGCTCGCTATTGGCCATTTCTCATGCCTCGTGGAATGTAAGAAGGTGAGGCGCGCATAAGTGCCGCGTGCGCCTATTTCGGTCAGTCCGGTTAGGAGTAAAGCCGGGCCCTGTCAAACGCAAAATGCGTGCCGATGCGCCTGGGCCTTGCCCCGCCCTGCTGCTGCGGCTATCGCCTTGGGCGTCGAATAGTGACTGCGGAGAACAGGTGCAATGATCATTGCGGTAGACGGACCGGCCGCATCGGGCAAGGGAACCCTGGCCAGCGGGCTGGCCGGGCACTATGGCCTGCCCCATCTCGATACCGGCCTGCTCTATCGTGCGGTGGGACTGGCCGTGGCCGACACGGCCGATCGTCCGGAGTTCGAACAGGCCGCCATCGCAGCCGCCAAGGCGCTCGATACATCGCACCTCGTGGACCGCGAGGCCCTGACCTCGGCCGAAGCCGGGGTGCTGGCCTCCAAGGTCGCCGTCTTTGCCGGGGTTCGGGCGGCGCTCTTCGATTTTCAGCGGGCCTTTGCCACCCAGAAGGGCGGCGCGGTGCTCGATGGGCGCGATATCGGCACCAAGATCTGCCCCGATGCCGATGTAAAACTGTTCATCCAGGCCGACAGCAAGGCGCGCATGGAGCGCCGGGCGCGCCAATTGGAGAAGCGCGGCGTGGTGGTGGATCGCTATGCGCTCTATCACCAGATCGAAGAGCGGGATGCCCGCGACATGCTCAATCCCCATGGCGGCTTTTACAAAGCTGATGACGCGCACTTGCTCGACACCACGCTTATGGGTATAGAGGCCGCACTCCGCGCTGCCATCGAGATCGTCGATCGCACCATGGCGCTCAAGGCAGGGGGGCAAAGCCCCTCCTAATTTCCTCCTTGGGGCCAGTGCCACGCCGCTCAGCCAAACCGATGGCCCGGATATCAGAACACACAGATCGTCCTGTTCGTGAACCGGTGCTCCGTGCGCCGGCTTTAGCATTTCGCTGAAGCGGACCCGGCTTCCGACAGGATCCAACACCCCAACCACCGGCGCACCGGAGAAAAAATTTGGCACAGCAAACTGTGACGAAAGACGATTTTGAATCGATGCTGCTCGACAGCTTTGTCGACAACGATGCCGCTGAGGGCACTGTCGTCAAGGGCCGCGTCGTCGCGATCGAGAAGGACCTGGCGATCATCGACGTCGGTCTCAAGACTGAAGGCCGCGTGCCGCTGAAGGAATTCGGCCAGGCCGGCCGCGACGGCACCATCGCCGTCGGTTCGGAAGTGGAAGTCTATGTCGACCGCGTCGAGAACGCTGCTGGCGAGGCCGTCCTCTCCCGCGAAAAGGCCCGCCGTGAAGAGAGCTGGGTCAAGCTCGAAGAGAAGTACAACGCCAATGAGCGCGTTGAAGGCACCATCTTCAACCAGGTCAAGGGTGGTTTCACCGTCGATCTGGAAGGCGCCGTGGCCTTCCTGCCGCGTTCGCAGGTCGACATCCGTCCGATCCGCGATATCGCGCCGCTCATGAACGTGCCGCAGCCGTTCCAGATTCTGAAGATGGACAAGCGTCGCGGCAATATCGTCGTCTCGCGTCGTGCCATTCTCGAGGAATCGCGCGCCGAACAGCGTTCGGAAATCGTCCAGCAGCTCGAAGAGGGCCAGGTTGTCGACGGCGTGGTCAAGAACATCACCGATTACGGTGCGTTCGTTGACCTCGGCGGCATTGACGGCCTGCTGCACGTCACCGACATCGCATGGCGTCGCGTCAACCACCCGTCCGAAGTGCTCACGATCGGCGAGACCATCAAGGTCCAGATCGTTCGCATCAACCACGAATCGCACCGCATCAGCCTCGGCATGAAGCAGCTGCAGGCCGATCCGTGGGAAGGCATCGAAGCCAAGTACCCGATCGAAGCCAAGTTCACCGGCCGCGTGACCAACATCACCGATTACGGTGCCTTCGTCGAACTGGAGCCGGGCATCGAAGGCCTGATCCACGTTTCGGAGATGAGCTGGACCAAGAAGAACGTCCATCCGGGCAAGATCGTCTCGACCTCCCAGGAAGTCGACGTGGTCGTGCTCGAAGTCGATCCGGACAAGCGCCGCATCTCGCTGGGCCTCAAGCAGACCCTGCAGAATCCGTGGGAAGCCTTTGCCGACAAGCACCCGGTTGGCTCCACCATCGAAGGCGAAGTCAAGAACAAGACCGAATTCGGCCTGTTCATCGGCCTCGAAGGCGATGTGGACGGCATGGTTCACCTGTCCGATCTCGACTGGCAGAAGTCCGGTGAAGTCGCTCTCGACGACTATAACCGTGGCGACATGGTCAAGGCCAAGGTTCTCGATGTCGACGTCGACAAGGAACGCATCAGCCTCGGGATCAAGCAGCTCGCTGCCGATGATCTGGCCGACAATTCCGCCAGCAACGAGCAGGGCGGTCTGCGCAAGAATGCCGTGGTGACCACCGAAGTCATCGAAGTCAACGATGGGGGCATTGAAGTCCGTATCGCCGACAGCGAAGTCACCGCCTTCATCCGTCGCGCCGATCTCTCCCGCGATCGCAACGACCAGCGTCCGGAGCGTTTCTCCAAGGGCGAGAAGGTCGACGCACGCGTCACCCAGTACGACCGCAAGACCGGCCGCATCCAGCTCTCGATCAAGGCGCTCGAAATCGCCGAAGAGAAGGAAGCCGTGGCTGCCTATGGTTCGTCCGATTCGGGCGCTTCGCTCGGCGACATCCTGGGCGCAGCCCTCAAGGGTCGCGACGACAAGTAAGCGTTTTCGCTGATTACCTTTGCGACCCGCGCCAGCTCTGGCGCGGGTCGTTTTGTTGAGAAGGACATGTTCGATGCAGCATCGCGACGTCGCCTGGCGCTCCATGACCGGCTATGATCTGGCCAGCGTCTCCGAGATTGCGGGCAAGGTGCATCCGGGCTTTTTTGAAGCCGACGCGGTGCTGGCCGAAAAATTCGCCCTCTACCGCAACGGATGTTATCTCTTTGAAATCTCCGAGCGGCCGGCGGGCTATGTGCTGAGCCATCCGTGGAGGCGTGGGTCGCTGCCGGCGCTCAACACGCTGATGGGGCAGTTGCCCGAGCACGCCGACAGTTTCTACATCCATGATCTGGCGCTCCTGCCGATGGCGCGCGGCGTCGGGGCGGCGGGTCAGATTGTCGCGGCGCTGGCCAAGCACGCCCAGGCCCAGGGCTTTGCGACCATGAGTCTCGTGGCGGTCAACAATTCCATTCCCTTCTGGCAGCGGCAGGGCTTTGAGGTCGAAGACCGGCCGGAACTGGCCGACAAGCTCGCCGGATATGAGGACACGGCCCGCTACATGATCCGGCCGCTGGACTGAGCGCTTCGCATGAGCGCACGCGCTTGACGGGTCGCCCCGGCTTTGGCAGGTTGGCCTAACCCCTGAACAGGGGATCGGCGTGAGGACCGGAGCCTTTCATGATCAAGTCGGAACTTGTCGAGAAGCTCGCCGCGGAGAACCCGCACCTGTTTCAGCGCGACATCGAAAACATCGTCAATGCCATCCTCGATGAGATCGGCGACGCCATGGCGCGCGGCGATCGGGTGGAGTTGCGCGGCTTCGGTGCCTTCTCGGTCAAGAACCGCCCCGCCCGTGTCGGCCGCAATCCCCGCACCGGCGAACAGGTCGATGTGGGCGAGAAATATGTGCCGCAGTTCAAGGCGGGCAAGGAAATCCGCGAGCGGCTGAACAAGTCCTGAGACCCTTGGGGGCGGAAAACGTCCCCGGGCACGAGTGGAATACCCAATGGTCAAGAAAATCATCGGCTGGTTGGTGCTGGTGCCGCTTTGTCTGGCACTGATCGCCTTTGCCTTGGCCAATCGACACCTCGTTGCCGTCAATCTCAACCCCTTCGCCGCGCCGGCACAGCTCGACCCGGCCACCGGCTACGGTATCCCGCTCTTCGTCGTGCTCTATATCGTGCTGCTCATTGGCGTGCTGATGGGCGGCATTGCCACCTGGTTCGCCCAGTCCGAGCATCGCCGCCGCGAACGGCACTGGCGCAAGGAAACCCAGATCCTGACCACCGAGGTCGAGACCCTGCGCCGCCGCAGTGGCGAGCGCCCGGCCAGCCCGGCAAACGATCTCGACGACCTTCTGGAGTTGCGGTGATGGACGGCGCCGCAACTTTCACCACCTCCCACACCGATCCCTCGAGTCCGGCGCCCACATGAGCGATCCCTTGATCGTCAAGATCTGCGGCATCAAGACCCTCGACCTGCTCGAAACCACCATTGCGGCCGGCGCCGACATGGTTGGCTTCATGCATTTCCAGCGGTCGCCACGCCACGTTTCCATCGAAGACCTTGCCGGGCTGATCTCAGCCGCGCGCGGCCGCATCGAAAGCTGCGTGGTTCTGGTCAATCCCGACAATAGTTGCGTCGCGGAAGTGGCGGCGCTGGGGCCGGACTGGATTCAACTGCATGGGCCGGAAAGTCCGCACCGCGTCGAGGCCATCCGCGCCGAGGCCGGAGTGGAAATCATGAAGGCCCTGCCCATCGGCTCGGCCGACGATGTCGCCCATGTCGCCGGCTTCCTCGATGTCGCCGATCGCATTCTGCTCGACGCCAAGCCGCCCAAGGGCGCTGACCGTCCCGGCGGGCTGGGCGAGAGCTTTGACTGGCAATTGCTCAAAGCGCTTGACCCCTCCGTGCCCTTCATGCTTTCCGGGGGCCTGACGCCGGATAATGTGGCCCAGGCCGTGCGGGAGGTTCGACCTTTCGGGATCGATGTCTCCTCGGGGGTGGAAACCGCGCCGGGCGTCAAGAACAAGATGTTGATCGAGGCGTTCATCCGCAACGCGCGCTCAGCCGTATAGAGGGCTTTCGCCGGGATCATCTCGGCCAAGCCGAGAGGACGACATGGACGGCACCAACTCCCTGCGCAATGGCCCGGACGAACATGGCCGTTTCGGCATCTATGGCGGGCGCTTCGTCGCCGAGACGCTGATGCCGCTCATTCTCGACCTCGAGAAGGAATATCGCGCCGCCAAGGTCGACGAGGCCTATCTGGCCCAGATCAAGGACCTGGCCACCCATTATGTCGGCCGGCCCAGCCCGCTCTATTTCGCCCAGCGCGTCACCGAGCATCTGGGCGGCGCCAAGGTCTATCTCAAGCGCGAAGAGCTCAACCACACCGGAAGCCACAAGATCAATAATTGCCTGGGCCAGATTCTACTCGCCAAGCGCATGGGCAAGACAAGGGTCATCGCCGAAACCGGCGCCGGCCAGCATGGTGTCGCCACCGCCACGGTCTGCGCCAAGTTCGATCTGCCCTGCACCATCTTCATGGGCGCAACCGATGTCGAACGGCAGATGCCCAACGTGTTGCGCATGCGCATGCTGGGCGCCGAAGTCCGTCCGGTCACCGCCGGGGCCGGCACGCTCAAGGACGCCATGAACGAGGCGCTGCGCGACTGGGTGACCAATGTTGAGAGCACCTATTATCTCATCGGCACCGCCGCAGGCCCGCACCCCTATCCGGAAATGGTCCGCGATTTCCAGTCGGTGATCGGCACCGAAATCAAGGAACAGTTCCTCGCGCTCAAGGGCAAGCTGCCCGATGCTGTCGTTGCCTGTGTCGGCGGCGGCTCCAATGCCATCGGCACCTTCCATGCTTTTCTCGATGACGCCGATGTCGCCCTCTATGGCGCCGAAGCCGGTGGCCTTGGCATCGCGGTCGAGAACGGCCATGCCGCCTCGATGACCGGCGGCCGCCCCGGCGTCTTGCACGGCAACCGCACCTATCTGCTCCAGGATGACGACGGGCAGATTTTGGAGGGTCATTCGATCTCGGCCGGGCTCGACTATCCCGGTGTCGGCCCCGAGCACTCCTATCTGCACGATACCAAGCGCGTCACCTATGCGCCCATTACCGACACTGAAGCGCTCGAGGCTTTCCAACTGCTGACCAAGCTCGAAGGCATCATCCCGGCGCTGGAATCGGCACATGGCCTGGCGCAGCTGATGAAGATCGCGCCGACCATGGGCAAGGACCAGTCCATCGTCCTCTGCCTTTCCGGCCGCGGCGACAAGGACGTGGAAAGCGTCGGCAAATATCTGGGGCTTCTCAAGGCATGACCACCCGTATCGTCTTTACCTCGCCCTCTGGGGGAGAGGTCGGCGCAGCGCGCCGGGTGAGGGGGCCTGCTGCCTCTTTCCAGTTTCGGGGCAATCAATCAGGGGCCTTTGCATGACCACCCGTATCGACGCGCGCTTTGCCGCCTGCAAGGCCGAAAACCGCCCCGCACTCGTCACCTATGTAATGGCCGGCGATCCCGATCTCGGCACCGGCCAGGCCATTTTCAACGCCCTGCCGCAAGCAGGTGCCGATGTGATCGAACTGGGCATGCCCTTTTCCGACCCCATGGCGGATGGTGTCGCCATCCAGCTTGCTGCTCAGCGGGCGCTGGCCGCCGGACAGACCATGCTGGGCGTGCTCGGCATGGTGGAAGAGTTCCGCCGCAAGGACGAGACAACGCCCATCGTGCTCATGGGCTATTACAACCCCATCTATTCCTTCGGTGTCGACCGCTTCATCGCTGCAGCGAAAGAAGCCGGTGTCGATGGCCTCATCGTCGTCGACCTGCCGGCCGAGGAAGATGACGAGCTCTGCATTCCAGCCCTCAAGGCCGGGCTCAATTTCATTCGCCTGACCACGCCCACCACCGACGACAAGCGCCTGCCGGTGGTGCTCGCAAATACGTCGGGTTTTGTCTATTACGTCTCGATGAACGGGGTCACCGGCTCGGTGATCAAATCACGCGGCGCGGTGGGCGAGGCGGTGGATCGCATCAAGGCCCATACCAGCCTGCCCGTGGCCGTTGGCTTCGGCATCAAGACCGCCGAGGACGCCGCCGATATCGGCAAGCATGCCGACGGCATCGTGGTTGGCTCGGTGCTGGTCGACGCGGTGGCAAAATCGCTGGACAATGGCAAGGCCACCGACAAAACCGTCGCCGCCGTTCGCGACATCGTCGCCGATCTCGCGGGCGGTGTGAAACGGGCGCGGGGATAGGCTGCGGCTACGCAGCCGACTCGCCAGATTTGGCAACGAGGGTGAGCCGAAAGCCGAGGGCATCGGCCACCTTCGCGATAGTCTCCAGCTCCGGATTTCCTTCGCCGCTCAGAGCCTTGTAGAGCGTTTGCCGCGTAAAGCCCGTCCGTCGCGAGAGATCGGAAATGCCACGGGCCCGAGCCACCACGCCCAAGGCATGTGCCAATTCCTGCGCATTGCCGCTTTCAGTCGCGTCACTCACATAGGCAGCGATGGCATCCTCGTGGTCGAGGTAACGGGCAGGATCGAATTCACGGGTGCGTATACTCACGGTGCTAATCCCCAAGGGCTTTGGCAAGGCGCTTTGCCTGATCGATGTCGCGGCTCTGCGTGCTCTTGTCACCGCCGCATAGCAGTACAATCACAATGTCGCCGTGGCGGACGAAATAGACCCGGTATCCGGGTCCGTAATCGATCCGCAACTCGCTGATACCACCGCCAACCGGTTTCACATCGCCCGGATTTCTGGATGCCAAACGGGTTATCCGCCGCGCAATGCGGGCCCGGGCCACATTGTCACGCAGATTGAGCAACCAGTCCGAGAATATCTCCGTCTCACGGATTGTCAGCATGACAAACTGTAAACCATGGTTTACAAACATGCAAGTTGGCTGTGCAGGTCATACCAAACAGCTTTGTCGCGAAGGGTCTTTGCCCTATAGGCTTGCCCTGATAAGAATTGCCACAATTGACGACTACGTGATCGCCAAGCGTTTCAGGAAAATGCTCTCGAGATCACCGCGAAAGGCCGCGCCATGAACTGGATCGACAATTTCGTCCGCCCCAAAATCCGCTCGATCCTCAATCCCAAGCGGGAAACCCCGGAAAATCTCTGGGTCAAGGACCCCGAGTCCGGCGAGATGGTGTTCTATCGCGATCTCGAGGCCAATCAGTGGGTGGTCCCTAATTCGGGCTATCACATGAAGATCAAGCCGGTCGATCGGCTGGCGACCTTCCTCGATGATGGCAAGTATGATGTCGTGCCGGTGCCGTCGGCGCCGCAGGACCCGCTGAAATTCCGCGCCCAGAAGCGCTATGTCGACCAGCTCAAGGAAAACCGCGCCAAGACCGGCTATGACGATGCCGTGCTGGTAGCGACCGGCAAGCTTTATGAGCGCGCCGTGACCGTGGCGGTACAGGATTTCGACTTCCTCGCCGGCTCGCTCGGCATGGCCGCCGGCCAGGGCATCATCACCGGGCTCGAAACCGCGGTGCGGCTCAAGACCCCGTTCATTCTCTTCGTCGCCTCGGGCGGCGCGCGCATGCAGGAAGGCGTTCTCGGCCTCATGCAGATGCCGCGCACGACCGTCGCCGTGTCGCGCCTGCGCGAAGCGGGCCTGCCCTTCTTCGTGGTGCTGACCAATCCCACAACCGGCGGCGTCACCGCCTCCTATGCCATGTTGGGCGATGTGCATCTGGCCGAGCCCGGCGCCCTGATCGGCTTTGCCGGCCAGCGCGTCATCGAGCAGACCATTCGTGAAAAGCTGCCCAAGGGCTTTCAACGCTCCGAATATCTCTACCAGCACGGCATGGTGGATATGGTGGTGCATCGCCATAACCTGCGCCCCACGATCGGCTCGCTGGCGGGCATCCTGACCAAGGCGCCGGCCAATGACGCGCTGACCGCCGGCACGACAAGGGCCATCACCGCCCAGGCCAGCATGCGTGAAGCTGCTGTTGCCGCCGAAGGCGATGACGACATGACCCCTCCGGCCGGCGCCGCGCACGCCGAATAGGCCGGGCAGAGCAAGCACTGCGATCGGGCTGGACAGGTCCAGCCCGGACCGGTTCTATCGCCCCATGGAAAAGCCGGTTCGATTCCCCGATGTCATGTTGCTCGCTGCCGGCCACGGCATGCGGCTGCGGCCCCTGACCGAGACCATCCCCAAGCCGCTGGTTCCCGTCCTCGGCGTGCCGCTGATTGAGCGCGTCATGGCCGTGGCGCGCCATGAGGGCGCGACGCGCTTCGTGGCCAATGCCCATTATCGCGCCGACCAGCTGCTCGCCCATTTCGGCGGCCTGCTCAAGGTCAATCGCGAGCCCGAACTGCTCGAGACCGGCGGCGGCGTCAAGGCGGCGCTGCCCATGCTGGTGTCGGACCCGTTTTTCGTCATGAATACCGACGTCTTCTGGCTGCCGGGTGCCGATCGCCCGCTGTCGCGCATGCTGGCACGGCGCCAGACGGATGCGCAGATCGTGCTGCTCTGCGTGCAGCCGGGCCGGGCCACCGGCTTTGCCCGCAGCCATGATTTCTGCCTCGATCCCCATGGCCGCGTTACCCGCGACTGGGGCGCCCCGGTGATCTATGCCGGGGTGGCGCTCTTGGGCAAAGATCACTTCGCAGAGACGCCGGACGGGCCGTTTTCACTGAACCTGCTGCTCGACAAGGCGCTGGAGGATGAAAATCTCGTGGGTGTGGTGCTCGATACGCCCTGGTTCCATGTCGGAGATGTGGGGGCATTGGCCGAAACCGAGCGGATCCTTTCGGCATGAGCGTTTTTTCCATCGCCCCGCATGCGCCCTTCCTGCCGACGCTGGTCGCGGCGATCATGGATGGGCGGCTCACCGGGGACTGGCCGCGCAGCGGCCCGTTCTGGCTCAGCGACATCACCATCATCGTGCCCACCCAGCGCGCCCGGCAGAGCCTTGCTGAGGCCTTTGCGCGACATCCCCAGCATAGGGGCCTTCTGCCCGATATCCGCACCTTTGGCGGCGACGAGGGCGAGGAGGAGCCGTTCCTGCCGCCCTTCGACGTGCCGGCCCTACCCAAGGCAGCAAGCCCATTGCGGCGGCGCCTGGTGTTGTCGCAGCTGGTGGCCGCCTGGGCCCATAGCGATGCCGGGCGGCAGGCCTTTTCTACCCCACCCAGCGCCGCCGAAATCTTCTCCATGGCCGATTCGCTGGGGACCGTGCTCGACGATCTCAGTATCGAGGAGCGCACGCCCGCAAATATTGCCGCCATTGGCGAGGCGCTCTCGCAGGAGCTGGGTGCCTATTGGCAGCAGACCCTGACCTTTCTCGATATCGCGCTCACGGCCTGGCCGGCCTATCTGGCCGAGGCCGGGCTTGCCGATCCGGCGGCGCTGCGGGGCATCAGGCTCGATCGCCAGGCAGCGGCCGCGCCGCATCTTTTCGGCAACCGGCCGGTGATCGCGGCGGGGTCCACCGGCTCCATTCCCGCCACGGCGCGGCTTCTGGCCGCCATTGCCCGGCTGCCACGCGGCGCCGTGGTGCTGCCGGGGCTCGACATGGCGTTGACGGCTGAGGCCCTTGCCGATCTGCGCGACCCGACCCGCAATCCCCATGGCCATCCGCACTATGGGCTGGTGCATCTCCTGCCCATTCTGGGCGTCACCCCCGATGGCGTCACTGAACTGGCAGACGGCGAGCATCCGCGTACCAGGCTGATCAATCTGGCGCTGGCGCCGACCGACCAGACCGCCTTCTGGGCAGCGCACCGTCTTGATGAAGCGGCATTGCAGCAGGCCATTACCGGGCTCGCCGTGATCGAGGCCCGCACCGAGGACGAGGAAGGCCGCGCCATTGCCCTTGCGGCACGGGCGGCATTGGCCGAGGGCAAGAGCGTCGGGATCGTGACCCCGGACCGGAACCTCGCCCGGCGGATCGCGGCCGAACTGGCGCGTTTCGACATCATCATCGACGATGCCGCAGGCGCGCCATTGTTCCACGCCCCGGCCGGACGGCTGGCGCGGCAGGTGCTGCGGCTGGTGGCCAATCGCTGGGCTCCTGTCGATCTGATGGCGCTGTTGCGCAACCAGGCCTTTGGCCTGGGGCGTGAGCGCAAGACCATTGCCGAGCTGGCCGATGCCATCGAGTTGGGGCTGCTGCGCGGGCAAAGGCCGGGGCAGGGCGTCGACGGCCTGCTCATGGCGCTGGCCGCGCACACCGAGCAGACGTCTTCGCGCCGGGCCCGGCGGCTCAATGATACGGAGCGTGCCGATATCGCCGCCTTGTTCGCCGAGCTTGCACAGGCGCTCGCATCCCTCACCACGCTTTTGGCGACACCGCGCATCGATGCGTCGGCGCTGGCTGTGGCATTGTGGTCGGCGGTTGAACAGATTTCGGGGTCCTTGGCGCTCCGCGGCCGCGACGAGATGGCCGCCTGGGCCGAGGAAATGGCGCGCCTGCCGGGGCAGGGGCACCATTTTGCACCCATTGGGCTCGACGGCGTGCTCGCGACGCTGATGAGCGGCTATGAGGTGCGCAACCGCGAGCAGCGCCGCCAGGACATTGCCATCTGGGGGCAGTTGGAAGCGCGACTGATGCGCCCCGACCTGATGATCCTGGCCGGGCTCAACGAGGATGTGTGGCCCGCCGCTGCTGATCCCGGTCCCTGGCTCAGCCGCGGCATGCGCATTGTCGCCGGGCTCGAACCGCCGGAGCGCCAGCAGGGTCTTGCTGCCCACGATTTTGTCGAGGCGCTGGGCGCGCCCGAAGCCATTATCGCCTTTTCCAGCCGCATCGGCACCAGTCCGGCACTGCCGTCGCGCCTCGTACAGCGCGTCGATGCCTTTGCCGGCAGCGCCGTGGCCGAAATCCTGCGTCGGCGCGGGCGGCACTGGCTGCTGGCGGCGCGGCGGCTCGATGCGGTGGACTCTGTCAAACCCGCCTCGCGCCCCGAGCCCAATCCGCCGGTGAACAAACGGCCACGGCAATTGTCGGTGACCGAGATCGAGACGCTGATCCGCTCGCCTTATGACCTCTATGCGCGCCACGTCTTGGGCCTGCGCCCGCTCGATCCCCTGGGTGAAGACCCGGACATGCGCGAGCGCGGCACCATCATCCACGCCATCTTCTCCCGCTTCGTCAATGAAGGACATGACCCGCTGGCTGCAGATGCGCTGGAGCGGCTGATGACGATTGCCGGCGAGGAATTTTCCGGGCTCGAACATATCGGGGAACGTCGCGACATCTGGCTCAAACGCTTTGGAGTGGCTGCGGGGCAGTTCCTCGATTTCGAGCGGGACCGCGCGCCCCAGGTACGCCGCCGCCATGCCGAGATCGATGGCGCGCTGACGCTCAAACTGGACAAAGAGATCAAGGTGATCGGCCGCGCTGACCGGGTCGATGAACTGGTCGATGGCAGCCTTGAAATCCTCGATTTCAAGACCGGCTCGCCCCCGACCAAGAGGGCCATGACTGGTTTCGAGGCGCCGCAATTGCCGCTCGAAGCGGCGATAGCGCGGGCGGGCAGCATGGACAAGATCGCGGCCGCTGACACCAGCGCGCTCACCTATGTCAAGATCGGCCTGGGGCCCGAGGCCTTCAAGCCCAGCGCCTTCGCCACCGCGCCTGAGATGGATGTGATGGCCGTGGCCGACGAGATCAGCCGCCGCATGCAACGCCATATCGATCATTTCCTGCTGCGCCAGACGCCGATGCCGGCGCGGCTCCTGCCGCTCAAGACGCAGAGCTTTGCCGGCGCCTATGATCACCTGTCGCGCCTTGCCGAATGGACCGCCGTGGATGGGGAAGACGAGGCATGAGCGATCGTGGCAAGCTGACCGTCCCCTATAACACCAGCGACAGCCAGGCCCGGGCCAGCGATCCCCTACGCTCCATCTGGGTGGAGGCCAATGCCGGCTCGGGCAAGACCTATGTGTTGACGCGGCGGGTCTTGCGCCTGTTGCTGGCGGGGGTGCGGCCGCAATCGATTTTGTGCCTCACCTACACCAAGGCGGCCGCCGCCGAAATGCGCGGGCGCGTCGGGCGTGAACTGGCGCGCTGGGCAGTGGTCGAGCGCCACGAGCTTGCCAGCGAAATCGCCGGACTGACGGGCGCTGCCCCCGATGAAGTCGTGCTGGAAAAAGCCCGGACCCTGTTTGCGCGGGCGCTGGAAACGCCGGGCGGGTTGCGCATTCTCACCATCCACGCCTTTTGCGAAGCGGTGCTGCATCGCTTCCCCATCGAGGCCGGGGTGCCGTTTGACTTCAAGGTGATCGAGGACGATCAGCGCAATGCCATGGTCTTGGCGGCGCGCGAAGCGGTTCTGGCCGAGGGGCTGCGCGGTGGCGCCAATGCCGTCGCGGTGGAAACCCTTTTCGCCCTCATGACCGATACGGCCATCAAGGACGCCATCGACGCGGCGTTGGTCGAAGGCGCCAGGCTGAAGCCGGTGCTGGTCGATGTCGCCGCCGCCAGGCGCCGCCTTCAGGCTTTGGTGGGGCCTGTCGGCACGCTCGAGGCCATCACGGCGCGTTTTACCAGCGAAACCCTGCTCGGCCCCGGTGTTTTGGCGCGGCTGGTCGAGTGTCTCAAGGGCAGTCCGGAGGGCAGCCGCCGTTGCGTCGATCTCCTGGCCCGGCTCGATCCGCAGGCGCTTACCCAGGCCGGCCTGCGCGCCGCCTTCTTCACCGCCGAGGACAAGCCGCGCGCCGGCCTGATGACCAAGAAGGAAATCGAGGCTTTTCCGGAACTCTACGAGCTGCTGGTGGCCGAACAGGAACGGCTTCTGGCGCTGCAGACCGAACTGGCCGGCGCCTATCTGCTCGACCGCAGCTTTGCCGTGCTCGACGTGGTGGCGGCGGTCCATACCCGCTATGAAGCCGAAAAGCGTGGCCATGCGCTGCTCGATTTCGACGATCTTATCGAAAAGCTGGGCGATCTTTTCGACAACCGCGCTATCGCGCCCTGGGTGCAATACAAGCTCGATGCCGGCATCGACCATATCCTGGTCGATGAAAGCCAGGACACCAATGCCCAGCAATGGCGCGTGGTTAAGGCGCTGGCCGAGGAATTCTTCACCGGGGCCGGAGCGGTCACGCGGCCCCGGTCGATCTTTGCGGTGGGTGACCAGAAGCAGTCGATCTATTCCTTCCAGGGCGCGCAGCCGATCCTGTTCGGCACCGCCGGCCGCGACTTCGCGCAGCGGGCCAGGCAGGCCATGCAACTGTTCGAACAGGTCAAGCTCCATACCAGTTTTCGGACGCTGAGCGGCATTCTGGCGGCGGTCGACCTGGTCTGCGCCCGCCCCGATATCCAGAAGGCACTGCTGGCCGAGGACAAGGTTGGCCATGAGGCGGCCCGCATCCAGCCCGGTGGGCTGGTGTCGCTCTGGCCGCCTATCGCGCCACTCGATGCAGCGGCAAGCGATGGCGAATGGCCGAGAAAACCGCTCGATGCCGAGCCCAGCGCCCAGCGCCTCGTGGCCCAGCGCATTGCCAGGGAGATCCGCTCCTGGGTGGACACACAACGCCCGCTGGCCCAGCGCGGACGGGCGGTCAGGGCCGATGACGTGCTCATTCTCGTGCAGAAGCGCGGGCCCTTCTTCCAGGAAATCATCCGCGCGCTGCGGCTCGAAAACCTGCCCACGCCGGGCGCCGACCGGCTGGCGGTCACTGGCCATATCGCGGTCCTCGACCTCTTGGCTCTGATGGATGTGCTGCTCAATCCGGCGGAAAACCTGCAATTGGCGGCGCTGTTGCGCTCGCCGCTGTTCGATGTGTCCGAGGACGATCTCTATCGCTTGTCCGAAGGGCGCGCACCCGGCGAGACCCTGTGGCAGCGACTGATGGCCTCGGACCTCTCATCGGCGCAGGAGGCGGCGGGACGCTTGCGCGCCTGGCGGGCCGAACTCGATTTCGAGCGGCCCTTCGAATTCCTCGCTTCGGTGCTCTATGCCGGGGGTGGGCTCAGGCGCTTTCACGCCCGGCTGGGCACCGAGGTGGACGAGGTGCTCTCGGAAATCCTGGCGCTGGCCCTGGCCCATGAGCAGACGGAACAGCCGTCGCTGCAAGGGTTTGCGGCCGAACTGCGCCGCCGCTCGGTGACCATCAAGCGCGAGCTGACTGAAGCGGGCAATGGCGTGCGGGTGATGACGGTGCATGGCGCCAAAGGGCTTGAAGCGCCGATCGTCATTCTTGCCGATGCGGTGGCAAAGCCTTCGACGCAGCAGACCGGAAAGCCGGTCTATGTGGTCCCCGACCATCCCGGCCCCTTGCTGATCCATGCCCAGCGCGCCGAACAGCATGTGCCGCAAACCTCTGGGATCAAAGACGAAATCGACGGCAACCAGGCCGAGGAGTATTGGCGCCGGCTCTATGTGGCCATGACCCGGGCCGAGGACGAACTCTATGTCACCGGCGCCTTTAGCGGGCGCGGCAAGCCGGAAACCCAGCTGGTCGGCAGCTGGTACGAGGCCATCGACATGGGGCTGGCGCCTTCGGGCGAGCGTCTTGATGATGGCACGCTGGTCTATCCGCAGGCGCGGCCGGAACCGCTTGCTGTCGAGAAAAATGAAGTGAAACCAACAGCTTATGCGCCTGTCGCCTTACCCGAACCGGTACCGGCGCCAAAGGAAAAGCCGGTGATCTCGCCGTCACGGGCGGGGATTGCGCGGCCGCAAGTGCTTGAAAGCCTTGCCGAACAGGTGCGCGATGCCGAGGCGGCACGCAAGAGCGGGCTGGCCCTGCATGCGCTGCTGCAGCATCTGGGCCGCATCGATCCCACCGATTGGGAGCGGGTGGTGCCGCGGGCGCTGGAGACGTTGTTGCCCGACCACGGTCATGAACATGACCGCATTCTGAACAAAGCCTTAACCATTTTACGGCGGCCGGAACTGGGCCGACTCTTCGGCCCCGGCAGTCGCGCCGAGGTGCCGTTCCTGGTCGAAGCGCGACACCGCGGCGAAGCGGTGCGGCTATCGGGTCGGATGGACCGGCTGGTGGTTGACGAAGAGGGGGTGCTGGTGGTCGACTACAAGTCCGACGCCAATGCGCCAAATCGAGTCGCGGACGTGCCGGCGCGCTATCTCACGCAACTGGGCCTATATGCATTGGTTGCAGGTCAGCTTTTCCCGGGGCGCCCCATTTCGGCGGCAATTTTGTGGACCGAGTTGGAATCATTGATGAATCTGCCCGCCGCTCTGCTGGCCGAGGCGCGCGCCGACTTTACCCTTCTGTGATAGGTCTTGTTCTTTGACTGGACTCTTCCCAGCTTTAGGCGCAAACACCCCTCCGCTTTCAAACCCAAAAGGCACGAACCATGACCTCACACGTTTCCGACGCCACGTTCGGCGAGGAAGTCCTCAACGCCAAGGAACCCGTATTGGTGGATTTCTGGGCCGAGTGGTGCGGGCCCTGCCGGGCGATCGCCCCGGTGCTGGATGAGCTGTCCAGCGAACTCGCCGGCAAGGTGAAGATCGTCAAGCTCAATGTCGACGAAAACCCGGGCATCGCCGCCCAGTATGGCGTGCGCTCGATCCCGACCATGATCCTGTTCAAGGGCGGCGAAGCCGCCGACATGAAGATCGGCGCCGGCACCCCCAAGGCGGGCCTGGCCAAATGGCTGGAAAGCCACGCCGCCTAAGCGATCGCATCGCTGACAGATAGAGGCTCTCTCCGCCAGGGGAGGGCCTTTTGTTTGGGGGCGTGGTCACGTTCGTGAGGGGGGCTCTGGGGGCCATCGCCTATCGACACATTGGCACCGGGCTCTCAGCCCCCCACCCTGCGCGCAAGGCAGGGCTATTGCATATGGGCTTGAGCACTCTGCACACCCCCACCCAACCTCCCCCTGAAGAAGGGGGAGGAGCCCCATCGAGTGCCAGGTGAGATATTGCCAAACACCCAGCCCTAACTCCCTCCCCGCAAGGGGGAGGGAGGCGAAAGAGCACCGAGATCGGTTATAAAATGCGCCCAAAAGGGGACTGCCCCGAAACGGAGAGCGGGAGCCGAAGCCCCGACGCTTGCGCCAGGGCTGCATGGTGGCTTGCCGACAGGCGCTCGGGCCAGGCCCGAGGGCGGATTGGTGCTGTTGCACCAAGTTCTGGACCACCGATAAAGAAAAAGCACCGCCGGGGTGACCGGCGGTGCTTTGGGTGCTGGCTGCGGGTGACTACGGATGAACCGCAACCAGCAATTCGAGAATGGGGTCAGGCGTTGATCACTGTGACGCGGGCGCCAACGGGGACGCGGGCGTAGAGATCGATAATGTCCTGGTTCATGAGGCGAATGCAGCCCGAAGACACATTGGTGCCGATCGTGTAGGGCTCGGTGGTGCCATGGATGCGGAACAGGGTGTCGGCGCCGTTCTTGTAGAGGTAAAGGGCACGCGGACCAAGCGGATTTTCCGGGCCGGGGCCCATGCCATTGGCGTAGGGGCCGTAGCGGTCGGGCTCGCGGGCGATCATCGACTTGGTCGGGGTCCAGCGCGGCCAGGCCGCCTTGCGGCCAATGGTGGCATTACCGCGGAACACCAGGGCCTCGTCCTTGCCGACGCCGATGCCGTAGCGCAGGGCGCGACCGCCCTCGAGCACCAGATAGAGATAGTGCGCCGGGGTATCGACGACCAGCGTGCCAGGACGCTCGGTGGTCATATAGGGCACTTCCTGGCGCCACCATTGCGGGTCGACGCGGCGCAGGTCCATGGCGGCGACCATGTAGGGCTCATCGGTAACCGGCCCATACATGCGCACGTAATAGGGATCGAAGGTCGGTTCGACGACCACGGGCTGGCGCGTGGTGGAGCAGGCCGACAGGGCGGTGGCGGAAATGCCAAGCAGGAAAAGGCGGCGGGAAATCAATACAGGGACCTCGGGGCAGGCATTTCGGGGAAGCGCGCGCAAATCGGTGCGCAGTCACCTCGTGATTACGCTTGTTATCCTTAACGTGGCACGAATTGGGCAGTTCCTCGCCACAATTTGATCTCATTGCGCACTGTTGCAGAACTCCCACACAATCGGCTAGCAGAGCGGGGGTGTGCAGCGCGAAAGGAAGCCTCGCCCATGGAACCGGTTGCCGATCTCTCGCTCTATGTGCGCCTGATCTCAGGCATGATCCTGGGCTTGGCGGTGGGCAAATTGCTCAGCGGCCTCGCCAAGTTCGTGCAGCATCCGCAGGAATATCGGATGAATATCGTCCACGCGCTGTGGATTTTCTTTCTGTTCGGCGCGATATCGGTGTTCTGGTGGGAAGAGGCGCAGACCTTCGGCAAGGTGCAGTGGAGCTATCCGCTCTATCTCTACCAGATCCTTTATTGCTCGAGCTATCTGTTCATGACTGCGGTGCTGTTGCCGGACGAAATCAAGTCCAATGACGGCGCCGAGAACCACTACGAATATTTTGTGGCCCGCCGGTACTGGTTCTATGGCGCGCTCTTGATCAGCCACTCTCTCGACATGGCCAATCTGGTTATCAAGGAAGGCTTTGCCGAACTGCCAATGACGCCGATGTTCTTCGGTATCAACGGGCTGATCTTCGTGCTGCTGGCGCTGGGAATCACGGTGCCCAAGCGGTGGGCTCAAATCAGCATCGCTGCCATATTTGCCTTGCTGACCATCTTTTCCATGGTGCTCGAGTAACAGCAATGCCGGGGTCGCCCTGGTCCCGCGCTACCGCTAGCCCATGCGCGCATATAGGCTTTCGGGCCTGACATTGTCGTCGAGCCGGAAGCGGTGGTCGGCGGGGGGGTGGGCTCGTTGGCCGCATTCCATGCGCGGGCAGATGCGGCAGCCGACGCCGATCGGCACCACCTGCTGGGCGCTGCCCAAATCCATGCCGTCAGAATAGATCATCTCGCCGGCATGGTGGATGGCGCAACCGAGACCGATCGAGAGATAGCGGCGCGGGGCGTTGTAGCGGTAGTCGCCCTTGGTGATGGTGCGGGCAATGCAGAAGAATTTCTGTCCGTCCGGCATCTGGCTCAGTTGCACATTGATCCGCTCGGGCGCCAGGAAGGCCGCGTAAATATTCCAGCGCGGACAGGCGCCGGAATGGCGCGGAATGTGAATGCCGGACAGCGAAAAGCGCTTGGAAATATTGCCGGCGATATCGGTGCGCACCAGATGCAGGGGAATGCCCGCCGCGCCCTTGCGCTGCAGCGTGGTCATGCGGTGGCAGACCTGCTCGAAACTGGCGCCGAACCGCCGGCCCAGCCGTTCGATATCGTAGCGATAGTCGCGACAGGCCCGCAGAAACGGCGCATAGGGCATGAGCAGCGCCGCCGCGAAATAGGCCGAGAGCACATTGCGCGCCAGGGCCGGCGCATCGCCCTCCGGCAATTCGGCGGCCGCGATCACCGCCTCGATTTCGGCTGTTGCCGCCATTTGCCCCACTTGCTGGGCGAGAAGAAAATTGGCGCTTTCTGCCGACAAGAGATCGGACACCAGCAGATGCCGCCGCGCCGGATCGGTCTGGCGGGCAATGCCATGGGGCAGCGAGGCCAGCCGCACCTCGAGCCCGAAGACATTGAAGAGATAGGTGCGGATGGCCGGATCGAAACTGTCGCCGGAATTGTCGATATCGACGCGCACCCTTTCGGCCGCATCTTCCAGCGCCGGAAAATGATTGGCGTTTTCCTGAAGGAAATCGGAAATGGCGTCGGTGGCGAGGTGATAGGGCTCTGCCTCCCCGTCCCGGCGCGGCGCTTCACCCCCTGACGCCAGCACCCGATAGCGATCATAAAGTTTCAGTACCGCCCGCGCCGCCGCTGGATTGGCGGTGGCAAGGTCGCGGATTTCGAGATTGGTGAGGTCGCTATCGGCGAAGAGATCGTCGCCGAAGGCCTCCATCAGGTCGCCGGCCAACCGGCCCTCGTCACTGTCCACCAGTTCGCCCGGCTCGACCCCGAAATAGCCGGCGATGGAAAACAGCAAGGGGACCGTCACCTTGCGGCGATTGTGCTCGATCAGGTTGAGATAGCTGGGCGAGATCCCCAGCGCCGCCGCCAGGTCCGCCTGGTTCAGCCGCCGCTGCCGCCGCAACCGCTTGATGCGGCCACCGATCTGGCTTTCTGCCGTATCGACCATGTTTTCCTCCGCCCCCGGATTTACAGAATTTACAGAACTGCGCTCCGGAATTGACCGCCGATTTACAGGTTTACAGGCGGTATGCAGGCTATTTCTTGCATTCTTTTGCCGGTTGTCAAATATTTACATCAACCAGCGAGGAGAAATTCCAATGTCCCCCCTTACCGCCGAACGCGACGAATACATCACCATCATTGCCCCCACCGCCAATGAGGCCATGGCCCAGTTCAAGGCCCGCGGACTCGACGTCCAGGGTTATGCGATTGCCGGCCGTATCGGTCGGCACCAGTTCACCCTGGTGGGGGGCGAAGACGCCCAGGAGCTGTTCTCAGGCGCCGGCATGATCGCTGCCACCTTCTCCCGCCGCGTCGCGGGATAGGCTGGCCGCCCCCAACCCAAAAAGTTCCACGTGAATCATTGCCAGCCGTCTTCGGACGGACCGGCGCAGCCATGTCCAAATTCGAGGAGAACCGACATGCTCGACAAGCCACACAAGCCAGAAGCCTTCCCGACGCCGGATTATGCCCCGGACCGCTGGAAGACTATTGCCCGCACCTATGCTCCCGCCGATGTCAGGCGCCTCGCCGGCTCCCTGCCCATTCGCCATACCCTGGCCGAGAATGGCGCGCAGAAGCTCTGGCAGCTGCTGCACAGTGAGGATTTTGTGCCCACGCTCGGTACCTTTACCGGCAATCAGGCCGTCCAGCAGGTCAAGGCCGGTTTGAAAGCCATCTATCTCTCCGGCTGGCAGGTCGCAGCCGACGCCAATTCCTCGGGCAATATGTATCCCGATCAGTCGCTCTATCCGGTCGACAGCGTGCCGGCCGTGGTCAAGCGCATCAACAAGGCGCTGCAGCGCGCCGACCAGATCCAGACCATGGAAAAGGCTGATGGCACTGCGACCACCGATCTCGATTTCTTCGTCCCCATCATTGCCGATGCCGAAGCCGGTTTTGGCGGCGCGCTCAACGTCTTCGAGCTGATGAAGGCCATGATCGAGGCCGGCGCGGCCGCCGTGCATTTCGAGGACCAGCTTGCATCTGAAAAGAAGTGCGGCCATCTCGGCGGCAAGGTGCTGGTGCCCACCAGCCAGTTCGTCCGCACCCTCAATTCCGCCCGGCTCGCTGCCGATGTCATGGGCGTGCCCACCCTGATCATGGCGCGCACCGATGCCGAGGCAGCGCGGCTGATCACCTCCGATATCGACGATTACGACAAGCCCTTCGTGACCGGCGAGCGCACGGCCGAGGGATTTTACCGGCTCAAGGGCGGCATTGATTGTGCCATTGCCAGGGGGCTGGCCTATGCGCCCTATGCCGATCTCATCTGGTGCGAAACCTCGACGCCCGATCTGGGGGAAGCGCGCAAATTTGCCGAAGCCATCCGCCGGGAGCATCCCGAGCAGATGCTGGCCTATAACTGCTCGCCCAGCTTCAACTGGGCCAAGCATATGGGCGAGGCCGATATGGAAAAGTTCCAGCGCGAACTGGGCGCCATGGGCTATAAATACCAGTTCATCACCCTGGCCGGCTTCCACAATCTCAGCCTCACCACGTTCGAATTGGCGCGCAACTACAAGGCGCGGGGGATGGCCGGCTATTCGCAACTGCAACAGGCCGAATTCGCGGCGGAAAAACACGGCTTCTCGGCCGTGCGCCACCAGCGCGAAGTGGGCACCAGCTATTTCGACGCCGTCTCGATGACGGTGAGCGAGGGCCAGAGCGCCACCACAGCCATGGCCGAATCCACCGAAACCGCCCAGTTCCACTGAGGCAAACCCCGCGCCGGTCCCACCCCGGCGCGGATTCACGTGAAACCTTTTGCCCGCGAGCATGGGGCGTCCCAAACGCTGAAGCCGTCGTGTTCAGCCCAGAGCTTTTCACGTTCTGGTTGGGGCGACCTTGGCTCCCTCCCACGAGAGGGTGAGGGAGGTGACCGCGCCTCGCTTCAGCCGCGGTTTGAAGTGGACGACTGCCCTTGCAACAGGCTGACGATTTCGGCGCGGAAGGCCGGGAGCAGTACCTGGTTGCCATGCCCGCTGATATGGTCGCCGTCCATGAAGAGCGGTCCTGTCGCATCATAGACACCGCACGGGTCCTCAGGACAGAGCAGCGGGAACGGGTCCCACAGATGCAGCGCCGGGACGCGCTGCGCGACCATATCGAGCGCTGCGATCATGGGCTGGCGCAGCTCCAGCATGAGACTGCGTGGCACCGTGTCGCCAGCCGCGCAGATCGGATTGGACCTATTGAACCAATCGGCGCAGCGATAGGGCACGGTCATCATGGTGGGTTTGGGCAGGTCCAGGAGGATAATCAGGCCCTTGGACGCCAGCCGCTCGAAATAGGGCAGATTCTGGTCCACCGCGAAACGCAGGCTTTCGGCAAAGCCCTCGCTGGCATTGTAGCCGCGAACGTCTTCAAGGTCGAAATGGAACCATTGATCGACCAGACGGTGCCCCCGAAGTGTCGGGAAAAACACGATATCGCCGGGCTTTGCCTTGGCCTCGATCCCACTCAGGATGTTCTCGACCAGGGCCTGGCAATGGTCGGAGCCGTTGATCGGATAGTAGAGCCGCGCCAGCTGGCAATCATCGATGCCACGGGCCCAAAGCTCCATTTTGAGGTCCTTTGTGGTCCAATGGAGCATGGCCTCATAGGCGCCGAGATGACTGTCGCCCACCGCGAACAAGGTCCGGCCGGCAAAGGTTGGTCCCGTATAATCGCTCGGGCGATCATAGGCATAGGGATACCAGGCCTGCTGGTCTTTGGTGACGCTGAGGGTCAGCGCATCGCGATGCGCGAAAAGCGCTGAATAGGTGAAGAGGGCCAGGGCAATGGAGGCCAGACCGGCGCCGACCACAGCGATATTGAAGAAGCGGAATTGTCTGTGCCCGAGCCGACGGATCGGGGTCTCTAAAAAATGATAGGAGGCAGAGGCCGCCGCAAAACTGAGCGCTATAGCGGCGGCAATCTCCAGCGGCCCATCGATCCCGACCGTCCAGCGGAACAGCACGATCATTGGCCAGTGCCAGAGGTAGAGTGAATAAGAGATGCGGCCGATGTAAAGGGCGACAGGCTGGCTCAGCAACGCACCGATCTTGCCCCCCACCGGCCTGTCGCCCGCCACGCCATGCAGGAACAACACCGCCCCAAAGACGGGCAGCAACGCCCATGGATAGGGAAAGTGTGCGGGATCGGCATAAAGCGTTGCAAGTCCGATCAGAACCAGGCCCGCAATCGCCAGCGCTCCACGCCACCGGTCGGTTATGCGCCAATGGGGGTAGCTGGCATGCAACACCGCCAGCATGACGCCTGAAGCTAGCTCCCACCAGCGGGACGCCAGCAGGTAGTAGGCGGCGCGCGCATCGGCATTGCCCAGATGCCAAGCGTAAACCAGTGACGCTACCGAGGCGATGGCGAGCACTGCGAGGCCCGGCAGGGCCTTCCGGCCCCGCAACACCCAGGGCGCGATGAGGGCAAGGAACATCAAGGGGAAGATCAGGTAAAACTGCTCTTCCACCCCCAATGACCACGTGTGGGTAAATGGGTTGAAATCGCTGCGTGGCGAGAAGTAGCCGTCATCGAACCAGATGAGGGCAAGGTTGCTGAAGCCGAACAGCGCATAGCGGCCTGTGGCATAGACAGCCTGGCTCAGCCAGGATTGCGGCACGAACAGCACGGTCAGCAGGGCCGTGACCGACACGCACAGGATCAATGCCGGGAAAATGCGGAGAAACCGCCGCGCATAAAAGCCGAAAATGAAATCGGCGATGCCCTTGAAGCTGCGATGTAGCAGGGACAACGCCACCACATAGCCGGATATGACGAAAAACACGTCTACGCCGACGAAGCCGCCGGGCAGGATGTTGATCTGCAAATGGCAGATCAACACTACCAGCACCGAAACGGCGCGCAAAAAATCTATTTCCGCGACATAGGACCGGGCAGTTTTGAAGGCGGGGGTCGAAATTTCCGGCGCCTCGCGCTTACGCCGCCACGGCCTGTTTCAATCGGCCGACCAGCGAATTGGTGCTGGTACCGATGATTTCGACCTGGTGGATGGCGCCGATCAGGCTGGTTGGGCCGTCGAGATGCACGGCTTGCAGATAGGGGGAGCGGCCGCCGACCTGGCCTTGCATGCGGCCGACGCGTTCGATCAAGACCGGCATGGTCTTGCCAACGCAGGAGGCGTGGAAAGCCGTGGTCTGGGCGTTGACCAGCTCCTGCAGCCGATAGAGCCGCTCGGTCTTGACCTCTTCGGCAATCTGATCGCCGAGATTGGCGCCGGGCGTGCCGGGGCGGGTGGAATATTTGAACGAATAGGCCGAGGCATAGCCGGTCTCGCGGATGATGCTCAGCGTATCCTCGAAGTCCTGGTCGTTTTCACCGGGAAAGCCGACAATGAAATCGCCTGATAGCGCCATGTCGGGCCGCGCTGCCTTGATCTTGTCGATCAGCGCCAGATATTCGGCTGATGTGTGCTTACGGTTCATGGCCTTGAGGATGCGATCCGAACCGGACTGCACCGGCAGGTGCAGATAGGGCATGAGCAGCGGCAGGTCGCGATGCGCCGCAATCAATGCGTCGTCCATGTCGCGCGGATGGCTGGTGGTATAGCGCAGCCGCTCGAGCCCGGAAATTTCGGCCAGGAGATAGGCCAGTTCACCCAGGCCCACGGGGCGCCCCGTGGCATCGAGACCATGATAGGCGTTGACGTTCTGGCCGAGCAGGGTGATTTCCTTGACCCCGGCATCGACCAGCCGGCGCGCTTCCTCAAGCACCTGATGCACCGGACGGCTGACCTCGGCGCCGCGCGTATAGGGCACGACGCAGAACGAACAGAATTTGTCGCAGCCTTCCTGCACGGTCAGGAAGGCGGTGAGGCCGCGGGTCAGCGTCACTTCCTTCTTGGCCGCCGGCAGGTGGGCGAACTTGTCTTCCTCGGGGAAATCAGTGTCGATCACAGGCTTTTTAAGACTGGGATGCATGTGGCGCTGGCTTTCGGCGCGCGCCAGCATGTCGGGCAGGCGGTGGTAGGCCTGCGGTCCGAACACCATGTCGACCACCGGGGCGCGGCGGGCGATTTCCTCACCCTCGGCTTGAGCCACGCAGCCGGCCACACCGATCATCAGATCGCCGCCACTGGCGCGCTTTTCGCTCTGCAATTCCTTGAGCCGCCCAAGCTCGGAAAACACCTTCTCGGAGGCCTTTTCGCGGATATGGCAGGTGTTGAGCAGCACGAGATCGGCGTCTTCGATCTCCGTGGTCGGCTCATAGCCTTGCGGCGCCAGCGCATCGGCCATGCGGTCGCTGTCATAGACGTTCATCTGGCACCCATAGGTGCGGATAAACAGCTTCTTGGGGCGGGTCTGGGAGGCGGTTTCTGCGGTGCTCATGGGCGCTCTTTACCAGAGGCGGAAAGCTGTTTCCATGCCTTGCAACCTCATCGGCCGTCGCGTGTTACCTCTCAACGAGTGAGTTCACGCCCGACTGCACTGGAGGTTGCGAATGGCGGACAACGCCGCCCCTGAGCGACCCTCTGCCCAACCCGATGGCAATCTTCCCCCGCCAAGGCGCGCCCGGCCGGTTGCTCATTACCTGTTCGCCCTCATTCTCGTCATCCTGGTGCCGGCCTTCGCCGTGGCCCTCATCCTGCTGATGCGCACCAATGACGCGCAGGACCAGGTGGTGCGCGCCCTCACCAATGCCACCGTGCAGGCCATGGGCCATTCGGTCGATCGCGAAATCGCCGGCATGGGCACGACACTGCGCGTGCTCTCCAGCGATTCCGCGCTTTACGAGGGTGATCTCGCCCAGTTTCACGATCGCGGCGTCGAGGCGCTGGCCGGCACCGGCACCTATCTGCTCGCCGTCGATGCCGACATGAACCAGCTGCTCAATACCCGCGTCAGCTATGGCGAGCCGCTGGGCAAAACTTCCGACGACGAAACCGCCATTCTGGCGCGCGAGCGCGGCGTGGCCACGGTATCGAGCCTGTTCTTCGGACAGACGGCGCAATCCTATGTGTTTAATGTCTGGCTGCCGGTGTCCAATGCCGGCTCCACCGTGCTTCTCGCCCTGACGCAGAATGCCGCCAATCTGGTGCCGGCGCTGCAATCGCGGCAAATGCCGGCGGGCTGGCATGCAGCCTTGGTGGATCGCGGCAATACCATCATTGCCGCCACCTCCGAGGCCGGCCTGCGCATCGGAGACATCCTGCCGCTGCGCCGCGAGACCACCACTAATGCCAGCGACTGGACAGAGGAAGTGGTCAACGACCAGCGCGTGGTGACGGCGGAATGGCGCTCCGGCCTCAGCGGCTGGCGCATCGTCGCCTGGGCCTCGGCGGCTCAGGTCAGCCGGCCGCTGGGAGAATCGGTCTTGCAGCTGACGGCCTGGGGCGTCGCCATCGCGCTCGTCGCCTCGCTCATCGCCTTTCTCCTCGCCCAGCGCATCCGCCGCTCCGTGCAGGGCCTGCAGCGGGAAGCGCGGCGCCTGGGGCGCGGGGAAATCGTCACCGCCGGGCAATACCCGGTGGCTGAGATCACCGAGATATCGACCACCCTGGCCGAATCCTCGGCGCAATTGCAGGCTGCCGAGCGTGACGTGCGGTTTCTCATGCGCGAGCTTGCGCATCGCTCCAAGAACCAGATGGCCGTCATTGCCGCCATGGCCAAGCAGACCGCCCGCGGCACCACCGATGTACCCACCTATGTGCAGGCGCTGGAGCGCCGCATCATGGGCCTGGCGCGCTCCACCGATCTGTTGTTGGCCCATGGCCGCGCCGGGGTGGGGCTGTCCGATCTGGTCGATCAGCAGCTGGCCCCGTTCCGTCCCGCCGATGGGCGCATCCTCGTAAGCGGACCCACCATCCGCATCAATCCGCAGGGCGCCCAGATCCTAGGCATGGCGCTGCACGAGCTCGCCACCAATGCCACCCGCTACGGCGCAATTGCCGATCCGGGCGGCCAGATCCGGCTGGACTGGCGCATCGCCGACGAGCGGCTGGTGCTGGACTGGCGCGAAACCCTGTCCCAGCCCCTGCCCCCGCCGGGGCGCGCGGGCTTCGGCACCACGGTGCTGCTCTCCATGGTCGGGGGCGCGCTGGGCGCCACGGTGATCCATCACGACCATGCCGATGGGGTGGAATGGACGCTCAGCATTCCCCTCAGCGCGCTCGACCCCGGCTTCGCCGCGGTACGGCCCGACGAGGACATGGACCAATAATCTCTGGCTTTGCGGGGCTTTTTGCCCTATAGAGCCCGCAACCGGCGCCCGGCTTGTCCGATACAATGCCCGGTTTTCTCGGCCCCACCTGGACGACATCCCGGCTGGGGCGGCCACAATCCTCTTTTGTGAAAGGATCAACCGATGTCGATTACTGCAGAGCGCAAAAGCGCCCTCATTCAGGAATACGCAACCAAGGCCAACGACACCGGCTCGCCGGAAGTGCAGGTTGCCATCCTCTCCGAGCGCATTGCCAATCTCACCGAGCACTTCAAGGGCCACAACAAGGATAACCATTCCCGTCGTGGTCTGCTGAAGCTGGTGTCGACGCGTCGTAGCCTCCTCGACTACCTCAAGAAGGTGGACGAAGCCCGCTACAAGACGCTGATCGAAAAGCTCGGCCTGCGCCGCTAAGCGCAAGAAGTTTCCGGCGCGGGAGCATGCCTTCCGCGCCGAACGCCCTTTTTGGGGCACGTGTCGGCGCCGGTTTGCGGCGCCCCGCATGAGGCCGGCGGTGCCGGAGCATGGCAGGATTATTGGCGCCTTCCGCCGCGGAGCCGCTTGTTGTCTTGTCCATGTTCTGTCTCGCCAGACAGCAACAGTGCCTGATTTTGAGCCGGTTACGTACATAGGGTGCGGGTCCGGTGCGGGCACACCGGTCGCGTTCGTGGGCCCTTGGCCTCTCCCCGCGTTCCCGCTCGACCGGCAGAATGGAAAGACGAAATCATGTCGATCAAGTTTGATCACCATAAGGTCGAGCTCAACTGGGGCGGCCAGCCCCTGACGCTGGAAACCGGCAAGATCGCCCGCCAGGCCGATGGCGCCGTGCTCGCCACCCTGGGCGAAACCGTCCTGCTCGCCACCGTCGTCAGCGCCAAGTCCGCCAAGCCCGGCCAGGACTTCTTCCCGCTGACCGTGAACTACCAGGAAAAATACTTCGCCGCCGGCAAGATCCCGGGCGGCTATTTCAAGCGCGAAGGCCGCCCGACCGAGAACGAAACCCTGGTTTCGCGCCTCATCGACCGTCCGATCCGCCCGCTCTTCCCCGATGGCTACAAGAACGAGACCCAGGTGGTCGTCACCGTTCTCCAGCATGACATGGAGAACAATCCCGACGTGCTGGCCATGGTCGCCGCCTCTGCCGCGCTGACCATTTCGGGCGTTCCCTTCATGGGCCCGATCGGCGCTGCCCGCGTCGGCTATGTCAATGGCGAATATGTGCTGAACCTGCCGGTCGATCGCCGCGCCGACAGCAAGCTGGACCTGGTCATGGCCGGCACGCAGGACGCCGTGCTGATGGTGGAATCGGAAGCCCAGGAGCTCTCCGAAGAGGTGATGCTGGGCGCCGTGATGTTCGGTCACAAGGCCTCGGCCCAGGTGATCGAAGCCATCATCAAGCTGGCAGAACTGGCCGCCAAGGAGCCGCGCGACTTCCAGGCTCCGGACTTCTCGGCTCTCGAGGCCGAAGTGCTGGCCATTGCCGAAGCCGATCTGCGCGCTGCCTACCAGATCACCGAAAAGGCCCAGCGCTATGCTGCGGTCGACGCCGCCAATGCCAAGGTCAAGGAGGCTTTCGCCGCCAAGATCGAAGCCGGAGAGATCTCCAAGGAAGCCCTCGGCGAAGTCGTCCACAATCTCCAGGCCAAGATCGTGCGCTGGAACATTCTGGACACCGGCAGCCGTATCGACGGCCGCGACCTCAAGACCGTGCGTCCGATCCTGGCCGAAGTGGGCGTGCTGCCGCGCACCCATGGTTCTGCCATCTTCACGCGTGGCGAAACCCAGGCGCTGGTGGTTGCCACGCTCGGTACCGGCGAAGACGAGCAGTTCATCGACTCGCTCGAGGGCACCAAGAAGGAAAACTTCCTGCTGCACTACAACTTCCCGCCATACTCCGTCGGTGAAGCCGGCCGCATGGGTTCGCCCGGCCGTCGCGAAATCGGCCATGGCAAGCTCGCATGGCGCGCCATCAACCCGATCCGCCCGTCGGTCGAAGAATTCCCCTATACCATCCGCGTGGTCTCCGAGATCACCGAGTCCAATGGCTCCTCCTCGATGGCAACCGTGTGCGGCACCTCGCTGGCGCTGATGGATGCCGGCGTGCCGATGAAGCGCCCGGTGGCCGGTATCGCCATGGGCCTGATCCTCGAAGGCGAAAAGTTCGCCGTTCTCTCCGACATTCTCGGCGACGAAGATCACCTGGGCGACATGGACTTCAAGGTGGCTGGCACCGAAGAAGGCGTCACCAGCCTGCAGATGGATATCAAAATCGCCGGTATCACCGAAGAGATCATGAAGATCGCCCTGGCTCAGGCCAAGGACGGCCGCATCCATATCCTGGGTGAAATGAGCAAGGCTCTGTCGGCTTCGCGTGGCGAAGTGGGCGAGTTCGCGCCCCGCATCGAGACCCTCAAGATCCCCACCGACAAGATCCGTGAAGTGATCGGCACCGGCGGCAAGGTCATCCGCGAGATCGTCGAAAAGACCGGCGCCAAGATCAATATCGAAGATGACGGCACGGTGAAGGTTTCGTCCTCCGACGGTAGCCAGATCGAAGCCGCCATCAAGTGGATCCGCTCGATCACCGACGAGCCCGAGATCGGCGCCATCTATCAGGGCACCGTGGTCAAGACCGCCGATTTCGGCGCCTTCGTCAACTTCTTTGGCGCCAAGGATGGCCTGGTCCACATTTCCCAGCTGGCCGAAGCCCGCGTTGCCAAGACCACCGATGTGGTCAAGGAAGGCGACAAGGTGTGGGTCAAGCTCCTGGGCTTTGACGAGCGCGGCAAGGTCCGCCTCTCCATGAAGGTGCTCGACCAGGCCACCGGCAAGGAAATCGCCAAGGAAGCCAAGGAAGACGCCGCCGAATAAGGCGAGCGCTTCGGCTCACGCGCCAGAGCGTTCGCGTTCTGGTCGATACTGCTCAATCGCCTCCCTTCCCCCTGTGGGGAGGGAGGCGAAAGCATTTAGAGCGGCGTGCACTTTGAAATGTACTCAGGCTCGCCTTGTCGCGCGTGAAAAGCGTATGCCGTGGTCATTTTGTTGGCGGTGCGGCAGCGAGCAGGTAGCGCCTATTCATGCGTCCAGCTGGCGCGCCATTCGCGTTCGAGGACGGCGCGGCGTTTGCCGTAGCGCTCTTGGGTGATGGTGAGGCTGGCGATGCGATCGGTGCGGAAGCTGCGGAAGTCCTGGCGCAACAGGCACCAGGCGGCAATGGTCTGCTTGCCCTCGTAAAAGGCCAGGCCCACCGGCCAGATGGTGCGGCTGGTGGCGCGGCCTTCGACGTCCTCATATTCGATCTGCACCGCCTTTTCCTGCCGCATGGCAAGACGGATATCGCCCAGCACCGGGATGGGGCGGCGCTCGCCCCAGACGGCCACCGGCCAGAGCGCGGTGTCGTTGATGCGGTCGCGCAGATCTTCGGGTGAGGCGGTGGCGATCTTGGCCAGCGCATTACGCGCCGCCACGCTCAGCCCATCATCGGGCTGGGTTTCCACCCAGCGCGCGCCCAGCACCAGGGCCTCGAGCTCTTCAGGCGAGAACATCAGGGGTGGCAGGAAGAAGCCGGGCTTCAGCATATAGCCCACGCCGGCTTCGCCATCGATCGGCGCACCCAGCCCGATAAGGGTCTGAATGTCGCGATAGAGCGTACGCACCGATACGCCCTGTTCCTCGGCAAGCGCCGCCGCGGTAACCGGGCGGCGATGCCGGCGCAGGGCGTCCATGATCGAAAACAGGCGTTCTGTCTTGTCCAAGCGAACCCATCCATTGCTGTCTCCTGCCATTGGCATGACAGGAGCATTGGCTCTTGGCCTGACAGGCCGCGTCAGCAGCGTGACCCGGCATCCAGCCGGGCTGACGCGTCAGGCGATCTCGATTTCGCACCAATGCCCATAGGGGCGCTCGGGCGAATAGATGACATTGGGGAAATGCGGGTTGTGCACCGCATCGGCCAGCGCCTGATCCTCAAGGCAGAAGCCGGAATGCTTCTTGTAGCTCTTGCCATTGAGCCCGGGCACCGGAATGTCGGTCCAGACGCTGTTATAGACCTGCACGCCCGGCCGATCGCTCCACAGCTTGAGCGTCAGATCCTTGTCGGGCGACACCACCGTGGCGATCGGGTCGGCAGTCCTGCGGCCGGTGTCGAGCACGAGGCCCATATCGTAATCGACGGGCGCGCCATTGGCGTCACGCATGGTGCGCGGATTGCGCAGATCGTAAATGGTGCCGCGCGAGGGCAGGATGGCGCCGGTGGGGGCGAGATCGTCCCCCAGTTCGGTATAGGCGCTGGAATTGACCTGAATGGTGTGGTCCAGCACCGTGTCTGTGGTGCCGAGATTGAAATATTGGTGCTGCACCAGGCTGATCGGGGTGGCCCGGTCGGTGGTGGCGGTCAATTCGAGCCGCAGGCGATTGCCAAGCAGGCTATAGGTGGCAGCGAAATTGACATTGCCGGGATAGCCCATGGCGCCATCGGGCGAGAAATGGGTGAAGCGCACGGCATTATTGGCATTGTCCACCTGGGCCGACCAGACCTGGCGGCCCAGCCCGTCCTCGCCGCCATGCAGCTGCAGATTGCCGGCATTGGGCGGCAGCTTGTAGGTGGTGCCATCGAGGGTGAAGGACGCGTCCTTGATGCGGTTGGCAACGCGCCCGGCCAGCGAACCGAAATGCGGGCTATGGGCGGGATAGGCGTCAAAGCTGTCAAAGCCGAGCACCACCGAGCGCTCGCCGCCGGCCACTGGCACGCGCCAGTCGCGCACGACCACGCCATAGCCAATGATGTCGACGGTAACGCCGCTATCGCTTACCAGCCGGAACTGATCGACCCGCTGTCCGCGAAAGTCGCCGAAGGTTGAAACCGTGATTGCCATTGTCGAGTCCCCTTTTCCCGCTCTGGGGGTGGAGCTCTAGCCTTATTGCCCCCTGCCTGCAACGCTGCACTTGACGTTTGCGCCTTTGGAAACAAGTGTGTCGCCAAACTTGTGCGGTCCGGCAGGGGAAACGGTTTGACCGAAGAGACGATGAAGCGGCGGGCCACGGTTCACGATGTGGCGCGGGCGGCAGGTGTGTCCCTGGCCACGGTCGACCGCGTGCTCAATGCCCGCCCCGGCGTGCGCGCGGCCACGGCCGAAAAGGTTGAGGAGGCCATTGCGCGCATCGGCTTTTCGCGCGACCTCAATGCGTCGCTGATGGCGCGAGCCCGCGACCTCAGTGTCGTGTTCTTCATCCCCGACGGGTCCAACGAGTTCATGGACAGTCTTGCCGAGGCGGTTACCCGCCGATTCGGCCAGGCGCTGGGCGATCGCATTCACCTCGACACCCGCCGCGTCAAGCCGCTGGATGGCGCCGGGCTGGCCGAGGGGCTCGATGGGCTGGACGCACGCCATTGCGACTGCGCCGTTATCGTCGCCAGCGAGGAGCCCGAGGTGATCGCCGCGGTCGATGCCGCCCATCGCCGCGGGATTGCGGTGATGACGCTAGTCTCGGACCTGCCGGGGTCAGCGCGGCGCAATTTCATCGGCATCGACAATGTCGCGGCCGGGCGCACTGCTGCCTCGCTGATGGGGCGGTTTCTCTCCGGCAAGGGCAAGGTGGCGCTGATCGCCGGCTCTTTGCACCTGCGCGACCATGCCGAGCGGCTGGAAGGGTTCCGGGCGGCGCTGGGCGCCGAATTCCCCGAGGTCACCATGCTTGGCCCCTTCGAGGGGCATGACGAGCGCGACCAGACCGCCGGGATCGTCGGCGCCATTCTCGAGGATAATCCCGACCTTGCCGGGCTCTATAATTTCGGCGCCGGCAATGCCGGGCTGGTGGCGGCGCTGGAACAGTCCGGCCGGGCCCGCAGCCTGCGCGTCATCGCCCACGAATTGACCGAGCCCACCCGCGCCGGCCTGCGCAGCGGCGCCATCGACGTGGTGCTCGACCAGAACCCCGATGGCGAAATCCGTGAAGCCATTGCGGCAGCACGGGCATTGGCGCTGGGCACGGCCCGCAGCGCCGTGACCGATCCGATCGAGATCGGGATTTTCTTGAAGGACAATCTGCGGTGAGCCGCGTCTTCCCTTCTCCCCTTGCGGGAGAGTGGGTGTTCACTTTGAGCGCGTCAGGAGGCGTTGGCGCTTCGGCTCCTGCTGTCCCTCCCCCTTCTACAGGGGGAGGTTAGGTGGGGGTGCTGCAGCTTCAGCAAACTCCCATGAAACCAACGGATTTTCTGATGGTTCAGCACCCCCACCCTCATTCCCTCCCCTCAAGTGGGAGGGAGGCGAAAGAGCCCTGACACTGGTTATCAATGCGCCCAAACTAAACACTTCCCTTAACAGGGGAGGTTGGGTGGGGGTGTGCAACAGGCTCAAACTCTTGTGAGATCGAATTGCCCCGCGAGGGGTGAGGGCGATGATGCCTCGTTCCTTTGTGCCACTCGAGCATAGCTCTCGCGACCTTCTCGCTTAAAATGCCCCGACAGAGGAGATTTTGCGCTTTGGGCGCAGCTCCAAGTTGAAATTCCCGTTTTCCTCGGTCACAATCTGCGCTAAGAAACGCGTCACTCAAAAATTCGGCGCTGCCCCGCAAACGGGGCGAGGGAGGAGTAAGAGATGTTTCTGCCGCAGCCAGATGAGGTACGTGCCTCATGACATTTCTGGGCATTGATATCGGCACTTCCGGCGTCAAGGCGCTCCTGATCGACGCGGCCGGCAAGGCGCTGGGCGAGGCCTCGGCCCCCGCCGTAGAGCCGGTTCGCCCGCATCCCGGCTGGTCCGAGCAGAACCCGACAGATTGGTGGACGGCCACGCTCGGCGCCGTGGACAAGCTCAAGGCCAGCCATCCCAAGGAACTGGCGGCGGTCAAGGGCATTGGCCTGTCCGGTCATATGCATGGCGCGACGCTGCTGGGCGAGAATGATGCGGTCCTGCGCCCCTGTATCCTCTGGAACGATGGCCGCTCTGCCGCTGAATGCGGCGAGATGGAAGCGGCGCTCCCCAATCTGCGGCAGCTGGCCGGCAATATCGCCATGCCGGGCTTTACCGCGCCGAAAATTGCCTGGGTCAGAAAACACGAGCCAGACATCTACCGCCAGATAAGAAAGGTGCTGCTGCCCAAGGCCTATGTGCGCCTACTGCTGACCGGTGAGCATGTCGAGGACATGTCTGATGCCGCCGGAACGCTGTGGTTGGACGTGGCCAAGCGCGACTGGTCGGACGAGCTGCTGGGGGTGACGGGTTTGACCCGTGACCACATGCCATCACTGGTCGAGGGCTCTGCCGTTTCGGCACAGCTCAAGGATAAATACGTTTCGCGTTGGGGCATGTCTGGCCCGGTCGTCGTGGCCGGTGGCGCCGGCGACAATGCCGCTGCCGCCTGCGGTATCGGCGCGATCCGGCCCGGCGAGGGGTTCGTGTCGCTCGGCACATCAGGCGTGCTCTTCGTCTCCAACGAAAAATTCAGCCCCAATACGGCTGGGGCCGTGCATGCCTTCTGCCACGCCATTCCCGATACCTGGCACCAGATGGGCGTCATCCTCTCGGCCACGGATTCGCTCAACTGGCTGAGCCGCATCACCGGCAAGAAGCAGGCCGAGCTTTCGGGTGAAGCCGAAGCCCAGTTCAAGGGACCAGGCGAAGCCATCTTCCTGCCCTATCTCTCGGGCGAGCGCACCCCGCACAATAATGCCGGTGCCCGCGGCTCGTTTACTGGCCTCTCCCAGTCCACCGACACGGCGCAACTGGCCCAGGCGGTGATGGAAGGTGTCACTTTCGCCATGCGCGATTGCCAGCGCGTGCTGGCCGATGCCGGCACCTCGATCAATCGCCTGCTGGCGGTGGGCGGTGGTTCCAAATCCGCACTCTGGCTCAAAATGCTGGCCACCAATCTCGACATGGAAATCGCCCTCCCCGAAGACGGCGATTTCGGCGGCGCGCTGGGCGCGGCTCGGCTCGGCCTCTGTGCCGCGACCGGCGCCAACCCGGCCGACGTCATGTCCATGCCGCCGATCAAGACAACCATTGCGCCCGACACATCGCTGTCGGGTGCCTATTCCGACCAATATGCGCGCTATCGCGCTCTCTACCCCGCCATCGAGGAGGCACGTTCGTGAGTGATTTTTTCAAGGGCCTGAGCCAGGTCAAGTATGAAGGCCCGCAGAGCAAGAATGCTCTCGCATATCGCCATTACAACAAGGACGAAATGATCGCCGGCAAGCGGATGGAAGACCATATCCGTCCCGCCATCGCTTACTGGCACACCTTCGCCCAGGAAGGCGGCGACCCGTTTGGCGGCCGTACTTTCGATCGTCCCTGGTTCGACAAGGGTCTCGACGGTGCCAAGCTCAAGGCTGAGGTGGCCTTTGAATTCTTCAACCTGATCGACGTCCCTTTCTTCGCCTTCCACGACGTGGACGTGGCCCCGGAAGGCGCGACGCTGGCGGAATCGAACAAGAACCTGCGCGTCATCGGCGACATCATTGCCGAGAAGATGCAGCAGACCGGCAAGAAGCTGCTGTGGGGCACGGCGAACCTGTTCTCCAACCGCCGCTATATGGCGGGTGCCGCCACCAATCCCGATCCGGAAGTTTTCGCCTATGCCGCTGGTCAGGTGAAGACCGTGCTCGAGCTGACCCATGAACTGGGCGGCGAGAACTATGTGCTCTGGGGCGGTCGCGAAGGCTACGAAACCCTGCTCAACACCAAGATCGGCCAGGAACAGGACCAGATGGCCCGCTTCCTGACCCTGGTGATCGAGCATGCCGAAAAGATCGGCTTCAAGGGTCAGATCCTGATCGAACCCAAGCCGCAGGAACCGAGCAAGCACCAGTACGATTTCGACGTGGCCACCGTTTACGGTTTCCTGCAGAAATACGGCCTCGAAAAAAAGGTGAAGTGCAATATCGAGGTGGGCCATGCCTTCCTCGCCGGTCACTCCTTCGAGCATGAACTGGCTGTTGCCTCCTCGCTTGGCCAGCTCGGCTCAGTCGACGCCAACCGCAACGATCTGCAGTCCGGCTGGGACACCGACCACTTCCCCAATAATGCCGGCGAAATGGCCTTGGCCTTCTATTACATCCTCAAGCAGGGTGGCCTCGGCAAGGGCGGCTTCAACTTCGACGCCAAGGTGCGCCGCCAGTCGCTCGATCCGGCCGACCTGCTGCATGGCCACATCCTGGGTCTCGACACGCTGGCGCGCGGCCTCAAGGGCGCCGTGGCGCTGATCGAGGACGGTGAGTTCGACAAGATGCTGGACGACCGCTATGCCGGTTGGAACAATGGCCTCGGGCAGGACATTCTCGGCGGCAAGCTCAGCCTTGAGGATATTGCCGCCAAGGTCGCATCCGACAATATCAACCCGCAGCCCAAGTCCGGCCGCCAGGAATATCTCGAAAACCTGGTCAACCGCTTCGTCTGACTTCACGCCGTCCCGTAAGGGCAAATCGCGCCGGTGGCGCGATTTGAGGCGAGAAGGTCATGAGCGCTGGGCTCGAATGGCTCCAGATTTTCCACACGCACAATAGGCACCCTCCCTCTTGCGGGGAGGGCCGGGGTGGGGATGAGAGGCACGGCATCCGGGCTCCCGCACGCCCTCCCATCCTCCCCCATCGAGGGGTAGCTGCCGGGGCGGTGGCTGGCCGGCAAGATGCCCTATTCCGCTACCCGCTCCGGAATGTCGACGACAAACGCCGTGCCCTTGTCGAGCCGGTCAACCCGCAATGTTGCCCCGAGGTGGTCGATCTCGTGCATCAGCATCTTCATGCCGAACCCCTTGATGGCGCGCGGGTCGAAATCTTCGGGCACGCCCCCGCCATCGTCGCGGATGGTGAGCTCGATGCCGCCATTCTTCTTGCGCGCGGTGACGGCGATGATGCCGCCCTGATCCGGTCCATAGGCATGCTTTTGCGCATTGGTGACCAGTTCGGAGACGATCAACGCGATCGGGGTGATCATATCCTCGTCGATTTCGATGGGATCGGCCGATGCGGCGACATGGGCGCGGCTGATATGGTCGAGCTTTTCGCAGATCGAGCCGATGATCTCGCCAATCTCGATGCGCGTATCGATATCGCCATGCTCGATGATGCGCTGGATCTCGACAATGGCCTGGATGCGGCTGAGCGCGCCGATCAGGGCATTGCGGGCAGTGTCATCGGCGAGGCTCGAGAGCTGCATGCGCAGCATTGCCTGGATGAGCGCCAGCGAATTGCGCACCCGATGGGTCATTTCGCGGGCCATGTGATGGGTCCGCTCGGCCTGGTCGCGCAGCGCCTCGGTCTGGGCATCGAGCTGGTGTTTGAGATCGTGCTGCCGCTCGATGCGGTGGGTCACGTCCACCTGGGTGGCGATGTAATAGAGCAGCTCTCCCCGGTCATCGAGCATGGGTGCCATGTGCAGCTCGTTCCAGAATTTGCTGCCGTCCCTGCGGTAATTGAGGATTTCCTGGCTAATCGTCTCTTGCTTCTTGATCGCCTGTCGCAGCGCCTCGCGGTCTTCGGCCCTTGTCTCGGGCCCCTGCAGGAACCGGCAATTGCGGCCCAACACCTCGTCCTCGCTATAGCCGGTGAGCTTGAGGAAGGCATTGTTGACAAAGACGAGCGGACAATCAGGCTCGAAGGGATCGGCAATGACGATGGGAACGGCGCTGGATTCGACTGCGTGCACGAAGGGCTGCAGACGCATCTTGGACCGGACATTCTTCCAGTAGCTGATTTCGCGGATTTGGTGGTCCAACGGGGCACACTCTTTCTGGTCTGCGCAGCGTGCGCAGATCTTGCTTGCAGTTACTCGCTTGCAGATCAGGAACGATCTCTCAAGCCGTCACCGCATCACATTTCTCACAACAACGTTCGAAGCGGCGTTTTTGTCGCATAGGGAGGAGCCAGCATGCCCCAAATCACCAATCCGATTCTGCCCGGATTCAATCCGGACCCGTCCATTCTGCGCGTGGGTGACGATTATTACATCGCCACCTCGACCTTCGAATGGTTCCCGGGCGTGCAGATCCATCACTCCCGGGACCTGGCCAATTGGGATCTGGTGACGCGCCCGCTCAACCGCGCCAGCCAGCTCGACATGCGCGGTGATCCCGATAGCTGCGGCGTCTGGGCCCCCTGTCTCACCCATGACGGCGAGCGTTTCTGGCTGGTCTATACCGATGTCAAGCGCAAGGATGGCTCGTTCAAGGACGCGCATAATTACATCGTCTGGGCCGACACGATCGAAGGCCCGTGGTCGGACCCGATCTATGCCAATTCCTCGGGTTTTGATCCCAGCCTCTTCCACGACGACGACGGCAGAAAGTGGTTCGTCAACATGGCCTGGGACCATCGCGTCAGGCCGCTGCTGTTCGCCGGCATCATGCTGCAGGAATTCGATCCCGTTGCGGGCAAGTTGGTTGGTCCCATCACCAATATCTATCAGGGTACCGATCTCAAGCTCGTTGAAGGCCCGCATCTCTACAAGCGCAATGGATGGTACTACCTTCTGACGGCAGAAGGCGGCACGGCCTATGACCATGCCTGCACCTTTGCCCGCTCGCGCAGCATCGATGGGCAATATGAAACCCATCCCGACAAGCACATCCTGACCAGTAAGGACACCCCGCTCGCCGCCATCCAGCGTGCCGGTCATGGCGACATCGTCGAAACGCCCGAGGGCAAGACCTATCTGGTCCATCTCGGCGGCCGCCCGACGACGCAGGAACGTCGCTGCGTGCTGGGTCGCGAAACCTCGATTCAGGAGGCCTATTGGGGCGAGGATGACTGGCTTTATATCAAGAACGGCCCGGTGCCCTCGCTGCATGTCGAGGTGCCGGGCACGCGCGACGAGGAAAAATACTGGGCCGAGCAGCGCTATACATTCGAAAACGGGCTGCACAAGGACTTCCAGTGGCTGCGCACGCCCGACACCGAGCGCATCTTCAAGACCGAAAACGGCAAGCTGACGCTGTTCGGGCGCGAATCCCCCGGCTCCTGGTTCGAGCAGGCGCTGGTCGCCCGCCGGCAGACGCATTTTTCCTATGACGCGGAAACCCTTGTCGATTTCAATCCCACCGACGAGCGCACCTTTGCCGGGCTGACCGCCTATTACAGCCGCTACAACTTTTTCTATCTCACTGTCGGAGCGCATTCCGACGGGCAGCGCGAATTGCTGATCATGGCCTCGGAAATGAGCTGGCCCGATGGCAAGCTGCGCTTCCCGGCTGCCCCGGTGCAGATCCCGCCCGGAGGCAAGGTCAAGCTGGCGCTGAGCATTCGCGGCCGTAAGCTGCAGTTCTTCTACGCCATGGAGGGCGAGGACTTGCAGCCCATCGGCCCGGTGCTCGATGCGAGCCTGCTCTCGGACGAATGCGGCGGCCACCAGGCCCATGGCAGCTTTACCGGCGCCTTTGTCGGCGTCGCGGCCAGTGACCTCAACGGTACGGCCAGCCCGGCGCATTTCGACTATTTCATCTATCGTCCGCAGCATGATGCTTCGGACCGATACGAGGTCTAGGAGCCTCAAAGGCCCCCACGCCAGGACATCGGGCGACCCCAGAGAATGCAACCCTCGGCGCCATGCCGAGGGTTTTTCGTATGGAGCTCGGGGAAGCAGCCACTGGAGCCCCGCGGGGCTCGCAGGTCACCGCGCAAGCTGGGGTGACGAAATCCGGCCGCCCTTCGAGCATTGTCCCCTCGTGTCGAGCAGAAAAACTGACCTCTGCGATCAATTTTGTCTGTCCGCACGGTTCAAGCTTGCATCGCGCGCTTAAAAGTCTATTTTAGAAGCGTTCTAATCGCAAACGACGCGGGATTTCCCATGTTCATCCAGACCGAAGCCACGCCCAATCCGGCGACCCTCAAGTTCCTGCCGGGACGCGATGTGCTCGAGGGTGAACCGCGCGACTTCCGCTCGCCAGAGGCCGCCGGGATTTCGCCGCTGGCCACCGGCCTGTTCGGTATTTCCGGCGTCACCGGCGTGTTCCTGGGCTCCGATTTCATCTCGGTGACCAAGGACGACACCAATTGGGCCCATATCAAGCCGGCCATTTTGGGCGTGATCATGGACCATTTCCTCTCCGGCAAGCCGGTCATCGCCGAAGCGAGCGGCTCCGCTCCTGCCTTCGACGAGGTCGAGGAATTCTTCGAAGAAGAAGACAAGGAAATGGTCGAGGTGATCAAGGAATTGCTCGCCACCCGCGTGCGACCGGCCGTCGCCATGGATGGCGGCGATATCATCTTCAAGGGTTTCAAGGAGGGCACCGTGTTCCTCCATATGCAGGGTGCCTGCTCGGGCTGCCCCTCCTCGACCGCTACGCTCAAGAACGGCATCGAGAACCTGCTCCGCCACTTCGTTCCGGGCGTCGAGGCCGTGCAGCAGGTCTAAGCGCCTTCTGCCCTTTTCAGTTCTGCAGCAAGCCAGGGCCCGATGAGCAATCATCGGGCTCTCGTTTATTGTGGGTCAGCCAAAAAAGAGATGGGCGATCAGGAGGATGGCAAGGCCGGACAGCCCAATGACGAGCAGTCCCAGCGCTATCCGCGCATAAGGGCTGCGCCAGAACGGCACCGCGCCGGCAGGCCGGGTGGAAAGGGTCGAGTCGGCGGCCCTTTGCATGTCGGCGGGGCTGAAAAGGTTGAGGCGATGGCGCGTCATGAGGCGCAGATTGCGCAGCAGCAGCGCGGCCACCAGCATCATGGCGCCGGCCACGGCCAGGACCAGGAACAGCGCCATAAGGGGCGAGACGAGGGGCACGCTGCCGCCAACCGCCAGGGCCGGAGCCTGCATGCTCGCGCCTTTCGCAAATCAGGATGGGGAAGGCTAGGCCGCGCTCACGCCGATGTCACCCCCTGAATTGGCGGGTTGGGGACAGTTGCGCATTGCCGCACCGGCCGGGGGGGTCTAGCATCGCATCTGCAGGCACCCCACATCAGGAGTGTCGGCAGACGTGATCCCGTCAAGCCGGGAGGCGGCTTTACGGACCCATCGCGTCGATGCCAACGACCGAAAGGAAGAAAAAGCCATGACCTTACGCGTTTCGGGAAAGAATATGGATGTCGGCGATGCACTGCGCGGCAAGGCGCAGGACCATTTCGCCTCCGTTGTCGGAAAGTATTTCGATGGCGGCTATGACGGACACCTGACCCTGACACCGGATGGCATCGGCTTCCGCGCCGACTGCGTGGTGCATCTCGATTCTGGCGCGACGCTGCAAGCCAGCGCCCAGGGCGGCGATGCCACCTCGGCTTATGAAGTGATGGCCCTTAATATCGAAAAGCGCCTGCGCCGTTACAATCGCAAGCTCAAGTCGCATCGGCGCGGCCCCAATGGCACCGACAGCGATGGCCAGCTGGCGCAATACACGGTTTTCGGCTCCAGCGAGGCGCTGGACGAGTTGGACGAGGACTATGCGCCGCCGGTGATTGCAGAGACCACCAAAAGCCTGCGTGAGCTCAGTGTCGAGGAGGCGGTGATGGAGCTTGATCTCACCGGTGCCCAGGTTGTGATGTTCCGCCACGCTGGACATGGCGGCCTTAATGTGGTTTACCGCCGCTCCGATGGAAATATTGGCTGGATCGATCCAGCCTTGGGGGCCAATTGACACCCGCCCTCTCCTACGTCCTAGCTGAGTAAATCCTAAGGCAGACTTATGGAATTGGCCGAAATCCTGGCGAAGCACGCCGTGCTTTTCTGCACGGACGTGACCACAAAGCGCCAGCTGTTTGAAGTTCTTGCACAAAAGGCAGCCGAAACCACCGGCTTGCCGCGTGCCGATATTCTCGATGCGCTCACCAGCCGCGAGGAAATCGGTTCGACCGGATTGGGGAACGGCATTGCCATTCCCCATGGCAAGATGGGCGGGCTCAAGGGGGTGACCGCCGTGTTCGCCCGCCTTGAGACCGCGATCGACTTCGATTCGGTCGATGACCAGCCGGTCGACCTGGTTATGATGCTCCTGGCCCCGGTGGGGTCGGGCGCCGATCATCTGAAGGCGCTGTCCCGCGTGGCACGGCTGCTGCGCACCGAGTCGATTGTCGATCAGTTGCGTTCGACCGAAGATCCGGCCGAGCTCTACGCCATTCTGGCGAGCCCGGTCGAAGACACTGTCGCCGCCTGATCAAGGCGCCATAGATACATAACCCCCGGATGCCCAAGGCCTCCGGGGGTTTGTGTATCTGGGGTGCGGCGAAAGTCGATCAGTGCAGTGTGGCGAGGCCCAGGCTCTGGTCGCCCAGCCAGTCGTTCACCGCATCGGCGCTGTCCGAGACCATGAGCGGGGTGCCATCGGCGGACATCACCAGCTGATACTCACCATTCGCGTCGAATTCGGTGTCCTGGATCATGCCGGACAGCATGAGGCCGGAGACCGGCTTTACATAAGCCACGGCGCTGCCGCCCAGGGCGGCGAATTCTGCACGCGTCAACGCCTTGAGCGGATGCTCATCGGGGGTCACGCTTTCGGGATTGCGTCTATCCATCATTTTTCAGCCCTTTCCTGAACGTCCTCACAATGAGCGAATGTCAATATGACGGGCGAATCTTGGCGCCTTGGGGCGCTCAAGAGTAACAACGAGCATGCCATGCCCTAAAGTTGCATCTTTCACTTCCATGCCATCGGCAAGCAGAAAACTGCGCTGGAACTGGCGGGCGGCAATCCCGCGATGCAGATAGTCGCGTCCTGGCTCATCCTTCTGCCGGCCGCGCACCATGAGCTGGTTGTCTTCGGCAACGACCTCGAGATCACCCGGCGCAAATCCGGCTACCGCAATAGAGATGAGAAAGCGTTCGGTGCCGTCTTCAGTGATGCTCCGCTCGATATTGTAGGGCGGATAGCCATCGGCAGACCGCGCCAGGCGGTCTATGCGCTCCTCGAAACTGTCGAAGCCGAGGAGAAACGGCGCTGAGAACACAGAAATACGCGACATGACCATGCGTCCTTGATGAGCAAGCAACGACTGATTGCCTCCAACCCGCAAAGACTGGCATCGGAAACATGGTCCAGATATGGGTCAGACGCGTATCCGGTTCAAGGCCATACCGCCACGCCCGAGGGACATCGCCATGCACAAGACCGTCGCCGTCATCACCCCCGCCTACAAGGCCCAGGATACGCTGGCCACCACGGTGCAAAGCGTGCTCGAGCAGACCCATGTGCAGTGGGAACACTGGATCATCGCCGATGACGGCTTCGACTATGCCGGCTTTCTGGGCGAGCGCGGATTGGCTGATCCGCGCCAGCGCTTCGTCGGCAGTGGCGGGATCGGCCGCGGCGCCTCAAACGCCCGCAATGTCGCGCTGGAACAGCTGAAAACCTCCTATGCCGCCATTCTCGATGCCGACGACCGGCTGAAACCGCAAAAGCTGGAGCGGGCGGTGGCGGCGCTGGACGAACACGGCATCGTCACCACTGCGCTCGATGTCATGACCATGGATTTCGCCCATCTGCGCTTTGTCGGCGCGGGTGCCGATCGGGTGCTCAGCCCCGGTGAACACAAATGGGTGAGCCTTTCCATGGATTCGATGATTGTCTGGGATCGGCGGCGCGGCGACGGGCGCTATGACCCGACCATGAGCAACATGACCGATCTCGAGTTCCTGTTGCAGCTCTATCGCACCATCCCGACCAGCATGCATCTGGGCACGCCGCTGCACGACTATATCAAGCGCGATGGCTCGATGAGCAATGGCAAGAACGTGGCCGCGGGCATGATCGCCTCGAAACGCGAGATCGTGCGGCGGCTGCAATCGGGTCATTATGGGCTGCGCTCGAGCGATGTCGCTGGCCTACTGGGCTTTCTCGACGTGTCGCTGGCCGCCGAGGCCGAATATGGCGCGGCGCTGGCGGCGCGGCCGGGCCTGCTGTTTGAAGATCACATCGAGCCAAAACTTCTGGCCGCGCGGCAGCCATGAAAAAGGGCGACCCGAAGGTCGCCCTGTTCGCCCGATGGGCCGGTCGCGCTTAGAGCGCGTAGAGGGTCACATTGGAGCCTTCGAGGTCGCCATCGATACCAATGATCTGGTCGATGGAATAACCCTGCTGCTCGATATTGCGCTGCAGATAGCGGTTGTTCTTGATCAGCTGCTGCAGCGAAGCGGTGTCAACGTCGATGGCCAGCGACTTGGCCTGGGTCGGGTTGACCTTCAGCACGGTGGCCGAGCTCGCATTGTTCAGCGCGTCGAAGGACACATTGGCATCGAACGGGCTGGCATAAGCGGCAGTGGCACCGGTGGCAATCACGGCGGCGAGGGCAAGAGTCTTGGTGAAACGCATTTTAGTCTCCTTGAAAATTCCGGGTTCGCATCGTGTCGAACTCGGGGAGAAATACGCACAACACCCCGGACCAGTTCCATTAACGTTCGGAAAGACTGAACAACGATCTGTGACCACGACGTTGAAACTATTCAATGCGTAATTTCGTAGAGACGCGCCTCTTGCCTTCCCTCGTCATTCCCCCTATAGAGCCGACTTCTCCGGACCGCCCGGCCAAAAGGCATGCCGTGGCGGTTCTTGAATGCGATGGGCCTCAATCCATCCAGACTAATCTAAAGGACCCGCAAAATGCCCAAGATGAAGACCAAGTCCGGTGCCAAGAAGCGTTTCAGCTTCACCGCAACCGGCAAGGTGAAGGCCGGTGTTGCCGGCAAGCGCCACCGCCTGATCAGCCACAATGCCAAGTACATCCGCACCAACCGCGGCACCAAGATCCTGTCCAAGGGCGACGAGGGTCTGGTGAAGTGGTACATGCCGTACAACCGCTAAGCTGGAAGGACAAAGATAAATGGCACGCGTTAAACGTGGCGTAACCGCCCACGCTCGTCACAAGAAGGTCTTGAAGGCCGCCGAGGGCTATTATGGCCGTCGTAAATCCACGATCCGTATCGCCAAGCAGGCCGTCGAAAAGGCCGGCCAGTACGCGTATCGCGATCGTCGCGTCAAGAAGCGCAACTTCCGCGCCCTGTGGATCCAGCGCATCAACGCCGCCGTGCGCGATCACGGCCTGACCTATGGCCGATTTATCGACGGCCTCAGCAAGGCTGAGGTTGCCGTCGACCGCAAGGTGCTGAGCGATCTCGCGATCACCCAGCCCGAAGCGTTCGCCGCCCTGGTCGTCAAGGCCAAGGCAGCGCTGGCGTATCTGGAAAGCGTGGACTCCGTTACCCACGCCCGCGTCACCGCTTAAGCACCCCCAGCTCCGCTGAGGTCGAAATTGCGCCTTGCGCCGCCCGAAAGGGCCGGCGCGGGGCGTTTTTGTTTGGCGGCGGTTCAAGGCGGCTCAGACATCTCCATTCGTCGTCATTGCCCGGCTTGACCGGGCAATCCACAGGATGCCCCCGGCATCGCCTGGACCACAAGGTCAAGCCGGGTGGTGACGGAGTGGCAAGATACCGCTAGTAACCGCACTGTCGCCGTGCCAACACCCGCTGACTCCGTCCACCCAAAATGCTCTAACCGCGCCACACTGTCCGAGTTGAGAACCACGATGTCGCTACAAGCCCAGATCGAAACCCTGCGCAACGAGCTGTCCGCCGCCATTGCCAGTGCCGCCAATGAAGCCGCGCTCGATGCGGTGCGTGTTTCGGCCCTTGGCAAGAAGGGCTCGGTTTCCGCCCTGCTGGCGACCCTGGGCGCGATGGCAGCTGAAGACCGCAAATCGGCCGGTCCCGCCATCAATGGCCTCAAGACCGAGATTGCCGCCTTGATCGAGGCGCGCAGCACCGACCTCAAGGGCGCGGCGCTCGAAGCCAAGCTCAAGGCCGAAACGGTGGATGTGACCCTGCCGCTGCCGCCGGCCCCCACGGCGCGCGGCCGCATTCATCCGATTTCCCAGACCATCGACGAAATCACCGCCATCTTCTCGGATATGGGTTTTTCCATCGCCGAAGGGCCCGATATCGAGACCGACTATTACAATTTCACCGCGCTGAACTTCCCCGAGGGACACCCGGCGCGCGAAATGCACGACACCTTCTTCATGAAGCCCGGCCCGGACGGGGTGAAGAAGGTGCTGCGCACCCATACCTCGCCGGTGCAGATGCGCGTCATGCAGAAGACCAACGAAAAGCCCGCCGCATCCTACCTGACGCCCGCGATGGATCCGCCGATCCGCGTGGTCATGCCTGGCCGCACCTATCGCAATGACAGTGACCAGACCCATACCCCGATGTTCCATCAGGTCGAGGGGCTGGTCATCGACAAGTCGAGCCATATCGGCCAGCTGCGCTGGGTCTTGGAAGAGTTTTTGAAGGCGTTCTTTGAAGTGCCCAGCGTTACCCTGCGCTTCCGCCCCAGCTTCTTCCCCTTCACCGAACCCAGCATGGAAGTGGACGTGCAATGCGACCGCTCCGGCTCGGAGGTGAAGATCGGCGAGGGCAATGACTGGCTCGAAATCCTTGGCTGCGGCATGGTCCATCCCAACGTCATCCGCAATGCCGGGCTCGACCCCGATATCTATCAGGGCTTTGCCTGGGGCATCGGCATCGACCGCATCGCCATGCTGAAATACGGCATGCCGGATCTGCGCGCCTTCTTCGACGCCGACCAGCGCTGGATCGAGCATTACGGCTTCCGCCCACTCGACCTGCCGACGCTGTTTGGGGGGCTCAGCAGCTAAGATGCCGACGCTGCTGCGGTGGAAGGGATATCGTTTCTTCTTCTATTCGGCCGACGGCTGGGAACCGCCGCATGTCCATGTTGTAAAGGACGGACGAGAAGCCAAAATATGGCTGCGCGACCTCAACATTGCGGTCAACCTTGGCTTCTCAGCGCGTGATCTCAACGAGATCATCGGTGCAGTTCGTGAGCATAGAAACGCATTCTTGGAGGCTTGGAATGACTACTTTGGTGCTTGAAATCGAAGATAGCCGTCCGATCGAAGCACAGTGCGACGACAGCGAACTCCATGTTCGCCTGGCCGACGGGCGCACCGTCTCGACGCCGCTCTGGTGGTATCCTCGCCTGGCGGCGGCCTCACAAACGGCCCGATCCGACATCGAACTCCTGCCGATGGGTTTACACTGGCCTCTAATCGACGAAGATATATCCATCGCCAGCATGCTGCGTGGTGAAAAGGCGCCGGGAGCGACGGCGCCTTGACGTCACAATCCGCCACCACCCAGCCCGTCCGCTTCAGCTTCGGTGACAGCCCCGCGCTGGCCGATAGCCTGCTGGCGCTCGTCCTGGCCGGCAAGAAAACCGCGACCTGCGGGGCGCTGCGCGATTTCGGCGGCGACAAGGAGCCGCTGCCGCAGGTGGGGCGCCGGGACACCGTGCTCAATGGCGCGGGCGAAGAGGCCTGCGTGATCGAAACGCTGAGCGTCGAAACCATGGCCTTCGACGCCATCCCCGCCAGCTTCACCGATCGCGAAGGCGAAGGCCCCTATGCCGAGTGGCGAAAAGGCCACGAGGCCTATTTCGCCCGCAATGGCGGCTTCTCACCCGATATGGAGGTGGTCTGCGAAACCTTCCGGCTGGTCAGCGTGCTGCCGGCCGGGCGCGAGCTCTATAACCGCGTTGCCACCCCGATCTTCGTCGTTACCGACATTGAATCCGATGGCCCGACGCCGCTGCACAATTCCATGCTGAGCTTTGCCTCGGTGGCGATCGAGGCCGATGGCACGCCCCATGGCGAGTTCGAGGCCGTGCTGACGCCTCGCGCGGACCGCAGCCAGAACCAGATGACCATGGATTGGTGGGCGACGCAGCCCGAAGCCTGGAAAGCGGCGACATCAGGCGCGGAAGACCCGGCGATCGTCATGCCGCGTTTTGCCGACTGGGTGGACAGCCTGCCCGGCCCAAAGGTCTTTGTCGCTGCGCCGATGATCTTTGACGGGCTGTGGATGGATCATTACCTGGACGAATTCGCCTGTACCCGCGTCCTCAGCGGCCCGTTCAAGGGCCGCCAGATTTTTCGCGGCGGCGGCATCTGCCTTTATACCATGGCCGGCACGCTGCGCGGCGCGCCCTATCTCGATTGGGGCATGAGCAAGCTGCCATCCGAGTTTTATGGCCATATCGCCCATACCCACAAAGCCGTGGACGATGCCCGCGGCTTTGCCAATGTGCTCGTTGAACTGTTCAAACTCTCCTCCGCCCTGCCGCCCATCACGGGCAGCAAGAGTGACTTCCGCTAAGGTCCAAAAACATGAAATTCACCCTCGACTGGCTCAAGGAACATCTCGAGACCACTGCCTCGGCCGATGAGATCGGCAAGGCCCTGACCATGATCGGTCTGGAGGTCGAAGGCATTGAAAGCCAGGGCAAGGCGCTGGAAAAATTCGTGGTCGCGCATGTGGTTGAGGCCAAGCCGCATCCCAATTCCGACCACCTCAATATCTGCAAGGTCGATGCCGGCACCGGCGAGCTGATCGACGTGGTCTGCGGCGCGCCCAATTGCCGGACGGGCCTCAAGTCGGTCTTTGCTGCCCCGGGCACCTATATTCCGGGCAAGGATTTTGAATTGAAGGGTGGTGTCGTCATTCGCGGCGCGCCGTCCAATGGCATGCTGTGCTCGGCCGCCGAACTCGAGCTTTCCAACGACCATGACGGCATTATCGAACTGCCCGAGGATGCGCCGATCGGCGAAAAATACGTCGACTATGTCGGGATCAATGGCGTGGTCTTCGATATTTCCATCACCCCCAATCGCGGTGACGCCACCGGCGTCTATGGCGTGGCGCGCGATCTCGCCGCCTTCGGCCTCGGCACCCTGAAAAAGACCGACATGTCGCCGGTGCCCTCAAAGGGGCCGAGCCCGATCCCGGCTTTGCCGCATCAGTTTGCCGAGGGTGAGCCCAAGGCAATCCGCAAATTTGCCGGCCGTTACTTCCGCGGCATCAAGAATGGCCCGTCGCCAGACTGGCTGCAGGCGCGGCTGCGCGCCGTGGGCCTGCGCCCCATCAACACCGTGGTCGACATCACCAATCTTGTCTCGCTCGGCTGGGGCCGGCCGCTGCACGCCTATGACGCCGACAAGGTCGAGGGGCAGATGGTGGTGCGCAATGCGCGCGACGAGGCTTTCGATGCGCTCGACAACAAGGTCTATACGCTCGACCAGACCATGACCGTCATCGCCGACGACAAGGGCCCGCTCTGTCTGGGCGGCATTATGGGCGGCATCCGGTCGGGCGTCACCGACGAAACCATCAATGTATTCATGGAATGCGCCAGCTGGGATGCCAATCTCATTGCCCAGGCCGGCCGCAAGACCGGCATCGTCTCCGATGCCCGTTATCGCCTCGAGCGCAATGTCGATCCGGCGCTGACCGAGCCGGGCCTCGAACTGGCCACGCGGCTGATGCTGGAGCTAGTGGGCGGCGAAGCCATGGAGCCGGTGGTCTCGGGCGAGGACGTTTTCGCCAATAAGACCGTCGACTTCCCACTGGCCGAGGTCAAGCGCCTCACCGGCCTTGAGGTCTCGTCCAGCGACATCGAGGCCATTTTGGCCCGCCTCGGCTTCGTTGCCGAAGGCTCGGGCGATATGCGCAGCGTAAAAGTGCCATCCTGGCGCCCCGACGTGACGCAAAAAGCCGATCTCGTCGAGGAGGTCATGCGCATGGTCGGTGTCGACAATGTGCCGGTCGAGCCGCTGCCGCGCCTCAACCACGTGGCCCAACGCATGCTGACCACCATCCAGAACCGCCGTCGCATCGCGCGCCGGGCGCTGGCCGCGCGCGGTCTCGACGAGGTCGTGACCTGGTCGTTCATCGCCCATGCCGCGGCCGTTCAGTTCGGCGGCGGCAGCGAGGATCGCCAGCTCGCCAATGCCATCGCCTCGGACATGACCGACATGCGCCCCTCGCTTTTGCCGGGCCTCCTCGCGGGCGCGCGCCGCAATGCCAATCGCGGTTTTGCCGACGTCGCCCTGTTCGAAGTCGGGCAGATTTTCCTCTCCGACCAGCCTGAGGGCCAGCACACCTCTGCCTCGGGCGTACGCACCGGCACGGCCAAGCTCGACGGGGCGGGACGCCACTGGTCGGGCAAGACCGAGGCGGTCAGTGTCTGGGACGCCAAGGCGGACCTTGCAGCTGTGCTCGATGCGCTCGGCGTCGATATCGACAAGGTGCAGGTGCTGCCCGAAGCCGCCAGCTGGAGCCATCCGGGCCGCGGCGGCCGCATCGCGCTCGGCCCCAAGGTGACGCTGGGCTGGTTCGGCGAACTGCATCCGGCTTTGGCCGCCGAGCTCGACATCGACGGGCCGGTCGCTGCCTTCGAGATTGACCTCGATGCCCTGCCGGAGGCGCGCAAGAAGGCTACCAAGACCAAGCCGGCCATCGCGCTCAGCCCGTTCCAGCCGGTATCCCGCGATTTTGCCTTCGTCATGGATCGGGGCGTGACCGCCGCAGCAATCCTCAAGGCCGCCAAGGGTGCCGACAAGGCGCTGATCAAGGATGTCGGTATTTTCGACGTCTTCGAAGGCGCCCATGTCGGGGAAGGCAAGAAGTCGGTCGCCATCGAGGTGACGCTGCAGCCCAAGGACAAGACTCTGACCGACGAGGAGATCGAAAAGGTCTCCGCGGCGGTCGTGGCAGCAGTGACCAAGACCACCGGCGGCGAACTGCGTCGCTAAGCCCAAACCCTCGCCGCTGCACCGGGATGTGGCGGCGAAGGTTTCTCAACCCGCGCCCAGATTCAGCCGATAGCTCAGGGCTTCGGCGATATGGGGGCGGGCTACTTTTTCCGAACCCGCAAGATCGGCCAGGGTGCGGGCCACCTTGAGCACCCGGTGATAGGCGCGCGCCGAAAGGTTGAACCTTTCGGCCGCCTGCATCAGGAGGTTGCGGCTGTCGAAATCCGGCTCGATCAGCTTTTCCACCAGCGCCGTCGGCGCCGCGGCATTGGTGAGGATTTCCGGATGCCCCGCCGCCTCATAGCGCTGGCGCTGCCGCTCGCGGGCCGCCGCCACCCGCGCCGCCACGCTGGCCGAGGGCTCGGCGTCGCCATCGGGGGCGATCATTTCGGCTGCCGAGAGCGCCGGCACGTCGATGCGGATATCGATGCGATCGAGAAAGGGCCCCGAGACGCGCGCCTGATAGTCGGCGGCGCAGGCCACGCCGCGCTTGCAGGTATGGCCAGGGGTGCCCGCCAATCCGCATTTGCACGGGTTCATCGCCGCTACCAATTGAAAACGGCTCGGATAGGAGACCCGCGCATTGGCGCGCGCGATGACGGTTTCGCCGCTTTCGAGCGGCTGCCGCAGGCTGTCGAGCACGCCGGGCGAAAACTCAGGCAATTCGTCGAGAAACAGCACGCCGTTATGCGCCAGGCTCGCTTCGCCCGGCCGCACCCGGAGCCCGCCCCCGACCAGCGCCGCCATGGAGGCCGAATGGTGCGGCGCGCGAAATGGCCGCCGGTCCGACAGGGCGCCGCCGGAAAGCTCGCCAGCGATCGACTGGATCATCGACACATCGAGCAGCTCGCGCGGGGAGAGCGGCGGCAGGATGGAAGGCAGGCGCGCCGCCAGCATGGATTTGCCTGATCCCGGAGGGCCGATCATCAGCAGATTATGATTGCCGGCGGCGGCGATCTCCAAAGCCCGGCGGGCAATGGCCTGGCCCCGCACATCGGCCAGATCGGGCAGGTCACCCGGCGCCGCTGTCAGCTTGCGGGGCTGCGGCCGCGCCTGCAGCTGATGACCGGTCAAATGATTGGCCAGCGCCAGAAGACTGTCGGCGGCAATGATGTCGATATCCTCGCCCGCCCAGGCCGCTTCCGGCCCGCTCGCTGCCGGGCAGATCATGCCCAGCCCCCGGGCCTGTGCGGCGATGGCCGCCGGCAGCACCCCGCCGACATGGGCCAGCCGGCCATCGAGGCCGAGCTCGCCCAAAGCCATGAAACTGTCGAGCGCATCCTGGGGAATGGCGCCCAGCGCGCCCATCAGCGCCAGGGCAATGGGCAGATCGTAATGGCTGCCTTCCTTGGGCAGGTCGGCTGGCGCCAGATTGATGGTGATGCGCTTGGGTGGCAGGCCCAGGCCAGAGGCGGCAAGGGCCGCCCGAACTCGCTCGCCGCTTTCGCGCACCGCCTTATCGGGCAATCCGACCAGGATGAAGCCGGGAAAACCGGGCGCAATCTGCGCCTGGACATCGACCGGCACCGCCTCGATGCCCTGAAATGCTATCGTCGCAACACGGGTCACCATGTCGATCTTCGCCCCCAGCAGAAGCATAGGCTAACAGAGGCAGACAGGGTTAACAAGAACGTAAAGCGAACAGATCATGTCGCGTTAACCATGCTCATCGCCACAATAGTTAACCTAAACTTGTCTTAACCTGTCCATGTTGAATCAAAGGCTCATTGTGGTCCTCTGATACCGAGCTTTTTGTCCATGGCGATTGCCCTTCCCCGCTCCGTCTCCGCCATTGTTCGTGGCGCCGTTCTGAGCCTGGCCCTCGCGGCTTTGGCCGCCTGCGCCAGTGGCGGGGGTCTTTATGGCGCCATACCCGGCGACAATCGCCCCCATGCCAAGGTCGACCGCGCCCGCACCATGCCGATCCAGGGCATCGACGTGGCCCGCTATCAGGAGAATGTCGATTTCGCCAAGGCGCGCGGCGCCGGCATCCATTTCGTGTTCATGAAGGCAACCGAGGGGAAAGACTATGTCGATCCCGATTTCCAGCGGAACTGGGTTCGCGCCCGCGATGCCGGCATGCCGCGTGGCGCCTATCACTTCATGACCTGGTGCTCGCTGGCCTCCGAGCAGGCGGCATGGTTCACCCAGAACGTGCCGGCCGATCCCAGCGCCCTGCCGCCGGTGCTTGATCTCGAATGGAACAACCATTCGAGCTGCAAGGCCAAGCCGTCCAAGGCCGATGCCCTGGAAAAGATCCGGCTGATGCTTGAGGTCATGGAGCGCCATACCGGCAAGCTGCCGATCATCTATACCGACATGAATTTCCACCGCGATATTCTGGCCGGCGAATATTTCCCCAATACTTTCTGGCTGCGCTCGACTGCCGCCGAGCCGCATGAGCGCTACGAAAACCGCCCCTGGACCTTCTGGCAATATACTCAGACCGGGGTCGTGCCGGGCGTGCGCGGCGAGGTGGATCGCAATGTGTTCTACGGCAATCAAAGCGACTGGCTGATGTTCCTGTCCACCGGCTGCGATCCGCGGGCCATTGCCGCCCTGGCGCCAACCGGCCGCTGCGCCTTCGCAAAATAGCTGCAGCGGGCGCTTGCCTGCCATATTAAAGCCCAGCAAAGACGAGTATCCAGCCGACGGCACAATGGATTATTGTGCCGTCGCGCTATGGCTCTGGGAGATATTTCGAGATGACGATTTTTGATGGCTTCGTGCTGGACGGCCTGGGCCTGACCCTGCTTGTGCTGGGCCTGTTGTTCGTATTGGTGCTGTTCGCCGGCGCCAAGACCATTCCGCAGGGCTATAACTATACTGTGGAACGCTTCGGCAAATATACGCGCACCCTCAAGCCCGGCCTCAATATCATTGTCCCGTTCATCGACACGATCGGCAAGAAGATCAATGTCATGGAGCAGGTGCTCGACGTTCCGCACCAGGAAGTCATCACCCGCGACAACGCCTCGATCACCGCGAACGGCGTCACCTTCTATCAGGTGCTCGACGCTGCCGCGGCTGCCTATGAAGTCGCCAATCTCGAAAACGCCGTCCTTAACCTCACCATGACCAATATTCGTACGGTCATGGGCTCGATGGATCTCGACGAATTGTTGAGCCACCGTGACGAAATCAACGAGCGGCTTTTGCGCGTCGTCGATACCGCCGTCTCGCCCTGGGGCATCAAGATCACCCGCATCGAGATCAAGGACATCGATCCGCCCAAGGATCTGGTGGAGTCCATGGGCCGGCAGATGAAGGCGGAACGCGAGAAGCGCGCCACCATTCTCGAAGCCGAAGGCCGCCGCCAGGCCGCCATTCTCAAGGCCGAAGGCGAAAAGCAGGCCCAGGTGCTTGAAGCCGAGGGCCGCAAGGAAGCCGCCTTCCGTGACGCCGAAGCGCGCGAACGCGCCGCCGAGGCCGAAGCCAAGGCGACCCAGCTGGTGTCGGACGCTATTGCCTCGGGCAATGTGCAGGCGATCAACTATTTCGTCGCCAACAACTATATAAAGGCGCTCGAAGGCATTGCCACCTCGCCCAACCAGAAGCTGTTGATGCTGCCGGTCGAGGCCTCCAGCGTCATCGGCGCCATTGGCGGTATCGCCGAGATCGCGCGCGAGACCTTTGGCGGTGAAAAGCCGACGAATCCAGCGGCGCGCTCCACCAGCCGTCCGCCCAGCGCCGGCTTTTCGGCCGGCCCCAGCAGCGACGCCTGATAGCGGGAGCCCGACATGACCCTGGTCGAGTTCATTGGTGCCAATATCTCCTGGAGCTGGATCATCGGCGGGCTGGTGCTTTTGGCGCTCGAACTGGTGGTCCCCGGCGGCTATCTGCTCTGGATGGGCATTGCCGGGGTGCTGACCGGTCTCATTGTCATGGTCCAGCCGCTGGCCTGGCCGCTGCAATGGCTGATCTTCGGCACGCTGTCGCTGGTCAGCATCCTCATCTGGGTGCGCTGGCAGCGGCGGCGACAGACCAGCACCGACAACCCCTTCCTCAACCGCCGCGCCGAAAGCTATGTCGGAGTGGAAGGGGTGTTGGACCAGCCGATCTCTGGCGGTTTCGGGCGGCTGGCGCTGGGCGACAGTATCTGGCGTATTTCCGGGCCCGACCTGCCGGTGGGCCAAAGGGTGCGCATCGTGGCGGCGGAGGGCGCCGTGCTCAAGGTCGAGCCGGTTGCCTGATGGCGCATAAACGGCAAGCAGCAAGGTTTCATTAACCATAAGCTGAAAGGATCGGCCCAAGGGCCCTGAGGGGTCATGGGCCGGTATCTTCATGATTCTGCCGGCATCAGTGGCGGAGCATGGCGTGGCCGGAAGGCTGTTCAATTCCCTTTTTGTCGCTGTGATGGCCGGTTCCGCCCTGGCCACGCCGGTGCTTGCCGATCCGCTGGCGAACCTCAAGGAAGAGCGCCTGCGCCCCGGCGTCTATCCTGCCGCTCCGGTGCCGCTCGAATTCGCCGTCCCGGCCGAACCGGGCCACCCGCCTTTCGATATCGACTGGTCGGTGGGGCTGCGGGGCACCTTCACGCAGACCAATGTCGGCGAAACCTTCGTCACCACCCTCAATCCGCAATTCACCGCCACCCATGATGGCCGTCGTGCCGATGTGGTTGTGAATGGCAGTGCCGAAATCGCCAAGCCCGGTGGCGGGCGCGATGCCGACATTACCGGGCTCAATCTCGGCTTTTCGGTCACCGCGCCGCTCGACAGTCTCACCAGCTTCACTGCCAATGGCGCCATAGGCATGACCCAGGAACTGGCCGGCACCCCGGGCCTGGCCGGGGGCGTGGTCGTGCCGCCCGAGATCACCACCGGCACGCTGGGCGCCGGGCTGACGCGGCAATTCGGGCTCTTCAATGTCGGGCTCAATGCCGGCGCCGTGCGCACCCTCTACGGCCCCACCCTGCGCAGCGATACCGGGCTGACCAACAACGATACGCAAAACACCTGGACCACCAATTCCAGCCTGCGCGTCGGCTATCAGATCACCCCGATCTTCGAGATTTACGGGCAGGGCGGCATCAGCCGCACGCTGTTCGACCTGCCGGGCACCGGCACCACCATCTATCGCAATGCGACCGAGCGCACGGTGCGCGGCGGCATTGCCGGGCAATGGAACGAGGTGCTGTCGGCCAGCGCTGCCGTGGGCGTGGGCGACTATGACTTCGACAATGCCGCGCTCGCCGATATCCGCACCGAGCTCTACGAGGCCAATCTGACCTTCCGGCCCGATCCGACATTGGCGCTGTCGGCGGGTCTGTCGACCACGATCACCCCGCCGGGGGCCGACAGCACCGGCACGGCCCGCATTACCCATGCGGCCACCGCCAATATCGACTATACGGTCAATAGCTGGCTGCGGCTGCGCGCCTCTGCCGACTGGAGCCGCGCCCTCACCGCCGGCAGCGGCGAGACGGAAAATCGCTGGGGCGTTTCGGCCGGCGCCGATTACCGCATCAATTCGCACACCGCGCTCTCGGCCGATTATGCTTTCGCCAAGCGCGACAATTCCACTACCGGCCTGCTGGACAGCCACAGGGTCAGCCTCGGCGTGACCGTGCAGAGGTAGGACCGCGTGACGTCATCTCGGCGAAGTCTGGGGTGACAGCTGGTGAGAGAGGCGACAGGAATTTGTCGGCCGACTCAAGCGAAGCCTGAAGCGTAGGGCGCTCTAGATTATTTCAAACTGAGTTAGACTTTGGGCCCTTTCGCCTCCTTGCCCATTGAGGGGAAGGAATGAGGGTGGGGGGTCCATCAGTGGATCACTGAACCACCCCCACCCCGGCGTCATCATCCAAATCTCTCCGCTGGAGAGATTTGCCCTTCGGGACAGTTCAGAGCCCTCAAGGGGGAGGGGGTGCCGGAGCGCATCAGCCGGCGCGTAAAACGCTCTTAGAGCTGGTCTTCGAGATCGAGCTTGCGCAATTCGCGCACGAAGCCGGGACGGATGTCGTCGCGCTCCAGCGCATAAACCACATTGGCGGTCAAAAAGCCGATCTTGGAGCCGCAGTCGAAGCTCTGGCCGCGATATTTGACGCCGGTGAAGCGCTGGTTGTGCATCAGCGTCTGCATGGCATCGGTCAGCTGGATTTCCCCGCCGGCACCGCGCGGCTGGTCAGCCAGGAGTGAAAACAGCTCTGGCTGCAGAATATAACGGCCGGAGATGATGAGGTTGGAGGGGGCCTCTTCGCGTTTGGGCTTTTCGACCATGCCGGTAATGGGAAAACCGCTATCGGGGCCATCACCGCGCGCCACCACGCCATAGGAGGAGATTTCGCTTTCCGGCACCTCTTCGACGGCGATCACATTGCCGCCGCGCTCTTCATAGGCATCCATCATCTGCTTGAGCACGCCGGGCTCGCCCTTGAACAGCATGTCGGGCAGCAGCAGGGCAAAGGGATTGTCGCCCACGATATCGCGGGCGCACCAGACGGCGTGGCCCAGGCCCAGCGGCTCCTGCTGGCGGGTAAAGGAGGTGCGGCCGGCCGAGGGCAGGTCCTTGCGCAATTCCTCCAGCGCCTGGTTCTTGCCGCGGGTTTCGAGCGTGGTTTCCAGCTCGAACTGGCGATCGAAGTGGTCCTCGATAACGCCCTTGTTGCGGCCGGTGACGAAAACGAAGTGCTCGATGCCGGCTTCGCGCGCCTCGTCCACCGCATATTGAATCAGTGGACGATCCACCACCGTCAGCATTTCCTTTGGCATTGCCTTGGTGGCGGGCAGGAAACGGGTGCCAAGCCCGGCAACGGGAAAGACGGCGGTACGGACGCGTTTGGACACGGATCAATTCTCCCTGGTGGCCATTTCGTTGATGTAAAGCTAAATCAATATCTCCAACATATCGTTGCCAGGAATTTGCATTTCTACCGAGTTGGAGAGTTCGATGGCGGTCCTGGTTACCGGCGGTGCGGGATATATTGGCAGCCATATGGTGCTGGAACTGGCCGATCGGGGCGAAGAGGTCGTGGTTCTCGACAACCTGGTGACCGGCTTCGACTGGGCCATTGATGGCCGTGCCAATTTCGTTGCCGGCGATGCCGGCAATGTGGATTTCGTGCTGGCGCTGATCAAGAGCCACGACATCAAGGAAATCGTGCATTTCGCCGGCTCGATCGTGGTGCCGGAATCGGTGACCAATCCGCTCAAATATTACGCCAACAATACCGCCACCTCGCGCAATCTGATCGAAGCAGCGGTGAAAGGCGGGGTCAGGCACTTCATCTTTTCCTCCACCGCCGCCGTCTACGGCATGACCGGTCTGGCGCCGGTGGTCGAGACCACGCCGCTCAATCCCATGTCGCCCTATGGGCGGTCCAAGCTGATGACCGAGTGGATGCTGGCCGATGTCGCTGCCGCCCATCCCATGACCTATGGCGTCTTGCGCTACTTCAACGTCGCGGGCGCCGATCCGCAGAAGCGCTCCGGCCAGTCGACGCCGCAGGCGACGCATCTGATCAAGGTGGCCTGCCAGACCGCGCTCGGCCAGCGCGACAAGATGGACATTTTCGGCACCGATTACGAAACGCCCGATGGCACCTGCGTGCGCGACTATATCCACGTCACCGACCTGATTGCCGCCCATGGCCTGCTGCTCAATCACCTGCGCAAGGGCGGGGACAGCACCACGCTCAATTGCGCCTATGGCCGCGGCTATTCGGTGCGCGAAGTGGTCGAGACCGTGCGCGAGGTTTCGGGTGTGCATCTGCGCGCCGATGAGGGGCCGCGCCGGGCAGGGGACCCGGCCTCGATCACCGCCACCGGCGAAAAGGTGCGCAAGCTGCTCGGCTGGGTGCCCCAGCATGACGACCTCAAGGAAATCGTCGAAACCGCCTATGCCTGGGAACGGCATTTGATGACCCGCAATCGCTAGGAGCGATGAGCATGAGTCTTCGCGGCGTCCTGATGTTTCTGTTACTGATGGCGACGCCGGTCGCGGCGCAGCCGGTCGACAGCTTTTCCGACTTCCTGGCCGGCCTTAAGGAGGAAGCCCGGGGGCAGGGCATCAGCCCAGCCAGCTACGACACGCTGACCAAGGGGCTGACGCCCGATCCGCGCGTGCCCAATCTGGTCGAGACCCAGCCCGAATTCACCACCCCGATCTGGGACTATCTCGACGCCCGCGTTTCGGCATCGCGCATCGAGCGCGGCAAGACGGCTTTGGGGCGCAATAGCGACCTCTTTGCCCGGATCGGCGGCCAGTATGGGGTCGATCCCTATATATTAGGCGCTATCTGGGGCATCGAGACCGATTATGGCGGCGTCTTGGGCAATGACAGCCTCATTCGCCCCATCGTGCGCTCGCTGGCGACCGTCGCCTGGCAGCGGCGCACCCGCTTTACCGAGGACAAGATGGATTTCTTCGCTGCCTTGCTTCTTGCGGAAGCCAATGGCGGAGTGTCACCGCTCGGCTCCTGGGCCGGGGCCATCGGGCATCTGCAGGTCAATCCCGCCAATGTGGTCGCCCATGGCACCGATGGGGATGGCGACGGGCGGCTGGACCTTCACAATTCGCTGGCCGACGCCCTGGCCACCAGCGGCGTCTTTCTGCGCAAGCTGGGCTATCAGCCGGGGCTCGACTGGGGTTTTGAGGTGTCGGTCCCTCCGGGCTTCGATTATCTCCTCGCCACCCGCGACCAATTGCGGCCATTGCGCTTCTTTGCAGAACGCGGCGTGACGCGGGTGTCCGGGCGACAATTCGCCGATCTCGATATCCCCGTCTTCCTCTATGTGCCCGCCGGCAAGGACGGGCCGAAATTCCTGATGACCGGCAACTACCTGGTGCTCAAGGGCTACAACTTCTCCGACAGCTATGCGCTGGCCGTGGCCCATCTGACGGATCGACTCAAGGGCGGCGGCGCTTTCGTGGCGCCCTGGCCGCGCCAGGCAACGCTACCCAATCTGGCGCAGCGGCAGAGTATTCAGCAGGCGCTCAAGCAGCTGGGTTATTATGACGGCCTCGTCGATGGCCGCATCGGCCCGGTCAGCCAGGCTGCCTATGCGCGCTTCCAGGCGGCCCAGGGGCAGGCGGCCGACGGGTTCATCACCCGCGCCAGCTATGAGGCGCTGATGGCGGCGAGCCGGTAAAGCAAAGGCGAGCGCCTTGGCCCGGTTGCCCGGGTTCTGGTAGAAGCGGACGAGAAGATCGGACGGATGCAATGAAGCGGTTTTTCCTGCTGCTGATGATGGCGATGCTGGTGACGCTCGACGTGTCGGCGGCCTATGCCCAGACGCAGGACCGTATTCTCGTGGCCCAGGAACAGCGCCGCCGCACCCTGTTCGACCTGCTCTTCGGCGAGGAGCCCAAGCAGGCGCCACCGCCGCAGCAACAGCAGACCCAGCCGCGCCAGCAGGCGCCCACCGCAGCCTTGCCGCCGCCCAAGCCGCAGGTGGAAAAAGCTCCCAATGCTACAAGACTCGCCGTCTTCGGCGATTCCATGGCGGTCGATCTCAGCCGGGCGCTGGAGCGCTTTTATGCCGAAGACGCCAATCTCGTGGTGATCGGGCAGGGGGTCAGCTCATCGGGCTTCGTGCGCGACGATTATTTCGACTGGAACAAGACGGTAGCAGACCAGATCGCCGCCGACAGTTTCGACGTGGCGGTGGTTGTTATCGGCGTCAATGACCGGCAGGAGATCAAGGTCAACGGCCAGACTTTTCCGGCGCTGAGCGAAAGCTGGACCACGGCCTACCAGGCGCGGCTCAATACGTTTTTGAGCCAGCTCCGGGCCGCCCGCAAACCGGTGATCTGGGTGGGGCTGCCGCCCATGTCGCGCAGCGAATATTCTACCGCCATGAGCCAGATCAGCGCGCTACAGAAAATGGCGGCCTTTTCGGGCGGGGTGGAGTTTTTGGACATCTATGACCGCTTCATCGGCGAGGACGGCAAATATTCGTCCTATGGCCCCGACGTGAACGGGCAGAATGCCCGCATGCGCAAGGATGACGGCATCCATTTCTCGGCCGCCGGCGCCGACAAGCTCGCCTTCTATATCAGCCAGTCGCTGCGCAATATCTACCGCGGCGGCACCGTGACCATGGCCGTGGCCGATCCCCTGGCCGGCACCGATGCCGCCGCCATGCTGCGCCCGCCCTATCAGGGCCTGGGCCAGGTGCGGCTGCTGGAAGTGGCCGGCGCGGTCATGCCGCTGAGCCGCGCACCGCAGCGGGCGGCCGATCTGATCACCGCCAATTCCGCCCCCGCCGCCGCCCCGGCCTTCAGCCTCGAACAGCTCATGCAGGCGCCGATCGGCCGGGTCGACGCCTTCGGCGTGGGAATCGACCCCAATGCTCCAGCTGTTCAGAATGCGGGTGGGCGATAGGCTCAGCCACCGAGCAGGCCGCTGGCCTTGATGCCGTCGAAGACGAATTGCACCGCCAGCGCCGCCAGCAGAATACCGACCACGCGCGACACCACCGACAGGCCGGTCAGCCCCAGCAGTTTCTGGATCGGAATGGCGATCAGCAGCGTCAGCCAGGCCAAAGCCAGAATGACGACGATGGCGGCCAGCACCAGCCAGAATTCGAGATCGGTTTGAGCGCCGGTGGTCAGCAGAATCACCGCGCTGATGGCGCCCGGCCCCGCCATCAGCGGCATGGCCAGCGGAAAGACGGAGATATCGTGGCTGCGGCGAGCCTCCATCTCTTCCTCATCGGTGGTGCCGGTGCCGCCGGAATGGCGCGCGAACACCATGTCGATGGCGATAAGCAGCAACAGCACGCCGCCCGCCGTGCGCAGCGCCGCGATGGTGATCCCGAAGACGTCGAGGATGAGATTGCCCAGAACGGCGAAGAACAGGAGGATGGCCAGCGCCACCAGCACGCCGCGCGTGGCGAACTGCCGCCGCTGCGCCGGCGTATTATCCTTGGTCAGCGCCGCAAAGATGAAGGCGATATCGGCAACGCCCACGGTGGCAAAGAGCGTGGCAAAAGCCACGAGGAAAGTGTTCATGCCCGACTCCTCAATGGGATATCCCTAAGCCATCGGTAGCGCGCGGCCAAGGCCAGTACCAGCTATCTCGAAGGTCGCAAGCAGGTGAGTATCTTATCGGTCCAACCGGCCACCGCCGGAGCCATCTCGCCAGCACCGAGCATCACCAGCGACAGGCCCGATCCCGGTTGACGGATGGCTTTGGCGCCGGCGCCGGGCCAGTTGCCTGCGTGAACAAAGCTCGGTTTGTGCTTGTCACCGCGCAAGCCAATGCCCCATCCATAGTCACCCAAAGTTCCATCGGATAATCGCCCCGCCTGGCTCACAAGGCCGCCTATTTCTAGGAGATCGCGGTTTTGGCAGTCGAGCCATTGCGCAAAGGCGCCGGCCGTCGTCCAGAGGCCACCATCGCCACTCGATAGCGGCAAAGTGTCCCCCAGCAAATGCCATTGCTCGCTTTCGGGGCCGAGGGGCGCCTCTGAAAAGGTCATGCCTTGAATAGCAAGCGGCCCAAACAGATATGTCGCCACAAAGTCCGAAAAAGCCAGACCCGATACACTTTCCACGATCCGCGCCAGGAGGACATAACCGACATTGGAATATGCATAGGCGCCTCGCTGCCCGATATCGCCAAACCCGCCCCGCAGCAGTTCCAGCGCCCGGTCATTTGTCCAGTCAGCCCCCCCTGCCTCCCAATTTCCGGCAGGCACCAGGCCGGATACGTGATGCAGAAGCTGGCCGATCGTCACGCTGGCCGCCCAAGCTCCCAGCCCGGGAAGGTGATGGGCGACACAGTGATCGGCAAGCAAAAGACCTTGCCGGGCCAAAACTGCGACAGCCGCCCCAGTCACCTGCTTTGCCAGGCTGGCGGCGTAGAAGTAATCATCTGACTTCACCGGCCGGCCGGAAGGCCAATAACCACCGACATGAGTCTCGATTCCACCGTGGTCGGCAACGAATGCAAGTGAAAACGGCGCGCCGCTTTCCGACATGGCATCAAAAATTTCGGTGATGCCTCGCACGCGGTCTACCGCCTCTCAGCCGCGCCGCCTTTCGATGGCGTTCCAGATCAGCACGGCAATGTCGGGACCGCCGAAGCGCTTGATTTCGCGGATGCCGGTGGGGGAGGTGACGTTGATCTCGGTGAGGTAGTTGCCGATGACGTCGATGCCGACGAAGATCATGTCGCGCTCTTTGAGGGCCGGGCCGATGGCGGCGCAGATTTCACGCTCGCGCGCCGTCAGTTCCGAGAGTTCGGGACGGCCGCCGACATGCATGTTGGAGCGCGCCTCGCCGTCGGCGGGGATGCGGTTAAGCCCGGCCACCGGTTCGCCGTCGATGATGATGATCCGCTTGTCGCCCTTGCGCACATCGGGCAGGTATTTCTGGATCATGAAGGGTTCGCGGTAATTGCTCTCGAACAATTCCAGGAGGCTGGCGAGATTGTGGTCGCCCTCCTGAATGAAGAACACGCCGGCGCCGCCATTGCCGTAGAGCGGCTTGACGATGATGTTGCCATGCTCTTTGCGGAAGGCATGGATCTCGGCGCGGTCGCGGGTCACCAGGGTCGGCGGCATCAGTTCGGGGAAATCGGTGACCAGGATCTTTTCGGGCGCATTGCGCACCGCGGCCGGCGGATTGACCACCAGCGTCTTGGGGTGCAGGCGCTCGAGGATATGGGTGATGGTGATGTAGTTCATGTCGAAGGGCGGATCCTGGCGCATGAGAATCACGTCCTGGGTGGAGAGATCGACGCGGCGCGCCTCGCCCAGGGTAAAATGCTCGCCCTTGGGCTGATCCACGACCGTGATCGGCTGGCACAGGGCGCTCACCGTGTGGCCACGCAACGCCAGGCCGTCGGGTGTGTAATGCAGCAGCTCATGGCCGCGCGCCTGGGCCTCCAGCATCATGGCGAAGGTGGAGTCGCCCTTGGGATTGATGGTGGCGACATGGTCCATCTGGACGGCGACTTTGAGGCTCATGGCAATACTCAGAAGGCGGGAAAGGCATTGATGAGATGGCGCGGCCAGCGCCCGCGCGCAAGAAAAATCACATCGAAGCGGAAATCCTTGCTCGATTCGGCGGGGTGGCGCGCCAGCCAATATTGGGCGGCGCGGACGATGCGCTGGCGATTGACGGCCTTGAAGGCCTCTTCCTCCGCATCGCCGCGGCTGCGCATTTTCACTTCGACGAAGATGATGGTGCCGGAGCGCTCCGCCACGAGGTCGATCTCGCCCATCGGCGTCTTGAAGCGGCGGTGGCGAATGCGGTGCAGGCTGGCTTGCAGGTAAAGCGCCGCCAGCGCCTCGCCGCGCTGGCCACCACGTTGGGCGGCGATGCGGCGTTCAGCCTTGGGCCTTGAGGGCGAGCGCGGCATCATAGACCTCCTTGCGCTTGAGCCCGAAACGGGCGGCGATGGCATCGACGGCGGCGCGCAGGGGCTGGCCGGCCATTTCGGTGGCCAGAGCCGCCTGCCAATCGGCTTCGGCCGGGGCGCTGGGGGCCTCGGCCCCGGCAACGACGATCACCGCCTCGCCCTTGGTCTCTTCCTCAGCGAATGACGCGGCGAGGTCGGCAAGGGACCCGCGCCGTGTGCGCTCGAAGCGCTTGGTCAGCTCCAGCGAAACGGCGGCGGCGCGGGGCCCGAACGCATCGGCCATGGCCGCGAGGGTATCGGCGAGCCGGCGCGGCGATTCGTAGAAGACCATGGTTTCACGTGAATCCTTGAGCCGAGATAGCGCGTTGGCGCGCGCCCCGGCCTTGGGCGGCAGGAAACCATGAAAGACAAAGGCATCGGTGGGCAGACCCGCGACGACGAGGGCCGAGAGCAGGGCCGATGCGCCGGGAATGGGAAAGACCGGGAGATTGGCCTCCGCCAGCGCGCGAATCAGCGGAAAGCCTGGATCGGAGAGCAGGGGGGTGCCGGCATCCGAGATCAGGGCAATGGCTTCGCCCCCTGCGATGCGGGCCACGATGGAGGCGGCCTTGTCGCGCTCATTGTGCTCATGCAGGGCCTGGCGCCGCCCCTTGATGCCATAGTGATCGAGCAGGCGCGCCGAGGTGCGGGTATCCTCGCAGAGGACAGCATCGGCCGAGGCCAGGGTTTCGAGCGCCCGGAGGGTAATGTCGCGCAGATTGCCGATCGGGGTCGCCACCACATAGAGTCCCGCCGCGAGGGGCGGCGCGCTGAACTTGGTGCCGGCGATGAAATAATCTCTGGTTTCGGCACTCATGCGGCTCAACTTCTCTCTGACTTTGACTTTTGATTAACCATATCGCGTGAGCTTGGTTAACCCAATGTGAGCATTTCGGGCGAAACGATGCTGAGGCTGTGGCGACGGCAGGTCTGGACACGCGGGCTGGTGGCTTTCGGGCTTGCCGCCCTCCTCGCCTCCTGTTCACCCGGCGAATGGCAATTCGGCTCGCGCACCTTGTCCTTTCCCGGCCCGCAAGCCGGCGGTGGCAATAATGGCCCCGCGGGCATGCCTGTTCCGACCAGCACCAGCGCCGCCGCAGACCGGTTCGGACGCGGCCCGGTGCCGGTTACGCTGTTACTGCCGCTGACCGGCGAGCCCGGCATGGTCCAAATCGGCACTTCGCTCGCCAATGCCTCGCGCCTCGCCATCGCCTTTATCGACGCCAATCCCAATATCGGCGAGAATATCACCATTACCCTGCGCGATAGCGGCACCTCTGTCGCCGGCGCCACCCATGCCGCCAATGCGGCGGTGGCGGAGGGGGCCAAGCTGATTCTGGGGCCGCTGCAGGCCGAGCAGGTGAGCGCCGCCGGGGCGGTGGCGCGGGCCTCGGGCGTGCCGCTGATCGGCTTTTCCAACACCGTTTCGTCGGCCGGACCCGGCATCTACCTGCTCTCGGTCACCCCTGACATGGAAATGAAGCGCGCCGTCTCCTATCTGCGCGCCCAGGGCCGGCGCGGGCTGGCCGGGGCCTTTCCGACCACCCCTTATGGCGAAGCCCAGGCGCTGGCCTTCCGCCAGCAGGCCACCGCCTCCGGCGCCCCACCCAATGCGGTCTATATGTATTCCTCGCCCAGCGAGATTGCCGGAATCGTGGCGCAGGCCAAGCCGCTGATCGATCGCGGCATGATCGACACGCTGTTCCTGCCCGAGCGCAGTGCCGCCCCGGCCTTCGGGCAGGCCCTGGCCCAGGCGGGGGTAACGCCGGATCTGCTGCAACTGGCTGGTTCGGCCGAATGGGCGGGCGATCCGGCGATCCTGGCCTCACCGGGCCTGCGAGGGGCCATTTATCCGGCGGTGGACGAGGCCGGGCTCAATGCCATCACCCCGGACTATCAGGCCCGATTCGGTGGGCGGCCACATCCGCTGGCAACCCTGGCCTATACGGCGACGATTCTCGCCAATGTGAATACGCTGTCGCTGGCCACGCCGCCCTATAATCCCAGCCTGATGACCAATCCCACCGGCTTCAATGGCCGCGATGGCCTGTTCCGCTTCGGCACCGATGGCCGCTCGGAATATGCGCTTGCGATCAAGCAGATCGGACCAAGCGGGGTGGTAACAGTCGAAGGGCCGAAGCTTTAGGCCGCCAAGTCGGCCACTACGGCGTCGAGCACCGGAAAACCTTTTTCGGTGACGCGGATATTGCCGTTGGGCAGAGTCTCGACAAAGCCATAGCCCTTGAGCGCGTCGATCTGCTTTTCAGCAATGCCGCGACCCGACAGCGCCATGAAGCGGCTGGGGGAGATGCCTTCCTTGAGCCGGAGGCCCATGACCAGGAATTCGTCGCCCTGTTCTTCCCAGGTGAGGATATCGTCGGTGACCATGCCATGGCCGTTCTGGTTGACGCGGGCCAGCCAGTCGAACGGCATTTTCTCGGTGGCGGTGGCGTGGCGCTGGTGATTGACGAGGAGGCGCCCGTGGGCGCCCGGGCCAATGCCGGCATATTCGCCATAGCGCCAATAGAGCATGTTGTGCCGGCTTTCCTGGCCGGGCACCGCATGGTTGGAAATCTCATAGGCCGGCATGCCGGCCGCGGCGGTCAGTTCCTGGGTCAATTCGTAGAAATCGGCGGCCAGGTCCTCGTTCGGCATTTTCAGCTTGCCGGCATTGAACAGGTCGAAATAGCGCGTGCCCTGTTCGATGGTCAGCTGGTAGAGGCTGATATGGCCCCGAGCCATCCAGAGCGCTTCCTTGAGTTCGTCTTCCCAATCGTCCAGCGTCTGGCCGGGACGGGCATAGATGAGGTCGAAGCTCGAACGATCGAAGACCGACTGGGCGATGCGCACTGCCGCGATGGCCTCGTCCACGCTGTGGCGGCGGCCCAATTCGGCCAGCGGCTTTTCGCGCAGCGACTGCACCCCCAGCGACACCCGATTGATCCCGGCGGTGCGGAAGCCGCGGAAGCGGTCGACCTCGACGCTGGTCGGGTTGGCCTCGAGCGTGATCTCGGCATTGTTGGCCACCTGCCACTTGCTGGCGATGACGTCGAGAATGGTGCCGACGGCCTTGGGGCTCATCAGCGAGGGCGTACCGCCACCGAAAAACACCGACTGCACCAGCCGGCCCGGCGACAGCGCCGCCATATAGGAAATTTCGCGAATATAGCCCTCGACGAAAGCATCCTCGTCAAAGGCGCCGCGATGCACGTGGGAATTAAAGTCGCAATAGGGGCATTTGGCGGCGCAGAAGGGCCAATGCACATAGACGCCGAAGAGGTCGTTGGGATTGGTCATGGGCAAGCCCCGCTTTCTGGCTCCCTCCCCCCTTGAGGGGGAGGGTTGGGGTGGGGGGTGGTGCAGTGGTTCACTGATGGACCCCCACCCTCGGTCCCTCCCCTCAAGGGGGAGGGAGGCGAAAGAGCCTCCAGCGCTGCAATCATCCCCAAATCACCCATGATCGATCTGGTTTTCGACGAACTGAGCAAAAGCCCGGGCGCGGTGGCTGAGGCCGGTTTGCCCGGGCGACCAGGAATGCTTGGTTTCGGCGGCCATTTCGCCGAAGGTGATGTCATAGCCATCGGGCATGAACATGGGATCATAGCCATGGCCCATCGCGCCGCGCGGCGGCCAGACCAGGGTGCCGTCGCATTTGCCGACATAGAGCACGTCCCGTCCATCGGGATGGGCGAGGCAGAGCGTGGCATTGAATGAGGCGCGGCGCTGGCCAGGTGAATTGGCCCCTGCCGCCTGCAGCGCATCCTCGACGCGCTTCATGGCATGGCCAAAATCGCGCGGCACGCCCGCCCAGTCGGCGGTATAGACGCCGGGCTCGCCATTGAGCGCATCGACGCAGAGGCCGCTATCGTCGCTGAGCGCCAGCATATTGGCGCCCTTGGCGGCGGCATGGGCCTTGGTGCGGGCATTTTCGGCAAAGGTGGTGCCGGTTTCGTCCGGCTCGGGCAGGCCCAGTTCGCCGGCGGAAACCAGATCGAGCCCGAACGGGGCGAACAGCTCGCGGAATTCGGTGAGCTTGCCGGCATTGTGGGTGGCGATGACGAGGCGATTACCGGCGCGCAGACGGGGTAGGCTCATTTGCTGGCTCCATCGAGGGCGCGCTGGATATCGTTCCAGATCGGGCAATCGTGTTCGGTGAAATCCCCCTCACCCGCCCTTCGGGCACCCTCCCCCCGAGAGGGAGAGGAATAAGAGGCGCGCGCTGAACCATTCTTCTCCCGCTTGGGGAGAAGGTGGCCCACAGCGCCGGATGAGGGAGTTTTGTTCCAGAACATCATCCGCCCAGAGCCGCCTTCTGCATTTCCGAAAGCTCGCCGATGCCCTGTTCGGCCAGCGCCATCAGGGCGTTCAATTCATCGCGATCGAAGGGCGCGCCTTCGGCGGTGCCCTGGATTTCGACGAATTTGCCCGAGCCGGTCATGACGAAATTGGCGTCGGTTTCCGCTTCCACGTCTTCGAGATAGTCGAGGTCGAGCACCGGTGTGCCGCGATAGATGCCGCAGGAAATGGCGGCGACCGAATCCGTCAGGGCCGGGCCCTTGGTCAGCTTGCGCTCTTCCATCCACCGAATCGCGTCGGCCAAAGCCACATAGGCGCCGGTGATCGAGGCGGTGCGCGTGCCGCCATCGGCTTCGAGCACGTCGCAGTCCAGGGTAATCTGGACTTCGCCAAGGGCTTCGAGATCGACCACGGCACGCAGCGAGCGGCCGATCAGGCGCTGGATTTCCTGGGTGCGGCCGGACTGCTTGCCGGCCGTAGCCTCGCGGCGGGTGCGGCTGCCGGTGGCGCGGGGCAGCATGCCATATTCGGCGGTGACCCAGCCCTTGCCCTTGCCGCGCAGCCAGCCCGGTACGCTGGTTTCGACCGATGCCGTGCACAGGACCTTGGTATTGCCGAAGGCGACAAGGCAGGAGCCTTCGGCCTTCATGGCCACATTGCGTTCGAGGGTCACTGCCCGCATCTGGCTCGGGTCACGTCCGGAAGGCCGCATCATCATTCCATGCAAAATTGCTATTAACCGCCTCTTAACCCTCCTCGTCCCCGCTCACAAGCACCGGGCGCTTGGCGGCTGGGGAGGAAGGCCCTAAATGAGAGGGCAGGGTTAAAGTGGACGATTTTATCCAAACACCATGAACAGGCCGGCCGAAGATTTCCTTTCCGCCCTCAACAGCCGCAGCCAGGACATTTTCCGGCGGCTGGTGGAGCGCTATCTCGACACCGGCATGCCGGTGGGCTCGCGCGATCTCTCGCGCATGCTGCAGGTGGAATTGTCGCCGGCCTCGGTGCGCAATGTGATGGCCGATCTCGAAGATCTGGGGCTGATCGCGGCGCCGCACACCTCGGCCGGCCGCGCTCCCACCCAGCAGGGCCTGCGCTTTTTCGTTGATTCGATGCTCGAAGTGGGTGCGGTGGACGAAAGCGAGCGCAGCCAGATCGCCCGGCAGATGGAGGGCCCGGCCAGCCGCGGGCAGGTCGAGGACCTGCTGACCGAGGCCAGCGCGCTCTTGTCCGGTCTCAGCCATGGCGCCGGGGTGGTGATTGCCAGCAAGGCCGACATGGTGCTGCGCCACATCGATTTCGTGCGGCTCGATGCCAGCCGCGCCATGGCGGTACTGGTCGGCGAAGACGGCCAGGTGGAAAACCGCATCATGGAGCTGCCACCGGGCTTCACCGCCAGCGCCCTGCAGCAGGCGAGCAATTATCTCGCCAATTATGTCGTCGGACGGACCCTCACCGAAGCGCGCAAGGTTTTGGGAGAACGGCGCGCCGAGCAACGCGCCGAACTCGACGAATTGACGCAGAAGCTGGTGGATGCGGGGATCGCCACCCTGGTCGAGCAGAAGGGCAATGTGGCGCCCACCGTCATCGTGCGGGGACGCGCCAATCTCATCAACGACACCATGGCCAGCGACGAGCTCGCGCGGATGCGGCAATTGTTCGACGAGCTGGAAAGCAAGGACGGGCTGCTCGAACTCTTGGGCGATGCCGAGCGCGCCCAGGGCGTGCGCATCTTCATCGGCTCGGAGAACAAGCTGTTCTCGCTTTCCGGCTCCTCGGTGATTCTCAGCCCCTATAAGGACGCCAATGACAAGGTGGTGGGCGTCCTCGGCGTGATCGGTCCGACGCGGCTCAACTATGCCCGCATCGTCCCGGTGGTCGATTATACCGCCCATGTGATTTCAGCGATGATGTCGCGCAAGCGCTGAGCGTGCAGACCCAAGGCTTGAAATAGTGTCGCCATTGGCCGATATGGCTGGTCAACACCCTTAATCCCTGCGGATGGAGACGACATGAGCGACGAGAACGCCGCCCAAGGCGAAACGCCGGAAAACGAAATCCCGGTGGCCGACACACCCGAAGTGGATCCTGTCGAGGCACTGCGGGCCGAAAATAGCGAGCTTAGGGATCGCGTGCTGCGCAGCATCGCCGAGATGGAAAACCTGCGCAAACGTACCGAGCGCGACGTGGCCGACACCCGCTCCTATGCCATTGCCGGCTTTGCCCGCGACATGCTGAGCGCCACCGACGCCTTGAGCCGGGCGCTGATGGTCATTCCCAACGAGGTGCGCGAAACCGCCGAAGGCACGCTCAAGAGCCTGATCGAAGGCATCGAGCTGGCCGAGCGCGAGACCCAGCGCCTCCTGGCCAAACATGGCGTCAAGCAGATCGAGGCCGCCGGCCAGAAGTTCGATCCGCACAAACACCAGGCCATGTTCGAAGTGCCCAATCCCAATGTGCCCGAAGGCACGGTTGTGCAGGTGGTCCAGGAAGGCTTTGCCATCGGCGACCGCGTGCTGCGTCCCGCCATGGTCGGCGTTGCCAAGGGCGGCACCGCCCAGCCGGCCCCGGCCCCTGCCCCCGAAGGCGACGGCGTCGACAAGAGCGCCTAGCGATTGTCGCGGATGTGGTTGTAGTTGATCACATCCGCACCTGCACGATCTGCAGCGAGGGCCAGATCAAGATCGTCCGTTATCAACTGGGCCATGCTGTTCGCGAGGATAAGCAGGACCGAGTCTGTGACGCCAAGCCGACCGTGCTCTTGACGTTGAACCGCCGACGTCGAGGGGATATAGGTCTCGTGAAACTGTCCAACCACGAGTTTGAAGACCTCAGCTATAGATGCCGCGTCCCGATTGGAACTGTATCTGATCAGGTTAGAGGTCTCGGTTATGATATTTGGGCAGAGGATCAGTCCGGCTGACGCGTTTACTTGCTGCCTCACCCAGACAAAGTCATCCAGGGTGTAAATCTGCAAGCGCCTGTGCCGATCGACCATTGCCTTGTCGGTCTCGCCAACCACCAGCAAAAGCAAGAGATTGGTGTCGAGGATAACCGGCTTTCGGGCCATCAGGCCGCTATCTCTCTTTGCATTATTGCCTTTGGTTCGCCGGTCGTTCCGTCAATTGTAACGATCTTGAAGGCTCGCCGATGTTGGCGTGACAGACTCGGGACTATGCTGGTTTCGCTATCCCAAGGCCGGGAAAATCCAATAGTGATTTCCCAATTGCCGACTTGGTCGTCGAACTTCACCTCTTCCAAACCAACATTTGCAATGTCCTCTTCGTCAAAGGTCTCGTGAACGAAATCCTTGGCGCGACGAATGGCTTCCTTCACCGAAATATGTGGCATCACATTCTCCTGCTGACCCAAATATAGGCTTGGGACGGTGAACCAACTACCCCAATATTTCCCGGCTCTGGATGCGTTGCACACCCGCCTCTTCCATATCCGCCCAAGCTTTGGCCAGCGAACCGTTGGAATCGATAGCTCTGGTTGCGTCTTCGATGACCAGGACGTCAAAGCCGCCGGCGACGCCGTCGAGAGCGGTCCAGGCGACGCAGAAATCGGTGGCGAGGCCAACAATGAACAGCCGGCCGACATCGCGCTCATTGAGATAGCCGGCAAGGCCGGTCAGGGTTTCGCGGTCGGCTTCCTGAAAACCGGAATAGCTATCGATGGCCCGGTTATAGCCCTTGCGAAGGATCAGCTGGGCATGGGGAATGTCGAGATCACCGCTGATCTCGGCGCCATGGCTGTTCCAGACGCAATGGTCGGGCCACAGCACCTGGGGGCCATAGTCGAGCTCGACCGTCTCGAATGGCGCCTTGCCGGGATGTTGGCTGGCGAAGGAGATATGGTCGGCGGGGTGCCAGTCCTGAGTCAGCACCACATTGCGGAATTTTGCGGCCAGCGTGTTGATCAGCGGCACGATGGCATCGCCATCGGCGACGGCCAGGCTGCCACCGGGCAGGAAATCATATTGCACATCGACCACCACCAGCACGTCTTCGGGATCAATGGTGATGCTCATGCGCTGGGCTCCTTGGCTGGATGGGGCAGGTCGATCCATTGTGCCGGGATCAGGCCTCGTACGGAATTGCCGAGATAGATTGCCTCGGCTGCTGCGAGGTCGGCAAGGGTGAGCACGCGCTCTTCTGCCTTGCCCCGGGCGATGAGCTCGGCGCGCAGCGTTCCCGGCAAGAGGCCCGCCGTCAGCGGCGGGGTCAGCAGCATGCCGCCGCGCGCGACAAACAGCGTGGTGAACGAGCCCTCGGTCAGCTCGCCGCGCTCGTTCTGGAACACCAGTTCATCGAGCCCGTGGGCGTCGTAAGCGGCCTGGCGCGGCGCATCATAGAAGGCGCGATTGGTGGTCTTGTGGGCCAGCCAGACCGAGGCCGAATCCATGCTTTCGCTAGCAATGGCGAAGCGGAAAAGCGCCGGGCTCGGCGGCAGTGGCACGGCGGTGAGGTCAAGCCCTGTGGCCGACAAAGTCAGCCGCACCCGCATCGGTTTTTCCCAGCCCTTCGTGGCCACGATGAGGTATTGGGCCGCCGCCTCCCGGTCAGCAGGCAGCGCGAAATAGTGCGCCGACTGCATCAGCCGGTCGAGATGGCGCTCGAGCAGGTCATAGCCGCCTTCTGGGGTCCATTTGAGGGTTTCGATCAGGGTCACCGGCGGCGCCGGATCGGAGAGGAACTGCATCTTCAACACCGCCTCGCGATATTCGTCCTCGGCGACCGAATCGGCGACGATGCCGCCGCCAATGCCGATTTCTCCCCGACCATCAGTACCGATGAGGACTGTACGGATGGCGACATTGAAGGCGAAATCACCATCGGGCGCCATATAGCCGATGGAGCCGGTATAGAGCCCGCGCGGGCCGGCCTCGACCTCGTGGATGATCTCCATGGCGCGCAGTTTGGGCGCGCCGGTAATGGAGCCGCAGGGGAAGAGATTTTCGATCACCGCCACCATATCGATATCGGCCCGCCGCCGGGCGGTAATGCCCGAGGTCATGGTGTGCAGGCTCCGATAGGTCTCGACGGTGAAAAGGTCGGTGACCCGCACACTGCCGATTTCGGCAATGCGGCCCAGATCATTGCGCAGCAGATCGACGATCATCAGGTTTTCGGCCCGGTTCTTGGGGTCGGCCGCCAGCTCGGCGCGACCCTTCTCATCCTCGGCCGCGCGCGGACTGCGTTTGAGCGTGCCTTTCATCGGGCGGGTGGTGAGTTGGCGACCCGCGTCGGCGACGAAGAGCTCCGGCGACCGCGACAGCACCACGTGATCTCCGGCATGTATATAGGCGCCATAGGCCACCGGCTGGCTCTCGACCAGGCGCCGATACAGGCCGAGGGCATCGCCCTCAAGGGTAAAATCGGCCTTGAGCGTTAGGTTGACCTGGTAGCAATCCCCGGCGGCGATATAGCGATGCACCTGCGCAAATGCCCGCTCATAGTCCACGAAATCGCGCCGCAGTTTTACCCCGCGTACCATGCCATCGGGCGCGGCGGCGAGCAGGGCCTCGATATCGGGCGTAGTTGGGGCGTCGTAGAGCCCGAACCACAATAGCGGTGTCTCGCTGCGCTCGGGCAGCAAGTGAAGCAAACGCTCCTCGAACAGGAAGCCGAGCTCATAGGCGAAATAGCCGGCGGCCCACAGACCCTCTTCAGCGGCCGAGCGCAAACGGGCCAGCGCTGCCTGGGCCGAGGCGGCGTCATGGGCCACCAGCACCTCGCGCGGCGCGGTGAACAGCAGGCTCTGTCCCGCCGGATCGCGATTGTCGTGCAGCAGCACCGTGCCTTGGGTGATCATGGTCCCGCTTCTAGAGCAAATCGTCGCCGCGGTGAAATGGCCAATTGGCGCCAGCAGCTCCAGCTATTTCGTCTAAAGTCCGCTCGGCACCCCTTGGCGAAAATCGTCCGAACTGGCAGATAATCGGCGTTCGGACGCCTTTGCGTCCGGCTTGGGGATGACCTTTCATGAAAACCTATCTGCTGGGTGGCCTTGCCGCCCTGGCGCTCGCTGCAGCCAGCCTGCCTGCCGTGGCGCAGACTGTAGAATTCACCATCATCAATGACAGCTCCTACGACCTGCATTACTTCTTCACCACGCCCAGCAATGAAAACAGCTGGGGCGGGGACCTGCTCGGCGATACCGGGATTCTCGAATCCGGCTACCAGGCCACCGCCACCATCGGCGATGGTTCGGACCAGTGCCTCTACGACTTCAAGTTCGTCATGGACAATGGCGCAGAGCTGATCGAGCCCGCCATCGATATCTGCAGCCTCAACAGCTACACCATCACCGACTGATTAGCCCCGGCTGCCCGGCCCTTGCCGGGTGGCCATCCCCTTATGCGACGGAAAATCTCCTCGGTTGCGCGCTTGAAGCCCTGAGGCCACCCCCCTATATACCCCCCGAGGCCCAGCAATGGGCGCAAGTTCACCTACGAGGGACCCGACCCGCGAGGGTTACAAGGCTGCTGCAAGGGGCCTTGCATCGGGTTCGCTGAAAGAGAGGCTAGAGTAATGGCAAAAGTTATCGGTATCGACCTCGGTACGACCAATAGCTGCGTCGCCGTGATGGACGGCAGCAATCCCAAAGTTATCGAAAATGCGGAAGGCGCACGCACCACGCCCTCCATGGTCGCCTTCAGCAAGGATGGCGAACGCCTGGTCGGCCAGCCCGCCAAGCGTCAGGCCGTGACCAATCCGGAAAATACCCTGTTCGCGGTCAAGCGCCTGATCGGCCGCCGCTATGACGATAAGGTCGTGGCCAAGGACAAGGACCTGGTCCCGTTCAAGATCGTCAAGGCCGACAATGGCGACGCCTGGGTCGAAGCCTCGGGCGACAAGTATTCGCCGTCGCAGGTCTCGGCCATGATCCTGCAGAAGATGAAGGAAACCGCAGAGAGCTATCTCGGCGAGACCGTCACGCAGGCCGTCATTACCGTTCCGGCCTATTTCAACGACAGCCAGCGCCAGGCCACCAAGGACGCGGGCAAGATTGCCGGCCTTGAAGTGCTGCGCATCATCAACGAGCCGACGGCCGCTGCTCTGGCCTATGGCCTCGACAAGAAGAATTCGGGCACCATCGCGGTCTATGACCTTGGCGGCGGCACCTTCGACGTGTCCATCCTCGAGATCGGCGATGGCGTCTTCGAGGTGAAGTCGACCAATGGCGACACCTTCCTCGGTGGCGAAGACTTCGACATGCGCCTGGTCGACTACCTGGCCGACGAGTTCAAGAAGGAGCAGGGCATCGACCTCCGTTCCGACAAGCTTGCTTTGCAGCGCCTCAAGGAAGCTGCCGAAAAGGCCAAGATCGAACTGTCGAGCGCGACGCAGACCGAAATCAACCTGCCCTTCATCACCGCTGACGCGTCGGGCCCGAAGCATCTGACGCTCAAGCTCACCCGCTCCAAGCTCGAAAGCCTGGTGGACGATCTGATCCAGCGCACCATCGAGCCCTGCAAGCAGGCCATGAAGGATGCCGGTGTCTCGGCCGCGCAGATCGACGAAGTGGTGCTGGTGGGCGGCATGAGCCGCATGCCCAAGGTGCAGGAAGCGGTCAAGCAGCTGTTCGGCAAGGAACCCCATAAGGGCGTCAACCCGGACGAAGTCGTGGCGCTTGGCGCTGCCATCCAGGGCGGCGTGCTGCAGGGCGACGTCAAGGACGTGCTGCTGCTCGACGTGACCCCGCTGTCGCTCGGCATCGAAACGCTGGGTGGCGTGTTCACGCGCCTGATCGACCGCAACACCACCATCCCGACCAAGAAGAGCCAGACCTTCTCGACCGCTGAAGACAATCAGTCGGCCGTGACCATCCGGGTCTTCCAGGGTGAGCGCGAAATGGCGGCTGATAACAAGCTGCTCGGCAATTTCGATCTCGCCGGTATTCCGCCCGCACCGCGTGGCGTGCCGCAGATCGAAGTCACTTTCGACATCGACGCCAACGGCATCGTCAACGTCTCGGCCAAGGACAAGGGCACCGGCAAGGAACAGCAGATCCGCATCCAGGCCTCGGGTGGTCTTTCTGACGCCGACATCGAAAAGATGGTCAAGGACGCCGAAGCCAATGCCGAATCCGACAAGCGCAAGCGCGAAGCGGTGGAAGCCAAGAACCAGGGCGAAAGCCTGATCCACTCGACCGAAAAGTCGCTCAAGGATTATGGCGACAAGGTTTCGGCCGAGGACAAGACCGCGATCGAAACCGCCATCACCGATCTCAAGGGTGTGCTGGACGGCGACGATGCCGAAGCGATCAAGGAAAAGACCTCGGCTCTGGCCGAAGCCTCGATGAAGCTGGGTGAAGCCATGTACAAGGCCAGCCAGGCGGAAGCCGAAGCCAAGGCCAATGGTACCGCCGACGATGACGACGACGACGACGTCGTCGACGCCGACTTCGAAGAGGTCAAGGACGGCGACGACAAGAAGTCGGCATAAACGCCCTGCGATGAACGACAAAGCCCCGGTGGAGACACCGGGGCTTTTGTTTTCGGGGGCCTATTCAAGGCCCCCCTCACCCGACTGAGGACGAAAGCAGATGGACCACCCGGTCGAGCCGGGTGGTGACGATGGTGAGAAAATCTCGGTCCATTTCAACGTCGTCATTGCCCGGCTTGACCGGGCAATCCATCTTGCGGTTCAACGGTCCAGAAGCCAATGAGAGACGTCTTCCCATTCAGGATTTGCCGTCGCGATAAGCTCTACTTTCCACTTCCGGGGCCACTTCTTGATCGCTTTCTCGCGCTTGATTGCAGCAACCACAAGGTCGTGCTGCTCAATCCAGACGAGCCTTTTAACGCCATACTTTGAGGTGAAGCCGGGTGTCAGTTCATGCTGGTGTTCGAACCAGCGACGCGAAGGGTGGGACGTTACGCCGTATAGAGCGTGCCGTTCTTCTGGGACGCGAGAATGTAGACATATCCCCTCATGGCATGAGGATGAGAGCAGATGGATTGCCCGGTCAAGCCGGGCAATGACGGTGGGGCTAAATCGAGGCCCGGAAACATCGTCACCACCCGGCTTGACCGGGTGGTCCATTTCTCAGCATCCTCGACGCATGAAGGGTTACGTCTACATTCTCGCTTCGCAAAAGAACGGCACGCTGTACACAGGCGTGACCTCCAACCCATCGCGTCGCTGGTTCGAACATCAGCATGAACTCACGCCAGGGTTCACGTCGCGCTACGGCGTGAAGACGCTAGTCTGGATTGAGCAGCATGATTTGGTGACTGATGCCATCAAGCGCGAGAAGGCTATCAAGAAATGGCCAAGGAGATGGAAGGTGGACTTGATCGAGACAGCCAACCCGGAATGGGCTGACGTTTCAGATTGGCTGCTGGGTAGCTGAGGGAGTGTTGGACCACCCGGTCAAGCCGGGTGGTGACGATGGTGAAGAGAGCTGCTTGCGCTGCGCCTCAACGTTTCACGTGAATCCCTAGCGCTCGATCTCGATCTCGCGCACGACATATTGCTCGAGATAGGGTTCATAATCGAGGACGCGAATCCGACCGTCCATGCCGATGGCGGCGCTGGGTGAGATAAATTCGATCTCAAGCGGATCGCCGAGTTCCTTGTAGCCCTGCAAGCCATTGCCGGCGATGCGCAGGGCAGGGCCGTCGCGCTCGAGCAGCACAGAGGGGTTCTGCTGGTCGATCAGTAGGCCCGCACCATCGGGCAGGTCGCTGAACCTGACATAGGGGCTGTCGGGCAGATCGGTCATCGCGCCGGTCTCCAGCCGATCGGCATCGAGCCGATAGCTCAGCCAGCGCGCGGGCGCATCGCCGTGGCCGAACTGGTAGATGTCGAGCCGCACGACGCCATCGGCATCCATTCTCAGACGGGTTTCTGAAGGCACCACCCCAGGCAGGGGTTGGGCCATGCGGTGGGTCCAGCCCTCAGGGCCGCGCTCAACGTCAAGAACCACCACCGAGGCCTCGTCGCCCCAGAGATCGGATGAGGCGGCCAGAAACCGGTCGGGCCCCAGCGGCAGGAAGGCGGTGAGGTCGAAGAATTGCGGATCGGCGACGCGCGCGCCAAGGGCTGCGCTATCGATCACGGTCTTTTTCTTGCTCCCGGCCGGACCATAGGAAACGAAAAGCCCGACATCGCCATCCCCGGGCGTCACGGCATAGCTCATCACATAGAGCCTGCCATCGGGCGCGAAGGCCGGCAGGCGCCAGCCGGTGATCGCGCCGTGCTCGAAATTGCCGGCGATATCGTCGTCGATCCAGTCCACGGTCGTGACCCAGCTCGCCTCATCCGAACTCTGCGACAGCCGGGCCCGCAAAGGGGCATAAAGGTAGGTCTCGTAGAGCTGGGCCAATGGCGGAAGATCGGTCTCGAGCAGCGCCTGCCAGCGGGCGAAATAGGCCGAGGCATAGGGCGCCATCGTGGTCTCGTCGGGCTGGGCGACATGCATGAGATGGCAATCGGCATCGAGGCGGGCATAGTCGATGACAGCGTAGCGGATATCCTGGGCAATGGCGGCATTGATGGCGGCGACCAGTTCGGCATAGCGCTGGCGATATCCGGCGATGAGCGGATCGACGCCGGCCATTTCTTCCAGCAACCCCGCAGCCAGCCGATCGGCGGGCAGTTCCCGGCAATTGACCTCATTGCCCTCGCGCGCTTCGTGCTCGGGATCGTAGCGATAGGTGAGAGCGTGGCCATATTCATGCGCCGCCAGCACGAATTGGTTGAAGCGCGCCATGGTGCGGGCTTCGGCGTCATCGGCGAAAAAAGCCCGCCAGTCCCAATTGCCCGCCGTGAGGGTTTTTGACCAGTTGTCCCAATAGGGCGCGACCTCGTCATCGCCGGGCAATGCGGAGAGATTGATGACCTGGCTATGCTGATTGTACCAGTTGACGATGCCGTCATAGGGTTGGAACTGCCAGGTCAGGGTGTCGTTGCGGGAGACGCCGGCCGCGGCGTAACCCTCTTCGACGGCATAGGTCACCTGCTCGGTATCGGCATTTTCGAGGGCAAAATGCAGATAGGACGTGCTGACCGGCGGGGCAGTGTTGGTCGATGTTTGGGGGGACGTGCCGGCCCCGCCAAAGGGCAGCATCAGCAGCGACAGCCAAAAACCGAACTTGAGCTCTTCCATGCGCGCCTCCCGCGGACCGACCGGCACTTTAGGGCGCCAGACGCCCCCGAATCATCCCCGATATGCGGGTGGGCCTTGGTTGAAAGGCCAGCATAAGCTTGATAAGAGCGGACCGCTCCGCCGGGAACCCCGCGTTTCCGCCCTTGCACTGGCGGGGCAGCATCGCCATCTAGGCGTCAGGTTCCTGCGCTCCCCGATTTCGAGCGCTTATCATATTTGCCGGTTGCGCTCCGACCCCTCATGGGCGGAGCAAGGAGAAACTCTTGGCCAAACGCGACTTCTACGAGGTTCTCGGCTGCCAGAAGGGCGCCGATGACGGTGCCCTCAAGAGCGCTTATCGCAAGCTCGCCATGCAATTCCATCCGGATCGCAATCCGGGCAATGACGAGGCCGAAGCCAAGTTCAAGGAAATCAGCGAGGCCTATGACACGCTCAAGGACCCGCAGAAGCGCGCCGCCTATGACCGGTTCGGCCATGCGGCGTTCGAAAATGGCGGTGGTCGCGGTCCGGCCGGCTTCGGTCCCGAATTTGCCTCCTCCATGTCCGACATTTTCGAGGACATCTTTGGCGACTTCATGGGCGGTGGTGGCCGCCGTGGCGGTGGCGGCGGCGCCGCCAAGCTGCGCGGCTCAGACCTGCGTTATAATCTCGAAATCAGCCTCGAAGAGAGCTTTGACGGCCGCACCGTCGAGATCGACGTGCCGACCCTGGTCGGTTGCGACACCTGCGAGGGGACGGGCGCCAAGCCCGGCACCGGCACCCATACCTGCCGGCAGTGCAATGGCCATGGCAAGGTTCGCGCGGCGCAGGGCTTTTTCACTATCGAGCGGACCTGCCCGGTCTGCCAGGGCCGCGGCGTGATGATGGACCAGCCTTGCACCGATTGCGGTGGCCAGGGCCGGCGCCAGCAGAACCGCAAGCTCAGCGTCGATATTCCCAAGGGCATCGAGGACGGCACCCGCATTCGCCTTGCCAATGAGGGCGAGGCCGGCGTGCGCGGCGGACCGCCGGGCGATCTCTACATCTTCATTTCCATCAAGCCGCACCAATTGTTCCAGCGCGACGGCGCCGACCTTTATGCGCGCGTGCCCATCTCCATGACCACGGCGGCGCTGGGTGGTGAATTCGAAGTGCCCACGCTCGACAATGCCCGCGCCAAGGTGAAGGTGCCCACCGGCACCCAGCCCGGCCAGCGCGTCCGCCTCAAGGGCAAGGGCATGCCGGTATTGCGCAGCAAGGATGTGGGCGACCTTTATGTCCAGCTCGACATCGAGACCCCGCAAAATCTCAGCCGCCGGCAGCGTGAGCTCCTCGAAGAATTCGCCCGGCTCGAAACCGAAGAGACGAGCCCCACTTCGGGCGGCTTCTTCGACAAGCTGAAAAAGATGTTCGAAGCGTGAGCCCGCGCGAGCCTGGACCGCTGCCCGTCGATCCGGCGGGGCAAGAGGCGTGGGCGCCATTCGCCGGCACCATCGAGATCGCGCTGACCTTCGACGATAATTTCTGGGCGCCGGCCTATGCCACCATGCGCTCGGTCTGTATCTCGACCAGACACCCCGAACGCCTGCGCTTTCACCTCCTGCATATGGCGCTGACGCCAGAGCATCGCGCCGCGCTCGAAACCATCGGCCGGGATTATGGTGCGCGCCTGGTCTTTATCGATCTCGAGCATTCGGGGGTGCTGCGCGACCGCATTGCGCATTTCCCCCGCATCCGCGCCCGCCGGCTCAACCCCATCGTCTATGCACGGCTGTTTCTGGGGGAATTGCTCGCCCCCGAGATCGACCGCGTACTGTTCCTTGATTGCGACATCTTCGTGCGCAGCGCGCTTGACCCGCTGTTCACCATGGACATGGAGGGCCACGCCATCGCCGCGGTGCTGCAACCGGACCGGCTGCACTGCATCACCGGCACGGATCTGCGCAGCCGCAGCACCTTTTCGATGGCCGAGCCCTATTTCAATGCCGGGGTGATGCTGATCGATCTGACCCAATACCGGGCCATGGATTTTGCCGGCATGCTGACCTCGACGCTCACGCCAGACGAGTTGGCGATGTTCTATTACGATCAGGACATCATCAATTACTGCTTCCGCGGCCGCATTCTCGAGCTGGCGCCGCGCTGGAACCTGCAGAATCCCGAACCGGCGCATGAAGCGTTCAACCCGCTGATCCTGCATTATTCGGCCGACGCTAAGCCATGGCTGGCCTGGTCGCGGGTCGCCTTCAAGCGCACCTATCGTCACCTGATGACCAACCAATATTACTACCAGTATCGCCGCGAGCGGCTGAAGCGCATGGTCCGCCGCTGGCTGCGGCTCAAATAGCCGCCTCCTGTCCGGAGCGCATCAGCGGCCCGGACGGGAGGCGACAAGCCTATGGAATTACTCGGACGGCATCTGGCTCATGTCCATCCAGACATATTCCCACACATGGCCATCGATATCGGCGATGGCGCGGGAATACATGAAGCCATAGTCCTGCTTCTCGCGCGTTTCGCGTCCACCGGCCTTGATCCCGGCCTCGGCAATGGCGTCCACTGCCGCGCGGCTGTCGCAGGAGAGGGCGTAGAGCGCCTGGGTGTGTGTCAACGGATCAGGGATGGGCGTGGAGGAGAACTGCTTGAACTTGTCATGGGTCAGCACCATCACGAAAATGGTGTCGCTGATGACAATGCAGGCTGCGGTCTCGTCGGTAAACTGCGGATTATGATCGAAGCCTAGTGCCTTGTAATAAGCCATTGAGGCAGCGAGATCGCGGATCGGCAGGTTAATGAAGATCATGGAGGCCATGATGCCTTCCTTTCGCTTGGGGTCATTGCAACTGTCTGGACATTGCGCCCATTCGGTCAATGCTCTTGCCTAGACGAATGCGACACGCCACTTTCGACATGCCTCGTACAAGGAGATGCAATTGAAGACGGCGCTTACCCTGTCCGGATCGATCCGCAAGGGTTCCTACAACCAGAAATTGCAACGCCATGTCGGCGAAAAACTGGCCGCAGCCGGCGTCGCGGTGACCGCCATCAATCTCGGCGATTACCCGATGCCGATTTTCAACGAGGACCTCGAGCCCGACAATGTCCCGAAAGCCGCGGCGCAGCTGGCCGAACTCTGGCGCAGCCACGACATCGTTTTCATCGCCTCGCCCGAATATAATGGCGGGGTCACTCCGCTCACGGTCAACACCATTGCCTGGCTGTCGCGGCAGAAACCCAGCCCCTTCCGCCACGCCGTTTTCGGCATTGGCGGGGTGAGTTCGGGCAAATATGGCACCATCTGGGGGCTGAGCCATTTGCGCGAATCTCTCACCAAGCTGGGAGCCCTGGTGGTGCCGACGCTGCTGGGCATCGGCCCGGCAGAAGAAGCGCTCGACAGCGACGGCAATCCTACCGAGCCGGCCATCACCCGCAAGGTCGAGCAGATCGTGCACGAACTCACCCATTTCAGCCGGGGATGAAGCCATGCGGGCGCTCTATTTGACGCATCCGCAGGTGCGCATGGATGCCGCCGTGCCGGTACCGCTCTGGGGCCTCTCCGCCGAGGGCAGGGCGCGCGCCGAGGTTTTTGTCGCCCGCAATATCGTCCCCAAGGGCGCTTTTATTTTCTCGAGCCGGGAGACCAAGGCACTGGAGCTGGCGGAACTGGTGGCCGCGGCTGCGGGCACGCCGGTTCTGGCCGATCACCTGATGGGCGAGAACGATCGCAGCGCCACCGGCTTTTTGCCCCCGGTCTTGTTCGAGCAAATGGCCGACCGCTTCTTCGCCCAGCCGCATGAAAGTGCCGAAGGGTGGGAGCGCGCCGTGGATGCACAGGCCCGGATCGTCGAGACCGTGGACACCGCCCTGGCCAGCGTCCCGCCGGGCACGCCGGCGATCTTTTGCGGTCATGGCGCTGTCGGGACGCTGCTCAAATGCCATTATGGCCATCGCCGCATATCGCGCGAGGAGGACCAGAGCCGCATCGGGGTTGCCGGTGGCGGCAATGGCTTTGTCTTCGATCGGAGAACCGGACAGCTGCTCAGCGACTGGACGCCCATGGAGGAGATCGTCCTGAACTGGTTCGCCTGACGGCGCTTGCCGCGACGGGCAGAATGGTCTAGGCCCAAGCCATAATCGACATTGCGGGGAGAATTATCATGGCAGGCCAGTTGATCGTGGGCCTCGACGTTTCGTCACGCGCACGCGCCGAGGAGATCGTTGCCGCACTGGGCGACACGGTCGAATATTACAAGATCGGCTATCAATGCTTTTACGGCGCCGATGGATTGTCTCTGGGCAAGGCGCTGATCGCCGCTGGCAAGAAGGTGTTTTTCGACCTCAAACTGCTCGATATCGACAATACGGTCGAAAAGGGTGTCGCCGCCATCGCCGAAACCGGCGCGGCCATGCTCACCGTCCATGCCTATCCCAAGGCGATGCAGGCGGCCCGCAGGGGCGCCGAGGGCTCGACCCTGACCGTGCTGGGCGTGACCGTGCTCACCTCGATGGACGATCAGGACGTCAGGGATGCCGGTTATGCACGCGACGCCGCCGGGCTGGTGGCGCTGCGGGGGCAGCAGGCGCGCGACAGCGGCATTGGGGGCATCGTGGCCTCCCCGCACGAAGCCGAGATGGTGCGCACCATTGTCGGGCCGAAAATGGCCATTGTCACCCCCGGCATCCGCCCTTCGGGCAGTGCCGCCGGCGATCAGAAGCGGATCATGACCCCGGCCCAGGCGCTCGCCGCCGGCGCCTCGCATCTGGTGGTGGCGCGGCCGATCATCGAAGCGGCAGACCCCGCCGCAGCGGCGCGGGCAATTCTGGCGGAAATGGCCAGCAAGGGCACGCGGCTCGCCTGAGGGCGAAAGGCCCATTGAGAGGCATGTATGCCTCCGCTCCTTCTCTCTCCGCTCGAGAGGAAGTGTTCACTTTGAGCACGTTGGGACGGTGAAGTTTCGGCTCCTGCTCTTCCTCCCCCTTCTACAGGGGGAGGTTAGGTGGGGGTGTGCAGCACGCTCAAACCCATAGGCGATAACCCTGCCCCGCAAGGGAGGCCAAGTTGGGGCCAGCCCCTGTTACCCCACCAGCCCATGCTTCTGGCTCAATTCGGCAAGGTCGAGCTGCGGGCGGGCGCCGATATGGCTGATCACCTCGGAGGCGGCCAGGCACCCGGTCTTGAGGGCTGACTCCATCGTCTGGCCGCGGGCGAGGCCCAGAAGGAAACCGGCAGCGAAGAGATCGCCGGCGCCGGTGGCATCGACCACCTTCTCGACCGGGAAGGCCGGTACGGAGATGATTTCGCCATTGAACACCGCCATTGCGCCTTCGGCGCCCATGGTGATGGCGGCCACTTCGGCATCCTTGGCGATTTCGCGCACCGCGACGCCGAGATCGTCGGTCTGGTAGAGCGACTTCAGCTCATGCACATTGGCAAAGACATAGTCTATGGTCTTGGAGCGGATGAGGTCGAGGAATTCGGCCCGGTAGCGATCGACGCAGAACGGATCGGACAGGGTAAAGGCGGCGGCGCGCTCATGCTTGTGGGCGTAATGGGCGGCGAGCACGAAGGCCTTCTTGGCTTCCACCGGGTCCCAGAGAAAGCCTTCCATATAGGTGACGGCGGCCCCGCCGATCTCGTCGGGATGAATGTCGGCCTCGGTCAACTGGTGGCAGGCGCCGAGATAGGTGTTCATGGTGCGCTCGCCATCCGCGCTGAGGAAGATCATCGAGCGGGCGGTGAGGGCGCCATTCTTGAGGCGCGACGTGCCGTAAAACACCCCGATATCGGTGAGATCGGCCGCGAACACATCGCCCAGCGGGTCATCGGCGACCTTGCCGACAAAGGCTGCGCGGCCCCCAAGAGAGGCGACGCCGGCCGCGGTATTGGCGGCGGAGCCACCCGAAATCTGCTTTCGGCTGGCCGGCATCTTGCCATAGAGATCCTCGGCCCGATCGGTATCGATCAGGTGCATGATCCCTTCCTGCATCCCCTCCCGCTCGATGAAACCGGCCTCCACCGGGGCAATGATGTCGACGATGGCATTGCCGATGGTCAGCACGTCGAAGCGGGTTTGGGTCATGCGCAGCATTCCGGCGTTGTGAAAATGGCCGTGGGCCGGTTTAGAGCATGATGGCGATGAGGGCAACGCCGCAGCGTCCGTCGCGGGCGGCGAGGGAGCTTGTCGCGACAGGGGCAAGGAGCACGATGGGCGGGCATGCGTGAAAATTGGCTCGCGGGTCGAGCAAGAGGGCGGAGCGGTGGGTGGGAATCGGCGTGCCATCACGCCATGCCAAGCACAAACTAAAGGCTTGAAATAATCTCGGCGATCAGGGCTTCGGTGTCCTCGCCGGCGCGGATGGCGATCTGGCCGTCGAGCAGCAGCACGGCCAGGCCATGCACTTTGGCCCAGGCCGAAAGCGCCTTGATCCGGCCTTCGGCGGAGCTGTCGCTCACCACGCGCCGCAGCGTATCGAAGGCCGCATCGGCCGCCATGGCAAGGCCTGGCTGGGCTGCCTTTTTGAGCTGGGGCGAAAACATCAGGCGAAAGAGATTGGGGTTCTGCAGCGCAAAGACCACATAAGTCTTGCCCATGGCGGCGAGGGGATTTTCCGGCTTGCTCGCCGCCACCGCCTCCATGCGGGCAGTGAACCGCTGAAAACCGGTCACTGCCAGCGCCTCGAGCAGCGCCGCGCGGCTGTCGAAATGCCGATAGGGCGCTGCCGGCGACACGCCTACGGCCCGTGCCAGATCGCGCAGGCCCAATCCGGCCTCGCCGTCCCTGGCCAGGATCACCAGCCCCGCTTCGAGCAGCGCCTGGCGCAGATTGCCGTGATGGTAGCGGCTATTGGATAAAGTTGACATTGTTCACATATGCCGAAATGATGTAAGCCTTGTCAACATCGAGAGCGCTGAAATGGATCTGCTTCTGGCCTCTGCCCACCACCTGGCGGTCTTTACCCTGGTTGGGCTCTTCGCTGCCGAATTCACCCTGATCCGGCCCGGTCTTGGCGGCGACCGCCTCAGGCAGTTGGCGCGGATCGACGCCGCCTATGGTCTGGTCGCTGGCATCGTCATTGTCGTGGGCCTGCTCCGCATCTTTTTCGGCGCCGCCGATCCCGGCTATTACTGGGGCAACCACGCCTTCTGGGGCAAGATGGCTGCCTTTCTCCTCATGGCCCTGCTCACCATTCCGCCGACGCTGGCCATCCGCCGCTGGATCAAGGCAGCCGAGACCGCGCCCGATTACGCGCCGCCAGTAGAGGAGATAAAGGCCAATCGCCGCTTCGTGCACCTGCAGGCTGGTGTGCTGCTGCTGATTCCGATCTTCGCCGCCGCGATGGCGCGGGGTTATGGGAGCTAGACATGCTTGGGCAGCGGCTTGTTCGGCGGCGGTGATTTCGGTTCGAAACGGCACCATTGCACGATCGGGCAGCGCCAGCATTCGGGCTTGCGGGCCTTGCAGATATAGCGGCCATGCAGGATCAGCCAGTGATGGGCATGCAGCATGAAGCGCGCGGGCACCATTTTGGTCAGCGCCTTTTCCACCTCGAGCGGCGTCTTGCCCGGTGCCAGCCCCGTGCGATTGCCGACACGGAACAAATGGGTGTCCACCGCGATGGTGGGCTGCTTGAACCAGCTATTGAGCACCACATTGGCGGTCTTGCGGCCGACGCCGGGCAGGGCCTCGAGCGCCTCGCGATCACTGGGGACCTCGCCGCCGTGCAGATCGATCAGCATCTGGCTCAAGGCATAGACATTCTTGGCCTTGCCGCGGAACAGGCCAATAGTCTTGATGTGTTCGGTGATGCCCTCAACGCCCAGCGCCACCATGGCAGCGGGCGAGGGGGCCAATTCGAACAGGCGCCTGGTGGCCTTGTTGACACCGGCATCGGTCGCCTGTGCCGACAGCACAACGGCCACCAGAAGGGTGAAGGCATTGACATAATCGAGCTCGCCCTTGGGTTCGGGTTCGATCTCGGCAAAGCGGGCAAAGATCGCCTCCGCCTCGGCGCGGGTCATTCTCTTCACTTTTTTAACCAGAACCATTCTCTCGCCCGCGAATCTCTGCCAGTATTTCCCCGAGAGAACCATGCCGATGCAAGCCACAACCACAATGCCCCTGTTCGCCGCGACGTTGCGGCCGGACCGGACCCTGCGCGCCGCCGGCGGTTGGGTGGCTTTGGTGATTGCCGGAATTGTGGGCACGCCCTTTCTGTTCGCCATACCGGACTTTCTGGTTCCGGGTCTGGTTGCCTATGGCCTGGCCATTGCCGGCCTCTCTGCGCTCAGCGTGTCCCAGTCGCGTCGGGCCCGCAAAAGCCAGCAGATCACCCTTTGGCCGGATCAGCTCGAAATCCTGTCCGAGGACAAGGCCGGCAAGGCGCTGAAACGCCTCGACCCCAAGCTCGTTCGCCTGCGCCTAGAGCGCGACGACAATGAACGCACCACCGGCATTTTTCTGGTGCTCCCCAGCGAAGAAATCGAGCTTGGCCGCTTTCTCGCCAATGATGACAAATCCAGCTTCGCCCGCGCCTTTGGCCGCGCCCTGCGCCAGGCCCGCCAGCGCAGCTAAGCGGTTGCCGGCAAAAAACGCCGTCAAATCCGGGTCGCATCGCGTGCGAGAGCGGTCTAGGTGTGGGCAATACCGTCCCGAGGATATCGGCATGAACCAGCTGCGTGCCCTGGCACCCGCCAGCGACTATCAGACCATTCAGGCGGCCATTCGCTATCTCAGCGAGAATGGCCCCGACAGTACCGATCTCGGCCGCTTCGCCTCGGCCCTCGGCCTGACCGAGAGGCAATTGACCGATCTCTTTCGTCGCTGGTGCGGCCTGTCGCCAAAAAGCTTTGCCCAGGCCGTGGCGCTCAACCACGCCAAGGGTCTGTTGCGTGACCAGGCCAGCGTGCTCGATACCACCTATGAGGTGGGGCTGAGTTCCACCTCCCGGCTGCACGATCTCTTCGTCACCTATGAAGCCATGCCGCCGGGCATTTTTCGTGCCGGAGGTGCCGGCATCGACATGATCTGGGGCGTTGCCCCGTCGCCATTCGGCACTGCGGTGGTGACAGCGACCGAATATGGCATGTCGGGCCTGGGCTTTGCCGACGAAGACACCAGTATAGAGGAGGCCTTTGCCGATCTGGCCAATCGCTGGCCCAATGCCCGCTTCAGCCGCGACGATGCCCGCATTGCGCCCATGGTAAACCAGGTTTTCGATCCCACCCGCTGGTCGCCGGACCAGCCGGTGCGGCTGGTGCTGATCGGCACCGATTTCGAGGTCAAAGTCTGGGAGACGCTGCTGAAGATTCCGGTGGGGCAGGCGACCACCTATTCCAGCGTCGCCCAGCATATCGGCCGCCCGAAAGCCTCACGCGCCGTCGGGGCTGCGGTCGGCAAGAACCCGATCAGCTTCGTGGTGCCCTGCCACCGCGTCGTCGGCACCTCTGGCGCCCTGACCGGCTATCACTGGGGCGTGCCGCGAAAGCGCGCCATTCTGGGCTGGGAAGCCGGCGTCGTTTCCGCCGGCCGCTAGGCCCTGCGCGGGCCAGGTTTCACGTGAATCGCCATTGGGGGTGGAAAAACCGGCTCGGGCATGGCTAAGTCCTCGGCAATTGGAGGGGCTCATGGCCGAACACACCCGTGCCGTCGTTGTCGGCGTCTTTCTCACCGCCGCGCTTATCCTGGCCTGGACGCTGTCGCTGCCGATCCTGTTGATCTTTGCCGGCATCCTCATCGCCTGCGTGCTCGACGCGGCCGTGCGCACCCTCGGGCGCATCGCGCCCTGGCCCCGACCACTGCTGCTCACAATGGTCAGCGTCCTCATCCTCTGCGCCGCCATCGCCGCCTTTTCGCTGGGCGGGCTGGGCCTGTGGCGCAATCTGCAGGACCTTATCCGGCTGATCGTCGGTGAGATCGGGCGGCTCTATGGCGAATTGCAGGAGCTGGGTCTGGTCGGCGACATCAGCCGCAGCGACATCGAAAACCTCGCCGCCCGCTTCTTCCCCGATCCCGGCGGGCTCTTCAACCAGGCCAGCTCGCTGTTCGGCTCCACCATCGGCATTATCAGCAATGTGGTGATCATCATTTTCCTGGGGCTGTTCTTCGCCATCGACCCCAAGGGCTATCGCGACAGCGTGCTGCTGCTGGTGCCCAGCCGCCACCGGCCCCGCATCTCGGCTGCGTTAGGCGATACCGGCGAAGCACTGCGCGGCTGGATGGTCACCCAATTGGCGATGATGGTGCTGATCGGCTCGCTGGTTTTTGCGCTGCTCTGGGCGTTGGGCGTGCCGAATGCGGCGGTGCTGGGCCTGCTTTCGGGTGCCCTCAACTTCATCCCCTTCCTCGGTCCGATCTTTTCGGCGGTCCCGGTGCTTTTGACACTGGCAGCGCAGGATACCAATGTGCTGATCGTGGGCGCTATCGGGCTGTTCCTCATCCAGAATCTGGAGGGCTACATCCTCACGCCCATGCTGCAGCAGCGCATCATCAAGCTCTCGCCGGCCTGGTCGCTGAGCATCATGACCGTGCTGGGCACGCTGTTCGGGCTGATGGGCATCGCCCTGGCGACGCCGATCTATGCGGTGGGTCGCATGCTGACGCTCAAACTCTATGTCGAGCCGCGCGACGAAAAAGGGGCCGCCACTGGCGACCCCCTGATCATCAAAAAATGAACTGGTTCAGAGCGTGACGCGCTCTGCCAGCGTGCCGTCGGCGCCGATCTTGTAGACAGTCGGCTCGCCGGTGCCGATTTCGCGCGCCAGGATTTCGTCGGGGGTCAGCCCTTCGATGGCCATGACCAAAGCGCGCAGCGAATTGCCATGGGCGGCAACCAGAACGGTCTTGCCGGCCTTGAGCGCCGGCAGGATCTCGGCCTCGTAATAGGGCAGGGTACGGGCCGCAGTGTCCTTGAGCGATTCGCCGCCCGGCGGGGGCACGTCAAAGGAGCGGCGCCAGACGAGCACCTGCTCCTCGCCCCACTTGGCGCGGGCATCGTCCTTGTTGAGCCCCGAGAGATCGCCATAGTCGCGTTCGTTGAGCGCGACATTACGGGTGATGGTGACATTGAGAATGCCCATCTCCTCGAGGATCAGGTCGAGCGTATGCTGGGCGCGGCGCAAAGCCGAAGTATAGAACAGGTCGGGGACGATCCCGGCGCCCTTGAGCGCCTTGCCGGTGGCGCGGGCTTCGCCCTGGCCCTGTTCGGTCAGGTCGGGATTGCGCCAACCGGTGAAGAGGTTCTTGAGGTTCCAGTCGCTCTGGCCATGGCGGACCAGGATGAGGGTGCCTGTCATTGCATCAATCCTTGCTGGGATCAGTCGTTGAGGCCGAGAACATCGGCCATGGAATAAAAGCCCGGCGGCTGCGCCTTGGCCCAGAGCGCCGCGCGCACCGCGCCATTGGCGAAAATGCTGCGGTCCTGGGCGCGATGGCTGAGCTCGATGCGCTCGGAAGCACCGGCGAGGATCACCGTGTGGTCGCCGATGACATTGCCGCCGCGCAGGGTGGCAAAGCCGATGCTGCCAACTTCGCGGGGTCCGGTATGGCCATCGCGCACCCGGACCGAATGGTCCTTGAGCGCAATGTCCCGCCCCTTGGCCGCGGCCTCGCCCAGCATCAGTGCCGTGCCCGAGGGCGCGTCGACCTTCTGGTTGTGGTGCATTTCGAGCACTTCGACATCGTAGTCCGCCAGCGCCCGGGCGGCCTTTTCGACCAGCGCCGCCAAGGTCACGACGCCGGGAGAAAAATTGCCCGACTTGACGATGCGCGCGCCCGCCGCCCCTGCGGCGGCTATCGCTGCATCATCGGCCTCCGAACAGCCGGTCGTGCCGATAATATGGACGAGACCATGCCGTGCAGCCGCCTCGGCCAGCGCCACGCTGGCGGCCGGCGCGGTAAAATCGATAATGGCGTCGGCGCCGCTCAGCGCCGCTTCGGTATCGTCGGTAAGGGTAACGCCAAGCGTCTCGAGGCCGATCAGCATGCCGGCATCCTTGCCCAGCGCCGCCGCGCCCGGCCGATCCAGCGCCCCCACCAGTTCGACGCCGGGATGGGCGGCCACCGCCCTGATATTGGCCGCACCCATGCGTCCACCCGCACCGGCGACGACAATGCGCAATCTGGTCATGCCGCAAACTCCACACATTCCACCCGCCTATAGCAGCGCCAAAGGACGACGCCAACCATGGTGCCGCGCGGACCGGGTCTGTGTTAGTATTCGCGCCAAGAGCCAGGAGACGGAACGCTTCATGACCCTCACCAATGTGCTGGCCGGAATCGCCGTGGAAGATCTCGGCAACTCCCTCGTCTGGTACGAATATCTGTTCGGCCGCCCGGCCGATGCGCGCACCATGTCCGATGTGGCGGAATGGAAACTGCCCGGCGGCGGCTGGGTGCATGTGATGACCGACCAGGACCGCGCCGGCGCCAGCGTCACCATGCTGATCGTCGACGATATCGGCGACGAGCTGGCGCGGCTCGAAATGCACGGCATCAAGCCGGTGGCCAAGGCCATCGGCGATTTCTTCAAGACGGCAAAACTGCGCGACCCGGACGGGAATCTCATCATCCTCAGCCAGCCGCAGCAGGGGACATATTAGGGGGTTGTTGATCGCCGAAGCTGGATTGCCCGGTCAAGCCGGGCAATGACGGTGTGGCTGCATCGAGTCTTTTAACAATCGTCACCACCCGGTTTGGCCGGGTGGTCCATCTTGGGTTGTTACAGCCGCCGCAGCTTTACCTCTTCTACCCGATGATCCCTGCCCTTCTTGAGCACCAGATCGGCGCGGCTGCGAGTGGGCAGCACATTTTCGAGCAGGTTGGGCAGGTTGATGGTTTCCCAGACATTGCGGCCGAAAGCGCCGGCCTCTTCCTCGCTCATTTCCGAGAATTTGCGGAAGAAGGAGGTCGGATCGCGGAAGGCGGTGTCGCGCAGGCGGAAGAAGCGGGTGATGTACCAGTCGCGCAGATCCTCGACATCGGCGTCGATATAGATCGAGAAGTCGATGAAGTCGGAGGCAAACAGGATCGGTGCGCCGTCGCGGGGCAGGTCGCCGGGCTGGAGAATATTGAGCCCTTCAACGATCAGGATATCCGGCCGGTCGATGACCACTTCCTCGCCGGGGACGACGTCATAGACCAGGTGCGAATAGACCGGGACCGCTACCTTGCCCTTGCCGGACTTTATGTCGGCGAGGAAGTTGACGAAGCGGGCGCGATCATAGCTTTCCGGAAAGCCCTTGCGCTGCATCAGGCCGCGCTCTTCGAGCACCCGATTGGGATGCAGGAACCCGTCGGTTGTCACCAGATCGACCTTGGGACTGGACGGCCAGCGGCTGAGCAGCGCCTGGAGGATACGCGAGGTGGTGGACTTGCCTACCGCCACCGAACCGGCCACGCCGATGATGAAGGGGACCTTGTCATTGGGGGCGTTCAGGAAGCGCGTCGAAACGTGGTGCAGGCCTTGGATGGCCTCGACATAATAGGACAGGAGGCGGGACAGCGGCAGGTAGATTTCTTCGGCCTCGGCCAGCGAAATCGGATCGGTCAGCGAGCGCAGCCGTTCGATATCGGCCTCGCCCAGCGTCATGGGTTGGCCGTTGCGCAGATCGCTCCACTGCTGCTTGGTGAAATGACGATAGGGATCGAGGGCAGGGGGGCGCTTGGCCATTTACTTGTGATCCTTCCGCGCCGCCTTTTCGGCGAGACCCGATTGGGCCGTGCGCGTATCGAGTTCGGCCATGACCTCGCCAAAGGGAATGTCGGCCGCCTTCAGCACAACCAGGAGATGGTAGAGCAGGTCTGCGGATTCCTTGACCAGCTCGGCCCGGTCGCCGGTAACAGCGGCAATGACGGCTTCGGTGGCTTCCTCGCCCACCTTTTGCGCGGCCTTGTTGATGCCGCGGGCAATCAGCTTCGCCGTATAGCTTTCCTCGGGGGAGGCTGCCGCCCGCAGGGCGATACGGGCTTCGAGTTCTTCGAGCGTCATTATGGTCCCACTCTTTGGGTGTCACCCCGGCGAAGGCCGGGGCCCAACTTGAGATCTCAGGATGGATCCCGGCCTGCGCCGGGATGACATCGTGCGTGGTTACGGCTTAGAGCAAAATTTCGGCCTGCCGTCATCTCAGACTTAAGCCGCCTGCGCGCCGCTCGCATCGAGCCGCATGGCGATGCCATGCTCGGCCATATAGGCCTTGGCCTCGGGAATGGTGAACGTCCCAAAGTGGAAGATGGAGGCAGCGAGCACGGCGCTGGCATGGCCCTCGGTCACGCCGTCGACCAGATCCTGCAGCGTGCCGACACCGCCCGAGGCGATGACCGGGACTTCGACGGCGTCGGCAATGGCGCGGGTCAGCTTGAGGTCGAAGCCGGATTTGGTGCCGTCACGGTCCATCGAGGTCACCAGCAATTCGCCGGCGCCGCGCTCGACCATGCGCGCCGCGAATTCCACCGCATCGATGCCGGTCGGCTTGCGGCCGCCATGGGTGTAGATTTCCCAGGCGCTGCGATTGTCGCCACCCAGCTTGGCGTCGAGCCGCTGCTTGGCATCCACCGAAACGACGATGCATTGATTGCCGAACTTGTCTGCGGCGCGGGCGATGAAATCGGGATCGCTCACCGCCGCGGAATTGATCGCCACCTTGTCGGCGCCGGCCAATAGAAGCTTGCGGATATCCTCGATGCTGCGCACCCCGCCCCCCACCGTGACCGGCATGAAGCAATGCTCGGCCGTGCGCGCCACCACGTCGAAAATGGTGTCGCGGCCTTCATGGCTGGCAGTGATGTCGAGGAAGGTCAATTCGTCGGCGCCGGCAGCGTCATAGGCCATTGCCGCTTCGACGGGATCGCCCGCATCGACCAGATCGACGAATTGCACACCCTTGACCACACGGCCGCCGGCGACGTCGAGACAGGGAATGATGCGGGTCTTGAGGGTCATTTTACCTGTGCATCCTGTGCGTTGCGCCAAGCGAGATAGTGGATGATGAAGACGACGACCAGCACGATCAGCGCGCCGCCGCCCAAAGGCATGGTGGCCAGCATGAACCAGCCGAGGACGAAGAGCGTATAAAGCGCCCCGCCCCAATCTGCACCAAGGATGATGCAGGGATTGACCGAGCCTTCATTGAGCATGCAGCCATTGGCCTCGGCCAGGCCGGAGGCGATGAGAACGCCAATCAGCGGGGCGGCTGCGAACAGCACAATGACGACAATCGCGACGCCATAGGCCCACCACGGAAAGCGGGAGGGCCGCGCCGCGTTCATGCCGCCGCCCTCAGAAGCGCCAGTGCTTCACGTGAATCAATCCGCCCATCGTAAAGCGCCCGGCCCGAAATGGCGCCTTCGAGCACCTGGTATTCGGGTTGGGTCATGCGTTCGATATCGGCCATGGAGGCCAGCCCGCCCGAGGCGATCACCGGAATGGTAGTGGCGCGGGCCAGCTCCAGCGTCGAGTCCCAATTGATGCCGGCCAGCACGCCATCGCGATCGATATCGGTATAGATGATGGCCGCGACGCCAGCGCCTTCAAAACGCTTGGCCAGTTCGATCACGGAGAGCTCGGAGGTTTCGGCCCAGCCTTCCACCGCCACCATGCCCTTGCGCGCATCGATCCCCACGGCGACCTGGCCGGGCCATTTTGCGGCGGCCTCTTTCACCAGCGCCGGATCGCGCACCGCGACGGTGCCGAGAATGACGCGGGCCAGGCCCTTGTCGAGCCAGCTCTCGATATGGCCGAGATTTCTGATACCGCCGCCGAGCTGGACGGGGAATTTTACATTCTTGAGGATGGCTTCCACCGCCGCGCCATTGACGCTCTCGCCGGCGAAGGCGCCGTTGAGATCGACCACGTGCAGATAGTCAAAACCCTGGTTCTCGAAACTTTTGGCCTGCGCGGCGGGATCGTCGTTGAAGACCGTCGCCTGGTCCATGTCGCCCAGTTTCAGGCGCACGCACTGGCCGTCCTTGAGGTCGATGGCGGGGAAGAGGATCATGGTTTTGCACTCACGAAAAAGACCCCCACCCAGCCTTCCCCTGGAGGAGGGGGAGGAGAGGGCCGGCGTTCAATCATAGACAGAGCCACATCAACGACGCGGCTCCTCCCCCGACTTCCGGGGGAGGTTGGGTAGGGGCCAATCACGGCGCCCATGCCAAAAAGTTCTCGATCAGCTTCAGGCCCAGCGCCTGGCTTTTTTCCGGGTGGAACTGGGTGCCGAAAATATTGTCGCGGCCGACACAGGCAGTCAGCGGCCCACCATAATCGGTGGTGGCGATGGTGTGGGCGGGATTGTCGCTGCGCAGATGATAGGAGTGGACGAAATAGGCGTGGAGGCCATTCGGCCCGGTGGCGATGCCGTCGAGCAGCGCGTGGTTATGCGCCACCGAAATGGTGTTCCAACCCATATGCGGAATCTTGAGCGTCGGATCGGAAGGGGCGATCTTTTCGACCGCGCCGGGAATCCAGCCAAGACCCTTGGTCACGACCTTCTCGCGGCCTTCGCTGGCGAGCAGCTGCATGCCGACGCAGACGCCGAGAAAAGGCGTGCCGCCCTTGATGACCTTGTCGTCCAAAACCTCGATCATGCCGGCGACGGCCTCGAGCCCCGCCATGCAATCGGCAAAGGCGCCGACGCCGGGCAGCATGATGCGATCGGCAGAGCGGACGATTTCGGGATCGGCGGTGACGATGACGGTGTCGCCCTTGGCCCGCTCATGCGCCACCCGCTCAAAGGCCTTGGCGGCCGAGCGCAGATTGCCGGCGCCGTAATCGATGATGGCGATGGTGCTCATTGGCGGGCTCCTACGAAGTTTAAGAGCATGGCGCGAAGGCCCCACACCCTCGATGTCATCCCGGCTCAGGCCGGGATCCATCTCCAGATCTCAGGATGGGCCCCAGCCTCTGCCGGGGTGACATTCCGTGGTTGAGGCTCACTTAGTGCAAAAGCACCGGAAACAAAAGCCTCAGAGCGTGCCCTTGGTGCTGGGCACGGCGTCAGCCATCCGCGGATCGATCTCGATGGCCTGGCGCAAGGCCCGGGCCACCGCCTTGAACATGGACTCGGCCAGGTGATGGTTGTTGTCGAAATAGAAGTTCTCGATATGCAGTGTGATGCCGGCATTGATGGCCAGCGCCTGGAAGAACTCGCGGAACAGCTCGGTGTCGATCTCGCCGATCTTGGCCTGGCTGAACTCTGCCTTGAACACCAGGAAAGCGCGGCCCGACACATCCACGGCGGCGCGGGTCAGGGTGCCATCCATCGGCAGGTCGGCGCTGGCATAGCGGTTGATGCCCTTCTTGTCGCCGAGCGCCTGCTTGATCGCCTGGCCCAGCGCGATCCCGACATCCTCCACCGTGTGGTGAAAGTCGATATGCAAGTCGCCCTTGCAGGTGACGTCCATGTCGATCAGCGAATGGCGGCTAAGTTGGTCCAGCATGTGATCGAAAAAGCCGACACCCGAGCGCATCGCATGCCTGCCGGTGCCATCGAGATTGATGGAAACCGAAATCTCGGTCTCATTGGTCTTGCGGGCGATGGTTGCTGTGCGCATGGGGAGGTCTCCGGCAGTCTGCGGGTCACTAGCAGATAGGCATGGCCGCGTGAAGATTGAGTAAGCGCGAGGGGCTTCCCACTCGGGAGCCGCCGCCCACTCTGGCCAGTCAAGCATTGCCCTCCGCGGAAAGCGCACAGAATTTATCCCCGCCCCCTCAGCCCGGCCCTATTCTTGCTCTGTCCCCGCCACACACGCGGCCCCGACGCAGGGCCGGGCGGGGAGGATCGGATGGGGAAGGCGTTCCCCTGCGTGGGCAGAAGACGGCGGGATCACCCTTGCCGTGGTGCACCGAAGCCTGTTGGCACTGACAGGTGTGCAGCACGGCGCCAAGCGGGGCCTTCCGCCAGCCGGCAGCCGGACCTGCAACATTGGTTCCGCCTGAGACCGGGCCCCCTAAGCAAGCCGATGCCGTGACGAACGGCCAGTGGCTCCTGTCTTTGAACGTTCGATTTTTGGGCCATTGGCCGTTCGTTACCGTGTCAGCGCCAGCCGAAAGGCCGGGCGTCGATCTGGCACGTCTGTTACAACGGTTCTGTTGCAATCGCGCATTCGCCCCCTAAATATCACTCAACAGTTCGGAGTAATTCCCCCAATGAGTGAACACACAAATCCCGGCTGGCACGGGACGACGATCGTTTCCGTGCGCAAGGGTAACAAGGTGGTGGTCGCCGGCGATGGCCAGGTTTCCATGGGCCCCACGGTCATGAAGCATGGCGCCAAGAAGGTGCGCCGGCTGGCGGACGGCAAGGTGATCGGCGGTTTTGCCGGCTCCACCGCCGATGCCTTCACCCTGTTCGAGCGCTTGGAAGCCAAGCTGGTGCAATATCCCGACCAGTTGATGCGCGCCGCGGTCGAGCTGGCCAAGGACTGGCGCACTGACCGCTATCTCAGAAAACTCGAAGCCATGATGATCGTGGCCGACAAGAAAGACACCCTGGTGCTGACCGGCAATGGCGACGTCTTGACCCCCGATCATGGCGTCATCGCCATCGGCTCGGGCGGCAATTACGCCCATTCGGCAGCGCTCGCCCTGCATCAGGCCACCGAGCTCGATGCCGAAGATATCGCCCGCCGCGCCATGAAGATCGCCGAGGAAATCTGCGTCTATACCAATGGCAATGTGACGGTCGAAACCATCGAGTTGGACGCGTGAGCTTTTCCATCCGGCAGTTGAGCGTTGAGGATGGGGCGGCATATCGCGCCATCAGGCTCGAAGCGCTGACCAATCATCCCGAAGCCTTTTTGTCGTCTGCCGAAAGTTTCGCGCAGAAATCGGACGCGGACATCAGGGAAACGCTCAAGGCGCTGACGATTTTCGGCGCCGTGCTGCCGGACGGATCACTTGGCGGCATCAATGCCTTTCTGGGCAATGAGGGCAGCAAGGACCGCCATCGCGGCTGGATGATCCAGGTCTATGTGAAGCCCGAGCATCGCGGCACGGGCATGTCGAAGGCCTTGGTCGAGCACCTGCTCGACTACGCCACGGGCAGGGTGATCCAGGTCCATCTCGGCGTCTGGTCGGAAAACGAGCCGGCGATCCGCCTCTATAAAAAGCTCGGCTTTGAGACCTATGGCACCGAGCCCCGCTATCTCTTCGTGAACGGTCGATATCTCGACGAACACCTGATGGTGCGCTTCCTCGATAAGGCACCAGGAAAGTCAGAACATGAGTGAAACCAATTTTTCCCCGCGCGAGATCGTTTCCGAGCTCGACCGCAATATCGTGGGCCAGGCCGATGCCAAGCGCGCCGTCGCCGTGGCCTTGCGCAATCGCTGGCGCCGCCAGCAGCTGCCGCCCGAATTGCGCCGCGAGGTATCTCCGAAGAATATTTTGATGATCGGGCCGACCGGTGTCGGCAAGACCGAGATTTCTCGGCGTCTCGCCCGGCTGGCCCAGGCCCCCTTCGTCAAGGTCGAAGCCACCAAATTCACCGAGGTCGGCTATGTCGGCCGCGACGTCGAGCAGATCGTTCGCGACCTCGTCGAGGCGGGCATTACCGTGCTGCGCGACAAGCGCCGCCGCGATGTGCAGGCGCAGGCCCATCACAATGCCGAAGAACGTGTTCTCGACGCCCTCGTCGGGACTTCGGCGACGCCCTCGACCCGCGACAGCTTCCGCAGGAAGCTGCGGGATAACGAGCTCGACGACAAGGAAATCGAGATCGAGATGCAGCCGGCGACCAATACCGGCGGCTTTGAAATGCCCGGCATGCCCAATGGCGGCATCGGCATGATCAACCTGTCCGACATGTTCAAGCAGGCCATGGGCGGGCGCGGGGTCAAGCGCAAGATCAAGGTCAAGGATGCCTATGAGCCGCTGATCGCGGAGGAAGCCGACAAGCTGCTCGATCAGGATCAGCTCAAGACCGAGGCCATCGAGCTGGTGGAAAACCACGGCATCGTCTTCATCGACGAGATCGACAAGGTCGCGGCCCGCGAGGGCGGCGTGCAGGGCGGTCCGTCGCGTGAAGGCGTGCAGCGCGATCTCCTGCCACTGATCGAAGGCACGACCGTCGCGACCAAATATGGGCCGGTCAAGACCGACCATATCCTCTTCATTGCCTCCGGCGCGTTCCATGTGAGCAAGCCGAGCGACCTCTTGCCCGAATTGCAGGGCCGTCTGCCGATCCGGGTGGAACTCAAGGCACTGACGCGCGAGGATTTCATCGGCATCCTCGGCGACACGGAGGCCAGCCTGATCAAGCAATATGTGGCACTGATGGGTACCGAGGGGGTGACGCTCAATTTCACCCAGGACGCCATCGAGGCCATTGCCGATGCCGCGGTGAAGGTCAATGCAACGGTCGAGAATATCGGCGCGCGGCGGCTGCAGACGGTGATGGAACGGCTGGTCGAGGAAATCTCCTTCGACGCGCCTGACAAATCCGGCGAAACCCTCACCATTGACGCGGCCTTCGTCCACGACAAGGTCGGGGTGCTGGCTGGCGATACCGACTTGAGCAAGTTCGTGCTTTAAAACACCACATCGCCACAAACTCGATCGTCACCCTCGGGCTCGACCCGAGGGTGTTTTGTTCCCTGCCCAAGTCCTCCACCACCGTCATTGCCCGGCTCGACCGGGCAATCCAAGGCTGGCGCTGATCTCAAGATGGATCACCCGGTCAAGCCGGGTGATGACGAGAACAACGGGTGAAGGGTTTTGCTGGCCGCAGCGCGCTAGCGCTTCCGCCCCGCCCGCTTTACCAGCTCGTCGCGCAAGAACTTCAAATCTTCGGGCTCGAGCCGGTCGATATCGTCACGCAGACGATTGGTCAACTCGGTCGCTTCGGGGCTGAGACCCCCGGTATCGATCGTCACCTTGGGGTCGGAAATTTCAGCCAGGCGCTGCAATTCCTCCGCCTCGTCCCAGATGACGTTGAAATAGGCGATCATGCGGTGAAGCAAAAAGCTCGTCGGCGTGCCGCGCTTGCCATGTTCGAGGGCGGAGAGATAGGCGCTCGAAACATTGAGCGCCGCTGCCATCTCTTTCAGCGAAATCCCCCGCGCTTCGCGCATGGCGCGTAATTTTGCACCCAGCGGGGTCACGAGCGGCGCAGGCGTACATACCACGCCCCCTCGCCACCATGGCCACGTGCGGCCAGGCTCCAACCCGAGATCAGATGTGCCAGGCCCGGTTCGGAGAGCCAGATGGGCAGCATGGTGCGCAAAATGCCGCGTTCGGTCATGGCGGCGATATAGTCATTGTCAGTCTTGGCGCCCTTGCCGGTGATGACGAGGATCGTGCGATCGCCGCGGGCGGCACAGATGCCGACATAGCGGCGCAGTGCCTCGCGGGCCTCGGCCTGGGTCATGCCATGCAGATCGATGCGACCCTCGATCTCGATCCGCGCGCGCCGGACCTTTTTGTGAATGGCCGGATCCACCGCCTTGTCGGGCACCGGAGCCAGCGATTTCGGTGGCTGATAGGGGGGAAGAAAGGGTTTGCCGGGCCCGACCCGCTTGGGCGGGGCCTTCACACTCGGCTCGGGATCGGCGGCGGGCACCGGCAGGGTGCCCGTGCCCAATTTCATCAGGCCCTTGCGGCGCAGGGGCTCGACCGTGGAGGACACAGCCGTCCACAGGTGGAAATCATGCGGCAGGCGCTTGGGGTCGCGCTTGGACATGGGCGAGGGGCCTGCCGCAAACCGGTCAGTCGAGCTGGCTGGTGGTCACAACCTTCCAGTTCGGATCGCGCGACTTGGGATTGCGCGCAAAGGTCCATTCGTCGGCAATGGTCTGCACCTGGTCGGCATTGCCCTCGACCAGATTGCCGTCCTTGTCACGGGTGGCCGAAACCACTTCGGCATGGAAATCGACCGTCACAAGCACGTTCTTCTTGTCATATTCGGCATCGACGATGGCGATCTTGGGCAGGCCGACAAAGGTGAACTCCACCTTCTGGCCAGCGGCTTCGCGATCGGCAATGGCGCGCTGGAAGCCGTCGAACACGTCCTTTTCGAGGAGGTTCTTGAGCGTCTGCCGATCGCCTTCGGCAAAGGCGGTGACGATCATCTCATAGGCCTGCTTGGCGCCGTCGAGGAAGGATTTCGGCGTAAAACCGGGATCGGCTTCGGCCACGGCGCGCAGGCCCTGGGCCAGTTGTTCATTGCCGGAGGCGGCCTGTTCGATCTCGGCTTCGAGCTTGCGGGCCCGGCGCTCGTCGTCGAGGTCAGGCTGGGCCGGGCGCGGACGCAGTGGCACCACGGTATCCTCGGTGGCGCTATCCTTGGCGGCCGGGGTGGAGCGGCTGCGGTCTACGGGGGGCCGTTCGTTGCCGGTCCGCGTGCCCAGAACCGAGCGCAGCCGGAACAACACGAACACGGCCACGACAATGGCAATCAGGGTCGGCAGATCGAGAAAATCGTCCATGAAACAGGCACCTTGCGTGGGATGCGTCGACAAAAAGTCGCTTTACGGCGCTCGTCCTGCGCCAAACTTGACCTATATATAGGCAAAGCTTGAACTCAAAACCAGTTCACGTTGGGGCGAGTTGCGATTTGCCGCGCTCCGCTCAACGCCAGACCCGAAGGGACCGTTGCAATGGGCCGTTTTTTCGCCCTCGGCTTTATTCTCCTGCCGCTTTTGGAGATCGCCACGTTCATCCTCGTGGGCCAGGCCATAGGCGTCTTGCCGACCCTGGCACTGGTGATCCTGGGCGTGCTGGTGGGCAGTCTCGTCCTGCGCCAGCAGGGCCTGGGCATTATCAATCGCATGCGCTCCAATGTCAGCGCCGGAACCTTGCCCGGCCAGGCGATTTTCGATGCCATGAGCGTGGGCTTTGCCGGCATTCTGCTGATTTTGCCCGGCTTCATCAGCGATATCGTGGCGCTGGGGCTGCTGGTGCCCGCCCTGCGGCATTGGCTCTACAAATCGCTGTCGAGCCGGGTCACCGTGGTCGAGACCACCACCACATGGCGCCAGCAGGGCGATGGCAGCGATCCGCGCATTGCGCGACCCGAGACCATCGATCTCGATGATGAGAATTGGCGCCGCGACCCGTGAAACACCCGGAGCGCCTTGTCCCAAAGGGGCAAAGATGCTAGCCAGCCGCCCAAGGCTCAAGACCTAACGGAACCGACAAAGGACGAACCATGGCCGACGATAACCAGGGCGCAGCCGCAGCGCCGCAGCCCGGAACCCAGCCCAGCATGAATCTGGTGGGCCAGTATATCCGCGATCTCTCCTTCGAGAATCCGAACGCGCCCAATTCGCTCCTTGTCGGCGGCGCCAATCCGGCGTTCAACGTGTCCATTTCAGTGGGCGTCAAGAAGCAGAGCGAGGAAATCTATGCCGTCGAGCTCACCCTCAACGCCAAGGCCAATCGCGACGACACCGTGCTATTCAATGTCGAGCTGGTCTATGGCGGCATTTTCCGCATGAAGAACATCCCCGAAGCCCAGATGTCGGGCCTGCTGATGGTGGAATGCCCGCGCCTGATCTTCCCGTTCGCGCGCCAGGTGCTGGCCAGCGTCACCCAGCAGGGCGGCTTCCCGCCGCTGATGATGGAACCGGTGGATTTTGCCGCCATCTACCGCCAGAATCTGGCCAAGCTTGCCGCCCAGCAGGGCAATGGCGCCGAAGCCGCCGCCACCGACAAGCCCAACTGATTTTTGGTACATCGATCAAACAAAAGCCCCGGAATTTCCGGGGCTTTTTTCATTGTCCAAACCCTTAAGCCGGGGTTTCAATCTCGAGATACTGAACCCAGATGGCGTCGGCACCCATCTTGCCGAGAAAGGCGCTATGGGCTGCCGCTTCGGCAGCGCTGAGGCGGGAGGGCAGGCGTTGCGGCCGCTGCGGCGCAGCGACACGCTGCATGCCGGCCGAAGCCGGGCCAGTTTCGATCTCGGCCACCAGGGCCAGGCTCACCTGTTTGCCGCCGATCAGTTCGAGATAGACCTCGGCCAGGATCTCGCTGTCGAGCAGAGCCCCGTGCAGCGTGCGGCGGGAATTGTCGATGCCGTAATGCTTGCAGAGCGCATCGAGGCTAACGCGGGCGCCAGGATGCTTCTTGCGCGCCACCATTACCGTATCGATGACCTCATTGCCCAGGCGCGGTTTGCCGGCGCGCTCCAGCTCGGCATTGAGAAAACCCATATCGAAGGGCGCATTGTGGATCACCAGCGTCGCATCACCGATAAAGCCGCGAAAATCCTCCGCGACATCGGCAAAGAGCGGCTTGTCGGAGAGGAATTCCTCGCTCAGCCCATGCACGCGGAACGCCTCCTCGGGCATAGAGCGCTGGGGATTGATATAGACGTGAAAATTCTTGCCGGTGGGAATGTGGTTGATCAGCTCGACGCAGCCGATTTCCACCAGCCGATCGCCGTCATGCGGCGACAGGCCCGTGGTTTCGGTATCCAAGACGATTTCGCGGATCATCGGCGCTCCCCTTCGACCCTGAAACTCTCCACCAGTCGCGCCACCTCGGCTTCAATATCGGCCGGCGGGCGAGAGGTGTCGAAAGCCCAGCTGGCCTTCGCCTTCTTTTCGGCCTGCGGCATTTGCCGGGCAAGCAAAGCATCGCGCTTTTCCACACTCATGCCGGGGCGGGCCATGATGCGAGCAATTTGCGTGGCGTCATCGACATAGGTCACGGCGACGCCGTCAAAGCCGTAATCGTAGCCACTTTCGAACAGCAGCGGCACTTCCACGGCTGCCGCGACGGCCCCATCGCGCTCGGCGTGATCAAGAAAATCAGCGATCGCCTCGCGCACCAGGGGATGCACCACCGCTTCGAGCCGCTTGAAACCGGAGGGGTCGGCGGCAAGACGGCGCGCCAGATCCTGCCGGTCGATGACGCCAGCCTTGGCGACGCCGGGAAACAGCTTTTCGACCGGCGTCACCGCCGCACCGGCATAGAGTTCGGCAACGGCCTGGTCGGCTGAAAAAGTGGGAATACCGGCCTTGGCGAAGGCCGCCAGCAGGGTGGATTTTCCCGTGGCGATCGAGCCGGTTATGCCGATCCGCCGCATGGCTAGTGACCGAGCGTGGCTTCGATACGGGCGCGCAATTGCGGCGTCACCTCGGGCGTCACCCCGAACCAGGCCGCAAAACCCGGCACCGCTTGATGCAGCAGCATGCCCAGCCCGTCCACGGTCCGCAATCCGCGCGCCGCGGCATCGGCCAGCAGCGGGGTGACGAGGGGCACATAGACAATGTCGGTGACGAGCGCCGTCGCGGGCAGACATTCGAGATCGAACCCTTCGAACCGGCTGCCATGCATGCCGATCGAGGTGGCATTGACCACAAGGCCGGCGCTGGGGGCGAGCTCAGCAAAGGCATCGAGACCATGCGCTGAAAACGGTCCCTCGATCTCCCGCACCAGCGCCTCGGCCTTGTCGCGACTGCGATTGAGAATGTGAACATGGCTGACATTGCGGCTCTTCAGCGCCACCAACAGGGCGCGCGTGGCCCCTCCGGCGCCGAGCAGGATCACCGAACCAAGGTCCTTATCCCAACCGGGCGCGCCCGCATCGAGATTGCCGAGAAAGCCGAGATAGTCGGTATTGGTGCCCCAGATGCGGCCCTCGGAAGCCACCAGCGTATTGACGGCGCCAATGGTTCTGGCCAGCGGATCGACCTCATCGCACAGCGCGAAAACTGCTTCCTTGTGCGGAATGGTGACATTGCCGCCAGCAAATTCGCCATTACGGAGGCGCTCGAAAAATTCCGGCAGCGCCTCGGGGGCAATATCGATGGCCTCATAGGAGCCATCAATGCCGTGCAGGTCGAGCCAGGTGCCATGGATCAAGGGCGAGCGCGAATGAGCGATGGGATGCCCGATGACGAATGCCTTTTTGGTCACAGCGCATTGCCCTGTTGCAGTATGTCTGGCGCCAGGTCGCGCAAAGCCGCCAGGAGGGGGAGCAATGGCAGGCCCAAAATGGTGAAATAGTCACCCGAAACGGTTTCGAACAGGCGGATCGAGGGTCCTTCGAGCCGGTAGCCACCGACCGAAGACAGGATACTATCTCCCTCGAGCGCCAGCACGGCGTCACGTTCCTCGGGAGAAAAATCGCGCATGGTGAGCTCGGCAGTCTGGACATCGGACCAGAGCAGAATGCCATCACGCACCAGCGTCACCGCTGCATGCAGGCGATGGGTCTTGGCGCGCAGGCGCTCGAGCTGTTCGACGGCCTCCTCGCGGCTGCCGGGCTTGTGCAGCAGTTCCAGCCCCAGGCTGAGCGTCTGGTCCGCACCGATGACCAGGCGCCCGGGATAGCTGTTGGAAACGGCCTCAGCCTTGTGCCGCGCCAAGAGCAGGGCGACGTCGCGACCATCGGCACCTGCGGCGACCGCCTCGGCTTCGATAGCGCGCTCGTCCAACGCAGCGGGCACGGCGGTGAATGGCAATCCGGCCTTGTCCAGCAAGGCTTTACGGGTAGTACTGCTTGAAGCGAGGATGAGCATGGCGCCAATGTTTTCCACACTGTCATCCCCAGCTCAAGCCGGAACTGGGGGAAAGACTCGTAACTTTGGCAGGGGCGCCGACTTGTTCGACCTGGCTAACTAAAAATTAACAGTTGGACTCCGCATGCCTGCCAAAACCGCCATGGGAAAGGTCTGGGGAAATCCCCGCCCGGCGCCGATGTGGTATTCCAGAGGTCATGCACAGGGTGAATCGAATCATTGACTCGGGAAAGGCCTGATTAACGTTTCATTAATCATTGTGGCGGCGCCTCTTTCCCACCTAGCCCGTCAAAGATTAACAGCACGTTAACGACGGTGCTGCGCGCAAGTGTCACCACGCAGGCCAATTGTGGATGGAGCGGAATTGCAGCTAAACACCGTCATAAAGATAAAGAAGATAAGAAAAAGAGTCTCTTTTTCGGTTTTGAAGGGGTGATGGCCATGAGCCCAGTGGCAGAGAAGAGATTGCTGGCGACGGTTCTGGGACAACGCCAGGAACGCCCCCCGGTGTGGATCATGCGCCAGGCTGGCCGCTATCTCCCCGAATATCGCGAGACCCGCACCAAGGCCCGCAATTTCCTTGAGCTCTGCTACACGCCCGAACTCGCCGTCGAAGTGACCCTGCAGCCACTGCGTCGCTTCGACCTCGATGCGGCAATCCTGTTTTCCGACATTCTCGTCATTCCCGACGCGCTGGGCCAATCGGTTCGCTTCGAAACGGGGGAGGGCCCAATCCTCGAGCCTCTCGGCCCCGATGATGTGGCTCGGCTCGATCGCGACCGGGCCATGAGCCATCTGGCGCCGGTCCTGGAGACGGTGCGGCGCCTGCGAGCGAGCCTGCCAGCGGACAAGACCCTGATCGGCTTCTGCGGCTCTCCCTGGACGGTGGCGACCTATATGCTGGGTGGTCGTGGCTCCTCGGACCAATGGACCGCGCGCAAATTTGCGCTGCAGCATCCCGAGGCTTTCGATCGGCTGATGGATATCCTTGTGGCCACCAGCGTCGATTATCTGGTGGCGCAGTTGCAAGCCGGCGCCGATGTGGTGCAGCTGTTTGAAAGCTGGGCCCTCAATCTCGATGACGCCGCTTTTGCCCGCCAGGTCATCGCGCCCAATAAACGCATCGTCGAGGGCGTGCGGGCCCGCGTCCCCAATGCGCCTATTATCGGCTTTCCCCGTGGCGCTGCCGGCAATCTGCCGCGATATGCGCGCGAGGTCGGGATCAATGCCATGGGTATCGATTATTCGACCCCGCTCGATTTCGTGCGCAATGCCTTGCCAGCCGACCTGCCGCTGCAGGGCAATCTCGATCCCCTGCGTCTCGTGGTTGGTGGCGAGGCGATGGAGAGCCAGGTCAGGGCGATCCTGGAGGCCTTTTCAAATCGGCCGCATATCTTCAATCTCGGCCACGGTATCGTGCCGGAAACGCCGATCGCCCATGTCGAGGCGCTGATCGGCATGATCAAAGGCTAGGGAGATTTCGCGATGATCGAGTGGGTCAAGGCTCTGCATGTGATTTCGGTCATCGCCTGGATGGCAGGCATGCTCTATCTGCCGCGCCTTTTCGTCTACCACACGGCGGCGGAGAAGGGATCGGTGCAGTCCGAGACCTTCAAGATCATGGAGCGACGTCTGTTTCGGGCCATCACCACCCCGGCCATGATCGCCACCTGGGTTTTCGGGCTGTGGATGGTGCATCTGGGTCTGGTCGACTGGGGCTCGGTCTGGCCCTGGGTCAAGGCAGCGATGGTTCTGGCCCTGTCGGGTGTTCACGGACTTTACGCCCGGCATCTCAAGGCTTTCGCCCGCGATGCCAATGACAAGCCGCAGAAATACTTCCGCATGCTCAACGAGGTGCCGACTGTGTTGATGATCGTCATCGTCATCATGGTCATCGTCAAACCGTTCTGACCGTTTCACGTGAATCGTCTGAATTGAGCGGTTCAATCTTGAATTCTTGGCGCGAACCAGCTAGAGGGAGCCATCGCATCCTTTTCAGTCCCTGCGGCCGCCCGGTCGCTTCGTGGTGCGAGCACTCCCCTTCCTTTTCGACATTTTCGATTTCCCTCTAGGGTCCATCGCATCCATGCAGAATATCAAGCTCAGCGAGCTTAAGGCCAAATCGCCGGCAGAATTGTTGGCATTCGCTGAAGAACTCGAGGTCGAAAACGCTTCGACCATGCGCAAACAGGAATTGATGTTTGCCATTCTCAAGGAACTGGCGGCTCAGGATATCAACATCGTCGGCGAAGGCGTGGTCGAGGTGCTGCCCGACGGCTTCGGCTTCCTGCGCTCTCCCGATGCCAATTACCTGCCTGGCCCGGACGATATCTATGTCAGCCCCAGCCAGATTCGCCGTTTCGGTCTGCGCACCGGTGACACGGTCGAGGGCGAAATCCGCTCCCCCAAGGAGGGCGAACGCTATTTCGCGCTTCTAAAGGTCAACACCATCAATTTCGAAGATCCCGAGGCGGTCCGCCACAAGGTCAACTTCGACAACCTGACGCCGCTCTATCCCGAAGAGCGGTTGCGCATGGAACTGCCCGATCCCACCCTGCGGGATCGCTCTGCGCGTCTTCTCGACCTGGTGGCGCCGCTCGGCAAGGGTCAGCGCGCCCTGATTGTTGCGCCTCCCCGTACCGGTAAGACGGTATTGTTGCAGAATATTGCACAATCGATCGCGACCAATCACCCCGAATGCTATCTGATCGTTCTGCTGATCGATGAGCGTCCGGAAGAAGTGACCGACATGCAGCGCTCGGTGCGCGGCGAAGTCATCTCCTCTACCTTCGACGAGCCGGCCTCTCGCCACGTCCAGGTCGCCGAAATGGTGATCGAAAAGGCCAAGCGTCTGGTTGAGCACAAGCGCGACGTGGTCATTCTTCTCGATTCGATCACTCGCCTTGGTCGCGCTTACAACACGGTGGTGCCAAGCTCCGGCAAGGTTCTGACCGGCGGTGTCGACGCCAATGCCCTGCAGCGTCCAAAGCGCTTCTTTGGTGCCGCGCGCAATATCGAGGATGGCGGTTCGCTCACCATCATCTCGACGGCGCTGATCGACACCGGCTCGCGCATGGACGAAGTGATCTTTGAAGAGTTCAAGGGCACTGGTAACTCTGAAATCATTCTCGACCGCAAGGTTGCCGACAAGCGCATCTTCCCAGCGCTCGACATCACCAAGTCCGGCACCCGCAAGGAAGAGCTGCTGGTCGAGCCCGACATCCTCAAGAAGATGTATGTGCTGCGCCGCATCCTCAATCCGATGGGGACCATTGATGCGATGGAATTCCTCATGGACAAGGTGCGCCAGACCAAGACCAATTCCGACTTCTTCGACTCGATGAATACCTGATCGATGATGGGCGCCCCGGTGGCGCCCATCACCTCAATGGACCCAGCGATGCGGCACGACGACACCATCATGGCGCTCTCCTCGGGTGTCCTGCCAGCCGGCGTCGCCGTGATCCGCCTTTCGGGTCCCAAGGTGCGCGACGCCTTGATGGCCGTCTCTGGACCTTTGCCCAAGCCGCGCCTGATGGCCCTGCGTCATATCGGCGATGCCGGCCAACGCCTCGACCAGGGCCTTGTGGTGTTCTTTCCTGGCCCCGCCAGTTTCACCGGCGAGGACTGCGCAGAACTGCATGTTCATGGTTCGCGCGCCGGGGTAAAAGCCATCTTGGCCGCGCTGTCGGGCCAGGGACTCCGCCTCGCCGAGGCTGGCGAGTTTACGCGCCGCGCCTTCGAAAACGGCAAACTTGATCTTCTGACCGTCGAAGGCCTCGGCGATCTTCTGGCCGCCGATACCGAACGACAGCGCCAGCAGGCCCTCGCCCGCTATGATGGCGCTCTCAGCGCCAAAGTGGAACAATGGCGCTCTGTTTTGCTCGATCTGCGCGCGGAGCTGGAGGCCCGTCTCGATTTCTCCGATGAAGGTGACGTCGACGCGGAATTGCCCGATAGCTTTCTGGATAGCCTGGTAGGACTGCGGCGTTCGATTGCTGACACGCTCGCCGCGGTCGAGAGTGGCCGCGTTGTTCGTGAAGGTATTCGCGTTGCATTGGCGGGTGCTCCCAATGCCGGCAAATCCAGCCTGATCAATGCCCTGGCCAAATCCGACATTGCTATCGTTTCGGACGAGGCGGGCACCACCCGTGACGTGCGGGAGGTGCCGCTGGACATCGATGGCAATCTTTTTGTCTTTCTTGATCTCGCCGGCCTGCGCAATACCGATAACAAGGCTGAGGCCGAGGGCATCCGCAGAGCAAAACAGGCGATGGAGGGTGCCGACATTGTTCTGTGGCTTATGGCTCCCGATACTCAAGATGCGACCTTGCCCGGCGATCTTACCGGAAAGATCATCCGGGTCGCCACCAAGTCGGATCTGACGGCCGCTACTGCCCCGCATGACCTCCAGCTTTCTGCTGTCAGTGGAGAGGGTCTTGATATGCTGTTCGCCACGCTGGCTCGCTATGCCGAAGATCTGATCGGCGGGGAACCAGCTTTGGTCAGTCACGAACGCGATCGCATGGCCCTGTCTGCTGCCGTCGCCAATATTGATCGCGCGGAAGCCACGCTGAAGCAGTTCGAGCTGGCGGCTGAAAGTCTCCGCGAAGCATCCGCTTCGCTGGAGCGGTTGATCGGCAAACTGGATGCGGAACGGGTACTGGATCGGCTGTTCCTGCAGTTTTGTATCGGCAAATGATTCACGTGAAACATCGGCATTCAAGTGCGCGGGTCTAGCCGACGCAGAGGTGAATTGATTCACGTGAAACATTCCCCTATCTCCGGACATGGAGACTGAAGATGAGCGACTATGCAGTAATCGTGGTGGGCGGCGGGCATGCAGGCTGTGAAGCGGCCGCGGCCTCGGCGCGCATTGGTGCGCCGACCGCCCTTATCACCCACAGGTTTGCGACCATCGGCGAGATGAGCTGCAATCCAGCCATCGGCGGTTTGGGCAAGGGCCACCTTGTTCGCGAAATCGACGCCCTGGATGGGTTGATGGGTCGGGTGGCGGACCAGGCTGGCATTCAGTTCCGGGTGCTCAATCGGCGTAAGGGTCCGGCTGTCCGCGGTCCGCGCGCCCAGGCGGATCGCAAGCTCTATCGCAAGGCCATGCAGGCGGCGATCTCAGCGCAACCCAATCTCGATGTCATCGAGGGTGAAGTCGATGACATCATCGTCGAACATGGCGCCATTACCGGGGTGCGGTTGCTGGATGGCAGGGTCTTCGGTACCCGCGCTGTCGTGCTCACGACCGGCACCTTTCTGCGCGGTTTGATTCATCGCGGTGAAGAAACAGTGCCCGCCGGCCGGGTTGGGGAAGAGCCTGTTCTGGGGCTATCGACCCGACTCGAAGCTTTGGGCCTTGCCCTTGGGCGTTTGAAGACCGGTACGCCGGCGCGCCTCGATGGCCGCACCATCAGTTACGACATATTGGAAGAGCAGCCGGGCGACGATCCGCCTGAGGCGTTTTCGGCGCTGACCGAAGCTATCACCACGCCCCAGATTTCCTGCCATATTACCCGAACGACGGCCGACACACATCGCATCATCAGCGACAATCTGCATCGCTCGGCGATGTATTCCGGTCGCATTCAATCGCGAGGTCCGCGCTATTGCCCGTCGATCGAGGACAAGGTTGTCCGCTTCGCCGATCGCGACAGCCACCAGATCTTCCTTGAGCCCGAAGGGCTCGATGACACAACGGTCTATCCCAACGGCCTTTCAACCTCGCTGCCAGCCGATGTTCAGATGAACTTTCTGCGCTCCATGCCTGGCCTCGAAAATGTCGAGATCGTTCGTCCCGGTTACGCTATCGAATACGACTATGTGGACCCGCGTGAGCTACGCCCGACCTTGGAGGTGAAGCGCCAGCCGGGTCTGTATCTGGCCGGACAGATCAATGGCACCACCGGATATGAGGAGGCCGGGGCGCAGGGACTTCTTGCCGGGGCCAATGCCGCTCTGGCGAGCACCGGTGCCGCGCCGATGATCCTGTCGCGGACGGAAAGCTATCTCGGTGTCATGGTCGACGATCTTGTGACCCGCGGGGTGTCAGAACCCTATCGAATGTTCACGTCGCGGGCCGAGTTCCGGCTGCACCTGCGTGCCGACAATGCCGATCAGCGTCTGACCTCAATAGGACTTGAAAAGGCTCTGATTGGCGATCGCCGCGCCGATCTCTTCCGCTCGAAGATGACAAAGCTTGAGGCCGGTCGCACTATGCTGAAAAGCGCCTCGGCCTCGCCCAGCGAAGCAAGGCGCGCTGGCCTTGCCGTCAATGAAGACGGAAAGCGGCGCACGGCTTTTGAACTCCTATCCTATCCGGATATGACGCCGACAGACCTGACCAAGCTCTGGCCGCAGGTTGCCAACATTGCGCCCGATGTCATGGAGCAGCTGGCGATCGATGCGCAATATGCCGTCTATCTCGATCGGCAAGAGGCAGATATTGCCAGCATGCGCCGGGACGAGCAAAAGGCCATCCCCGACGACATCGACTATAACGCTATTGCCGGCCTCTCCATGGAACTCCGCCAGAAGCTGACGCAGCTGCGCCCGCAGACGATTGCGCAAGCGCAGGCCATGGATGGCATGACACCGGCCGCTGTCACATTGTTACTTGCTGTGCTGCGGCGCGGCGTTCTGCGCAAGGCGGGATAATGGGGGATTTTTCGTCGATCCGAAATTATGCCCCGCATTTTGCGCGTGGCTTGGACGCCGTGGGTGCGGATTTGGAACGCTATGCTGCGTTGCTGCGCAAATGGCAGGCCGTACAGAATCTTGTTTCACGTGAAACACTCGATCTCGTCTGGCAGCGTCACTTTGCCGACAGCCTGCAGGTCCTGCCGCTTCTGAGAGGCAGCGACAAACTTTTCCTAGATCTGGGAAGTGGCGGTGGATTTCCAGCGCTGCCCCTGGCGATTGCAACGAAAGGCAGCGACAGGCGCTTCATTCTGGTCGAGCCAACGGCGCGCAAGGTAAGCTTTCTGCGCACGGTGGCCCGGGAACTCGCGCTGGATGTCACGGTGATCGGCCGGCGCAGCGATCAGATTGATTCACGTGAAACAGGCGTGCCCGAAGTGATCACCTCCCGGGCCTTGGCAGCTCTGCCGCAACTTTGCAGCTGGATGGAGCCATTTTTTGGTAAGGAAACCCGCGCAATCCTGCATAAGGGGCGGGAACATGTTGAAGAACTCGCGGAATCGGATGCTTTATGGTCCTATGACGTGGTAACCACGAGCAGTGATACGGATCCCGGCGGCGTGATACTCACTCTCAGCCAGCTACGCCGGAAATCCCAGCTCTAGTGGCAGAAGTGGAGGCCAGTTTGGCACCCCGGATTCTCACCCTGGCCAATCAAAAAGGCGGTGTTGGCAAAACCACCACCGCGATCAATCTCGCAACGGCCCTGGCGGCCATTGGCGAGCGTGTGCTCATTGTCGATCTCGACCCGCAGGGCAATGCCTCCACAGGTCTCGGCATCTCGCGCACCGACCGCGCCGTGTCGGCCTATGACGTGCTGGTTGGCGAAGCCAGCGTGGCTGAGGCTGCCATCATGACCACCGTCCCCAATGTCGCCATCGTGCCCTCTACGATGGATTTGCTGGGCGTTGAGTTGACCATTGCCGGTCAGGCCGACCGCGCGTTCAAGCTTCGCAACGCCTTCAAGCAATTGGGGGAGTTGGTGATCAATGAGCTTCCTGTCAGCTATATTCTCATCGACTGCCCACCCTCGCTCAACCTGTTGACGGTCAATTCCCTCGTCGCCGCCGATGCCGTATTGGTGCCTCTGCAGTGCGAATTTTTTGCGCTCGAAGGCCTGAGCCAGTTGCTCCAGACCATCGAGCAGATCAGGTCTACCCTCAATCCGCGCCTGTCGATCCAGGGCGTGGTGATGACCATGTTCGACAAGCGGAATAATCTCAGCGAGCAGGTGCTGGCGGATGTGCGCAGCGAAATGGGTGAACTGGTCTATGACACGGTCATTCCGCGCAATGTCCGGCTCAGCGAGGCGCCGTCTTACGGCAAGCCGGCATTGCTTTATGACCTGAAATGCGCCGGCAGCCAGGCCTATCTACGCCTGGCCACCGAAGTGATCCGCCGCGAGCGGCGGCTGAATGCAGCCTAGGAGACGATGATGACCGACAAACCGACACGATTGGGGCGTGGGCTCGCGGCGCTGATTGGCGACATGGCCTCTATGGAAGGGGCGCGGGTCACCGAGTCGTCGTCGGGTAAGCGCCTTCCCGTCGATTTCATCATCGCCAATCGTGCCAATCCGCGGCGGACCTTTGATGCCGATCAGCTTGAGGAGCTGACTAATTCCATTCGTGAAAAGGGCGTCATGTCGCCGCTGCTGGTGCGGCCGACCGATGATCCCAATGTCTTCGAGCTTATCGCCGGCGAACGGCGGTGGCGCGCAGCGCAAAAGGCGGGGCTGCACGATGTTCCTGTCATCGTGCGTGAGGTCGATGACAAGGAAGCGCTCGAGCTGGCCATTATCGAGAACGTGCAGCGCGCCGACCTTAATCCGCTTGAAGAAGCAATGGGTTATGGCCAGCTCATCGAGCAGTTCGAATATACGCAGCAAGATCTCGCGCAGGTGATCGGCAAGAGCCGGTCGCATGTCGCCAACACTTTGCGCCTGTTGCGCCTGCCCGAGGAAGTGCGCAGCATGGTGGCGAGCGGCACGCTGACCGCAGGTCACGCACGCACCCTGATCACGGTGGAAGACCCGGCCGCATTGGCAAGACAGATCGTCGACAAAGGGCTATCGGTTCGTGATGCCGAGGCCTTGAGCCAGCAGCGGGAACTGCCCCAGAAGCGCCCAGTGCCCGCCGAAGCCAGCAAGGATGCCGACACCCAGGCCCTGGAACGTCGGCTCGCTGACGCCCTGGGGCTAACCGTTGCTCTCAACTATTCGGAGCGCGGCGGGAAGCTCGAGATTCGCTACAAGACGCTCGAACAGCTCGATGACCTCTGCCTGCGCCTCACCGGTCGGTCCAATTTTTAGGCCGCCTATTTGCAACTCATAACTTACCGATTGTGAGCACTGTTCACATCGGTCATCGAAGTGGCGCCCTAGTTGTCGGCGAGCCTGGCCCTGATTTCAGCGGCCAGGCCTCGCTCTGCGCCGATGACCATGGCCTTGTGATGTTGGGTCCACGTGTTCAAAGACCAGTCTGCGGCATTGGCTGCAATTGCCAGTGTGGGAAAATAGGCCTGTGCCTCCACACGCGCGCCCCTGACCAAGACTTTTATGCTGGCCCGCAGGTATTCATCGCCTTCGAAGGCATCGAGAAGCGCAAGATCGTCGCCGGAAAGACCGGCCAGTAACAGACCCTGCGCCATGCCCGTTTCACGGGAAACCAAAGCCGGATAAACCCGCCCAGGATAGTAGACTGCGCTAAAACCGGGGGCGTAGGCTGGTTGAAAATCCCCGGCTGACGGCTGCCGCCCGAGTACAGCGGCGAGAATATCCGCATCCTGCAGGGTGCCATAGGCGAATAGCGTAGCGTTGGCCATGCGAATTTATCCTGCTCTGCGTTCATGGGTGTTGCAGCCGCGCCTTTGCTATGCCATAAGCCGCCCGTATCGACCAGCCGCGCCTCTCCAAGGCGCTTTCGATCTCGCGGAGAGATGGCAGAGCGGTTGAATGCACCGCACTCGAAATGCGGCATAGGGGCAACTCTATCGGGGGTTCGAATCCCTCTCTCTCCGCCACTTCACCAAATCCGATAAGGCTCAACAAGCGTCTCGGCGGAAAAGCGGGGCGTTACGGCGCACGCCTTTTGCCTTTGCTGCGTCTGAGATTGGTCGCGCAAGGCGGCGCGATGGAGTGTACGGTTGCCCGGACAGGCCTGGACGCGCTAGGCTTGTCGCAGGAGGATCGGAATGTGACCGGCGAGGCCCAGGAAAACGATCAGCATATGCCGCGCCAGGTCAATATCGAGCACGCGGTGCGTTCCTTCGGCTTGTTGCGGGAATATTTCGCCGGTGCCATCGCGGTCGATCTCGATACGCGCATCACCTGGATCGACAAACGCTATCGCGAGCTTTTGAAACTGGATGCGGAATTTGACCCGATCGGCCTCAGTGTCGAGCAGGTCATCCCCCATTCGCTGCTGCGACGAGTGGTGCAGACGGGCCGTCCGATCCTGCTCGACATCATGGATTTCGACGATCGCCAGTTCGTGGTGTGCCGCATCCCGCTCAAGGATGAGCAGGGCAATGTTGAAGGCGCTATCGGCTTCGTGTTTTACGACAATGTCGATTATCTGGCGCCGATCCTCGACAAGTTTGCCGCGCTGCAACGGCAACTCAGCCGCGCCCAGGCAGCGCTGACACGCGAGCGACAGACCAAGTACACGCTGTCGAGTTTTGTCGGTAATAGCGGCACGGTGCGCGAGCTCAAGGCGATGGTGCGCCGCTTTGCGCTGCGCGATGGTGCCGTGTTGATCGAAGGGGAAACAGGTACCGGCAAGGAATTGCTGGCGCATGCCATGCATCAGCAGTCCGACCGGGCCGAGGGTCCATTCGTGGCGGTCAATGTGGCGGCTATTCCCGAGGCCCTGCTGGAAGCCGAGTTCTTCGGCGTGGCGCCCGGGGCATTCACCGGAGCCGATCGCAAGCCGCGCAAGGGCAAGTTCGAACTGGCCCATGGCGGCACGCTGTTTCTCGACGAGATCGGCGACATGCCCGCCGCCCTTCAGGCCAAGCTGTTGCGGGCGCTGCAGGAAGGGGAAATTGAAGCGTTGGGCTCCAATACGGTCAAAAAGGTGGATGTGCGCATCATTGCCGCCACCTCGCAAAATCTGTCCGAGCGCCTGGCCGACAAGAGCTTTCGATCGGACCTTTATTATCGCATCGCCGTGCTGACCATTCACGTTCCGCCCCTGCGGGAGCGTCTTGACGATATCGAGGTCATCGCCACCACCCTGCTCGAGCAAATCCCCGGCCAGGAGGGGCAAACCGGCTGGATTTTGGCAGCGGATGCGGTGGAGTGCCTCGCCCGACACGATTGGCCCGGCAATGTGCGCGAACTTCGCAACGTGCTCGAACGCGCGGCAGCCATGGCACCGGAAGACAGCATCGACGGCGCGCTGATTGGCCGGGCCTTGCCGCAGCTCCGTGGGCGAGTGTCCAGCACCGCGCCCAGCCTTTCTGGCCGTATCGCCGAGGCGGAGCGACAGGCGCTGATCGATGCCATCGCCGCCGCCAATGGCAGCAAGTCTGCCGCAGCCCGCCACTTGGGTATTTCGCGCTCCCAGTTTTACGAAAAGGCGAAGCGACACGACCTCTGATCTGTCCGGCTGACCGGACATCTGTTCGATATTGTCCTGATTTTCGGACAGTCCGGCAGCGGCCGCCGGACAAAAGTCCAGCAAAACCGGGACTGGCACGAAAGCTGCAAGACATCCTGCAAAGATGCCGGGTCGATCAAGATCCGCAACGACAGGGATGGAGATGGAGTGAGCGCGCCTAAGCGAACTGCATTGGTGACGGGGTCGACGAGCGGGATTGGCCTGGCCATTGCGCGCCGACTTGCCGGTCTGGGCTATGATGTGGCGATCAACAGCTTCGAGCCGGAGGCGGCTGTGGCCCCGGTGCTTGGGGATCTTCAGGCCGTGTCTTCTGGCCGCATCGTCTATCATCAGGCAGACCTCGCCGATGAGCATGAAAGCTATCGGCTCAGCCAGGACGTGATTGCCGATCTGGGCAGCCTTGATGTGCTGGTCAACAATGCCGGCATTCAGAAGGTTGCCGCGGTCGAGCAGCTGCCAGCCGCAGACTGGAACCGCATCATCGCCGTCAGTCTTGATTCAGCCTTTCACACCATTCGCGGCGCCCTTGCGGGCATGTCCGAACGCGGCTGGGGCCGGATCATCAACATCGCCTCGGCCCATGGGCTGCGTGCCTCGCCCTACAAGTCGGCCTATGTGGCCACCAAGCATGGCGTGGTCGGCCTCACCAAGTCAGTCGCACTCGAAGTGGCCGAGAAGGGCATAACCGTCAATGCCATCTGTCCCGGCTATGTCTGGACCCCCCTGGTGGCAAGCCAGGTGACTGATCAGGCGCGCGTGCACAATCTGAGCGAGGACGACGTGGTTCGCCAAGTCATCCTGGCGCCCCAGCCTACCCGCCAGTTCGTCCAGCCCGAGGAAATCGCCGAGATGGCAGCCTATCTCTGCTCGGATTGGGCGCGCTCGATCACCGGCACCACCATTTCCATCGACGGAGGCTGGACCGCCAAATGACCACATCGGCCCAAGACACCATCCTCTCCGCGCGCGGCCTGACCAAGCGCTTTGCCGGCTTCACCGCCGTCAACGGCGTCGATCTCGACGTGCGGCGCGGTAGCATCCACGCGCTGATCGGCCCGAATGGCGCCGGCAAGACCACCTGTTTCAACCTGCTGACCAAATTCCTGCAGCCCAGTTCGGGCCGTATCACCTTCAACGGCCGCGATATCACCGCCCTGCAGCCGGCGGCCATTGCCCGGCTCGGGGTCGTCCGATCATTCCAGATCTCGGCGGTCTTTGCGCAGATGACCGTGCTGGAAAACGTGCGCATCGCCCTGCAGCGCCGCCGTGGCGACAGCTTCGATTTCTGGCGGCCGCAAAAGGTGCTGGCCCAGTTCGACGACGAGGCCATGCGCCGGGTCGAGGAAGTGGGCCTGGCCGATCTGGCGCATGCCCAGGCCGGCGATCTGTCCTATGGGCGCAAGCGGGCTCTCGAAATTGCCACCACGCTGGCCCTTGAGCCCGAGATGATGCTGCTCGACGAGCCCATGGCGGGCATGGCGCAGGAAGATGTCACCCGCATCTCTGCCCTGATCCGCCGTATCTCGGCCAATCGCACCATCCTGATGGTCGAGCACAATCTGTCCGTGGTTGCCGACCTTTCCGACCGCATCACAGTGCTCGCCCGCGGCGAAGTGCTGGCCGAAGGCAGCTATGCCGACGTCTCCCAGCACCCCAAGGTCATCGAAGCCTATATCGGAGGCGGCCATGAATAGCCCGGCCCTTGCAGCATCTGCCGCGCCCGAACTCGCGGTCCGCAATCTTGAGGGCTGGTACGGCGAAAGCCATGTGCTGCATGGCATAAACTTCGACGTCCATGCCGGCGAGGTGGTGACGCTATTGGGTCGCAACGGTGCCGGCAAGACCAGTACCCTGCGCGCCATTATGGGCCTGCTGCCCCGCCGCCAGGGCTCGGTGAGCTTTGCCGGTCGTGAACTGGTGGGGTTGCCGCCACGCCATATCGCCAAGGCCGGCATTGCCTATTGTCCCGAGGAGCGTGGCATCTTTTCGTCGCTGTCGGTGGACGAGAACCTGATGCTGCCGCCCATGGTCAAGCCGGGCGGGCTCAGCCGCGAACAGGTGCTCGACATGTTTCCCAATCTGCGCGAGCGGCTGGGCAGTCAGGGCACCAAGCTGTCGGGCGGTGAGCAGCAGATGTTGGCCATCGGCCGCATCCTGCGCACCGGCGCCAAGTTCCTGCTGCTCGACGAACCCACCGAGGGCCTTGCCCCGGTCATCGTGCAGCAGATCGGCCGGACACTGGCCATGCTCAAGGGTCAGGGCTTCACCATTGTCCTGGTGGAACAAAACTTCCGCTTCGCGGCCTCGGTCGCGGATCGGCATTACGTGGTCGAACAGGGCAGGGTGATCGACATGATTCCCAATGCCGAGCTGGCGGCCAATACAGCCAAACTACACGCCTATCTGGGCGTCTGATCAGCTGCCCGCAACGGGCCAAGGCAAATCGGGAGGAGACCGACTATGACTTTGAACAAACTGCTGGTGGCAGCGCTCGCCACCACACTGATGACCGGCACGGCGATGGCCGTCGACGTCAAGATCGGCGTGCTCAACGACCGCTCCGGCATCTATGCCGATCTGTCCGGCGAGGGCTCGGTGATCGCCGCACGCATGGCGGTCGAGGATTTCGGTGTGGCCGACAAGGGTATCAATGTCGAGATCATCTCGGCCGATCACCAGAACAAGCCCGACGTGGCCTCCAACATTGCCCGTCAGTGGTACGATACCGATGGCGTCGACCTGATCGTGGACGTGCCCACCTCGTCGGCCGCCTTGGCCGTGTCGGAAGTCACCCGCGAAAAGGACAAGATTTTTATCAATTCCGGCGCCGGTTCGACGGCGCTGACCGGCGCGCAGTGCTCGCCCAACACCATCCACTGGACCTATGACACCTATGCCCTGGCCAAGGGCACGGGCGGCGCCATGGTCGAGCAGGGCAAGAAGAACTGGTTCTTCATCACCGCTGACTATGCGTTCGGTCATTCGCTGGAAGAGGAAACCACCAAGGTGGTCGAAGCCGCCGGCGGCAAGGTGCTGGGCACTGCCCGTCACCCGTTCCCGGGCACCGATTTCTCGTCCTATCTGCTGCAGGCCCAGTCTTCGGGCGCCGACGTCATCGGCCTTGCCAATGCTGGCGGGGATACGGTCAACGCCATCAAGCAGGCCGCCGAGTTCGGAATCACCCAGGCCGGCCAGTCGCTGGCGGGCCTCTTGATCTTCATCACCGACGTGCATGCGCTCGGCCTTGATGCGGCGCAGGGTCTGGTGCTGACCGAAGCTTTCTACTGGGACCTCAATGACGAAACCCGTGCCTGGTCCGAACGCTTCGAAGCCCAGAGCGGGGGCAAGAAGCCGACCATGGTTCAGGCCGGCGTCTATTCGAGCGTGCTGCACTATCTCAAGGCCGTCGAGGCCACAGACGGCAAGGTCACGGCTGACCTGATGGCATCGATGAAGGCCACGCCCACTTCCGATCCGCTGATGGGCCAGGGGGCGGTCCGTGCGGATGGCCGGACCATCCACGACATGTACCTGTTCCAGGTCAAGGCGCCGGGCGAATCGAGTGGTCCTTGGGACTATTACGATCTGCTGGCCACTATTCCTGCCGATCAGGCCTTCCGACCGATGGAAGAAGGCGGCTGCGCCCTGGTCCAGTAGTTCAATTCTGCGGGATGCGGGCCCCGGCGCGCATCCCGCCAGCAAGGAACCGTCATGTTCGAGCTTCTCGGCATTCCACCACAGGCCCTGTTCGGCCAGCTCCTTCTGGGGCTGATCAACGGATCGTTCTACGCCTTGCTCAGCCTGGGCCTGGCAGTGATCTTCGGGCTGCTCAACATCATCAATTTCGCCCATGGCGCCCAGTATATGATGGGTGCGTTCGTGGCCTGGATGCTGATGACCTATCTCGGCATCAATTATTGGTGGTCGCTGCTGCTGGTGCCCATTGTGGTCGGCGCGACGGGCATAGTGGTCGAGCGATTGATGATCTCGCGGCTCTATAAGCTCGATCATCTCTATGGCCTGCTTTTGACCTTCGGTCTGGCGCTGATCATCCAGGGCTTGTTCCGCAATGGTTATGGTGTGTCTGGTCTGCCCTATTCCATCCCTTCGCAACTGGCAGGCGGCACTAATCTCGGCTTCATGTTCCTGCCCACCTATCGCGGGTGGGTCGTACTGGCCTCGCTGGTGGTGTGTCTTGGGACCTGGTTTGCCATCGAACGCACGCGGCTCGGCGCCTATCTGCGCGCCGCCACGGAAAACCCGGATCTGGTGGGTGCTTTCGGCATCAATGTGCCACGCATGATCACGCTGACCTATGGCTTCGGCGTGGCGCTTGCCGCATTGGCTGGCGTGCTCGCCGCCCCGATCTATTCGGTCAACCCCAATATGGGTGCCGATCTCATCATCGTCGTCTTTGCCGTTGTGGTCATCGGCGGCATGGGCTCGATCCTGGGTGCCATCCTCACCGGCTTCGGCCTCGGCATCATCGAGGGCCTGGCCAAGGTCTTCTATCCCGAAGCCTCTTCGGTCGCCGTCTTTGTCGTCATGGCGCTGGTGCTGCTGGTCAAGCCCGCCGGCCTGTTCGGGAGGGCTGCATAATGGCCGTCGATACTCAGCCTGCAGTCGTCACCAATGCATCTGTCGGCGTGCCGCGTCACCATGTGCTGATCTTCCTGGGCATGGTCGCCCTGCTGCTGGTGGCGCCGTTCGTGCTTTATCCGGTCTTTCTGATGAAGGTTCTGTGTTTTGCCCTGTTTGCCAGTGCGCTGAACCTGCTGCTCGGCTTTGGCGGGTTGCTGTCCTTCGGCCACGCCGCCTTTTTCGGCATTGCTGCCTATGTGTCGGCCCATGCCGCCAAGGTCTGGGGGCTGACGCCCGAGCTGGCCATCCTGCTCGGCACTGCCGCGGCGGCGGTTCTGGGGCTGCTGATCGGTGTGCTCGCCATTCGTCGACAGGGCATCTACTTCGCCATGGTGACGCTTGCCTTCGCGCAGATGGTCTATTTCTTCTGCATCCAGGCGCCGTTTACCGGCGGCGAAGACGGTATCCAGGCCGTGCCTCGCGGCCATCTTTTCGGGGTGATCGACCTCAGCCGCGACCTCACCTTCTACTTCGTGGTGCTGGCCATCGTCGTCGGCGGCATGCTGCTGATCTATCGCATCATCCACTCGCCCTTCGGCCAGGTGCTCAAGGCCATTCGCGACAACGAGGCGCGCTCGACGTCGCTGGGCTACAAGGTCAATCGCTACAAGCTCGCCACCTTCGTCATGTCGGCCAGCATTGCCGGCCTCGCCGGGGCGACCAAGGCGCTGGTGTTCCAGCTTGCATCGCTGACCGACGTGCATTGGAGCATGTCCGGCGAGGTGGTGCTGATGACGCTGCTGGGTGGCATGGGCACGATTTTCGGGCCGCTGATCGGCGCCGGTGTCATCGTCACCATGCAGAACTATTTCGCCGGTTTCGGCGCCTGGGTCACCGTGTTGCAGGGCGTGATCTTCGTCATCAGCGTGCTGCTGTTCCGCGAAGGCATTGTCGGCGTCATTTCCCGTTGGCTCAAGAAACCCCTTTAGGCAGAGTAATCCGATGCAGAAAGTCTATTCGAGCGCCGTCGACGCCCTTGCCGGCGCGCTCCGCGATGGCATGACCATCATGTCCGGCGGCTTCGGCCTCTGCGGCATTCCTCAGGCGCTGATCGAGGCGGTCCGCTTATCCGGCGCGCGCGACCTCACCGTCATCTCCAACAATGCCGGTGTCGACGGCATCGGGTTGGGCACGCTGCTCGAGAGCCGACAGATCCGCAAGATGATCTCGTCCTATGTGGGCGAGAACAAGCTGTTCGCCCAGCAATATCTCTCCGGCGAACTCGAGCTCGAATTCAACCCGCAGGGCACGCTGGCCGAACGCATCCGCGCTGGCGGCGCCGGCATACCGGCATTCTTCACCAAGACCGGCGTGGGCACTGTCATTGCAGAGGGCAAGCCGGTGCAGGAATTCGACGGCGAAATGTTCGTGATGGAGCGGGGCCTTGTCGCCGACATTTCCCTCGTCCACGCATGGAAGGGCGACCACGAGGGCAATCTTGTCTACCGCAAGACGGCCCGCAATTTTAACCCGATGATGGCCACTGCCGGCAAGCTGACCATTGCCGAGGTCGAGCATCTGGTGCCCACCGGCGAGATCGAGGCCGACAGCATCCATACGCCGGGCATCTTCGTGTCACGCCTCGTGCACGTGCCCAATCCGCTCAAGCATATCGAGCAGCGCACCACCCGTCCCCGCATCGAGGAGATTGCCTGATGGCCTGGACCCGCGACCAGATGGCGGCCCGCGCCGCACGCGAGCTGGAAGACGGCTTTTACGTCAATCTCGGCATCGGCATCCCGACATTGGTGGCCAATTACATCCCGGACAATATCGACGTCACGCTCCAGAGCGAGAACGGCATGCTCGGCATGGGCGCTTTCCCGCTCGAGGGCGAGGAGGATGCGGACCTCATCAATGCCGGCAAGCAGACCATTACCGAACTGCCCCAGACCAGTTTCTTCTCCAGTGCCGACAGCTTTGGCATGATCCGCGGCGGTCATATCGACCTCTCCATCCTCGGTGCCATGCAAGTGGCCGAAAATGGCGATCTCGCCAACTGGATGATCCCCGGCAAGATGGTCAAGGGTATGGGCGGCGCCATGGATCTGGTGGCCGGCGTCAAGCGCGTCGTGGTGGTGATGGAGCACGAAGCCAAGGGCGAATCCAAGCTGTTGCGCCAATGTACTCTGCCGCTGACCGGACAGCGCTGCGCCGATCTGGTGATCACCGATCTCGGCGTCTTCACCATCGCCCGACGCGGGCCGCCGAAGCTGGTGCTGGTAGAACTGGCAGATGGCGTGACGCTCGATGAAATTGCAGCAAAGACAGAGGCCCGGTTCGAGATCGGCCTGGACCAAGGGGCCAATTAAATGACCGATATCGTCATTGTAGGCGCGGCGCGGACGCCGGTTGGAAGCTTTCTGGGTGCCCTCGGCAGCGTGCCGGCGCATCAGCTCGGCGCCACTGCCATCGCCGCCGCGCTGGCGCGTGCCGGCGTGTCGGCGGCTGATGTCGACGAGGTTATCCTGGGCCAGGTATTGGCGGCGGGACAGGGCATGAATCCGGCAAGACGGGCGGCGCTGGCCGCCGGAATCGGGCAGCATGCGACGGCACTGGGGATCAATCAGGTTTGCGGCTCCGGCCTGCGCGCAATTGCCATGGGCATGCAGCAAATCCTGTGCGGTGATGCCGGGATCGTGGTGGCCGGAGGGCAGGAATCGATGTCCCTGTCGCCGCATTGCCAGAACCTGCGCCAGTCCACCAAGATGGGTCCGGTCACCCTGGTCGATACCATGCTGTCGGATGGCCTGACCGATGCCATGGGCGGATATCATATGGGCATCACCGCTGAAAATGTCGCCAGGGCCTATTCCATCAGCCGCGACGAGCAGGATGGCTTTGCTCTGGCCTCGCAGCGCAAGGCTGCAGCCGCGCAGGCCGCAGGCCGCTTCGTTGATGAGATCGCGCCAGTAACGGTCAGTTCGCGCAAGGGCGATCTGATCGTCGATCGCGACGAATATATTCGCGCCGAAACCACATCCGAGGGGCTGGGCAAGCTCTCGCCTGCCTTCGACAAGGCCGGGACCGTCACGGCTGGCAACGCCTCCGGCCTCAACGATGGCGCGGCGGCAGTCGTGCTCATGCATGCCAATGAAGCGACGCGCCGTGGTTTGAAGCCACTGGGCCGCATTGCGTCCTGGGCCACCGCCGGCGTCGACCCGGCCCTGATGGGCACCGGACCTATCCCCGCTTCGCGCAAGGCGCTCGACAAGGCCGGCTGGGCCGTCTCTGACCTCGACCTGGTCGAAGCCAATGAGGCCTTTGCCGCGCAGGCCTGTGCCGTGAACCAGCAGATGGGCTGGGATCCGGATCGGGTCAATGTCAATGGCGGCGCCATCGCCATCGGCCATCCTATTGGCGCGTCCGGAGCTCGCGTGCTGGTCACGCTGCTGCACGAGCTGATGCGGCGAGATGCTCGCCGTGGGCTTGCCACACTCTGCATTGGCGGCGGCATGGGCGTTGCCATGTGCCTGGAAACCTGACGAGGCGACACATACCCACCGATACAGTCCACGAGCCGTTGCAGGGCGCTTGCGCGTCGCGCCGGTTCGGTCTGCACGCAATCTGCACCGTTTCTCGATAATTGCTGCACATGCGCCTGATGGTTAGAGGGCGGCCGGACGTCGGTCGCTTTTGGGATCATCTGGTTGGCCATGTCGTCTCTTCGCTTCGCGCTGCTGCTGCCTGCCGCCTTGGTGGCAGGGTGTTCGAGTTTAACGACGCCCTATATGCGGCCGGCTCTCCCGGCTGCACCGGCTTGGACGCAAAGTGCTGGGGTTGCCGAACCCTCGGCCGCGATCGGCTGGTGGCGGAGCTTTGGCGACCCCAAGCTCGACCAGCTGGTCGAGGCGGTCCTAGGCAACAACAACGATCTTTTTGCTGCGACGCTCCGGGTACGCAAGGCGCTGCTGCAGGCGGAGCTGGCCGGCGTCACTAAGTTTCCAGTCCCTACTGGCGGCGGAACAGCGCAGCGCAGCTTTCCGCTGGGCGATGGCAATGCGGCGAGCAGCAGCTTTGTTGCCGGCCTTGGTGCGTCCTATGAGCTGGACCTCTGGGGTCGGCTGGCCAGCGCTCAGGACATGGCCAGTCTGCAGGCTGCGGCATCGATCGAGGATGTGGAGGCGGCGCGCACCACAGTGGTTGCCGCGACCATCGAAACCTATTGGCGGCTGGCCTTCGTCAACCAGGATCTGGCCGCGGCCCGGGCCTCACTGGAGATTGCGCGACAGGTGGAGGACCTGGTGAAAAGCCAGGCTGCTGCAGGTGCGGCCACGGCGCTCGAATTGGCCGAGGTTCGACAGACGCTCGAAAGCCAGGCCGCGGCGCTTGCCGATCTCGAGCAGAACCGCGTCGTGTTGCGCAATGCCCTTTTTGTCTTGCTCAATGGGGGGGCGAATCCGGTCGTCGAGCCCCAGCATCTGCCGCGCCAGACGCCGATGCGGATCACGGCCGGGCTCCCTGCCGAGCTGCTGGCGCGCCGGCCCGACCTGCGGGCTGCCGAACTGCGTCTGCGGGCATCTCTCCGCGCGGTCGACACCATGCGGGCCAGCCTCTATCCGCAGATCAGCCTCACCGGCAATCTGGGGGCCGCCAGCAGCGACCTCCTGCAGATTCTGTCCAATCCCGTGGCGACTCTGGGCGCCGGCATTGTCCTGCCATTTCTCAATTTTCGCGACGGCGAGCTGCGGGTCAAAGTCTCGGAGGTGGATTACGAGATCGCCGTTGCCGAATTCCGATCGGTACTGCTTACCGCCTTCAGCGATACCAGCACGGCGCTCAGCGCCCGCACCGCGCTCAATGACAAGGCCAGGCGCCTGCGTGCCGCGCTCGAAGCGGCTGAGGCTGCCGACAAGCTGACCGAGGAACGCTATCGCGCCGGTTCTGTGGCCCTGCGCATCTGGCTTGATGCGCAGGAGCGCAGCCGCACGGCAGCCCGAGCCGTGGCCGCCAACCGGCTCGATCAGCTGGTCACCGAGGTGCAGATCTTCCGCGTCTTGGGCGGTTCGCCGTCCATGCCCGCCACTGCGTCCCGCTGACCGCACGACCATATCTTTCCGGGTAGCATCATGATTTCCTCGACATTTCGTTTCTTGCCGACTGCGCTGCTGGCACTGGCCCTTGCCGCCTGCTCCAGCGCACAGGACCAGCCCGCTCAGCCACCTGCAGCCGAAGCCCCGCTCGTATCGGTCATCGAGCTCAAAGCCAGCTCCGTCACCGTTTGGGACGAATTGCCTGCCCGTGTGTCGGCTTTGCGGACCGCCGAGGTGCGGGCGCAAGTCAGCGGGCTCATTGTCAGCCGCCTGTTTGAGGAAGGCAGCGAGGTGAAAATGGGGCAGCCGCTATTTGTGCTCGACGCCGCATCCTATGCGGCCGATGTCGCCAGCGCTGAGGCGACGCTGCAAAAGACCCAGGCGGCACTCAGCCAGGCCGCGTCCGAACTCGATCGGGCGCAAGCGCTCAAGGCGAGCAGCAATATCAGCGATCAGGCTTTCGACCTGACGCGGTCGCAGCACGCCCAGGCTTCTGCCGATGTTGCGCAGGCCGAGGCGGCTTTGAAAAAGGCGCGACTGTTGCTCGACCTGGCTACGATCAAGGCTCCGATCGACGGGCAGATCGGCGCGGCTTCCGTTGGAGAAGGCATGCTGGCCGAAAGCACCAGTACGGTGGGACTCGCCACCATCCAGCAAATAGGCAGTGTTAACATTGACATTCGCCAGCCGGCCTCGAGACTGGAACATCTGCGCAGCCTGGCAAAAAGCGGTGGCCTGCAGCAGGCCGGCGCTATTCCCATCGACATTCTTCTGGGTGAAGGCGATGACGGCGTCATTGCCGCCAAGGCGCTGTTTTCAGATATCAGCGTCGATGAAGGCACCGGCAATGTGCGGCTGCGGGCGCGGGCGGATAATCCGGATCGTCGGCTGCTCCCCGGCATGTATGTGCGGGCGCGGGTGCCGCGCGGCATCTATCCGGACGCCGTCAGCGTGCCGCAACAGGCGGTGGTGCGCGACATGCTTGGTGCGCCCAGCGTCTTCGTCGTCGGCACCGATGGTGTTGCAACGCCGGCAGAGGTCGTCCTGGGCGAATTGGTTGAGGGTCAATACATCGTCAGCGCCGGGCTTCAACCGGGCCAGATCCTCGTCGTGGAGGGGCAGGACAAGCTCTCTGCTGCCGGCCCGGTGCGGAGCATGGCCTTTGGCCAACCACACTCCGACGCTGCTGCGGCGCCGGTCACCTCCCCTTAATTCCAGGCGAGCACAATGCCTCAGTTCTTTATCGATCGCCCCGTCTTTGCGTGGGTGGTGGCCGCTTTCATCGTATTGTTCGGCGTCATCGCCATTCCCCAGCTGCCGGTGGCGCGCTTCCCCTCCATTGCCCCACCCAGCGTCAGCGTGTCGGCCAGCTATCCCGGCGCGCCAGCGCAAACCGTCAATGAAGGCGTGGTCATCCCGATCGAGCGCGAGCTGACGGGTGTGAAAAACCTGCTCTATTTCAGTTCCTCTGCCGACAGCACCGGCTCCGCCAGCATAAACCTGACCTTCGCGCCCGGCACCGATCCGGAACTGGCCATGGTTGACGTGCAGAACCGGCTCAAAGCTGTGGAGCCGCGGCTTCCGGCTCTGGTGCGCCAGGGCGGGCTCAGCGTTGAATCGGCGACGTCGGGCTTCCTGGCAATCGTGACGCTGACATCGGAAGGCAAGCGCTTCTCGGCGCTCGACCTCGAAGACTATCTCGCCAAATACATCGTGCCCGAGCTCAAGCGCATCAAAGGGGTAGGGCGCCTGCAATCGTTCGGCACCGAAAAGGCCATGCGCATCTGGGTGGACCCGCTCAAGCTCGAAATGCTCGGTCTCAGCTTTTCGGACGTGACCGCCGCAATCCAAGGACAGAATTTGCAGATTGCGCCGGGCCAGCTCGGGGCAGGGCCGACCGTGCCCGGCCAGGCGATCACCGTGCCGCTCAGCGTGCGCAGCGACCTCACCACCGCCGAAGATTTCGGCAAGCTGGTGATCAAGGGCGAGCGCAACGGCGCTACCGTATTGCTGAGCGATGTGGCGCGTGTGGAAATCGGTGCCCAGACCACCGGCTTCGCGATGCAACAGAACGGCAACCAGGCAACCGGGGCGGCCATCCAGCTTTCGCCCGGTGCCAATGCGGTCGCAACGGCCGATGCGGTCAAGGCGCGTCTGGCCGAACTCAAGCTGTCCATGCCGGAGGGCATGTCCTATGCGCTGCCGTTCGACACCTCCCCCTTTATCAAGGTGTCGATTGAAAAGGTGATCTACACGCTCCTGGAAGCCATGGCCCTGGTCTTTGCGGTGATGTTCGTGTTCCTGCAGAACGTGCGGTACACGATCATTCCGGCCATCGTCGCCCCAGTGGCATTGCTTGGCACATTCGCGGTGATGCTGCTGGCGGGTTATTCCATCAACGTGCTCACCATGTTCGGCATGGTGCTGGCGATCGGCATCATCGTCGATGACGCCATTGTGGTGGTCGAAAATGTCGAGCGCATCATGGCGAGCGAGGGTCTGTCGCCCAGGGATGCCACGCGCAAGGCGATGAAGGAAATCACCGGCGCAGTGATCGGCATCACTGCCGTGCTCGTGGCGGTGTTTATCCCCATGGGTCTGGCGAGCGGGTCGGTGGGCGCCATCTATCGCCAGTTCACCCTGTCGATGTCGGTATCCATCCTGTTCTCGGCCTTCCTCGCGCTCACCCTGACGCCGGCGCTTTGCGCCACTCTGCTCAAGCCGGTGGATCACCACAAGAAGAAGTGGTTGCCTTTCGCCCTGTTCGACAAGGGTGTCGAGCGGGTGACTCATGGTTACGGCAAGACCATTGCCGGGCTGTTGCGACGTGGCGGTCGCATGATGGCGCTTTATGGCGTGCTGGTGGTGGCGCTCGCCGTATGGTTCCCGCAGATCCCCTCGGCCTTCATGCCGGACGAGGATCAGGGCAACTACACCGTCTCGATCACGCTGCCAGCCGGCGCCACGCAGGAGCGGACCGCCAAGGTCACGGACCTGTTCAATAGCGAAGTCCTCAAGCGCGAAGCCACGCAAGACAATCTGTTGATCAACGGCTTCAGCTTCATGGGGACCGGCTCGAACGCCGCCATGGCGTTCGTCACACTCAAGGATTGGAAAGAGCGTGCGCACCTGCCGGCCAGTGGCGAGGTTGCGGCCATGACCACGACCATGGCCGATATCCCCGAGGGCTCAGTGATGGTGGCGCTGCCGGCGCCGGTCGAGGAACTCGGCGGTGGTTCAGGCTTCAGCTTCGTGCTGCAGGATCGCGGCGGCAAAGGCCTGGAGGCGCTGCTTGCGGCGCAGGAGAAGTTGCTCGCCGCCGCTGCCCAGTCGCCGCGACTGGCGAGCCTCTACCAGAACAGCCTGCCCAATGGGCCCAATGTCGAACTGGAGATCGATCGCAACAAGGCGCAGGCGCTGGGCGTGGCATTCCAGTCGATCAGCGACACGCTGTCGACAGCGATCACCTCGAGCTATGTCGGCGACTTCTCCAATGGCGGCAAGCTGCAGCAGGTGATCGTGCAGGCCGATGCCCGCTACCGCATGAATGTCGACGATGTCCTCAAGCTGTTCGTGCGGAACGACAAGGGCGGCATGGTGGCGCTCAGCGAAGTGGTCACGGCGAAATGGAACAGCGCTCCGGCGCAGATTTCCCGCCACAATGGCTATCTGGCGACATCGCTCCAGGGTGAGGGCAAGTCGGGGGTCTCCAATGGCCAGGCCATGGCCGAAGTCGAGCAATTGGTGACAGCGCTGCCGGAGGGCTTTGGCATCGAATGGACCGGGGAATCGCTGCAGGAGCGTCAGTCCGGCGCGCAGATGCCGATGCTTATCGCCATCTCGATGCTGGTGGTGTTTCTGGTTCTCGCCGCGCTCTATGAAAGCTGGACCGTGCCGCTTTCGGTCATGTTGATGGTGCCGCTCGGGGTCATTGGTTCGGTGGCGGCGGTGCAGATCGGTGGTCAGTCCAATGATGTGTTCTTCAAGGTCGGCCTGATCACCGTCATCGGCCTTTCGGCCAAGAACGCCATCCTCATCGTCGAATTCGCCAAGGCCAAGCTGCATGAAGGCTGGACGCTGCGCGACGCCATCGTCGAGGCCGGCCGATTGCGCATCCGCCCGATCGTCATGACGTCACTGGCATTCGCCCTTGGCGTCATGCCGCTGGTGCATGCCCATGGGGCCAGCGCGGAAACCCAGAAGGCGCTCGGCACCGGCGTGCTGGGCGGGGTGGTGGCGGCAACGATTTTCGCGCTGCTGTTCGTACCGGTCTTCTATTTCGTCGTCATGTCAATCTTCGGTCGCAAACCGGGTAGGGCCGTTGCGGCCGCACGTGACGCGGAAAGGCCAGACCATGCATGAAAATGATGACGACTTCGCAGCCTATGAGGCCTCGGCGCGCCAGCATACGCCGTGGCGGCGGGTATTCGGGCTGTTTCGTCCCCACCGCAGGGGGGTGCTGGTTGTCCTTGGTCTGATCGTGATCGCGGGGATTGCCGGAGCGACGACACCGTTCATGATGCGCGCCATTGTTGACGATGCCTTGCCTGCCAAGGATACCACTCTGCTCGTCTGGCTCTGCTGCGGGTTGCTGGGCGTCGCGGTGCTGGCGGCGGTCGCCAGCGTGCTGCAGGCCTATGTCTCGACCCATATTGGCCAGCAGATCATGCATGAGCTGCGGGTAAAGCTCTACGAGCACCTGCAGTCGCTCTCGCTGGCCTTTTTTGCCACCGCCCGCACGGGAGAGGTGCAATCGCGCATGTCGAGCGACATTACCGGGCTGCAATCGCTGTTCACCAACACCGCTACGGATGTTGCGCGCAATGTCAGCGTGGTGCTGACGACGATGGTGGCCATGATCCTGCTCGACTGGCGGCTGGCCCTGGCCTCGCTCGGCTTCATGCCGGTCCTGCTCTGGCTCAACAATCGCGTTGCGGGGCTGCGTGAACGCATCACCTTCCAGCAGCAGGAGCGCATTGCCGACATGTCGGCGACGGTCACCGAATCGCTGTCAGCCGGAGGGTTCATTCTCGCCCGCACTATGGGGCGGGCCCGCCATCTCAACCGCCTTTTCCGGCAGAAATCATCCGAGGTGGCGCACCTTGAACTGCGCTCGCATACGGCGGGCCAGTGGGAAATCGCCATCATCATGTTCGCGCTCGATATTTTGCCGGCGCTGACCTTTCTTGTCGGTGGCCTGATGCTGGCGCAGGGTCTGGGTGTCTCCATCGGCACGCTGGTGGCGCTGATCGCCTTGCAGGAACAATTGCTGTGGCCGCTGCTCGAGCTGTTTGAAGCGCGGGTGGAATTGCGTAAAGCCCGTGCCCTGTTGACGCGCGTCTTCGGCACTCTCGACACCAAGCCGACACTGGTCGAGCCGGCAAACCCAGTCAGCTTGAACACTGGTGAAATACGGGGCGAAATCTGCTTCGAAAATGTCTCGTTCGCCTATCCCGCGTCGGAGCGGCAGACGCTCGATCATATCTGGTTGCGCATTGCTGCGGGTACGCATACCGCAATTGTCGGCAGCACTGGATCGGGGAAGAGCACGCTCGGCTACCTCATTGCCCGGCTTTACGATCCGGATTCCGGCCGAGTGACACTGGATGGCATCGATCTCAGGGATATGAGCTTCGAGAGTCTGTCGCAGCTGCTGGGCGTCGTGACCCAGGATCCCTTCCTGCTCAACGCGAGCATCGAGGAGAACCTGCGCTTCGCCAAGCCGGAGGCAAGCCAGGCCGAACTGCGATCGGCGCTCGAGCTGGCGCAGCTGAGCGAAAAGGTGGCGAGCCTTCCCCAGGGTCTTAGGACCGAAGTGGGCGAGCGCGGCTATCAGTTTTCGGGTGGCGAACGCCAGAGATTGTCGCTGGCTCGCACGATCCTGCGTGATCCAACGATATTGCTACTCGACGAGGCGACCAGCGCGCTCGACCCGCAAACGGAAAATGCACTATCCGCCGCTCTTGCCGCGCGCCACAATCGCACTGTCGTTTCAATCGCGCATCGCCTGTCGACGGTGCGCCATGCCGACCAGATCGTGGTTTTGGAACAAGGACGTATCGTGGAAATGGGAAACCATGATCAGCTCATCGCCGCAAATGGCCGTTATCGCCAGCTGGCGTCCATTGGTTGAGCTCGTGTCGTTCGCAGACGAATGCCCGCCAATGATGGGGAAGGCCCCAATATCATGAACAACCAGCTCATCCTGATCATCGAGGACGATGTCGAAATCGTCCGCATCCTGCAGGCCTATTTCGAGCGCGATGGCTACCGCACTGTCACCGCGACCGATCCGCATATCGGCCTCGCCCACCACCAGCGCCTCAAACCCGATTTGGTGGTGCTGGACGTCAAGATGCCGAAGATGGACGGCTTTGAAACCCTTGCGGCCCTGCGCAGCACCGACGATACGCCGGTGCTCATGGTGACGGCTCTGGCCGAGGATCTGGACAAGTTGCAGGCCCTGCGGCTGGGCGCGGACGATTATGTGGTCAAGCCTTTCAATCCGCTCGAAGTGGTGGCGCGAGCTCGCGCCATTCTGCGGCGCACCGCCGGGGGGCGCTCCAGCGCGGTATTGCGGCTGGGTTCGCTCAGTATCGACAGCGACGCCATGACGGCACATGTGGGTCCGATCAGCCTGACGCTGACGCGCACGGAATACCGGCTGCTCGAGCATATGGCCCGTTCACCAAACCGGGTCTTCGAACGCAGCGAGTTGATCGACGCCTGCCTGCCGGAAGGCGAGGCAATGAACCGTACGGTCGACAGCCATATGAGTAATCTGCGCCGCAAGCTGTGCACGGCGGGAATGCCCGACCTGATCATCGGTGTCCGAGGTGTCGGCTATCGCCTGGATGCGCCGCATGGCTAAGCCCGTCAGCACTGCATTGCAGATCGGTCTTGTCGCCGTCGCCCTGGCAACCGCCGTGGCGCTGGTCGCCTATTTCAGCTTCCCTGCCTATTTCGAAATGGCGCAGATGCTGTTCCCGCAAGCCTCGGAAACCGATGCCCTCTGGTCCTGGCTCGATTGGGGCTACCTGCTGCTGACGCTGCTGATCGCCCTGCCACTTGGTGCAATCGGCGGTGCCTGGCTGTCACGGCGCATCGTCGTTCCCCTGCTGGAAGTCGCGCGTGCCATCCGCGCCGTTGCTGCAGGTGATCTCACCGCCCGCGCCAATCCGAGCATCCAGGGATTTGGCGAATCGGCTCGGCTCGTGGCCGACTTCAATGCGATGGCCGAGCGGCTCGAACGCGCCGAGGCGGAGCTTCGGTTTTCAAATTCGGCGGCCGCTCACGAATTGCGCACGCCGCTGACCATCCTCAAGGGTCGGCTGCAAGGGGTGGCTGACGGGGTGTTTGCACTCGACGATGATCTGATCGACCTGCTGATCGCTCAGGTCGATGGTATGACGCGCATTGTTGAGGATTTGCGCACATTGGGGCTGTTCAATGCCGGCTCGCTGGAGCTTTCGGTCACCAATGTCGATCTGGCACTGATTGCCCGTGACGTTACTGATCTTTCGGTAGAGGCGCTGCAGGCCAGGAGCATGACGCTGAGCCTTGATCTGCGGTCCAGCCCGGTGCTGGCGGATGCGGCCAGATTCCGCCAGGTCCTGCTTGCGCTGATAGACAATGCCATGCGCTACGCGCCGGGAACGCGTCTCACCATCGCCACGGGGCTCGAGCATGGCAACGCAGTTTTGACCATTACCGATAGCGGGCCGGGCCTCACCGATGCAGCGCTGCGTCAGGGCTTCGAACCGTTTTGGCGCGACGAGGAGTCGAGGGCCCGTGACAAGGGTGGGAGCGGACTGGGCCTGTCGGTCGTGCGGGCAATCGTGCATGCCCATGACGGCCAGGTCCGCCTCCATAATGCCCCTGGCGGCGGGGCCTCTGTCACCATCACGCTGCCCGCACGCATCCCCGACTAGGTGGATTTGAGCCTGGGCAGTTTGCCGTTGAGGATAGTGTGTGCGATCAGCCCGATGATCAGGCCCCAGAAGGCGCCGCCGATACCGAAGAGGGTAATATTGGCGGCGGAGGCGAGAAAGGTGATGAGCGCAGCCTCGCGTGACGCCGGATCGGCGACCGCATTGGCAAGGTTGTTGCCGATGGTGCCGAGCAGCGCCAGTCCGGCAAGGGTGGTGATGAAACTGGCGGGAAATGCCATGAACACGGCAGCCAGGGTCACCCCGAACACGCCGACGAGGCAATAAAAGCAACCTGCAGCAATGCCAGCGATCCAGCGTTTGGAAGGGTCTTCATGGGCCGCGCGACCGGTGGCGATCGCGGCGGTGATGGCGGCGATGTTGAAGGCGTGCGAGCCGAAGGGTGCCATGAGCAGCGAGCCCAGCCCGGTCACGGTGACGATGGGATCGGCGCTGGTCTTGAAGCCATCATTGCGCAGCACCAGCATGCCCGGCATGTATTGGCCGGTGAGCGTGATCAGAAACAGCGGCAGGGCGATGCTCAGCGTCGCATTGAGGCTGAAGGCGGGCAGGGTGAAGACTGGCATGGCCAGTTGCAATTGCAGGCCGGAAAGGTCGACGCGCCCCTGGGCCAGCAGGAAAGCGAGCCCGATCACCAGGATGCCGACCACTGCATAGCGCGCCGAAAATCGCTTCAGCACCAGGTAGGAGACGATGAGCAGCGTCACCAGTACGGGATCAAGGCTGGCGCCGGCAAAGGCGCCGATGCCGAATTGCAGCAGGATGCCGGCGAGCAATCCCGAGGCGATGCCGGGCGGGATGAGGCGGATAACCCGATCGAAATAGCTGGACAGCCCCAAGACCACAAAGGCGGCGGCCGAGAGCATGTAGGCGCCCACGGCCTCGGCATAGCTGGTGGTGGCGAGCGCAGTGACCAGAAATGCCGCTGCCGGAGTCGACCAGGCGGTGATGATCGGCTCGCGATAGCGCCAGCTGAGATAAAGCCCGGTGAGGCCGACGCCGATCGATACCGACCACACCCAGGACGCGGTGAGCGCGGGGCTGAGGCCGGCAACCCGCGCCGCCTGGAACACCAGAATGAAGGTGCCGCCATAATTGACGATCACCGAGATGAGCCCCGCGACTATGGGGTGGAGTAGGTCATGGGGGCCGATACGGGTCGGCCTGGCGGCGTGGGCGGTGGTCAAGGTAGGCTCCGGAACAAGGAGGTTGGCGAAGAGGGCTTGACCTCTAGCGCCCTATTGGACTGATAAGCCCCGCCACTTCATCGTTATGAGCCAGACCATTTGTTCAAGCATTCCCAACTTGCCTCGGTGCAGGCAGCGCTGCTTCATCCTGACCATGCGGGACTGCCGCTTTATGCGCGCATTCATAGGGCGATAAGGCAATTGGTGTTGGATGGAGCGCTTGGGGCAGGCAAGCCCTTGCCGGCATCGCGCGCCCTGGCCCGGTCGTTGGGCGTGTCGCGCGATACCGTTGAGGCTGCCTATGCCCAGCTTCATGCCGAAGGCTTCATCGAGCGGCGCGTGGGCAGCGGCAGTTCCGTTGCCGCCATTGACGACTTTTCCCGGCCGCGGCGGATCGGGCCAGTCGGCGGCACCGGACCGGCCCGGCTCAGCCGACGCGGTTCGGCGCTGTTCGAGAGTGGCGGGGTGCGGGAGACGCAGGCCCCTACTCCCTTTGCCCATGGCGTGCCCGATACCAGGCGCTTTCCGCTGGCGCTGTGGGAGCGATTGGAGCGGCAGGTGCTCAAGGAGAGCGGTAGCCGGGCGCTGCTGCATGGCGATCCGCAGGGGAGCGAGACACTGCGGCGTGCCATAGCCGATTATATCAATCTCGAGCGTGGCGCCCGGGCCAGTGCCGACAGGGTTCTGGTGCTCACCTCTTCGCAACAGGCGATGATGCTGTGCGCGCTGCTGCTGTTCGATCCTGGCGAGCGTCTCTTCATCGAGGACCCGGCCTATTACGGGGCCCGCAAGGCGTTCGCGGCGGCCGGGGTCGAGACGGTGCCGATAGCGGTGGACAGCCAGGGTATCGTCGTGGAGCCGATCCTTGCCGATCCCCAGGCAGCGCGTGCGGTTTTTCTCACGCCTTCGCATCAGTTCCCGACAGGGGCCACCCTCACGCTGGAGCGGCGGCTGGCCCTGATCGACTGGGCCGCACAGCACCAGGCCTGGATCATCGAGGACGACTATGACAGCGAGTTTCACTATGAGGGGCGGCCGACCGCCTGCGTCCAGGGTCTCGATCGGCAAGAGCGCACGCTCTATATCGGCACCTTCACCAAGTCGCTCTTTCCCGGCCTGCGCATCGGCTATGTGGTTTTGCCGCCGGCGCTGGTGCAGCCGATGACCAATGCCCGCAGCCTCATGGACGGCCACACCGCTGTAATTGCGCAATTGACGCTTGCGCGCTTCATGGAGGGCGGGCATTTCGGAGCGCATGTGCGGGCCATGCGCGGCGTCTATGCGCAGCGGCGCGATGTGCTGGTGGCGCTGGTGCGCCAGCATCTTGGCGCCTGGGTGGAGCCGCAGGTCCCCGCCGGGGGCCTGCAGCTGGCCTGCATGCTGAAACCGGGCATAGACGAGGAGATTGCCGTCGCAGCCGGGCGAAGAGCGGGTTTCCAGCTGCTGGGGCTTTCGGCGCTTTATGCCGGGGGCGAGGGGCGGGTGGGCTTCATGATGGGCTTTGCCGCCTATACGCCGCAGGAGCTCGAAACGGCGGTGTTGAGGCTGGCACAGACCTTTGCGGCTATGCGTCCGCGTTAATGTGTCGCGGCCAGCATGCAGAGCGCCAGGGCGGTGCGGCGCAAAAGGGTTTCGGCCAGATGCGGGCGGCGGCGCGAATCGGCGGTGGCCTGCAACAGTCGTTCCACGGCCGTGGCGAGGCTGGTATCGGTCCATAGACGCAATTGCTGTTCAAGCGCGCCGCTGCGGGAAAAATGCGGCTTGGGCTTCAACCCGTCCAAGACCGCGCGCGGCGCCTTGCCGGCGTCTACCTCGGTGCGCCAGCGCCGCAGATTGGCGAAGTGGTTGGAGAGCATGACCAGCAATTGCTGGGAATTGATATTGGCGGCGATGGCGCGATTGAGCGCCAGCTCCAGTTTTTCGGCATGGCCGCCGCCGGTGGCGTCGAGAATGGCGTCGATGGCCAGCGCGCCATTGTCGGCGCAGAGCAGCAGCACCTCCTCACGGGTCAGCGCCTTGCTCTTCGCGGCATAGAGGGTGAGTTTTTCGAGTTCGCGCCGCGTCACTTCGCGATCATTGCCGAGGATTTCGCGCAGGGTGGGGACCACATCGGTCTCGATGCGGATGCCGGCCTGATTGAAGGTCTCGCGCATCAGCGCCGTCAGCGTCTCGTCGCTGTCGGGATAGCAGGGCAGGGCGCGGCCGAGCTTGGCCGCTTCCACCAGCGCGCGAAGGGCGTCGCGTGGGGGGAGATTATCGGCTTCGAGCACAATGGCGGTGCCGCCGGGATCGTCGCGCAGCTGGGTCAGCGGCATGACCAGCGCCTTGGTGGCATTGCGCACACGGATGATGCGCTTGCCGCCGAACAGCGACACAGAGCGTGCTTCCAGCACCAATAGCGACGGGTCGGCAGCCAGTTCCGGCCCGTCGAAAATGGTGACATTGGCTGAGGCTGGGTCGTCGCCGCTCAGATGCCGGATCAGCCGCTGAGCGGTTTCGCGCACCAAGCCGCCGTCGGGCCCATAGGCGAGGAAAATCCCCTCGCCGAGATCGGGGCGCGCCAGAAAGCGCGCCACCTCATGAGCCTTGAGTGCGGTCATGCCCTAGACCACGATGTTGACGATGCGGTCCTGCACCACAACGATCTTTTTGGGCGTCTTGCCCTCGAGCGCCTTCTGCACGGCCTCTAGGGCGAGCACCAAGGCTTCCACCTCCCCGGCAGCCATGCCCTTGGCCACGGCGATTTCGGCGCGACGCTTGCCGTTGATCTGGACAGGCAGGACCACTTCGTCGTCGACCAGCATTGCCGGATCGACTTCGGGCCAGGCGGCGTCGGCGACAAGGCCGGACTTGCCCAGAATCTCCCAGCAGCTTTCCGCCAGATGCGGCATCATCGGGCTGATCAGCTGCACCAGGCGCTCGACGCCTTCACGCAAGGCGGCCTGGGCGGCCGGGCCGGTGGCGGTGTCGCGACCCTTGGCGAGGGCGTTGGTCAGCTCATAAATCTGCGCCACGGCGCGGTTGAAGCGCAGGCCCTCGATATCCTGGGCCACGCCGGCCACGGCGCGATGGGTACTGCGGCGCAGGGCCAGCGCGGACTTGTCATCATCCGCATTGGCAGCAGGCGCGGGCAGGTCGGCGAGGTCGTTGACCAGCCGCCAGACGCGCTGCTGGAAGCGGCCGGCGCCTTCGACGCCCGATTCGGTCCATTGCACGTCGCGTTCCGGCGGCGAGTCCGAGAGCATGAACCAGCGCGCGGTATCGGCGCCATAGGTGCCCACGATCTCGTCGGGATCGACGACGTTCTTCTTGGACTTGCTCATCTTTTCCACCGAGCCGATGCTGATCGGCGCGCCGGTTTCAGCATGACGGGCAGTGCGCTGATCGCCATTGGCTTCAATGACGATCTCGGTGGGCGGGACCCAGGCGCCTTCGGTGCTCTTATAGGTTTCGTGCGTCACCATGCCCTGGGTGAAGAGCCCCTTGAACGGCTCGTCGAGCCCGACATGGCCGGTGGCCTTCATCGCCCGGGTGAAGAAGCGCGAATAGAGCAGGTGCAGGATCGCGTGCTCGACGCCGCCGATATATTGGTCCACCGGCAGCCAGCGATTGGCGATGGCCGGAACGGTCGGGGTCGCGGCATCGGGGGCGGTGAAGCGGGCGAAATACCAGGAGGAGTCAACAAAAGTATCCATGGTGTCGGTTTCGCGCCGTGCGGGGCCGCCGCATTGCGGACAATCGACATGCTTCCAGGTCGGGTGATGGTCAAGCGCATTGCCCGGCTTGTCGAAGCTCACATCCTCGGGCAACACCACCGGCAGGTCCTTCTTGGGCACTGGCAGGGTGCCGCAGACCTCGCAATGGATGACCGGGATCGGGCAGCCCCAATAGCGCTGGCGGGAAATGCCCCAGTCGCGCAGGCGGTAGTTGACTTCCACCTTGCCCTGCACCTGGCCATCGACCTGGCGCGCGCCAAAGTACTCGGCGATGCGGGTCTTGGCGGCGTCGATGGAGAGGCCATCGAGGAAACCGGAATTGAAAATGTTGCCAGCGTCAACATAGGCTTCATCGCCGATGGTGAAGCTTGCGGGATCGGCATCTGTCGGCAGCACCACCGGCTTGACTGGCAGGCCGTATTTGCGGGCAAAGTCGAGATCGCGCTGGTCATGAGCCGGACAGCCGAACACGGCGCCGGTGCCATAATCCATCAGCACGAAATTGGCGACGTAGACGGGCAGGGTGGCGCCCTCGATCACCGGGTGTTTCACGTGAATCCCGGTAAAGACGCCCTTCTTCTCGGCCTTCTCCAGCGTTTCGGTGGCCGTGCCCTGGCGACGGAATTCGGCGACGAATTCGGCCAGTTCGGCATTGTGGGCCGCCAGCGCCGCGGTCAGCTTGTGGTCGGGGGAGAGGGCAAGGAAGGAGGCACCAAAAATGGTGTCGGGACGGGTGGTGAACACCTCGACCGAATTGGCATTGGTCTTGTTGTTGGGCTCGATCTCGAACAGCAGGCGCAGGCCCTCGGATTTGCCGATCCAGTTGCGCTGCATGATGCGCACCTTTTCGGGCCATTCGGTCAGGGTATCGAGCGCCTCGAGCAGATCCTCGGCGAAATCGGAGATCTTGAAGAACCACTGGGTCAGCTCGCGCTGCTCCACCACCGCGCCAGAGCGCCAGCCCTTGCCGTCGATAACCTGCTCATTGGCCAAGACGGTCATGTCGACCGGATCCCAATTGACCTTGGAACTCTTGCGGGTGACCAGTCCGGCTGCCAGCATGTCGAGGAACAGGGCCTGTTGATGCTGGTAATAGTCGGGCGAGCAGGTGGCGATTTCGCGCGTCCAGTCGATGGACAGGCCCATCGATTTCAGCTGCTTCTTCATCGCCTCGATATTGGAATAGGTCCAGGTGCCCGGATGGGTCTTGCGCTCGATGGCGGCATTTTCGGCCGGCAGGCCGAAGGCGTCCCAGCCCATGGGATGCAACACATTGCGGCCGCGGGCGCGATAATAACGGGCGACCACATCGCCCATGGCGTAGTTGCGCACATGGCCCATATGGATGCGGCCAGAGGGGTAGGGAAACATCTCGAGGACGTAGTAGGGCTCGCGCGGATCGTCATTGGCGGTGACGAAGGTCTTGGCGTCGTCCCAGACCTTCTGCCATTTCGGTTCGCTTTCGCGCGGATTGTAGCGTTCGCCGCTCACTTGTCTCGTCCTTACAAGATTGACGCAGGGCCAGCGCGCAAAAGGCGGCGCGGCTTGCGTTTATTGGGGATTTTGGCTACCGGACCATCATCAGAAAACCCCTACCAGGTCAACAGAGACGGGGCCGCGTTATGGCAGAGACTGCTGCTGGCGCCTCCCAGGCGCTCGACTACATCAAAGGCCGCATCGAAAAGGCACGGCGCCGCTTCGGCCCGCCGCCCGAATCGGTCGAACTGGTGGCCGTGTCCAAGACCTTTCCTGCCGATCAGGTGCGGCCGTTTCTTGTGGCCGGACAATTGGTCTTCGGCGAGAACAGGGTGCAGGAGGCCAAGGAAAAGTGGCCGGGGCTGCGGGCGGAGTTCCCCGGTCTTAGCCTGCACCTCATCGGCCCGCTGCAGACCAACAAGGTGCGCGAGGCGGTGGCGCTGTTCGATGTGATCGAAACGGTGGATCGTGACAAGCTCGCCAAGGCGCTGGGTGAGGAAATGGCGCGCACCGGCCGGCGGCTACCCTGTTTCGTCCAGGTGAATATCGGCGGCGAGGAACAGAAGGCCGGCATTGCCGTCAGCGAGACCGCGGATTTCGTGGGACGCTGTCGCAGTGACTACGGTCTGAATGTCGTGGGGCTGATGTGCATTCCGCCCGATGGACAGCCGCCCGGTCCCTATTTTGCCCATCTCGTGCAACTGGCCAGGGATTGCGCTGTCGAAAAACTCTCCATGGGCATGAGCGGGGATTTCGAAACGGCCATTGCCATGGGGGCCACCCATGTGCGCGTCGGTTCGGCGCTTTTCGGCCGCCGCTTCACGCCTGAGCCAGCGTAAAGCCCTCCGCCTTACTGTAGTAAATCACTGGTTGCCGAAGTCACGGCGCCTGGTCTTTGGATCGATCACGCCTTGACGCATTTGCAGCGTTCGGAAAGCAGCAAATGCAACTATTCCGGTTCTTGCCGCGTTGCTGGCAGTTGTAACACCGTTGTGATTGGCTGGCCAAAAACAGGTCGCAATGATGTGACCTTGGTCGGCGCTGACCGAAGAGACCGGAGACCTCAATGAACAAGCGACGCATCCTAGTCGTGGACGACGACGCGGATCTGCGCCAGACCCTGGTGGAGCAGCTTCAGGGCGAGCCTTCCTTTGACATCCTGCAGGCGGGCACCGCCAATGATGCGCTCAAGGTCTTGCGCGACACCAATATCGAGCTGACCATCCTCGATGTCGGCCTGCCTGATATGGATGGCCGCGAAGCGGTGAAGCTGATGCGTCAGGAGGGCTATAAGAGCCCGGTGCTGATGCTGACCGGTCACGACACCGAAGCCGACGAGATCAAGGGTCTCGAGGCTGGGGCCAATGATTACCTGACCAAACCGTTCCGTTATCCGGTCCTGCTCGCCCGCATCAATGCGGCGCTCCGCCAGCATGATCAGAGCGAGGATGCGGTCTTCACCATCGGTCAGTATCATTTCCAGCCCGCCGCCAAGGTGCTCGAGACCAATGACGGCATCAAGGTGCGCCTGACCGACAAGGAAACCTCGATCCTCAAATTCCTTTATCGCCAGGGTCCGAAGACCATCACGCGCGACGTGCTGCTCAAGGAGGTCTGGGGCTACAACAACCGCGTGACCACCCATACGCTGGAAACTCACATCTATCGGCTGCGCCAAAAGATCGAGCGCGACCCTTCCAATGCGCGCCTGCTCGTGACCGAGGATGGCGGCTATCGGCTTGTCCCCTGATTGGGTGGACAAGGGAGTTCAATCCCGTCGCGAACTCCCCTATAGGTTAACCAGATCTTCCGCCTGCCATCCTGGCAGGCGGTCTTGCATCCGGGTCTGGGGCACATGAGAATGGATGACGCGGCCGGGGTCTTGTCCCAGGCCGATTTCTTCGACATCTGCGACGACGAGCAGCGGCGCATGCTGGGTTTTGCCGGCGACCGCCAGCATTTCGACGCCGATGACGTCATCTATCGCGCCGGCGACGTGCCGCAGGGCGCCTATGTGCTGATGGATGGCACGGTCAAGGCGCGCCATGAGGGGGCCGAGGCCGGCAAGCCCTATGCCCTCAGCGAACCGGGCAGCGTCATCTCGCCCACCGCGCTTATCCTAGACAAGCCGCGCCCGGTCACCTTTACGGCCGTGACAGATTGCGAATTGCTGTTCGTGCCGCGCAGCGCTTTTCTCAAGCTATTACGGCAATATCCTGAATTGGCGCAGCGGGCCGCCCAGCGCATCGAGCAGGATCTGGGCCGCTACATGCACGCCCTCGAGCCGCTCCGGCGCAAGATGAAGGGCGCCTGAGAGGCGCCTGCTCCCCGTCGCTAAGGCTTCACGAAACGAGCGATCACTGGCACATGGTCTGAGGGCTTGTCGGTCCAGCCGCGGGCCGGTTTGATGATTTCGGCACCGATCGAGTGCGCCGCCACGTCGGCAGTGGACCAGATATGGTCGAGACGGCGGCCCTTATTGGCCAGCTCCCAATTGGCGCTGCGATAGCTCCACCAGGAATAAAGCTTCTGGTCGTAGGGAATGTGCTTGCGCACCAGATCCACCCAGCCGTGCCCGCCCGAGAGCAGGGCATCGAGACGCTCGGTTTCCTGGGGCGTGTGGCTGACGATCTTGAGCAACTGCTTGTGGCTCCAGACGTCGTTCTCATGCGGGGCGATGTTGAAGTCGCCGGCAATGAGATGGCCGCGCTGGAAAACCGGCTCGGAGAACCAGGTCTTGAGTTCGTCGAGGAAGCCCAGCTTGTGCTTGAACTTGGGGTTGATCTCGGGATCGGGCTCGTCGCCGCCGGCCGGAATGTAGAAGTTGTGAAGGGTAAAAGGCCCATGCCCCAGATCGACCAGCGCCGAGATGTGGCGCGATTCCGGGATGTCGAAGAAAACCCGGCTCGAAATGTCGATCAGCGGGAATTTCGAAACAATGGCGACGCCGTGATAGCCCTTCTGCCCATGCACGGCCATATGCGGATAGCCGGCCTCGATGAAGGCGTTGCGCGGAAACTGGTCATTGGTGCACTTGATCTCCTGCAGCATCAGCACGTCGGGCTGATATTGCGCGAGAAAATCCAGCACCATCGGCAGGCGCAGGCGAACCGAATTGATGTTCCAGGTGACGATGGACTGGGTCATGGCGGTTCCGGGTGAGTCGCGACGATGGGCGGCGTTGTTATCGCCAAGCCGGGCCCGGGGGTAAAGCCGGAAATGGCGTGCTGGTGACTGCTGCTGACGCCGACTGGCAGCATGGGTCACTGCTGGCGTCGACAAAACACATCGTCGCTGACGGTTTTGTCATCGCAAAGGGCCGCACGGTAAGGGGTTCTTGAGAGACGCCATGCCAGATTGAGGCTCCCGCGCAAGCGTCTGCGCGGCTTTTGAGGCTTATCGATGCGGCTCACCATACCGAGCGACCTGCGGGCATTGCTCCACACAGGCCTGTGGCGGTCGGTGGGGTCACTGGGCATCAAGGTGGCCACGGCCGGCCTCACCTATCTCACTTATGTGGTGCTCTCGCGCACGCAAACGGTCAGCGAATATGGTCATTTCGCCTTCGGCCTGGCGCTGGCGACTGTGCTCGCCATCCTGGCCGGGGCCGGTCAGCCGACCGCCATACTGCGGCTCTGGGCACAATATCGGGGGCAGGGCGATGAGCAGAAGGCCAGGGATGCCGTCGCCGCCGGCTCGGCCATTACCATTGGGGCAAGCCTAGTCGTCGCTGTGGTGCTGTGCATTCTCACCGTCATCAGCCTGCCATTCCTGCCGGCGCGCATGACGGTCAACCATTTCTATGCCGCTGCGATCATCCTCTTGCCGCTGGCGCTGGCTGAATACAATTCCTCGGTGCTACGCGCGCAGGGGTCGTTGTGGACGGCTTTGTTGCCGCGCGACATTCTCTGGCGTCTGGCGCTGCCCGGCGCTGTGCTTGTTCTTTTCTCCGTTGGCATTGTACTGAGCGGGCCTGACGCCCTGGCCCTGTCGGCCGCGCTGCTGCTCGGCGCGCTGGTGCTGCAGATGGCTGCGGCGCGGCGCCAGAATTACGCCATCATGCCGGCGATTGCCCCGGTGCGCCGCCATTGGCGCGAATGGGGCGGGCTCAGCCGCTGGCTTTTGCTGGGCGCGCTCATCGAAACCGCAACGCTCAATGCCGATGTGATCCTGGTGGGGCTGATGCTCGACCTCGAAAGCTCGGGGCTCTACTTCAACGCCTTCCGCACCGCCGGATTGATGACACTGTTTACATTCGCCATCGAGCTGGTCATCGCGCCGATGGTGGCCGAGCATTATCATGCCGGTTCAATGCGCAAGGCCCAGGCCATCACCGCACTGTGCTCCTGGGCGGGCTTTCTGTTTTCACTGGTCATCTTTGCGGGATTCGTGTTGTTCGGCGGGCCGATCCTGTCGATGTTCGGGCCTGATTATGCCGGTGGCGCGCTGGTGCTGGTGCTGTTGGCCACGGGTCTGTTGTTCGACGCCGCGACTGGTCCTTCGAAGATCGTCATGATGATGACGGGCCATGAGCGGGCTTATGTCGCCATTTTCGGCGCCATTATGGGGCTGGGTTTTCTGGTGCAAATCCTCGTTATCCCGATCTGGGGCGTCGTCGGTGCAGCGGCGGTCAATATGGGCGGGCGCATCCTCGCCCAGATCGCCATTGCCCTGTGGTGCCGCTACCGCATCGGGCTCGACACCAGCCTGCTGGGTATTTTCGCCCTGTCGCGGCTCAATGCCAGCCGACAGGCGTGAACCGTACCCAAGAGTACGGTTGTGCTTGACCGTTTTTCGGCTTGGGCTTAGAACCACTCCAAACTTTCATTCATGCCCCCTCGGAAGATCGACATGACCAAGGCCCGCACGCTCTATGACAAGATCTGGGACGACCATCTGGTCCAGAACAACGAGGACGGCACCAGCCTGATCTATATCGACCGGCACCTGGTGCACGAAGTCACCAGCCCGCAGGCCTTCGAGGGCCTGCGCCTTAATGGCCGCAAGGTGCGCCATCCCGAGCGCACGCTCGCCGTGGTCGACCACAATGTGCCCACCACCGATCGTTCCCTGCCCAATCCCGATCCGGAAAGCGCCATCCAGATCGAGACCCTGGCCGAGAATACGCGCGATTTCGGCATCGAATATTACGACCCCTTCGACAAGCGTCAGGGCATCGTGCACATTGTCGGCCCTGAACAAGGCTTTACCCTGCCGGGCATGACCATCGTCTGCGGCGACAGCCACACCTCGACCCATGGCGCGTTCGGCGCCCTGGCCCACGGCATCGGCACTTCGGAAGTGGAACACGTTCTGGCCACCCAGACGCTGATCCAGCAGAAGGCCAAGAACATGCTCGTGCGTGTGGATGGCCAGCTGCCCCCTGGCGTTACTGCCAAGGATATCATTCTCGCCATCATCGGCGAAATCGGCACGGCCGGCGGCAATGGCCACGTCATCGAGTTCGCCGGCGAGGCCATTCGCTCGCTGTCGATGGAAGGCCGCATGACGGTCTGCAACATGACCATCGAAGGCGGCGCGCGCGCCGGCTTGATTGCGCCCGACGAAAAGACCTTCGCCTATGTTAGGGATCGTCCGCGCGCGCCCAAGGGCGAAGCCTTCGACATGGCCGTCGACTACTGGAAGACGCTGTTCACCGACGAAGGCGCCCATTACGACAAGGTGGTGGTGCTCGACGCTGCCAAGCTGCCGCCCATCGTGTCCTGGGGCTCTTCGCCCGAGGACGTGATTTCGGTGCAGGGTGTTGTGCCCAATCCGGACGAAATCCAGGACGAGAACAAGCGCAGCTCCAAGTGGCGTGCCCTCGACTATATGGGGCTCAAGCCCGGCACCCCGATCACCGACATCAAGCTCGACAAGGTGTTCATCGGCTCCTGCACCAATGGCCGCATTGAAGATCTGCGCGCCGCTGCCGCCGTGATCGGCGACCGCAAGGTGGCATCGCACGTGTCGGCCATGGTCGTGCCCGGTTCCGGTCTCGTCAAGGAACAGGCCGAAGCCGAGGGTCTCGACGTGGTGTTCAAGACTGCCGGTTTCGAATGGCGCGAGCCCGGTTGCTCGATGTGCCTGGCCATGAACCCGGACAAGCTGAAGCCCGAGGAGCGTTGTGCCTCGACGTCCAACCGCAATTTCGAGGGACGCCAGGGCTTTAAGGGCCGCACGCACCTCGTTTCCCCCGCCATGGCCGCCGCAGCCGCCATTGCCGGCCACTTCGTCGATATTCGCGAGTGGCGCTAAAGGGTTTGGATTGGTCGGGGTTTCATGCCCCGACCCTCGATGACATCGAGGCTCTGGCCAGCGCGGCGCTTGCGGCCCTGCCAGAGCCTTTCAAGTCACTGAGTGCCGAAGTCACCTGCTCGGTGGCCGAATTTGCCGAGGACGATATCATCGCCCATTTCGGCATGGAGAGCCCGTTCGAATTGATGGGGCTGTTTACCGGCATCGGCATGACCCATGACGGCGCCGTGCCGCATACCGGTCAGTTTCCCAATACGGTGTTTCTCTATCGGCGGGCCATCCTCGACTATTGGGCCGAGCATGACGAGGATACGCTGGGCGACATCGTCACCCATGTTCTCATCCACGAACTCGGGCACCATTTCGGCTATTCCGATGAGGATATGGAAGCCATCGAGGCCCAGGCGGATCTGGAAGACGAGGGCTGACGGCTAGTTGTAGCGGTCGCTCCCTCGCCCGATCGCGTTTAGCGCTAGTCCCGTTCGACGAAATTATATTCGGCCTCATTGCCGCCGGACGGATCGTCCGAGACCATCAGCGCCAGCTTGCCGGCTTCAAGCGCGGCGAACCATTCTTCCCAGCTCACCAGTTGGAAACCGCCGACCCGGTCGGGGCCTTCGTTGGCATCGGCATTGAGAATGTCCTGGCCGAAGGAGAGTTGCAGCACCGTGCGGCTCTTGCTGCCGTCAGGAACATCCATCAGCACGGGATTGCCGCCGCGGGCGATCACCCATTGGCGGATGGCTTCGCGATCGGTGAGTATCTGGGACATCATGAACCTCCAGGTCGAGTGTCCTTGAGAAAGCACCATGGGCGTGCAAGGTTCCTTGATCTGGAACAAGGGGCTCCGCCATGTCCAATTGTCTGAAATCAGGCGCCGCATTGCTGCTGGCGGCAGTGCTGGCCCTGCAACCCCTTTCGGCACTGGCTTGCACCGTGCCGGATGGGGTGACGCTTTCCGAAAATGATCAGGAGCGGATGGTGGATTTCTTCCGCTCGCGCAGCCAGGGCCTGGCCGAAACGCTGATCGCACCGTCCTATAACGAGCGGGTCGATGTGCATGCGCTGTTTGCCCAGGGCGACGGCTATATCGACGCCATTGCCGATGGCGACTATCTCTGCCGCACCGTCAAGCTCGGCGGCGCCATTTCGCCGCTGGTGGTCTATCCCTATTTCGACTGCCGGATTTCCAAGGGCGGCACCCGTATCGACAAAATTACCGTATCGCAGCGCTTTTCCGGCAGGCTGCAATCGGCGGAAACAGCGGTGTTCTATTGGGGCGCGCTGTATTACGGGGATGAACAGCCCATTGCCTATGGCGCCGATGCCGATCGCGACCAGGTGGGCTGCATCTATCGCGTGCCCGACAAGACTGCGAAGCGTTATCGGCTGGAGCTGCCTTATCCGCGCTACGAATCCACGCATGACGTCATTGAACTGGTGCGCAAGGATTGACCCATTTGCGTGCGCGCGCCGGCCTGATATGAGCCAGATGGAAACGCGAAGGCAGGTCATGGCAGACAATTCCAACCGCATTCTTCTGGGCACGATCGGCGCTGCCCACGGTATCAAGGGCGAGGTACGCATCACCTCCCATACCCAGGATCCCGAGGCGATCGCCTCCTATGGTCCGCTCCACACCGATCGGGCCGGGCTCACCATCACCATTGAAACCGCTCGCCTCAACAAGACGGTGCTCATTGCCCGTCTCAAGGGGGTGCGCGACCGCAATGCGGCCGAACTGCTCAATGGTGTCGGGCTCTATATCGATCGCGACCGCCTGCCCGAGCATGAGGACGAGGACGATTTCTACCATGCCGACCTGATCGGGCTCGACGCACGGCTGGAGGAAACCGGGGTCAGCATCGGGGAAGTGGTGGCGCTGCCGAATTTTGGGGCCGGCGATCTCATTGAAGTGCGCGATCCGCGCTCGGGCGACACGTTCCTGTTCCCCTTCACCAAGGCGGTCGTCCCGACCATTCGCATCGCCGATGGCTATCTCACCATTGCGCCGCCGCTCGATGCCGATCCCGGCGAGGAAGAGCCCGATTGAGTTTTTCCGCCGAGATCATCACCCTGTTCCCCGAACTGTTTCCGGGGCCCTTGGGCGCTTCTGTGCTGGGCCGTGGCCTCAATGAGGGTCTGTGGTCGCTGCGCGCCACCCAATTGCGCGACTTTGCCGGGGACCGCCACCGCACTGTCGACGACACGCCCTCGGGCGGTGGCGCCGGAATGGTGCTGAAACCTGATATTCTGGCCAGGGCCATCGATACCGTTGCGCCCGTTGGTGATCTACGCCCGCGCATCCTGATGTCGCCGCGCGGCAAGCCGCTGACCCAGGCCCGCGCGCATGAGCTGGCCGTGGGTCCCGGTGCCGTCATCATTTGCGGCCGCTTCGAGGGCGTAGACCAGCGCGTCATCGATAACCGCCAGTTGGAGGAAATCTCCATTGGCGACTATGTGCTGGCCGGGGGAGAAGTGGCGGCCATGGTGCTGCTGGAGGCTGTGGTGCGGCTCATTCCCGGCGTGCTCGGTGCGCTCGACAGCCGCGACGAGGAGAGCTTTGAAAATGGCCTGCTCGAATATCCGCACTATACGCGGCCGCAGAGCTTTGAAGGGCAGGACATTCCGGCGGTATTGACCTCGGGAGACCATGGCAAGATCGCCAAGTGGCGGCACGAGCAGTCCCTGGCGCTGACCAAGGCGAGGCGGCCGGACCTGCTGAACCGAAGCGGGCGCTGACGCTTTGCTTGCGTCGTCATTGCCCGGCTTGACCGGGCAATCCATTTGCTCACTTGCCAAGGCCGAAGGTTGGCCACCGGGTCAAGACGGGTGGTGACGACACAATGGTCGGGCGGGGAAGCCCAAAAGCCCTAGACTCTGGGGCAGAAATCCCCTATGAGCCGCCCATCTCGTGTACCGGGCGTTTCGGAGCCGGTGCGCGACAAGACCAAGAAGACTGCCTTCCGTTACCAACCAAGACCGGGCGACGGGGTTTGAGAAAACCTCAAAAAAGTCGCTCCTATGAAAAGATCGAACGGATCGAAAATGAACATCATCGAACAGCTCAATGCCGAGCACGTTGCCGAGCTCGTCGCCAAGCGCGAACTTCCCGAATTTACCCATGGCGATACCGTCAAGGTCTGGGTCAAGATCCGCGAAGGCGACAAGGAACGTCTGCAGGCCTATGAAGGCGTCGTGATTGCCCGCTCCGGCGCCGGCATCATGGAAAGCTTCACCGTCCGCAAGATTTCTTATGGTGAAGGCGTGGAACGCGTGTTCCCCATTCACTCCCCCAACATCGCTTCGGTCGAAGTGATCAAGCGCGGTAAGGTGCGTCGCGCCAAGCTCTACTACCTGCGCGACCGTCGCGGTAAGTCGGCTCGTATTTTCGAATCGACCAATTCGCGCACCAAGAAGATCGAAGCCTCCGAGCGTGAAGCCGCACAGGCTGCCAAGGATGCCCGCGAAGCTGAAAAGATCGCTGCAGCCGAGGCCTTTGCCGCCGAGCAGGCCGCCAAGGACGCGGAAGCCGCAGCAGCAGCTGCCGCCGCTGCCGAAGCCGCCCCGGCCGAAGGCGACGCCAAGAGCGAATAAGCTCTGCGCGCCTCTATTCGAAAAGCCCGGCCATCGTGCCGGGCTTTTTGTTTGCCCTGATTCACGTGAAGCATTTGCCGCTGCACCGACATAGGCCGCGCAAAGAAAAAGGGCGAAACCCTGTGGTTCCGCCCTTCTTTCTCCAAGGCTTGAAGCCTCTTAGCCCTTTTGGGCCATTTCGATGGATTTGAGAATCACGGCGCGGGCATCGGCAAGATTGCCGATCCGGTCGATCTTGGCCCACTTGCCGGGCTCGAGATCCTTGTAATGGGTGAAGAAGTGCTTGACGCGCTCGAGCTGGATTTCGGGCAGGTCGGTGACGTCCTGGATGTTGTCATACATGCGCGTCAGCTTGCTGACGGGCACGGCGATAATTTTCTCGTCCTGGCCACCATCGTCTTCCATGAACAAGACGCCGACCGGGCGCGAGCGCACCACGGCACCGGGCACCAGCGGGCGGGAATTCATCACGATAACGTCGAGCGGATCGCCGTCGCCGCACAGGGTGTGCGGGACGAAGCCGTAATTGCCGGGATAGCGCATCGGCGTATAGAGGAAACGGTCGACGAACAGGGCGCCGCTATCCTTGTCGATCTCGTACTTGATCGGCTCGCCCCCCAAGGGGACCTCGATGATGACATTGAGGTCGTCGGGTGGGTTCTTGCCGGTGGGGATGGCGTCGATATTCATGTGTCTTGCTGCCGTAGGAGGAGGACGGAAATTCGCGGCTGGTTCTGCCCGAAATTCCGCCCCCAAGGCAAGCCGCAAATCCGCCGCACCGGTCCTGCGTGAGCCGATGGGTTATTTCACCACCAGAACCGGCACGTCAGAGCGGGCGAGGACTTCGGCGGCCTGGCTGCCCAGAATCAGCCGTCCCAGGCCACGCCGGCCATGCGATCCCATGATGATGGTGTCGACATTGCGGGCTTTTGCGGTGTCGATGATACCGTCGGCCGGGCGCTGGTGCGGTACGTGCACGGTTTCGGCCGGGATACCATGCTCGCCGGCCAGGGTCTTGGCTGCATCGAGCAGCTTTTTGGCTTCGGCTGTATAGGTCTCATCCAGTCGGGCAATGATGGGGGCGGCGTCGATGGCGCCGAACCCACCGGCACCGATGCTGGTGCCCACCGGATCGGTGGTGGTCAGGATGATGAGGCTCGAGCCGTGCAGCTTGGCGAGCTCGATGGCGGCATCAAGCGCCTTGGCCGCCAGTTCGGATCCGTCGGTGGCAATCAGCAGGGTCTTGAACATGGGTCCTCTCCTTGTTTTTTGCACATTAACCGGATCAAGTCGGTGACGAGTTGATCTGGATCATCGGGAGACATCCTATGGCAGCAGGCGCATTTGTCGATATTCGCGCGGTTCTGGGCGGCATTGCTCTTGTCGCCGGGGCCTTGTGCTTGGGCACGCCGGCGCTTGGGCAATCAGGCTTTACCAGCGCCTATACCGATCTCGACCTCGATCAGTGTCTTGTGCTCGAGGCCGACGATTTCGGCGCCAGTTGGGCCTGCCCGGGCTATAAGGGCTTTCCGTTGCGGGTGCAGGAAGGCGATCTGCGCTTTTCGCTGAATTATGGCTTCAATCCCGATGCCAATAGCGTGGGATTCCAGACGCTGCCGCCGTTCAACCATCTGGGCAACAAGCTCGAATGGCGGCTGTCCAATGCCTCGGGGCGCTGGATGCCCATAGCCACCATCGTGCGCTATTTCACCGCCGATGTGGAAACCGGCGAGGACAAGGGGCAGGTGCTGGTGGTCAGCCAGATCGCCGAGGGCAATTCCTGCCACATCGCTTATGTGGATGCGCTGGCCAACAAGAACGCCAATGACCTGGCGCGTCAGGCCGCCGACAAGGCCGGCAGCTTTGATTGCGACAATGAAGAACCCGAAGTGATCGGGGACTTTACCGCTTATTGATCGCTGGTTTCTGCCGCCGCCTTGCCGCGCATCTGGTTGCGCAGCACGGTGCGGTCGCGGCTGGAGACGCCGATCAGCTCGGCCACCCGCCAGACCATATTGTCCTCGAGCTCGTGGTTCTTGCTGTCGGCAAAGACCACGCTCCACATCATGCGGATGATCTCGACCCGGTCCTGCATCTCCAGCTGGGTCAACCCGCTGGTGAACTTATAGAAATCCACCGCTTCGGCGTCGCGGGCCGCGGCTTCCTTGATCAGCTGGTCGACGTTGGTCTCATCGAGATCATAGTGATCCATCAGCGCGCCACGGATGGCCTTGCGCTCCTCTTCCTTCATGCTGCCATCGACGCCGGCCAGATGCACCAGCAGGGCCGCCACGGCCAGGCGCGGATCGCTGGGGTCGAGCTGGGCTTCGGCCTTTCCGAACAGGCGCGTCAGGGCCTCGAACATAGGCGGGTCTCCATAGAAATCGGCACGAGAATCGGATGGGAAACGCCGGAGACCGGCTGGTAAAGACTTAGCCAGAAGCGATGACGGCTCAATGGGCTGCGGGTGCGCTCACGCGCTCTTGCGGGAAGCTGATGCGCTTGCGCCACACCGGGCGCGTGAAAAAGGGACTCGACTCCTCTCGGATTCGGAGTCTAAATGTTCTTGTTTTGTTCACTTGAGCAGTCATCATGCAGATCCAGGCTCACCATCAGCGCCTCGCCGCGTTGCGGGACGTCATTGCCGATATCGAGCGCAAGCCGGCCTTGGCCGAGGCGGTTCGCCGGCCTGACGCGGTGCAAGGTGATGTGTTCCCGGCTCTGGGCGGGGGCCTGGTGCAGGAAGTGTTTGCCGATGATCTGCGCGATGGTGGCGCCAGCCTCGGCTTTGCGCTGGCCCAGGCCAAGGGGCTTGTGACACCGCGTCGGCCAGTCGTTTTCTACCTGCAGCAGGGCGAAGACGCCCAGAAAATGGGCGTGCCCTATGGTCCGGGTCTCAATTGGGCCGGGGTGGATGCGGCGCAATTGGTGATCGTGCGCACTGGCGACATGACCGAATTTTTGTGGGCAGCAGAAGAGGTCGCCTCCTGCCGGGCGGTGGCCGCTGTCATCGCCGATATCAGGGGTGAGCCGAAACTGCTCAATTTCACCGCCAGCCGGCGCCTCAGCCTGCGGGCGGCCAACAGCAATGTGTCGCTGTTCATGCTGCGCTACGGCCATGGCAGGGCCAGCAGTGCCAGCCATTTGCGCTGGCATCTGCGCGCCGCGCGCAGTGGTCGCCAGGCCTTTGACGATCGCGCGCCCGGGCCGGCGCGCTGGTCCCTCGAGCTCGAAAAGGGTCGCATTGCCGGCAATCGCACCGAATGGGTGCTGGAATGGACGAAAAATGGTTTTGCAGTCATCCCCCAGCCCAAGCCTTCTCTCCGGCAGCCTGCCGGCACGCCGTTTCCTGGTTCTCCACCTACCGTTCTGGGCCACCGACTATCGCAAGCGGGCTGATCCCCAGCTCAGGGATAAGCCGCTGGCGCTTTATGAACACATCAAGGGCGGCTTGCGGTTGGCCGCACTCGATCCGCAGCTGAGCCGCGAGGGTCTGCGGGTCGGGCAGAACCTGGCCGATGCCAGGGCAATCAAGCCGGATATGGTGGTCGAGGAGATCGACCGGCCCCTACTGGTCGCGGCTTTCGCCGCCTTTGCCGATTGGCATTCCAATGCCAGCCCGCTGGTATCGGTATTGAGCGACATGAGCGCTTTCGGCGATCTGGTGCTTGATATTACCGGGGTTGATCACCTGTTCGGGGGCGAAGCAAAAATGCTGCGCCTGCTGCTCAAGCGCCTGCGTGATCTGGGCTATCGCGTGGCCGGTGCCATCGCACCAACCATCGGTGCAGCCTGGGCGGTGAGCCATTTCGCCCGCAGCCAGATCGTGGTGCCGGAAATGCTGGAGAGCGTGCTCGATGCCCTTCCGGTCCATGGCCTGCGCCTCAGCGACAAGCAGATCGCCGATCTCGGCCAGATGGGGCTCGCAACGATCGGGCAATTGCGCCAGCGCCCGCGCAAGCCGCTGCAGGCCCGGTTTGGGCTGTCTCTGCTCACCCGCATCGATCAGGCCTTTGGGGTGATCGATGAAAAGCTGACCCCGCGCCTGCCGCTTGCCGAGCATATGGCGGAACGGCGTCTGGCCGAACCGATCAGTCTTCTCGACGATGTGCTACGGGTGACGGCCGACCTCAGCGTGCAATTGGCGCAAGACCTCGAAGCGGCGGGGGTCGGCGCCCAGGCCTTTCATCTTTTTGTCTATCGGGTCGACCACAAGGTCATGACCCTGTCGCTCAATGCGGCGCGGGTCACCCGCGACCCCGCCCATATCACGGAGCTGTTTCGTCATCGGGCGCAGCGGCTCGAAGGCGAATATGATGCTGGTTTCGGCATCGACATGGTGCGGCTGGCCGCCTCCAGCACCGAGCGGCTCGAGGCGCTGCAGACGGGAGCCTTTTCGACAGAAAACGGGCTCGAGGATATCGACCGGCTCAATGACAGGTTGGCGAGCCGGCTCGGCGCCATGGCGGTGCTCAAATCGGTCCCGGTCGCCTCCCATGTCCCGGAGCGGGCTGTGCGGCTGGTCCCGGCGCTGGCCGCAGGTGAGACGCGGCTGGAGGCGCCGCTTTTGCCGCGGCCGCTGCGGCTCCTGCCCAGGCCCGAGCCCATCCGCGTGATGGCCGAGGTGCCCGATGGACTGCCGGCGCGCATGGAGTGGCGGGGCCAGACGTATCGGCTGATCAAGGGGGAGGGCCCCGAGCGTCTGGGTGCCGAATGGTGGCGAACCGGGCAGCGGCTGGAGTTGGTCGCGCCACCCAAACCGCAAGAACAGGAGCCGGGAGAACCGTCGGAGCCGCCGCCTTATGTCCCGGACCTGCAACTGTTTTTGCCCGATGCCGGAACGCGCGATTATTACCTGGTCGAGGATCAGGAGGGACATCGCTATTGGGTGTTCCGACAGGGCTTTTATAGCGGTGAAAAACAGCCGGCCTGGTATCTGCATGGGGTCTTCGCATGAGCGAGGTGCCCGAAACCCAATCCGAGATCGTGCCGCCGCCTATCGTGCTGGCGCCGCCCTATTATGCCGAATTGGTCACCACCACCAATTTCTCCTTCCTGCGCGGCGGCTCGCATCCCGAGGAACTGGTGGCCCATGCCATGGCCATGGGAATGACGGCGCTGGGCGTTTGCGACCGCAATAGCTTTGCCGGGGTGGTGCGTGGCTATGTGACGGCGCGGGACAACAAGGAGCGCAGTCGCGGTTTTCGCTATCTCGTCGGCGTGCGTCTGGTCTTTGCCGACGGCACGCCCGATATCATCGCCTATCCAACCGACCGGGTGGCCTATGGGCGGCTCTGCAAGCTGCTTACCATCGGCAATAAGCGCGGCGAAAAGGGCAATCCGAAACTGTTGTTGAGCGATCTCTTCGGCGCCAGTGCTCCTGTATCCGACAGTGAGCAGGGGCCGATCGAGGATTTCTCGCAGGGCCAGCTCTTCATCCTCATGCCCGATGAAACCGACTGGGGTCTCACCGAAAAGACCCTGGACCAGTTGAGTCGCGCCGCGCCTGGCCGGGTCTGGGTGGCCGGGGTGCCGCGCTTTGATGGGCGGGACCGTGCTCGGCTCAACCGCGTCGCCGCCCTGGGCAAGCGACATGGTGCGGCGATGCTCGCCAGCAATGACGCGCGCTATCATCGGCCCGATCGCAGTATCGTGCTCGATGTGGTCACCTGCATCCGCGAGCATCTGACGCTCGAAGAGGCCGGCTTTCACCTGGCCGCCAATGCCGAGCGGTGCCTGAAGCTCCCTGAAGAAATGGCCCGACTTTTCGCCGAACACGCAGATGCCATCGCCCAGACGCAGGTTTTCATTGGGCGCATCGGCTTTTGTCTCAGCGATCTCAAATATAACTATCCCGAAGAGACCATCGGCAATGGGGAAACCGCACAGCAGACGCTGGAGCGCCTGACCTGGGAGGGGGCGGCAAAACGATATCCGGGAGGGGTGAGCGATGCCATCAACCGCAGTCTTTGGACCGAGCTTTGCCTCATCGCCTATAAGGGCTATGCCGCTTACTTTCTGACCGTCCACGATATCGTCGCCTATGCGCGCTATGAGCGTAAGATCATGTGCCAGGGGCGCGGTTCCGCAGCCAATTCGGCGGTTTGTTTCTGTCTGGGTATTACAGAAGTCGACCCCACCAAGCGCACACTGGTTTTTGGCCGCTTCATTTCTACCGAGCGCGACGAAGCTCCCGATATCGACGTCGATTTCGAGCACGAGCGGCGCGAAGAGGTGATGCAGTATATTTATCAGAAGTATGGCGGGCGACGCACCGGGTTGACGGCCAATGTCATCTCCTATCGCTCGAAAAGCGCCATCAGGGAGGCGGCCAAGGCGTTCGGGGTTTCCGACGACGTGGTCTCAGCATTTTCCCAACTGCACTGGGGCTGGGGCAGTAAGCTCGATCTTGGCCAGCTCAGGGGGATTGGCCTCAATCCCGATGACCCGGTCATGGCGCAGATGTTCGAGGTCATCAAGGTTTTGCGCGGCTTTCCACGGCATCTTAGCCAGCATGTCGGCGGCTTCGTCATCACGCGCGATTCGCTCGAGAGCCTCGTACCCATTGGTCAGTCAGCCATGGATAGCCGATCAATCATCGAGTGGAACAAGGATGATATTGACGCCTTGAACATTCTGAAGGTCGATGTGCTCGCTCTGGGCATGCTGTCTTGTCTGCGTCGGGCATTCGAATTGCTTCATGTCCACTATGACAAGCGTTACGAGCTTGTAGACCTTCTGGCCGAGGAGACGGGCGAGGGGCCGATGGAAAAATCGCGCGTCTATGCCATGACGCATCGCGCTGACACCCTGGGTGTTTTCCAGATTGAGAGCCGCGCGCAGATGACCATGCTGCCGCGCTTACGGCCTTCAAAGTTTTACGACCTCGTCATCGAGGTTGCGATCGTCCGACCAGGACCTATTCAGGGCGGAATGGTTCATCCTTATCTCAAGCGGCGCGACGGTACCGAATATTGGGCACCCAAGCCCGGTGATGCCTTGGACGAGGTGCTGAAGGAAACGCTCGGTATTCCGCTGTTTCAGGAACAAGCCATGCAGATGGCTATCAAGGGTGCGGGCTTTACCCAGGGCGAGGCGGACCAATTGCGGCGTGCCATGGCTGCCTGGCGGCGGACCGGAAAGATGGACATTTTTCAGGAACGCTTCATCGATGGCATGATCAGCAATCACTATGAGCGCGATTTTGCCGAACGCTGCTTTGCGCAAATCAAAGGCTTTGCCGAATATGGCTTTCCGGAGAGCCATGCCGCGAGCTTTGCGCTCCTCGTCTATGCTTCGTGCTGGTTCAAATGCCACTATCCAGATGTGTTTGCCTGCGCCCTGCTCAATTCGCAGCCCATGGGGTTTTATGCGCCCAGCCAGATCGTGCGCGATGTGCGCGAGCACGGGATTGCCGTGCTGGAGGCGGATGTGAACCGCTCCGATCTCGAATGCGTGCTGGAGGCTGATGCGAAGCGGCGGGTAGCCGATCATATCTGGCCGCGACATGCCGAAATGGCCGGCGATATCCTCTCGAACAAGGCGATCCGGCTTGGCCTGCGCTTTGTCGAGGGGCTGGCAGAGGTCGACATCAATCGCATCGTCGCCCGGCGTGGTGCGGGTTATACTTCCATTCGCGAGCTGTGGTTGCGCACCGGGGTGCCTATTGCCAGTCTCGAAAAGCTGGCGCGGGCCGATGGCTTTGCCTCGATGGGGCTCAATCGGCGCGAGGCTTTGTGGGCGGTCAAGGGTCTGGTGGGCAGCCACGGCGCCGAAACGCTTCCGCTCTTTGCCGCTGCCGGCCCGCCAGTGGACGCGGCGCCGGAGACGCCCGCCGGGCTGCCGCTGATGGCGCCGGGCGAGGAGGTGATCCACGACTATTCGACCCTCTCGCTTTCGCTCAAGGGCCATCCGGTTGAATTCTTACGGCCCATGCTGATGGCGCGCGGCACGACGCGGGCGGAAAATCTGGCGCAGGTGCCACCCGATATCGTGGTCGAGGTTTCCGGGCTGGTTCTGGTGCGCCAGCGCCCCGGTACGGCGAGTGGGGTGATCTTCGTGACGCTCGAGGACGAAACCGGGGTGGCCAATATCGTGGTCTGGCCAAAACTGTTCAAGGACGATCGGCTGCGCAAGATCTTGCTGTCGAGCCGTATGCTGGCGGTGCGCGGTAAGGTGCAATCAGCCCATGGCGTGATCCATGTCGTGGCCGAAGATATGGCGGACCTGACCCCGCATCTGCTCGATCTCGCTCATGGCACAGATATAGGCGAGGCGGTGCTGGCGCGGGCCGATGAGGGCAAATCCGGGCCGGACCAGCCCGAAAGTCGCAATCGCGAAGCCTTGCGCGAAATCGAGCTGGCGCGGCGGCGCGCCTATGCTGCCCTGCCTGGGGGGCGTAATTTCCACTGATCAGCCGAGCAGCGCGTCGATCCGGTGGGCCAGTGCAATATCCTTTTCCGACAAGCCGCGCGCATCATGGGTGGTCAGGCGAATGGTGACATTGTTGTAGACATTGGACCATTCGGGATGGTGCCCGGCTGCGTCGGCCAGCAGTGCCACCCGCGTCATGAAGGCAAAAGCCTCGGAAAAATCCTTGAACTTGAAGCGCCGCACAATGGCTTCGGCCGGCTCTTCAAGTTGCCACTGCGTCAGTTGGAACATCGCGGCCTGCCGCGCCGCATCGCTCAGTCTTTCTACCATTGGTAATTTCCTCCATGCCTTGAAACGGGTATCGTCCGATCCGGCTGCAACGCAGAGCTCACCGTGTTGTGTCCAACACAACTGAAAATCGTTAACCTTCGATTCAGCCTGATGAACGGAAGCCGTCCCGTCCCGAGCCAGAACGCAGGCGCGGCAAGGGCCTATTAATGGCTTTACCGCTCAATAGATCGGTAATTGGGGAAGCGGTGTGTTCACCTCGGCCCGGAAATCGATGCCAGCGCTGGACTATGTGTCCATCATCCGCTCGGTCTATGGCGACCGGTGGGCATTGCTGTTTGGCGCCTTTAACAGCGCCGGTATTGCGGCGGTTTCGGCCCTCAAGGCCAATGCTCCCATTCTCTTCGTCATGGCTGCAGCGCTGCTGCTGGTGGGTTTTATCCGCTTTGCCAATATGCGTGCCTTCTGGCATGCGGGGATCGGCAATGAGGACGCAGAAGCCGCCGAACGCTGGGAACAGCGGGCGCTGGTCGGTGGCGCGCTGGTCGCCGTGGCGCATGGCATCTGGTGTCTCGTCGCCATCCTGATCGTGCGCGATCCCTTTGCCGAGCTGGCCAGCATTACCCTGACAATTGCCGCCACGGTGGGTCTGGTGGCCCGCAATTTCGGGCTGGACCGGCTGCTGACGGTGCAGATCCTGTCTCTGTCGGTGCCGCTGTGGATCGCCATGATCCTGCGCGGCGACTTCTACTACCAGCTGCTCGCCGCCATGCTGGTGCTGCTGCTGATCAATTTCCGCAAGCTGGCCGGCGATGTCCGCGCCATCCTGCTTTCGGCCGTGCATGGGCGGGCCGAAGTGTCCCGTCTCGCCGCCGAACTCGATATTGCCATCACCACCCTGCAGCATGGCCTGCTGATGCTGGATGAAAACGGCATGGTGACGCTCGTCAATGAGCGCGCGCTCAAGACGCTGGCCCTGTTCAATGTACAAAAGCCGATCGGCCAACACTATACGGCTATTCTCGACGCCCTCAACGCTACCGGTCGAGTGCCGGAGCGCTCGATTGCGCGGCTCTCGGAGATGATTGGGCAGCGCACTTCAGGAAAGGGCCTGCTCTCGATCGATGGCGGCGCGCATTACGAAGTGACGCTGAGCTCGCGCCGTTCCAGAAGCGTGTTGCTGCTCGAAGACATCACCGAGCGCGTCACAGCCGAGGAACGGATCAATTTCATCGCTCGTCACGATACGCTGACAGAGCTGCCCAATCGCAGCTATTTCGGCGAGCTGGCGCTGGAGGCCCTGCAAAAGCAGGCCGCCGCCGGCACGTCGAGCGCCTTGATGATCATCGACCTCGACGAGTTCAAGCACGTCAATGACAGTTTTGGCCACATCGTTGGCGATATGCTGCTCGAGCAGGTGGCAGACCGGCTGAAGAAGGCGGCGCCCGAGGGTGCCATCCTGGCACGGCTGGGCGGCGATGAATTCATCATGCTCAGCCCCTATTCGGGCAATGCTCAGTTGCTCGCCGACCGCGTGCTCGATGCTTTCCAGGCCCCATTCAGCGTCGATGGGCTCAACCTGCCCAGCAAGGTCAGTGTCGGTCTGGTCACCAGTGCCGACAGCAGCGATGAGCTCGACGAGCTGATGACCAAGGCCGATCTGGCCCTGTTTGCCGCCAAGTCTGGCGGGCGTGGCAGGAGCCAGCTGTTCCATGCCCAGATGGATATCGACTACCACTACCGCCAGCGCCTCAAGGCTGATTTGCGTGATGCCGTGGCTAATGGCGAACTGAGTCTGGCGTTCCAGCCGCTTTTCGACATCGACACCCGCAGGGTGGTGAGTTGCGAGGCTCTGGCCCGCTGGAACCATGCGGAACTGGGGCCCGTGCCGCCGGCAACCTTTATTCCTCTGGCCGAGGAAATGGGCCTGATTTCCGATATCACCGCCTGGGTGGTCAAGAACGCAGCGCGCGAATGCAGCCAGTGGCCGGGCGCGGTCGGCGTGGCGGTCAATGTTTCGGCGCGCGATTTCCGCGGCCTCGATTTGCCTGAATTGATCGATGCTGCGCTTGTTGACAGCGCCTTGCCGGCGGCGCGCTTCGAAATCGAGGTGACGGAAACAGCGGTGATCGAAGAGCGCGAACTGGCCAATCGGACACTGAAGACGCTGGCCGACAAGGGCATTGCCATTGCGCTCGACGATTTCGGCACCGGCTATTCCTCGCTCAGCTATCTCAACGCGCTGCCCTTCACCAAGCTCAAGATCGATCGTTCCTTCCTGGTCGATATCGCCACCAAGCCGAGGGCCTTGCGCCTCTTGGCGAGCGTCGCGCGACTGGGGCGCGATCTCGATCTCACCGTGGTTGCCGAAGGCGTCGAAACCGAAGCCCAGCTCGAAGCCATGGTGGCCCATACACTGGTTCAGCAGGTCCAAGGTTATCACTTCAGCAGGCCGCTACCGGCGCGCGATATTTCCGAATTGATCGCCCGCTTTAATTCCGGCGCCAGCAAAGACCAGGCCGCAGAAAATCGCAAGCATGGTTAATCGGTCTTAACCATTTGGCCCCGCTTGGGAAAACCCCTTACTCGCCGCTATCGCACTGGTGGTGTGCGATTTTTCACCATGCCAAGATGGATAATGAAAGGTTAACTTGGCTGCCATAACCCAGGGGGCTTTTGGGTCTATGAACGCGGCCAATGACACGCCTTCGGGCGCCAATTCTCGATTCGCCACTGCCTTGATCGACATGCTCGATTCGGTGCGTTACCGCCGTGTATCGGCGGCAGAGCAGCTCGACCCGGTCTATCGTCTGCGCTACGAAGCCTATCGGCGGGAAGACTTCATCCCGGTCAATTCCCAGCAGGTCACCCGAGACGAATTCGACGAGCTGCCCAATTGCTATTGCTATGGCGTCTATATCGACGACCAACTGGTCAGCTCCCTGCGCTTTCACGTGGTTACGGCCGAGCAACCGACATCGCCCTGTATGTCGGTATGGCCCGATGTATTGCAGCCCCTGCTCGACAAGGGACTCAATTTCATCGATCCAGGCCGCTTCACCGCCGATTTCGACGCGTCCCTGGCCTATCCCGCGCTGCCCTATCTGACCCTGCGTCTTGCTGCCATGGCCTGCGAATATTTCCCGGTGCGCTATTGCATGTCGGCGGTGCGCCCAGAGCACACCGCGTTCTATCGCCGGGTGTTCGGGGCTACGGTGCTCGGCGATCAGCGCAGCTATGCCAATCTGACTTTCCCGATGCAGCTTTATGCCGCCGAAGTGCCGGTTATTCGCGACCGCGTCGCTGACCGTTATCCCTTCTTCATGTCGCTGCCCGAAGAGCGCGAGGTGCTGTTCGGAACCGCTCAAGGGGAAACCCGCGCCATCGCGCCTTCGGCACGCCAGGCCCAAAGGCTGGAATTGCTGTCCAAGGCGGGATGAGGCGCGTCAGCCAGCGCGGCAAGGCTCTGGTCGACCGCTGCCACCATGGCTCAGAACGATGATGTCGGAAAGAAATGGTGCCGCTTAGGTGATTCGAACACCTGACCCCATCATTACGAATGATGTGCTCTACCGACTGAGCTAAAGCGGCTAAGGCGGGCGTGGGCCCGCCGGAGTGGGTGTCTTTTACTGAGGGTTTCCGGCGGGCGCAAGGGGCAAAGCAGGGTCGGTTTGCGGCAATTGCGGCAGGCTGACGGACTCTGCGGGCGGCAGCGGCGTGGGGCGCGTTGTGGTAGAAACCGGGACTTTCCATTCGAAGGCGTCCAGTTTGCCGGTGATAGGCGAAAGCGGCTCCCATTCGTCGCTGACAATGCCATCGGCGGTCCAGGCTGGATCGCGCGGGGCACGCACGGCGCGAGCCAGCCATTCGCGGGCCTTGCCCTGGTCGCCGCTCTGGCCTTCCTCGATTTCGGCCATGAGCGTGGCGACACCCTGGGTGGCATCGGCGCCGGCAAAGGGGTCCAGCGCCTGACGCGCCAATGGCCAGTCATAGGCATCAATGGCGGCACGAGCTAGCGCCATGGCGGCGGCGCGATGGGGTGCGGGCAATTCAATCAATTCGCGCAGGCGCTTGAGGCGCTCGACTGCTGAGGCACCGCTTTGTGAATGGGCATAGAGCGCGGCGACGTCCGGGTGGCCGGTGGCGCGCCAGATGCGGCGCAGCAGGCTTTGCGCGCGTCGCCCCTCGCCGCGGCTGATATAGATGCGGGCTGCGATCAGTGCCGCCGGCACGAAGTCAGGCAGCAATTTCAGTGCGGTCAGCGCATGATCCAGCGCTGAATTGGGTTGGCTGATCTCGTTTTCGCGGGCGCGGGCGGTTTCGATCACCGCCTGCTTGCGCCGCTTCTTGGCCTTTGCCTCGCGGGTCGAGACAATTTCGGCATTGACCATGGCCACCGCTTCCGCCCATTGCCCGCGCTGCGTCAGGTCTTCAAACACGGCTTCGCCGGCCCAACTGCTGTCGGGGGCCAATGCCAGAGCCTTGCGCGCAAAGGTCAGGGCGGCTTCCGGGCGGTTCTGGGCGCGCGCCTGGTCGTAAAGGCCGGTCAGGGCGGCGATGGCGGTTTTCTCGCTGGCGATGAGCGCGCGATAATGTTCGCGGGCCGCGGGCATGTCGCCCAGCGCCAGGTCGGCACGGGCCTCGAGCAGCTTGGCGGCGCTGTTCTCGGGCAGTCGCGCCTGGGCCTCGCGGGCCATCAGGCGGGCACGGGCGGGGTCACCAGATTGCAGGGCCACTACCGCATCGGACAGTGCCTCGACGCCCTGTTCGCGGCGCTTGGCGGCGCGGCGGCGAGCCATGGCACCGGGTGCGCCGATAAGGCGGCGAATGATCGCCCAGATTGCGATAACCAATGCGGCGGCGATCAACAGCAAAACTACAGCCGTGCCGAGACGCGGCTGCATGCGGTAGCCGGCGAATTCGAGCGTCAGCGTGCCGGGCAGGGAGATGATCCAGGCGGCTAGCGCTGCAACCAGCAAGCTGCCGATGATCCAGGAGGCCAGTCTGATCATTGCGCACGCTCCCCGCTCATGGCCGTGCTCCGCAACTGGGCAAGGAAGCTCTGGGCGGCGGCGAGCGCTGCAATGTCATGGGCAACCGCGCCGGCGGCGGTCTGCATGGGAGCGGGCAGGCTTGTGAGCTCTTGCTGCGCGGAGACGAAGTCGCGACGGGCAATGGCGGCCTCGATACGGGCAACGATGGCGTCTGGGCTGTCCCCTTCCACTTCGCCGGCCGGACGAAGGGCGACGATCCCACGCAGCCAGTCGGCAGCGTTGTCCTGCCACTGCCCATCGGCGGAGGCGGGGCGACCGGCCAACATATCGGGCAGGATATCGGCAAAGTCGCGCGCCACTTCGTCCGGGCGTTTGAGGCCGGTCGCGGAGGCTGCCAACAGGGCCTCGGGAATTTTCTGATCGGGCAGGGCCTGCGCCAGCGCCGAAAGTTCGGTGCCATAGGGGCGGCCGGCGTCGAATGCGGTTTCGAGTCCGGAGAGAATCAGCGGCATGCGCGCCAGGCCCGTATCGGCGGTACGATTTTCGGCAAGAGCCTTGTCGAATTGGTCGATGCGCGTGTCGGCCTCGTCCAGGCGGCCAGAAAGCGTCTGCGCCTGCACATCCAGCGCCGTAACCGCCTCGTCCAGCCGGGAGAGGGTGGCGCTGGTTGCGGCGTCGGGTCCCGGTGCCGGGGTGGCGGCAGTGGTTGTCTGCGCCGCAGCATTGGCCATGGTATCGACACGCTGGGTCAGTGCGGCGAGTTCCTCAGCCAAGGCGCTCTGGTCAGCGGCGACAGGCTCGGTGGCTGGTTGGGCGGTTTGCGCGGCCTCGAGCGCTGCCAGGCGGTCTGACAGTGCGGTTGCGTCGGCCTGCAATTGGGTGGTGGCAGTGCTCACCTCGGGAAAAGCAGTCACGACCTGGGCGATGCGGGGATCGGTGGGCGGAGCCTGCACCGGTTGGCTGGGCCAGAACCCGAAAAAGGCAAGGCCATAGGCCGCGCCGAGGCCGATAACGCCACCAGCCAGGCCAGCGAGCCAGGGCGAGCCAGCAGCAGCGGGAGCCGGTGCAGGCTTGGGCAGTGGAGATGCCGTCGGCTTGGGCGGACCAGCGGAAGATGTGGGTTTGGCCGCCTTGGCGTCATCCGTCTTGCCTGGAGCGCTGGCATCGGCGGGCCGCGCCGTGCCCTCCAGCACCGGAGGCTTGACCGCCGCCGACTTGGCAGCCGGCTTGGGGTTGGTCGATGGCGTGTCGTTCTTCTTGTCGTCAGCCATAAGCCTGCCTCTTCGTTCGTCCGATCATGACCCAGTTTGCTCGCGGGCAAAAGCCAAAGCCAGCGCCATCATTGCCTCTTCGCTCGGATGGTCCGAGAGCAACACACGGCTGAAATGGTTGGCCAGGAGCGGCGCCGCAACATTTTCCGAGAGGCACAGCATAGGCAGGGCCCGCTTTTGCTCGTCGCTGAGACAAGGAGCGGCCAAATCTGCGAAAATCTCCGCCGTGCGTCGCGAATAGACCAGCACGCCGCCGATTTCGCCGCCAGCCAGCGCCTCTCGCGCCGCCTCAGGCAATCGTTCCTCCGCCACCATCTCATAGACAGGGACGGTAACCACCATGAGGCCGTGGGGGGCCAGGGCCCGCGCCATGTCGCCGCTCAAATGCCGGCCGGCGGGATAGAGCACTGGTCCTTCGAGCCGTGCCAGGGCGATGGTGGTGACGAGGCTATCGAGCGTGCCTTCGGCGATAACGACATCGCCAAAGCCGGCGAGGCGCGCCTCGTGAGCGGTGCGGTCGCCTACGGCAAAAACCTTGAGGCCCAAAAGCTGCGGCAGGAGCCCTATATCTTCAAGCGTGCGCAGCGCATTGGTGCTGGTCAGCGCCATGGCGGCAAAGCCGGTGGTCGGCGGGAAGTGCGCATCGAGCGTCTGCCGGGTCATTACCGGCGCGCTTATTGCGGAGATATCGAGCGCCGCCAGCCGGTCCATGGTGGCCTGAGTGTCCGGCTCGGGTCGCGTCACCAGCATGCGCATCAGCGCCCCCATTGCCCAGCCCAGTCCGGCCCGGCCTGGGCCAGCAATTCACGACCGACCTTTTCGCCCAGTGTCGTTGCGTCTGTGCCACTGGCTTCGGCGCGGAAGCTAGTTTGCCCGTCCAGGCTGAGGATTTCGCCCTTGAGAGTCAGCATCTCGCCCACCCGCCCGCTGAGCGCCCCTACGGGGGTGCGGCAGGAACCGTCGAGCACGGCAAGCATGGTGCGTTCCGCTGTAATTGCTGCATGGGTCGGGGCATGATCGAGCGGCGCGACGATTTCGGCGAAACGATCATCGTGATCGCGGATGGCGATGCCGATGGCCCCCTGGGCCGGGGCCGGCATAAAGTCTTCGGGATCGAGAATCGCGGTGGCGCGATGCTCTTCACCCAGGCGGTTGAGTCCGGCCAGCGCCAGGAGTGTGGCATCCGCCACGCCATCGAGCAGCTTTTGCAGGCGCGTATGCACATTGCCGCGAAATGGCACGATGCGCAGGTCTGGCCGGAGGCGCAGGGCCTGGGCAGCGCGGCGAATGGAGGAGGTGCCGAAGCGTGCGCCCTCGGGCAGATTGTCCATGCCTTTGACGCTCACCGACAAAAAGGCGTCGCGCACATCCTCCCGCTCCAGAAATGCGGCCAGACTCATGCCCTGCGGCAGGCCGGTGGCGACATCCTTGCTCGAATGCACGCCGATATCGATTCGGCCCGATAGCAGCGCGTCATCGATCTCCTTGGTGAAAACGCCCTTGCCGCCAATATCGGACAGCGTTGTATTCTCGCTCTGGCTGCGGTCGCCGCCGGTGGAAAACACCTCGATGGCGATCGCCTCTTCCTCCACCCCATGGGCCTCAGACAGCAATCGGCGCACGAGGCGCGCCTGCGCCAGGGCCAGCGGGCTGCCGCGTGTTCCGATCCGGGCGAAGGGGGTAGGCGATTGCATATCCGGTCAGTCCTGGTGTAGGCGATAGGCTCCCTCATGGGAGTAGACCAGTTCGTCATGACCGGGCAAGCACAAGCCATACTCCTCGGCATCGAGACCAGCTGCGACGAAACCGCCGCGGCTGTGGTCGTGCGGGATCAATCCGGCAGGGGAACCATTCGTTCCAATGTGGTGCGCTCGCAGCTCGATGAACATGCGGCATTTGGCGGCGTCGTGCCGGAATTGGCCGCGCGCGCTCATGTCGAATGGCTCGATCACATCATTGCCCAGGCGGTCGAAGAGGCCGGCATCCGGCTTGAGGATGTCGACGCCATCGCCGCAACCGCCGGACCGGGACTGATCGGTGGCGTGCTGGTCGGCCTGACCACGGCCAAGGCGCTGGCCGCTTCGCTCGACAAGCCGCTGGTGGCGGTCAACCACCTCGAAGGCCATGCGCTGACGGCGCGCCTCACCAATGGGGTTGAATTTCCCTATCTCATGCTGCTGGTTTCGGGTGGACACAGCCAGTTCGTGCTGGTGCGCGGCGTCGGCGACTATGAGCGCTGGGGCGGTACGATCGATGACGCGCTGGGCGAGGCCTTCGACAAGGTAGCCAAGCTGTTGAGCCTCGGCCATCCGGGCGGCCCGGCGGTGGAGCAGGCCGCAAAATCGGGCGATCCCACCCGATTCAAGTTTCCAAAGCCGTTGCTGCGCGAAGAGCGGCTCGATTTTTCCTTTTCCGGCCTCAAGACCGCGGTGCGGTTGCAGGCCGAGGCGCTGGCGCCACTCAGTGACCAGGATGTCGCCGATATTGCGGCCAGTTTCCAGGATACGGTGGCTGTCGTCGTCGAAACCCGTTCGCGCCAGGCGCTGGAGCGGTTTTCGCAACAGTTTCCTGGCCAAGAGATGCGGCTGGTGGTGGCGGGGGGCGTCGCGGCCAATCGGCGCATCGCCCAGGCGCTTGAGGCGCTGTGCAGCACTATGGGCGCGCAATTGGTGGTTCCGCCTATCCCGCTCTGTACCGACAATGGCGCCATGATCGCCTGGGCCGGGGCGGAACGCCTGGCGCTCGGGGCCAATGATGGGCTCGATGTGGCGGCCCGGCCGCGTTGGCCTCTCGATACGCCGGGCATGAAGGTCAATGACGATGCGGCTTGAAACGGTGACGGTGATCGGCGGCGGCGCCTGGGGCACGGCCCTGGCGCAGGCTGCGGCCATGGCAGGGCGCAAGGTTAGGCTGGTGGTGCGTCATCCGGCGCAGGCCGAGGCGATCAATACCAGCCGTCGCAATGAGGCAGCCCTGCCGGGTCAGGCGCTCTTGGCGGGGGTCAATGCTTCGGCTGAATTTGCCGGCAGCGATATTGTCATCCTGGCCGTGCCGGCCCAGTCCACCCGCACCTTGCTTTCCACTATCGATCCCGCGCTTCTGGCAGGTCGGCCGGTGGTGCTTTCGGCCAAAGGGCTCGAAACCGGCACGCTGGCGCGGCAGAGCGAGATCCTTTTCGATATGGCGCCCGAGGCCGTGCCTTATGTGCTCTCCGGCCCGTCCTTTGCCGTGGATGTGGCGGCGGGGCGACCCACCGCGGTGACGCTGGCGGGGGACGATGCCAGTGCGACTTCAGACCTTGCTACCGCCCTGGCTGGCCCGAGCTTTCGCCCCTATGCCGCCGATGACCGCATCGGGGTTGAGATCGCCGGGGCCTTGAAGAATGTCTATGCGCTGGCCTGTGGCGCCGTCGAGGGTGCGCAGCTGGGCGCCTCGGCCCGTGCCGCCCTGATCGCCCGCGGCTATGCCGAAATGGCGCGCATGGTCACTGCCATGGGCGGTTCGGCCCATACTCTGACGGGGCTTGCCGGGCTGGGCGATCTAACGCTCACCTGCACCTCGGTGCAATCGCGCAATTACCAGTTCGGCATTGCCCTGGGCGCCGGGCACAGCACCGAGGCTATCATTGCTGGCGGCGCCAAGCTGGCCGAAGGCGTGGCGACCGCGCCGGTGGCTGTGGCGCTGGCCCGAAGCCTTGATGTCGATGCACCGCTGATCGAAGCCGTCGACGCTGTGGTCGCCGGGCGCGCCGATATCGCCACTATCGTTGCCGGGCTCATGTCCCGTCCGCTCAAGAGAGAACATTGAACATGCTCTATGCCATGATCGCCAAGGATGCCCCCGGGGCGCTGCAGACCCGGCTCGACACCCGCCCGGTGCATCTCGACCATCTCAACAGCCTGGGCAAGAAGCTGGTTTTTGCCGGCGCGCTGCTTGATGCCGAAGACAAGCCCGAGGGCTCGATCGTGGTGTTCGAGGCAGAAAATCTGCAGGAGGCGCAGGCCATGGCCGACGCCGATCCGTTCGTTGCCGCTGGTGTCTTTGCCAGCTACGAGGTCAAGCGCTGGCGCCTCGCCATCAACACCACTGGCGTGGAGCTCTGAGCCATGGCCTATTGGCTGATGAAGTCGGAGCCCGACGTCTTTTCTTTTGACGATCTCATCGCCAAGACCAAAAACGGCGAGGTTGAAGAGTGGCACGGGGTGCGCAACTATGCGGCGCGCAACAATATGAAAGCCATGGCGGTCGGCGATCAGGCGTTTTTCTATCACTCCAATATCGGCAAGGAGATCGTGGGTGTCATGACCATCGTGGCCCAAGCCCATCCCGACAGCACCGCCGATCTCAATGCCAAGGGCGAAGTGGTGTGGGAATGCGTCGACGTGCAGTCGGTCAAACCCTTTCCGCGCCCGGTCACTCTTGCCGAAATCAAGGCGACACCCGAGCTCAGCGAACTCGAACTGGTCAAGCTTTCGCGCCTTTCGGTCTCGAAAGTGTCTGAGACAGAATGGAAACTGCTCTGCACGATGGGCGGGCTGTAGCGCTGCCCGCCATCAAGGGCAGATGTCCTAAAAGTCGACCAGTTTCTTGTCCGGATCGTAGGGCTGATCCTTGGCAATGCGCGTCACGGCCTGGCCACAGCGCATTTTCTTGCTGACCGCGTCATAGGCATAGGTGGGGCTGCCATGCAGGGTCCAGCCTTCGCTCAGGGCCTTGGTGACCTTGTGACAGAACGTGGAATCGTCTTCGCCGGTTAGAAAACGGTAGATGAGCATGCATGGCCCCCTTGCATAAACGGCTTTGCGCCGCGATTGATCTTGTCGCCTCTTAGCGCTAATCGAGAGCCCATGCACAGCTTTCCTCAGCACCTGCTCGACGGCTACGCCAATTTCATGTCCGGCCGCTATACGCGCGAGCGTGATCGCTATCGCGAATTGGCCTCGGCCGGCCAGAAACCCACCACCTTGATGATTGCCTGCTGCGATAGCCGCGCGGCGCCCGAGATGATCTTCGACTCCGGGCCGGGCGAGCTCTTTGTCCTGCGCAACGTTGCCAATCTGGTGCCGCCCTACCAGCCCGATGGCGGTCAGCACGGCACCTCGGCGGCTATCGAGTTTGCGGTCAAGGCGCTCAACATTGCCAATATCGTGGTCATGGGTCATGGCCGCTGCGGCGGTATCCATGCCGCGCTCAATCCCGACAAGACGCCGCTCGACGATGGCGATTTCATTGGCAAGTGGCTGTCCATGCTTGGCGACCTGCCTGATCAGGTTGTTGCCAACAGCCTGATGACCGCCACCGAGCGGCAGACGGCTATGGAGCGAATCTCCATTCGCAACTCGATCGGTAATCTGCGCAGCTTCCCCTATGTCGCGGCGCTCGAGGCCGAAGGCAAGATCGCCCTGCATGGCGCCTGGTTCGATATTTCCGCCGGTGAGCTCTGGATCATGGACCAGAACGGCGACTTCGTGCGCCCTAGCATCTGAATTTTTCCAATGCCCGGCGCCCTTGGTGCCGGGCAGGGCTGCGCGATCACTTGCGCGTGATCAATTGTCACCAACCTGCCGCAAAGTTGCACTCGCACTGCCACAATCACTATCGGCTTTTGTCTCCAGATCTGACCACGAAACCGTGATCGAGACACCTCGTCTATTTCTACACCCTTGATTTTCAAGGGTTTTGACGTGCCCGAAAATTGCCCCGAGATTTGTCCAGCCGTGCCAAGGAGCGGGCCTTTCCGAGCCACATTGCGCAGCGATTGTCTTGGTCACGGGCCGCCGGAGAGCGACCCGTCAGTATCGGGCAAACCGATGCTGCCTCCTCCCAAAGTCAACATGGAGAAATCCCATGAAGAAGATCATCCTTTCGTCCATCGTGCTTCTCGGCCTTTCCGGCGCCGCCATGGCCCAGGCTGCCACCGACTTCGCTTCGGTCGACCTCGACGCCAATGGCAGCATCTCGCTGACCGAAGCCCAGGCGATCTGGCCTGATCTGACCCAGGAGGCCTTTACCGCCGCTGATACGGACGGCAATGGCGAACTGTCGCAGGCTGAATTCGAGGCTCTGCTGGCAGCGAACCCGGTTCCGGCCAACTAAGCCTTTCTGCCCCTTCTGGGGCAGCCCAGCCAGCCACCCCGACCACGCTCCGGGGTGGCTGCGGTTTTTTGAGCGCCTTCGCGCCATGGCCGATCTCTGTGGCCGGCAAGCGGGATGGCGCCGTGATCTGGGGTGAAGTCACCCCGACTTGGAGACGATAATGCGTAAGATTGCGCTGGGCCTTGCTGCCCTGCTCATGGCCGGATCGGCCGCACTGGCCCAGACCCCGCTCACCTTTGCCGATGTCGATACCGACGGGAATGGCGAACTGAGCTTTGCCGAATTGCAGGTGGTGTGGCCCGACTTGACGCAGCAGGAGTTCGACCTGGCCGATATTGATGGCAGCGGTGGTCTCTCGATCGAAGAGCTCAACAGCCTGCAGCCCAGCACCCTGCCTTCCCCGACCGGCGTGCCGGCGGAAACGCCCGCCAACTGAACGGCGCCCCATTTTTGCAAAAGGGACCGTGCGGTGCGCGGTCCCTTTTGCTTGTGCTAATCCAGCCGGATCGGCGGCTCGCTTTTTTTTGCCTTTTTGAGCGTGACCACCAGGCCGGCGATCACCAGCAGGGCACCCGCGATTTCAATCTGGGTCACCACTTCGCCCAGCACCAGATAGCCGGATGCAAGACCAGTGATCGGCACGAGCAGGGTGAAGGGCGCCACAACCGACGCGGGATGGCGGCCCAGTAGCCAGCTCCAGATGGCGCCGCCCAGCAGCGTTGCCGGATAAGCGAGGAAGGCGATAAGCGCCGCATCGCTCCAGGAAAAACCGAGCAATGCCGCCGACATGGTGGGCCAGCCCTCGGTGATCAACGACATGGCGAAAAGCGGCAGAGGCGCGGCAAGCGAGCCCCACACGGTAAAGGCCAGCGCATTGATGCGACCGGCCTTCTTGGTCAGCACATTGGCCAGTCCCCAACTCACGGCAGCCCCCAGGGTCAGCAGCAGCGGCAATAGCCCCGTGCCCTCGATGCGTTCCGAGGCGATCACGGCGATGCCGGCAAAGGCAATGGCGGCGCCCATGATCTGGAATTTGCTTGGCCGCTCACCTAACAGCACGAAAGCCATCATCATGGTGAAGAAGGCCTGGGTCTGCAGCACGATCGAGCTCAGCCCCGCCGGCATGCCCCAGGCAATGGACAGGTTGAGGAAGGCGTAGAGGGCAAAGCCGAAGCTCAGCCCGAACCCGATGACCAGCCATGGCGATGTCCTGGGCGGCCGCACGAAGAGAAGTGCCGGAAAGGCTGCCGCCGTAAACCGCAATGCCGCGGCGAGGATGGGCGGCAAGGCTTCGACGCTCAGCTTGATGACGACGAAATTAAAACCCCAGATGGAAACGACCAACAGAGCCAGAAGAACGTGGCGAAGCGGCATCAGGTCTTAGGCCTCCTATTGAGCAGCCGCGGACCGAACACATTGATGACCAGGCCGACAAACACCAGCATGGAGCCGATGATTTCAACGCTGGTAATGGTTTCCCCGAGCAGCAGGAACGCAAAGCCGATGCCGAAGACCGGCACCAATAGCGAGAACGGCGCGATAAGGCCGGCGGGATAACGCTTCAGCAGATAGCTCCAGAGCCCAAAGCCGAGCAGCGTAGCGGCATAGCCATTGAACAGCACCACACCGATGGTGCGCACGCTCACATGGCTGAGCGCCGCACCAATCGCGGCTGGGCCTTCTATGGCCACGGACAGCGCCAGAAGTGGCACAATCGGCACCAGGCTCCCCCAGACCACGAAGGAGAGCATGTCGATCTGGCCGGCCTTTTTGGACGCGATATTGCCCACGCCCCAGAAGAAGGCCGCCAGCAGCACCATGATGAGGGGCACCAGCGCGGTCACTTCGAAGCGCTCGATGGCGATGACCCCAATGCCCAGAATGGCGACGGTGGCGCCGATCACCTGCATCCGCCCCAATTTCTCGCCGAGAAACAGCACGGCGAGACCGAAGGTGAAAAAGGCCTGTGTCTGGATGATGAGGGACGCGAGGCCAGCCGGCAGGCCGAGCTTGATGGCGGAAAACAACAGGCCGAACTGGGCAAAGCCGATGGCCAGGCCATAGGCGATCAGCGTTGTCGTCTTCACCTGCGGGCGCCTGATGAAGAACACCATGGGTAGCGCGGCGCAGAGATAGCGCAGGGCGGTGAGAAAGAGGGGAGGAACCTCTTCGACGCCCCATTTGATCATGACGAAGTTGAGGCCCCAGACCACAACAACGAGCAGGGCGAGCAGCAGATCACGGGGAGACATGGAAAGGTCTTTCGGAATGCCCGTCCAAAACCGGGGCCCCATTGCTCTCCCCCACGGGGAGAGGTAGCTCGGCGACGCCGAGTCGGTGAGGGGAACTTATCCACGGGCCTGAGGCGCGTGGCAATATCCCCCTCATCCAGCGTGGAGCTTGTCCTCGTGCGCGAAGTGACACGAGGGCTCTGCCCTCGGGTCAGGCCCGAGGCCAGGCTCTTCTCCCCGAGGGGAGAAGAATAAGCGAGATCACGCGGCCTTTGCGCGCGCCTTGTAGCCCTTCTCGATCAGGGTCTCGGCGATCTGGATGGTGTTGAGGGCAGCGCCCTTGCGCAGGTTGTCCGAGACAACCCACAGGGCCAGGCCATTTTCGACCGTATTGTCTTCGCGGATGCGGCTGATATAGGTGTCATATTCGCCCACGGTCTCGACCGGGGTGGCGTAGCCGCCGGCTTCGCGCTTGTCGAGCACGGAGATGCCCGGTGCCTCGCGCAGCAGGTCGCGGGCTTCATCGGCGGAGATCGGGTTTTCGAATTCGAGATTGACCGCCTCGGAATGGCCCACGAAGACCGGGACGCGCACGGCGGTGCAGGTCACCTTGATCTTGGGGTCGAGGATCTTCTTGGTCTCGGCGAGAACCTTCCACTCTTCCTTGGTGTAGCCGTCTTCCATGAACACATCGATATGCGGGATGACGTTGAAGGCGATCTGCTTGGTGAACTTCTGCGGGGTCGGGCTGTCGTTGACGAAAATGCCCTTGGTCTGGTTCCAGAGCTCGTCCACGCCTTCCTTGCCGGCGCCGGACACCGACTGGTAGGTCGAGACGACGGCGCGCTTGATCTTGGCGGCGTCATGCAGCGGCTTGAGGGCCACGACCAGTTGGGCGGTCGAGCAATTGGGATTGGCGATGATGCCGGTACGCTTGGGATCGGCCAGCCAGCGGTCGAGCACGTCTCCGTTCACTTCCGGCACGATGAGCGGCACGTCCGAATGGTAGCGCCAATAGGAGGAGTTATCGATCACGATAGCCCCGGCTGCAGCAATACGGGGCGCCCATTCCTTGGAAATGGAGCCACCGGCGGACATGATGGCGAAATCGACGGTCGAGAAGTCGAAATGCTGCAGGTCCTTGGCCTTGAGGATCTTGTCGCCATAAGACAATTCCTTGCCGATCGACCTGGAAGAGGCCAGCGCAAAGACCTCGTCGGCCGGGAAGTTGCGTTCGGCCAGAATATTGAGAACTTCGCGGCCCACATTGCCCGTGGCCCCGACGACAGCGACGCGATAACCCATTTTGGAACTCCGGTCCCTTACCATTTTCCGCCCCCGCGCGATCGGCTGATCGCGGTCTTGTCTTTGAGCCTCTCCCCGTCGGGAGTGCGACCCGGGGAAAAGCGTCAGGCGGTTTTGGTGGTTTTAGTCATGGCGGCAGCGCCCCCGGTGGTGAGCCGGGTCAGTGCGAATACGGCGATGGAGCCGATGCGAGCCATGACGAACATATGCTTCCTATTGCAAAGCAGGACTTCTCATACTCTCAAATAGGAAAGAGTCAATCGCCATTGCGGATGGCTTTGCCTCTTGCGCCCCATCGCCCTTTGCGAGAGGGATGGGGCAAAGCCGCGAAGGACCTGAAATGCCCGATTTTGACGTGATCATCCTGGGGGCCGGCGCAGCCGGGCTCATGGCCGCCATTGAAGCCGGCCGGCGTGGCCGGCGGGTGCTGGTTGCCGATCACGCCCGCGATCCCGGCGAAAAGATCCGCATTTCTGGCGGCGGCCGCTGCAATTTTACCAATGTTAACGCCAATCACATTCTGGGGCGAGACCGCTTTCTGAGCCAGAATCCGCGCTTTGCGCTGTCGGCTTTGTCCCGCTTCACGCCGGAAATGTTCATCGAGCGGGTTAAGAAGCGTGGCATCGCCTTTCACGAAAAGACGCTGGGGCAATTGTTCTGCGACGGTCCGGCAACCCAGATCGTCTCCATGCTGATCGACGAGGCCAGGCAGGCCGGAGTGGCCATCTGGACCGGTCGTGCCATCGGCGCCGTCGAGCAAGATGCCGACGGTTTCAAGGTCATGGTCGGGGATGGCATCGTCACGACGACGAGCCTCGTCGTGGCCACGGGCGGCAAATCCATTCCCAAGATGGGTGCGACTGGCTTCGCCTATCAACTGGCGCGCCAGTTCGGCCTAAACGTCATCGATACGCGCCCGGCCCTGGTGCCACTGACCTTTGAGCCGGGCGCTCTGGAAATGCTCAAGCCCCTGGCTGGGGTGTCGACCAATGCCATTGTCAGTCATGGCAAGACCAGGTTCGAAGAAGCGCTGCTCTTTACCCATCGCGGGCTTTCAGGCCCTGCGATCCTGCAGATTTCCTCCTATTGGCGCGACGGTGACCCGATCGCGGTCAATTTGCTCCCCGGTCAGGATGCGCTGGCGCTGCTGCAGGCGGCCCGCAAGGCGACGCCGAGGCTGCATGTGCAGACCGTACTCTCAGCCCATTTGCCCAAGCGATTGGCGCAGTTGGTGGGGGATCTGATCGACCAGCCGGGGATGATCGGCGATCTCTCCGACAAGAAACTGGTTGTCGCCGCCGAGCAGATCACCAATTGGACGCTCAAGCCGGTGGGGTCGGAAGGCTATCGCACGGCCGAGGTGACGCTGGGCGGGATCGATACCAAGGATCTCGATGCCAAGACCATGATGGCGCGCACCGTCCCCAATCTGTTCTTCGTCGGTGAGGCCGTGGATGTCACCGGCTGGCTGGGCGGCTACAATTTCCAATGGGCCTGGGCTTCTGGCTGGTCAGCGGGGCAAGTCGCCTAAGGCGTTTGCAGCGGAGCAAAAGCTAAAACCGGATGCCGACCCTGAGGCCCAGATCGGTGCGGCCATTATTGGGCTGATTGCAGGCGCCGAAATCGGTGAGGTGGGAGAGCGTTGCCATGACCGAGGCGCCGGGGAGCACATCGACGCCCACCGTGGCTGCGGCTCGAGCCACCACGGCGCAGCCGAAGCGGGTGGGTGTGCCGGCCGGTTGCAGGGCGCCGCTCTGCCAGCCGCCGCCCAGGCTCGCCTCGCCCCAGACCGGCAGCAGCGGCGCACGCACGGTCCAGCTCAGTCCGCCATAGATGAGATTTTCCTGGCCGGTAAAGCTCATAGTGCCGCCCAGGTGTGGGCGGAGCTCGCCCAATACCGCCCAGGCGCTGAGATCGGGAACTGCGTAAAGCAGTTCGACATTGGCGTCGCGCAGCCGAGACGGGTCGAACATGTTGACGCCGGAATCGGTGACGCCGGAGGCAGACACGCCGCCGCGCACTTCGAAAGGCAGAATTTGCGCGAAGGCAGGCACTGCCAGCCCCAAACTGAACAGGACCAGCGCGATACCGGTCAGAAAGCGTGCCATTGTCGGTCTCCCTGCGAGAAAACCATAGGGCGCCGTGCATGCGCCATGGGCAAGATTTGATTAAAATCGTCTTTAATCAGGCGTTAATGCTAACGCCCGGTAACGCCGCTCGTTCTTCTCGCACGGCAGCCTGCGGACCTAGAATTTCCAGCCCAGACGCAGACCGAAATTGGAGAGCCCGTCATTGGCCTGGCACCAGCCATTATTGGAGGTGTGCTCATAGGTCAGCGTGGCGGTGACATTGTCGCTGACATGCATGCCGACGCCGAAGCGTTCGTAGAAATTGACCTGGCAGCCGAAATTCTTGCGGCCCGGTGCTGCGCCGGTCAGTGCGCCATCGTGAATGGCGGCGCCGAACGTGCCTTCGAGATAGACCGGGGTTTCAAAGATCGGCAATTGCCAGGTGAGGCCGAGATGGGCCATCGAATCCTTGCCGCCGAGATTGAGCGTGGCGCCAACTTCCGGGCGGGGCGAACCCATCCAGCGGAACACATCCAGGTCCGGTGAGGTGAAAAGCAGATCGAAACTGATGTCCTCGATCTGGTTGAGCCGCCACTGATTGACCGAAAAGGGCAGGGCGGCGTGGTGAACGTCATGGGCATGCAGACCGATGCGCAATTCATCGACGACGCCAGCAAGCGGATGCGGATCGAGCAGGTTCTGCGCCATAGCGGGTGTCGCCACCAGCATCATGAGCCCGGCAAGGATCACACTGTTTCGCGCCACTGTTCGACCCTCACGCATAACTGATGGGTTCGCATAAGGGCGGTGAAAGCGTTAAAAAGTCAATTCATGCGGGCTGCGGCGTGGTGCATCGCGGCGAATGTGCAGCAGTCCGGACACAATCGCGGCGGTGCCGCCTGGCATTTTTTTGCGCCCAAGCCTTGACCTTTGCGTCTTTCATCGTGATCTACCGATGGTACCAAACTCTCTGAAAGCCGGCTTCATGACAGCGCCCTTCGCACTTTCCCTCCAGGATCTTGCCCCAATCGCCCAAGGCAGTTCGACGCCCGAGGCGATGGCCGAGACCGTGCGACTGGCGCAGGAGGCCGACCGGCTGGGCTATACCAGGCTCTGGTATGCCGAGCATCACGGCATGCCTTCCATTGCCTCGTCAGTACCGGAAATCCTGATCGGCAGCGCGGCGGCGGCCACAAAACATATTCGCGTTGGCTCCGGCGGGGTGATGTTGCTCAACCATGCGCCGCTGCGCATTGCAGAGGCCTATCGCACCCTTGAAGCGCTCCATCCGGGACGCATCGACCTCGGTATCGGCCGTGCGCCGGGTGGCGATGGCTATGCCATGCGCGCCTTGCGCAGCGGTGGCGGGGAGGAATTTTCGACCTATCTCGCCGAGCTGATGGCGTTCGATGAGGAAAACTTCCCGGCCGATCATCCTTTCTCGCGTGTGCCGGTGTCGCCGGGGGGTATCACCCTGCCACCGAAATGGCTTCTTGGCTCGTCCGGAGCCAGCGCCCAAGCGGCGGGCCAGATCGGCTTTGGCTATGCTTTTGCCGCCCACTTTTCGCATACGCCGGCGGCGCCGGCTTTTGAAGCCTATCGGGCCGCTTTCGTGCCCTCGGTGGATTTCCCCGAACCGCGCACCATTTTGTGCCTGTCGGTGATCTGTGCGCCGACACAGGACGAGGCCGACTATCTCTCGATCTCCCAGAAGGTGAACTGGGCCCGTTTCGTCACCGGGGAACAGCGGCAGTTGAGCGCGCCCGAGGAGGCGATGAATCACAGGCTGACCCCGCAGCAACAGCAGGTCATCGATCATCAGTCGAGCCTGTGGCTGGTGGGCGATCCAGGAAGCATGGCCGAAACCATCAGCGAAAAGGCCAGGGCAGCGGGCGCCGACGAGGTGATGATCACCACGACCATCCATTCCTACGAGCTGCGCCGGCGGTCCTATGCGCTGCTGGCTGATGCCCTCGGCATTGCGGCGCGGGCGTGAGGGCGCTGAGCGGGGGGCACTTTGTTCACAAGTGCGATCCGGACCCTTTCGTTAACGTCTCTTTGGGTGCCACAGTCTAGGCTGCACGCGCCGCCGACAACAGAAGACGCTCCATGACTGCCGCAGCCTATGTATTGGCGATCAACCTCTTCGTGGCGGGCATTTTTGCCATTGCCTTCGGCAGTGTCGCGGCCTTCCAGCGTTCGTCCCGTGGTGCGGTGTGGCTGGCTTTCTCCTATTGCCTGGGCATGGTCACGGCGGTGATGGAATTCATCCTGCCCTATCAGACCGACCACCGCCCGGTCAGCCTGATCATCGCCATGAGCTTTGTGCTGGCGCTTGCCGGCTGCTGCATTGGCCTGGCCCGCCATTATCGGCAGCAACCGCCCTGGCGCCTGCTTCTGGTGCTGACCGGCGCGTCGCTGATCGGCTATCTCCTCATTCTGGACATGCCACGCACAGATCTGGTGCGTGGGCTAGCCTATCAAGCGCCCTATTCGGTGATGCTGCTCGTGGGCGCCGCTATTATCCTGCGGCATCGCGGCAATGGTGCGCTCGATTATGCTTTGCTGACCTTGTTCATTGCTGCGGGCCTGCATTTCCTGGCCAAGCCCTTCATCGCCGCCGTCCTGGGCTCAGGGGCGTCGCCGCAGCTTTATCTGGCCTCGAGCTATGCCGCGATCTCGCAGACAACCGGCGCAGTCATGCTGATCAGCAATGGCATCGTCCTGTTGCTGATCATCGTGCGCGATGTGATGGCCGACATTACCGCGCGCTCGGAGACCGACACGCTGTCCGGACTGCTCAATCGCCGTGGATTCGAGGACCGGGCCGACAAGGCCCTGTCATTGTCCCTGCGCTCGGGTGTGCCAGCCGTGATGGTGGTGGCCGACCTCGATCACTTCAAGCAGATCAATGACAGTTTCGGTCATGCTGCCGGCGACGCCGTCATCACCGCCTTCGGCCGGGTGCTCAAGCAGATGGCCAGCGAGCGCAGCGTCATCGGTCGCATGGGGGGCGAAGAATTTGCCGTCTTCATTCCTGGCGCCAATCTGGTTGCCGGCCGGCTCTATGCCGAAACGGTGCGCAGCGTTTTTTCGCGAGTGGCGCTTGAGGAGCACGGCATCGATCGGCCTGTTTCAGCCTCGTTCGGCGTGTCGCAGTTTCGCGCCAGCGACCGCCTTCCTGACTTGATGCGGCGCACCGACGCTGCGCTCTATGAGGCAAAGTCGAACGGCCGCGATCGGGTCTGTATTGCAGAAACCGAAACGCGGCCGAGCCTTGTTGCCATTGCGATTGCGCCACGCGAGGACAAGGGGCCGGTTTAGAGTGCCTAGTTCATGCTGGCGCGTGACACCAGTTCACACCGCCCGCTAGGCTCGATGCGCAGCGCCAACTGCTGCCGGTCGAGTTCGGCCAGCCACGCACTCCACGAGCATGGGCTCATTCCGATGTCTTCGCGCCCTTCCATATTGCGGGAGAATGTCAGCCGCAGCTGTGCCTGTTCCTCGCCAAAACTGTTGCGCACCCGAGCGATCGCCGGCATGCCGCGGCGCCCGGCAACCCAGTTTTGAATATCCCGATGCCGGGTCAGCATATGTGCATTGGACATGTGTGGCCTCCCTCCACTTATGATCAATACGGCCAAACGGACCCGATCCTCCCTCGGTTCCGCTGGTAGCGTTCACTCTTCTGTCACATCGGTGACAAGGCGAAGACGTTCCATCTCCTCGAGCGAAAAATAGTAGAGCCGGTCCGGGGGCGTCTCCAGCGCATGCAGCCACATGGCCGGGTCTACGCCGGACTCGGTCAGATGCCGGGTGATCTCGGCCGTGACAACCTGGGCATCGGCCATGGCGATGCCGGCCATGCTGAGGGCATCGACCGGGTCGGCACTGAGCGCTGCGGCATAGACCTGATGCACGCCGATCGCTGAATTCGCGCCCGCTAGCCGCTTGGTGCCGGACGCGAAAATGATCGGACACGAAGATGCACAAAGCTGCCCCGCGCCGACTTTGGTGGAAAGGCCTTTTTCACGGATCAACCGCCCCATGGCCAAGGCATCGTCGACTGAGCCGCCCGGGGAATCGAGCGATACAGTCTCGACATATTCGCCGCGCGCCGCGATTTCGTCGGCAAAGCGTTGCGCAGACCCCGGGTCGATCGTGCCGGTCAGCCGCAATTCACCACCGGTTCCAAGGACGATCTCCAAAGGTGCGTCGAGAATGTCCGGCGCACTGGTCACTGGCGGGCGCGGCCGGCCTTCAGTGCCATCGGGCGTGGTGGCGGGTGGCAAGATGGGCTGCGGCACGCGGGTGAGCTCGGCCTGCTTGGCGCTGAGCTCGCGATAGTCGACATAGAGCACCCCCACGGTCCCGGCGAGCAGTACGAAAAACGCTGTACGCAGAATGGTGCCGTCCTCGATGCGCGCCAGTGCGGCGATCACGCCGCGGTAAAACGGCCCATCATCGGTGGGGGCTCGCGCATTGGCCTGGGTCTTCATGCCGGGCGCGGTCCGTCGCCACGCTTGCGCTGCGCCGTCTCGATCGGAGTGACCGTGCCATCGTCGGTCCCGGCAGGCGCGGGTGTCACTGCCGCCTCTGCAGCCTTCGGCTCCTCAGTTGCAACCTCATTGTCCGGTTGCTGCACCACAGGTGCGGTCACACTGGGCAGGGTGAGCCCCTCGGCTTCCATGCGTCGATAAAGCGTCATCGCCCGCAGCATTTCCGCCGCGGTAATGGTCTCGGCCTCCTTGAGCGTCTCGGCTTCGCGCCGCATGGCGTCATTGACGATCATCAGCACCAGAACCAGCACCACCGGCAGCAAATCGATGGAGATGGCTCCGGCCCAGGATGGAATGAAGTCGCCCCAGTAGCGGATCACCGCCTCGGCCGAAGAGAGCGGCACAAAGCGCCGCTGCTCGACCTTGGGCGTGGCGAGAATTTCATCGGCCGCGGCGCTCAGCGCCGTCGACTGGGCCGCCACCGAGGTCCGCACGGTCTCCATCACCTGATCCTGCCGGTTGGCCAGTTCGGCGGAGCGACCATCGGCCACCGGGGCAATGAAGCCGGCCGAAAGATCGGCTGCGGCGCGCTTGACCGAAGCGGCAACATCGGTCTGCTGCAAGGCGGCGATAATGGCCGAAAGCTGCACCGCCTCAGCCTGGAAATTGTCGGAACGCGGCTCGATGGCGCCGGGGGTCGATACCAGCTCGCGCATGGTGGCCAACCGCTCCGATCCTTGCGTGAACAGCGTCGTCACCTCGCCGCGCGACCCGCTGATGGTCGCGGCCAGCTGGTTCATCTGCAGGCTCATCTGGCTGAGCAATTGCACGACGCTGCCCGAGCCCTGCGTGCCGGTCAGTGCGCCGCTTTCCCGCTCGTCCTGTGCCAGGGCGGCAAAGCGCTCCGCCGCCCGCTGCACGTCGGGCAACAGGCTCTGGCTGGCCAGGGCATTGGCATGGGCTTGATCCAGATCTTCGGCATAGCCTTGCAGCGTCACCGCCATGTGCTGTTCCAGTGCCGCCGAGCCGGCCAGTGCCGCGGCATTGAGCCAGGAACTCATGGCGATGATCATGGCGCAGCCAATGGCCATGGTGAAAAACAGCCCGATCCGCTGCGTGCCGCTGACCACCAAGGGCACAAAGCGCATCATATAGGTCCAGAAGGCATAGATGGCGACCGAGACCGCGGCCGAATAGACGATGGCAGCGAAGAAGACGAAGGTGGCCGAACCATCGAGCAGGCCCCGCACCCCAAGATAGGTGTAGACCCCCGAGGCCAGGGACAGCACCGCCAGCGCGAAGCGCGACATGGTTTCGACGCCGCGCGCCGTTTCGTGCAGGCGAAAAGCATTGGGCTTGAGCTGCATCTGGTCCCCTTTGAAGTGCCCGCGCGGGGCAGGCTTAATCTGAGGTTAACACAGCCAAGCTGGCAAGAAGTGGGCAGATCGGCTGAGGGTTAATTGCCTTGGATGATTTCTGCGTGAGCAGGGTGTGCCGCTATGGTCTCGCCATCGATCACGTGCCGGCACATCAGCCTTATGTGGGCCGCCATGGTTTCCTCGTCGCGGGTCTTGAGCGCAATGCCATAACTGGCCGCCGAGAGGAGACGCGCCAAGTCTGCTGGTGCCGTTGCGCCGGCCTGGGCGAGAGCGGTGGTCATGCGATCCTGCATGGCAAGATCGGTGTCGCGCAGTGAGGCGCCGAGCCGCTTGTGCTCGCTCATCAGTTCGCTTGCATGCGGCGAGCCTTCAAGGATTTGCGACAGCGCCAGATAGTGGGCGGCCAGAGCCGATCCGATACGTACGGCGGCGCTCCCCTCTCTGTCGATGCCGTCTTCGAATGCGGCCAGCAACGTGTCGCGCAGCGACACCACCAGTGCACCGAAGACCGCATCCTTGTCGGAAAACTGCGCATAGAGCGTAGCCTTGGCGATGCCGGCCTCGCGTGCAATGGCTTCCATGGTGGCGCCGCGCAGTCCGTCGCGCAGCATCACCACCCTTGCCGCGTCCAGCATTCGCCGCCGCTTTTCCTCCATCCGCGCTGTTGCCACATCTCACCTATTGAACTTATTGAACGATATTCGAATATATCGTTCAATTCTTACAGGAGACAGCAATGTCCGATCGCGTTCTCGTAACCGGTATATCCGGCTTTCTCGGCGGCCATCTCGCCCTCGCCCTGCTCAAGTCTGGCTACACCGTCCGAGGCAGCGTGCGCAACCTCGACCGGGCCGCTGCGGTGCGGGAAACCCTCGCCGCCGCCGGGGGCGATGTGACACGGCTCGAATTCGTCGCCCTCGATCTCTTGAGCGACAGCGGCTGGGACGAGGCGATGAGCGGGGTACGCTATCTGCAGCATACGGCCTCGCCCTTCGTGCTCGAAACCCCAAAGGACCCCCAGGAGCTTATTCGTCCGGCCGTCGAGGGTACGCGCCGTGCCCTGGGTGCTGCACTGCGGACAAATGTCGAGCACATTGTTCTCACCTCGTCCATCGCCGCCATCCAATATGGCCACAAGAGCTATGAGCGGCTGCTGACGGAGGCCGACTGGACCCGGCAGGATGCCCCTAGCACCGGCGCCTATCCGGCATCAAAGACCCTGGCCGAGCGTATGGCCTGGCAGATGGTCGAGAGCGCGGGGCGTCGCAACACGCTGTCGGTCATAAATCCCGCCGGCATTTTCGGGCCCTTGCTGGACAGCGATCCCGGCACCTCATCTTTGCTGGTCCGTCGCCTTCTCGACGGCCGCCTGCCCGCCGTTCCACGCCTCTACATGGCCTGTGTCGACGTGCGCGATGTGGTGGCCTTGCATGTCGCGGCGATGACCGATCCGGCCTTTTTCGGCCAGCGCTGCATCGCCGCCGAGGGTGTCTATGCGATGTCCGAGGTGGGCGCCATGCTGCGTCCGGCCTTCCCGAACCGTCGGGTGCCCACCGCCACCCTGCCCAACTGGATCGTGCGTCTAGCGGCCCTCTTTGACCGCGACATTCGGGACAATATGCACGAGATCGGCACGCCCAAGCGCCTCGACACCACGCGGGCGCCGCGATTGCTCGGCCGTCCACTGATCGGGACGCCCAAAGCTGTCATCGCCACCGGCAGGAGCCTTGTTGAGCACGGCCTCGTCTAGTCCCCGCGTCACCCTGTAACTACTGCGCTGCGGGGCATCTGCTTGCCGGCCTCTTGCCCTTGGGGGCGATATTGTCCATATACGGCGTCGGTGCGGGGCTGTAGCTCAGTTGGGAGAGCGCGTCGTTCGCAATGACGAGGTCAGCGGTTCGATCCCGCTCAGCTCCACCATTCCGATTTCAGTTGGATTTTTGCGTTATGCTACAGGACCTTAGCTGATCATTGGAAAAGGTTGCGTACCCATGCAAGTACCCACCATGCGTACCCATTTCCACAGCTAATAAACTACGCAGACATGCGAACAGGCCCGGCGCTATGGAATCTGATTCAAGGATTGTTGACTGGAAGATTCTTGACATGTCAGCCGACATGGCCATATCTGTTGCTCGAGTTCACTGCCTATCGGCTTTGAACCTATCGAGGCTTCGGACGCTGAGCCAGCATAGCAAATCAGCGTCCGCCAACCCACTACAGCGAATTGAGACAGTCCTCTTTGATCCAAAGGGGAGACTGACGTATCTTCCCGATGCTGTTGTCAGCTTCATAGCACGTTACAAAGTTGGCTCTCAACGAAGCATCTTTCCTTTTGCCGAAGCGTAACACGACGACGAAATCACCATGCACCACGCTCACACAACGCGTGGGATCGTAGCGCTGCTCTTTCTTGAGCCAGCCTTGAAAACGGTCAGATGCCGGGTCTGCGAGCGTAGAGGCAATCCAGTTCATCCTCTCAGCTCGCACCTTTGATAGCGTCGCGTCCTTCACGCCATCTCGCATCGTACTTTCGAAGAAGGCGTGATCGAAATCCTCCGTCCGAAAGTAGACTCGAATTCCATCATGCGTGTTGATCTCACCGTTGCAGTAGGTTGTGTAGAAATGCTGACGGTAGTCAGCTTCGTGCTCAAGCAGCAATAACGGAGGCACTACCAACCCCCGCCCAAGTTGATCTTGAAGATGTTGAACTTTTTCTCGGCTGCGCCGGTCGGTGATAGCTGTCCGCGCAGATCAAGCCGTGTCTCAAGCATAGAGACAAGACTCGACTTCGCAGACCCTTCACGCAACGTTTGGTTTAGACGGCTGCTGGCGGCTCCTAACAGTATGTCGCAGAGCTGCAAAAGAGCGACTTCAGGTGACGGGAGAGACTGCACGGATGAAATCGCCGCTGACCTGTTTGCATATTCCAAGCAGCGCTTAAGGACTTTTAATCGCGTTCTATCTCGGTTGGTCTTCAAGTCGCAGAAAATGCTGTACTCGTTGAAGTCAAGAATCCAGTGGTGAAGTAGTTGGTAGTAAAATTTGTAAAATCCCAACTCTCCGTCGTTGTTGTGCAACGCCATGTTGACCTGCGTACGATCAACTGCGATGCACCGAAACCGCATGTCCATGCCATAGCTCATGAACAAATCGACCATTTCTAGATAGAAGTCCTTCTTGGCCGGTGAAACTTTCGTCCATTTGGCCTCACCCCAGACACTATGGCGCTCACGAAGGCGACTGACCTTTTCTTTGGCATCTTCTCGCAGGCCGGATGGCAGCCATAGGCTACCAATCATTAGGTATCGGGCGGCGGGATTTACCGACGTGAACAGGTCCGGCTGAGTTTCGTCGCAATAAACCTCGAACTTCATGAGTTACCTGGGTGCATGGAATTATTGATCGAAGTTATATTCCAGAATAGGCCTCGCCTCATAACAGATCGCCCCATTCGCACGGGGCTCGAAAAAATCCGTTTTTTCATCAAAGCCCCATGTACCTCTTGATTGCCTCTGTCATGACGGCGGTGGCGACATCCCCACCAATCTTTACCGCTCCCTTGCCTGCAGCCTTGGCGTTGCGGCCTATCCAGCTCAACGTGCGCTTCCCTAACGCCTTGGGTTCCTCGGCTTGATCGGCTGCAATGTCCGCTTCGAGTGCGTCCAGCTCTTCGTGACCCACGCCCAGAGCGGCCAGAGTACCCTTAAGGCTCGCTGCATCACCGACCTGGACTGTCGTGGCGGCAAACTGCTCGACGTTGCCGAAAACATTCGTGCCGCCGATGACAGTCATCTGGACCAGCGTTTGCACGGTAGAAGGCGGCAGCTTCTCTACTTCCACCTCTTCCTCGACTGTCTGCTCCTTGAGTTCGAGCACGAAGGTCAACACACGTGTGCGGACGGTATCAACGATGCCAACCATCACGGTGCCGGGGATATCCTGCCAAGCACGATTTAGGGCCATGTCGCCATCAAAGAACTTGGCTTGGTAGAAAACCACGAGGTTGGCGGGCCAGGGGATCACGCGGTTCTCATCGCCCTTGACGTCTTCATAAGCGGCGATCGGCTGCGGCAACTTCGCTCGTTCAGCCCAGTGCCTGTGCTCTTCTTTCATGACCGCCGAGGGGATAGGCTGATCGTTGATCTGCTGGCCGAATGACCCAAGGAATACACCTTTAGCCGGCGCACTGATCTTCCTGTAGTCCGGCATGTCAGGATCGTCGTAATCGTAGCCGTTAAGCTCCTTCGACACCCACGACTTCAGGCTGTCGTTCTTGAGCTTGTAAGAGAGCACCAAGCACTTCCTCAGGATCGACGAGGTCTTCTCATCGGTCTCGGTAATGGACTTGATGATATCGTCGAGCAAGCTCATGGCGGCCCCTTATGGCAGTGCCATCGATCATATCTCGATTCGCTAAATGCACCTCAAGCTCTGCCAGACGGCGACCCATCCATCTTGGCATATCGAAGGGCAGGCCGCCGGCATAACGCTGACCCGCCTAGTGCCCAGAATGGCGGGGCCAGCTTCGCAACCCTGACCAGCTACGCTGACCCCGCATTCCCGTCGCTACCAGGCGTCCTGTTGAAAGTTAACTGAAACGTAGTTAATGTTGGTTGAGCCAGGCATGGTATCTAGACGCCGGGCCGTCGATACCACTGGCCAGGGGGTGCCCCCGTGGACCGCAACAACGCCAGGGGCGTGGGGATGAGCAGCAGCCAGAGCCGCCGGTTGAAGGCCCAAGTGAACGTCGGCCTTACCGATGCCGAAGCACAGGCGATCGATGCCGCTGCACGGGCAGGCGGATGCAGCAGAGCCGCGTTCGTTCGACGGCACGTTCTCTCGGCGGTCAAGCTTCCCGAGACCACCCGCCCCCGCCGGTATCAAAGGATGACCTCTGCCGATATCGAGGCAGTTGCCGCGCTCCTTTCAACGCTTGGCCGAGCGACCGGCTCTACGATTCAATTGTCAAAAGCCTTGCGCCGTTCGGGTGCCTCCGTTCATCACGCTGAGGCAGAGAAGGTCTTGTCGGGCCTGCGTGAGAACGCCAGTCGAGCTGGCCTGTTGATCGAGCGACTGAGTGCTGAGCGGTGAGACGCGGGGAGCAGGTGGCGCAGCGCTCGCCCGGCATTTGGAATCGACCGCGAAGGGCCAGTTGGTCCAACACGTCGAAAGCCGATTTCTCGCGGCTTCAACGCTATCAGGACAACTCGCCGAAATGGCCCTCGCGGCAAGGGGCGCTCGAACACAGCGCCCTATCCTCCACATCCATGTCGACCCCTCAATCGGCGCCGACAATGTTGACACCATCCGGCACTGGCTCCGGCTCTTCGAAGCGGAATTCGGGCTCGAGGGGCAGCCCAGGGCCGGCGTCTTGCACCGAGGGAAAGATGGGGCGACGAGGCTTCATGGCCATTTCGTATACAGCCTCGTCCTGCCCGATCATCGGGTCGTTGACCTGCGGAATTCTTTCCGGAGGCGGGAGAAGATTTCGGTCATCACCTCTTATGAACTCGGCCTGCCGGTCCCTCCGGTTCCCCGACCACGTGCGATCCATAAGGCGCTGCTCAGTGAAGGCCGGATCGATGTTGCAAAATGGCTGGGCGCACATTCCGACGCTATTCGCGCTCCTGTCCGCATATCCGGCTTGTCGCCCCAGCAGCGCCACATCACGGAACGCACTCGGGTTGATCACCAGGATTTGCAGGTTTCACTTCTGTCCGCTTGGCCGTCCACCAATGCGCATGACTTCCGCAATACGCTGCTGGAAAGGGGTCTTGGCCTTGCCATGGGCGAGAAGGTGGTTGTTCTCGTTGACCACACGGGGACACCGCACCCACTGGCCAGGGCGCTGCGTCAATCGTGCCGCCGTCACGGGCTCCCAGCCCCATCGGCGGCGCAGGTGCGAACCTATCTTTCCACCCTCAAGCTCCCCACGCTGGAGCAATTCAAAAAGGCCCAGTCCATGACCCAGTTCAACGACAAGAAGTCCAGAATTCTGGCCGCCGTCACCGGCGAGCAGATTGTGCAGGAATTTCGCAATCGCACCCGTTACGTGAAGAAAGGGCCGCCACATCGGATCCTGATGCAGGATGGCGGTTGGGTGACGGTGGACAATGCGGCGTCGCGCTTGATGGTCTCCGGGCCGAAGGGTAATGCCGATGAACTGGCTGAGGCGTTGGCTAAGGTGGAGCCATTTGCGATCCACCGGGCGGAACGCCCCCCCCTTAAGCGGCGTCCACACGTCATCAAGGCTGTTTGCCCCGTCGCGACCCGCGACGACGATGGTCGCTTCGAATGGTGGGTGGGGAAAGGCTTGCAGCCCGAGCGCCGCGCGGGCGGCATCGCTGTGGAGGTGGGCGGCACGCTCCTGATCGATCGCGGCCATGAGATAGAGGTTCACGATCTACCGCCCAGCAGTCATGCGTTGATGCTCATCGCGGAATATGCCGCAACGCATTGGGGCGGCGGGCTGGAGCTTACCGGCCCACCCGGCAGCGTTGATTGGTCCGAAAAGGACAAGGCACGCCTATGGTGGGCATGCCAGCATGCCGGCGTCGTGTTCCTTGGCTATACGCCGCCCCCCGCTCTGGTCAAACGGTGGGAAGCTGAGAACACCGAGGGCGGGTTGCCCCAAGGTGCCGCCGGCTTCCGTCCCACCGCTCGCACCGCCAAGGCCGATGCAGGTAATGGCGCACAGACCCTAGGTGATCGCATTGCGGCATTGGACGAGAAGATCGACGCCATCAAGGCGCAATGGAAGAAGAACAGCAGAGATCAGGACTGGATCGATCGCATGCGTGGCGAAATCGACCGCCTTGAGGATGCCAAGGCCGAACTGAAGCATCCGCATGGCCACCCTGTTCCAGACCAACTGCTTGCCATGCGCCGATAGCTCCTTTGGCCGACAGCCAGTGCAGCTCGCAATGTTCTGCATCGCGGTGGGTAGCCGTCAGTCGGCTTTTGGCTTTGCAGATCAACACACGGACATAGCGTCGGAAGATTTCTTTCCCCTTGACCTTACCACTGCAGGAAGGTGCAAGGTCGGACAAAGGAGATCATCATGTCTGCACACCACACGCACAACGACCATGATCACCAGCACCATGACCATCATCATGGGCGCGATGGGGCGCCTGAAAGCACGTCGGCGGCAAGAGATCCCGTGTGTGGAATGACGGTCAATCCGCTGACCGCACAGCACAAGGCGGCCTACGAAGGAACCAGCTACTACTTCTGCTCGGAAAATTGCCGAAGCAAGTTCTTGGCCGAGCCGACCAAGTATCTGGGGGAAGTGAACACCCCGACCGAAACGGCGCCGCCCGGCACGATCTGGACTTGCCCGATGCATCCAGAAATAAGGCGGAACGAACCCGGCTCTTGCCCAATCTGCGGAATGGCCCTTGAGCCGGAACTACCCACAGCAGAGACTGGGCCCAGCCCGGAGCTGCAGGACATGACGCGACGGTTCTGGGTGGGCTCGGCCTTGGCGCTGCCGGTGTTCGTCCTGGAGATGACGGCGCATGTGATCGACCTGCACCATTGGGTGTCGGGGCAGACGCTCAACTGGATACAGCTGGTGCTCGCAACACCGGTTGTTCTCTGGGCAGGGTGGCCGTTCTTCGAACGTGGCTGGGCATCGGTCCGCAACCGCAGCCTCAACATGTTCACGTTGATCGCTATGGGGATCGGCGTCGCCTGGATCTATTCGGTCGTGGCAACATTCCTTCCCGGGATATTCCCGGGCAACATGCGTGAAATGGACGGGGCCGTTCCCGTCTACTTCGAGGCTGCCGCTGTGATTACGGCGTTGGCTCTGCTGGGTCAGGTGCTGGAACTGCAGGCCAGGGAGAAGACCTCGGGTGCAATCAAGGCTCTGCTTAACTTGGCGCCAAAAACTGCCCGCCGTATCAGAGCGGATGGCTCCGACGAAGAGGTAGAGATAGACGCGGTGGGTGTAGGCGATCGACTGCGGGTGCGCCCTGGTGAACAGGTGCCCGTGGATGGCAAGGTCCTGGAAGGTCGCAGTGCAGTGGACGAGTCCATGGTGACGGGCGAGTCCATGCCGGTTACCAAGACCGAAGGAGCCAAGCTGGTTGCCGGAACAATCAACCAGTCTGGGGGTCTGGTCATGGAGGCGACTGGCGTTGGCCGCGACACCATGTTGGCTCGCATCGTGCAAATGGTAGCCACCGCACAGCGATCAAGGGCGCCTATCCAGCGCCTGGCGGATCAAGTCTCCGGTTGGTTTGTTCCCCTGGTGATCGGCATCGCGTTCGTGGCATTCGGCGCATGGATGATCTGGGGGCCCGAACCTCGCTTCGCCCACGCGCTTGTTGCCGCCGTGTCCGTGCTGATCATCGCCTGCCCTTGTGCCCTCGGTCTGGCTACACCCATGTCTATCATGGTGGGTGTGGGTAAGGGTGCCCAATCCGGGCTGTTGGTCAAGAATGCGGAAGCTCTGGAACGTCTGGAAAAGGTCGACACGCTGGTCGTGGACAAGACCGGCACCCTGACCGAAGGTAAGCCGAAAGTGACCCACCTTCTTCCAGCCGAAGGTTTCGATGAGCATACCCTGCTTCGTGTGGCGGCCAGCCTGGAACGCGCAAGCGAGCATCCGCTTGGTGTCGCCATCGTGGCTACCGCCCAGGAACGGGCCATTGAACTGTCTAACCCGTCGGACGTGGACTCTCCTGTGGGGAAAGGGTTGACGGGCATGGTAGACGGAAAGCGGGTGCTGATCGGCAGCGCCAAGTACCTCGCTTCCGAGGGCGTGCCGATAGACGACTGGAAGGGAAGGGCTGACAATGTCCGATCTGAGGGCGCCACGGTCGTGCTGGTGGCAATTGACGGAGAGGTTGCCGGGGGCATCGGTATCGCTGATCCGATCCGCCAAACGACAGCCGATGCGCTATCGGCGCTGAGGTCGGAGAACATCCGCGTCGTCATGATGACCGGCGACAATGCTGTAACCGCAAATGCCGTTGCCCAACGCCTTGGGATCACCGAAGTGGAGGCCGACGTGTTGCCAGAACGCAAGAGCGAAGTGGTCGAACGTCTCCGATCCCAAGGCAAGGTGGTGGCCATGGCTGGTGACGGTGTCAATGACGCACCCGCGTTAGCTGCGGCTGATGTCGGCATTGCCATGGGAACCGGAACCGATGTTGCCATGGAAAGTGCCGGGGTGACCTTGCTCAACGGGGACCTGATGGGGATTGTCCGTGCTCGGCGCCTGTCGCATGCAACGATGGGCAATATCCGCCAGAACCTGTTCTTCGCGTTTATCTACAACGCAGCCGGGGTGCCGGTTGCAGCAGGCCTCCTCTATCCGTTTTTCGGCATTACCCTATCACCAGCGATCGCTGCGGCGGCCATGGCGCTGTCCTCGGTCAGCGTGATCGCCAACTCGTTACGCCTCCGCAGCGCCAGCATTGGTTAGTTTGATTAACGTGCTCGCTGATCCTTGCGTGAATTACATGGGGAACCCACCGGAGATTTGCAGATTAGGATGCCCATGAGGTTATACAGATTGGACCATTGCGGGAGGTGGCGCTTGCGGCTGATTATCGCCGTCCTGCTGGCTGTAGTGTCGAGCATGACACTGCACCACAGCGCGATGGCAAGCCAGTTTTCTGTTGCTCACCATCAGCACCAAGACCAGGTTCATCACGATAACGACTGCGGAGTTTTGGCTTGCGAGCTGCAGCATCACACCTTGCCGGAATGTTGCGGAATGGGTTTATGCCTGGCTGCGCTGCCTGGTCCTGCTGCTGCCACCCCTCCAGACTGGAACCGATCTCCGCACCACCCGCTGGCCACGCATGTCGATGTGAATTGGCCCATTGAGCGCCTTGATCGACCTCCAAGGCATTCCTGACCCGATCGATCCCTTTCGGAAAACATTTTCAGGAATGAACAAAATGAACTTCTTCAAATCAACTGCTGTAGCCGGTCTCCTGCTTGCAGCTTCGACAGGAAACCTTCTCGCTCAGGAACACCAAGGACATGACATGTCAGGCATGGCGCCCGGCCAGATGCAGCTTCCGGATATCTGCATGACGGGCGGCGACCATCCCATGGAAGAAATGTCCATGAAACCAGAACAGATGGATGAAGCTCACATGGCCCTCATGGAGGGCATGGATGAGATGAACCGGCAGATGATGATGGGCATGATGGCCGAGGACGTCGACGTAGCGTTCATCTGCGGCATGATCCCCCATCACCAGAGCGCAGTGAACATGGCCAAGGCTGAGCTGGACCATGGCGACAACGAAGACGCCAGGGCAATGGCTCAGAAGATAATCGACTCTCAGGAACAGGAGATCGCCGAAATGATGTCCTGGCTTGAGGAGCAGGCCCCAGCCGAAACGGAAAACTAAGGACAGCAGAAGGGGCGCAATAGCGCCCCTCAGACTGCTGACAAACCCCGTCATTTTGGCGGGGTTTATTTTTTTGCACTTTGATTTGGGTGTTTTCGCAGAGGTGACCAGGTGGGGTTCTTATGCGGGCCTGGGTGCTGCTGTGGTGGTCAGTGCCATGGCGATCTTCTTGATGTTCTGAGCGGTTGCGGCGAGGAGGCACTGCACGCGGACGCGCCAGAGACTTCGGAATCGGGCATAGCGGTGACCATGCAATTGCTTGGCATCGGCAAAGGAGCGTTCGACGGTTTCCTTGCGGCGCTTGTAGATGGCCTTGCCCCATGGGGTCAGGCGATGGGCATCGGTGCGTTCGCGGGCGTCCTGCCAGACATGGCGGGTGATGGTGCGCTGAGCCTTGGCATTGGACGTGCATGAGGCCAGAAGCGGGCAGGTCTTGCAGATGGCCGGATCAGACCGGTAGTGCTTGTAGCCGCTGCGGTCGGTGGTGGCATAGGGCAGGACCTGCCCCTCCGGACAGCGATAGCCATCCTGTTCTGCCTCATAGGCAAAGCGCGACTTGCGCATCATGCCCGACCGAGGCGGGGTGGGATTGCGATAGCCGGTGACGCCCAGGATGTTGCGCTCTTCCAGCCCTCTGGCAATGCCGGGTGTGGCATAGCCGGCATCAAGCCCAACGGCTCCAACCGCGAAGCCAAAGCGCTCCACCTGCCGGTCGAGCCGGGTGAGATAGACAATGGAGTCATGCACATTGGCGGGGGTGGCGTGGGTATCGGTGATGATCCCCAATCTGCCATCCACCGTGCGATGATCGAGATAGAAGAAGCCCTTGGGCTTGCCCTCGCGCACCATATAGCCGGCATCCTTGTCGGTCCGGCTGACCTTGGTCTGTTTCACTGCGGGCTCGCGCTCGGCCGGCTTGAGCGGCTTCTTGCCATGCTCGTCCCGATCCGTATCGATCGCCCGGTCCAGATCGTCCCAATAGTCGGCCCGCGACTGGGCAATCAGCTCCAGGTCGTATTTGCCCTTGTTGGCATTGGCCTTGAGATGCGTGCTGTCGGTATAGAGCACCGTCCCATCCACCAGGCCATGGCCGATCGCCTGCTCGACGATGGCGTCGAATATGTCCTGGGCCACACGCGGATCGGTGAAGCGTCGCCGCCGGTTCTGGCTCAGGGTCGAGGCATCGAACACGCCATCGGTCAACTTCAAGCGCAGGAACCAGCGATAGGCCACGTTGACCGTGATCTCGCGCACCAGTTGCCGTTCCGAGCGAATGCCGAACAGGTAGCCGATGAACAGGGCCTTGAACATCAAGGTCGGATCGAGCGGCGGACGGCCGTTGTCGGCGCAGTACAAGCCCGCAACCCGATCATGAATGAAAGAGAAGTCGATCACCGCATCGATCCGACGCAAAAGGTGATCGGCGGGTACCAACTCTTCGAGCGTTACCATCTCAAGAGCGGTCTGTTCGGGGCCGGGTTTGCGCAACATGCCCCAATGAATCAAAAACCCCCAGCTTGCGCCAGGGGTTTGTCAGCAGTCTGAGGGGCGCAATAGCGCCCCTTCACATTCCGCCAGCCCACCGCACCTCAGAGCTGCTGCTCACCGGCAAACCGCATGAACACCGACTGCTGCCCGTTTCCGAACGAGATCACGTCGTAGTGGTCCGGCGGATAGCCTTCGGGTGCGCTCATTCCCGGCGACCCAAGCGGCATGCCTGCGACGGCCAGGCCTGAGACGTTCGCAGGTTTCGTTTCCAGCAGCCTGTTGATGGCGGCAGCAGGCACGTGGCCCTCAACAACATAACCTTGAACTTGGGCGGTGTGGCAGGAGCGGAGTTCTGGAGGAATGCCTCTTTCGCTCTTCAGCGTTTCCATGTCTTGGACATCAGCAGACTGAACTGAAAATCCGTTTGCCCGCAGGTGGGCCATCCACCCATCGCAGCAGCCACAATAAGGATCTTTCCAGACCATCACCTCCGGGCCGCTCTCGAAGCTGAAAGCAGGGACGATCGTAAGCCCCACGGCGGCTGCACCCAGACACAGGGTCGATCTGCGGGTGAAAACCTTCATGTTCTTATTCCTTCACTGACCAGCGGTTGCGTCTTGGACGTGGCTTCCATTCATCAATGTAGCTTGTCCGTGTCGGTTTCATTCGAACCAAGGTCAGGCACATCGAAAATATCCCGTTGCTCTTTGCCCGTGACGACCAACTTGCCGAGAAGTCCCCGTTCGGCCCGCGACAGAGCGTGATCCACCAGGATGAACTCCCCGGGCACCTCCAGCGTCATATCAACCACGGCGGCACTGCCGGGCGGCACGGAGATAGTGCCCACATCCAGCATCGGCGGGGTAACGAACGAGCCCAGCTGATACACGCGATCGAATATCTCTCCGATGACATGGAAGCTAGAGTCCTTGTTCGGCCCACCGACGCCGAAATAAATCCGGATGGTCTCGCCTGTCTCAGCCACCAATGCATTGTTGCCGGTCAGCGCCTCGGCAGCGCCGTTGAAGACGTAATACTCAGGCTGTTCAGCCGCCAGCTTCTCCACACTTCCCTGCAAGGCACCTTGCGCGCCAAAGGTCTCGGCGGTGTAGAGCTCGCCCTGCATGACATAGAATTCCCTATCCACGGGCGGCAGCCCCTCCTCAGGCTCGACCAAGATCAAACCGTACATTCCATTTGAAATGTGTTGTGCCACGGACGGCACAGCGCAATGGTACACGTAGAGTCCGGGCTTCAGGGCCTTGAAAGAAAATTCCCGAGTTTCGCCCGCTTCCGCGTGGGTTGCCACTCCGCCGCCGCCAGGGCCAGTGGCAGCATGGAAGTCGACACTGTGGGGTTCCGAACTGTCAGAGGCATTGTGGAGGCTGACATTGATGGTGTCGCCCACGCGAGCCCGAACGAACGGCCCTGGCACTTTCCTGTTGAAGGTCCAATAGTGGTAGGTGGCGCCATTTGCGAGCGATCCGGTCACCTCCACCGTTTCAAGGTCTATCGTGATGGTCTGCGGCGCACGGCTCTCCCACGCTGGCAGATCAGTTGCGCTCCGAACAATATCGAGCGGCGCAGCGGCTGTGCCGTTCTCCTCTGGATGCTCATGAGACCCGGCTGCCAAAACGGCTCCGGCAGAGGCGGCGAACATCATAATGGCTGCCAAGGCAGGGAGTAGGCGATTTTGCGCGCGCATGTGGTGTCCTCTTCGGTATCGTGGAACTCACGATACCCTCGCTAAAGCTTCGGTTCGTTGCGCCAGCGCAACTAGGCGTAGCGAGCACTGACGAAAGCGCTTGCGGTAAACAGCTCCGAGGGCCTTCACTCGCCTGAACTGCGTGACATGGAGGAAAGCGCACATGACCGAACATGAACAACACGCCCAGTTGCAGGGCGAGCATCGCGGCCACGGGCGCCCCTACTTGATGTTCTGGATCAATATGATCCTGGGCCTTGTCGTTATGTACGTGGTGATGTTCTCGATGATCGATGGCCCAGCCGATTTCCGGAACAACCTAAACATGTTCTACATGGCCGTGACCATGTGGGCGCCCATGGGCATATTCATGCTCGCCACCATGCCGGGCATGTTCCCCAAGAAGGGCTTGAATATCATCCTCTACGTGCTGTTCGCCGTGCTAACAGTCGGCTCGTTTTGGGCCACACGATCGCAGGCGCTGATCGATGACGGCCAGTTCATCGACTCCATGATTCCTCACCATTCCGGCGCAATCCTCATGTGTCGTGAGGCCGACCTACGAGATCAGGAACTGGTGCAGCTCTGCAGCGAAATCATCGAGGCGCAACGACGCGAAATCGAGCAGATGGAGGCAATCGGAGCTGGGTTGTAGTCTGGCTTGGCCTTTGTCATCCAATCCGAACTTTTAGAGCTGCCCGCCCATATTGTCGTGAGGGCGTGAACGGCGGCTTTCGGGATTGCCCAAATCCGCAGCGAGTGTCGGTAGTGGGGTCGGTGCCAGTCGCAGGCACGATTCAACCGCGGTACACCGAATCGACCGCACATAAGATCTGAGGTATCGATAAGCCGCCCATGCGCCCTCGGTCGGTGACGACACTTGCAAAAGGAAATCCTTTTGCAAGACGAAGCCACACCAGATATTACAATGGGTTACGACTTTCAAAAGGGTGCTTTCAAAAATTCCGCGTCAAATTGAGCCTCTGTTGGCCTTCGATCCTAGCGAGCTGTATTCAAAACCCAGCATGGCCGAGATGATCGAGGCTCGATCGATCAAGGCCGCGATGGCCTTCGAGGCGCGATACAACGCTGCACGCCTTCAGCGCCTCAAGGACGCCATTGAGACCTTAGCTCCAGAGGAAACCTTATCGCTTGATTTGGAGCCACAGACTGCACGGGTTTTCGGCTATGTCCGCGTTTCGACCGCGGAACAGGACTCGGCGTTACAACGAAATGCGTTGATGGAACTCAAGCGCCCTCCCGTCGAAATCATCGAGGATGTGATGTCTGGAGCTCGAGCAGACCGCCCAGGCCTAGATCGAGCGCTATCACTGTTGTGCCCAGGCGATACTCTCGCGATCTGGAAGCTGGACAGGCTGGGTCGGTCGCTTCGACAGCTCATCGATACCGCCGAAATCATCCGCGAAAAGGGGGCGTCGCTGCATTCGATCACGGAGAGCCTGGACACGTCTACCCCGGCGGGGCGGGTGCTATTCCATGTGCTGGGTGCGTTGGCAGAGTTCGAGCGGGATACGATACGAGATCGAGTCACTGCGGGAATGAAGGCCGCCAAAAAGGCAGGAAAGCACGTAGGGCGGCCCGCACGCATGAGCCTGACCAGAACAGAAGAGGCTCGTCGCATGCTCAACGAAGGCAAGAGCTGGAATAAGGTATGCACGACGTTGGAGATCAGTCAGCCGACGCTTTCCAGGGCGCTGCGGAAATATGGGATATAGGCAAGGGAATTCGCTGTCGCAGGCTCTGGCGCAAAGGTGAGCCGTTAGTCTGGAGCTAACATTATAATGATAGGCATTTCGTGACCAAACGGTACACGGGTGATGCGAGTGGGCGAGTCTGAAGCTTGGGGCAAGGGTTCAGGACCTGAACGCCGCATAAGGCGCACCGCTTTGACCCGCGCGATGCGACGCCAGCTCAGCACTGACACTGCCAAACGGCTGAAAGAGGCCGGGCACGAACCATACAAGCGGAGCTCATTGGATAAGGCCGATCGCACAACAAGCGGCCATGATCCTGATCTGCAAGCTCGGTGGATTTTCCCCACCATTGGCTTGAGCAGAGCTGCCAAGGTGGCCAGGCAAATATCGCTGGCTGGCAAAAGCCAAGACCTGAGCAATCTCCGACTGGTGACGTTGAAGCTCACTGAGGACAAGCCGGAGCCCCACCAGCTGAACTCACACCTTGATGCTCTCTCCGAAAGCATCAACACGTATGTTCCCTACATGAGGTCGGAGGGCTGGGTGGAGCCAGTACTGTCGGTTCCGCAAATAAGGTTGGACCACGACGGCAGACTCGATCCGCACCTCCACGCCCTCTGGCACATAGCTCCAGAGCACCTTGGCCTTGTAAGGGAATATCTGGAGGAAAGATTCACCGGCGGGGTATGGATCGATGACCGCCCAGTCCGAAGCCTTAAGCGAGCCGCCTTCTACATCGCATCGCGCATGCTCGACTATCCGCAGGTCCCAAACTGGCCGCCGCACATCCTTGAGACTGTCTGGAACCTCAAGCGTCGCCGAATGATCCGGCCAGCAGGATGGTATGCTGCATATTTGAATACCCTGGGCGGTGGCACGGAACAGAAACGTTCAAAGACCAGCGAGGCTCGGAATACCCGTAAAACGCGTCAGAGCGCCCCTGGGGCGCCATCGGATCGTCGCGATGGGGAAAGTGCCACCCCCGGCAAGAAGCGGCTCCCTGAGGGTCAGGGCGGTGTTTCGGCTACGAAGCGAACAAAAGCAGACCTGCAGAGCTCGCGTCCTATCAAGGCTCGCACACGAAGCGTCATTATATCTACAGTACGCCCCGCAGCTCCAGAATCTGAGTTCTACAATCCATTTGCTGCACCGAGTATCGACGCGTTCTGGGTGGTTGTCAGGCTTCTGCAATCCATGAACGGGGCAGTGCCGGAAACCTTCGACGATTTCTGCACCCGCCTCTCTCTGAAGCCAGGGCATGTTCATAAGGCGGTATCTCAGATCGAAGCTCACACCGAGGCGAGCCTGTTCTACCCCAACGGGTACTGGTCGCCGACGCCTGCAGGTATCGCATTCCTGGAACGTGCCCTACCTCTAATGCAAGGTATGGATATGCTGACAGTCGAACTCGCCGCCGACGCCATATGGGCACGCACCCCTGGACGCCGTGAATTTGAAGAACGTATCGGCGCTAACAGGACCACGCCTCAGCCAGAAGACGTCATCATCTACAGCGACGAGGACTGAAACTTTATCGCACAACCCGCCGCCCAGAATGCCAGCACCATCACCACAACCAGAGATAGAATCGGAAGCGCCGAGACGGTCGCAGTTGCGGGTGTGGCAATACCGGGCAAGGCGTTAAATCAATGGCAGGCCGACCCTTTGATCGAACTTGGCAATCGCTTCTTTGCGTTCCGAATATCGGGAGGTTAGGTAGCCAGAAACGCCTCGATTGATGATGGTGAATTTGACCAGTTCTTCCATGACATCCACCACACGGTCATAATAGGACGAAGGCTTCATCCGACCGGCCTCGTCGAACTCCTGATAGGCCTTGGCCACGCTAGACTGGTTCGGGATTGTGACCATCCGCATCCATCGGCCGAGAATTCGCATCTGATTGACCGCATTGAAGCTCTGCGAGCCGCCTGATACCTGCATCAGGGCCAGCGTCCGGCCCTGCGTCGGCCTGATGGCGCCGCCAGGCAGCGGTATCCAGTCGATCTGTGCCTTCATCACCGCCGACATGGCACCGTGCCGTTCTGGGCTGGTCCATACCTGCCCCTCGGACCAGAGCATGGCTTCGCGAAGCTCCTGCACCTTCGGGTGGTCATCGGGCGCATCATTCGGTAGCGGCAGGCCATTGGCATGGAAGACCCTGACTTCGGCTCCAAAGGCTTCCAGCAGACGCTGACCCTCAAAAGTCAGAAACCGGGAATACGACCTTTCCCGCAGGGATCCATAGAGCATGAGGATGCGGGGCTTGCGCTGCGAGATGGTCACGGCCAGGCGCTCGGCATCGGGAACCTCAAATGCGCCTGGCGCGATATTTTCCAAGTCAGTCAATGCGCTTCCCCTGAGCCGAAACGAGCTGGCCGTCTTCTTTGGTGAACGGCCCGATATCGGGATTTTCTAAAATACCCAGCACCAGTTCAGATGGACGGCAGAGGCGCGTGCCGATGCACGTCACAACGAATGGGCGGTTGAGCAGGATCGGATGGGCTTCGATGGCGTCGAGCAGTTCAGCATCGGACTTGGACGGATCGCCCAGGCCAAGGGCATCATACGGAGTGTCCTTCTGGCGCAGGGCTTGTCGCAGCGTCAGGCCGGCATCCTCGACCAGCTTGGTAATGGTGTCCCTGTCAGGCGGCGTATTAAGGTATTCGATGACAGTCGGTTCAACGCCCGATTGCCGGATCATGGCCAAGGCGTTGCGGGACGTGCCGCAGTCGGGATTGTGGTAGATGGTGACGCTCACAAGGCTGCCCTCGTCTTTGTGTTGTTCTTCACGGCAGCGCCGCGTTCATACCAACCCTTCGATCGGTTCACGATCCAGACCACCGACAACATGACCGGCACTTCCACCAGCACGCCCACGACGGTGGCCAAGGCGGCGCCGGAATTGAAACCGAACAAGGCGATAGCGGCAGCGACGGCCAGCTCAAAGAAGTTCGAGGCTCCGATCAGTGCAGATGGTCCAGCAACGCAATGCTGTTCACCAGTGGCACGGTTCAGGAGATAGGCGAGGCCCGAGTTAAAATAGACCTGGATCAGGATCGGCACGGCCAGGAGCAGGATGATGGTCGGCTGAGCGACGATCTGCTCCCCCTGGAAACCGAAGAGCATCACCAGCGTCAGGAGCAGGGCCGCAATCGAGATCGGCTGCAGGATGGCCAGCGCTCGGTTCATTCCGTCAATTCCACCGTTGGCCAACAGCCACCTGCGATAGATTTGAGCGGCGATGACCGGCACGACGATATAGAGGCCGACCGATAGCAGCAGCGTATCCCACGGCACGGTGATGGCCGACAGGCCGAGAAGCAGGCCGACTATAGGAGCGAAGGCAACAACCATGATTGCGTCGTTGAGCGCGACCTGGCTCAGGGTGAAATGCGGCTCGCCTTTGACCAGGTTCGACCAGACGAACACCATTGCCGTGCACGGCGCCGCAGCGAGGATGATGAGGCCGGCGATATAGCTGTCTATCTGAACTTCCGGCAGCAGGGGCCGGAACAGGAAGCCGATGAAGAGCCATCCGAGCAGCGCCATGGAAAAGGGCTTGATAGCCCAGTTGATGAAGACGGTGACGCCAATACCACGCCAGTAGGCGCCGACCTGGCGCAAGCTCAGGAAGTCGATGCGAACCAGCATGGGGATGATCATCAGCCAGATCAGCACCGCCATGGGAATGTTGACCTGAGCATATTCAAGGGCGCCAAGACCCTGGAAGAAATCTGGCAAGAACTGGCCCGCGGCGATGCCGACCACGATGCAGATGGCGACCCACAGGGTCAGGTAGCGTTCGAAGATGGACACCGGGTCAGGTCTTTCGGATCAGTCTGCCATTGAGACCGGCAGCCTCGGCGACAGTGTTGAAGATGGTGCCGTACTTGCGCACATTGGTATGCAGCAGTTCCAACCTCTGGTCGGACTCGTCACTGTCCACCGTCACGATGTAATCGACCGAAAGGATGCGCGGCGGTGAATCGTGGCGCTTGGCCTCGAGGCTCACCTCCACTCCGCGAAGCTCAAATTTCAGCAGCGGAGTGACGCGCTCGATGCCCTTGAGCATGCAGGCGGCAATAGAGGCGAGGAACAACTCGGCCGGGTTGAACGCGTCGGCGCGTCCGGCAAGCGCGGTGTCGATCACTAGTTCCGCCTCTTTGCAGGTGGCGACGCCGCCATTGGCGTCGACACGCCTCGCGTGAACCTTGTATTCAAGCATCAGGCCGCCCCTTTGCCCGTTCCGGTAGAGCCATCCATGGCGCCAATCCCCTGCAGCCTGGAGGTGAGCGATATCCGATCGATGGTGGCCAGCGGCAGGCTCATGAAGGCTGCGAGGCGGTTGCGCAGGTAGCGCAAGGCGTCGTCGAACGCAGCTTCCTTCTTGAAGTCCGGGCCCTCGACTGAGGCGGGGTCCTCGATGCCCCAGTGCGCCGTCACCGGCTGTCCCGGCCAGACCGGACAGACTTCGCCGGCGGCGTTGTCGCAGACGGTAAAGACAAAATCCATCTTGGGGGCGTCGGGGGTGGCGAATTCTTCCCAAGGCTTGGAACGCAACCCTTCTGTAGCGATGCCGGCACGGCGCAGGGTCTGGAGCGTGAGAGGGTGAACTTCACCTTTAGGCGTGGACCCCGCAGAAAAGGCACGGAACCGGCCCTGGCCTACGTGGTTCGTCAGGGCCTCGCCTAGGATCGAACGAGCGGAATTGCCGGTGCAGAGGAAGAGAACATTGTAGGTGCGATCAGCAGACACAGGCGATCTCCTTGGGTACAGCCGAGCAGGCGGCTGCCGCAGCGGCGGCGGGTGCACAGATTTCGGGGTGGCCGGAACAGCAGTCCCTCATGAGGAATTCGACCAGGCCGGCTAGCGTGTCGTAGCGGGCGCTGTAGATGATCGAGCGAGACTCGCGGCGGGATGCGATCAACCCCGATCGCTCCAGATGCGCCAGATGGAACGATGCGCCCGACGACGATGCGCCAACAGCCTCGCCGACTGCGCCAGCAGACAGGCCTTCTGGACCGGCCTGCACCAGAACGCGGACCATTCGCAGTCGCGTTTCCTGCGACAGGGCGCCGAAGGCATCGAGGGCTTGCGGTTCTTCCAATTTCATTTCAATATCTCAAGGATCATTGAATTATTGGATAGCTGAACATGAATGCCCATGCAACCGCCTATGTCCAAGTCGACAGCACCTTGGCCGACGTTCTGGTCCAACTCGACGGTCATGACGACCGGGTTCTCTCCATCTTGTACGAGGGTCGCTCCGTGCAGTCAGGTTTTCATGTGACGGAGGTAAAGGCCGGATCATTTGTTACCCTTGACTGCGGTGGAAACCCTGACGCCTGGACGGAAACAGTGCTCCAGGTGGAGGACATTCCGGCATCGGACGGCAAGGCCCAGATGACAGCAGGAAAATTCCGGTCAATCCTCGCTCAGGTTGACCGAAGGGTGTCGCTGGACCATGACGCCCGCCTGACCATCGAGATTGGTCGGCCAGGAGAGGCTATGAGGGTCTATGATATTGCCGAGGTGGCCATCACCGGGGATGCCGCCGTACTGGCTCTTGGCATTCGGCCCGCCATCTGCAAGCCGCGTCACCGGGCCGAACGGGCGACGGAGGTAACGGCATGCTGCAGATCGTCGCCGAAGGCACCAACCTGCTGCTAATCGTCAAATAGGTTCGGTTGCAGCAGCCTTTTTGACCGCACCTTTTCGCTCTCTCGGCGTAACGGCCTGAGCTTCAATGACAGGCCCGTCGAGCCTTGGGAGCTTGACGGCGGCGATGGCCCGTCGAGCCGCCTTCATTTCCGGTCCCTCGCTGTAACGGCCCAGCGTCATTCCGCTCCGTTTGTGCCCCACCAAGGCCGAGATGAGTTCAGGACGTACATTGGCGCGCTCGGCCTCGGTGATGAACCAACGCCGGAAGGAATGAAAGTTCACCAGGGAGCGGCGTCGGCCAGGAATTTGCTCATCGACACCGCAGCGCCGCCGATAGGCGGTAAACTCGTTGGAGGCCTTGAAGCTGCGCTCTCGCAAGCTCGTTTCCTTTTTCGGGCCAGGGAATTCGGGAAAAAATTCGTCTGTTGGCGCCTTGTCCCTGGTCCGCCGCTCAACAATCTCGGCTAGCGACGGATGGATCGGAACGTAGCGAGATGATTTCTCCTTTTTCTGCGGCTTGAACTTGAAGGCATTGTTGGCCGTGTCGCCGACCTTCAGGTCCACGATCACGTCGAGACGAGCTCCCGTCAACGCAGCGATCATCATTAGGTCACGCATCTCTGGCGCGGCATCGCCCAGCAAGAGGGTCTGCACTTCTGCGTTTGTAAAGGCTCGCTCTTCCTCTTCATGGGGTGTCTCTTCGACCTTCACAACCACGGCGAGCCATGGATTCTCGTCATGGATTTCTTTGTAGGCGAGGAATTTCCAGTACTGGGCAAGCCTGGTGATATACTTGAGGACCGTGCGAGCCGCGATGCCGTTTGCCAACGCTGGAAGGTCTGCGGCGAATTGCTTTGCCACCTTCGTCGAGATTGCCGAAAGATCGTCCTTCACGCCGTTTTTCGCACACCAGGACACTAGATAGTCGATGCCTCGCTGGTCGTCAGCTATGGTCCTGCGGTTCAGGCGGAGCTGCCCGAGATATTCAGCATAATGCAGTTTTAGGGGAGTCCCGCTGCCTGTGGCCACCCTCATGTAGCTCGTTGCCAACTGCTCCCTTCGCTTGTCGTAGACAGGGAAATCGCCTTCGTCATCGTGCACCACGGCAGTCTCGGGGCCCAGAATCTCATAGGCGCGAGCTTCCGCGGCTCTACGAATGTCGTTCTCCAGGTTCGGATCCATGGCGGCACGATACTCTTTTCGGATCAACAGGGCCTCTCGCAGGACGGCAGCATGGTCCGCAACATCCGCACCCAGCGCCATGTCAATGCGCTCTCGAAGCTCCTTGATGACGCCCCACTTGAGCCGGTTCGCCACCGCCAAGCTGTCGGTTTCCAGACTCTGTTTGAGCTTGGTGCCCAGCTGTTTGTGGAGGTCGCGCGGCACGGACAGGACGACACGCCACTTGTCGCCATGCTTCTCAAGATATCGTTTGTCTGAAGAGCTCTTTACCGGCATCGCCCTGCGTACCCACATTCGTACCCACCACGGGTACCGATATGGCCCATAATGCCTAGGAAACCCTTGATTTAAAATGAAAACAACACTTGAAATTGGAGCGCCCGCTCAGCTCCACCATTCCCTCTCAAGAAGTGATCGCCATGACGCGTTGCGGCGCTTGACCCGGCTTGGGACATGTCGCTACTCACAATGGAGGGAAAACGTTTACGGGAATAGCGAGCGGGATGTCGCGGCAGTCCAGTGTCCAAGGCAAACCGGACGCCACTTCAATGCCGACATCGCGCCAGCTGCTGCGTGCGCTCGAGACCATGGCCGGGGTGGGCTTCGGTATTTTCAATACCGATGATGGCACGGTCCGGTGGTCGGATGGCCTGCACGTGATGGCCTGCGATACCGAGAGTGTCGGGCGACCGCTGCCGCTCGATGCGATGGCCGACCTGTTTCACGCCGAAGACCGTCCCAGGCTTTTCGAGGCCTTCCATCAGATGATGCGCGGTTCGGCGCCGATTCATCGCCGCTTTCGCCTGGTTCGACCAGATCGAACGCTGCGGCTGCTCGACCTGCAGCCCCAGCAGCTGGTGGATGCCAATCACTACCCCTGTGGCTGGCTGATCTGCGTCCTCGACGTCACCGAAGCGGATAATCTGGCGCGCTTCGCGACCAGGGAGCGGCAGCGCCAGCAGGCCCTGCTGGGGTTTTTCGACCCGGACCTGGCCTGGCTCAGTTCCGCCGATGCCCGGCAGATTGAACTCGTCTTCCGCTCCGATCGCACCGATGTGGCGGTTGATACTGCACTCACCCAAGACTGGCTGGAGCTGATCCACCCAGATGATCGCGAGGCGATGCAGGCCGTGTCGAGCGACACGTCCAAGACATTGGTGCGCTGCCGGATCGCTGTGGCACCGGGTCAATATGCCTGGGCGGAAAGCGCCCGCATGCCGGTGCGCGATGCTTCGGGTATGCTGGTGGAATGGTTCGGTGTGACCCGGCTCCTGCCCGAGCCATCGGTTTCGGTGACCCGATCAGACGATGACAGCGCCATAGTCGGAATGACCGGCGCAACCATCCGCGCTGCCCGAGCCATGCTCGACTGGACCATTCCCATCCTGTCGCAGCGGGCCGGCGTCTCCGTCTCCACCATCATGCGCATCGAGGAGGCCTCTGATCCCACCCCGTCGACACGGCGGCCGGCGACCATGTCCAAGTTGGTTGCGGCGCTGAGTGATGGTGGCGTGGTGTTTCAGCATACCGTGACCGGGAAAATTGCGATCTCGTTGTAACATCTTGCCAATCAGGAAGAATTATTAGTGTTTCTACGCATTAGCTATGCGCCGGGCGCGCTTTGGCGGCGGCGTCCCGCACGAGGTTCAAGTCAACGTCCTGGATGAAGCTAAGCGTGCCAGCAGGCCCCTGCCGGCACACAAGGAGCCCCGTACTGCGCGATGTCCGGTTTACGAGCACTCATTGCAAATCTGCGCTCCAGAGCCGCTGCGTCCTGGCGACGCCTTCATAGCGACGAGGCAGGAAATTTTGCCATTCTGGCGGCCCTGCTGCTGCCGGTGCTGATCGGTAGCACTGCGCTGGCCGTTGAATATGGGCAGGGCCTGGTCACGCGGGCGAAAAATCAGCGCGTCGCCGATATGGCCGCTTTCGCCGGGGCGGTGAATTACGGCTCCACCAATTCGGAAGTGCGCATGAAAGCCGTGGCGGCGCAGGTCGCAACACTCAACGGCATTGCTGCCGATCGGCTGACGGTGAGCCTCGTCCCCTCGCCGCGCGGCGAGGGCGAGGTGGTGCATGTGGCCATCGCGGTGGAACAGAGCATCGTTCTGGGAACGCTGCTGGGGGCGTTGCCGGAACTGTCGATCGTGACCAATTCCTATGCGTCAATCGGGGGCAAGAATACGCCGCCTGCCTGCATCGTGGCGCTTGATCGCAACCTTCCCGGCATCGTCCTGTCGGGTGGCACGCAAATCGCAGCGCCCAATTGCACCATTGCCTCCAATGCCAGCGTTGCCGTTCCCTGCGGCACCAGCATTACCTCCAAGGGCGTCACCTACGATACCAATCCGCCAACCAATGGCTGTAACGGTATCCGTGACCCGCAAGGCGGTGCCGCGCCAATCACCAAGACCACGACGCCCGATCCCCTGGCCGGCAATGCGCGCGTCGCCAGTGCCACGGCACGGTTGGCCAGCGTCGCGACCATGACGCCACCGACGACGCCGGTCGTCAAGACCGGCCCGGATCTGAGCTTTGGCTATACCACCCGTGCATCGATGCAGAACAAGGTGGCCCAGGCCGGCTGCTCGCTTGGCAATACTGCAGACTATAGCGGTCAGTGGATCGTCAATTGCGGGGGCCAGGCAAAGGTCTATAATTTCGGCGCCTTCACCGTACCCGGCGGCGTCAAGCTCGAGCTCAATGCCGAGCCCGGCAAGCGGTTCGAATTCAGCGGCGGACTGCGCATCGAAGGCACGGCGAGCTTTCCGGCCGGAGAATATGTGATTGCAAAGGGCCTCTATGTGGCCTCAGGCACCGCCACTTTCGGCAAGGGGCGGTTTCACGTCGGTGCCAATACCTCCGGCTGTAGCTACAGCATCTGCACCCTTTCCGGCGGCAAGCTGACGATCGATGGTCCCAGTGCCTTCTCGCTCACTGCCGGGCTGAAAACCGGCGGTGGTGCCCGCATGGTGCTGGGGGCTGGGCAGACCAATGTCTTCGATATCGGTGCGGCTCGATTGACCAGCGGGGTCGGCAATGCCATCGATCTCGAGGGTGGCAGCACCACTATCCTCGCCGATGCCATGCCGGGTGATGCGGGCAACGATCCCGCCAGCTTCCGCGTGCATGGCCATATCAATGGCGGGGGAGGGGGCACTTGCTTCATCGTGAGCGCCGCACCGCACCACGATATCGCCGGAAACTTCATAGGCTCGGGCGCCGTCGTGCTCGGTGCCGGTATCTATACTATAGATGGGGCATTCCTTCTGGGCAGCAGTGGTGGCGGCGGTGCCACCTGCGATGGCCAGTCGATCAGCCTCATGGCCAATAATGTAAGCCTCGTTCTTTCCGGCAAAAGTGTCGGCACTGCCGGCAGTTGCAACGGCAAGGCCTTTTGTGTCGGCGCGGGCTACAGCAATATTGTGTTGCGGGCCCCCACCAGCGGCGCCTATGCGGGCCTCGCCGTGATCGGGCCGGTTGATGGCCGCACGGCCGGGGCCAGCTTGGTCGAAGGTGCAAGCAATGCGCGCATCTCCGGCGCCTTCTATTTTCCCACAGGGCCCATCGCCATGGGCGGGGGTTCTGGATTGGCGGGTGGCGGCGGCGACTGCCTGCAGATGATCGGATCGCGCATCGAATTGACCGGCGGCGCCGCGGCGGCCTCCGATTGCCTGGGCGAAGGGGGCGGCAGCGGCCGCAAAAAGCGGGTGGTGCTGGTGCAATGAAAGGCTTCCGTTGCCAGCTCCGCCGTTTCCTTCGGCGCGACAATGGCGTTTCGGCCATCGAATTTGCACTGGTGGCGCCAATCCTACTGATGCTGCTGGCAGCGGTGGTGGATTTCGGGGCACTCATCTATGTGCGTTCACAGCTCGAGACAGCGATGTCGACGGCGACCGGCTATGCACTGGCCCATGGCCAAGAGGTGACGGCGCAGACGGCGCCAGGCCTCACGCTGTCGGTGGCGCGCATCCTGGCCGGCCAGGCCGGAGACGCCAGTTCGGTCGATATCAGCATCAATGAGGGGCCGCGCACCAGCGGCGCCGCGGGTGGCCTGCAGCAAAGCGGTACGGCAGCTTTGGCTGGCCTCTGCTATTGCCCCAGTCCCGCCAATGGCGCCATCTCCTGGGGCAATGCGCGCAGCTGCGGTTCGGCCTGTCCCGCCGGCGGAAGTGCCGGCAAATATATGACGCTCACGGCCATGGCGCCCTATACGCCGCTCTTTTTCAGCTATGGCCTGTCCGATGGCGGACAAATCGTGGTCACCGCAACGGCGGCGCTGCAGTGAGGCGAATGTTGCCGCGGTTTCTGGGCGATAGCCGGGCTGCTTCGGCGGTCGAGTTCGCGCTGTTGATCGCGCCCTTCATCCTGCTGCTGTTCGGAATCATCGAGTTCAGCCGCGCCTGGTGGACCAAGCAGGCCATTCAGGACGTGGCTGGGGCTACTGCGCGCTGCTTTGGCGTCGGCCAGCGCGAATGCCTCTCAGCCAATGAACCGTCTGCGGCAGCGGCGGCTGAGTTTGCCCGCTCCCAGGCTGCGGCGCGCGGCGTGCGCCTCGAGGCCAACGGCATTGTGGTTACGCCCGATACCACATGTCAGGACATGGAAGGCGCCGTGGAGGTGATGCTCTCCACCAGGTTCGACTCGGTCTTTCCCTTCGAGAAGGTGATCAGCTTTTCGGCCAATGCCTGCTTTCTCGATTGGTCGGCGCTTTAGATCTCGCTTGAGCCCGTCACGACTGTGGGATGGGTGCCGTCGCGCTCCACCCCACCAGGACCGCCCTAATGGCGGAAGTGGCGCATGCCGGTCATCACCATGGCAATGCCGGCGGCATCGGCGGCGGCGATGACTTCGTCGTCGCGCATCGAGCCGCCCGGCTGGATCACTGCAGTGGCGCCGGCGGCGACCAGGGCTTCAAGACCATCGGCGAAGGGAAAGAAGGCGTCGGAGGCCACGACCGACCCCTGGGTCAGCGCGCCCTCGATCCCGGCCGCCTGGGCAGCGTCGATCGACTTGCGATGGGCAACACGGGCGGAATCCACCCTGGACATCTGTCCTGCGCCGATGCCGGCGGTGGCGCCATCCTTGACATAGATAATGGCGTTGGATTTCACATGCTTGGCGACCTTGGCGGCGAGCTTGAGGTCGACCAGCTCCTGTTCTGTCGGCTGGCGCTTGGTGACGACCTTGAGGTCGCAATCATCGACATTCTTGTTGTCGCGGCCCTGGACCAGGAGGCCTCCGGCCACCGACTTGACCAAGAGGCCTTCTGCCTTGGCGTCGGCCATGCCGCCGGTCAGCAGCAGGCGGAGGTTTTTCTTGGCCGCAATGATGTCCTGGGCTTCCTGGGTGGCGGAGGGGGCCACGATCACCTCGGTGAAGACCTTCACGATCTCGGTGGCAGTCTCGGCGTCGATTTCGCGATTGGTGGCGACAATGCCGCCAAAGGCCGAAACCGGATCGGTGCGCAGCGCCTTCAAATAAGCGGTCTTGAGGTCACCGGCCACCGCGACCCCACAGGGATTGGCGTGCTTGATGATGGCGACGGCAGCGGTCTCCGTGGGGTCGAATTCGCTGACCAGTTCGAAAGCGGCGTCGGTATCGTTGATATTGTTATAGGACAGCGTCTTGCCCTGCACCTGCGTGGCGGTGGCGACGCCGGGGCGGTTTTCGCCGGTCTTGTAGAAGGCGGCCCACTGATGGGGGTTTTCGCCATAGCGCATGACTTCGCTCAGCGTGCCGGCAAAGCTGCGATAGGTGACATCGGCGAAGTCGATCTCCCTGGCGAACCAAGTGGAAATGGCACTGTCATAGGCAGCGGTGCGGGCATACGCCTTGGCGGCGAGGCGCTGGCGCAGTTCGAAGGGAATACCGCCGGACTTGATGGCCTCGAGAATGGCCGGATAGTCGGCCGGGTCAACGACTACGGTGACAAAAGCGTGGTTCTTGGCCGCGGAGCGGACCATGGCCGGGCCGCCGATGTCGATATTCTCGATGATCTCGTCATAGCTGGCGCCCGAGGCAACGGTTTTCTCGAACGGGTAGAGGTTGACGGCGACGAGATCGATGGGACCGATCTCGTGCTCGTCCATCGACGCCTTGTGCTCGGGATTATCGCGCACCGAGAGGAGGCCCCCATGCACTTTGGGGTGGAGGGTCTTGACGCGGCCATCCATCATTTCGGGAAAGCCGGTGAGATCGGAAATTTCGCGGACCGGCAGGTCGGCTTCGGAGATCAGGCGGTGGGTGCCGCCGGTGGACACCAGCTCCACCCCGGCTTCGGCGAGCCCCTTCGCAAATTCGGTCATGCCCGATTTGTCGAAAACCGAAAGCAGTGCCCGCCCGACCTGTACCGTCTTGCCCATGGGATGTGTCTCGCCATCAAGTGTGGAGGAATTTGTCGGCTCGCTAGCACGAAGCGGGCAAAAGGCCAATGACGGATTGCGCCCCAGAGGGGTTGATCACTGTTCCTTGGTGAAAATCCAGGCCACTTCGTGATCGGCCGAGATGTCGGCCTCCAGCACCAATTGCTGGGTGCGGTGAAAGCCGAGATAGGCCGATTGGCGGACGCTGTCGTCCTGGCGAAGGCTGGCGCCCTCCCAAAGGAAGGACCAGACCGAACCGTCCGGCAGGGTGAGCCGCACGATGCTGTCCCCCGGCGGCCGGCGCGGGATGACCCCGGGGCCCAGATGGAAGCGGATGGCCAGATGCCCCTTGGGATGGTCGCCGGCGACCACGACCCGGTCCTGGCCTACCAGCGTGGTGCCGCCTGAGATCAGCGTCAGATGCCGCTCGATCTCGACGCCAAACCGGGACGCATAGCCATTGGTCTTGAGGCCCAGCATGTGTTCGGCCGTGTTGATATCCATGGCGGGCCCTGTAGCCGGGCCCGAAAAGAGCCGCCCCTTGAGCGGCATTGCATCCTCGGCGTCGATGGTCGGTGCGGAGTGGGCAATGGCTTGGCGGAACAGCGCCCGGCTTTCCGGCAGGTCGGAGGGGGCCGGGCCACAGGAGCCGAGGATCAGTTCGCGCCCATGCGCGAATTCGAAGCCCAGAGCGCCGGCATGGGCCTCACCGTCGAAGCCGGAAGGCGGTCGCAGGCCCGAATCCACTACCACGACGCTGTCGCCATCGCGCAGGATGCCATAGCCTCCAATCAGCTGCGATCGGCGCGAGGCGGAAGGGCCATGGGCCTGCACTGCGACCAGCACATCGTGCGGAACCTGGCCGCAGCCGTTGAAATAGACGGGCTCGCCGGTGGACAGGGTCAGTGCGTCGAGCGCTTCATGCATGCGATCGACCCGATTGGCGAATTCGGCCATCGCGGCGCTGCCATATTGGGTGGCGGCGCGGCGCAGGCTGGCAAGATCGACCAGAAGGTTGAGCTGCAGGCGCGGATTGCGCGATAGATGCAACCCATCGCCATCGACCTGCCGCGCCAAGACGCCGTTGAGGCGGATGAGCTTGTCTTCGATTTCGGTGTTTTCGGCCGCAGAACACAGGGCGGCGCCAAGTAGCCCCATGGCGGCGAAAAGCTCTTCGACCGGTTCGTCGGCCAGGCCGCCGCGCACACGCAGGCTTTGCACCTGTGTGCCCAGATTGCGCTGGATGGTTTTCATCTGCTCCGGGGTGGCGCCGTCAAGCAGCAGTGTCAGGTGCCGAAGCCAGTTGAGGACACGCTGGGCGGTCAGCATCAGTGTCCAGGTGTCGCGATCGAACTGGCCCTCGCGCCCGATCCAGTCGAGCACCAGCGTGCGGGCAAACTGCCGCTCGCCGGGATCGCGGCAGTCGCGGAAATGGCGCAGCCAGGAAAAGCCCTGCAGATTGTTCCACCAGTCGGGATGGTCGATATCGATGGAGAAAGGCGAGGTGCCGCCGGTTTCCACCAGCTTGGAGGCGAGCAGATAGCGGCCCGCCATCATCTCGCGCACCGTCTCGCGGTCGGAAGGACGAAAATCGGGCAGGTCGCCGACGAAATTGACCTCGCCCTGACCCTGCCAAGTCCAGCGCAAGAGCGGCTGGGTGACGAGGCTGTCGGCCAAGCCACGCGACAGCCTTCGCGCGGTATGGGTCAACCGCACGCTCACCGATATGCCTCCTGCCGGGTTTTCGCCCGTTCCGGCATCCGTCCGCCGCGCTCTGTCACCAGTCCTGTCCTTGCCGTGGCCTTTGTCACCACGCCTGAATTCGCGTCACTTTCGCTGAGCCGAAGCGGCTTGGCCATGGCCTATCGCGTTCGCCGGAATCGCGCCACGAAGAAACCGTCCATTCCACCGTTTCGTCCGCCCGGCGCCATGCCCGGATGGGTGCGCACATGCCCCTTCTCCGTCACCGCCTCGGCCAGGCCGGCCATTTCAGCAACGGTGATCGGGTCGGCTTCAAGTCCAGGCAGGGCACCAAGCGCCCAATCGGCCTGGGCTTCGCCTTCCTCTGGCTCGAGGGAACAAACGCAATAGATGAGGCTCCCGCCCACCGCCAAATTGGCAAAGGCATTGGTAAGCAGCGCCCGCTGCAGGCGCACCCGGCCGGCAATATCGGCGGCATTGCGATGCCAGAGAATCTCGGGATGACGGCGGAAGGTGCCGGTCGCCGAACAGGGGGCGTCGAGCACAATGGCGTCGAAAGGCGTCTCCGCGCGGTAGCTGGAAGCGTCTGCAGTGATGACCTCGGGGGCATATCCCAGTCGGCTCATATTGGCGGAGAACCGTTCCAGTCGCGCCGAATCGCTGTCGAGCGCGGAGACCTCGAAGCCGGCTTTGGCCAGTTGGGCGGTCTTGCCACCGGGGGCGGCGCAGAGATCGAGTACACTGGCCCCGGGGCTTGCACGCAGCAAACGGGCGGGAATGGCGGAGGCGGCGTCCTGTACCCACCAGCGTCCGGCATCATAGCCGGGCAGGGCTTCAACGGGTCGGTCGCGGCTGGCAAGTCGGACCGAATCGGCCATGAGCCGCTCGGCGCCGAGCGCTTCGACCAGCTCCTCGTCGTCGTCGCGCAAGGTCAGGTCAAGCGGCGCGCCCTCGATCAGGGCTTCGGCAAAAGCGTCGAGCTCGGTCTCGCCATAGGCCGATGTCCAGCGGCTGCGCACGGCCTCGGGCAGCAGGAGGCGTTCGTCCATCAGCCCGTAGCGCGCCGAATTGGCCTGCGCCTTGCGCAGCACGGCGTTCATCAGGCCGGTCAAATGACGAGCCTTGTTGTCTTTCTTGAGGGCCTCGACGGCGAGAAACAGAGCGCTGTGGGCGCCCAGATCTGGCAGGAAGACCAGTTGCGCCAGCGACAGGCGCAGGACCGCCTCGAAGGTGCCAGAGCGGGCCGGCAGGCCTTTTCCCAGCAATTCGGCGATGATGACGTCGATCTGCCCATGGCGGCGCAGGGCGGTGGTGATCAGGCGATTGGCCATGGCCCGGTCGCGGCCATCGGCGATATCGCTTGTTGATAGGGGCGCAAAATGCTCGCCGCCCAAAACGGCACGAAGGCGTTGGGCGGCGGCAAGGCGGAGGGAAAGCCCCGCCGGTTCGGGTTTGTTGGCCACTTGTTATCCTATCCCCAGGGACCGCGCGCTCCGCCATCATCTTCGGTGCGCCCCACGGTCGGCACGCGCCAGCCGCCGCCGATATCGCGACCGCTAGAGGCGGACTGCGGGCGGGGCTGGGGCCGGCGCCCCTTATCGTCCACGCTCATCTCGCCTGCAAGCTTTTGCAGCGCGGCAATGCGGTTGCCCGTATCGGGGTGGGTGGAGAAGAGATTGTCCATCCGCTGCCCGTTGAGGGGGTTGATGATATACATATGCGCCATGGCCGGGTTGCGCTCGGCGGCGACATTGACCTGCCGGCCGGCCAGGGTTGCGATCTTGTTGAGTGCGGAGGCCAGGGCCAGCGGATCGCCAGAGATCAGCGCGCCGTGCTTGTCGGCCTCGTATTCGCGGGTGCGGCTCACCGCCATTTGCACCATCATCGCCGCCATGGGCGCGAGGAAAACCATGAGCAGCGTGCCGATGCCGCCGAGCGGATTGTCGCGGTTATTGCTGTTGCCGCCGCCGAAGAACAGGCCGAACTGCGCCAGCGCCGAGATCGCACCGGCAAGGGTCGCGGTGATGGTCATGGTCAGGGTGTCCCGGTTCTTGATATGGGCCAGTTCATGCGCCACGACGCCGGCGACTTCGCGCGTATCGAGCTGGCGCAACAGGCCCGAAGATACTGCCACTGCAGCATTATTCGGATCGCGGCCGGTGGCGAAGGCGTTGGGCTGGTCGGTTTCGATCACGTAAACGGCGGGGGTTGGAATGCCGGCGCGCTGGGACAGCACATCAACCATGTCATAGAGTTCGGGCGCGCGGGACCGCTCGACCGGGACGGCGTTCTGCATGCGCAGCACCATCTTGTCGGAGTTCCAATAGGCAAAAAGATTGGTCACGCCCGCAAAGGCCAGCGCGATCAGCATGCCGGACTGGCCGCCGATGAAATAGCCCACCACCATGAAGAGCGCGGTCATGCCCGCGAGCAGGACAAAAGTGCGGAAGGCGTTGAACATGGGTCGAACCCCTTGGGTTGGATCTTTGCCTCAACTATGTTGTGTGCCAAGGGGTTCCGCGCAAGCGGCATCCATCACAGCGGAAACGGATTTGCGATGAGCGAGCAACAACTACCTGAAATCGCAGAGGAAATGCCGAAGGTGCTGAGCCCCGCGGCGGCGCGGGCACTGGCCGAGGCGGCGGCGCGGCGCAGTGCGATCGATGCTGCGACGGCCATGGCGCCCAAGGAGAAGGGTGGGCGTGGGGGGCTGGAGCCGGGGCGCTATGGGGATTGGGAGATCAAGGGGCTGACGGCTGATTTCTGAGGGTTGGAAGGGTACCCCTACCTAGCCTCCCCCTGGAGGAGGGGGAGGGACCGATCGTGCCCAGACACTTGCCTGGCGGCCAAATTAGCCAATGAAATCAGTGATATTATAGCCGGCGGCCGAGACGGCGAAGGTGGTGGCGACGGTGAGGATGGCGGCGATGAGGCCGTATTCGACGGCGCTGACACCGCGTTGGTCAGAGAGGAATTTGGCAATCAGGGGCAAGGCAGTCACTCGATACGCAGAACCAGTGACCCCACAATGCTGACCGCAGTCTGAACCGAAGATGAACGCTTCCAGATCGGCTTAGCCACCCAGCTTGGCAATGGCCGGTTTAAGCTCGGTGTCGATGGCTTTCTGGGTCAGCGGGCCGACATGCTTATAGACGATGGTGCCATTGGCATCGACGAGGAAGGTCTCGGGCACGCCATAGACGCCCCAGTCGATGGAGACGCGCCGGTCGCGATCGGCGCCGACCGCGGCATAGGGATTGCCCAGCTCGGCCAGAAAGGCGCGGGCATTGTCCGGCGCGTCGGAATGATTGATGCCGTAAATGCGGATGCCGATATCGTCCTTGATGGCTTCGAGCAGCGGGTGTTCGTCGCGGCAGGGGATGCACCAGGAGGCAAAGACATTGACCAGGGTCGGCGCGCCCTTGAGAGTGGCGGTGTCAAAGCCGGGCACAGCAAGCCCTTCGACTGCCGGCAGGACGAATTGGGGGGCGGGCTTGTCGATCAGCACCGAGCGCACCAGGCTCGCATCGCGGTCGATGGTCAGAGCGAAAATGGCGACGAGGCCGGTGAGCAGCACCAGCGGCAGGGCGAAGAACAGAACGCGCATCAGTCCTTGCGCCCCTCGAGCCGGGCAAGGCGGCGGCTGACCCGGCGGCTGTCATAAAGACTCCAGCCGATCAGCGCGAAAAGCCCGGCAAAGACCCCGATATAGGCGGTGATGATAAAGCCGGCATGCTGGCCCAGTTCGATCATCGTGCATCTCCCCGAGCGGCCTTGCGCTCCAGCGTCATCACCCGGCGGCGGCGCACTTCGGTGTGCATGGCCAAAAGCTGCAGCGTGATGAAGAGGAAGGTGAAGGCAAAGAACATGATGAAGAGCGGGGTGAGGATCGAGCCCGGCATGGTGGGACCATCGGCGCGGAAGACGCTGGCCGGCTGGTGCAGCGTGCTCCACCAATCCACCGAGAATTTGATGATCGGCACATTGACCGCACCGACAAGGGTAAAGATGGCGACGATGCGGGCGGCGCGCAGCTGATCGTCGAAGGCGCGCCAGAGCGCGACGATGCCGAGATAGATGAACAGCATGATGAGGGTGGAGGTCATGCGACCATCCCACTCCCAGAAGGTGCCCCAGGTGGGCCGACCCCAGAGCGAGCCGGTGAACAGGGCCATGGCGGTGAACACAGCGCCCATGGGGGCGGCGGCCTTCATCGACACATCGGCCATGGGGTGGCGCCAGACCAGCGTGCCCAGCGCCGAAACCGCCATGGCGCCATAGACGAACTGGCTCAGCCAGGCGGTGGGCACATGCACATACATGATGCGCACCGTGTCACCCATCTGGTAGTCGGCTGGCGAATTGAAGAAGGCGAACCACAGGCCGGCGACGAACAGCAGAGCGGTCAGCACCGCCAGCGGCCAGAGCAGCGGCCTTGTCCAGATGACGAACTGGCCGGGATGGGCCAGGCGGTTCCACCAGCTCATTTTCGGGGTGGTGTCGTTGATGGTCATCTTTGCATCCGGCTCCATGGTCCCCGCAGCGGGGAGGATGCGCAAGGGCACGGCATCCAGGCAGGTTTCAACCGATCTATTCCTCTCCCCAGCCTATCGCAAGAGCGGCGGCGAAGGGAGACAGGCTCACCGAGATGAGACTGAGTGCCGCAACGAAGAGCAGCGCCGCCTGCGCCTGATCCGGCCCGCCCTGCGGCGCGATGGCGCCGACCCCGAAGATCAGCACCGGCACGCAAAGCGGGGCGATGAGGATGGGGGCCAGCAGGCCCCCGCGGGCAATGGCGACGGTGATGGCGGCCCCGAAAGTGCCGAACGCCGCCAGTGCCGGGGTGCCAAGCAGCAGGGACAGGAGTGTGCGCCAATAGGTGTCCATATCCATGGCGAGGATCAGCGCCAGGAAGGGCGAGGCCAGGATCAGCGGCAGTGCCGAGGTCAGCCAATTGCCCAAGAGCTTGGCCGCCATGACGGCGGAAAGCGGCAGATCGGCGAGCCGGTAAAGCGCCATTGTGCCGTCATTGTGATCGGGGCGGAACAGCCGCTCGAGCCCGAGCAGCATGGACAGGAAGGCCGCGATCCAGACGATGCCGGGGGCGATGCGGGCCAAAAGCACCTTGTCGGGCCCGACGGCGAAGGGAACGATGGCGCCGACGATGATGAAGAAGAGGAGAAGAGTCAAAACCTCGCCGCCACCGGCCAGGCCGAGGCGGATTTCGCGTCGGAGGATGGCGGTGAAGCCGCTCATGCCGGCCCTCCAAGGGTCAGCGTTTCGCAAGCCGCGATATCAAGCGGATCATGGGTGGCGATGATGGCGAGGCCACCTGAGGCCAGGTGCTCAATGACCAGGGCAGCAACCAAAGCGTGGCCCTCGCTGTCGAGCGCCGCCGTCGGCTCGTCGAGCAGCCAAAGCGGACGCGGGGAGACGAGCAGCCGCGCCAGGGCCAGGCGGCGTTGCTGGCCGGCGGAGAGATAGGCGGCATCGAGCAGGGCAGCGCGCCCCAGCCCAACCCGCTCCAGCGCGGCCTCTGGCTCCATCGTGCCGGCGCCATTGAGGGCGCGCCAGAAGTTGAGCGTTTCCAGAACGCCCAGCCGCGCCCGCACCGCATTGCGATGGCCGCAATAATGCAGCGGCGGGCCGTTTTCCTCGTCGTGTGCCTCGAGGGTGATGGTACCCTCGAGGGGCCGGAGGAGACCGGCAAGGGTCAAGAGCAGAGTGGATTTGCCTGATCCATTGGGGCCGCGCAGCAGCAGCGCGTGCCCGCTATCCAGCGCGAGATCGAGCCCTTCCAGCAGCACGGCATCGCCGCGACCGCAGCTGAGGCCGTGCACGTTGAGACGGAGTTGCGGGAAGACTTGCCTTTGCGTCATGGCCCCATCTCGTATTGAACCCATGGTCGTACTGGCAAGGGCCTATTCGATTGACTATAAGCCCAAGTGAATTGGAGTCATTCCAGAAAGACGGCGTTTCCGGCGGCCCCAAAGCGTCCGGCAGGCCCGTAACAGCAGCAAAGGGCGGAGCATCATGACGCAGATCGACAGCTTCAAATCCAAGTCGACGCTTACAGTCGGTGGCAAGACCTATACCTATTACTCAATTCTCGAAGCCGAAAAGAACGGCCTCACCGGCGTCTCGAAGCTCCCGAGCTCGATGAAGGTGGTGCTGGAAAACCTGCTGCGCTTCGAAGACAACCGGACCGTGAAGAAGGAAGACATCCAGGCCATCGCCGAATGGCTGGTGACCCGCACGTCCGAATATGAAATCCAGTATCGTCCGGCGCGCGTCCTGATGCAGGACTTTACCGGCGTGCCCGCCGTGGTCGATCTGGCCGCCATGCGCGATGCCACCGCCAAGCTCGGCGCCAATCCGCAGAAGATCAATCCGCTGGTGCCCGTCGATCTGGTCATCGACCATTCGGTCATGGTGGACAGCTTCGGCACGCCGCTGGCCTTCCAGCAGAATGTCGAGCTCGAATATGAGCGCAATGGCGAGCGCTATGAATTCCTGCGCTGGGGCCAGTCGGCCTTCGACAATTTCCGCGTCGTGCCCCCCGGCACCGGCATCTGCCACCAGGTGAACCTCGAATATCTGGCCCAGACCGTGTGGACCAAGGACGAGAATGGCGAAACCGTCGCCTATCCCGACACGCTGGTCGGCACCGATTCGCACACCACCATGGTCAATGGCATGGCGGTTCTGGGCTGGGGCGTGGGGGGCATCGAGGCCGAGGCGGCCATGCTGGGCCAGCCGGTCACCATGCTGATCCCCGAAGTCGTCGGCTTCAAGCTGACCGGCAAGATCAATGAAGGCATCACCGCCACCGATCTGGTGCTGACCGTCACCGAAATGCTGCGCAAGAAGGGCGTGGTCGGCAAGTTCGTCGAGTTCTACGGCCCGGGCCTCGACTATCTCAGCCTCGAAGACCAGGCGACCATCGCCAATATGGCGCCCGAATATGGCGCCACCTGCGGCTATTTCCCGGTCGATGCCGATACGCTGAAATTCCTCGCCACCACCGGCCGCGATGCCGACCGCGTGGCGCTGGTGGAGGCCTATTCCAAGGCCCAGGGCATGTTCCGCACCACCGAGACACCGGACCCGGTCTTCACCTCGACGCTGGAACTCGATCTCTCGACCGTCGTGCCGTCGCTGTCGGGTCCCAAGCGCCCGCAGGACCGCGTGGCGCTCAAGGATGTGACCCGTGCCTTTGCCGAGGCCCTGCCGGAATTGTCCGGTGGCCGCATCGAGCGCACCAAGCTGCCCGCCGACAAGCAGGAAAGCCGCTTCGTGGATGAAGGCGCCACCGGCGTCGACGACATTCCCGAAGAGGCCGCTTTCCCGGTCAAGGGTTGCGACTACAAGATCAATGACGGCTCGGTCGTCATCGCCGCCATCACCTCCTGCACCAATACGTCCAACCCCTCGGTGCTGGTCGCGGCCGGTCTCGTCGCCCGCAAGGCGCGGGCCCTCGGCCTTAATTCCAAGCCCTGGGTGAAGACCTCGCTGGCGCCCGGCTCGCAGGTGGTCACTGATTACCTGACCGCAGCGGGCCTGCAGGACGATCTCGACGCCATCGGCTTCAACCTTGTCGGCTATGGCTGCACCACCTGTATCGGCAATTCGGGTCCCTTGCCGCAGGCGATTTCCGACACGATCAACGAAAACAAGCTGGTCGCCGCCTCGGTGCTTTCGGGCAACCGCAATTTCGAAGGCCGCGTGAACCCGGACGTGCGGGCGAACTACCTCGCCTCCCCGCCGCTGGTGGTCGCCTATGCGCTGCTCGGCACGCTCAATATCGACATCACCACCCAACCGCTGGGCACGGGCAAGGACGGCAAGCCGGTTTATCTCAAGGATATCTGGCCGACCAATCACGAGGTTGCCGAGATCGTGCGCAAGCATGTGACCGCCGACATGTTCCGTTCGCGCTATTCGGACGTGTTCAAGGGCGACAAGCACTGGCAGGCCATCGCCGTCGAAGGCGGGGAAACCTATGGCTGGAATTCGAGCTCGACCTATGTGCAGAACCCGCCCTATTTCGAAGAGCTGACCATGGAACCCAAGCCGGTGACCGACGTGGTCTCGGCGCGCGTCCTGGCGCTGTTCCTCGACAGCATCACCACCGACCACATCTCCCCGGCCGGTTCGTTCAAGGCCTCGACCCCGGCTGGCAAATATCTGGAAGAACGCCAGGTCGCGCCCAAGGATTTCAACTCCTATGGCGCCCGTCGCGGCAATCATGAAGTGATGATGCGCGGCACCTTCGCCAATATCCGCATCAAGAACATGATGCTGGACGGCGTCGAAGGCGGCTATACCAAGGGTCCCGATGGCAGCCAGATGGCCATCTATGACGCGGCCATGGCCTATCAGCAGCAGAATACGCCGCTGGTGATCTTTGCCGGCAAGGAATATGGCACCGGCTCCTCCCGCGACTGGGCGGCCAAGGGCACCAACCTGCTCGGCGTCAAGGCGGTCATTGCCCAGAGCTTTGAGCGTATCCACCGCTCGAACCTGGTCGGCATGGGCGTGATTCCGCTGCAGTTCAAGGATGGCGAGAGCTGGCAGACGCTGGGCCTCGACGGTACCGAGACCGTGGATATTGCCGGGGTCGAAAATATCGTCCCGCGCGCCAATGTCACCGTCAAGATCACCCGCGCCAATGGCGAGGTGATCAATGTCGAGACCCGCTGCCGCATCGATACGGCCAATGAGCTGGATTACTTCCGCAATGGCGGCATCCTGCACTATGTGCTGCGCAGCCTCGTCGCCGCCTAAGCCCGGCGTCGCACGCGATCAAATGAGCATGGCGGTCCCTCGGGGCCGCCATTTTCGTTTCAGGCGGGAGTGGTCTTGCGGGAATGGCGCAGGAGGCGCTGGGCATCGGCGGCAGCGACCTCGGCGGTGCGGCGGAGAAAGGTATCGCGGCGCTCGGGGGTCGAGTCGCGCATGGTCGAAAAATGGCTGATGCGCACCGGGTTGAGACCGACGAATTTGAGGATCTGGTTCTTCATGGTGCGGAAATGAGCATTGCCATAGGCGAGCGCCATGAAGAAATTCGGCGTATCCGAGGTGACGATCAGTCTGGCCGAGCGGCCCTTGAGCAGGCCCAAAGGCAGCGGGCGGCCATCGCGGTAACGATAGGCGCGGCCCGATTGCAGCCCGATATCGAACAGCGCCTTGAGCTTGGCCGGCATGCTGCCCCACCAGAGGGGATGGATGATCACCACATGATCGGCCCAGACCATGGCCTCCCAGAAGGCGAGGACATCGCCATGCATCACCTCGTCGCCGGCCTTGCGGATGGTGTGCTCGGGGAGCGTCATGTCCGCCAGGTCGAGCCGGCGGAGATTTATGCCTTGGCCGGCGAGCGTTTCCGCATAGCGCCCGGCGATGGCGCCGCTGAAGCTGGGGGTGAAGGGGTGGCCGTTGAGGATGAGGCAATTGGGCATTGGGTTTCCATGAGTTGACCGTGGCCGATATCGGGCAATCTTGCCATTTCCGGCCGATCCAAGCCTTGCGCTGGATCAAGAGCATCTGGCCGGCATGCTCTATCGGTGAGAAGTTTCACCTCTCACCCTCTTTTGACTAGGCAGAGGGCAAAGCGGCGGCTTACAACTTCGCCCATGCTCTCCAGACGCCAGTTCAACACCCTTGCCGGCTCCGCCTTCTGCCTCGCCCTGACGGGGCAGGCCCATGCCCAGGCGTCGGGCGGCAAGATCAAGGCGGTGGTGGAGCTGTTCACCAGCCAGGGCTGTGCGCAATGCCCGCCGGCAGATGCGCTGCTGACCACGCTGGCCGAGCGCGACGACGTGGTGGCGCTGGCCTATCACGTGGACTATTGGGACTATATCGGCTGGGAAGACACCTTTGGCGCCAAGGATTTTTCCGACCGCCAACGGGCCTATGCCAAAAGCTGGGGCTCTTCGCGCATCTATACCCCGCAAATGGTGGTCAATGGCGCCAAGGCGGTGGTCGGCTCGCGCCGCGACGAGGTGCATGATGCGGTGGAGACGGCCAGCCTGGGGCTGAGCGTCGAATTGCAGCGCGACGGCGATATGCTGCGCGTCTCGGTGCCGCGCAATAGCAGCTATGGCGATGCCACCGTGTCGCTGGTGACTTATCTGGACCGGGCCGATGTCGCCATCGAGCGCGGCGACAATGCGGGTAAGAGCATGGTCTATACCCAGGTGGTGACCGGTCGGCAGGTCATGGGCATGTGGGAAGCCGCCTCGGGCGCCTATCTCAAGCTGCCGCTGGGCGAGCTTCTGGGCGGCACCAGCACCGGTCTTGCAGTGGTGGTGCAGCAGGAGCGCCGCGGCATGCCCGGCAATATCATCGGCGCCGCCGCTTTCGAGCTTTAGATCATTTCAAATCGAGGGGCTGCCATCCGGGCCCTGCCTCAAGGGTAGGGTTATCGCCTATTGGTTTGAGTGTGCTGCACACCCCCACCCAGCCTCCCCCTGAAGGAGGGGGAGGGGCCGTATGGCGTTTTGGGCAAAAGCCAGCCAAAGAACGGCCTGTCTCCCTCTCCCTCTTGCGAGGAGGATCCTGTCAGCGGGCTCGACCTGAGGGCGGTGTCGTGGTTGGGATTTGCTCAGCGCCAGCTCATGGCCAGGTTTTGCAGCAGGACGACGGTCTTGGCGTCGAGAATGCGGCCATCGGCGATCATGGTCAGGGCTTCGGCCAGGTCCAGTTCGACCAGCTCGATCTCCTCGCCCTCGGCCTCGATGCCGCCGCCAGCGGTCTGGCGGGTCGCTTCGTCATAATGGCCGATGAAGAGGTGGCATTTTTCGGTCAGCGAGCCGGGGCTGGCATAGATGTCACATATATGGCGGATATCGGTGGGGGCGTGGCCGGTTTCCTCAAGCGCTTCGCGCATGGCGGCGATCTCGGGGGCTTCGCCGTCGAGCAGACCGGCGCAGACTTCGAGGAAATCGGGGTTGTCGCCGTTTTCCAGCACCGGATAGCGGAACTGGCGCACCAGCAGCACGGTTTCGCGGGCCGGATTGAACAGCAGCATGGCGGCGGCGCTGCCATGGTCATAGATTTCGCGGCTCATGCGCTGCCAGCGCCCGTCATTGCGCCGGTAGTCGAGCGTTACCTTGGTGAGCTTGCCCCAGTCATGGGCCAGCAGCTGTTCATCGATCTTGCGGATACGCTCGTCCATTGGCTCCAATCCTTATTGGGTGCCGGTGTAGCCGGGTAGAGGATGCGAGGAAAGAGAAAGGGCGCGATTTTCCTCTCGTCCGCCCATCGAACGAATTGTGCGCTATACGAACAAAGTGCGGATTGCGCCGAAAGTACGAAGCCTGAGGCCATAGAGGGCTTTGATTTCGTAAGGTTTGGGCGCTAGAAACCTCGAACAATTCCAAACTGGACGCGGCACTGCGCCGCATACAGGAAGGCCCTGGATAGCACCATGTCGGTTAGAGCCCGCCCCACTTCCCCGCATCTGCAGATCTACCGCTGGACCATCACCATGGCCATGTCGATCCTTCACCGCGCCACCGGCATAGCCAATTATGCCGGCATGGCGCTGTTTGTGATCTGGCTGGTCGCCGCCGCCATGGGCCAGGACACCTTGACCAGCCTCAACTACATCTTTGCCAGCTGGTTCGGCCAATTGGTGCTGTTCGGCTTCACCTGGAGCCTGGTGCACCACATGCTGGGCGGCATCCGCCACTTCGTCTGGGACACCGCGGCGATGATGGAGCCGGGCCAGCGCGAAACCATGGCCTGGGCGACGATTATCGGCTCGGTCGTGCTCACCCTTATCATCTGGACCATCTTTGTGTGGGCGGCCTGACATGCGCAATACCGTGATCACCAAAGACATGATTGCCAATCCCAAGACCCATTACGGCAATGCCAAGGCCTCGACGCGCCACTTCATCACCCAGCGGGTGACCGGGGCGATCAATATCCTGTTCCTGGGGCTGCTGCTTTATCTGGTCGTTCGGCTGGCCGGGCAGGACCGCACCGATATGGTCGCGGTCATTGGCAGCGCCTGGATCGGCCTGCCTTTGGCAGTGCTGATCGCCATCGTGGCCGTGCATATGCGTAATGGCATGCGCGACACGCTCGAGGATTACCTGCACGGGCGGGTCTATAGCCTCGTCATGATGCTCAACACGCTCTTCTGTCTCGTTATCGCACTCGCCGGCATCGGCGCCGTGCTCAAGCTCGTCTTCTGGGGTTGATCCACATGACCACTTACGAACTGATCGACCACGAATTCGACGTGGTGGTGGTCGGCGCCGGTGGCGCGGGCCTGCGTGCGACGCTCGGCATGGCCGAGCAGGGTTTCAATACTGCCTGTATCACCAAGGTTTTCCCGACCCGTTCGCATACCGTGGCGGCGCAGGGCGGTATTGCCGCCTCGCTGCAGAATATGGGGCCAGATAGCTGGCAGTGGCACATGTACGACACCGTCAAGGGGTCGGACTGGCTGGGCGACAATGACGCCATGGAATATCTGGCGCGCGAGGCCCCGGCGGCGATTTATGAGTTGGAACACTATGGTGTGCCGTTTAGCCGTACGCAGGAAGGCAAGATCTATCAGCGCCCCTTCGGCGGCCACATGACCGAGTTTGGCGACGGCCCGCCGGTGCAGCGCACCTGTGCCGCGGCCGACCGCACCGGCCACGCCATCCTGCACACGCTCTATGGCCAGTCGGTCAAGAATGACGCGCAGTTCTTCATCGAATATTTCGCGCTCGATCTGATCATGGGCGAAAATGGCGAATGCCAGGGCGTGATCGCCTGGAAGCTCGATGATGGCACGCTGCATCGCTTCCGCGCCAAGCTGGTGGTTTTGGCGACCGGCGGCTATGGCCGTTCCTATTTCTCGGCCACATCGGCCCATACCTGTACCGGCGACGGCAATGGCATGGTGGCGCGTGCTGGCCTGCCGCTGCAGGATATGGAATTCGTGCAGTTCCACCCGACCGGTATTTATGGCGCGGGCGTTCTCATCACCGAGGGCGCGCGCGGCGAGGGCGGCTATCTCACCAATTCGGAGGGCGAGCGCTTCATGGAGCGCTATGCGCCCAATGCCAAGGATCTGGCGTCGCGCGACGTCGTTTCCCGCTGCATGACGCTCGAAATCCGCGAGGGCAGGGGCGTGGGTCCCAAGAAGGATCATATCTATCTGCACCTCGATCATCTCGACCCGAAGGTGCTGCATGAGCGCCTGCCGGGCATTACCGAGAGCGCCAAGATTTTCGCTGGCGTCGACCTGACGCGCGAGCCGATCCCGGTGCTGCCGACCGTGCACTATAATATGGGCGGCATTCCCGCGAACTATCACGGCGAAGTGCTGAACCCGACCGCCGAGGATCCGACCCGCATCGTGCCGGGCCTGATGGCGGTGGGCGAAGCCGCCTGCGCTTCGGTGCATGGCGCCAACCGTCTTGGCTCGAACTCGCTGACCGACCTCGTGGTGTTCGGTCGCGCCGCCGCCATTCGCGCCGGCAAGGTCGTGGACAAGGCCGCGCCGATCCCAGGGATCAACAAGGCGCAGGACGACAAGATCCTTGCCCGCTTCGATCGGCTGCGCAATGCCAATGGCAGCCAGCCGACGGCAAAACTGCGCGACGAGATGCAGCAGACCATGCAGAAGGACGCAGCGGTGTTCCGAACCGATGCGTCGCTCAAGCAGGGCGTTGCCGCCATGAGCGAAATCTACAAGCGCCTGCCCGATGTGAAGGTTTCGGATCGCTCGCTGATCTGGAATTCCGATCTCGTTGAAACGCTTGAGCTCGAAAACCTCATGACCTGCGCCATCGCCACGGTGGTGTCGGCCGAAGCCCGCCACGAAAGCCGCGGTGCGCATGCGCATGAGGATTTCCCCAATCGCGACGACGTCGAATGGCGCAAGCACACGCTGGCCCATGTCAATGTCGAGACCGGCGATGTGGTGCTGGGCTATCGGCCGGTGATCACCGACCCGCTGACACCGCAGGATCAGGGCGGCATCGATCTCAAGAAGATCGCGCCCAAGGCACGCGTGTACTGATTTGTGCCATCTCTGCGAAGAGCGCAGTTACGATGATTTCTGGCCGGCGCCCTGTGCCCCGGCCGGGCTGGATCGCGATGAACAGGGCAAGGGCCCGAATAGCGGAGCAGATAATGCGGAACATTCTTCTGGCACTGGCCGTGCTGACGATGGGCGTTCAGACCGTGACGGCGGCCCAGCCCAGCGCGGCGCAAAAGGATGAATTCTATAAGGTCTGTGTCGGCATTTCCCAGAATGCCGAGCTGTGTCGCTGCAAGGCCGATGCGGCGATGACGCTGATCGACGAGCGCTTCATGGGCGTGGTGATTTCCTCGATGAAGGGCGGCTCGCCGGCGGCAGCAGACTACGACGCCTACAACACCTATGTCGCCAAATCGAACCAGATCTGTAAGCCGAATTACTGATGGCGGCAGGGAAGGCTCGCCAGTGGCGATGGCAGCCGGTGTGACGATGAGTTTCTGGACGACCCCAAGCGTCCGCTGAGAAGGAATGAAAGAATGGCCGAACTGACGCTTCGCAAGGCCGATCAGCCGCAAAAGGGCAAGACCTGGCCCAAGCCGGCCGGCGCCACGCGCCTGCGGGAATTCCATATCTATCGCTATGATCCGGACTCGACCGACAATCCGCGCATCGACACCTATTTCGTCGATCTCGACAATTGCGGGCCGATGATTCTGGACGCGTTGCTCTATATCAAGAACAATACCGACCCGACCCTGACGCTGCGCCGCTCCTGCCGCGAGGGGATTTGCGGGTCGTGCTCGATGAATATCAACGGGCTCAATACCCTGGCCTGTACCAAGGGCATGGATGACAGTTCCGGCCCGATCAAGATCTACCCGCTGCCGCATATGCCGGTGGTCAAGGATCTGGTGCCGGACCTGTCCAATTTCTACGCCCAGCACCGCGCCATCGAGCCCTGGCTCAAGACCACCTCGCCGACGCCGGAAAAGGAATGGACCCAGTCCATTGAGAACCGCGCCAAGCTCGACGGGCTCTATGAGTGTATCCTCTGCGCCTGCTGCTCGACCTCCTGCCCGTCCTATTGGTGGAATGGTGAGAAATATCTCGGCCCGGCGGCGCTGCTGCAGGCCTATCGCTGGCTGATCGACAGCCGCGATGAGACGACGCAGGAGCGCCTCGACAATCTCGAGGACCCGTTCAAGCTCTATCGCTGCCACACCATCATGAACTGCGCAAAAGTGTGCCCGAAGGGGCTCAACCCGGCCAAGGCCATTGCCCAGATCAAGAAGATGATGGTGGAGCGCAAGGCCGCCTGAGGGTGACCCTGGGAGCCCTTCGGGTCAGGCCCGAGGATGGCGATCTGGCATAGAAAACGGCGGGTCCCCGGGGGCCCGCCGTTTTCATTGTACTGTGCGGCTGGTTGGCCGGATTTACATGCCGCGTTCGAGATCCTCGCGCAGCATGATGGTGCCGGCCTCATAGGCGGCCTTGCAATCATTGGCATCGGCCATGCGGTCGCTGTCGAGCAGGGTGGTGGCGGTGCCCGGACCGATGAAGCGCGGATCGTCGCATTCGTCGTCGTCGGAATAATTGGAGCTATTGTCCCCGAAGTCGATGCCGGTGCTGTCATAGGGGGCGGCAGCGGCATATTCGGGCGTATAGACCGGGATCACCGAAGCGGTGCCGGCCTCGACGGCGGCCTTGCAGTCGGTGGCGTCGGCATACATGTCTTCGCCAAGGAGCTTCTTGTTGGTGCCGATCCCGGTGAAGCGCGGGTCGTCGCATTCCCCGTCATTGGCCCATTTGGAGCTGTCCGAGCCATAGTCGAAGGCATCGCTGCTGGCGACGTGCTCGCCGGTATAGGTGGCGGTGCCGGCCTCGACGGCGGCGCGGCAATCGGTGGCGTCCTTGGCAATGTCGAGATCGATGGCGGTGGTGGCGACGCCCGGGCCGGTGAAGCGCGGATCGTCGCATTCCCCGTCCTTGGCCCAGTCGGAAGTGTCGTTGCCGAAATTGATTTCGGACACCGGCACCGAGACGGCGGGCGTCGCGGCGGCATCGGTCTTGAGGGTCACGGTGCCCGCTTCATAGGCGGCACGGCAGTCGGTGGCGTCCTTGAGGCGGTCCTCGTCGAGCAGCGTGGTGGCCGAACCCGGGCCGGTAAAGCGCGGGTCGTCGCATTCGCCATCCTTGGCCCAGTTCGAGCTGTCATCGCCGAAGTCGATCTCGCCGATGGGGGTGAGCGTGGCAGCCGGCTGGGACGCGCCGGTTTCCTTGAGGGTCACGGTGCCGGCCTCGAAGGCGGCGCGACAATCGGTGGCATCCTTCATGCGGTCGGCCTCGACCAGTTCCTGGGCCGAGCCGGGGCCGGTGAAACGGGGATCGTCGCACTCGCCGTCCTTGGCCCATTCGGAGCTGTCATCGCCGAAGTCGATATCGGCGGCGGTGGGCGTGGTGGCTGCGGGGGTAGCGGCGGCGTCCTTGAGGGTCACGGTGCCGGCCTCGAAGGCGGCGCGGCAGTCGGTGGCGTCCTTCATGCGGTCCGCTTCGACCAGTTCCTGGGCCGAGCCGGGTCCGGTGAAACGGGGATCGTCGCACTCGCCATCCTTGGCCCATTCGGAACTATCGTCGCCGAAGTCGATATCGGCGGGCGGGGTGATGGTGGCCGGCGGGATGGCCCCGGTGTCCTTGAGGGTCACGGTGCCGGCTTCGAAGGCGGCGCGGCAATCGGTGGCATCCTTCATGCGGTCGGCCTCGACCAGCTCCTGGGCCGAGCCGGGTCCGGTGAAGCGCGGATCATCGCATTCGCCGTCCTTGGCCCAGGGCGAGGAATCGTCACCGAAGTCGATATTGGGGGCCGGGCTCGCCGGCGCCGAGGGTGCAGTGGGCGCGTCGGCGCCCGGCAGAGGCGGCGGGGTGGTTCCCGGCAGGGGTGGCGGCGTCCCCGGCTGCCCCTGAGGGGGTGGAGGCGGCGTGCCAGCGTCGTCCTTTAACGTGACCTTGCCCGCTTCGAAGGCGGCGCGGCAGTCGGTGGCGTCCTTCATGCGGTCCGCTTCCACCAGTTCCTGGGCGGCGCCGGGGCCGGTGAAGCGCGGATCGTCGCATTCGCCATCCTTGGCCCAGGGCGAGGAATCGTCGCCAAAATCGATATTGGCCGCATTGGGCGTCGGTTGGGCCCATGCCGGCGCCGTGAAGCTGGTGGCCAGCATGAGGCTCACCATCGCCCCGCCCATGAGTGTGTTCAATGCACGCATCGGTGTCCTCCAATTGGGCCAGCACTATAGAAGCGACAATATAGCGGCTTTGCGGCAGGCACACATCGTCGTGAGGAAGAATTATTTGCCGGCGCGGGCGGCGCGGCTTTCCTGGCGGGCGAACCAGGATGAGCCGAACAGCACGAGGGCGGTGCCGATGGCGTGGATCCAGGTGAACTCCTCGCCCAGAATGAACACGGCCAATACGATGGTGACCACCGGGCCGAGCGAGGCGGTGGAGGAGGTGGCGCGGGCGCCGATGCGGGCAACGCCGGTATTGAGCAGGAACGAGGGCAGCACCGTGCCGAAAATGCCCAGCATCAGGCCATAGAACCAGACATGATTCGAGAGTTCGCCATAGGCGGCGGGACCGTCGGCAAGAAGGCTTTGCCCGATGGCGAGCACGGCGGCGGTGGACATGCCGATACAGGTAAAAAGCCCAGAGCCGATGATCAGCATCTGCCGGCGCGCCAGGTGCTGGTAAAAGGCGAAGGTGAGGGCCGAGCCCAAGACCAGCGCGGTGCCGATGAACAGGCCGTCGGGGCGCATGGTGAGGTTCCAGGCAAAGATGACCAAAAGCCCGCCATAGGTGACCAGCATGGCCGGCATCAGCCGCCAGTTCATGCGGTCGGAGAAGAACCAGACCCCGAACAGCAGCACGAAGAACGGATAGGTGAAGAGCACCAGCCGCTCATATTGGGCGGAGACGAAGGCCAGGCCGGCAAAATCGAGATAGCTCGAAAGATAATAGCCGAGACTCCCCACCGCCATGGAAGCCAGCAGGCGGCGCGGGGTGAGCAGGGCGCGGGTCTGCGGATTGCGGCGGAGCAGCACAAGCAGAATCACCAGATAGACAGGGAGCGCCACCAGCATGCGCAGCGCCAGGACGATTTCGGTCGAGGCGCCCTCAGCGAAGGCCAGCTTGATGAAAATGCCCTTGGTCGAGAACAGCGCCGCGCCGGTCAGGGCAAAGCCATAGCCGAGCATGTCGATCGAAGCCGCTTGCGGCGCGGGACTGGGTGTTGAGGGGCTGGTCATGACCCATGCATAGGCTTGGCGGCGGCAGCGTCAAAGCCCCCGTCGGGGCCTTTCCGTCCAATTGGCGCGGTTATCCGCGCGGATGGGCTTTTGCGTAGCTTTCGAGGAGCCGGTCGGTATCGACGGCGGTGTAGATCTGGGTGGTGGAGAGGCTGGCATGGCCCAATAGCTCCTGGATGGAGCGCAGATCGCCGCCCTTGCCGAGCAAATGGGTGGCAAAGGAATGGCGCAGGGCATGCGGCGTGGCGGAGGGCGGCAGGCCCAATACCGAGCGCAATTGCTCCATGCGCAGCTGGATGAGCCGGGGCGACAGCACGCCGCCGCGCACGCCGCGGAACAACGGCTCTTCGGGCCAGAGCTTGAAGGGGCTGAGCTCGCGATAGAGATCGATGGCTCGCCGCACCGGCGCGATCAGGGGTACCATGCGCATCTTGCCGCCCTTGCCGGTGACGCGCAGAACATCGGCCTCGAGATCGGCGCCGGTCAGCGCCAGGGCTTCGGAAATGCGCAGCCCGCAGCCATAGCAGAGCGCGATCACCGCCATGTCGCGCGCGCCCACCCAGGGGCGCTCTTCCATTTCGCCCGCTGTATCGATGGTGGCGCGGGCCTCGAGAACGGTCAGCGCCTTGGGCAGAGAGCGGCCGATTTTGGGCGTACGGATGACATTGAGCGCCTCCACCGACACCACGCCCTGCCGTTCGAGATAGGCAAAAAAGCTCTTGAGCGCCGACAGCACCCGCGCCAGCGAGCGCGAGCCGAGGCTTTCGCTGCGGCGCTGGGCCATGAAGGCGCGGATATCGGCGCCGCGCAGCTCGCGCAACGATTTCAGCGTCACCGGTCCACCCATGTGATCGGCGAGGAAGGACATGAACTGGGTGAGGTCGCGGCCATAGGCTTCGAGCGTCTTGGGCGCCAGGCGCCGGACGGCGCCGAGCTCGGTCTGCCATCCGGCAAGCTGGGCACGCACGAAATCATCGGTGGCAAAGGCGGCGTCGGTCATGACTGAAGTGTCAACGGACATGGTAAACCCTGTCTTAACCTGGGCATGGTCAACTGGTCGCACAAGGAGATTTCCCGTGCGCTCCATCTTTTTCGCCCTTTCGACTGCCACTGCCCTGGCCACCCCCGCGCTGGCGGCGGACCAGAGCCTGGTCTATCAACCCGGCAAGGGCGATCCGATCGCCTTTCGCGGCGGCTTCGGCACCGAGGATTATCGGCACGCCGTCTCCGATAGCGACAGCGTGCGGGTGCAGGCCGGAATCGGGGCGGCCTTCATTGAAGCCAATGAGCTCGTCTATAACGGCGACAAAACGCTGAGCCAGCTGATCTGGCAGAGCCGCGCGCCGGTGCTGCGCGGCAATCTGTCGGCCGATCTTGGTGGCGGGTTCAGCGTCGGGCTCGAAGGCAGCGTCGCCGGTTACGGCGTCTCCTATATGGAGGATTATGACTGGACGGGGCCGAGCGACAATTTCGGCAGTTGGACAGACCGCTCCCAGCATCCCAGCACCAATCTCGACCATTTCTGGACCGGCGCCGCCAGCATCGGCTATGATCTTTCGCGCAGCGACCAGGCGCTGGTGCGGCTGCAGAGCGGGTTCAAATTCACCGATGTGCAATGGACCGCCCATGGCGGCTCCTATGTCTATTCCTCCCCAGGCGGCTTTCGCGACCTGATCGGGGACATGCCCCCTGGCCGCGGCATCACCTATCGCCAGCAGCTTCCAGAAGTGTTCGCCGGCGTTGAAGGCGAGCAGCATTATGGCAATATCCGCATCGGTGGCCTGTTGCGTGGCGGCCTGACGGTCAATGCGCTGGGAACCGACAATCACTGGCTGCGTGACCTCAAATTCGTTGACCAGCTCTATGTATCCCCGACACTGACGGCGGGCGCGGATGTGGGCTATGCCATCGGCCCTATGGCCGAAGTGGTGCTGGGCGCACGCTATAGCCAGATTTTCCGCCAACGCGGCGACAGCCAGATGTTCATCGGCTCGACCAGCACGCTGGTGAGCGCCACCGGGGGCGGCGCGGGGGGCGATTTCCGCAGTGTCGAACTCACCGCGAGCCTGCGCGGTAATTTCTGAAGCATGTGGGACAGCGCGGCCGATTTCGGCCGGCTTGTTCTTGCAGAATCAGCTGATGCTCCTATGTTCTGACGCGAACAGAACGGGCACAAATGCTGGATCACCCCGACATCGTCGCCGTCATGGTCGGCGTGGCCGTCGAAGGCCCCTATAGCTATCGCGTGCCTGCCGGCATGGTGGTGGAGCGTGGCTCCATCGTCGCCGTGCCGCTGGGGCCGCGCCTGGTGCTGGGTGTGGTCTGGGGTCCGCCCAAGGATAATATCGCTCATAACCGCCTGCGCGACATCGCCCACGCCTATGACGTTCCGCCCCTGTCAGGGGAGTTGCTGGCTTTGGTCGAGTGGGTAGCGCGCTACACTTTGGCGGCGCCGGGTCAGGTGCTGCGCGGCGTGTTGCGCTCGCCCGAAGCCCTGGATGCACCAAAGCCTGTCATCGCCTATCGCCGCACCGGGCATGAGCCGGAAAAGCTGACGCCGGCGCGGCTGCGGGTGCTGGATTGCCTGATGGATGACATGACCTGGCCCAAGCCGGCGCTGATCGGGGCCAGCGGAGTGTCGCCTTCGGTGATCGAGGGGCTGGAACGGGTCGGGGCGCTGGAAAAGCTCGAAATGGCGCCGCCGCCCGTGGTTTTGCCGCCTGATCCCGATGGCAATCCATCGGTGCTCAATGCCGAACAGCAGGCGGCGCTGGACCAGATCAGGGCGCTCGACCCCCAGCAGTTCGGGGTGGCGCTGCTCGACGGAGTGACCGGGGGCGGCAAGACCGAGGTGTTTTTCGAGGCAGTGGCCGACACATTGCGTGCCGGCCGTCAGGCGCTGATTCTGCTGCCTGAGATCGCGCTTACCAATACCTTCATCGACCGCTTTACCCGCCGCTTCGACACCAGGCCCGCCGAATGGCATTCCGACATGACCCCGGCACAGCGCGCCAAGGTGTGGCGCGGCGTGCTGGACGGCACGGTGAGGGCGGTGGTGGGGGCGCGCTCGGCGCTGTTCCTGCCCTTCCGTGAACTGGGCCTTATGGTGCTCGATGAGGAGCATGACGGCGCCTATAAGCAATCGGACGGCTTTACCTATCACGCGCGCGACATGGCCATCGTCCGCGCCAATCTCGCGCGGGCCCGGGTGGTCCTGTCCTCGGCCACGCCCTCGGTGGAATCACGCAACAATGCCAATCAGGCGCGCTATGCCCATGTGCGGCTCGAAAGCCGTTTTGCGGCTGCTGCCATGCCCGATGTCACCGCCATCGACATGCGGGTGGATGGACCGGAAAAGGGTGAATGGATTGCCCCGACCCTGGCGCGGGAAGTGTTTGCAGCGCTCGATCGGGGCGAGCAGGCGCTGTTATTCCTCAACCGGCGCGGCTATGCGCCGCTGACCCTGTGCCGCTCGTGTGGCCATCAATATCAATGCCCGAATTGCTCGGCCTGGATGGTGGAACACCGGTTTCGCGGCGTGCTCATGTGCCATCATTGCGGCTACGAAATGCGCACGCCCAAGAGCTGCAGCGCCTGTGGCGAGGCCGATAGCCTGGTGGCCGTGGGCCCGGGCATCGAGCGCATTGCCGAGGAAGCGGCGGCGCGCTTTCCCGATGCCCGGCGCGTGTTGCTCTCCACCGACATGGGCAGCCATGGGCAATTGCGCGAGCGCTTCGCCGAGGTGGAGCGGGGCGAATATGATCTGATCATCGGCACGCAGCTGGTCAGCAAGGGGCACCATTTCGAAAAGCTTTCGGTGGTGGGGGTGCTCGACGCCGATCTCGGCCTCGCCCATGGCGATCCGCGCGCTGCCGAAAAGACCTTTCAGATCCTGACGCAGGTGGCGGGGCGGGCCGGACGGGCGAGCCGGCACGGCAAGGCGTTCTTGCAGACCTATCATCCCGATCATCCGGTGATGAAGGCGATGGTGTCGGGCGATCGCGAGGCTTTTTATGCGCAGGAATTGCTGGCGCGCGAGGCGGGTGGGATGCCGCCCTTTGGACGGCTGGCGGCGCTGATCATCTCGGCCAATGAGCAGGCGGGCGCCATGGCCTATGCGCGCACGCTGCTGTCGGCGGCGCCGATGGCCGAGGGGGTGCGGCTGTTCGGGCCGGCCGATGCGCCTGTTTCAATGATTCGCGGCCGCCATCGGGTGCGGCTCCTCGCCCAGTCGGGCAAGGACTTTGATCTTTCCGGTTACGTCCGCTTCTGGCTGGCAAGCGGTGAACGGCCCAAGGGCGACATCAAGGTGCAGATCGACATCGATCCGATGAGTTTTATGTGAGTGGTTAGAGGTTTTTGCCGACATCCATGCCTTGGTGAAGAATTCGCAAGACGGTCAAGGTCTTTGGCTCGATGCGGAAGTAGATGGCATGAGACCCGATCAGACTCGTCAGGACGCCCGGATAGTTATAGGCGGGAAGACCAATGAGCTGGCCGACTGCAAGGTCTTCCAGACGATTTGCAATCCGGTTGTAATAGCTTTTCGCCGTCGTTGCCGACCAATTCTCTATTCCATGGTCCCAGATGCCGCGCCAGTCCTCTCTTGCCAAAGGCTTGAGGTCAATAGCCCTCATGGGCATGACGGCTTTGTAGTTCAGCGAGAAACGCATCGCGGTCAAATGGCGTTGCCGGCCCCGATTCTTCTCCGGCCCTGATGGCGTCATGCAGCGCTTTGACCTTGGCTTCGTGCTCCTCGAGTAGGCGCAACCCAGCGCGGATCACGTCGCTGGCGGAGCCGTAGCGTCCGGTTTCGACCTGATCGTCGACGAATTCGGCGAAGTGATCGCTTAGAGAAACGGATGTATTGCGAGCCATGACATTGCCTCCGGATAGAGAAAAATACCAAAACTTGGTATTTTGGCAAAGCAAGTTGCGATATCTGCCGGTCGACCCCGCCACTCCGGCATAGCCCTCATGGCCTTTTCGGCTCAAATCGGTCTATTGGAGCCTTTCTCCCTGCGGGACGCCTCGAAGCCTGCGACACTTTCGCCACAATTGAATCGCGTTTCCAAGCCTTGCGTGGCGCGCCGGGCTTATGTTAGAGCGAGCGCGACTTTAGAGGGGTCCGGCTCGAACCCCGTTTCCGAGCACGTCCAAGCGTTCATAACCCGCCCGGGGCTTCCAATAGCGAAGCTGACAACAGGGCAGGCCAGAAAGAGGGTGAAGCGGCATTGGCAGCGCAGAATTCAGTGCTTACCCAGATCGCGCGGCCATATGCGTCGGCGCTGTTTGATCTCGCAGAGAGCGAGAACCAGCTGGCCCAGGTGGAAACCGGGCTTTCCGATATTTCCCGCCTGATCGGCGAAAGCGATGATTTCGCGCGTTATCTCCGCTCGCCGGTGATCACCAGCGACGTCAAGGCTGCGGCCCTCGATGCCATTATCGGCAAGGCCAAGGTCAATCCGCTGGTCGCCAACTTCCTGCGCCTCGTGGCGCGGAACGGGCGCCTGTTCGCGCTCGATCAGATCATTATCGGTTTCCGCGAGCTGGCCGCTGCCGCCCGTGGCGAAATGACTGCCGAGGTGACGTCGGCTGCCCCCCTGACCTCGGAACAAGCTTCGGCCCTTGCCGAGACGCTCAAGGCCAAGCTGGGCAAGACCATCACACTCAACCAATTCGTCGATCCCTCGCTGATCGGTGGCCTTCAGGTGAAGGTCGGATCGCAGATGATCGATTCTTCGCTCAAGACAAAACTCGCTGCGATGAAAATCGCCATGAAAGAGGTCGGATAAATGGACATCAAAGCCGCGGAAATCTCTGCGATCCTCAAGGACCAGATCAAGAATTTCGGCCAGGAAGCCCAGGTTTCCGAAGTCGGCCAGGTTTTGAGCGTTGGCGACGGTATCGCCCGCGTCTACGGCCTCGACAAGGTGCAGGCCGGTGAGCTCGTCGAGTTCCCGGGTGGCATTAAGGGCATGGCGCTGAACCTCGAAACCGACAATGTCGGCGTCGTGATTTTCGGCAATGACCGTTCGATCAAGGAAGGCGACGTCGTCAAGCGTACTGGCGCCATCGTGGACACCCCCGTGGGTCCGGGCCTCCTCGGCCGCGTGGTCGACGGTCTCGGCAATCCGATCGACGGCAAGGGCCCGATCGAGCATACCGAACGCCGCCGCGTCGACGTCAAGGCTCCCGGCATCCTGCCGCGCAAGTCCGTGCACGAGCCCATGTCCACCGGCCTCAAGGCCATCGATGCGCTGATCCCGATCGGCCGCGGCCAGCGCGAGCTGGTCATTGGTGACCGCCAGACCGGCAAGACCGCCATCATTCTTGACACCTTCCTCAACCAGCGCCCGGCACACGATGCCAACGCCTCGGACACCGACAAGCTCTACTGCATCTACGTCGCCGTAGGTCAGAAGCGCTCCACCGTCGCCCAGTTCGTGCGTCAGCTCGAAGAATCGGGCGCCCTGCCCTACTCGATCGTGATCGCGGCAACCGCCTCCGATCCGGCACCGCTGCAGTATATCGCGCCGTTCACCGGCTGCGCCATTGGCGAGTGGTTCCGCGACAATGGCAAGCATGCCGTGATCGCCTATGACGATCTGACCAAGCAGGCCGTTGCCTACCGCCAGATGTCGCTGTTGCTGCGCCGTCCGCCGGGCCGCGAAGCCTATCCGGGCGACGTGTTCTACCTGCACTCCCGTCTGCTCGAACGCGCCGCCAAGATGAACGAAGACCACGGTCTGGGTTCGCTGACTGCGCTGCCCGTCATCGAGACGCAGGCCAACGACGTGTCGGCCTATATTCCGACCAACGTGATCTCGATCACCGACGGCCAGATCTTCCTCGAGACCAACCTGTTCTTCCAGGGTATCCGCCCGGCCGTGAACGTCGGTCTTTCGGTGTCCCGCGTGGGTGGTTCGGCCCAGATCAAGGCGATGAAGCAGGTTGCTGGCTCGCTCAAGGGTGAGCTGTCGCAGTACCGCGAAATGGCCGCTTTCGCCCAGTTCGGTTCGGACCTAGACGCCGCCACCCAGCGCCTCCTCAACCGCGGCGCACGCCTCACCGAGCTGCTCAAGCAGCCGCAGTTCTCCCCGCTCAAGACGGAAGAACAGGTTGCGGTGATCTTTGCCGGCGGCCAGGGCTATCTCGACAGCATTCCGGTCACCAAGGTGCAGGACTTCGAAAAGCACGTTCTGTCGAACATGCGCTCGAAATATGCCGACATCCTCAAGACCATCGCCGCCGAAAAGGCTCTGAGCGACGATACCCGCGCCAAGCTGAAGTCGGCTCTGGATGAGATCAAGAAGACCTACGCGGTTTAAGCCCTGAAGGAGACGACAGGCAATGCCGTCGCTAAAGGACCTCAAAAACCGGATCGACTCGGTCAAATCGACCCAGAAGATCACCAAGGCCATGCAGATGGTCGCGGCGGCCAAGCTCCGTCGCGCCCAGGAAGCTGCCGAGGCCGCGCGTCCCTATGCCGAGCGCATGGGCAAGGTGCTGGCCGCGCTTGGCGCCGTCTATGATGGGCAGGAAAACGCCCCCGTGCTGCTTGGCGGTACGGGCAAGGATCAGGTGCATCTGCTGGTGGTTGCCACCGGCGAGCGCGGCCTGGCCGGCGGTTTCAACTCCTCCATCGCCCGCCTGGCACGCGATCACGCTGCCAAGCTGATCCGCGAAGGCAAGACGGTCAAGATTCTGACCGTTGGCCGCAAGGGTCATGACATTCTGCGCCGGCAATATCCGGAACTGATCGTCGATACCTTCAATTTCCGCGAGATCAAGCAGGTCGGGTTCACCCAGGCCGAGCTGGTCGCCAACAAGGTGCTCGCCATGTTCGCCGCCGGCGAATTCGACGTGGCCACCCTGTTCTTCGCCAAGTTCGGCAGCGTGATCAGCCAGGTGCCGACGGCACAGCAGATCATTCCGGCCAAGCTCGAGCGCATCGAGGGCGAAGGCAATGCCGCCGCTCCCGCCGTGCCCTATGAATACGAGCCGAACGAAGAAGCGATCGTCGAAGACCTGTTGCCGCGCAATATCAGCGTGCAGATTCTTCGCGCCCTGCTCGAAAACTCTGCCTCGTTCTACGGTGCGCAGATGTCCGCCATGGACAATGCGACCCGCAATGCCGGCGAAATGATCGGAAAGCTGCAGCTGAGCTATAACCGCCAGCGTCAGGCCCAGATCACCAAAGAACTCATCGAAATCATCTCGGGCGCGGAAGCGCTCTAACCCATCAGCGAGGACGAACAAATGGCAGAGAAGAAGGCCGGTCGCGTTTCGCAGGTCATTGGCGCCGTCGTTGACGTGGTGTTCGACGATCACCTGCCCGCCATCCTGAACGCGCTTGAAACCACCAATAATGGCCAGCGTCTGGTCCTGGAAGTGGCGCAGCACCTGGGCGAAAACGCCGTGCGCACCATTGCCATGGACACGACCGAAGGTCTGGTTCGCGGCACCGAAGTGTCCGATACCGGCGCTTCGATCTCGGTGCCCGTCGGTGACGAAACCCTGGGCCGCATCATGAACGTGATCGGCGAGCCCATCGACGAAGCCGGCCCGATCCCGGCCGCTGCCCGTCGCGAAATCCACCAGGATGCGCCCGAATTCGTCGAGCAGTCCCCGGAAAGCCAGGTGCTGGTCACCGGCATCAAGGTCGTGGACCTGATCGCTCCCTATGCTCGTGGCGGCAAGATCGGCCTGTTCGGCGGCGCCGGCGTGGGCAAGACCGTGCTGATCCAGGAACTGATCAACAACGTCGCCAAGGCCCATGGTGGTTATTCGGTGTTCGCCGGCGTGGGTGAACGCACCCGCGAAGGCAACGATCTCTATCACGAAATGATCGAATCGGGCGTGAACAAGGACCCCAAGGAACATGGTGGCTCCGCCGCCGGCTCCAAGTGCGCCCTGGTGTTCGGCCAGATGAACGAGCCCCCCGGTGCCCGTGCCCGCGTGGCGCTGACGGGCCTGACCGTCGCCGAGAATTTCCGCGACAAGGGCCAGGACGTGCTGTTCTTCGTGGACAACATCTTCCGCTTCACCCAGGCCGGCGCCGAAATGTCGGCTCTGCTGGGCCGCATCCCCTCCGCCGTGGGTTACCAGCCGACGCTGTCGACCGACATGGGCGCGATGCAGGAACGCATCACCACCACCACCAAGGGCTCGATCACCTCGGTGCAGGCCGTTTACGTGCCCGCCGACGACTTGACCGACCCGGCCCCGGCCACGACCTTCGCTCACCTTGACGCGACGACCGTGCTCAACCGCGCCATCTCGGAAAAGGGTATCTACCCGGCCGTGGATCCGCTGGCTTCCAACTCGCGTATTCTCGACGCCAACGTTGTCGGCGTCGAGCACTACGAGACCGCCCGTCAGGTTCAGGCGATCCTGCAGAAGTACAAGGCTCTGCAGGACATCATCGCCATCCTGGGCATGGACGAGCTCTCCGAAGAAGACAAGCTGACCGTGGCCCGCGCCCGCAAGATCGAGCGCTTCATGAGCCAGCCCTTCGACGTGGCCGAAGTGTTCACCGGTTCGCCGGGCGTGTTTGTGCAGCTCGAAGACACCATCAAGGGGTTCAAGGGCCTGGTGAATGGTGACTACGATCACCTGCCGGAAGCCGCCTTCTACATGGTCGGCACCATCGAAGACGCCGTTGCCAAGGCCCAGAAGCTGGCCGCCCAGGCTGCCTAAGCTATCCAATCCGGGCTCGCCGCCAGCGGCGGGCCCTGCGCCTAAGCTCGAGCTTTCGGGCTCTCTCCGCTAAGGGACCAAAAATATGGCTGAAGGCCTCAAGATCGAGATCGTTTCGCCCGAGCGCCTGGTGCTGTCGGAGACCGTCGTGTCGGTCACCGTCCCGGGCACGGAAGGCTATTTCACGGTGATGAACGACCATGCGCCGTTCATGACCACGCTGCGTCCCGGCTTCATCACCGTGACCAAGGATGCCGGCCATGCCGACATCTATTTCGTCAAGGGTGGCTTTGCCGATGTGTCGCCGTCCGGGCTGACCATCCTGGCCGAGCGTTCCATTCCCTTCGCGCATTTCGACCATGGCGATCTGCAGACGCAGATCAAGGCCGCCGAGGAAGAACTGGCCCGCGCCGCTTCGCCCGAGGACAAGTCCTATGCCCAGGAAGTCGTTTCGGGCCTGCTCAACCTCGCCATCGAAGCCCAGCAGATCAACGGCGCCCACGTCCATTAAGGCATTTGATCTGTCGACCATACTGTAAGGCCGCTTCCTCTGGAGGCGGCCTTTTTGCTTTTAATTTGAGCGCCTTGCCCAGTGTTTAGGCAAGTCATTGATATGATTAGAAATTTTCCGTGATGCAACGTCGAGTTAACATTTAGGCCCCAGTCTCTGAGCCCAGGGAGCGGGTGGTGTCCGGCTGGAGGGCCGGCAAATGGGGACATTACGATGGGCACGTTTCTGAGCAATCTGCGTCTGACCTTCGCCATTCCGGCCATGACTATCGGGGCCTTGGCGACCGCCATGCTGGCTGTTATCGGGGGGCTGTATCTCAGCCTCAGTGGCACGGTGCAGCGGGATACTGACGCCGCGGTCATGACATCCACGCGGGTTGCAGCGCAAATCCTCCAGGTCAATCTGCCCAGCCTGGACGTTGTGCTCGACGAGCACGGCGAGGTCACAGGTCTTTCTGCGCAACGCATGCCGCGTTTCCGCACGCACGACGTTATCGACACGGTCTCGCGTGTCGCGGGACAGGGCGCTGCCATCTATGTGTTCGACCCTGAGGTCAGTCCGGACTTTCTCGTCGGCAGCACCAGCCTGGTCCTGTCGAGCGGAGAGCGGGCAGTGGATCGGGCCATCCCTGCCGGCAGTGCTTTGTTCGACACCCTTATGGCCGGCAGCGCGGTGCAGGTGGCCGACCAGATCGAGGCCAAGCGCTACCTGATGCGGTACCAGCCTATTGCCACGGCCGATGGCAAAGTGATTGGGGCCCTGCTTATCGCCGTTGACCGCGCGCCGCTGGAGGCGGTGCTCGGACAATCCATGCTGGTGCTGGGGGCAACGGCCCTGCTGGCCCTGGTTTTGATTGCACTCGTCGCGCTCATGGTGGCCCGCGGGTTGATCAGACCCATTCCCCAATTGGCTAAGGCGATGGACGCCATAGCCGGCGGCGAACTCGATTGTGAAGTGCCCTATCTCCATGTGCGCAACGAAGTCGGCGCCATGGCGCGATCCGTCGAGATTTTTCGTACCAATGCGCTGGAAAAAGCCGCGCTCGACGAGCGGGCGCGGCATCATCTTGCCGAGGCAGCCGATCATACGGGGCAATTGCAGGCCATTGGTCGGAGCCAGATCGTGGCCGAGTTTCACCTCGATGGCACTGTCATCAGTGCCAATGAAAATTTCCTGCGGTTGCTGGGCTATGGAGCTGCAGACGTTGTCGGCCAGCCCAATGCGCTCTTCCTGTTCAACGCCGATCCTAAAAGTGTCAGCTATATTCAGTTCTGGACCGAGTTGGCGGAGGGCACGTTCAAGAGTGGCGAGTACCGCAGGCAGACGCGCGATGGGCGCGAAGTGTGGATCCAGAGCACTTTTACCCCGATCTCCGATGCCGAAGGACGGCCCTATAAGGTCGTGCAGTTCGCCACGGACGTGACAGCGCGCAAGCAGTCCGTCGCCGCCATTGGCCAAGGGCTGAAGACGCTGGCCTCGGGCGACCTGACCCATACGATCGACACGCCTTTTCCTGCCGAGTTCGAAGACCTGCGCATGGCGCTGAATGGCACAGTGGAGCGCTTTGCCGATGTGGTGGGGCAGCTGCGCATGACGACGCGCTCGCTGCGGACGGCCAGCGGCGAGCTGCTGAGCGGCGCCAATGATCTGTCGGAACGCACGACGCGGCAGGCGGCCACCATCGAGCAGACATCGGCAGCCATGGAAGAGCTGGCGGCGACGGTGACCAGCAATGCCGGCATGGCCGAAGAGGCAGCGCGCAAGGCCGAGACCGTCTCTGCCGTCGCCCAGGAGAGCGGCGCGGTGATGGAGGAGGCGACCGGGGCCATGGCGCGTATCACCGCCTCTTCGCAGAAGATCTCCAACGTCATCGGGTTGATCGACGACATCGCTTTCCAGACCAATCTGTTGGCGCTCAACGCTTCGGTCGAGGCGGCACGGGCGGGTGACGCCGGGAAGGGTTTTGCCGTCGTCGCGGTGGAGGTGAGGCGGCTGGCGCAGAGCGCCGCGCAGGCGTCCAATGAGGTCAAGGCGCTTGTTGAACAGAGCGGCACGGAAGTGAAGGGCGGGGCACAGCTTGTGGTCGAGGCCGGTGACAGACTTCGTGCGGTTCTGGAGGCGGCGCAAGAGAATAGCGCATTGGTGCGGGCCATCACCCAGGCCAGCCGTGAGCAGGCTTCGGCGATCGAAGAGGTCAACATGGCCGTGCGCACGCTCGATCAGATGACGCAGCACAATGCTTCATTGGTGGAAGAGACCAATTCGGTCATTGCGCAGACCGAAGGCCAGACCCAGGCCCTGGACCGGATTGTCGACGTGTTCCGGCTCGATGAGGACAAACAGATGCCGAAGCAGCGCGCGGCGGCTTGAGCGGTCGCTCAGCCGGCGAGGGCCGCGTCAACCAGGGCCTTGGCGTGCAGATCGGTGGTGTCGTAGGTGGGCAGTGACGAGGTGCTGTCGTCGATCAGCATGCCGATTTCGGTGCAGCCCAGGATGACGGCTTGGGCACCGCGCGCGGCGAGCCGGTGGATGGCGGTCTGGTAGATGCGGCGCGACTGCTCGCGCACGATGCCCTTGCACAGCTCGTCATAGATGATGCCGTTGAGATTGGTGCGTTCCACCTCGGGGATCAACGGGGTGAGGCCACGCGCCAGCAGCCGGTCCTTGTAAAAGTCCATTTCCATGGTGAAGCGCGTGCCCAGCAGGCCCACCGTATCGAAACCGTCGGCGAGCAGCGCCTCGGCGGTGGGGTCGGCGATGTGGACGAAGGGGCGGGCAATGCCGTCCTGAATGGCGTCGGCCACCACATGCATGGTGTTGGTGGCCAGGCCGATGATGTCGGCACCGGCGGCGACCAGACCGCGCGCCACGCCATTGAGCGTCAGTCCGGCTTCGTCCCAGGCGCCGGCCGATTGCATGGCGGCGATCCCGGCGAAGTCGACCGAATGGACGATGAGCGGCGCCGAATGCAGACCGCCGAGACGACGCGCCGTCTCCTGGTTCAGCACCCGGTAGTAATGGGCGGTGGATTCCCAGCTCATGCCGCCGATCAGGCCGATGGTCTTCATGCTGGCCTCAGACATGGGTGAAGCGCTGCGGGATATCGGCAAAGGCCTCGACCACCTTTTCATAGGCGGGCTTCTTGAACGGCACGATCAGGCTGGGGGTGCGGCTCAGCTTTTCCCAGCGCCAGGCGTCGAACTCGGCTGGAAACTTGCCGCCACCTGGGGTCTCGACATCGATCTCGCTGGGCTTGCCGGTAAAGGCGAAGGCAAACCAGCGCTGGCGCTGGCCGCGATAGCGTCCCTTGAGGGCAATGCCCAGGGCCTCGTCGGGCAGGTCGTAATGGATCCATTCCGGTGCCTCGGCCAGGAGGCTGACCGAGACGATATTGGTTTCCTCGTGCAGCTCGCGCAAAGCGGCGCGCAGCGGGTCTTCGCCCTTGTCGATGCCGCCCTGCGGCATCTGCCATGGCGCGGCGACTTCACTGCGGTCCTCGGAATTGGGATCGGCCTTGCGCCGCCCGATCAGAACATTGCCCTCGGCATTGAAGACGGCCACCCCCACGCAGTCACGATAGGGCAGGGCGTCACGGTCAGGGCGGGTCGTCATAGCAGGTCTTTTCATTTCATCAGGGCGCTGGCGGGCACCAAGGTTATCCCGCGCGCTTGAAGGTCTTGCGACCACTCGGTCACTGCCTGCACCGATATGGGCAGGGCGCTCACAATACCGATGGCTCCGCCGCTTTCCATGGCCTGGTTTTCAAGGCTGGCAAGCGCTGCGAGAATGGCCTGGCGCGAGGGGTTGGCGTCGATGATCAGGCTGGCCTTGGCAAAGGGCACCTTGTTGGTGCTGGACAATTGCTGGGCCACCGAGCGGTTTGAGGAGCCGTCATCGATATAGCCGATACCACGGGCGCCCAACTCTTCCATGATCGGCGAGAAGTCGGTGCCCGAGGCGGTGAAGCGTGCGCCCATATTGTTGATGACGCCGAAATAACCGCCAAATCGCGCCATCAGCCAGAACAGCTTTTCGAGATTGGCGCGCGGGGCTTCGCCGGTGAGGATGGTATGGGGGCCGGGATCGTTCTGTGGGTAGTCGAAGGGCTCGAGCGGGATCTCCAGCATTACCTCGTGGCCGGAGGAGCGCGCGGCCGAAACCGTGTTCTGCAATTGCCGTCCATAGGGGGCAAAGGCCAGTGTCACATCGGGCGGCAACTGACCGATAGCGTCGAGCGAGCCCTGTTCGTTGATGCCAAGGCCGGTGACGATGATCGCCACCTTGGGGCCGCTGACCACAGGCGCGGCATTGCGATAGGCCTCGAAGGGGCGCGTGCCAGTGCCGGAAATGCGTGGGATGGCGCCATTGGCAGTTTCTTCGCTGAGATCGGGCAGAGCGCCAGTGGTGTCGCGCACCGGCAGCGGCCCCATGTCGGCGGGCGCATCGTGGCCGGCCGTCATCTCGGTGATCGCGGCGCCGGCGGGGAATTGCCCGGGATCGGCGGTAATGGTCACCGGCCCGCTGGCCACGGCATTGGCGATGGCATTGCCATCGCGGGTGGAGGTAATGGCCACTTCCTGGGAGGGGCGGCCGCCATTGGGATCTTCGACCATGACCACGCGCAGCACCAGGCCCAGCACGATCACGGCGATGATGCCGAAGAGAATGCGCCCCAGCGGCAGGTGCAGACGGCCCCGGCCACCGTCGCCACGGCGCTTGCGGCCGGTCAATGGTGTGCTGAGATCGTTGGCCATGGCGGGGTCGGGTTCGCTCTTCTGAGAGGGAAAGGCCGGAAGCGCGGGAGAATCAGGGTCCCGCGCTTCCCCTAGTCTAGATCACTTCACCGTTTCGCTGAATCGGTGAAGTGATCGTGTTGGCACCGGCAGACCGGTTCGGATGTCAGTCCGCCTTGGGCGGATAGGCCGGGTTGGTCTCTTCGCCATCGATCAGGCGAATGGCATATTGCAGCTGGTTGTCCTCGGCCTTGTCCACCGGCACATAGACCGAGGAGCCGACCGTGGTCTCTTCCTGGCCATCCACGGTGATGTGGCCGGCCAGCCCGGCTTCGCCGATGATCTCGTCACGGCCCTTGAACTCTTCGGGCACGGTCTGCTTGATCTCGATATCGGGCGTGATGCCCAAAGCCTGGATGGAGCGGTTGCTCGGGGTGTAGTAGCGGGCCGTGGTCAGGCGCATGGCGCCATCGGGACCCAGCGAGATGATCGACTGCACCGACCCCTTGCCGAAGGAGCGCGTGCCCACCACGGTGGCGCGCTTGTGGTCCTGCAGGGCACCGGCGACGATCTCGGAGGCCGAGGCGGAGCCGCCATTGATCAGCACCACCAGCGGCACATCGGCCAGCTTGGCATCGAGCGGATCGGGCTGGGCGTCGTAGCGGGCGCTTTCGTTCTCGGAGCGGCCGCGCGTCAGCACCACCGAGCCCTTGTTGAGGAAGGCGTCGGCGACATAGACCGACTGGTCGACCAGGCCACCAGGATTGTTGCGCAGATCCAGAATGATGCCCTTGGGCGGGGTACCATTGCGCTCCTTGTAGATGTCCTCGATGGAGCGCTCGAGCCCGACAAAGGCCTGCTCGGTGAAGCGGGCCAGGCGGATGACGGCGACGTCGCCTTCCATCGACCAGCGGGTGACGCGCATCGAGATGGTGGCGCGGGTCAATTCGAAGTCGAGGGGTTCGTTGACGCCCTCGCGGATCACCGTGACCTTGATGGTGGTGCCGATCGGCCCACGCATCTTGTCGACGGCCTCGTCGAGCGAGAGATTTTCGATGGAGACGCCATCCAGTGCCACGATCAGGTCATTGGCGAGAATGCCGGCGCGGGCGGCCGGGGTCTCGTCGATGGGCGACACCACCTTGACGATGCCGTTTTCCTGGGTGACTTCGATGCCAAGGCCCCCGAACTGCCCGGACATGTCCTGGCGGGTCTCGTCATAGTCGACGGGCGGCAAATAGTCCGAATGCGGATCGAGCGAGCGCAGCATGCCGCTGATGGCGGCGCGGATCAGCTCCTCCTCATCGGGGGGATCGACATATTCATTGCGGATGCGGTCGAAGATTTCGCCGAAGAGATTGAGGTCGGCATAGACCTGCAAGGGATCGCGCGGCTCGGCGGCGGCCTTTTCCTCGGGGGTCGGCTCAGGCTGCTCGGCATTGGGATCGAGCGGGACCTGCGGGGCTTCCTCGGCCGGGGCAGCCGGGGCTGCGGGAGCCGGGGCCTGGTCCTGCGCGATGAGCATGGTGGCGGGCACCAGCAGGGCAACGGCAAGGGCGCCGGCGCCGATAAGGGGGAAGCGCATGAATTATCTATCCCGTCTGTTCTTGTCTGGCCCACCACCCCTCGGGGTCGAAAGGCTCGTTGTTCTGTCGCAGTTCAATATAAAGGGTCGGCTGGGCGTTTCCAGCATTGGTGGTGACCGTCCGTCCAATTGTGCGTGATCCCATGGCACCCACGGGTTCGCCCATCTGCACGAATTGCCCGATCGAGACGCTGATCGAATCAAGCCCGGCCAGCAAGGCGGTGTAGCCGCTGCCGGTATTGAGAATGATGATCTGGCCATAATTGAGGTAAGGGCCGGTATAGAGCACCCAGCCATCGGCCGGGGCCAGGACCTGGGCGTCGTTGCGCGTCAGGATGGATTGCCCTTGGGCGATGCCGCCGCGACTGTCATTGCTGCCGAAGGCGACGGCCACTTCACCATTGGCGGGGCGGGCGAGATAGCCGCGGGCCATGGGGAAGGGCACGGCCGGCTCGGTGCGCGCCGCATTGGCAAAAGCCAGCTGGATCGCCTCGGGCGACAGCATTGGGGCGTCGGGCTGCTGGTTCTGCGGGGTGCCGGCGGCGCTGTTGGCGGCGCGCTCGCTCAGGGCCCCAACCAGTTCACGCAAGGAACTGGCGCGCTCGGCCAGCGCCAGGGCTTCGGCCTCCTCGGCTTCGAGCTCGGTGCTGCGCTGGGTAATGCCCTGCTTGCGCGCCGCGATCAGGGTGGCGATGCGCAATTGCTCTTCCTCGAGCACGGCGTGGTTGGCCTTGAGCGTGGCTTCTTCGGCCAGCGCCTCTTCCTTGATTCCCGTCAGGGTCTTGAGATCGGCGGCCACGCTATCGGCGCGGCTTCGCAATTGCGGGACGATGGCAGCGATCAGCATGGCGCCGCGTGCCGAACCCAGGGCATCGCTGGGATCGACGATCAGCGCCGGCGGAGGATTGAGTGAAATGCGCTGCAGGGCAGCGAGCACATTGGCGATTTCGGCATCGGCGCCATCGAGTCGGCCGCGCACTTCGAGTTCGCGCACGATGAGGTCGGAGAGGCGCTCCTCGACATTGGCCACTTCGATTTCGGCCAGTTTGACGCGTTGCGCCGCGGCAATCAGGGCGGCGTTCTGCTGGGTGCGGTCGCCCTCCATCTCGGCGATTTCGGCCTTGAGCGCGTCGATGCGCTCGCGGCTGAGGCTCAGCGAGGATTCCACGGTTTCGAGGTCGGCGGCGCTGGTGGTGGCGGTATCGGTGGCCGGAATTGTGACCTCCGGCGCGGCGCCAGGCTCAGACGCTGCCGGGGTGGCCTCGGTGTCTATTGGCGCAGCGGCGTCGGGCGCTGGCGTTTCGGCTGGAGTGGAGACGGCGGGATCGGGCGCGACGGTCTGGGTTTGCGCGGAAAGCGGCAGCGCCACCAGTCCGGCAAGGGCCAGCCCGGTCAGAACCGCTTTCACTGTGCTGCCCGGCCCTGGCCGCATGGCATCTCCTTGCCTGGGCAATCGCCCGAATCAGTCCCGCGCACCATAGCAAGCGGCTGGCAAACCGCTGGTTAACATTGCTTAACCATGTGGGGCTCAGTCGCCCCGGTGATAGGGGTGGCCCGACAGAATGGTGGTGGCACGATAAAGCTGCTCGGCCAGCATGATGCGCACCAATTGGTGCGGCCAGACCATGGGGGAAAAGCTGATGCTGAGATCGGCCTGACGCACCAGGTCGGGGTCGATGCCGTCGGCGCCCCCGATCACAAAGCCGATAGCGGCGCGGCCATCATCGCGCCAGCGACCGAGCTGGGTGGCAAAGGCGTCCGAGGTGATGGATTTGCCGCGTTCGTCGAGAGTGACGAGGAGACCGTCCGGCAGGGCGGCGCGAATGGCCTTGGCTTCCTCGGCTTTTCGGGACGCGGCGGAACCGGCGCGGCTTTCGCTCATCTCGAAGACGTCAAAGCCGGTCAGCGCCAGGGGCTTGCCGGTGCCGCTGGCCCGCTCAAGATAACGGGCCACGAGCTCGCGCTCCGGCCCGTTCTTCATCCGGCCCACGGCCGCAATGGCAATGCGCATCCAGTGCGGTCCGGCTCAGTGCTGGTCGGCGGCGAAATCGGCCTGCCACATCTTTTCGAGGCTATAGAACTCGCGCACTTCCGGGCGGAAGATGTGGACGATGACATCGCCGGCATCAACCAGGACCCAGTCGGCATGGGGCAAGCCTTCGACCCGCGGCTTGCCGTGACCATGGTCGCGCAGGGCCGAGATCAGCTGGTCGGCGACAGCGGCGACGTGCCGGTGCGAGCGACCCGAGGTCACCACCATATGGTCGGCCAGCGAGGACTTGCCAGTGATATCGACGGCAACGGTTTCCTCGGCCTTGGCATCCTCGAGCGTATCGAGAATGACGTCGATCATGGACTTCGAAGCGGTGGCAGCCGGGGTCGGCGAAGCGGAAAGTGTGTTTTCGGGCAGCGCGGCCATCAGAAACGGCCTTCCGCCCATGCGCGTGCATGGGTCATGCGAGAGATAAGCATCCTTGGTTGTTGATCGGAATGTTGCGGCGTCGTGAAAAACGGCAAGCCGTCAGTTCCTGTTCCGGTGACAGTGATCACTCCGGCCAAATATGCGCGTTTATGGGGATTTTTGCAAGGTCATGGCGCGATCACGCCGTAGTCAGCCCCTTTTGGGCCCGAATGGCGGTCGAGGACAGCGCGGATTGACGCCCCTGCAGATAGATCCAGGCGGGCGGCTGCGCATAGGGCAGGAGGGGACCGGCGCTCTCGTCGAGCTGGGCATGGTCGAGCACGCTGGCAGCGCGGGAGGCCAGGGCCCGCCGGCCCGATCCCGGTCGCGCATAGACGGCAATGGGCACCATGGCCGCGATATCGCGCCAGCGTTCCCAGCGATGGAAATCGGCGAGACTGTCGGCGCCCATGATCCAGACAAAGCGCCGGTCGGGCATCGTCCGGGTCAGGAAGGCAATGGTCTGCCAGGTATAGACGAAGCCCTTCTCGGCCTCGAAGCCGGTGACGCGGATGCGCGGATGGCCAATGCGGGCGCGGGCCGCCGTCACCCGCTCGGTGAGCGATGGCAGTTTCGCATTGTTCTTGAGCGGATTGCCGGGGGTGACCAGCACCCAGAGCGCATCGAGCTCCAGCCGGCGCATGGTTTCCTCCATGACCAGGATATGGCCGTCATGGATGGGATTGAACGAGCCGCCGAAAAGGCCGATGCGCATGCCCGATGCCGAGGGGGGCAGCGTGGTGATGCCGGGAATGCGGAGGGGCGGGCGCAGGGTCATGGGTGGCGCTGCTTCGAAGAGCTAGCCATGAACACCCCCACCCGGCCTCCCCCTGAAGGAGGGGGAGGAGAAGAGGAGGGGCGCTGAGAGAGTGGCGTACTGGATGGGCCCCTCCCCCGTCTTCCGGGGGAGGTTGGGTGGGGGCCCAGCAGAACAGAAACCAAGTTCAAGGCCTCAACTGCCCATTGCCGCGCAGGCGGTATTTGAAGCTGGTGAGCTGTTCGACGCCAACCGGGCCGCGCGCATGCATCTTGCCGGTGGCGATGCCGATTTCGCCGCCAAAACCGAATTCGCCGCCATCGGCGAACTGGGTGGAGGCGTTGTGGACGAGAATGGCGCTGTCGACTTCGTTGAAGAATTTTTCGACGGCTTCCAGGTCCTCCGCGATGATCGCTTCGGTGTGATGGCTGGAATAATGCTCGATATGGGCGATGGCTTGCTCGATGCTGTCGACCACCTTCACCGAGATGATGGCGTCCTCATATTCGGTTTTCCAATCCTCCTCGGTGGCTTCCAGCGCTTCGGGGATCAATGACATGACCTGCGCATCGCCGCGGATTTCGCAGCCCTTTGCCACGAGCGCAGTGATGATCGGCTTCAAATGGGTTTTGACCACGTCCTTGTGGACCAGCAGGGTTTCGGCGGCGCCGCAAATGCCGGTGCGGCGCATCTTGGCGTTGAGGGTGACGGCGACGGCCTTGTCGAGATCGGCCGAGCGGTCGATATAGACATGCACCAGGCCCTCGAGATGGGCAAAGACCGGCACGCGCGCTTCGGATTGGACACGCGCCACCAAGGACTTGCCGCCACGCGGCACGATCACGTCGATATTGCCGCCCAGGCCCTTGAGCATTTCCCCCACCGCTTCGCGGTCGGTGGTGGGCACGAGCTGGACGCATTCGACCGGCAGGCCGGCCAGATGCAGCCCGTCGAGCAGGCAATCGACCAAAGCGCGGGAGGAATGAAAAGAATCCGAGCCGCCGCGCAGGATGACGGCATTGCCCGACTTGATGCAGAGCGCCCCGGCATCTGCCGTAACATTGGGGCGGCTTTCGAAGATGACGCCGATGACGCCGAGGGGGGTGCGGACGCGCTCGATATGGAGGCCATTGGGCCGATCCCATTCGGCGATGACCGTGCCCACCGGATCGGGCAGCTCGGCAATGGTCTTTACGGCCTCGATAATGCCGTCGATACGCGCGTCGGTGAGCAGCAGGCGATCGAGAAAGGCGCCGGAAATGCCCTTTTCGCGCGCGGCGGCCATGTCGAGCTCGTTGGCGGCAAGGATTTTTTTGCGATGGGCGTTGATGGCGCCAGCGGCGGTGAGCAGGGCAGTGCGCTTCTGCTCTGAGGTTGCGATCTTGAGGGCGCTGGCGCCGATGCGGGCATTTCGGCCGATCTCGCCCATGATCTCGGCAAGGCTCGGGGTGGCTTGGACGGCGCTCATGACGCTAGCTCCTCTTTACTGCCTGTCAGGACCATATTGTCGCGATGCACCATTTCGGCGCGGTTGCCAGCGCCCAGCAATTCGACAATGGCGTGGCTCTTCTTGCCCATGACCAGGCGCGCATCGTCGCTGTCGAGCCCGGAGAGGCCGCGGGCGATTTCGATACCATCCGGGCCGATCACGGCAATGGTGTCGCCGCGTTCGAACTCCCCGGTGATCCGGGTGACGCCCACGGGCAGCAGCGAGCGGCCATTCTTAAGCGCACCGGCCGCGCCGGCATCGACCTGGACGGTGCCCGAGACGGCCAGCGTGCCCATGATCCAGCGTTTTCGCGACTGGGCGCGGGAGGTGGCGGCCTGGAAGAGCGTGTGTAAGCCACCTTCGCCCAGGCGCTTGAGCGGATGGGTTTCAGTGCCCTTGGCGATGATCATGGCGGTGCCGGCCAGGGTGGCGATCTTGCCGGCCTCGACCTTGGTGGTCATGCCACCGCGCGAGAGATGGCTGGCGGCGCCGCCGGCCATGGCCTCGATGGCCGGGGTGATGCGCTCGACCACCGGAATGTGGGCGGCGGCGGGGTCCTTGGCCGGCGGGGCTGTATAGAGCCCGTCGATATCGGAGAGAAGCACCAGAAGATCGGCCTCGATCATGGTGGCGACGCGGGCCGAGAGGCGGTCATTGTCGCCATAGCGGATTTCGGCGGTGGCGACGCTGTCATTCTCGTTGATGATGGGAATGGCGCCCAGACCCAGCAGCGTCTGGATGGTGGTGCGCGCATTGAGGAAGTAGCGACGTTCCTCGGTGATATTGGGGGTGATGAGGATCTGCCCGGTGACGATCTGGTGCCGGCCCAATGCCTCGGCCCAGGCTTGGGATAGAGCGATCTGTCCGGCGCTGGCAGCGGCCTGGCTCTGCTCGAGCGTGAGGGTGACGGCGGAGAGGCCGAGCAGGCCCCGGCCCAGGGCAATGGCGCCGGAGGAGACGATGACGATCTCCCGGCCCTCGGACTTGAGCGCGGCAATGTCCTCGGCCAGATCGGCCAACCAGGCTGCGCGCAGCTTGCCGGCCTTGTCGACGAGCAGAGCCGAGCCGATCTTGATGGTGATACGGCGATAGGGGGCGAGGGGGTTCATCGGATGGTTTCCAAAGGCAATCCAGAAACCCCCACCCAGCCTCCCCCTGAAGAAGGGGGAGGGGGGGCCTTGTGCGCGTGACGCGATCGAGGGCCGCAACCAGCCCACCCCTCCCCCTGTTTCAGGGGGAGGTTGGGAGGGGGTGCTACAATTGTGCCGAGGAGACTGCCCATCACGGCGTCCATTTTGTTTCCGTGGCCTTCTTTTCCATCTCGACAGCCTCGGCCTTTTCGGCGTCGAGGAAGTTGATGACGTCCCAGAGCACCTGTTCGACGCCCTGGCCGGTGACGCCCGAGACCAGGCGCACTTCGGCCTTGGAGGCCTTTTTGAGGGCCTTGACCTTGGCCTTGATCTCGTCCTCGCTCAGCGCATCGACCTTGTTAAGGACGACGATCTCGTCCTTGTCGGCCAGCACGTCGGCATAGGCGGCCAGCTCGTAGCGCACCGCTTTATAGACATGGGCCACGTCTTCGCTGGTGCCGTCGATCAGGTGAATGAGAATATTGCAGCGCTCGATATGGCCGAGGAACCGGTCACCAATGCCGATGCCCTCGCTCGCCCCTTCGATGAGACCCGGAATATCGGCCAGCACGAATTCGCGCTCGCCGACGCGCACCACGCCCAGATTGGGGTGGAGCGTGGTGAAGGGGTAATCGGCGATCTTTGGCTTGGCGGCGGAGACGGCGGCGAGGAAGGTCGACTTGCCGGCATTGGGCTGCCCGACGAGGCCGGCATCAGCGATGAGCTTCAACCGCAGCCAGATGCCTTTTTCCGTGCCTTCCTGACCGGGATTGGCGCGGCGCGGCGCCTGGTTGGAGCTGGTCTTGAAATAGGCATTGCCGAAGCCGCCATTGCCGCCCTTGAGCAGCACGACCCGTTGGCCGACCTCGGTGAAATCGGCGATCAGGGTTTCCTGGTCTTCCTCAAAAATCTGGGTACCCTTGGGGACGCGCAGGATGACGTCGGCGCCATCGGCGCCGGTGCGGTTGCGGCCCATGCCATGCACGCCGGTATCGGCGCGAAAGTGCTGCTGGTAGCGATAGTCGATCAGGGTGTTGAGGCCTTCGACGCATTCGGCGATGATGTCGCCGCCGCGCCCGCCATTGCCGCCATCGGGGCCACCGAATTCGACGAATTTTTCGCGCAGGAAACTGACGGCGCCGGCGCCGCCGGAACCGGATTTGATATAGACCTTGGCCTGATCGAGAAATTTCATTGCTGTCGTGCCTTCCAGGCTAGGTGTTCGCTTGCGTATGGTTTCCGCCCGGCGCCGACCGGTGCTGGTGGTCCTGGAAACTCTCGCGCGACAATTGGGTCTCGATATGCTCCACCTCGGCGCCGCGCGCAAGGCAGAGCAGGCTTGATCGTCCGGTCTCGACAAAGCCCAACCGCTTCTGGATGGCGAGCGAGGCGGCATTGAAATGGAAAACACCGGAATAGATCATGGGCGCTGCCGTTGCCGCAAAGAACCAGGCGAGGCTGGCGGTGACCGCTTCGGTCATGATGCCCCGGCCCCAGAAGGGCTTGCCCAGCCAATAGCCGATGACGGGGCCCTCGGCGCCGGGATGAAATCCCACCTGGCCGGCATAGGCGCCATGAATCTCGATGGCGAAATTGACCTCGTCGGGAGCCAGGTCCGGCTTGCGGGTGCGCAGCCAGCCCTGCGCATCGGCGAGATGGTAGGGAAAGGGCACGCGCGCTAGATTGCCAGCCACGTCGATATCGTTGAGGTAGCGGGCGATTGCTGGGGCGTCGAGGCTCTGCGGGGGGCGCAGCAGCAGGCGGGCGGTATTGAGCGTTGGGTTCATCGGCGGCGCTCCATGAGGAGCAGCGGCCGGCCGCGATGGCGTTCGACCACGCTCAGCGTTTCCTCGATCACGACAAAGCCGGTCTTTTGCAGCACGCGCACCGAGGCGGCATTGCCGGCGAGAACACGGGCGCGGATGGGGGTGATCCCCAAAGCTTCGGCGGCCTCGACCAAACCGGTGACCGCCTCGGGTGCAAGGCCCTGACCCCAATGGCTTTCGCCCAGCCAATAACCGAGCTCGACTGGGCGGTCTTCGAAAAAGTAGAAGCCGATGACGCCCTTGAGCCTGTCATCCCCGCTGCCCGCAATGACATAGGACCGCTGGCCCGGTTTATGCGCGGCGCGGGTGATAAACCCCTCGGCATGTTCGGGTAGATAGGGAAAAGGCAGGTTCGCGGTGGGCTCCAGCACTTTCCAATTATTGGCCTCTGTCACCAGCGCTTCGGCATCGCTCATGCGCGGGGCGCGCAGCAGCAGACGCTCGGTGGCGATGGTCTGGGGGAGGGTGTCTGTCAGGCGCATTGTTGGTCTCCCCGCGCCTGCCAGGCGGTGCGTGTCAGTCTGGTTATCACATGATCGACATGGTTTTGCAGGGCCTGGGAATAGCGCATTTCATGGCCCTCATCGACAAAGCCGAGCTTGTGCTGCAGCCTGAGCGAGGCGGCATTGTCGTGATGGGCGCTGGAGGGAATGGCCTCGCGCTCGGTCTCGCTGAAATGCCAGGAGATCACCGCCGCGGCCGCTTCGGTGCCATAACCCCGTCCCCAGAAGGGGCGGGCGATCCAGAAGCCGAGTTCGTCCATCAGCGATATCGAACCGATCAATCCCTTGCCGGGACGTTCGATGATGAACAGCGCATGCTCGGGCGTATTGCGCGGCGTCTGGCGCAGCCAGTCCATGGCCATGGCCAGCGAGCAGGGCCAGGGCACCGGGGTGAGCCAGCGGGCAACGGCGAATTCGCCAATGCCCAAAGTATAGCTGGGCGCATCGTCCGGCCGGGCGGAGCGCAGGATGAGGCGATCGGTCTTGAGCGTGATCATCTGTCCCAGTCCAGCCTGAGAAAGGTCGCGGGCATGCCGGCATTGGGTCCGATGGGCTCGGCGCCCTTGCCGGTTTCGAGGAAGCCGAGCTTGCCGAGAACGTTGAGCGAGCGGGCATTGGTGCTGAGTGCGCGCGAGCGCAGGGCGCTGGCCCCTGCCGCCCTGGCCGCCGCGACCACGGCGCGCGCCGCCTCGGTGACATAGCCATGGCCCCAATAGGGCTCGCCCAGCCAATAGCCGAGCTCGGGCAATTCGCCTTGTGCGAAATGGAGGCCCACAACGCCCATGAATTCGTCCTCGCGCATGATGCCATAGCAGGCCTCTTCGGCGCTGGGGACGACGGTCTCGACGAAAAAGCGCGCATCTGCTTCCGCATAGGGGAAGGGCAGGCGGCTCATCCATTGGTGGATGTTCTTGTTGTTGCAGAGTTTTGCGATGGCCGGGACATGCTCAAGGGTCGGCGCGGTCAGGACCAGGCGCCGGGTGGTGAGCGTTTGGGGCAGACGGCTCTTGATGGTGGTCACGATGCAAAACTCCAGACGGAAAAAGGGGAACCGGCGGACCGATTCCCCTTTCGCATCTGTTGTTTGCCAAACACTGCGCCGGGGAACTGGTCACCGGCGGGTTGGTCAGGCCTGCCGGGTTATTCGGCGGCCTCTGCCGGGACGACAGAAACGTGTACTTTGGAGTTCGCACGGGTGCGGAACGACACATGGCCGTCCACGAGTGCGAAAATGGTGTGATCCTTGCCCAGGCCGACGCCGGTGCCCGGAGCCCACTTGGTGCCGCGCTGGCGGATGATGATGTTGCCGGCGAGCACAGCTTCGCCACCGAACTTCTTCACGCCAAGACGACGGCCAGCGGTATCACGACCGTTGCGGGATGAACCGCCTGCTTTCTTATGTGCCATGGTCTAAGCTCCTTATTCCTTGTCGGCCTTATCGGCCTTCTTGGCCGGGGCCTTCTTCGCCGGCTTTTCAGCGGCGGTGTCTTCGCTGGCAGCAGCCTTCTTGGCAGCCGGCTTCTTGGCCGGTGCGTCAGCGGCGGCTTCAGCCTTGGGCGCAGCCTTCTTGGCCGGGGCCTTTTCGGCGACGGCTTCGGTGGTCTCTGCCTTGGCAGCAGCCTTGATCGTCGGCTTGGCGCCGCCGGTCAGGATCTCGGTGATCCGGACGGTGGTCAGCAGCTGACGGTGGCCGTTGCGGCGACGCGAATTGTGGCGGCGACGCTTCTTGAAGATGATGACGGTCTTCTGCTTCTTGGTTTCCACCAGTTCAGCAGCGACCAGGGCGCCTTCCACCAGCGGAGCGCCGATGGTGTCGCCAACCATGAGGACTTCGTCAAAGGTGACGATGTCGCCGGCTTCGGCGTCGAGCTTTTCGATCTTGATGACGTCGTTGGCAGCAACTTTGTACTGCTTCCCGCCCGTCTTGATAACGGCGAAAGTCATATTCATGCCGGTTGGATATGCAACCGGTCCCTATCTGTCGCGCTCTGTGGCGCCGCGGATTTCGTGCCGTTCCGCGGGCTTTTCGGGTCAGAGGGCCGATGTCATACCGGCCGGCAGCCTCGAGCAGCGTTTTCAAACACAACCAGCGCAAAGGCAGGGCCAATGCGCAGGTTGCTGGGCTTATCAGGGCAAAGGGCCCCGGAGTCAAGAGCCTGGCGGGCGCTGAGGGCCATTCAGCCGGCGCTGGGATACCAGTTGCGGAGCCTGACCTCGATGCCCTTGTCGACGGCATTTTCGAAGAGGCCGAGATCGCTGTCGCCATAATGGTAGGGATAGACGATGGCCGGCTTGAACGCGTTGACCGCCTCGGCCGCCTGTTCGGGCGTCATGGTATAGGGCAGGTTCATCGGCAGGAAGGCGACATCGATATCCCTGAAGGCCAGCATTTCGGGCGTGGGCTCGGTATCCCCGGCCACATAAACGGTCTTGTCGCCAAAGATCAGAATGTAGCCATTGCCGACGCCCTGGGGGTGATAGCGCAGGCGGTCCTCGCTGGTATTGTAGGCAGCGACGGCGCGCAGCGGCACGCCGGCAATGTCGCCCGCCTCGCCATTGGCCAGGCTGGTGGCATTGGCCTTCAGGTCCTCGGGCAGCTTGTCGAAAACTTCGGCATTGGCCACGATCGGAACGCCGCTGGCGATGGCCTCGAGCGTGGGCAGGTCGAAATGGTCGCCATGGCCGTGGGTGATGAGGATGGCGGTCGGCGCGGGCAGGCTCGCATAGCGCTCGGCGCCGCCCACGGGATCGACATAGATGACATGATCGCCCCAATGCAGCACCATGCTGGCATGGTCGACCGGATGAATGGTGAGGTTGCCCTGATCGGTGGCGATGGTATCGGCCAAGTCGGTGTCCTGGGCAAGAAGCGGGCTGAACTGGGCGCCAGCAAGCATGAGCAGGGGCAGTCCGGCAAGGCCGGTGAGAACGGTGCGGCGTCTCGGCATTATCTTTTCTCCCTTTATCGCGATGATCCAAACCAACGCCCTTACCGGGGCAGGGATCGGGCAGTCACGGGATCGTGATGACTTTGCGCGGATTGGGGCTGATGGTGTTTACATCGTCTCGTATGTTCAGTATGCACTGAACGAAATGAAGCAAGGTTCGCCATGGCCGCCGTCGACCGGTTTATCGAAGAGATGGGACTGGTGCTCCAGGATAGTGGAGCGCCGCGCATTGCCGGGCGGATTTTCGGGCTGCTCCTGGCCGAGGGCCGCGAAATGAGCCTCTCCCAGATCAGTGAGCGGCTCGGCGTCAGTCGAGCCAGCGTCAGCACCAATACGCGTCTGCTGGCCAAGGGCGGGGTGCTCAAGCTCACCACCCGCGCCGGGGATCGGCAGGATTACTACCAGATGGTGCAGTCGCCCTATACCGATATGATCGGCGACGTCGCTACCCGGTTCCGGCGCTATGCCGCCACCATGCAAGCCTGTGCCGCCGCGCTGCGGGCCGAGGATCAGGATGCGGCAAAGCGCATCGATCATCTCACCGGCTTTTACAGCCAGTCGGCAGAAATTCTCGATCAGTGGGCCGAGACGCTGCGTCAGCGTCCACCCCAGGGGGACAGTGAATGACCCAAGTCCATGCCAAGCCCGGATGGGCCCAAAGCCGTTTCGAAAAGGAAAATGCCCGCCGCATCGCCAATGGCGAAAAGCCCAAGCGCCGTATCCTGCGCTGGGTGGTGCTGGGCGTGATCGTCGTGGGGGCCGTCGGCTTCGTGCTGCTGCGCCCGCCTGCCCCTGAGCCGGGGGTTTCCAGCGAAGACACGGCGCCGGTGGTCAAGCAATTGCTGGCCAGCGAAATCGTCGAGATTGCCCCGACGACGCTGAGCCAGACTGTCAAGGTCACCGGCACGCTGGTGCCGGGCCAGCAGTCGGCTGTGGCGTCCATGGCGTCGGGCCGGGTGCTGAGCGTCACCGTGCGGCCGGGCGACACCGTTGCCCAAGGCGCGGTGCTGGCCGAGATCGATCGGGCCACCCTGGCGCTGCAGGTCAATCAGCAGCGCGCCACCGCCGAGGCCACGCGCCTGCAACTGGCATCGGCGCGCCAGCAGCTTGAACGCACCGAGGAACTGGCACGCCAGGGCCTGGCCAGTCCCTCGACACTGGAACAGGCGCGCACCTCGGTTGCGACCTTCGCTGCAAATCTCACAGGGCTCGAAAGCGCCGTCGAAAGCGCCGAAATCGCGCTCGACAATGCCACGGTGCGCTCGCCGCTCGATGGTGTGGTCTCAGTCCGTTCGGTGGAGCCGGGCCAGACGATCAGTGCCGGCACGCCGCTCTTTACCGTGGTCAATCTCGACGCCATGGAATTCGACGCCTCTGCCTCGGTCAATTCCAGTGCGCTGGTCAAGCCGGGCCAGAGTGTTGGCATCACCGTCACCGGGATCGAAGGCAGGACCTTCACCGGCAGCGTCACACGGGTCAATCCGGTGGCGATTTCAGGCACTCGCGCGGTGCCGATCTATGTGTCGATCGAAAACGCCGAAGGTCTGTTGCGCGGTGGCATGTTCGCCACCGGCTACATCACCGTGGCGGAAAAGCGCGATGCCATCGCCCTGCCGGCCACCGCCCTGCGGGAAGATGCCGAAGGCAGCTTCGTGCTGCTGCTCGACAATGGCACGCTGGTCCGCAAACCAGTCACCCCCGGCGCCGAATGGGATCGCGGCCGGGTGCGCGAGGTCGAAGGGCTTGCCACGGGCGAGGTTGTCGTCGCGGCGGCGCTGACGACCCTGGGCGCCGGGGATGCCTATGAAGTGCTGGGGAACTGAGCCATGTTCCTGACCCGCATCAGCGTCAATCATCCCGTCTTTGCCACCATGATCATGGTGGCAATCATGGTCTTCGGCATTTATTCCTATCAGCGCCTGCCGGTGGAGCAATTGCCCGATATCGACCTGCCGGTCGTGGCGGTCGTGGTGTCCTATCCCGGCGCCTCGCCCGAGGCGGTGGAGGCTGACGTCATCGAGCCCATCGAAGATGCGGTCAATACCATTGCCGGGCTCGACACCATCCAGTCCGTAGCCCAGTCCGGCCAGGCGATGATCATCATGATCTTCGATCTCGAGGCCAATTCCCAGCAGAAGGCCCAGGACGTTCGCGACAAGATCGACCCGGTCAAGGCGCGGCTGCCGGCCGGCGCCAATGATCCACAGGTGCTGCGCTTCGATCCGGCGGCCTTGCCGCTGCTGTCGCTGGCGGTCAGTTCCAACACGCTCTCGGACCGCGATCTTACCGCGCTCACCAAGGATGTCATCGCCAAGCGCCTGTCCAATATCGATGGGGTGGGCAGCGCCAGCGTCGTCGGCGGGGTGCCGCGCCAGCTCAACATCAATATCGACCCCGATCGCCTCTCAGCGTTCAATATCAGCCCCGGGGCAGTGGTTTCGGCGTTGCAGGCGGCCAACAAGGATCTGGCGGCGGGCGCCATCACCCAGGACAGCATCGTGCGCTCCATCCAGGTGCTGGGACGGCTCGAGGACGAGCAGGATTTTTACAACATCACCGTGGGCAATCAGGGTGGGCAGGCGGTGACCCTGCGCGACGTCGCCACCATCGAGGACGGCACCGGCGAAGCCACGAGCCTGGCCATCCTCAATGGCGAGCGGGCGCTGGCCATCGACATTCTCAAGACCCAGGGCGCCAATACGGTCGGGGTGGCCGCTGAAATCCGCCGCACCATCGAGCGGCTCGAGGCCACCGAACTGCCCAAGGATGCGGTCAAGATCCAGGTGGTGGTGGACAATGCAAAACCGGTCGAGGATTCCTTCCACGCCGTGCAGAACATGCTGGTGGAAGGCGCGGCGCTGGCGGTGGTCATCGTCTTCGTGTTCCTCAATTCCTGGCGCTCGACCATCATTACCGGCCTCACGCTGCCGATCTCGATCATCGGCACCATGGTGGCGTTGCATGTGATGGGCTTTTCGCTCAACACCATGACCCTGCTGGCGCTGTCTCTGGCCGTCGGCATTCTCATCGACGACGCCATCGTGGTACGCGAAAACATCACCCGGCACCTGCATATGGGCAAGACGCACCGCCAGGCGGCGCTGGATGGCACCAATGAAATCGGCCTGGCGGTGATGGCGACGACGCTGTCCATCGTCGCGGTGTTCCTGCCCGTGGCCTTCATGGACGGGATCATGGGCCGGTTCTTCCTGCAGTTCGGCGTTACCGTCTCGGTGGCGGTGCTGATCTCGCTCTTCGTCGCCTTCACCCTCGACCCGATGATGTCGAGCGTCTGGTACGACCCCGCCGCCAATCCCAATGCCAAGCGTGGGCCGATCGGCAAGGCCGTGCAGCAATTCGACCGACTGTTCGAGTGGATCACCGAAGGCTATCGCCATCTCATCCGCTGGGGGCTGAAATTCCGCAAGACCGTGCTCTTGATCGCGCTGTTGTCGCTGGTCGGCTCGGTGCTGCTGTTCCCGCGTGTCGGGGTCGAGTTCATGCCCGCCACCGATACCGGTATCTTCACCATCAAGGTGGAGACCCCGGCCGGCTCGGCCAAGGAATATACCGCCAGCAAGCTGCGCCAGGCCGAGGCCGTGGTGCGCAGTTTCCCAGATATCGAAACCACCTATTCGACCATTTCCGGCAGTCTTGCCGCCTCCGGCTCCAATAGCGGCACGCTCACCGTCACCATGGTCGACAAGACCGAGCGCAGTTCCACGCCCAGTGAGCTGATGCCGCGGGTTCGCCGGGCGCTCGAAGCGGTGCCGGGCGCCGAATTCGAGGTCTCGGTGGCCTCCAATCTGGGGGCGGGCACGGCACCGGTCTCGGTGACGCTTTATGGCGACAGCATCGTGGTGCTCGAGCGGCTCTCCGAACAGCTGATGGCCGATATGCGCCGCATCGACGGGTTGATCGACGTGTCGTCGAGCCTTGACGACGCCGAGCCGGTGGTGGGTATCCGGGTCAATCGCGAGCTCGCCGATAGTCTTGGCGTCTCCATGGGCCAGATCGCGGCCACTCTGGGGCCGCTGATCAGCGGCGAGAATGTCGCCGACTGGACCGCGAAGAACGGGCAGGTCTATTCGGTGGTGGTGCGGCTGCCGCAGGATCTGCGCAACGATGTCGATGCCATCGGCAATCTGCCGATCGCTCAGTCCGGGGCCACCGGTTCTGCGGGCATGATCACGCTGGGGCAGGTGGCCGAGGTGGTGGAAAGCACCGGTCCCTCGACCATCAACCGGCAGGACCTGCAGCGCGGCGTTACCATCTCCGCCAATGTCGAAGGGGTGGAACTGGGGGCGGTCGCCCCGCAATTGCAGGCGGCTCTGGCGCGGATCGACTTCCCTGCCGGCTATCGCAGTTCCTTTGGCGGGGAGGTCGAACAGATCGCCGATACCATGGGCACGGTCGGCTCGGCGCTGCTGCTGGCCGTCATCTTCATCTATCTGGTCCTGGCGAGCCAGTTCGGCAGTTTCCTCCAGCCGCTGGCCATTATGGGCTCGCTCCCCCTCGCCATTATCGGGGTGATGGTGGGGCTGCTGATCGGTGGTTCGACCCTCAACATGTTCTCGGCCATCGGCTTCATCATGCTGATGGGGCTCGTGGTCAAGAACGCCATTCTGCTGGTCGACAATGCCAACCAGCATGTGCGCGAGGGCTGGAATCTCTATGACGCACTGGTGGAGGCCGGGGTCACCCGCTTCCGCCCAATTATCATGACCACGCTGGCCATGATCTTCGGCATGCTGCCGCTCGCCCTCAATCTGCACGAAGGCAGCGGGCAGAACGCGCCTATGGCCCATGCGGTGATCGGCGGGCTGATCAGCTCGACGGCACTGACCTTGCTGGTGGTGCCGGTGCTCCTGACCTATATCGACCGCTTCAGTGTCTTCATGCGCCGCATCATGCCCAAGGCCCCCGACGATATGGAGCATGCCGCCCCGGTGGAGGCGGATAGCCAAACTTGAAACACTAAAAGCTCAGGCCACCACCGACTTGCGGTAGCCTTGGGGCATGCGGCGCTCGGCGATGCGGGCGCCTTTGCCATAGGCGCCGATGGCGCCGTCGACTGTGCCCTGGCGACGGGCGCGTTGCGGGGGCAGGCGGTCGCGCGCGGCGATCAGCTGGCTGACAAAGGCGGCGGTGGGGGCAGTGCGGGCCAAAGAGGGACGCGCGCCATTGGCCTCGATCAACGTGGGCAGGCCCACAAGGCTATTGTCCCGGTCTGTGTCGTTCTCGGTCAGTCCGTGCATCGACTGTTCCATTTTGGGCCGCCCTGGTCCGGAATGGACCAGACACCACGGCATCATGACCCTTCAGGGGCAATCGCCGTGCCAGATGGTAACGATTTGTTAACGAAAGGCGATGGCGATCAGTTGCCTCTTCACAGGGAAAGCGCTGCGGGGAACCAACGTCACCACGCGCCTCATGTTCCGCAGAAGTGATCAGCCAACCAGGAACTGCGGTGGCAGGTCGGTCATTGCTCGGCGGTAGCTCCGCGAGGCTGTGCCATGTTTCCACTGCGACCGCTTTATGACCGGATGCGCGCCGACGAGATCGCGCCCGCTCCCAGCCTGTCCTACTGCTCCGATGACGGCCCGGGCTGGCGCCGCCTGCGCCGCGGCACCGGTTTTTCCTATGTAGACGCCGATGGAGCGCGGCCCGACGCGCGGGACCTCCAGCGCATCAAGGCGCTGGTCATTCCGCCAGCCTGGCAGGATGTGTGGATCTGCAAAGACGCGAGCGGCCATATCCAGGCCACCGGTCGCGACGAGCGCGGCCGCAAGCAATATCGCTATCATGCCGATTGGACGCAGCACCGCAGCGCCACCAAGTTCGAGACGCTGGCCGCCTTCGCCGCGGCGCTGCCGACCCTGCGGGCACAGGTTGAGGTGGATTTGCGCCGCCGCTCACTGGGCTATGAGCGCGTGGTGGCCTCGGTGGTCTGGTTGCTCGATAACAGCCTGATCCGCGTCGGCAATCCCAGCTATGCGCGCGACAACAAGAGTTTCGGACTGACGACATTGCGCAATCGCCATGTCGAGATTTCAGGCAGCACGCTGCATTTCCGCTTCAAGGGCAAATCGGGCAAACACTGGCGGCTGCAACTGGCCGACCGACGCATCGCCCGACTGGTGCGCTCCCTGCAGGACCTGCCGGGGCAGCATCTGTTCAAATATGAGGGCGAGGAGGGGCATCACGCTATCTCCTCTCGCGATGTGAACGCCTATATTTCGAGCTTTGCCGGGCCTGGCTTTACCTCCAAGCATTTCCGCACCTGGGCGGCCACGGTGCGCGCTTTTGGCCTGTTCGAAGCCACTGAACGCCCCGAGACCAAGTCGGGCCAGGCCCGCACCGTCAATGCCATCATCGACCAGGTGGCGGCGCGGCTGGGCAATACCCGAACCGTCTGCCGGCAATGCTATGTGCATCCGGCGGTGCAGGAGCATTGGCAGCAGGGTCAATTGCGCCGCTCCGGCCGGCTCAAGCCGGTCGAGATGCTCGACCTAGATGAGGTCGAGACCCTTCACTTTCTGCGGCGTCTGGGGCGGGGGTAAGAGGGCGATCGCATATGGCCACGGACTCTCCTCCCCTTGAGGGGCTTCGACCCGTGCCGGAGGCAAAATCGCTCCAGTGGAGCGATTTTCGTTGAGAAGGCCATTCGAGCTACGCTCGAACGGACTGGGAATGAGGGTGGGGGTGCTGAACCATCCGGGAATCTGTTCGTTGATTGGAGTTTGCTGAACCTGCAGCACCCCACCTAACCTCCCCCTAAAGGAGGGGGAGGGAGTCCCGTCAGTGCTTTTGGCTAGAATTTGCCTGGAACGCGATATGGCTCCTCCCCCTTCTTCAGGGGGAGGTTGGGTGGGGGTGGGCAGCCCGCTCCAACCCACATGCGCTAAAGGTGGAGGGGAGCAGCAGCCGACGCCCCGCGCGCCCCCAAATCAAAAATTGTCCTTGCCCTTGCGGATGGCGGCGAAGACTTCGGCGGGGTCGGCGCCTTCAAGGCCATAGTGTCGGGCCAGTTCGGGGGCGTCGGCGCGCATGAAGGGGTTGGCTCTCTTGTCCTCGCCCAGAGTGAAGGGAATGGTGGCCCGGCCGGCCAGCCGCAGCGCCTTGACCTCGTCGGCGCGCTTTTGAAGCACGGCATTGTCCGGATCGATGGAGAGGGCGAAGCGGGCATTGCTCTCGGTATATTCGTGGCCGCAATAGACCAGCGTATCGTCCGGCAGCGCGCGCAGGCGCTTGACGCCTTCCCACATCGGGCCGGGCGTGCCCTCGAACATGCGGCCCACGCCCAGCGAGAACAGCGCATCGGCGGAGAACAGGTGCCCGCCCTCGGCATTGTAGAACACCACGTGTCCCAGCGTGTGGCCGGGGGTGGCCATCACTGCAAAGCTGGTGTCGCCGAGTTCGATCGTGTCACCGTCGCCTACCAACTCGTCCAGCCCCTCGATCTTGTCGGCTTCATCGCGCGGGCCGACCACGCGGGCGCCGAAGGCGGCCTTGAGCTCGGCAATGGCCTCGACATGGTCGATATGGTGGTGGGTGATGAAAATGTCGGTCAGCGTCCAGCCACGGTGGGTGAGGGCGTTGCGGATGGCGGCGGCTTCGGGGGCGTCGATGGCGGCGGTGCGGCCACTGGCCTGGTCATGCACCAGATAGCCGAAATTGTCGCTGCGGGCGGGAAAGACATCCACGATCAGGGCCATCTTCATCTCCTTGGTTCTGCGGTTTGCCCGCAAGCTAGGGAGTGGGCGGGCGCAATACAACCTTGGATTGGACAAGTTCACGGGGCTTTGGCACAGTCCCAGCCATGACCAGCGATGTTTCGCGCCTCATCGGCTACTACAAGTCCCCCCTGGGCCGCATTTCGCGGGCGCTGGTGCGTGAACAGGTCATGGCCCTGGCCGGCGATGTGCGCAGCAAGCGGGTGCTGGGGCTGGGTTTTGCCACGCCCTATCTGCGATTCGCGCTCGAACCGGCCGAGCGCGTGCTGGCCTTCATGCCGGCACGCCAGGGGGCCTCGGCCTGGCCGCGCGAGGGCCCGTCCTGCACGGTACTCTGCGATCCGCTGGAGATGCCGCTCACCGATGCGGCGATCGATCTGACCATTGCCATCCACGCTCTCGAGCATGTCGCCGATGCCGAAGAACTGATGCGCGAGCTGTGGCGCGTGACGGCGCCCAATGGGCATCTGGTGTTGGTGGTGCCGCGCCGCCGTGGTATCTGGGCCCAGCGCGACAATACCCCGTTCGGGCAGGGCAATCCCTATTCCGGCGGGCAGTTGGAAAAACTGCTGCGCGATCATAGCTTCGTGCCCGAGGCCTGGCGCGATGCCCTGTTCGTGCCGCCGGTGCAATCGGGCCTGGTGCTCAAATCCACCCGCTTTTTCGAGCGCTTCGGGCGCCTGTTCGGGCCGGCAATGAGCGGGGCGATCTGCGTGCGTGCCCGCAAGGAGGCGTTTCCCGCCATTCCCCGGCGCAAGCGCGCCGAGCGCTATGTGCGCCTGCCGGGCCTGTCGGCGGCGACGGCCCGCAACGCATAGAGGCTTTGCCTTTAGGGCGCGGTTTCACTATGGTCCGCGCGGCTTTCCCTGCCCTTTCGCGAAGACCATCATGTCCGAAACCGTCCGCCCCACACCGCAGCCCGGTATTCTCGATATTGCGCCCTATATGCCGGGCAAGTCCGGCAAGCCGGGCAGCAATGCGATCAAGCTCTCGGCCAATGAATCCCCGCTCGGCGCCAGCCCTAAGGCGATCGCCGCCTTTGCCGCCGCTGCCGAAAAGCTCGAAATCTATCCCGAGGGCACGTCGCGCCTGCTGCGCGAGGCGCTGGGCGAAGTGCATGGCGTCGATCCCGATAGCATCGTCTGCGGCAATGGCTCGGATGATCTCTTGCACCTGTTGGCCCAGGTCTATCTGGGGGAAGGCGACGAAGCGGTGATGAACCGCTACGGTTTTTCGGTCTATCCGATCATCACCAGGGCGACCGGCGCCCAGATTATCATGGTCGACGAGCGTGACTATTGCGCCGATGTCGATGCGCTGCTGGCGGCGGTAACGCCCCGCACCAAGGTGGTCTGGCTGGCCAATCCCAACAATCCCACCGGCACCTATCTCAATGCAGACGAGGTGGCGCGGCTGCATGCCGGTCTCCGCCCCGATATCCTGCTCGTCATCGACAGTGCCTATGCCGAATATGTGACGGCCGCTGACTATTCGGTGGGGCTTGATCTGGTCGGCGCGCATCAGAATGTCGTCATGGTGCGCACCTTCTCCAAGATGGGCCTGGCGGCGGCGCGCATCGGCTGGATGGTGGGGCCCGACCATGTGGTCGACGCCATCAACCGCATTCGCGGCCCGTTCAACGTCAATCTGCCGGCGCAACTGGCCGGGGCCGCCGCGACCCGCGACACCGCCTTCACGCAAAGTTTGCGCGACTATAATGCACGCTGGCGCGACTGGCTCACCGCCGAGCTCCACTCCAACACCATGCGCGTCATCCCCAGCCAGGCCAATTTCATCATGGTGCTGTTCGACACCCCCGAGATTGCCGCAGCGGCGTTTAAGACCCTGGTCGAGGCCGGCTATATCGTGCGCGAGATCGGCGCCTCCTATGGCATTGCCAATGGGCTGCGCATTTCCATTGGGCCGGAGGCGGCCATGCAGGGTGTCGCCAAGGTGCTCAAGGCATTCGGGGGCGCACAATGAGCGCACAGTTTCGCAAGCTCGCTTTGATCGGCATCGGTCTCATCGGCTCCTCCATTGCCCTGGCGGCGCGGCGGCAGGGGCTGGTGGAAGTGATCTCCATCGCCACACGGCGCCAGGAAACGCTCGATGAAGCCCGCGAATTGAACCTGGGCGACATCTATACGCTCGACCCGGCCGAAGCGGTGCGCGGCGCCGATCTCGTCATTCTCTGCGCCCCGGTCGGGGCCTATGCGGCGCTGGCCGAAGCCATCGCGCCGGCGCTGGAGCCGGGCGCCATCGTCTCCGATGTCGGCTCCGTCAAGGAGCATGTGGTCAAGGTCGTCGGCCCGCATGTGCCTGCCGGGGTGCATTTCATTCCCGGCCACCCCATTGCCGGCACCGAGCATTCCGGCCCCTCTGCCGGCTTTGCCGAACTGTTTGCGGGGCGCTGGTGCGTCCTCACCCCCACCGCCGGCGTGCCGCAGGCGGCGACTGACAGGCTCGTCGGCTTCTGGCAGGCCATGGGCTCGATGGTGGAATGCATGGATGCAGCCCATCACGACATGGTGCTGGCCATTACCAGCCATATTCCGCACCTCATCGCCTATAATATCGTCGGCACAGTGTCCGATCTCGAAGCCGATACCAAGTCCGAGGTGATCAAGTTCTCCGCCTCGGGCTTCCGTGACTTCACCCGTATCGCCGCCTCCGATCCGGTGATGTGGCGCGACGTGTTCCTCACCAATCGTGATGCGGTGCTGGAAATGCTCGGCCGCTTCAACGAAGACCTATCACGGCTGCAGCGCGCGGTGCGCACCGGCGACGGCCCGGCGCTCGAAGCCCTCTTCACCCGCACCCGCGCCATCCGCCGCTCGATCATCAATGCCGGCCAGGAAACCGCCGCCGCCGATTTCGGCCGCCCCCACGAACAGCCCCCCACCCCCGAACCCACCCCAGTCCGCGACCACGGCGGCGGCGACGACGCGTAGCAGAGGCCGCGGGTTCGGGCTTTGCCTGGACCATTGCAAACTGAGGTGCACTCAGGGCTCTTTTGCCTCCCTTTCCTCAAGGGGGAGGGGCGATGGAGCCGCATCAACCAGAACGTGAAAGCTCTAGGGGAGGCGCGCCTTCCCCACCTTTTGGAGAGGGAAGGGCAGAAGCCAGGATCGCAACGCATTTTCAAGGCCAGGCGGTGGAGTGCGGCGGTGGTCAGGCTGAGTGTTCGATGCCGAAAAGCGCGGGGTCGACGGCGAGGTCGGCGAGGCTGTGTTGGTCGAGTTCGGCGATGAAGGCCTTGAGCGCGCGGTTCAGGATGGTCTTGAGGCGGCAGCCGGGGGTGATGCGGCAGCGGTTGTCGGCGGCGAAGCATTCGACCATGGCGAAATCGGGCTCGGTGGCGCGCACCACTGCGCCCAGATTGATCTCGGCGGCGGGTCGGGCCAAGGTCAAGCCGCCGGAGCGACCGCGCACGGCGCGCAGATAGCCTTCGCGTGTCAGAAGATTGGCGACCTTCATCAGGTGGTTGCGGGAAATGCCATAGACGTCGGAGGCCTCTTCAATGGTGACGAGGCGCTCGCCATTTGTGGCGGCATAGATCAACAGGCGCAGCGCATAGTCGGTGAACTGGGTGAGGCGCATGGCAGTCCTGACCGTGACATTTCTGACATCAAGATCGGCCTGATTGTGGCCAAGTACAATGGTGTTGGACTGCACTACGTTGTCGCAGCGCCCACCGTCCTTTTAGGCCGAAGGCGAATTCTTGGGCCGGTGCGGGTGGAATTTTATCCCCTTGAGCAGGAGGCGCAGCGCTTCCCAGTGAATGCCCAGGGTCACCTTCAGCGTCATCAGTGGATGGCTGAAGAAGAGGCCAAACAGGGTTCTGTCGGTGAACTCGTGCCGCTTGCCGGCAAAGGCGGCGTAGAGAAGCCGCTCGCCTTTTTCCGTCTCGTCGATGGCCACCCGCACCTTCTCGCCCGGTTCGAGGATGGAGAAGGCATATTGGCAATCCATGCCGATGAAGGGGGAGACGTAAAAGGTCTTGCTGCATGTCTGCTCGGCGCCCGCCGGTAGCACATAGGTGTGGCGCTCGCCGAAGGTGTTGTGCACCTCGTAGATGGTGGCGATGCTCCTGCCCTCGCCATCGGCGCAGAACCAGACGGTCAGCGGGTTGAACACATAGCCCAGAATGCGCGGATAGCAGAGCAGGCGAATGCTGGTTGGTTCGGGCAGGCCATGCGCGCGTAGCTGGGCGAACACCCAGTCGCGAGGGGTCTGGCCATGGCCGTGATCGGCATCGCGAAACGAGAACAGAGAAGGCCGGTTGTGCCCGAAAAGGCGCAGCTGGTTGAGCCGAGGCAAGTCGTCGAGATCGATCAGCAGCGAGAACACGCGATAGCGCAGCGCGTGCTTTTTGGGCCGATGCCGCTGGTGCACCACATGGCCGACATAGATGGCCGAGGCGGTGGTCACGCGACCATCGCCGGGATGGGGGCTAGGGTGATGCGGTTCGAAGGATTGGCCAGCATCCAGGGGCGGGCGGGTGCGCCCATGTCCTCGGCGGCGGCCAAGCCAGCCTGCAGACCATCCTCGTGGAAACCGCGGCCGAAATAGGCGCCGCAATACCAGGTGCGGTTCTGACCCTGCAGGCGCCAGAGATTTTCCTGCGCTTCGATGGCGCGGGTGTTGAAAAGGGGATGGGTATAGTCGAAGCGGGCCACTTCACCCTCCGGATTGCCCGGCGGGTTGAGGGTAACGAAGAGATCGCGCCCGGGCAGGTGCTGCAGCTTGTTCATCCAGTAGCTGACGCAGAGCGGGGCCTCCTTCTCCTCGCCCATGGCGATGTAGTTCCAGCAGCACCAGACCTTGCGACGGCGCGGCATATAGCTGGCATCGCTGTGCAGCACCGCAATATTGCGGGTATATTCGAAGGCCCCGAGCAATTCGCTTTCGAGCGCAGTCGGCTTGTCGAGCATTTTCAGGGCCTGGTCGGCATGGGCGGCGATCAGGATCTGGTCGAAGCGGTCGGTATTGCCCTTGCCGTCGCGTATGGTCACGCCGGTGGCATCGCGCTCGACCGAGGTCACCGGGCTCGAGAGGCGCACTTCGCCTGAGAACTGGTTCATCAGCGCCCCGATATAGGCACGGCTGCCGCCGGTCACGGTGCGCCAGAGCGGACGCGCGGTCAGCTTGAGCAGGCCGTGGCTTTCGAAGAAGCGCACGAAGGCAAAGAGCGGATAGGCGCGAATATCCTCGGCGGTGGACGACCAGATCGCCGCGGCCATGGGCAGCAGGTGGCCCTCGACGAAGGATCGCGAATAGCGCTGCATGCGCAGATATTCGTCCAGCGTCAGGCCGCGCATGTCGGGCTGATCAAGGACATCGGGGGCTTCGCGGTAGAAGCGGATGAGATCGCGGAGCAGGCTCCAGAAGCGCGGTCGGAAAGCATTACGACGCTGGGCCAGCATGCCAGCGAGGCCTTCGCCGCAATATTCGAAATTGCCCTGTTCCAGCGAGGCCGAGAACGACATTTCGGTGGCCACGCTATCGACGCCGAGATGGGCGAGCATGGCTTGGAAATTGGGGTAATTGGCGTTGTTATAGACGATGAAGCCGGTATCGACCGGACCCGTGCCGTCAACGTCAATGGTGTTGGCATGGCCACCCAGGCGCGCATCGGCTTCATAGAGCACGACATCGGCCGTCTTGGACAATTGCCAGGCGGCCGACAGCCCGGAAACGCCGCTGCCGATGACGGCAATGCGCTGGCGCGGCGGCACGGAGCGGTTGAACGGCTCTGGCGATTGAAACATCTATCTAGTCCCGGTTTCTTTGTAGTAGATACGCGCGAGACGCGCTTTCGGATCATCGCCGGGCCGAATTCTTTTCCCGCCATTGCCGCTGACAAGATTTTCGCTGGTCTGTGGTGATCCGCCCGCCGAAAGGGGGCGTATTAGCCGGCATGACACTGGCAATTTACCCACTGGTCGGGACATGCGAAGATAGCGCGTTCAAGAAACGCCGACGCCCTTTGGCGCGCGCCCAGCATGGAAATCCGCCATTGACAGCAAGCAAGGACAGCGGCCTCACGCCGCCGGCGGATGATATGGCGCCCTATCTGGTGGCCATCGCAGCCCATGCCGACATGGCCGCTTTCGAGGCGCTGTTCGAACAATATAGTCCACGCATCCGCGCCTATATGCTCAAACTGACGCGCAATGGCCAGGCCGCCGAGGACCTGATGCAGGAAACCATGCTGACCATCTGGCGCAAGGCCGGTCAGTTCGATCCGGCGCGCGGTCCGGCATCGGCCTGGATCTTCACCATCGCCCGCAATATCTGGATCGATGCCTGGCGCAAGCAGCGTCGGCCCGAATTCAATCCCGAAGACCCTGCCTTTGTCAGCGAACCGCTGCCCGACGCGGCGCGGGTAATGGAAGACAGGCAAAGCCACGACGCCTTGCACCGGGCGCTCGCAACCCTCCCCAAGGAGCAGGTGGATCTTATCCGCCTGTCTTTTTTCGAAGAGGCTTCCCATAGCACCATTGCCAAACAGCTTGGCCTGCCGATCGGCACGGTCAAATCCAGAATCCGCCTGGCCTTCGGGCGCCTTAGAACGGCGCTGGAGAGCTTGAGATGAGCATCAAACACCATTTGAGCGACGAGCTGCTGGTCGAATATGCCGCCGGCCACCTGGCCGAGGGCTGGTCCATTGCGGTGGCCTGCCACCTGGCCATGTGCCCCGATTGCCGGGCGCGGCTGGCGCTGGCCGAAGCCGCCGGCGGGGCGGTGATCGACACGATTGCCCCCGTTGCGGGCCCGGCCAATGCCTGGGAGCGGATGCGTGCACGGCTCGATGACGCACCCAGGCAAGTGGCGCCACCGATCGCGCGCAAGCGCCCTGCTCATGCGGTCATTCCCGAGCCGCTGCGCAGCTATGTGGGCGATATCGACGCGCTCAAATGGCGCAGCATCGGCACGGCCCATCAGGTGCTGATCCCCACCGGCGACCGGGAAACCCAGGTCAGGCTGCTGCGCATTCCCGCCGGCAAGCCGGTGCCCGAGCACAGCCATGGCGGGCGCGAGCTGACCCTGGTGCTGACGGGCAGTTTTCATGACGAGGTCGATCATTTTGGCCCCGGCGATATCGAAGAGGCGGATGGCGAACTGACGCATCAGCCGGTGGCGGACAAGAGCGAGGACTGCATCTGCCTCGCCGTGACCGATGCGCCGCTGCGCTTCAGCAGTCGCCTGGTGCGCCTGGTTCAACCATTCCTGGGGATTTGAGGAGGACGCGATGCTGGCCGGTTATTCCCTGATGACGTTCATTGCCGCCTATATCGGGTCGGCCGTCGTGTTCTTCGCGCTGGATTTCGTCTGGCTATCCTTCGTCGCATTGGGGTTTTACCGGTCCGAGATCGGGCATGTGCTGCTGGAGCGGCCGAACCTCGTGCCGGCGGCGGTGTTCTATCTGTTCTATGTGGTCGGCGTCGTTTTCTTCGCAGTGCTGCCGGCGCTCAACAACCAGTCCTGGCTCTGGGCGCTCCTCGCCGGTATCGGGCTGGGGCTTATCGCCTATGGCACCTATGACATGACCAACCTGGCCACCATCAAGGACTGGTCCTGGAAGGTGAGCCTGGTGGATGTGCTGTGGGGCGGCTTCCTGACCGGCATTTCGGCAATGGCCGGCTATTGGGTGGCGCGCTTCACCCTTTAAGCCGGCCCGCGAGGGCAAACGCGATGGCGTGGGGCAGGCGTGCCAGAAGCCGCAGCGGCCAGATCAGCCGGCGCGGAAAGGCGATTTCGAAGCGCTTGCCATCCAGCCCCTTGATGATGCGGGCGGCTGCATCCTCCACTTCCAGCATGGCCGGCATGGCAAAGGTGTTCTGATCGGTCAGGCGGGTGCGCACGAAGCCGGGGGTGACCAGGCGCGTATCGACTGCAGGCCACAATTCGCTGCGCAGGCTTTGCGCCAGATTGACGATGCCCGCCTTGGTGGCCGAATAGACCTGCCCATTGGGCAATCCGAAAATTGCCGCCGCTGAGCCGAAAAGCACCAATTGCCCGCCTTGGCGCAGGCTGGGGACGGCGGCGCGCACGGCGTTGAACGTGCCGCCGAGATTGGTCGCGAAGATCTTTGCCGCCTTGTCGGCATCGGCCTGCATGACCGGGCCGGGATCGTAGATGGCGGCGGTGACGATAACCCGCTCGAAGGGGCCGAACTGGCGCGCCACGCGCTCGAGACTTTCCCGATCGCCGATATCGGCCTCGGCGCCACTATGGCCGGGGCCGAGTTTGGCCACCTGCTGGTCGAGGGCGGCCTGGTCGCGGCCGGAGAGCACCAGGGTCGCGCCGCGTTGGGCATAGGCTTCGGCCAAGGCGGCGCCGATGCCGGCACTGCCGCCAATGATCCAGATTTTCTCGTTGCTGCCAGCCATGATCTCGTCTCCGCTTTTCCCGATATACGGTCCAACGGGACGGATGGATGCGTCTGGTGGCGAAAAACCCTGAGGCGTTGCCGGTCAGGCCGTCGCCATGGCCAGCGGATCTGCGCCGAAAATGGCCGCATGGCCGCCCGAGAGCAGCCAGATGGTGAGGGCAAGGGCGATGATAAAGCCGATGATCATAGCCCGGTCGATCCGCAGCCTCGCGCGGCCGGCGACGACGGCGGCAAAAGGCACAATCGAGGTGGTGGCGGTGATCTCATTCCAGGCTGGATTGCGTTTGCTGCCGCGCCGCTCGGCCATCAGCATGCCGAAAAGCGCAAACAGGCCGAAAACGCCGAACAGCATGAGGCTGCGCAGATCGCCATTGGCGACGAGATGGCCAAAAGCCCAGAACAGGAAGCCCCAGAGCACGGGGTGGCGGGTCACCGTGGTTATGGCGCCATAGGCCGCGTCGCCGCGCCGGAAGGTGATGGAAGCCGGATTGGGGCTGACCAGCCCGGTGACCAGCAGGAACAGGGCGATGGGCGAGGCCATGAGCGCCAGCCAGGCCTGCCAGGGCGCCGGGTCCCAGAGCGGCACATAGTCGAGCCGGAAGGCGGCGTGGAACACCCAGCCCAATGTGGTCAGCGAGACAAGTGAGTAGAGCACGAGATAGGCGCGGCGGCCCAGGCGCTCGACCAGAACCGTGCGGATGGCGGGAATGGCCGGCACCGAATGCAGAGCGAGAAACACGGCCAAGGCCAGGAGGAACTGGGTCAATTCGGGGCTCCGCTCGCGGGGGGAATCGCATCGAGCAGGATAAGCAGATCCTGTTCGCTGCGCACATGCCGTCGCACGCTCTCGAAGAAGGCGCGCAGGAGATAGCCGGTGGCATCGGGCGACAGCAGCGGCTGTCGTCCGTTGAGAGAGACAAGCACTTCGGCCAGTTCGAGCGCCGATTGGGTATCGGCATCGTGCTCCTGGCGCAGGCGCTGAGCGAGGCGACGCAATTCCGGCTTGGGGGACATGGCGAGCGCAGGCAGCAGCGCCAGTTCTTCTTCGGCATGTGTGTCGGCCAAGCTGGCCAGGATCGCCTTTGCCAGGGCCTTGGTTTCGGCGGCGGTGACCCTGCCGGGCAGGCGATCGGCAATGTCCTCAAGCTGATCGCAAAGTTGCAGCAGCTGGCCATAACAGCGCTGCAACGCCGCCCAGCGGCCGGGTTCGGTTGGCTGGAGCGCGATCATGAAGGTTTGTCGGGGCGCGGCACATCCTCGTCATAGAGGATGCGTTCGGAGGCGCCGTCGAGGTCCTCATATTGCCCGGCCCGCAGGGTCCAGAGAAAGACGACGAGGCCGATAAAGCCCAGAATGATCGAGATGGGAATGAGATAGAAGAAATCGTTCATGCTGTAGCCGCCTCTCTGGGGGCCCTGACCCGGTTGCCGAAGGGGTGCCATCCCAGGCGCAGGGCATTGACCACCACGACCACCGAGGATGCCGACATGGCGATGGCGGCCATGAAGGGATTGACCAGCCCGGCAATGGCGATGGGCAGGGCAATGGCATTGTAGAGCAAGGCGAGGACAAGGTTCTGCCGCACCAGTTGGCGCGCCTCGCGGGCCACGGCAAGGGCGGTGGGGATGGCGGTGAGATCGTTGCGCAGGAATACGAAATCCGCGGCGTTGCGGCCGATATCGATGGCGCTGGCCGGGGCCATGGACACATGGGCGCGGGCCATGGCCGGGGTGTCGTTGAGCCCGTCGCCCACCATGAGCACGACACGGCCGCACTGTTCGAGGGCAGTGATGCGCGCCAGTTTTTCCTCGGGCAACAGCCCGCCTTCGCTGTTTATGCCCAGTTTGGCTGCCAACTGCGACACCAAAGCCGGGCGATCGCCGGACAGCACCAGCGTCTGGTAGCCCAGCCGATGCAGGCGCTCGGCAGAGGTCGCCGCCTGAGGTCGCAACTGGTCTTCGAAGGCAAAGGCGGCGCAGAGTTCGCCGTTTCGGGACAGGACGGTGCCGGCTTCGCTCCCGTCCTTGGGGCCCGACCAGCCCATGCGGCCGAGGCGATAGAGCCGCCCATCGAGCCGCGCTTCGACGCCGAGGCCGGGATGCTCGGTCACATCCTGCCAGTCGAGGTCGGGCGTCGCGGCAAAGGCATGGGCGATGGCGATCGAATAGGGATGGCGCGAGCGGGCGGCAAGGCTGGCGGCAATGCCGAGACTGCCCGGCTCGGCGAGGCTGGCAAGGGGGCGGGCGAGGCCGGTGGTCAGCGTGCCGGTCTTGTCGAAGACGACGGTGTCGACCTCGGCCAATCGCTCCAGCGCCGCCCCGTCCTTGACCATGATCCCGGCTTCGAACAGGCGCTTGGCCGCCACCACCTGCACCATGGGCACGGCCAGGCCGAGAGCACAGGGGCAGGTGATGATCAGGACGGCAATGGCGATGGTGGTGGCATTGTGCAGGTCGCCGTTGAACACCGTCCAGCCGATAAAGGCCAGGAAAGCGGCCAGATGCACGACGGGCGAATAGAAGGTGGCGGCGCGATCGGCAATGCGGCGATAGCGGTTGCGGCTGGATTCGGCATCGTCGAGCAGCTGCACCAATTGGTTGAGAGTGGAATTCTTCTCGTCGGCAGTGGCGCGAATGGCGATGGCGGCGCTGAGATTGAGCGCGCCGGCCGGTACGGCCTGTCCGGGGCCGGCGGTTTCGGGCAGGCTTTCGCCGGTGAGCAGGCTCTTGTCGATCTCGCTCTGGCCGGTCACCACGTCGCCATCGACGGGAATGCGCTCGCCGGGGCCGACGGCGATCACCATGCCGGGGCGAATCTCGGCCAGCGGCAGGAAGGCGGGGCCGCCCTCGCCCTCCAGCACCAGCGCGCCTGCCGGCGCCAGGCGTGCCAGGCCCTTGACGGCGGTGCGGGCGCGTTCGCGCATGGCATGGTCGAGTGCCCGGCCGATGAGCAGGAAGAAGATCAGCGAGGCGACGGCATCGTAATAGACTTCGGTGCCGGAAAACACGGTGTCGTAGAGGCTGAGCGCGAAGGCCATGAGGATGCCGATGGTGATCGGCACGTCCATATTGGTGTGGCCCGCACGCAGCGCCGTCCAGGCCGACTGGTAGAAAACCCGGCCCGAATAGAGCAGTGCCGGCAGGGTCAGTGCGGCACAGATCCAGTGCAGGATATCGCGCGTCGCTCCGTCGGCGCCGGCCCAGACCGAGCCGGAGAACATCATGATGTTCATCGAGCAGAAGGCGGCAACGGCAAGCGCTCGGATCATCGCCGAAAGTCCGGCATCCTTGCCGGCGTCCTCGAGCGAGAAGAGGTTGGGTTCATAGCCCAATTCGACCATGCGGTGGACCATGGGCGGCACCGTGCCCGCGTCGCGCCAGCGCACGGTGACGCGCTTGCTGGAAAGGTTCACCCGGCTCGAGACCACGCCGGGCAGTGCATCGAGCGCCGCTTCGATGGTGCGGATGCAGCCGCCGCAATGGATGGCCGGGGCAGCGAATTCGGACTGCCGGAGATCGGCCTCGAGCGCCCGGCTGGCCAGGCGCACCTCATTGTCCGAAGGGCCCCGATTGGGCCCCCCGGCAAGGGCTTCGACAAAGGCAGGCGGTGGTGCGCAGCAGGTCATGGTCCGAAATCCGCAGGTGTTGCTCTATTCCTCGCGCACCGCCAGATAGGCGTGCCAGGTGGCGTGGCCGAGCAGCGGGAAGATGATGATCAGTCCCAAAAACCCGGTGAGCAGGCTGACGATCACGAGGCCCACCACCAGAGCGGCCCAGATCAGGGCCGGGCCGAGATTGTTGGTGACCAGCGACAGCGACATGCCCATAGCCGAGAAGGCATCGAGCTTCTGGTCCAGCACCATGGGAATGGAGAAGGCGCCAATGGCAAAGGAGAAGGCGGCAAAGAGCCCGCCTACCGCCGTGCCGACAGCGAGGAGGCCAATGCCCTCGGGCGTGGTCAGCAGCGTCTGGATGATCTGGTCAAAGCCGGGAAAAGCGCGCCAGCCGAAGAACAGGGCATAGAGCAGCACGGCAGCGCGCACCCAGACCAGCATCAGCGTCATCAAGACGGCGCCGACGAAGAACAGATGCATGCCGCCGCGCGGGAACAGCATGTCCCAGAGCGTTACCTTCTTGCGGGCGGCGAGGCGCCGGCTCTTTTCATATAGGCCGGTGGCGAGAAGCGGACCGACCACGAGGAAGCCGGCCAGTGCCGGAAACAGGATCTGGGCCCAGCCATAGGTGAACATCAAAGAGATGATGCCCCAGGAGACGAGAACGACCCCAGAGCCATAGGCGAGGCTTGGCATGGGGTTCGACCAGAGGTCGCGCCAGCCGGCGGCGAGCCAGGCAAAAGGCGCTGACAGGGGCAGATGGCGATTGTGATCGACCGCCCGCGGTGCGGCAGGTTCATAGGGCGGAATGACGTCGGCGGCTTGGGTCATGGCGATTCCGTGAGTTGGGTTGAGCGTCCGATGGGCTGCGGGTCGAGAGCGGAGAACCCCCACCCGGCCTCCCCCTGAAGAAGGGGGAGGAGCAGAGGAGGCGGCGGCTGGGTGGTCCATACCCGGCGCCCGGACTCCCTCCCCCTTCTGCAGGGGGAGGGTTGGGGTGGGGGATCTGAGCGCCGCGGTCAGCATCTGGTTTCTCAACACCCCGACTTGGCGGCGCGGAAATGGTCGGGACTGCCATCGGGCAGCTTGAGGTGATCGACGCAGGCGGGCTGCGAGGAGAAGGCGACATAGACGAGATGGGCATTGGCGAGCAGCAACACGGCAACGATGCCGAGCCCGATCATCCAGCCCACCCGCCAGGTGCGGCGGATGGGAGGGGTTTGGCCCGTTTCGCTCATGGCGTCTTGCCTCGCAGGTCCTGCACGTAGAGCGCCATCATGCGGATCTGGGCGGGCGACAGGCGGCCTTCCCAAGTGGGCATGGTGCCCTGGCGGCCATTGTAGATCGACTGCCGGATCACCGAGCGGGTGCCGCCATAGATCCAGAAATCGTCCATCAGATTGGGCGCGCCGGTATCGGTCGACCCCAGCCCGTCCTCGCCATGGCAGGCGGCGCAATTCTCGGCAAACAGCGTTTCGGCTTCGCTGCGTGTTTCGGGGGCAATGGCCGGGCCGTCATGCAGGGCGACGAGATAATCGGCGAGCTGGTTGATCTGTTCGCCCGACAGCATCTGGTCGCGCCCGAAGGCCAGCATCTGGCCGTAGCGGGTTTCGGGATGCGCAGAATTGATGCCGACGCGGATGGTTTCGGCGATGGCGTCGGTATCATCGCCCCACATCATCGGCGATTGGGCAATATTGGGATAGCCGGGATTGCCCTTGCCTTCGGCACCATGGCAGGCGGCGCAATTGTCCGCGAAGATGGCGGGACCGGCCTGGCGCACCACGGTCATGATGTCCTTGTCGGCGGCCAGGCTGGAAAAGTCCTCGGTGGCGAGGCGATCCATCCAGGCGGCACGCTGCGCATTGGCTTCGGCGAGACTCTGCTTGACCGCCTGATGCTGGTCGACGCCGAGAAGCCCGCGGAAATAGCCGTTGACGCCCGGCCAGGACGGCATGAGCACGGTCCAGACCAGTCCGAACAGCACCATGGAGATGAGGAAGATCCACACCAGGCGCGGAATGGGGGTGTTCAGTTCCTTGATGCCGTTCCACTCATGGCCAGTGGTGACCTGGCCGGTGAATTCATCGCGTTCCTTCAGCGCCATGGCCGATCATCCTCTTCGAGCAGGGGCATTTTGGCAGCTTCATCGAAGCCCTTCTTGTTGGACGGCCAATAGGTCCAGGCGAGGCAGATGGCGCTGAGGCCGAGCAGGTAGAACAGGCCGAAGGACTTGGCGAAACCGACGACTGCTTCATGATCAAAAGGCATTATTCAACCTCCGCCTGCTGGGTGGTGTGGGCGACTTGGGTGAGATTGCCGAGCACCTGCAGATAGGCGACCAGCGCATCCATGTCGGTGAGCGGTCCCTGCTTGCCGTCGAAGGCACGGATATTGGTGTCGGCGCCATAGCGCTCGGCGACGCCGCTGGCTTCCGGACTGTCCGGATTGGCCTGGCCATAGGCGTCGCGGGTGGCATTGGCGATCTGGTCGTCGCTATAGGGTACGCCCACGGCGCGCAGGGCCCTCAGGTGGTCGCCGAGATCGTCGGTCCGCAGTTGGTCGCGCAACAGCCAGCGATAGGCGGGCATGACCGATTGCGGCACCAGATCGCGCGGGTTGTTGAGATGGGTGACGTGCCAGTCATCCGAATATTTGTTGCCCAGCCGCGCCAGATCCGGCCCGGTGCGCTTTGAGCCCCAGAGCTGGGGATGGTCGTAGCTACTCTCCACCGCCAGCGAATAGGGGCCGTAGCGATCGACCTCGTCGCGCAGGGTGCGGATCATCTGGCTGTGGCAGGCATAGCACCCTTCGCGGATGTAGATATTGCGGCCGGCCACTTCGAGCGGGGTATAGACCCGCATGTCCTCGGCCTTTTCCACGGTCTCGTCGATGGTGAAGAGCGGCGCGATCTCGATCAGGCCGCCAATGGAAGCCACGAGGACGATGAAGGCGACGAGGCCGATGGCGCTGCGTTCCAGGCGATAGTGAAATCCAAACATCGGGCTATTCTCCAGCCTGCATGGCGGCGGCCGGCAGGTCGCCCTGGGCGTCCGGCGCGGTGCCGATAGCCGGCATGCGGATGGTCATGATGGTGTTGTAGAGAGCGGTGAGGGCGCCGAGCAGGAACAGGAGGCCCCCGAAGGCGCGGGCGATATAGTAGGGGTGCATGGCCTCGACGGTCTCGATGAACGAGTAGCTGAGCGCGCCGCTCTCGTCATAGGTGCGCCACATCAGGCCCTGGATGACGCCCGAATTCCACATGGCGAAGACGTAGATAACGGTGCCCGAGAGGGCGAGCCAGAAGTGCACTTCGATCAGCTTCGTCGAATAGATGCGCTCGCGCTTGAACATCGAGGGGACCAGCGCATAGAGCGCGCCGAAGGAGATCATCGCCACCCAGCCCAGAGCCCCGGCATGCACGTGGCCGATGGTCCAGTCGGTATAGTGGCTGAGCGAATTCACGGCGCGGATGGCCATGAACGAGCCTTCGAAAGTGGTTATGCCGTAAAAGATCGCCGCCAGCGCCATGAAGCGCAGCACGGCGTCGTCGCGCACCTTGTGCCAGGCGCCATTCAGCGTCAGCAGCGCATTGCCGGCCGAGGCCCAGCTGGGGACCAGCAGCACCACCGAAAAGGCCATGCCAAGGGTCTGCACCCAATGGGGAAGGGCGGTGTAGTGCAGGTGGTGCGACCCGGCCCACATATACATGAAGGTGATGCCCCAGAACGAGACGATCGACAGGCGATAGGAGAAGATCGGTCGGCCGGCGCGCTTGGGCAGGTAGTAATACATCATGCCCAGGAAGCCGGCGGTGAGGAAGAAGGCCACGGCGTTATGGCCGTACCACCACTGGGTCATGGCATCCTGGACGCCGGCGAACAGCGAATAGGATTTCGACGAGCCGAACGAGATCGGCACGGCCAGGTTGTTGACGATGTGCAGGATGGCCACGACCAGGATGAAGGCCATGTAGTACCAGTTGGCCACGTAGATATGCGGTTCCTTGCGGCGGGCCAGAGTGCGCATATAGATGGCGAAATAGACCACCCAGACCACGACCAGCCAGATATCGGCATACCATTCGGGCTCGGCATATTCCTTGGACTGGGTCATGCCCATGAGGTAGCCGCTGGCCGCCAGCACGCAGAACAGGTTGTAGCCGAGCAACACGAACCAGGGGCTGATGGCGTCGGGCAGGCGGGCGCGGGTGGTGCGCTGCAGCACATGGAAGGAGGTGGCGATCAGCGCATTGCCGCCGAAGCCGAAGATCACGCCCGAAGTGTGCACCGGCCGCAGCCGGCCCCAGCTCAGCCAGGCGAGGTCTAAGGTGAAATCGGGATAGGCCAGAAGCAGCGCCACCCAGAAGCCGGCGGCCATGCCCACCACGCCCCAGAGCAAAGTGAGGATGAGGCCGACGCGGGTGGGCGCGTCGTAATATTGAGCCAGTCGCTCGGCGGAGGGTTCGGGCAGGTCGAAGCCGCGGATCAGGGTCACAGTGCCCCACAGGCTCGCCGCTACCACGATCCAGCCATGCACGCCCATCAGGTCGTTGCGCCCGCCGATCGCCATGGCCAAGCCCACGACGATCAGCCCTCCGAGCAGGACGAGGGACGTTACCCTCTCGCTGCGCGTGAAATCAGCCACCATCTCAAATGCCCCCAATCCGGTTCTGCGGTCGCAGAAAGTCCACTTATGGGAGCAAGCCGTAGAGCAAAGTGGCTGGGCTTCTTTGATCCAGATCAAAGATGCTTCTGATGTGCATGTTTTTTTAGGGGGCGTGGCCGTTGCGCAGTTTGCGCCGCGACAAAGTGCGGGCAGCCGCGGCGCGCTAACCTCGCCATCGTCCCGGCGTCCGGCCGCCGCCGGGCGCATGATGCCAGGTGCGGCCAGGATGGATTCAATGTCTCAAGCCAATGCGGAAGCCGATCTCATCGACGTGCGCACCATTCCCCCGCGTGCGCGGCACCCGCAGATTTTCGCCAAGGCCAATGCGCTGGCAGTGGGCGAAAGCTTCGTCATCGTCAATGACCACGATCCGCGTCCGCTGCACTATCAGTTGCAGGCCGAATATCCGGGCCAGTTCTCCTGGACCTATCTCGAGGCCGGTCACGAGGTTTGGCGCGTGGCGCTGGGCCGCGAAAAGGCCGCCTGAGCTCAAACCGAGACACCACCATGCTGATGGCCGCCATCTCTCGCTGGACCCTTGCCTTTTTCGGCGCGGCGCTGGGCTTTCTCGTCTGCGCCCTGGGCCTGATGGCGGCCGGTATCGGCTATCCCGAAGCGGCGCTGCTGGCGCCGCAGACCCTGATCGTGGTGCATCTGGTGGTGCTGGGCTGGCTGACGCTGCTGATGACCGGGGCGCTGCTGCAATTCCTGCCAGTGCTGGTGGGCGGTGCGCTGCGTTTCGCCGGCCTTGCGCCCATCGTGCTGGGGTTGATCGTTTCCGGGCTCATTCTCCTGCCGATGGGCTTTGCTGTCATGGATGGCTGGGCGCAGGTGCCGCCTGAAACGCTGCCGCTGGGCGGCCTGCTGCTGCTCACCGGTCTCAGCCTTGCCGCCGTTATCCTGTTTTCGACGCTGCTGAACGCCAAGAGCCTGCCGTTGCCGGCCGGATTCGTGGCGATCGCGCTGATGAGCGTGCTGGTCACGGCGCTGCTCGGAGAGACGCTGGCCAGCGCCATTGCCGGCCTGTTCGGCGGCGATTTCGCGGCTGCCATCATCACCCATGGCGTGCCGCTGCATGCCGGCTTCGGACTGGGCGGCTGGCTGACTCTTGCCGCCATGGGGGTGAGCTATCGGCTGGTGTCGATGTTCCTCGTGGCGCCGGAGCGCAAGGGCTTGCTGTCGCGCCTGGTCTTCTGGTGCGCGCTGGTGGCGGTGGCCGGCCTGGCCCTGGCCCTGGGTATGCTGCTGGCCGTCAATGCCGACTGGCCGCTGGCCCTGGGCGTTGCGGGGCTGGCCGGGCTCGGCGCCCTTGCTGCCTATGCCGGCGATATCGTCGCGCTCTATCGCAGCCGGCGCCGGCGCGAACTCGAATTGCACATGGCCGCCGCCATGGTGGCCTTTGCGGCGCTACCGGTGGGCGGGCTGTGGCTGGTCGGTGCCAGCTGGGCCGGCAATGAAGCCGGGATCGCGGCCGCCGTCTATCTCCTGGCCCTCGGCTGGCTCGGCGGTCTGGGTCTGGCCATGCTCTACAAGATCGTTCCCTTCCTCACCTGGCTCGAGTGCTTTGCCCCGTTGATGGGCCGCAAGCCGACGCCGCGGGTGCAGGACCTGGTGGCCGAGCCCCGTGCCCGGCTCGCCTTCCTCGCCTATTTCGCCGCCGTTCTCGGCGCGGCTCTGGCGCTGCAATGCGGCCTGCCCCTGGTGTTCCGGGCGGCGGCGCTGTGCCAGCTGCTCGCCGTCTCCTGGCTCATCCTGCAATTTTACCGGGCGCGGCGCCTCGCTGATCTGCCCGCCCCCTGGCACGATCACCCCCGACCCCGGCTGTTGGTGCCCCGACAAAGGAGTTTTCTATGAACGATCTCGAGCTGGACGTCCGCCCCCTCTTGCGCGATGGCGGCGAACCGTTTGGCGCCATCATGGATGCAGTCAATCGTCTCGAACCCGGGCAAAGGCTCAAGCTCTTCGCCACCTTCCGGCCGGAGCCGCTGTTTTCGGTGATGCAGGCCAAGGGTTTCGGCTATGACGCGACCCTGCTCGATCATGGCGAGTGGCAGGTGGTGTTCACGCCCCAGGCCGAAAGTGTCCTCACCGGCGCCTCCATACCCGAAGATCCGGATAGCTGGGACGATCCCTTCCATTATCTCGAGCTCTCCGATCTCGATCCGCCCGAGCCGATGGTGCGCATCCTCACCCAGCTCGAAACCATGAGCGAGGGCCAGGTGCTGTTCGCGCTGCTGGGTCGCGAGCCGCTGCTGCTGTTTCCCGAGCTCAGTGCCCGCGGCCATGCCTGGGCCGGCGATTTCGACGCTGCGGGCGAGCATTACCGGCTGATGGTGCGGGCGGGGCGGCGGCCATGAGCTTTCCCGCCCGCATGCAGATCGAGGCCGATATCCGCGCGGCCCTGCATGCAGTGATCGATCCCGAGCTTGGCTTCAACATCGTCGATCTCGGCATGGTCTATGATATCGGGGTCGATGATGAGGGCGCGGCGGCCATTGTCATGACCACCACCACGCGCTTCTGCCCCGCCAGCGGCTTCCTCCAGGATGCTGTGACCGAGCGGGCCGGCGCGGTGCCGGGCGTCACCGCGGTGACGGTAGAGCTTTGCTACGATCCGCCCTGGGGACCCGAGATGATGTCGCCCGAGGTTTCGGCCCAGTTCTGACAGCGCAGCAAGCGGGCCTATTCGGCCCGCGGCTTGCGACGCCCGAGAATGGGCGGTGCATATTCGACGACATAGAGCGCAAAGGCTGCCATCCAGCACAGCGCCGTCAGTTCCAGCACCATCATGGTCAGGTCCGGCGCCAGCATGGCGGCCGGGCGCAACAGCGCCGCCAGCCCCAGCAGTATATAGCTGACAGCGGTCCGGCGGCTGGCTAGCAGCGGCAGCCCGGTATGCCCGCGTGTCGCCCGGCTCATCACCGCCAAGGTCATGAGTCCGATGCCGCCCACGGTGAACACATGCAGCGCCGAGGCCGCGTCGAGAAGCCCAAAGGGCACCAGGGCAATGGCGAAAAAGCCCAGCGGCACGAAGCCATAGGCCAGGTGCAGCACCACCACCAGGGCCTCCGCGTTGGTCTGCCAGCCCTGCCAGCGGCCCAGCCGCCAGGCCTGCAATAGCCCGGCAATCACCGCCGCGACGGCGGTGCCGATCCATTCGGGCGCGATGACCCAGCAGGCCAGGGCGCCGAGACTGAACAGCAGGGCGGTGGTGTCGAGCCCGTTATAGGGCGTCGGCAAGGCGGTGGCATGGCGCTTGGTCAGCCAGTTGCGGGTGAAGCTGGGTACGATGCGGCCGCCGATAATGGCGATCAGCATGATATAGGCGGCAACGGCGAGGCGGCTCGCCAAGGTCGGGTCATCGTTGGAGACGATCAGCGCGTGAAAGCCGATATTGGCCAGCGCCAAGGCGGCCACGGCGGCCAGTACCTTGAGATCGCGCCATTTTTCCCCGGCGACGATCTCGCGCAAGCAAATGCCGAACAGCAGCACCAGGAAGGCGCTGTCGATGAGGATGGAGAGCGGCAGGCCCAGCAGATCGGGGGCGACCAGCACCAGCCGCCCTGCCAGCCACACGACGAATAACAGTGCCAGCGGTCCACCCGAGACCGGCAGGCGACCGGTCCAGTTCGGAATGGCGGTGAGCAGGAACCCGGCCAGGGCCGCGCTCGAATAGCCGAACAGCATTTCGTGCGCATGCCAGGCCGGCCCGCCATAGGACCCGCCAATATCAAAGCCTGTGGCGAGGGCGGCGATCCACAGACCCATGGCCAGGATGGCCCAGATGCCGGCGGCCAGGAAGAACGGCCGGAAGCCATAGGCAAGCAGGATGGGTCCGCTCCGGGCGAGGCCGCGCGGCACGGGTTTGCGGGGTGTGGGGGTCATGGAAAGCTCGAACTTCGGGATATCGCTATCCGAGCGCTAGCGGGCCTCGGTGCCGGCGTCCTTGTCGTGGCGCAAACTTGCCGGCGGCGGGGTCAGCCTTCACCCTCGGCCAGAGCGGCAAGCCGGGCGCGATCGCGCACCAGCAGTTTTTGTCGTCCACCCCTCACGATTCCCTGGCCTTCCCAGGCACTGAAAATGCGCGACACGGTATGCAGCGTCGTACCGGTCATTTCGGCCACGTCCTGGCGGGTGAGGGGGAAATCGATGCGCACGCCGTCCTCCTCGCGCTTGCCGGCCTGGTCCATCAGGCGCAGTACCGCATGGGCGACGCGGCGTTCCACTTCTTCGGTGGCCATTTCGCGAATGCGGGTATGGGCCTCCTGCAGGCGCTGGCCGATGGTGCGCATGGCGTTGACGGCCATAAGCGGGTTCTGTTCGACGAAATGGCCCCAAACCTCGTTGGGCCAGCACAGCACCAGGCTTTCGGCCGCCGCCAGCGGGGTGCCGGGATAATCGTCGCGCTGCAGCGCCTGGGCGAAACCGAAGAGGTCGCCGGGGTGGACGACCCGCACAATGATCTGCTGGCCTTCGGAGGTGACCTGCATCACCTTCAGGCGGCCATGCAGCAATAGGAAGAATTGAGTAGCCTTCTGGCCCTGCTCGAACACGGCCTCGCCGATCAACAGGCGCCGCAGGCTGGCCCGTGCCAAAAGCCGGTCGATATCGGCATCGCTCATATTGGCGAAGAGCGGCAGGGACCGCACCAGGCTCCGGTCGATATCAGCCAATTCGCGGGTCTCCGGCTTTTGATGCACTTGAAATACATCAAAAGTGGGAATGGCGATACCTGCACGCGGGTCGCACCCCCTGGTACCAGTCAATGGCTCAGATGCCCAGGCGGGCGAGCCAGGGCTCGTACCAGGCCGGCCGACGCACCAGGCGGAAGCCCAGATTGTCGGGCGGGGTGCCGACCGAGCAGCCACCGCTCTTGGCGTCGCGCACAAAGGTGCTCATCGGCGCGCGGTGCTGGCCGTTGAGCATGCGGATGGTGCAGGCCTCGGTGCTGCCGAGCACGGTGCCGGCCGCATCGATATGGGTCTTGCTATAGCAGCTGTCGGTCCATTCCCAGACATTGCCAGCCATATCGATGACGCCATGGCTATTGGCACCAAAACTGCCCAAAGCCCGGGGAGGCGGATCGGCGGCGCGGTTGCGTGCGGCTTCCTTGTTGTAGTCGGCAAGCCAGCGCAGGGCCGGGTTGGCGCCGTCATCCAGTCCCAGCGCGTCATCGGTAAAGCGCTCGCCGGCGGCATAGGCCCATTCGGCGTCGGTGGGCAGGGTCCAGCTCTGCCCGGTCCGGGCCGAGAGCCAGCCGGCATAGGCCACCGCATCATTATAGTTTACCCCGGTCACCGGCACATTGCCTCTGCCGATATTGACCGGCTCGGCCCGCTGGCAGGCGCCGTCGGCGACGCACAATCCGTAATCGGCGGCGCTGACCTGGTTCTGCATGATCACCACCGGCGCGTCGAACACGGCGTCGATGAGCGGCGCATCCACCTGAGCGCCATTGCGCATATAGACGCCGGGGGCGCGGTAGTTGAGGTTTCCTGCCGGCAGGGTGACGGTCGGGGGCGCCAGAACGTCAGCGGTCTGGAACACTAGGGGCAACGGGGCGACCTGCACCGCCATGGCCCCGAGCGCCAGAACCAGCAGGCTGGCGGGGAGGGCCAGGTGGTGGGGATGTTTGGCATGGGTGGTGGCGGCAGTCATGAAAGCCTCTCGGAGGGGTTACCGGCGCAAGGGGTCGCGCCGGTCGCTTGCTTGGGGCAGAAGAGGCGTCCCTAGATCGCCGTGGGGGGCAGCACGCTGGTCATCAGGTCGTCGTTCCAGTCGCCTTCCACCACGAAGTGGCCGGCAGCGCCGAGTTCGAAGGCCTCGATCAGGTTGTGGTTCACATAGGCGTAGACGCCCGGCTGCAGGAACGTATAGAGGGCTGCGCCCGCTGCACCGCCGGGGATGAACCAGGTTTCCTGGTCGACATCGGGCGGGGTGTGGAACTTGCCCGTGGGCCAGACGAAATCGCCATGCCCGCCGATCAGATGCGGCCGCGTATCGCGGTTGGCCTGCGAATGCAGGATCAGCACTTTTTCGCCAACCTTGGCCTTGAGCGCATTGTCGCCCGTCAGTGCGCCGACCTTGCCATTGAACACCACATGGCTGGGGATCAGCCTGCGCATCACCTCGAGCGTATCGGCATAGCCGTCGCCGATGCTCTCGAAGGCCATGTAGTTGCCGTCGGCATCCTTGGGCACATAGAAGTCCTGCTCGCCGACATAGTAGACCCGGTCATAGGTCAGGCGATTGCCGGCGGGGTCCTTGAGGCCATCGCGCGGCAGCACGGTTATGGCCCCATTCATCCCCGAGGTGACGTGCCAGGGCACCATGCCCTCGGGAGCGCAGTGATAGACGAACACACCGGCCTTGCTGGCCTTGAAGCGCAGTACCGCCTTTTCGCCGGGATTGACATGGGTCAGCGCCGCGCCGCCCAGCGCGCCCGTTGCGGCGTGGAAGTCTATATTGTGCATCATCAGGTTGGTGTCGGGGTTGATCAGCGTCAGCTCGACATAGTCGCCTTCATGCACGACCATCATCGGGCCGGGGATCGAGCCATTGAAGGTCATGCCCCAGATTTCGACGCCGTCATCGACCTCGTGCCGTTTTTCCTCGATCGTCATGGTGAACTCGACGATTTTCGGTCCACCGGTGGCGACCTGTTCGTGGGCATGGACGAAAGGCGGAGCGACAAGGTCGACCTTGATGCGTTCCAGAGTGTTGAGGTCGACCGGTGCCGCCATGGCATTGCCCGTTTCTTGTGCTGCGGCCGGCAATATTGCGGCCAACTGCGTGGCCGCACCTATAGCGGCGACGCCGGCCAGCAAAGCTCTCCGCGAGACCGTGTTCTTGTCAGCCATTTTGCTCTCCATCGTGTCGCGGGGTGGTCCCGCTCCGTTCAAGGGGCAAGCTATGCCTTCTGGGGCGCGCCACATTGAGCCGGAACAAATAATGATGCATTCGGTGTGCATCTTTTCTGCTGCTGTTTGTTCGGGGTCAAAGTCCGCCTTGTCCCGGCATTGATAGGACTGTGGCGACGGGCCGTCCCCGACCCGGTTTTCCATGGAGAATGAACATGCGCCGTTTCCCCGATATTGCAGTGCTGAGCCAGACCACCACCGCGCGCCGCGCCGTCCTGCTGGGCATGCTGGCCCTGGCGGCTGCCGCCCCTTTCGTGCATGTCGACCAGGCCTTCGCGCAGGGCGTGACCCATGAGGTGCATATGCTCAACAAGGGCGCTGCAGGCGCCATGGTGTTTGAGCCGGCCGCCATCAAGATCGCGGTTGGCGACAGCATCACCTTCGTTCCCACCGACAAGGGCCACAATGTCGAGACCATCAAGGAAATGATCCCGGAGGGCGCCGCGATCTTTAAAAGCAAGGTCAGCGAAAATTATACGGTCACCTTCGACGTGCCCGGCGTCTATGGCCTCAAATGCACGCCGCACTATGCAATGGGCATGGTGGCGCTGGTCGTGGTCGGCGACGGGCTGGAAAACCTCGATGCGGTCAAGGCCTTCAAAGTGCCCAACAAGGTGGGCGAGCGCTTTGCCGCTGCCTATGCCGAACTCGGCCTCTAGAGCGTTTCACGTTCTGGTTGATCCGGCCTCATCGCCCCCTCCCCCTTGAGGGGAGGGCCGGGGTGGGGGTCGTTTAGGAATCCACTGATGGCCCCCCCCTCAATCTCTCCCCTCAAGGGGGAGGGAGGCGAAAGAGCCAAGAGTCCACCTCAAGTTGAAATGATCCAGGACGTCCTGGGCATAACCAGCCCGGCGATCTCGGCTGTTTTGTCGGCAAGGGCAAAACAGCCGATTGTGCTCTGCCGCCGGGCGGCGCATTTTGCCGGCCATGAACGCCATAGCTCCCCAATTGATTCCCGATTTCGATCTTTCGGCCCGCAACACCCTGGCGCTGCGGGCCGTTTCGCGTTTCGGCGCCTTTGTCGAAAGCCCGGCGCAGCTGCCAGCACTGTTTGCAGAGGCCGAGGCCATGGGCCTGCCGGTGCGCCTCCTGGGCGGGGGCAGCAATGTGGTGCTGGCGCCGCGCTTCGAGGGCATTACCGCGCTCATGGCGATCTCCGGCCGTACCGTGCTCGAAGAGCGCAGTGATGCGGTGCTGCTCGAGGTGGCGGCGGGCGAGAACTGGCACGATCTCGTCGCCTGGTCGGTGGGACAGGGCTTTGGCGGGCTCGAAAACCTGGCGCTGATTCCCGGTACGGTGGGCGCGGCGCCGGTGCAGAATATCGGGGCCTATGGTGCCGAAGTGGCCGATTTTCTCGACAGTGTCCTCGTCTATGACCGGATGGAGCAGCGCGAACAGCGTTTTGGCCGCGACGCATGTGCCTTCGCCTATCGCGACAGCCGCTTCAAGCGCGAGCCGGGCCGCTATGTCGTTCTGTCGCTGCGGCTCAGCCTGCCGCGCCCGTGGCGGGCCAATCTCGGATTTGCGGGGCTGGCCGAACTGGGCGAGGGGGCGACGCCGGAGGCGGTGATGCAGCGGGTGGTGGCGCTGCGGCAGTCAAAACTGCCTGATTGGCATGTCGAGCCCAATGCGGGCTCGTTCTTCCACAATCCCATCGTCGCGCCCGAACTAGCCGCTGCGGTTGTGGCGGAGCTCGCCAGTGCCCCCAATTATCCGCAGCCCGATGGTCGGGTCAAACTTTCGGCCGGCTGGTTGATCGAGCAAAGCGGCCTCAAGGGTTTTCGCCTGGGGCCGGTGGGCACCTCGCCTCGCCATGCTCTGGTCGTGGTCAATCACGGCGGCGGCACAGCCGAGGACATCGCGGCGCTGGCCGCCCATATCAAGGCTACGGTTTTCGATCGCTTTGGCGTCCGCCTCCAGGAAGAGCCGGTGTTTTTCTGAGGGCAGCGGCTCCCCGCTATTCCCCGGCCACCCATTCGACGCGCGTCGTGCCGCTATTGTCGTCGCCGAGCAGGCGCGCAAGGGTCGGCAATGCCGTACGCATCTCGGCTTCCAGCACGAAGGGCGGGTTGACGACCACCATGCCGGTGCCATGGAGGCGCGGCGGCGTGGAGGGGGCGCGCATGGTGAGCTCCAGCCGCAGGATCTTGGGAATGCCGGTCGCTTTCAGCGCCTTGATATAGGCCTCGACCTCGCCGGGCTCCTTGATCGGATACCAATAGGCATAGATGCCGCCGGGCCAGCGCTGATGGCCCTGGACCAGCGATCTCGTCATCCGCTCGAACTCGCCCTTCTCCTCGAAGGGCGGGTCGACCAGCACCAGTCCGCGCTTTTCCTTGGGCGGCAGATGGGTGCCGAAAATCTTCCAGGCGTCGAGCGCGGTGATGCGGGTCTGGAAATCGCCGGCGAAATTCTCCTTGAGCCGTTCGGCATCGATGGGATGCAGCTCGAACCCCATCAGCCGGTCCTGCGCCCGCAGCATGTGGCGGGTGATAAAGGGCGAGCCGGGATAGTAACGCAAGCCGCCATCCGGGTTCTGCGCCCGCACGGCAGCGAGATAGGGGGACAGTAGCTCGGCGGTATCGGCGGGGAGGCTCGCATCCAGCACCCGGCCGATGCCGTCCTGCCACTCGCCGGTTTTTTCCGCTTGTCCGCCCATGAGGTCATAGATTCCGAGCCCGGCATGGGTGTCGATGACGCGGAAGGGGGCCTGCTTGCGCATGAGATAGGCAAGGATGCGGGTGAGGATGACGTGCTTGACCACATCGGCGAAATTGCCGGCGTGAAAGGCGTGACGATAGTTCATTATTTGCGGCCTTCCGCCAGAAGGATGGTGGCGGCAAAGGCCATGAACACGGCGGCGAAGCTCCAGTTGAGTGCCTTGCCGACCCAGGCATTTTCCTTGAGCGTCCGCGTCAGCCATTCGGCGAAGAGCACGATGGCGATCACCACCGGCAGCGAGACGATGACGAATTCGAGCCCCAGAAACAGCAGCTTGCTCGATGCCGCCGGATCGGAGGCCGAGACGAATTGCGGCAGGAAGGTCACGAAGAACAGCGCCACCTTGGGATTGGTGAGATTGATGCCGAGCCCGGTGAGATAGGACTGGCCCCAGCTGGGGCGCTTGCCGGCGGCGCGCGGCACCAAAAGGCCTCCGCCATCGCGAATGGCCTGGATGGCGAGCCAGATGAGATAAAGCGCGCCGACGATCTTGAGGGCCCAGAAGGCGGCCGGGGCGGTCACGATCAGCACGGAAATGCCAAAGGCCACCAGCATGGTGTGCACGGCAATGCCCGTGGTCGCGCCGAGCACGGTGGCAAAGCCATGGCTGCGGCCCCAGTTCATGGTGCGCGAGATGAACAGCGCCATGTCGGGTCCGGGCGTGACCGCCAGGACGAAGGCGGCCAGTGCAAAGGCAAGGATGACGGGCAGGTCGGGGACGAAAGCGGGCATGGGTGGCTCGGATTGGATGCAGCCGCGACACTGCCACTATTCGCCGTCCGGCGGTAGGGGCGAGCCATGCCCGACTGAACCCTATTCGGCGGCCTGGACCTGCGGTTCGCTGGCGAGGCGATTGTCCCCAAAATAGCGGAGCGGGCGGATTTCATAGGCGCCGAGGCCCGGATTGGCGATGGAGAGCTGGCGGGCAAAGTCGAGCGCCTCGTCCATGGTCTCGCAATCGGCGACGTAGAAGCCCAGAAACTGCTCCTTGGTCTCGGCAAAGGGGCCATCGAATACGACGGCTTCGCCCGAGGCCTTGCGCAGGGTCTTGGCCTCGTCGGTGTTCCATAGCCGCACAACCGGGCCGAGCTTGCCCTTGGCGCTCATCCTGGCCTGGACGTCGCCGAGCCGGGCCATGCAGGCCGCGTCTTCTTCCTTGGTCCATTGCGAGACGGCATTTTCTTCGTTGTAACACAGGATGGCATAGAGCATGGGGACCTCCTCGGGGCAGCAGATTATGCCCCCGGACGCGCTTTCAGGCAATCTTGGGCTTGCTGCGCCGGGCAATGGTCAGCGTGGCGCCGATCGAGGCCGCCATGATGGCAGCAATGCCGGCGATCTGGGGGGCGGCCAGCGTTTCGTGCAGCAGCACCAGCCCGGACAGGGCGGCAAAGGCCGGCTGGCCGCTCATCAAGATGCCGAAGAGGCGGGCCGGAATATGTGGCAGGGCCACCATGTCGAGCGCATAGGGAATGGCGCTCGAGAGCAGCGCAATGGCAAGACCCAGCGGCAAAAGCGCGGGATCGAACAGCACCGTTCCGGCGGTGGCAAGGCCGAAAGGCAGGGCGATCACCGCCGCCGTGCCGACGCCGAGCGCGGCGATATGGGGGCCTCCGCCGGTGCCGGCGCGCTGGCCGAAAATGATATAGCCGGCCCAGCAGGCCCCGGCGCAGAGCGCCAGGACGATGCCGATGGGAGAAATATGGTCCGAGGCCTCGCCCCAGGGCAGCAAGAGCGCAAAACCTGCCACCGCCAGCCCGATCCAGAAGAAATCGAGCGGTTTGCGCGCGCCGAACAGGGCGACCGCGAGCGGGCCGGTGAATTCGAGCGCCACGGCAATGCCGAGGGGAATGTGCTCGAGCGCGGCGTAAAAGAAGAGGTTCATCGCCCCCATGGCGCCGCCATAGAGCAGCACGGCCCGCCATTGCCGCCCATCGAGTCGCTGGCGCCAGGGCCGGAACACCGTGATCAAGACCAAAGCCGCCAGCGTCAGGCGCATGGCGGTGGCGCCAGCCGGACCGACCAGGGGAAACAACATCTTGGCAAAGCTTGCCCCGGTCTGGGTAAAGACCATGCCGAGGGTAACGAGCAGAACGGGAAGAACGACGGAATTGGGCCGCACGCGAGAGGCTTTCTGTGGGGCTTGCTAAAAGAACAGACCGGTGCCCGCTGCGTCCTTGTAGTTGATTTCAGCGCTTTTGAGGGTGCCGGGTTCAATGAGGCGCGCATTGATGCCCATGCTGGTGCGCGTCGGTTTGCGCGGCAGCCAATGGGTGATGCAGCCGCAGGTGCCGCAGCGGTGGAAATCGACGTTCTTGCCGTTCCAGGCGTAGGTGTCGGTCGGCTGGCGCGCCTCCACCACCACTTCGGCGATTGGATAATAGGCCCAGAGCACGCCATAGCGGCGGCAGAGGCTGCAATTGCAATGGGTGATCTCGGCGGGGGCGCTTTTGAGCGTGATGCTGATGGCGCCACAATGGCAGGTGGCGGTGAGAGATGTGTGCTGGTCCATGGCCGTGCTCAGCAAAAATTCTGGAAGCCGATGAAAATGCCTTCTGGCTGGGTAAAGTGCTTGAGCACATAGCCGGTGGGCAGCCCGTTCTGGCCCGGGGCGATATGGCAGCGATAGCCCTCTTGCGTCGCCTGGCAGCTGTCGATCATGAAACACTGGTTGGCCGTGGTCTCGCCCAGCTTGGCGCTGGCCATGGTTGGCTGCTGGCGGATCACAAGTGGGTGCAGGCCGCGTACCCAGAGCGGAAAGGCGGTGGGCACGGCGATATCGGCGGCGTCGGCGCAATAGCCGCTCGCCGGGTGGCGGATGCAGTTCTGCGCCGGGGCGGGCTGGTTGGAGGCGACGTTCTGGCCGCTGAGCGGGGCGAGCAGGGCCGGCGCGCCATCGGCGAAACGCCCGTCCAGCGCCCGGCCATTGGGCGAGAAGGTGGCCACGGGCCTGCCGTCATAGCCGAGGAGATGGACATTGCCCCCTTCGGTCCGCCAGCCATTGACCATGGCCAGTGGGCCCAGGCATCCGAGGCTCGTGGCCCAGAGGCCGGATGTGCTCGAGGTGGTGGCGAGGTTGATGCGGCACATGCCGGTCCCCTCGCCGGTCGTCACCTGCCAGTCGCCGGCATAGCGGCTGGCATCCTGCGCCAGAACCGGCGCCGCGAGCAGGGCCAGGATCGTTACCACCAGCAAGCGCATGCGCATGACCTATCTCCTCCGTCGGACCGGCCGAATGTGCCCCAGGCGGGACGATTCTGCGATGGGCAAGTGCACCGGCATTGACCCGGCCCCGCGAACGCTTTAGCCCTTCATTACCCGGAACAAAGGAGGAATCCCATGGAGTATCGCTATCTCGGGCGCTCGGGCCTCAGGGTCTCGGTCCTGACCATGGGGACCATGACCTTTGGCGGCAGCGAAAAGATCGGCAATACCAGCCCGGCAGACGCCGCGCGGCAGGTGGATATGTGCCTCGATGCCGGGATCAATCTCTACGACACCGCAAATGTCTACAATGCCGGCGTATCCGAGGAAATCCTGGGGGCCATCCTGGCCGAGAACGGCCGCCGCCAGAAGGCTCTGATCGCCACCAAGGTGCGGTTCAAAATGGGCGATGGCCCCAATGAGGCCGGCCTTTCCCGCCATCACATCATTGAACAGTGCAAGGCCAGCCTCAAACGCCTCAAGACCGATGTCATCGATCTCTACCAGGTGCATGAATGGGATGGCCGCACGCCAATCGAGGAGACCATGGAAGCGCTCGACACGCTCGTGCGCCATGGCCATGTGCGCTATATCGGCTGCTCGAACTATTCGGGCTGGCACATCATGAAGGCGCTGGCCTCTGCCGACCAGCGGCACAATGCGCGCTTCGTGTCCCAGCAGATTCACTATTCCCTCCATAGCCGCGAGGCCGAATATGAGCTGGTGCCGATTTCCCAGGACCAGGGGCTGGGTATCCTGGTCTGGTCGCCTTTGGCCGGCGGGCTGCTTTCGGGCAAATATCGCCGCAGCGGTGGGCCCGAAACCGGCCGCCATGTCGGGGGTTTCCGCGAGCCGCCGGTCTATGACCAGGAAAAACTGTACGATGTGATCGAGGAGATTGTCGCTATTGCGGAGGATCGCGGGGTGTCGGGTGCACAGGTGGCGCTGGCCTGGCTCCTGGGGCGGCCTGGCGTCACCTCGCTGATCATTGGCGGCCGCAATGAAAAGCAGTTCGCCGACAATATCGCGGCGGCCGATTTCAAGCTGAGCGCCGAGGAACGTGCCCGGCTCGACAAGGTCAGTCGTCCGCCGCTGCTCTATCCCTACTGGCACCAGTCGTTCTCGTCGCAGGATCGGCTGAGCCCGGTGGACATGGACCTGATCGGCCCCTATGCCGAGGAGTTCAAGCGTGGCTGATTTCCTGTTCGAGCCCCATGCCCCGGTCAGCGTCCCCATCGCGCGTGGCGGCCTCTTTGCGGTGCGCCGGGTCTATTGCGTGGGCCGCAATTACGAAGAGCATGTGCGCGAAATGGGCAATGACACGCGCGATCCGCCCTTCTTCTTTTCCAAGCCCGCCGATGCACTGGTGATCGGCGGCGCGCCCATGCCCTATCCGCCCCAAACCAGCGACCTTCATCACGAGATCGAATTGGTCGTGGCCATCGGCAAAGACGGCGCAGATATCGCCGAGAGCGATGCGCTCGAGCATGTCTATGGCTATGCGGTGGGGCTCGACATGACCCGGCGCGACCTGCAGGCCGCGGCCAAGACAGCCGGCCGGCCCTGGGACATGGCCAAGGGGTTCGATCATTCCGCGCCCATCGGCACCATCGAGCCGGCCAGCGCCATCGGCCATCCCGATCACGGCGCCATCACCCTCGCGGTCAATGGCGTCGAGCGGCAGCGGGGCGACCTCTCCCAGCAGATCTGGAGCGTCAGCGAGACCGTGGCCTTTCTCAGCCGTTTCGTGACGCTGAGGGCCGGTGACCTGATCATGACCGGCACGCCCGCCGGGATCGGCGCGGTGGGCCCTGGCGATGTGCTGGAGGGCAGGATCGAGGGCGTGGGCAGCGTGCGGACGGAGATCGTCTGATGGCGCCGGTCTGGTCGAGCCAGCAGGATGCGGCCCTCGTGGCGGTTTCGGCCTGGCTCAAGGATCGCAACGCGCCGCAGGTTTTTCGTCTGTTCGGCTGGGCCGGGACCGGTAAGTCGACCCTGGCCGTGCATCTGGCGCAGGATATCCGCAACGTCAAATATGCCGCCTTTACCGGCAAGGCGGCGCTGGTGATGCGCAAGCGCGGCTGCAAGGGCGCCCAGACCATCCATAGCCTCATCTACACGCTGGTCAGCGAGGGCGATGGCGAGCCGCGCTTCGTGCTCGATCCGGAAAGCCCGGCGGCGGATGCTGATCTCATCGTCATCGACGAGGTGTCGATGGTCGACGAGCAATTGGGCGCCGACCTTCTGTCCTTCGGGGTCAAGATCCTGGTGCTGGGCGATCCGTTCCAGCTGCCGCCGGTGCAGGGCGCCGGGTTCTTCATCAATGAGGAGCCCGATGTCATGCTGACCGAAATCCATCGCCAGGCGGCGGATAATCCGATCATCCAGCTCTCCATGGCGGTTCGGGAGGGCGGCTTTCTCGAGCATGGCCGCTATGGCGAAAGCGTCGTGGTGGGGCGCGACAAGGTGGATCGCGATGCGGTGCTCGAGGCCGACCAGGTGCTGGTGGGCCGCAACAAGACCCGGCTAACCTATAATGACCGCTTACGCGAATTGAAGGGCCTGCCCTTCCACGAGCCGGTGGTGGGCGACCGCATGGTGTGTTTGAGGAACAATCCGCGCAAACGCCTGCTCAACGGGCAGATCTGGATCGTGACCGATGCGACCCGGCGCACCAATGGCAAATGGAGCCTGATGCTGGCCGACGACGAGGGCAAGGGTGAGGTCAAGGTGTTGACGCACAAGGCCTTCTTCTCGGGCGAGGAAGACGCCATGAGCTGGACCGAGCGGCGGGCCTTCGACGAGTTCACCTTCGGCTATTGCCTCACCGTCCACAAGGCGCAGGGCAGCCAATGGGACAATGTCTACCTGTTCGACGAAAGTTTCGTCTTCCGCGAGGAGCGGGCGCGCTGGCTCTATACGGGGATTACGCGGGCGGCGGAAAAGATCACGATCGTGAGCTGATCCGGCCTTGTCGCGCCCTCGCCCCTTGAGGGGGAGGGCCGGGGTGGGGGGTGGTTCCGTGACACACTGATGGACCCCCACCCTCATTCCCTCCCCTCAAGGTGGAGGGAGGCGAAAGAGCCCGGAGTTCAGCTCAGCTTGAAAGAATCCGGAGCGCCGGCACCTCGTGCGAGCGCACCAAAAACCAAGAATCAGCCGTCCATCTTGGCGCCGACGACCACGGCGTGCAGGTCGATGAGGCCCACCATGCGGCTGTCATGGGTGACGATGCCGTTGAGCAGTTCGGTGTCGATGGAATTGCCTTCTGGCACATTGTGGATGTCGTCGCGGCTGACGGTCAGGATGTCGCTGACGGCGTCGACGAGAATGCCGACCCATTTGTCGCCGACGCTCATCACCACCACGACATGGTTCTTGGTGGGCGAGGTCTGGCCGTCGCCGAAGCGGGCGCGCAGGTCGAAGATCGGCACGATGGTGCCGCGCAGATTGATCACGCCGCGCACGAATTCGCGGGTATTGGGCAGGGGCGTCGCCCCGTTCCAGGCGCGGATTTCGCGCACCGTGGTGATCTCCACGCCATAGGTCTGTTCACCGATGGAAAAGGCGATCAGCTGCAGGGTATTTTGACCGGCAATAGCGGTCTTGTCGCCCATGTCGTCCCGAAGACTCAGCGCTTCCATTTTCGAGTACATGCCTTTCTGCCCTTCTGGGCAACTCAACTCAAACTACGCAGGGCACCGGCTTCGCGGGTGCCCGTAAAACTCGTCAGGCGGCGTTCTGGTGCAGGTGATTGGTGCGCAGGCCCTGCACATCCACGATCAGCGCCACATTGCCGTCGCCCAGAATGGTGCCGCCGGCAATGCCCTCGACGCGCTCGAAGTTCTCCTCGAGGCTCTTGATGACCACCTGCTGCTGGCCGATGATATCGTCCACCACCAACGCCACCTTCTGACTGCCTTCGGTTTCGCACAGCACCACGAAACGCTCGTCCGGCTCGGTCGCGGTGGCCATGGAGAACCGCTGCGCCAGGTCGATGACCTGCACATATTCCCCGCGCACCTGCAAAACCTTGCCGCCCGAAGGGACGCGCTCGAAATTGGCGCGCGAGCATTGCATGGTTTCCACGATCGAGGAGAGCGGCACCACATAGGGGGACTCCCCGACCTTGACCAGCATGACGTCGAGCACGGCCAGGGTCAGCGGCAGGCGCAGCGTCATGCGCGTGCCCTTGCCGGTCCAGGACCGCACATGCACCGAGCCGCCGATCTTCTTGATGTTGGACAGAACCACGTCCATGCCGACGCCACGGCCGGAAATGTCGCTCACCGCCTCGGCGGTGGAGAAGCCGGGGGCAAAGATCAGCTGGTCGATCTGCTCGTCGGTCGGGGTTATGTCCGGAGCGACGATCCCCTTGTCGCGGGCCAGTTTCAGCACGCGTTCGCGATTGATGCCGGCGCCGTCATCCTCGACGATGATGAGAATATTGCCACCGGCCTGTTCGGCGCTGAGCCGGATGGTGCCGGTCTCGTTCTTGCCCGCCGCCAGGCGCTTGTCCGGGGTTTCGATGCCGTGGTCGGCCGAATTGCGGATCATGTGGGTCAGCGGATCGGACAATTGCTCGATCACCGTCTTGTCGATTTCGGTATTCTCGCCAATGGTCTCGAGCTTGATCTTCTTACCGGTCTTGGTCGCCAGCTCACGCGCGAGGCGCGGCATTCTGGAGAACACCGATTTGACCGGCTGGGCGCGGATGGCCATCACCGAATCCTGCAATCCGCGGGTGGTCTGGGCCAAAACTTCTAGGCCGCGCACCAGTTCGGTATAGCGGGCACGCAGCGTCTCATCCATCTGCTGGGTCAGCATGGACTGGGTGATGACCAGTTCGCCCACCATGTTGACGACGCGGTCCACCTTGTCGAGATCGACGCGGATCGACTGTACGCCGGCGCCGCGGCCATTGCTCTCCTCGGCATCACCCGATGCGGGGGCGGCCTTGGCCACTGGCGGGGCAGCGGGTTTCGGCGGCGGGGGCGCCACCACGGGGGTGGGGCGAATTTCCTCGGCCAGCGCGGCAAAGCTCAGGGCCGGGGCCTCTTCGAACGTGTCGGCCGCAGGGGCTTCGGGAGCCGCTGTTGCCGCTGGCGGCATGGCTGCTTCCGCGGCGTCGAGCAGGTCGATGATGTCGGGAACGGAAGGGGCGACTTCGTCCTCTGTCAGCGCCATCAGGCTCAGCGACATGTCCTCGATGCCGGCTCCGGCCGGGCTGGGGGTGTCCTCGATCTCGGCAAGTTCGACCGAGCCGGCCTGGGCCACGACGATATCGCAGTCGCCATCGACGAATTCGAACACTTCCCGGATCGCGGCTTCACTCAATTCGGGCGAAACCAGGGTAATTTCCCAAGAGCAATAGACCGAGAAGGGGTCGAAATCGGTTAGAAGCGGTACATTGCCCATGACGGCGCGTACGCTCATCTTGCCGAGCAGAGCCAGTTCGCGGAACAGCAGCAGCGGATCGTTGGCGCGGGCATAAAGGGCGCGGTGCGGGGTGAAGCGGATTTCCCACTGCCCGGGCACGGCGGCCATGGGCGCGGCCTCGAAGGCGTCTTCCACCGGAGCTTCGCCAGCGTCGCCGCCCAGGTCGAGCTTGACCGCGACGGGGGTGAAGTCGATGTCGAATTCTTCCATGATCTCGCCGTCGAGATCGTCGTCGCCCTTGTCGCCGCGGGCGATGGCGTCGAAGCGGGCCTTTTCTTCCTGGCCGTAATCGGAGGGCAGGTCTTCCCCGGTCTGGGCAGCATTGACGTAGTCGGCGACAATGTCGTTGGCGCGGATGCACAGAGTGACCACGTCGTCGGTCAGTTCCACGCGGCCGTCGCGCACATAGTCGAGCAGGGTTTCATAGGCATGGGCAAAGCCCACCAGCGCCGAAAAACCGAAGGCACCGGCGCCGCCCTTGATCGAGTGGATGGCGCGGAACACGGCATTGAGACGATCGCTGTCGCGCTCGCCTGCCTCGATCGCGGCAAACTGCTCCTCAAGCTCGGTCAGGAGCTCGGAGCACTCGTCGAAATAGGTTGCCTTGAAATCGTCGAGATCGCTCATTGCGGCTCGTCCAGCCCTGGCTTGATGGTTAGTGCACGACGCGATGGATGACCGAAATCAGCTTTTCAGGATCGAACGGCTTGACGATCCAGCCCGTGCCGCCGGCGGCCTTGCCCTGGTCGCGCTTGTCCTGGCTGGTTTCGGTGGTGAGGATGAGAATGGGGAGCGAATTGTGCTGGCCAGTGGCGCGCACATTCTTGATGAACTCGATCCCGTCCATCACCGGCATGTTGATGTCGGTGATCACCACATCAACCGTTTCCGATTTGAGGACGTCGAGCCCCTGCTTGCCATCCTCGGCCTGCAGCACCTCGAACCCCGCATTGGACAGGGTGTGGTGCAGCATGGCCAGAATGGTCCGAGAATCGTCCACCGTCAGTACGCGCAAAGTCATTGTTTCATCATCCCCGAAAACTGGGAGCCCAGCCCCAGCCGCTCGATCGCCGTTGTCATGGCGGCGCTCGGCGCTTCAATGGCAAAATCGAAATGGTTCCGCCGCGCAGTCTCGGCGGCGCTGACCAGGAGCAGGAGCGCATTGGTCGACACCCGCTCGACCGCGTCGGCCTTGACGACCACGGATCCAAGTTCAAGAGCGTCGATCAGCCGGTCACGAATGGCATCGATCGCGTCCAGATCGATAATGCCCGGCAAGTCCACTGCTTGATTGATTTGTTGTGCCATAATTGTTGGCGTGCCCCCGGAGTATTTCTCCTCGCGGCATATTCTCCCCCAACGGTTTAAGAAGTGCTAACTATGCCCTGTCCGCAAAGCGGCCAGACGCGCCGGTGGCGCGACTGGAAGGGCATAGGCCCGCAGAGCTATGCTCGCAGGGCTTGACGTACCCGAAGGGGCTGAGCGCGCCAGCGCCCTCAGCCTCGCGGGTTCACGGCGAAACGAACTAGTCCCCACCAATCAGCATATTGTCGATGAGCCGCGTGGTCCCCAGATGCGCGGCGACGGCCAGCAGGGCGCCGCGCGATCCGACGCGGGCGATGGCGCCGAGGCTTTCGGGATCGCGGACGTCCCAATATTGCGGCGCGATGCGGGGGGATTGCGCAAGTATACCCATGCCGATGGCGGCGAGCGCCTGCGCATCGGTCTCGCCGGCGCGATAGGCGACTTCGACGGCAAGCAGGCTCTGGTGGATCAGCGGTGCGGCGGCGCGGTCCTCGGGGGCGAGATAGACATTGCGCGAACTCAGCGCCAGCCCGTCGGCCTCGCGCACGATGGGGCCGCGCCGGATTTCGACCGGCACGTCGAGATCGCGCACCATGCGCTCGATCACGGCGCATTGCTGGGCATCCTTCTGCCCGAAAATGGCCAGATGCGGCTGCACCAGGTTGAAGAGTTTCAGCACCACAGTGGTGACGCCGTTGAAATGGCCTGGCCGCATGGCGCCGCAGAGTGGGCCGGAAACGAGGTTCTCGACCACCATGGTCGAGGCCCCTTGCGGATACATGTCCTCAACCGAGGGCAGGAACAGGGCATCGATTCCAGCGGCCTCGAGCTTTGCGATATCGGCCTCGATGGGGCGGGGATAGCGGGAGAGGTCCTCGTTGGGGCCGAATTGCAGCGGATTGACGAAGATCGAGACGATGACGATGTCGGCGGCTTCGCGGGCCTGCTGCATCAGGCTGACATGGCCTTGATGCAGCGCGCCCATGGTGGGCACGAAGCCGACGCGCTGGTCGGAAGGCACGGCAGAGCGCCAGGCGCTGAGGGCCGCCTTGTCGCGCAGGATGATGGTCATGCGATGATATCCCAGATCTGGCGGGCGATATCGGTCTTGCTCCCCAGCGCCAGTTCGTGGCGCGAGCCGTCCTTGCCCAGCAATATCCCGGCATTGGTGCCGACGCCGAAGCCGGTCTGGCCGGTTTCACCCAGCTTGGCCACGGCATTGGCGAAGAGGAAATCGAGCCCCTTGGCTCTGAGCTTGCCCTGGCCATGGGCCTCGACATTGTCGGTCTCGGCGGCAAAGCCCATGAACCATTTTCCGGTCGCCGCCTGGCTGAGCGTGCCCAGCACATCGACGGATGGCACGAGATCTAGGGCAATGGCCTCCGAGGCGCGTTTAAGCTTGCTGGTGGCGGGATCTGCGACCGCATAGTCCATGACGGCGGCGCTCGCCACCACGCCATGGGCGCGGGGCAGGTGCTCCAGCGCCGCCGCCGCCATTTCCTCAGCAGTGCGCACTTCGATGATGTTGAGGCGGCTTTCGGCGCCGCGCGGCGCCACTGGCCGCACCACGCCCTTGTCCACGCCCAGCACATAATCTACCACCGCGCCGCGCCGCAGGGCTTCCTCGGCCATGGCCGCGCCCATGCGCCCGGTGGAATGATTGGTGATGTAGCGCACCGCATCGATGGCCGTGGTGGTCGGACCGGCAGTGATCAGAATGGTTTTCCCGGAAAGGTCCGTGCGTTGCGGCAGGACGGCGGCCTCGATGGCGGCGACGATGGCGGCGACGGGAGCCAGCTTGCCGACGCCGACCTCGCCACAGGCCAAAAGCCCCGAGGCCGGTTCGATCACTTGCGCGCCGCGCGCGACCAGCGTTGCCAGATGCTGCTGTACGATGGGCTTGTCCCACATCACCGTGTTCATCGCCGGCGCGATAAGCAGTGGCGCATCGGTGGCCAGCGCCACGGTCGAGGGCAGATCGTCGGCCAAGCCCAAAGCCAGCCGCGCCAGCATATTGGCGCTGGCCGGGGCAAAGACCATGAGGTCGGCCCAACGCGCCAGGTCGATATGTTCGGTGCCCGAGACATCGGGCCCGAACACCGCTGAACGGGCCGGCCGCCCGCTCAGGGTTTCCAGCACCAGTGGGCTCACGAATTCGGTGGCGCTTTGGGTCAGCAGGCACTGCACCTGGTGGCCCGCCTTGCCCAGTTCGGAGACCACATCGGCAATCTTGTAGGCCGAGATCGAGCCGGACACGGCGATGAGGATATTGGCCATTATTCGGCCCGCCGGGGCAGGGGGATGGGGCCGCGCTCGGCCTTGGTGTCGGCAATGTATTCGCCCACAGCCGCTCGGATCACCGCGGCGACATCGGCCCGCGGCTTGGCAAAGCTGGGTGGCGGACTGGTATTGAGCCCGATCAGGTCGTTGATCACCAGCACCTGCCCTGCGCAATCCTGCCCGGAGCCTATGCCGATGGTGGGAATGGTGAGGGACCGGGAAATCTCGGCCGCCAGCACCGGGGTGACGCATTCGAGAACGATGGCAAAGGCGCCGGCGGCTTCCAGCGCCCGGGCCTCTTCGCGCAGCCGATTGGCCGAGGCCTCGTCCTTACCATGCATGTAATAGCCGCCCATCTGGTGCACCGATTGCGGCGTCAGCCCGATATGGGCCATGACCGCAATGCCATGGGCCACCAGCTTTTCGACCGTGGGCACCATGGCAATTCCGCCCTCGATCTTGACCGCCTCGACCCCGGTCTCCTTCATCACCCGCACCGCATTATCGAGTGCCGTCGTGGGGTCGGTGACCGAGCCGAAGGGCATGTCGCAGACCAGCAGCGCCCGGGCCGAGCCGCGCTTGACCGCGCCAGCATGGCGGATCATGTCGTCCAGTGTCACCGGCAGGGTGGTTTCGTGCCCCAGCACCACATTGCCCAGGCTGTCGCCCACCAGGATCATGTCGACCCCGGCGCGATCGACCAGGGCCGCCATGGTGGCGTCATAGGCGGTGAGCATGGCGATCGGCTCGCCGCGCCGGCGCATCGCGGCGATGTCGCGAAGGGTGAGGCGCTTCGTGGGGGTCTGGGCCGACATGGCAAGTCCTCCATCTCGACCGGGTCGGCAATCGCCCGGCCTTGTGGGTGTCGAGATAGGGCATTGTGCAACCCGGTTAAAGCCCTTCATTGGTGCTATGCGCCATGGGGGCAACAAAAGCGGGAGAGCTTGATCCCGATCAAAGGCATTCCGGCCTCGAGCCGGTACACCTGTGGCATGATCCCGAGCCCCGGAACCGCCATGTCCCCGACCACTGCGCAATTGATCGACCGCTATTCGACCGCGGTGCCGCGCTATACCAGCTATCCCACCGCGCCGCATTTCCATGCCGGGATCGATACCGCGACCTATGCCAACTGGCTCGCCGCGCTGCCCGAGGACGCAACGCTCTCGCTTTACCTGCACATTCCCTATTGCGACCGGCTCTGCTGGTTCTGCGGCTGCCACACCAAGCACACTTTGCGCTATGAACCGGTCGCCGATTACCTCAAGTCGCTGCATCGGGAAATCGACTGGGTGTCCCGGCAACTGGCCGGACGCGGTCGGGTCACCGCCATTCACCTGGGCGGTGGCTCGCCTACCCTGCTCACTCCCGCCGATCTCCTGGCGCTGAAGGCGCTGCTCGCCGAGCGCTTCACTATCGCCCCCGATGCCGAGATCAGCATCGAGATCGATCCCAATGATCTCGACGATGGCCGTTATGATGCCATGGCCGAATTCGGCCTGACGCGGGCGAGCCTGGGCGTGCAGGATTTCGATCCCGTGGTGCAAAAGGCCATCAACCGCATCCAGACCTTCGAGCAGACGGCGGCCGTGGTCGAGGCCATGCGCAGCCGCGGCGTGCGCTCGGTCAATCTCGACCTGCTCTATGGCCTGCCGTTCCAGACCGAGGCGGGCATTGCCCGCACCATCGAACAGGCGCTGTCGCTGCAGCCGGATCGGGCGGCGCTGTTCGGCTATGCCCATGTGCCCTGGATGAAGCCGCATCAGAAGCTGATCCACGATGCCAACCTGCCGGGTCGCCATGCCCGCTTTGCGCAGGCGCAGCTGGCCGCCAAGATGCTGGTGGCGGGCGGCATGGCGCCGATCGGCTTCGACCATTTCGCGCTGCCCGGTGACAGTCTGGCCCGTGCCGCCGCCACTGGACAGCTGCGCCGCAATTTCCAGGGCTATACGGATGATGCCGCCAATGCGCTGATCGGGCTGGGCGCCTCGGCCATCGGGCAATTGCCGCAGGGCTATGTGCAGAACATCACCGCCACCGGGGAATACCGCAAGGCCGTCGATGCCGGCTCCGGCGCCATTGCTCGGGGTGTCGCCCTGACCCAGGACGACCGGCTGCGCGGCCATGCCATCGAAACCCTGCTCTGCCATTTTGCCATCGGCCCCGCCGATCTCGCCACCTTCGGCGCGGCCGGAGCGGCGCTGCACGAGGAGCTCCTGGCCATGGCGCGGGTCGACAAGGATGGGTTGCTGGTGCTCGATGGCGAGACTGTCATCGTCACCGATGCCGGCCGCCCCTTCATCCGCACCATCGCCGCCCGGCTCGACGCCTATCTCGATCTCGGCACCGCCCGCCACTCCATCGCCGTCTAGGCGGCGGGGCGGGGGGTTGCCAGCCGTCCGGGCAGGCGCCATAGCTCGGCGATGATGCATGCCACGCCCTATGATGGTTCCTCGCGCCTGTTCCAGATCGGCACCAGGCCGCTGCCGCTTGAGGATTGGCTCGAGCCGGATGCGTGCCTTGCCGAGCAGCTGCGCGAAAAGGCCCGGCTGCAGGCACTGGGGACGCCTGATATCTTCGCCGAATTGCCGGAGAGCCGAGCGGCGCAGGCCGAACTTTTGGCCCTGTTGGTCGACTATCTGCCCGCCCGCTTTCCGCATCTGTGGCAGGCCACCGGCACCGGTCTGCGCATCCTGCCGCTCGATCAGGTGGTCGCCACCGAGGCCGAAGACGCCCCGCTCGCCGTGGCGGCAAAACTGGTGCAGGACGATCTGCTGCTGCTGCAACGCGGTGACGAAGGCTGGCGGCTGACTGCGGGCAGTCTCGCCTTTCCCTCGTCCTGGGTTTTGGCCGAAAAGCTCGGCAGGCAGCTCGACGCCATTCACGATCCGGTTCCCGGCTTCGGGCCGGGCACCCGTTCCGCCCAGATCATGGCGCGCATGTTCGACGCCACCCGTCCGGAAACGCCGATGATCCGCTGGAATTTTTCCCTTTATGGCGATGACCGGTTGCATCATCCCGACAGCCTCGGCCCCGGTATCCGGCGCTTTGGCCATGGGGACCGCGCCGATCCGGTCATCCTGCGCGTCGAGCGGCAGACCCTGCGCAAGCTGCCCGAGACCGGCGCCATGGCCTTTTCCATCCGCATCTCTACCGAAAGCCTCGACCAGCTCGCCAGCCGCCCTAACGCCCCCGCCATCGCGGCGGCGCTCATCGACCAGGTGCGCGCGCTGACGCCCGAACAGCTCGATTACAAGGGCCTGACGCTGGAAAAAGACCGTCTCCTCGCTCGTTTGACGGAGCTCGGCGGGTCCTAACCCTATATTGACCCGCGCGGGATAGACCTCGGCGCAGGCAGCGGCTATCCCGGCCCGATCATTTCCCGAACGCGCGAAGGTATTCATGACCGATTGGATCATCCAGACCATTTCAGAGCTTGGCTATGTCGGGATTTTCCTCGTCATGCTGGCCGAATCGTTGTTTCCCCCGATTCCGTCCGAGCTGATCATCCCCTTTGCCGGCTTTGCGGCGGCCAATGGCGATCTCAACCTGTTCGGCGTTCTGGCGACGGCGACGGTCGGCGCGGTGGTGGGCATGCTGCCCTGGTATTTCGCCGGTCGCTTTTTCGGGCTCGATCGGGTGCGCTGGCTGGCCGACAAGTTCGGCCGCTTCATGGCCTTCAATGCCGACGAGATCGACATTGCCGTCACCTGGTTCAAGCGCTATGGGCCGATCATCGTGCTGTTCGGCCGGCTGATCCCGCTCATTCGCACGCTGATCTCCATCCCCGCCGGCCTGTCGCGCATGCCGCTCTGGATCTTTGTTGTCGCCTCGACGCTTGGCGCGCTGATCTGGAATACCTTCCTGACCATGGCCGGCTTTATCCTGCATGAGCATTACCACGTCATCGAAGTGGTGCTCGATCCGCTGAGCTATGTGGTGCTGGGTCTGGTCGTGCTCATCTATCTCTACCGGGTCATCACCTGGAAACCGAGCAAGCCGCGCGATTAGATCATTTCAAACTGAGGTGGACTCTCAACTCTTTCGCCTCCCTCCCCCTTGAGGGGAGGGAATGAGGGCGGGGGTCCATCAGCATGTCACTGAACGACCCCCTCCCCGACCCTCCCCTGAAGGGGGAGGGGGCGATGGAGCCGCATCAACCAGAACGTGAAACGCTCTAGCAGTCCCTTGCAATTTGCGAGGCCTCTTGCATTCTGCAAGGCAAAGCGGTGCGCAAAATGCGAAACTTCATAAGGGCTTAACATTTGCCGCCCGGTTTGCCGCGCCCGTCGAACTGGCACGGTTCGTGCAATTGGGGGAGCGTCCGGAAGAGTAGTGCTGCGTACCGGGCGTCAGTCATTCGGGCCCTGCATACATTGACCTCGATGCAGGGCCCTGACATGTCCGCGGGCTGGCAGCCTTCAGCCCGCGCAAGACAGCGGGTCTTGTCGCCAGCGCAAGCCGCAAGGTCTTGTCGCCAGCGGACCCAGCGACTAGATAAGTCCCAGCTTTTTTCCGGAGACGCCCATGCGCGCCGTTCTCGATATCATCCTCATCCTCCTCCAGCTCTACTGGTGGGTGCTGCTCATCATGATCATTATGAGCTGGCTGATCTCGTTCAACGTCATCAATACGCGCAACCAGTTCGTCGCCGCCGTCTGGCGCGTGGTCAATCAGTTGACCGAGCCGGTGCTCAACCCCATCCGGCGCTTCATGCCCAATCTCTCGGGCCTCGACTTGAGCCCGCTGATCGCCTTCCTGCTGCTGTTCTTCATCCAGTCGATCATCGGTTATTACATCTATCCTGCCGTTGTCCGCGCCGGCATCTAGCTGGTTCCGGCCAACGCCGACCGGCCTCGTCCTCCATCTGCGCGTAACGCCCAATGCCGGGCGCGACGCCATAGATGGCGCAGAAATCCGTGACGACGGCAGCTGCGTGCTGCGGGTCCGCGTCAGTGCCGTGCCCGACAAGGGCAAGGCCAATGCCGCCGTCATCGTCCTGATGGCCAAGGCGCTTGGCACTGCCAAATCCACCATCAGCCTGGTAAGCGGCGACACCAGCCGGCAGAAAACGCTCGTCGTCTCCGGCGATGCCACGGTCCTCGCCGAACGCGCCATGGCCGTCGCAGGCGGTTGAACGGGCTCGGGCCTCCCCCCAAAACCCCCGCGACAAACCGTCACACTTTCCAATTGCTTAACCCAGCAATCCCGGTAAGCTCCTTGCTTGGAAGGGGCTCGACGGAGGACTGGCGGGGGCGCGGGCGTCACGATCCGAACCCAGCCGGTGCGGGCTCCTCGGAGGACACATTCGAGGGACTGGACTTATGGATTTGGCACTCTGGCTGATCGTCGCCTGTGGCGGTCTGTCTATCGTATACGGCATAGTCACTACCCAAGGCCTGTTGGCCGCCGATGCGGGCTCGGCGCGCATGCAGGAGATTTCGGCCGCGGTGCGCGAAGGCGCTTCGGCCTATCTCAAGCGGCAATACACCACGATCGGCATTGTCGGCGTCGTCATCCTCGTCGCCGCCTGGCTCTTGCTCGGGCCCTATGCGGCCATTGGCTTTCTGATCGGCGCGGTGCTTTCGGGCGCTGCCGGCTTTATCGGCATGAATGTGTCGGTGCGCGCCAATGTGCGCGTCGCCCAGGCGGCCGTCGGCTCGCTGGCCAAGGGCCTTGATCTGGCCTTCAAGTCCGGCGCCGTCACCGGCATGCTGGTGGCCGGCCTTGGCCTCCTCGGTGTCACGCTCTATTTCCTCGTGCTGCGCGGCATGGGTTTTGAGGCGACCAGCCGCACCGTCATCGATGCGCTGGTGGCCCTCAGCTTTGGTGCCTCGCTGATCTCCATCTTCGCGCGTCTCGGCGGTGGTATCTTCACCAAGGGCGCCGATGTCGGTGGCGACATGGTGGGCAAGGTCGAAGCCGGCATTCCCGAGGACGATCCGCGTAACCCCGCCACCATTGCCGACAATGTGGGCGACAATGTCGGCGATTGCGCCGGCATGGCGGCGGACCTCTTCGAAACCTATGTGGTCACCATCGTCGCCACCATGGTGCTGGCCGCCATCATCCTGCCCGAGCCGTTCCGGCTCATCGGCATGGTGCTGCCGCTGGCCATTGGCGGCGCCTGCGTCGTGACCTCGATCATTGGTACCTATTTCGTCAAGCTCGGCGCCGACAACAATATCATGGGTGCGCTCTACAAGGGCGTCATCGCCTCGGGCGTTCTGTCGCTGGTGGCGCTGTTACCGGTGCTATGGCTGATGTTCGGCGACATGAACGTTGCCATCGCCGCCAATGACAAGACCTTTACCCCCTGGCACCTGTTCTGGTGCGGCGTGGTCGGCCTCGTCATTACCGGGCTGATCATCGTCATCACCGAATATTATACCGGCACCAATCGCCGCCCGGTCAATTCCATCGCCGAGGCCTCGGTCACCGGCCATGGCACCAATGTCATCCAGGGCCTGGCGGTTTCGCTCGAATCCACCGCCCTGCCGGCGCTCACCATTATTGCCGGTATCATCGTCACCTATTCACTGGCGGGCCTGTTCGGCATCGCCTTTGCGGTGGCGACCATGCTGGCCATTGCCGGCATGATCGTGGCGCTCGACGCCTTCGGCCCGGTCACCGACAATGCCGGCGGTATCGCGGAAATGGCCGGGCTCGATGCTTCGGTGCGCCACAATACCGATGCGCTCGACGCCGTCGGCAATACCACCAAGGCCGTCACCAAGGGCTATGCCATCGGTTCGGCTGGTCTCGGGGCCCTGGTGCTGTTCGCCGCCTATACTCAGGACCTCATCTATTTCTCCGGCCTGCCCGATGCGCCGGCGATCTTCCAGGGCATGGGCACGCTCAGCTTCTCGCTGGCCGATCCCTATGTGGTGGTGGGCCTGTTGTTTGGCGGGCTTCTGCCCTTCCTTTTCGGCGGCATGTCGATGACGGCGGTGGGCCGCGCCGCGCAATCGGTGGTGGTGGAAGTGCGCCGCCAGTTCAAGGCCGATCCAGGCATCATGGCCGGCACGTCAAAGCCTGATTATGCGCGGGCCGTCGACATGCTGACCAAGGCGGCGATCAAGGAAATGATCATTCCTTCGCTGCTGCCGGTGCTCAGCCCCATCGTCGTCTTCTTCCTCATCAACTGGATCGCCGGCCCTGCCGCCGGCTTCTCGGCTCTCGGCGCCATGCTCATGGGCGTCATCGTCACCGGGCTCTTCGTCGCCATCTCGATGACGGCGGGCGGCGGCGCCTGGGACAATGCCAAGAAGAGCTTTGAGGACGGCTTTACCGACAGCCACGGCGTCACCCATCACAAGGGCAGCGACGCCCACAAGGCCTCCGTCACCGGCGACACCGTCGGCGACCCCTACAAGGACACGGCGGGCCCGGCCGTCAACCCGATGATCAAGATCACGAATATTGTGGCGCTCCTGCTGCTGGCAGTCCTGGCGCATCTGGGGTGACCAGACGTCGTCTGGGCTGAATGAAGAAAGCCCGGGGCGTAAGCTCCGGGCTTTTGTTCATTAAAGAACTCTCGACTTATGCCGGTCAAGGTGGGTGACTCAAGGATATGCAGGCGTTCGTTCACCCGATGGCGCGGGGCCAAGCCTGCAAATTTCAGTTCGATAGCTTGATCTGGTTTCGCTCACCGCGCGGTGCGTGTGTTGAACGTCACCTCGAAAATGTCGAACGCCCCCACCCTCACTCGTCGTGTAGCTGAAACGGGCGCATGATGGGTGTCCGTGCTGTGGGAGACAAACCATGCGGAAGCTGATTGCCGGCCTGTTTCATTCGGTCGATGGGGTGGTGCAGGACCCCTATAAATTCCAGTTCGACAGTTTTGATGACGGGCTGGGCCGGATGCTCACCTCCATCCAGGCGGAGACCGATACGGTGCTGATGGGTCGGGTCGGCTGGCAGGACTGGGCGGGCTATTGGCCCAATGCCACCCAGGACGGGGATTTTGCTGATTTCATCAATGCGGTGCCCAAACATGTGGCCTCGCATACCCTGTCTGCGGCCGATATGGCGGCCTGGTCCAATTCGCAGCTTATGACGGGTGAACTCGTCGACGTCGTGCGCGACCTCAAGGCGCAGAAGGGCGGCACCATTGCGGCCATGGGCGGCATTTCGCTGGTGCGTCAATTGCTGTTTGCCGGACTGATGGATGAGTTGAGCCTCATTACCCATCCGGTTGTGGCGGGCGCGGGCAGACACCTGTTCGAGCCCGGCGATCCCACCACAAGGCTCGAGCTCGTGCGTTGCGAGGTCACCGACAAGGGCAATGTGGTCCAAGTCTATCGCAAGCGCGCCGACTAGATGCAGCCGAGGAGACAAACCATGTCAGACCCTATGCGCATCAAGGGCATCTATGCCTGCATTGCCGTGTCCGATTTCGAGGCCGGTGTCGATTTCTACACTCGCCTGATGGGGCGTGAGCCCGATGACCGTCCCATGCCCGGCATGGTGCAGTGGCGGCGCGATGGTGGGCTGCAAATCTGGCACGATCCCGCCCATGCCGGACACAGCTGCAGCACCATTGTCGTCCATGCTATGCACACCGAACGGCAGCGGCTCGCGGCGGCGGGCATCGCGCTCGGCCCGGATGCGGTCGGCGATTGGGGCATTGTCGCCCAGATCGCCGATGCCGATGGCAACCAGATCACCCTGGCCGAACCGCCCAAGGGGTTTGTGGACTAGCGGTCGAGCGTGAAGGGCTCAAGGCCGAGGGTGACGATCTCAGCGCGGTAATTGATCGCGTCACAATCACCAGCCGTCGCCCTCGGGCCTGACCCGAGGGCTCTTTAGGGTGCTTCCCCTCTCCCCGCCCCCAAACGCAAAAAGGCCCCGGTGTCTCCACCGGGGCCCGTGTAATCAAAAGCCTAAAAGAATCAGGCCGACTTGGAGGCGCGGCTCATGCGCTTGCGGTCGTTCGGGTCGAGCCAGATCTTGCGCAGGCGGATCGACTTGGGTGTCACCTCGACATATTCGTCGTCGGCGATATAGCCGAGCGACTGTTCGAGCGTCAGCTTCTTGGGCGTGGTCAGGCGCACCGCTTCGTCCTTGGAGGTGGTGCGGATATTGGTGAGCTGCTTGCCCTTGAGCGCGTTCACTTCCAGGTCGTTTTCGCGGGAATGCTCGCCCACGATCATGCCTTCATAGATGTCCACGCCGGCATCGATCATGATCGGGCCGCGCTCTTCGAGGTTCCACAGGGCATAGGCCACCGACTGGCCGGTGCCGTTGGAGATCAGAACGCCGGTACGACGACCCGAGAGATCGCCCTTATAGGGCACGAAGGAGTGGAACAGGCGGTTGAAGATGGCGGTGCCGCGGGTGTCCGAGAGCAGTTCGGCCTGGTAGCCGATCAGCGAACGGGTCGGCACGAGCAGGCGGATACGGGTGCGGCCAACGCCCGAGGGGCGCATGTCGGTCAACTCACCCTTGCGCTCGGTCAGCTTCTGCACCACGGCGCCGGTATGTTCGTCATCGACGTCGATGATGACTTCCTCGACCGGCTCCATGCGCACGCCGTTCTCTTCCTTGAACAGCACTTTCGGGCGACCAATGGTCAGCTCAAAGCCTTCGCGGCGCATGTTTTCGATCAGCACGGCGAGCTGAAGTTCGCCACGGCCGGCCACGTCAAAACTGTCATTGTCGTCGCCGGGGGTGACGCGGATGGCCACATTGCCTTCGGCTTCGCGCATCAGGCGCTCGCGGATGACACGGGACTGCACCTTGTCGCCTTCGCGGCCGGCCAGCGGGCCGTCATTGATGCGGAAGGTGACCGACAGGGTCGGGGGGTCGATCGGCTTGGCGGCAATCGGCTCGCTGACCGAGGGCACGGCAATGGTGTCGGCCACGGTCGAGGTCTCGAGACCGGCAATGGCGACGATGTCGCCGGCTTCGCCGACTTCGATGGGATTGCGCTCGAGGCCACGGAAGGCCAGGACCTTGGAGATGCGGCCCTTTTCGACGATCTTGCCGTCGCGGTTCAAGGTGTGCACGGCGTCACCGGCCTTGACCGAACCCGAGGCGATGCGGCCGGTCAGGATGCGGCCGAGGAACGGGTTGCGCTCGATGGTGGTGACCAGCATGCGGAACGGGCCTTCTTCCACCTTGGGCTCGGGCACGTGTTCGATGACCTTGTCGAGCAGCGGCGCCAGGCTGTCGCGGGCGCCATCGGGCTCATTGGCCATCCAGCCGAGCTTGGCGGCGCCATAGAGCACCGGGAAGTCGAGCTGTTCGGACGTGGCGTCGAGGGCGACGAACAGGTCGAAGATTTCCTCGAGCACTTCCATGTGGCGCTCGTCGGACTTGTCGATCTTGTTGATGGCGACGATCGGGCGCAGGCCCTGGGCCAGCGCCTTGCCGAGCACGAATTTGGTCTGCGGCATCGGGCCTTCGGCCGCGTCCACCAGCAGCACCACGCCATCGACCATGGAGAGGATGCGCTCGACTTCACCGCCAAAGTCGGCGTGGCCGGGGGTGTCGACGATATTGATGCGGGTGTCGTTCCACATCAGCGAGGTCACCTTGGCGAGAATGGTGATGCCACGCTCGCGTTCGATGTCGTTGCTGTCCATGGCGCGCTCTTCGACGCGCTCGTTCTCGCGGAAGGAGCCGGATTGCTTGAGCAGCACGTCGATCAGCGTGGTCTTGCCATGGTCGACGTGGGCGATGATGGCGATATTTCGCAGGGCCATTAGGGTCCGCCTTGTTGGCACGATCCGCGAAACCGCCCCACGGGAGGAAACCTCTGGTGGGCTGGCCAGTACAAACCATGCAATATGATGTTGCCGGGCTCGCTCATGGCGGAGGTCCGGCAGGGTCGGGCGCTGCATATAGCAAGAGGCTCGATTTCACAAGGTTTCAATATGCAGGGCGGGTGTGCGGAGCGGGCCGAACCCGCTCCACGGTGGAATTATTGCAGCGTGTCGCGCACGGTCGGCTTCAGCATCAGGCCCGGCACTTCGGTGAACACCAGGTCTTCGCGGCCGAAATAGGCCTTCTGGTTGATGCCGCTCCAGTCATTGCAGGCAATCACATAGCTGTCCTTGTCCGCCAGGTCCTCAGGGGCGGCATAGAGGAAGTCGCCGGTGCGAGCGTCCAGGGCAATGTCGCCGTCCTGATTGACGCGGGCAAGAATGTCGCGGAGCGTGGCCGCATCCACCGTGGCGGTAACGATCTTGCCTTCGAAGCGCAGGATAGAATTGTATTCGTAAAGGCTGATGGGTGCCGCGGGAAAGCCGGTGCCGAACGAGGTGTGGCCGACAAAGCCGATATCGGCGCCTGCCGCCTTCGCCAGTACCTGCGCCACATAGCGCCCGGTTTCACCCAGGCTCATGGCCTCGGGTGCCGATCCGATGCTGGCTTTTTCCTCATCGGTCAAATGCTCATCCAGCACTGCGGCAATAGTCGCGGCAAGCTCGGCATCGCCAGCGCCGTCGCGGTCGATCACCACCTGCTGCAGCACCGGGGCGGTGCCGGCGGCAAGGCTTGCCAGCGTCATCAGGCTCGACCAGGAGCCGGTATGGACATAGCCCACATCGCCTTCGGCATGAGTGAGCACCAGATGGTCATGCCCGCCCACCAACAGGGTTCCGGCCGGCAACAAGGGCAGGATATCGCGATCGGCGACCACGCCGGCATGGCTGAGCACGATGCCGACCGTGCCCATGGCGAGAAGATCGACGACATTGGCCTTGGCCCATTCGACCGGGGCGGGGAGGATCAAGTGCTCGCGGCTGGCTTTCGGATAGGTATTGAGCGCGTCGGTGGCGATGCCGACCACCACCACCTGTGCGCCGCCGATCTCCAGCATGGCGTGGCTGGGGGCGTATTCGGCGCCGGTGCGGGAATCGAGGATGTTCGAGATCACCGAAATCCCAAGCGCATTGGCCTGGCTGACGAACTGGGCAAGGTCATTGTCGAAATCGGGCTCATGATTGCCGATATTGACGACCACCGGGGCCAGCGCTGCCAGCTTTTCAAGAAACTGCCAATCGGCCCGACCGGCCGAGCGGGCTGCAGCGACGTTGCCGAACTCGAAAATGTCACCGTTGATCAGGATCAGATTGGCGCCGCCTGCGATCTCGGCGGCGACGGCCGCCAGCACCTGAGGCAGCCGGTCATAGGCTGAATGCAGGTCGGAGAGCACCACGGCGCGGACCGCGGCCTGCTGGGCGAAGCTCACCGTGCCGGCCAGCGGCAGGGCGGCACTGGCCGCCATGAGCTGGATCAGGCGGCGGCGGGAAAGCGTCGATAAAAACATGTCGTGTCATACCTTTACGTCGAAACGCTCTGGCTCTTACCCGCCGCATGGCACAATCTTGTGACAGGCGGGCATGGCCCGCCAGCAGCCGGCTAGCGCAGCGAACGCGGCAGGTCGCCCGACTGCCACAGCCCCAGGCCAAAGCCATCGGGGTCCAGAAAGTCGGCGCTCCAGCCGCCCGGAGCTTCGGAAACCGGGGTGACGATGGTCACGCCCTTGCCGGCCAGCTCGGCCACGACGTCGTCAATGCCACCCTCGTCGAGTTCGAAGACAATGGCCGGCGTGTCGCCGCGCCGGCCCTCCTGCTGGAAGAAAATGAGGTCGGGGCCGGCGCCGATCCGGCCCTGCAGCCAGAACGGCTCAGCCCCTTCCATGCGCTCGAGCGCGATACCCAGCGTGCTGGTATAGAAGGCTTCGGTGCGGGCGATATCGGCGACATAAAAGACGATGCTGACGGCGCTAGGTTTGAAACTCATGTTTTCTTCTCCATTGGATTGGCAGCAACCAGTTGCCGCGCCGGCTGGTTTTGTGAGCGGCGGACCACAAAAATATGGCCATCGGGATCGTGGCTGGCAAATATGCCGCCATGGCGGGACAGCGCCTGGCGCAGAGCGATGCGCATGCGGCCATAGGCGAGATCGAGATTGAGCCCGACCATTTCCTCGGGCGCCGCCAACCCCCTGGCCGCCAGAAGCCGCCTGAGGCTTACCACGCGCTGGCGCAAGGCTGTGTCGGGAAGACGCAGGAGATAGGCGATTTCACGGCGATTGTGTCCGGTCAGGACCAAAGCCGCCAATGTATGCAAGGCGGGTGGCAGGTCCTTGAGGATGTCGGCGGGCGGCGCGGTTTCGCAGTCGGTTTGCGGCGGGACGGCCACTCCCGCCCAAGCATTTTCGCGCGCTCGCCGGCGCGTGGCGGTCCGCACATGCATGCGGGCGCGGTTGCGCACCACACCGCGCAGCCAGAACAGCGTCTTGTTATCTTCGAGATCGAACCGGCCAGCGGCAAAGGCCGCCATCAAGGCTTCCTGGACGATGTCTTCAGCATCGTGTCGCGCCCCGGCCCGGCGGGCGCTGGCGAGCAGCTGCGCAAGAGGGCGCGAGACCATGCCGGATCAGGAGGCCTTCTTGCTGGCCAGAGCCTTGCTGGCTTCCGAGTGCAGGAGGTTGGCGAGCGAAGCCGGTTGCAGCGGCGGGGAGAACAGGAAGCCCTGCACTTCGGAAACGCCCTGTTCGCGCACCATTGCCAATTGCTCTTCGGTTTCCACCCCCTCGGCGGTGGTCGACATGCCCAGCGATTGTCCGAGCCCGATGACGGCGCGAATAATGGCCTGGCTGTCATGCCGGGTGGTCAGGTCGCGCATGAAGGAGCGGTCGATCTTGATCTTGTCGAAAGGGAAGCTGCGCAGGTAGGACAGAGAGGAATAGCCGGTCCCGAAATCGTCCATGGAAATGCGCACGCCCATCGCGCGCAATTCGTGCAGCGCCTTGATGGTGCTCTCATTGTCGGTCAGGAGCAGGCTCTCGGTGATCTCGAGCTCGAGCCGGGTGGGATCGAGTTTGGCTTCGGCCAGTGCGGCGCGCACCTGACCCACCAGATCCTTGTTCCGGAACTGCACTGGCGAGAGATTTATGGCGACGCGCACATCGCCCGGCCAGCTGGCAGCAGCCTTGCATGCCTCGTGCAGCACCCATTCCCCGATCGATACGATCAGCCCGGTTTCCTCGGCCACCGGGATGAACTCCACGGGCGAGATGGTGCGATCGTCATGGTCCCAGCGCAGCAGGGCCTCGACGCAGGTCACCCGGTTTTCATGAAGGCCGAGCAATGGCTGGAACATCAGCCGCAATTCCTGGCGCTGCAAAGCGAGGCGCAATCCCGCCTCGATGGAGCGGCGTTGCTGCAGCTCGGCATCCATGCCGGTTTCGAAGAAATGATAGGTCGAGCGGCCTTCGGACTTGGCCTTGTAGAGCGCCAGATCGGCGTTCTTGACCAATTGGTCGGTGGTGATGCCGTCTCCCGGGCCCACGGCGATGCCGACGCTGGCGCCGATCTCGATCTGCTGGCCGGCAATGTTCATCGGGCTGCGCATGGCCCGAACGATACGGTCTGCGACCCTTGCCGCTGCGTCTATGCTGTCGATCGGGCGCAGGAGCATGGCGAATTCGTCGCCGCCCAGCCGCGCCAGGAGGTCGGTTTCGCGCGTCGTGCCCCAGAGGCGCACTGCCGCCTGCTTGATCACCTCGTCGCCCACCGCATGGCCCAGCGTGTCGTTGACCGCCTTGAAATGGTCGAGGTCGATATAGAGCACCGCCGCCATTTCCCCGCGCTGGAAGGCCGCTTCGGTCTTGGCCATCTGCTCGAGGAATTCGATGCGGTTGGGCAGGTCGGTCAGGGCATCGTGCCGCGCCAGATGTTGGATGCGGGCTTCGGCCTGGCGCTGCTCGGTAATGTCCTCATGGGTCGAAACCCAGCCGCCATCCTTCATCGGATGGTGCTGCATCAGAATGGTGCGGCCATTGAGCTCATGGATATTCTTGCCATATTCGCGCCGGGCGATGACGTCACGGCGCCAGGCGATATAGTCCTCGCGCGTGCCGCCGGCGCTCATGCCCATGTCGAACAGGTGACCGAGGATATCCTCGAGCTGCGTGCCGGGCTTGAGATAGTTCACCGGCAGGTTGTAGATGCGGGCATAGGGCTCGTTGCAGATCACCAGCCGGCCGCGCGCGTCCATCATGCACAGGCCGATGGAGATATTGTTCACCGCCGCGTCGAGCCGGATATTCTGCCGCTCCAACTCCAGCTTGCGTTTCTGCTGGCTTTCCGAGCGGGCGATCTCGTCGGTGATATCCTCGTGGGTCACCACCCAGCCCAGCCTCTCGGAATAGACATGGGCGGTTTCGATGATACGGCCGCCTGATACCATTTCCTGGCTCTTGTGACGCGAGCCGCTGCGATTGGCGAGGAGTTCTGCGGTATAGGCTTCGTAGAAGGCATCGGGGCTCTGCCCGGCATGGTTGCCCAGGCGCACCGACAGGTGCACGATATCCTCGAGCGTCATGCCCTTGTGGATGGCGTCTTCGGAAAAGCCATAGAAATCGCGATAGTGCTTGTTCCACATCTGCAGGCGGAACTGCGGTGACCATACGCAAAAGCCATAGGGAATGCTTTCGAGTGCCGCGTCGAGCAATAAGGTCTCGGCGACATCCGCAACATTGCCGGTATCCTTCGACCCCATTGGCCCCCCACAGTCCAAAGCCACGATCCGACGCTGGCCGGCAGGCTAGTCCTCGCCACTTAACGGCGAATTAAACGGGCCCGGAAAAGCCGTTACGACTGCCGGGACCGGGCGTCTATGCTCGAACGTCCAAGAACTGTCGTGGTGGGCGGCGACATCAGCAGGGCTTGCACATGGTTGGCGCCCTGTTCTGCGGTCAGTTTACCCATATCGAGCCGCAAATCATAGCGTTTGCTGTCATGCACCACCTGCTGCCAGCGCGCCACCGGCGCCGGTATGCCCGGGCCCGCTGCATAAAGCCCGTTCTGCGTATCGGCATTGCGCCGCGCCATGATGGTGTCGACATCGCAGTCGATGCCGATGAAATAGACCGCAAAGCCGGCCAGCGCCTCGGCCAGCATCGGTAGCGGGTCGAAGCCGGTGGCATAGTCGGTGTGAAGGCCCAGATCCGCTACCACGTCGAGCCCCGATGTCGCCATGCCGCTCAAAACCCCGAGATAGCGGCCGAACAGTTCAGGCAGGTTGGCCTCGAGATCGGGCCGCTCGCCGCCGGGCCTGAGGCCGATGCCGGGTAGAAGCTCAGGGGGCAGGGTGGCGTTGAAGGCATCGACGCCCCAGATGAGCCAGCTGCCGGACACGCGGGTTCGGATGGCCGCGGCGAGGCTGGATTTTCCCGCACGTGGCGCCCCATTGAGAATAACGATCCGGCCGGCCATGTGCGCTCCTCTGCCTGTTGCGCGCATGGGCTCCATTTTGTCCGCCGGCGTCAACCCATGCCCGGCGCAGAACCAGACAAAAAGAAGCCCGCTCCTGGGGGCAGGAACGGGCATGACTGACAGGTCAATTCTATTCAGGGGCGGCTGGCAGGAGCGCGTCTCAGTTTGGGGGCTCGGTCGGCACCCCTGCCAGCCACTGGAGGCAATGGTTGCAAGCTGACAGCGCAATAGGGCGTCAGAAAGGATGAATCGTGGCCGAAATGGGGTATTTGCGGCCCTTGCCTTCCCCCGCGAATGGGTCAATCATGACGTTGAAATGACAAGAGGTTGAGGGCCGCGTGCAGGGTCCGTCCGATGAAGTGCAGAACCGGCTGGCTCTGGTGCATGTGGGTGAACCGCAAGGCCAGACCCAGCGTCCCGTGCAGCCCGTCGTGGCCTTTGATCGCCGCGAACTGATGCAGATCCTGTCGGTCTATGGTCGCAAGGTCGGGGCCGGCGAATGGCGCGACTATGCCATGGACTTCCTGCGCGACCGGGCGCTGTTCTCCATCTATGCCCGCGTTTCCGAGCGCCCGCTCTTCGTCATTGAGAAAAACCCCAAACTGCGCGCCAAGCAGGGCCAGTACATGGTCACCAATCAACAGGGCCGCATCCTCAAACGCGGCCAGGACCTTGCTCAGGTCCTGCGCGTCCTCGACCCGGACCTCATCGTCGTCGGTTGATTTTTTGTTTTGCCGCTGGCTGGCCATCCCCCTGCGGGCAGGGCTGGGGTGGGGTGAGAGCCCAGGCGCCCATGGTTCCCCCCACCTACCAGCCGTCACCCTCGGGCGAAGACCCGGGGGCGGTCTGGTGGGCGGGACGCCGCGTGCCAACTGAAATTTGCGGCCTCCTCAAAAGGGTGGGATTGGGGGCTCTGAATGCTCCAGGTCCCCGAGCCCGGTCTAGCCCTGGGCCTTCTTGTTGCGCGCGGCATAGGTCTTGAGGCGCAGGCCGTTGAGGCGGATGAAGCCGGCGGCGTCCTTATGGTCATAGGCCACGGCGCCTTCCTCGAAGGTCACGAGATCCATCGAGTAGAGGCTATAGGGCGAGGTGCGGGCGATGACCGAGGCGGAGCCCTTGTAGAGCTTCACCGTCACTTCGCCGGCGACATATTCCTGGCTCTTGTCGATCAGCGCCTGCAACATTTCGCGCTCGGGCGCATACCAGAAGCCGTTATAGATCAGCTCGGCATATTTGGGCATCAGCTCGTCCTTGAGGTGAGCTTCGCCACGGTCCAGGGTGATCGATTCGATCCCGCGATGGGCCACCAGCATGATTGTACCGCCGGGGGTCTCGTAGAGGCCGCGCGACTTCATGCCGACAAAGCGGTTTTCGACGAGGTCGAGCCGGCCGACGCCATGCTTGCCGCCCAGTTCGTTCAGCTTGGTCAGCAGCGCCGCCGGCGACAGGCGTTCGCCATTGACCGAGACCGGGTCGCCCTTTTCATAGCCGATGGTGACGATTTCGGGCTCGTTGGGGGCCTTTTCCGGATCGACGGTGCGCTGTGGCACGTAATCGGGATAGGGCACGGCGGGGTCTTCCAGCACCATGCCTTCGGACGAAGTGTGCAGGAGATTGGCGTCGACCGAGAACGGAGCCTCGCCGCGCTTGTCCTTGGCAATCGGGATCTGGTTGGCTTCGGCATAGGCCAGAAGCGCGGTGCGCGAGCGCAGGTCCCATTCGCGCCACGGCGCGATGACCTTGATGGCGGGGTCAAGCGCATTGGCGGTCAGCTCGAACCGCACCTGGTCATTGCCCTTGCCGGTGGCGCCATGGGAAATGGCATCGGCGCCGGTTTCATGGGCGATTTCGACCAGCCGCTTGGCGATCAGCGGGCGGGCGATTGATGTGCCGAGGAGATACTGGCCTTCATAAACGGTATTGGCGCGGAACATCGGGAAGACGAAATCCCTGACGAATTCCTCGCGCAGGTCCTCGATATAGATATCCTTGATGCCGAACATCTCGGCTTTCTTGCGCGCCGGCTCCAGCTCCTCGCCCTGGCCGAGATCGGCGGTGAAGGTCACCACCTCGCAGTCATAGGTTTCCTTGAGCCATTTGAGGATGATGGAGGTGTCCAGGCCCCCGGAATAGGCCAGCACGACCTTCTTGATTTCGTTCGCCATTGGTTGGTCCCCGCGAAAAATGATGATGACAGGATAATCCAGTTCTATCGCAACAAACTTGCCAATATCGCAAGCATGGCGCAAAGTTTGGCATGATCTGCCAATTTCGGGTCGATGGGGCGCATTTCATGTCAGAAAATCTCGATGCCATCGATCGTCGCATCCTGCGCGAATTGCAGCGCAATGGCCGCATGTCCAATGTCGAACTGGCCAATGCGGTGGGCCTGTCGCCCTCGCCGTGTCTGCGGCGGGTGAAACTGCTCGAGGAAAAGGGCGTCATCGACGGCTATGTCGCCGTACTCAACGGGCCGAAACTGGGCCTAGGCCTCACGGTCTTTGCCCGCATCTGGTTCAAGACCCAGGATGCGGAAACGACCAATCAGTTTGCCGAGACGGTGCGCAACTATCCCGAAGTGGCCGAGTGTTATCTCACCACCGGGGAGTGCGATGCGATCATGCGCGTGGTCACCACGGATCTGCATGCCTATTGGCGCTTCCAGTCCGACCATCTCATGCGCATCCCCTCCGTGCAGTCGGTCAAGACCGACGTGCCGATGGAAACCATCAAGGCCGGCCAGCAATTGCCGCTTTAGAGCATTTCACGGTCTTGTTGATGCAGCTCTATTTCCCCCTTCTCCCTCAAGGCAGGGCTATCGCAGATGGCGAATTGGCACCGGGCTCTCATCCCCCACCCCAACCCTCCCCCTGAAAAAGGGGGAGGGAGCCCGGTCCGTGCATTTGGCTAGACTTTGCCCACGACGCGATCCAGCTCCGCCCCCTTCTTCAGGGGGAGGTTGGGAGGGGGTGTGCAGCACGCTCAAACCCATATGCGATAGCCCCGCCCTTGAGGGGGAGGGCCGGGGTGGGGGGGCAGAGTCCGCCTCAATTTGAAATGAACTAGCTGCCGCCCCAAAACCCCGCACCCCTTGCCCCGGCCGCCTCATGGGGCTATCGCAGGACCAGCAACTGATCGGACCGTTTCATGCCCGCTAAAATCGCCCTGACAGGCATTGCCCGCGACCTCGCCGCCCGTGCCGAAGCGGGCAAGACCATTCGCGTCGGGGTTATCGGCTCGGGCGAAATGGGCACCGATCTGGTCACCCAGATGAGCCTGATGCAGGGCGTAGAAATGGCGGCTATCGCCACCCGCCGGCCCCATACCGCGCTCGATGCCATGACCATCGCCTATGGCGAGGACAGTCGCGGCAAGGTGGCAGACAGCCCCGCCCAGGCCCGCGCCGCCATCGAGGCCGGCAAGATCGCCATCACCTCGGCCGAAACCCTGGTCACTACCGAGGGTATCGACGTCGTCATCGACGCCACCGGCAAGCCGGGCGTCGCCGCCGATTATGATCTCACCGCCATGGAGCATGGCAAGCATGTGGTGATGATGAATGTGGAGGCCGACGTCACCATCGGCCCCTATCTGAAAGCCCAGGCCGACCGGCTCGGCGTGGTCTATTCGGTCGGCGCCGGGGACGAGCCCTCCTCCTGCATGGAGCTGATCGAATTCGTCTCTGCGCTCGGGCTTGACATCGTCGCCGCCGGCAAGGGCAAGAACAATCCATTGAAGCATGACGCCGTCCCCGATGATTATCGTGAGGAAGCGGCGCGGCGGAACATGAACCCGCGCATGCTGGTGGAGTTCGTCGATGGCAGTAAGACCGCGGTCGAGATGACCGCTATCGCCAATGCAACCGGCCTGTTGCCCGATGTGCCCGGAATGCATGGCCCGGCGGCCGACCGCGATTCCATGGCCAAGGTGCTGATCCCCAAAGCCGATGGCGGTATCCTCAATTCCTCGGGCGTCGTTGATTTCACCATTGGCAAGGGTGTCGCCCCCGGCGTCTTCGTCATCGTCAAGGCGGAGCATCCCCGCATCATCGAGCGCATGGACGATCTCCATATCGGCCACGGGCCCTATTACGCCTTCTTCCGGCCCTATCACCTGACCAGCCTCGAAGTGCCGCTGACCTGCGCCCGCATCATGATGTATGGCAAGCCGGACATGGTACCGCTGCCCCGGCCGGTGGCCGAAGTCTGCGCGGTGGCCAAGCGCGACCTCAAGCCCGGCGACAGCCTCGATGCAATCGGGGAGACCTGCTATCGCTCCTATGCGATGACCGTTGGCGATGCCCGCGCCAGGGGGGCGGTTCCGGTCGGTCTGCTCGAAGGCGGCGCGGTCACGGCGCCGATCAAAAAGGGCGAGCTCATTACCCGCGCCAATGCCCAACCGGACATGACCACGCGACTATTCGCGCTCCGACAGGCGCAGGATAAAATGCTGGGGCTGCTGTAAAAAACAGCGATTGCCCCAATCTCGCCCCGCTTACCTGCAGGGATCAAGGACCTTCCGACGACAGGGGCAATCGCCGATGAAGCGTCTTTCCATAGGTCTTGCATGTGTCTCAGCCTTTAGCCTTCCCGCCCTGGCGGAGTTTCCGCCCGAATTGCACGAGGCTGCGCCTATCTGCGCCCCGCTGATGGAGAATACCGGCCTGATCGAGACCGGCTATGGCAGCACGATTGCAGACATCGAAAACGGCTGCCGCCTCGAAGCCATCTATGCAGGCCTCGGCCTCTATCAGCGCCTGCGCATCGACAGGCTCGATATCATCGCCTCCGATTTCGAATCCGCCCTCATCGGACAGCGTCCGTTCGAAGCGGCGCGGATCAGCATCAAGGGCGCGCGCGTCTCTCCCGATTTCGGCTATCCGCTGCAAAGCTACATTACCGAAATGCAGGTTCGCCCCTTCGACCTCGATCTCGATTACCACTGGGACGCCGAGACCGGCGATCTCGAAATTGCCCGCCTCCATGCCGAAGGCCGAGTGATTGGCGCCTGGGACCTCTCCGCTCGCCTCACCGGCGTGCCCGATCTTGGCCTCGCCCGCACCGGCGCCGCCCCCGCAGATTTCGGCATTGAAAGCCTCACCCTCAGCTTTGCTGAACGGGAACTGGTGCTCGGCTATATCCTGCCGCTGGTGCTCAATACGCTGCCCTATGACCAGGACCCGGCGCCGCATATCGAGACTGGAATAGCGGCCTTTGTCGAGGCCATCGAAAATGCGCCCGAAGCCAATATCAGCAGCGACAGCAAGGCCGCGCTGATCGACCTTATCAGCCGCTTTCCAAGGCTCGACGGCGCCGTCGGCACCTTTGAAATTAGCGGTCTGGACGACCCCTTGCCCGTCGAAGCCCTCTTCATCGAGAGCGCGGATGATTTCGCCGCCTTCTTGGCCGCCAGCCGGCTCAGCCTCGACCCCGCGCCCTGAGCCGAGGAGAAACGCCCATGCTTCGCTTCGCCCCATACCTTGCCGTTGCCTTTCTCCTTGGTCCTGTTCAGCTTGTGGCCGAGGATAATCCCGCCCCCCTGCGCGATTGCCGGGCGCTGCTGAAAGCGGTGCAGAGCGAGGTTACCCGCACGCCCGAAACCACGGCGGAAGCGGTGCCCGGTGGGTGCCGCTTCACTCAGGTGGGTTATCTTCTCGAGGGCATGATCGAATATCGCGCCGATGCAGTGACGTTGCTAACGCCCCAGCTCTTGGCGACCTTTCCCACCGAAGCGGTCTTCAAATCCGCCGATCTGTCGATCCAGGGCCTGCGCATCCTCCCCAGGACCGGCAATGCCATGAGTGACTATCTGACCTCGCACTATAGCAAGCCGATCAATATCGAGCTGGTCTATGACACCGATCCCGCAACGCTGACGGCGCAGCTCAAGCACTTTTCCTTCGATGCCGGCGACATTGGCCGGCTGACCCTGTTTGCCCGCTTCTCCAATTTCGACAATACCGACATTGATTATACCGGCCTTGGCAACGAGATGGGCGTGTTGCACGAGCTCGGCCTTGCCATCGAGGATAACGGGCTGCTGGCGAGCTATGTGCTGCCATTGCTGCTCTCGGGCTTCAGCTATGACGAAGACCCCCGCCCGGTGCTTGCGGCGCAAAAGATAGCGGTTTCGACCGCCATTCGCGCCTTGCCCGAAAGCCTGTTGTCATCGGTGAGTGCAGAATCCCTGGTGCGTTTCGTCACGGCTTTTCCGCTGGCCCATGGCAATTGGACGCTCCATTTCGAAAGCGAGAAGGGGTTGCCGCTTTCCGCGCTGGACGCTTCCAGCCTCGACGATTTCGCGGCGCTTCTCGCCAGTGATGCCAGGATTACCGCAACCGCCGACTATCGACCGGATTAACGCCCTCCGGAGCGCGGCGGCGCGGTATGGTTGGCCCTCCCCATTGAGGGGAGGGGTGATGGAGCCGCATCAAGCAGAACGTGAAACGCTCTAGGCCAGCCAGATTGCAATGATCGCGATCATGGCCGGGACCGTCTGGATGAACAAGATCTTCCTGCTCGACGTCACCGCACCAATGATTCCGGCGACGGCCACGCAGGCCAGGAAGAAGAGCTGGATCTGCCAGGCGATGGCCGGGTCCGGATGCACCAGGCCCCAGATCAGGCCAGCGGCCAGGAAACCGTTATAGACCCCCTGATTGATGGCGAGCACCTTGGTCTGTCGAGCAAATTCCGGAGTCAGGTTGAACGCCTTCTGCCCGCGCGGCGTGTCCCACCACAAGACTTCGAGCAGCATGATATAAAGGTGGAGCAGCGCAACCAGCCCCACCAGGATCATCGCAACAACAGCCATTTAAGCCTCCACGGCCACGTCGAGCGCCAATTCGACCATGTCGCGTAGCGAGGTCTGGCGGGCCTCGGCGTCGATCTCGTCCTTGGTGATCAGGCAGTCGGTCATGGTGCAGATGGTCAGCGCCTTGACCTCGAACCTGGCCGCCAGCGTGTAAAGCGCGGCGGCCTCCATCTCCACGCCGATAATGCCATGGGCCGGCAGCTTGTCGTAACCGGCAAAGCCATCGGCATGGTAGAAGATGTCGGAAGACAGCATGTTGCCGGCATGGAAGCGCAGTCCGCGCGCATCGGCCTTGTCGGCGGCAGACCGCAGCAGGCCGAAATCGGCGATGGGGGCGAAATTATAGGGCCCGAAACGGTCGCGCACGATGGCGCTATCGGTCGAGGCGGCCTGCGCCAGCACCACGTCGCGCACCTTGACCTTGGTGTTGAGACCGCCACAGGTGCCAACGCGGATCAGCGTCTTGAGGCCATAGACATTGATCAGCTCGTGTACATAGATCGAGAGCGAGGGCTGGCCCATGCCGGTGGCCTGCACCGAAACCGGCTTGCCTTTCCAGGTCCCGGTATAGCCCAGACAATTGCGCACAGAATTGACCAGCCTGGCGTCAGTCAGAAAATTCTCGGCGATCCATTTGGCACGAAGCGGGTCACCCGGCAGCAACACGGCTTCAGCATAGTCACCCGGCTTGGCATGATTGTGCGGCGTGGTCATCGAATTCTTCCCTTTTGTCCATTTGGTCAAATCATTGCCATCCAGATCGGACAAAGACAATGGCGGGCGCGCGAAGTGCTTGACGCGGGGACACGCTGGCCCCATCTACGCAGCGCTGTACAAGGAGACAGGCATAATGGTCGCGAAAATCTTCATCGATGGCGAAGCCGGAACCACGGGTCTGCAGATCCGCGAGCGTCTCGCCGGTCGCCGCGACCTCGACGTCATCTCCATTGCCCATGACAAGCGCAAGGATCTCGACGAGCGCAAGCGGCTGCTCAACGCCGCCGATGTGGCAATCCTCTGCCTGCCCGACGATGCCGCCAAGCAGAGCGTGTCGCTGATCGAGAACGATACGACCAAGGTCATCGATGCCTCGACGGCCTATCGCGTCGATCCCGATTGGACTTATGGCTTTGCGGAAATGGAGCCGGGTCAGACCGAGGCCATCGCCAAGGCGCGGCGCGTCGCCAATCCCGGCTGCTGGCCGCAGGGGCTGATCGCCTCGCTGCGGCCGCTGATCGAGGCGCGGCTGCTGCCCGGCGACTACCCGGTCTCCTATCACGGCATTTCGGGCTATTCCGGCGGCGGACGGCAGATGATCGAGGACTATGAGGCCGCGGGCACGACGCCCAGCCAGTTCATGCCCTATGGCCTCAGCTTCAAGCACAAGCATCTGCCCGAGATGCAGGCCTATTCCGGCCTCAATCGCGCCCCGCTGTTCGAGCCGGTAGTGGGCAATTTCGCGCAGGGGATGACCAATTCGGTGCCGCTGCATCTCGACATGGTCGCCGAAATTCCGACCGGCAAGGATTTGCACGCCGCGCTAGCCGACTATTACGCCGCCATCTCCGATGGCTTTGTGCGTGTGGCGCCCTATGAGGCCGGTCTCGCCAAGACCGCCGCACTCGACCCTCAGACCCATAACGGCACCAATGTCATGACCCTACACGTCTTTGCCAACGATGAGACCGCCCAGGCGGTTATCGTCTCGGTCTATGACAATCTGGGCAAGGGCGCTTCTGGCGCCGCCGTGCAGAACCTCAACATCATGCTCGGCGTCGACCCGCGCGAGAGCCTTGAGGGTTGAAACACCCCCACCCGGCCTCCCCCTGAAACAGGGGGAGGAGAAGAGTACCCCTGATGGGTCGGCAAACGCGTTTCGTCCCTCCCCCTTGTTCAGGGGGAGGTTAGATGGGGTTCTGTGCCGCATTCGCAAAGACCTAACCGTACGCTTCGGTACGGTTAGGTCTTGACCGAAACCCCGGTTTCGCGCGATGACGCGTGCAGTAGCGAGGTCCACTGCCCCATGGAAAAATTCACCACCCTGACCGGTGTCGCGGCGCCCCTGCCGATCATCAATATCGACACCGACATGATCATCCCCAAGCAATACCTCAAGACCATCAAGCGCACGGGGCTGGGCACCGCCCTGTTCTCCGAAATGCGCTACAATGAGGACGGCTCGGAAAATCCGGATTTCGTGCTCAACAAGCCCGCCTATCGGCAGGCCAAGATCGTCATTGCCGGCGACAATTTCGGCTGCGGCTCGAGCCGCGAGCATGCCCCCTGGGCGCTGGCCGATTTCGGCATTCGCTGCGTGATCTCCACCAGCTTCGCCGACATCTTCTACAATAACTGCTTCAAGAACGGCATTCTGCCGCTCGTCGTCAGCCCCGAGCAGCTCAAGCTGCTGCTGGACGATGCCGAGCGCGGCTCCAACGCCACCCTCACCATCGATCTCGAAGCCCAGACCATCAAGGGCCCCGATGGCGGCACGCTCAATTTTGACATCGACCCGGCGCGCAAGCACATCCTGCTCGAAGGGCTCGATGACATTGCCGGCACGCTGAAGTCCGATCCCGCCATCAGCTCCTTCGAGGGCAAGATGGCCGCAAACCGCCCCTGGCTCTAAGGAACACACATGGTCCAGCGCGTTTCCACCGGCTCGCCCTTCGAGGCGACCTTCGGTTATTCCCGTGCCGTCCGCCACGAAGACACCGTCTATGTCTCGGGCACCACGGGCTATGACTATGCCACGATGACCATGCCGGAAAGCGTTGGCGAGCAGGCCAAGAATGCGCTGGCGACCATCGACAAGGCGCTCAAGCAAGCCGGCTCCTCGATCGAGGATACGGTGCGCGTGGTCTATTATGTCGGCGATCGCGCTGATGTCGACGCGGTGGTTGCTGCCGTTGGCCCCGTGTTCAAGGATATCCGCCCGGCTGCCTCCATGCTCATCGTGCAGATGATCGAAGCCGGTATGAAGATCGAGATCGAAGTCACCGCCCGTATCGGCGCTGCCACCAGCCACAGCTGATCAGAGGGGCAGCGCCGCGACCATGACCCGGCCGCAAATCGCCCTTCTCCTGCATGCAGCGCTCCTTATCGGGGCGCTGTTTTTGCTTGTGCCCTGGCTTACGAGTTGGGACCCGCGCGCCGGCTATCTGTTTTCCCTGGTCTTTTACTGGCTGTTTTTCTGCCTGCCGGTGATCGGCTGGCATGCCTTGCCCGGCAATGACGGCCAATTGTTCACCGAACGCCTGCCCTGGCGCTATTGGTGGTTTATTCCGCTGCTGTTGTTGCAGGTGGGCCTGGTGGCGCTGGCCAGTTTTGCGCCCAATACGGCCATGCTGACCAGCGGAGCGATGTGGCTGGCGCTGCTCATCGGCGTGATCAATGGCCCGCTGGAAGAAATCGCCTGGCGTGGCGGCTTTCTCGGTGCCTTCCGCGCGCGCCCGACCCTGGGCTTCTGGCTGGGCTGGGTGCTGTTTACCGCCTGGCACATACCGCTGGCGCTGAGCGTGGGTATCAGCTTCGATGGCGGGGCGTTGGCGCTTATCGGCGGGGCTGCCGCGCTCGGCCTGTTCTGGAGCTGGGTGGTGTGGATGACCGGATCGGTCTTTTACGTGAGCATCGCCCACGCCCTCACCAATCTCTTCGCCTTCTGGGTGCTGTTCGACCGCAATGGCTTTGCGGCCTGATCCCTACCAGCCGTAATCGAGCACGGTCAGGGTGCGGATACGCTCGCCATCCATCCATTCGATGGTGGAATTGCGGTGCATGCCGATCAGGGCCGCGCCGACGGGCCCGAGAATGGGCACATTGCCCCGCTCTCCAAACGGCCGGTTGGGATAGGTCAGCATCCCCAAACGCATGCGCGGCTCGTCATCGAGCCGGAACATGACCCGTTGCCCCATAGACACCCCCGCCGGATCCCAGGGATCGCACACCTCGGCACGCTTCAATTCGCGCTCGAGATAGGCCGAGACATAGGGCTGGGTGTGAAAGGACCGCTCCGCCAACAGCATGACGCGGTTGTAGTCGTCGGCATTGATGAGGATGTCGGGCAGCGGCAGGGACGGAAACACGTTTGGAACCCAGAATTGGACTGCCCCCCATATGTCTGCCTGCGCGTTTGCACAGTCAATGAGCAGAAAACAATATTTCAGGGCAATTTGTGTCAGGTTTATTGACCTAACCCCACGCGCATGGCAGATAGGTGCCGCAAATTTATGCATGCTGCATAATTCATGTTCATGAGGGTTAACCATGTCCGACGACACCCTGCTCGACCGCGCGCTCATTCGCCTGGAAGAAGCTGCCAACCATCTGCAGATCGATCCGGACGTGACCGAGAAACTCAAATATCCGCGCGAAACCACCAAGACGCGCCTCTTGATCCGCATGGATGACGGCTCGCGCAAGTCGTTCCTGGCCTGGCGCTGCCGCTATGACGACACCCGCGGCCCCACCAAGGGCGGCATCCGCTTCCATCCCGATTCCACCATCGAGGAAGTCGAGACCCTCGCTTTCTGGATGACCTTCAAATGCGCGGTGATGAACCTGCCCTATGGCGGCGGCAAGGGTGCCATCCGCGTCGACCCGCATGGGCTCTCCAAGTCCGAACTGGAACGCCTCAGCCGTGCGTATGTGCAGGCCTTCGCAAATATCATCGGACCCGACCGCGATATTCCGGCGCCCGACGTCTACACCAATGCCATGATCATGGGCTGGATGAGCGACGAATATAACCAGATCACCGGCCAGGTTTCGCCGGCCGTGATCACCGGCAAGCCCATTGCTCTCGGCGGCTCGCTCGGCCGCAACGACGCTACGGCACGCGGCGGCTTCTATCTCGTACGGCATCTGGCCACCGAGCTTGGCCTCGACAAGGACCACACCGTCGCCATCCAGGGTTTCGGCAATGCCGGTCAGTTCTACGCCCGCCTGACCGGTGCCGATGGCAATTCGGTGGTTGCCGTTTCCGACTCGGCCGGTGCCATCTACCGTCCGGGCGGCCTCGACGTCGAAAAGCTGATCGCCGGCAAGAATGCCGGCCGCCGGGTCGCCGACATGGCGTCCGAACTGGGCGCCAAGGTCATCACCGCGGACGAATTGCTGTCAGTGGAAGCCGACCTCCTGGTCCCGGCGGCGCTTGAGGACATGATCACCAAGGAAAATGCCGGCACCATCAAGGCCAAGGTGCTGCTCGAACTGGCCAATGGCCCGGTGACGCCGGATGCCGACAAGGTGCTCGAGGGCAAGGGCATCGTGGTGCTGCCCGATATCCTAGCCAATGCCGGCGGCGTCACCGTCTCCTATTTCGAATGGGTGCAGAATCGGCAGGGCTATTACTGGGACCTCGAAGAGATCCACGCCCGCCTGCTCAAGATCGTCGAGCGCGAGGGCCGTGCCGTCTGGACCATTGCCAAGGACCGCAATGTCTCGGCCCGCTCGGCGGCCTATATCCACGCCCTGGGGCGCCTGGCCACTGCCATCGAAGCGCATGGCACCCAGCCGTTCTTTGCCGGCTGAATTTGGCGGCGGCCTCTGGCCGCTTGTCCCATTGCCAGACATAAGAAAGGCGCCCGATGGGCGCCTTTCTTTTTCTATGTCGTTTCACGTTCTTGTTGATGCGGCTCCATGGCCAACCTGAAGGAGAGCCGGGGTAGGGTCGTTCAGTGAAGAACCGATGGCCCCTCTCCCTTAATCCCTCCGCTCAAGGGGGAGGGAGGCGAAAGCCCCCAATCCCGTTCATCACTGAGCCCAAAGTGGACACTGCCGGTCTAGGCCGGGATGACCGCGGTTGGGGTGGCTCCGAGGTCAAAGCTGAAACGCACCCCGCCGCAATCGGCCTTAGCGCAGACGGCAGTCGGCGTCGGCGCCGATTTCCTCCATCAGCACCGAGATTGCCGCTTCGAGCTGCGGGTCAGTATTGAGTCCGACGGTGTTGGGGTTGAACGGCACCAGGATTTCCGGCTCGATGATATTGTTTTCGTAAAGCGTGCCATCGATGCGGCGATGCGGCAGCACCGGCAGGCCATAGAACAGACCCGGCACCACAGCGCTTTTCACATAGTCGACCGAAGTGCCGGTATTGAGCACCACATCGCCGACGATCTTGCCGATGCCATTGTCCTGATAGGCCTGCGGGAACATCGAGCCGTCCGAATAGCCGAAGCTGTCGACCACCACCGCGCTTGGCCACACCCAGCGATTGTTCGGCTCGACATCGAGCGGACCCTGCGCCCAGCCATTGGTGGAATAGGCCTCGCCCGTGAGCAGGGTGATCAGCTCGCGGGTGAGATTGCCGCCCCCATTGGAGCGCACATCGATCAGCGCCGCCTTGGCGATGCCGCGCTTGGCTTCGAGATTGCCCAGCAGATCGAGATAGGCGTCGTTGTTCATCTCCGGCACATATTGATAGGCGATGCAGCTGTTGGAGAGGCGATCCACCATTTCCCGCCGGGCATTGATGAGGCGGGTCTTGGCCAGCCCGGCTTCATCGAGCTGGTCGAGTGGCTTGACCGTATAGAAGCGCTCTTCGCCGGTCTGGCTGTCGGTAACGCCCACTTGGGCCGGACGGCCGACATTGAGGCTCAGCAGGCGCTCGATGCCGCCATCGTCGGGAACATCGACGCCATTGATGGAGGTGATGATATCGCCCGGCTCGACATCGATGGAGCGGCGATCAAGCGGACCGCCTGGCAGGATGGCGGCGACGCGCCGTCCCTGCCCCTCAAAGCCATGGTCGAGATAGATGCCCAGCGAGTCATTGCTGTTGCCAAGGTCCGACCGCGCCGCTTCGGCACCGCCATAGCCGGTGAACATGTGCGAACCCGACAGCTCGCCATACATGGCCGAGATCAGTTCCTGGAGCTCGCGATCGCTGGCTATGGAGCCAAGATAGGCGCGGTATTTGTCACCAATTGCGGCCCAGTCGCGCCCCTGATGGGCGCTGTCATAATAGCGATATTGCGCATCGGCCCAGGCCTGCTCGAATGCCGCAAGCCGTGCCGCGTCGGCGTCGCGCGAGAAGAATACACGGGAATCGATGATGCTCATCTGGTCGGGCGCCGTCACCGGCACGCGCAGGATGGCCCCCTCGATCTTCACATCGACCACGCCAAGATCGGCGACATAGGACAGGGCCTGCCAGCCCGGGGCAGGAAACTCTCCGATGGTTTCGATGCTACCATCGACCAGGCTGATGGTCTGCAGGGTCATGGTGTCGCCATCGACCGGCGCCACGGAAAGCAGGGTCTTCTGGTCCGGCAGAGGCTGCAGGATTTCGGCTTCTGCGGCGCCAAAGGTCAGCCGTCCCTCGAGACTGAGGGAGCGGAATGCAGGCAGCTCATAGCGCCGGAACACCGGATTGCCGTCCTCGTCCTCATCGAACCCGGTATCGATGCCCTCGACCACGTCAAGGAAATCCTGTCGCGCGGCTTCGGAGAGGAAGATGCGGTAGATATCGGTGCCCTGGGCATGCAGCTGCGCGGACCGAGCGCCGTAAAGCGTAGTATAGCCGAGCACCTGGCCGCCATCGGCGCTCCAGGTCATGCCGAACATATTGGGAATATTGCCCACCGGCATGGCCGCAGCGCTGCCATCGGCAGGCACGATGGCGACGCGCCGGGACTCGGTGCCGCCCATGGAGCGCCAATGCACCAGCAGGTCCGTGGAACTGGGCGACCAGGCAAAGCTCATATCATTGTCGGTATAGACCGAGTTATAATCGCCATCGCCGACCAGCGCCGTCACCTCGCCGCTATCGAGATCGAGCACCTGGATTTCACGACGGTCGGCGACGAAGGCGAGCTTGCTGCCATCGGGTGAAAATACCGGATTATAGGCATTGCCGGTTTCAGGCACGTAGAGCGGGATTTCCGCAAAACGCGGCAGCAGGGCCGTATCTTCAGCATCGCCGCGCAACTCGACCCCGTAAATGCCCCAGCGATGATCGCGGATGGCGGCATAGGCCAGCATGGTGCCGTCGGGCGAGAAGGTGATGTCTTTTTCCTGGCCCGGCGTAGCGGTCACCTGGCGGACGGTGCCGCTGGTATCCTGCACGAAGACATCGGCATTGTAGACCATGGCGAACACCTCGCCATCGGGTGAAGAGGCAAAGCCCTGATTGGTGCTGCCGATATAGTTGCTCTGCCGATTGGCGCGCTGCTCGAGCGTCAGCACTTCGATGGGGCTGGCTTCTGCGGCATCAGCCGGCTTGACATAGATCCGGCCGCGATTGGCGAAGGCGAGGGTGCCATTGTCGGCAATGGACAGATCGCGGACCGGATCGCCTTCGAACCGGGTGATCTGGGTCTCGACGCCTGAGGCAAAATCGAGCTGCCAGACATTGAGCCAGCCGGTGGCCTCCGAGAGGTAGTAGAGCGAGGCTCCGTCGGCGCTCCATACCGGATTGTGACGGTCGATGCCATCGGCCTCGAACACCGGCTCATGGTTGCCGCTCACCGGGTCATAGGTCCAGAGCTGACGGGCATTGGGCAGCACGCGGTGCTGGCGGTCTTCGGGATCGACCGAGGGATTATATGTATAGACCAGTCTGGTCTGATCCTGGTTCCAGCGCGCCTGCTCGGCCAGATTGGGCAGCACCAACGTTTCGCGGCCGGTCTCGGTGCTGACCGCATAGAGTTGCGGCTTGCCGGACAGCGCCGCCTGCACACTGTTCTCGGCATCGCCCAGGCGCAGCGCGGTATAGAGGATGGACTTGCCATCCGGACTGAAACCGGTGGGCACTTCATCGGCGGATGACCAGGTCAGGCGCTCAAGCGTGCCGGAGAAATCGGTGACATAGACATCGTCATCGCCATTGAGATTGGAGGCAAAGGCCAGACGCTCCGAATCCGGCGACCAGGTGGCGCGGTGCGAATAGATGCCATTGGCAGTCAGCGGCACGGCCAGTCCACCCTCGGCATCGACGATGAAAACCCGGCCGCGATAGGTAAAGCTCAGCGTCTCGCCATCGGGGGCGATGGCGGGAAAGCGCACCCAGGCAGATGCTTCGCCCAGATCGCGACTGGCGGCGGCGTCCTCGGCAAGGGCCGGCGCCATGGCGGCCATGATGGCCAGGATGGAAAGTGCGGCTGGTCTTATGATCATCTGAAATACCCCCAATGCAAAGCGTTGAGATAATCGGGCGGGGGGTAAAAACTTGCTAACGCAAAAGAAAACGCCATGCCGACAGGGTTAAGGCTTTCTTAGCGTCACGCCGCTGCTTGCGCGCGAGGGGGAAAAGGCGCTATGTCCCGCCCCACGAGGTGTACCCACCAGTACGGCGAGGAGTTTTGACCCACATGGCCACCCATTCCCTTTTCCTTCTGCCCGGCGACGGCATCGGCACCGAGATCATGGTCGAGGTGGAAAAGCTCATCGCCTGGACCAATGCCGAAGGTCTCACCGACTTTTCGACCGAGAGCGGTCTGGCCGGCGGCGCTGCTTATGACGCCCATGGCGTTGCCATCACCGACGAAGACGTTGCCAAGGCCAAGGCGGCCGATGCGGTGATCTTCGGCGCCGTGGGCGGCCCCAAGTGGGATAACGTCCCCTATGAGCATCGCCCCGAAGCCGCTTTGCTGCGTCTGCGCAAGGAACTGGCCGTCTTTGCCAATCTGCGCCCCGCCATCTGCTACCCGGCGCTTGCCGACGCCTCTTCGCTCAAGCGCGAACTGGTCGAGGGCCTCGATATCCTTATCGTGCGCGAATTGACCGGCGGCGTCTACTTCGGCGAGCCAAAGACCATTACCGATCTCGGCAATGGCCAGAAGCGCGCCGTGGACACCCAGGTCTACGAGACCTATGAAATCGACCGCATTGCCCGTGTCGCCTTCGATCTGGCCCGCACCCGTGGCGGCAAGGTCCACTCGGCTGACAAGAAGAACGTCATGAAATCAGGCGTGCTCTGGGACGAAGTGGTCAAGGGCGTCGGCAAGGACTATCCCGATGTCGCGCTGCACCACATCCTGGCCGACAACGCGGCCATGCAGCTGGTCCGCACGCCAAAACAGTTCGACGTCATGGTCACCGACAATCTCTTCGGCGACATTCTCTCCGACGTTGCCGCCATGCTCACCGGCTCGCTCGGCATGTTGCCCTCCGCTTCGCTCGGCGCACCCGATCCGGTTTCCGGCAAGCGCAAGGCGTTCTACGAGCCCGTCCACGGCTCGGCCCCCGACATTGCTGGCAAGGGCATTGCCAATCCCATCGCCATGATCGCCACCTTCGCCATGGCCCTGCGCTACAGTTTCGGCATGATCGAGCTGGCCACCCGCGTTGAAGACGCAATTTCCGCAGTGCTCAGCGACGGGCTGCGCACCGGCGACATCGCCCAGGCCAATTGCAAGACCGTCGGCACCGAGGAAATGGGCGCGGCAATTCTGGCAAAGCTCAAGGCTTGACGCCGTCCTGAAGGGCAAATCGCTTCGGTGGAGCGATGTGAGGCGGCAAGGCCATGAGCGCTATGCGCGAATGGCGGCCAAGGGCACCAATATATCAGTCGTCACCTTCGGGCTTGCCCCGAGGGGGCGTAGGTCCCCAGAACTCCGCAAGTGTAGTGCCCTCGGGTCAAGCCCGAGGGTGACGAACGGTGGGGTGAAAGTTAAGCAACAAAAAGCCCCGGTGTCTCCACCGGGGCTTTTGCATTCCTTGGACCTTGGAAGGCCCAGAAATTATTCTGCGGCGCCTTCGGCGGCGGCAGCGGCCTTGGCGGCCTTTTCTTCAGCGCGTTCCTTGGCCTTTTCGCCGGGCTCGCCCTTGTTCGGGTTGTTGCGGGCTTCGCGCTTGGCAACGCCGGCGGCGTCGAGGAAACGCAGAACGCGGTCGGTCGGCTGGGCGCCGACGCCGACCCAATGCTGGGCGCGTTCAGCGTTCAGCACGACGCGGTTTTCGGCGGTCTTGTCGAGCAGCGGATTGAAGGTGCCCAGCTTCTCGATGAAGCGGCCGTCGCGGGGCGAGCGGGCATCGGCAACGACGATGTGGTAGAAGGGGCGCTTCTTGGTGCCGGCGCGGGCAAGGCGGATCTTGAGAGACATTGCGATATTCCTAGGCTGTCAGTTTGAGGTTCGGGTTATTTCTTCTTGCCCAGGCCAGGAAGGCCGGGGAAACGCGGAGCGCCGCCGATACCGGGAAGAACCGGTCCGCCGGAGGATTTCAAAAGCGCATTGACGTCGCTGGGGAGCGCCTTCTGCGCCAGGGGCAGATCGGCAGAGGGCAGGCCCTTGAGCTGTTCGGGATTGATCCCGGCCTGGCGCGCCATCTGTTCGAGCTGCTTGGGGTCCATCTTGGAGAGATCAGGCATGCCGCCGAGCATGCCCCCCATCTTGCCGCCAAACATGCCACCGAGGGCACCCATGCCGCCCTTGGAGACCTTTTTCATCATGTCCGCCATCTGGCGGTGCTGCTTGGCAAGCTTGTTGATTTCCGAGACCTCGACACCGGCGCCGGCGGCAATGCGCTTGCGGCGGCTGGCATTGAGCAGGTCCGGATCGGCCCGCTCCTTCTTGGTCATGGAATTGATGATGGCGACCTGGCGATCGAACACCTTCTCGTCGATACTGGCGCCGGCCATGGCTTTCTTGATCTGGCCGGCACCGGGAAGCAGGCCCATCAGCCCGCCCATGCCGCCCATCTTCTTCATCTGCAGCAACTGAGCGCGCAGGTCTTCGAAGTCGAAGGAGCCCTTCTTGAGCTTCTTGGCCATCTTGGCCGCGTCTTCGGCCGTAACATGTTCCGCCGCCTTCTCGACCAGGCTGACGATGTCGCCCATGCCCAGGATACGGTCGGCAATGCGCGCGGGATGGAAATCTTCCAGCGCATCCATCTTTTCGCCGACACCGATCAGCTTGATCGGCTTGCCGGTGGCCGCGCGCATCGACAAAGCCGCGCCGCCACGGCCATCGCCGTCGACGCGGGTCATGACGATGCCGGTGACATCCAGCCGCCCGTCGAAGGAGCGGGCGACGTTGATCGCGTCCTGGCCGGTCAGCGCATCGACGACGAGCAGGATTTCGTGCGGCTTGGCAATATCCTTGATGGCAACGGTCTCGGCCATCAGTTCTTCATCGATATGGGTGCGGCCGGCGGTGTCGAGAATGAGAACGTCATAACCACCGAGACGGCCTTCGCGCTCGGCGCGGCGGGCGATCTCGACCGGGGTCTCGGTGGTGACAATCGGCAATGTATCGACGCCGACCTGCTCACCCAGCACGCGCAGTTGCTCCATGGCGGCGGGGCGGCGGGTATCGAGAGAGGCGAGCAGGACCTTCTTCTTGTTCCGGTCCTTGAGGCGTTTGGCAATCTTGGCGGTGGTGGTGGTCTTGCCCGAGCCCTGGAGGCCGACCATCAGCAGCGTAACAGGCGCCGGCGCATTGAGGTCGATGGTGACGGCATCGGACCCGAGCACCTGCACAAGCTCGTCATTGACGATCTTGACCACCTGCTGGCCCGGCGTCACCGAACGGGTCACCTCGGCGCCAACGGCGCGCTCGCGCACCTGCTCGACAAAGGCCCGCACGACTTCGAGGCTGACGTCAGCCTCGATGAGCGCCCGGCGGATTTCGCGCATGGCCGCGTCGACATCGGCAGCGTTGAGCGCGCCGCGTCCGCGAAGACCATCGAATATCTTGCCAAGCCGGTCTGAGAGGCTCTCGAACATCTTTTTTCCTTTTCGCTCGCGGGGGTCAGTCCCCGGAGAGATAAGTGCCAAAAGACCAAATGCAAAACCCACCCGCGGGCGCAACGCGCTGGCGGATGTTGGCCTCCGGGATCGTGGTACCCTAGCGGGGTCCCGGTCGGCTGGTCAGGGGCAAAAGCCTGATGAACAGGGTCGCTTTAGGGGAAGTCGCCCGCCGAGTCAAGAAAAGCGGGCAAGTTCGGCCTCAAACCTTGAAGGCCACCCTGAGCCCGCCCCAATGGCGGCCCTGCACCACGATCGGGGCCGAGCAATCCTTCATCAGGGCGAACTGCCCGCCGCCCATGTCGCGGCGATAGGTCTGGAGCAGGAAGGGTTTTGTCGAGCGCCCGGCAGAGAGGCCCGTACGGTCGCTGAAAATGCGGCGATTGCGGCAATTGGCAGCGTTCCACACGGGATCATCGCCCTGTGGCTGCGAATAGATGCGGTTATGCGTCGGCAGATAGCCATTGCGATCTACCGCTGCACAAAAGGCGATACGCTTGTCGAGCGCCAGAACCGGTTCCTGGATGGGCGGCAGCAGTTTGTCGGCCAGCTGGGTGAAGCGGGTCAGCATCTGTTTGGGATTGGTGCCGGGCACTTCGCGATAATTCTGATCGAAGAGGTCATCGAGGCTGATCTCGCCACGCTCAAGGGCGATCTCGAAGGCTTCGGCCACTTCGTCGGCCTTGGCCCGCGCCACGGCGATAAAGGGCGCATCGGCGGTTTCCACTCCGGCTTCGACCAGGAACAGCATGAAATCCTCGGAAATGCCGAGAATGGAATTGGTGCGCTGCTCGGTCTTTTCCAGATGCCCGCGGCAAGCGGCGACGCCATCGGCCAGCGCCGACAATTCCGCCTGCATGGTCTCGAAACCATCGATGGAGCGCTCGACCGGCTGGGCCATGGCGTCGATATCGTCCACCAGCCGCCCAACGCTGTCGACGAGGGCTTCCAGCGTGGCCGTGGCCTGGCTGGCGGCATCGGAATCGGCCATGGCAATCCGCGCCGCCTCGGCATTGCTGCCGGCCTGGTTGCGCAAATGGGCCAGCGCTTCGGTGAGGTCACCCAGATGTGCCACGGTCTGGCCGGAGAAACCCTGGATCTGGTCGGCCAGGCTTTTGACCGCATTGGCGATGATGGCAAAGCCACGCCCGGCTTCGCCGGCGCGCGCCGCCTCCACCGAGGCATTGAGCGCTAGGAGTTTGGTTTCGCGCGCGATCTGGGCGATGGCGGCGCTGGCGCGCTCGACCCCGGCCACGGTGCCCGACACGCTTTCGAGCGTCGACTGAAAGCTCATCGCGCCATCCGAGAGCGCCGCCATGGTGCCGGTGGTGCGCGTCACCACCGCCGAAACGGTGGCGGTGCTTTGGTGGAGAATGCGACGCGCTTCCGCCGCCGCCTGGCGCGTCGTGCCCATGGTGCGACTGACCTGGGCGGTGACGGCGTTGAGCTCGCCGGCCGCACTGCGCGCCGCTTCCGCCTGCAGCGCCTGTTGCTGGCTGATGGCCGAGATGTCGCCGATAAGTCCCGCCACGTCGGCAATTTCGACGCCAAGCCGTCCAGCCCTATCGCCGATGTCGGATAAACGCACATCCCTGCCGCCCGGTCCCTCAACCGGCGTCACCGCATATGCTGGCATTGTCTCCTCCGCGCCGTCCGCCTCTCCCCAGGGGCGTTCAGCATGGCGAATAGTAATAATCCGAATCGCAAGAAAGTATTAACCCTGATTTGCCGCGCGCTGCCCAAAGATTGGGATACTGCACAATAGGCCACCGGCACTGGCAATTTGTCCGTCGATCCGCCATATAGGGCTCGAACTTCCATAGCTGCGATCGGGAAGAGACCGCCGTGAGCGACGTCCCCTTTTTCAAGATGAACGGACTGGGCAACCAGATCATCGTCGCCGACATGCGGGGCACGTCTGCGCGCATCACGCCGGCTGCCGCCATTGCCATCAATGGGCGGGCCGAGACCAAGTTCGACCAGATCATGGCCATCCATGATGCCCGCACGCCGGGCACGGTCAATTATATCGAGATCATCAATTCCGACGGCACGCTAGCCCAGGCCTGCGGCAATGGCATGCGCTGCGTGGTGCAGTCGCTCTCGGCCGAGCAGGGCCGCAAGCTCTTCACCTTCGAGACCATTGCCGGCATCCTGTTCGGGCAAGAGGCTGAAGACGGGCTGATCACCGTCGATATGGGCACGCCGAAATTTGCCTGGTACGACATTCCGCTCAACGAGGAATTTGCCGATACCCGCCAGGTCGAGTTGCAGATCGGGCCGATCGACGATCCGGTGCTGCATTCCCCCTCGGTCATGTCCATCGGCAATCCGCACGCCACCTTCTGGGTGAAGGAGGATGTCTGGTCCTATGCGCTCGACCGCTTCGGACCCTTGCTCGAAAACCACCCGCTCTTTCCCGAGCGGGCCAATATTTCCATTGCTTTTGTGGTCAATCCCGAGCGCATTATCCTGCGTACCTGGGAGCGCGGCGCCGGGCTGACCGAGGCCTGCGGCACCGCGGCCTGCGCCGCCCTGGTCAATGGCGCCCGCACCCGCCGCACCAACCGCAAGGCCACGGTGACGCTGCCCGGCGGCGATCTGGTGGTCGAATGGCTGCCCAATGACCATGTGACCCTGACCGGACCGGCCGAGTTCGAATGGCAGGGCAGGCTCGATCCCACCTCCGGCGCCTGGACGCGCAGCGAGGCCGCCTGATGGGTGTGCAAACCCTGACATTCGGCTGTCGTCTCAATGCCTATGAGGGCGAGGTGATGAAAGCCGAGGCGGAAAAGGCAGGGCTCGACAATGCCATCATCATCAATACCTGTGCTGTCACCGCCGAGGCGGTAAAGCAGGCACGGCAGGCCGTGCGCAAGGCGCGGCGCGACAATCCATCCGCCCGGATCATCGTCACCGGCTGCGCCGCCCAGACGGAAGCGCGCTCGTTCGGCGATATGGACGAGGTTGACCTGGTCATCGGCAATCACGACAAGCTCAGGGCCGAAAGCTACAAGCCCATGGTGTTCGGCGCCCCCCTCAATGACAAGGTGCAGGTCAACGACATCGGAAACGTGCGGGAAACAGCCGGCCACCTGATCGAGGGCATGGATGGCTATACCCGCGCCTTCGTGCAGGTGCAGAATGGCTGCGACCATCGCTGTACCTTCTGCATCATCCCCTTCGGGCGCGGTCCCAGCCGCTCGGTGCCCATGGGACTGGTCGTGGATCAGATCAAAAGACTGGTCGCCAATGGTTGTCTCGAGGTGGTGCTGACCGGGGTCGACATTACCTCCTATGGTCCAGACCTCCCAGGCGCGCCCAGCCTTGGCAAACTGGTGCAGTCGATCCTGCGGCATGTGCCAGACCTGCCGCGCCTGCGCATTTCCTCCATCGACAGCATCGAGGCCGATCCGGCGCTTTACGAGGCGGTGAGCAACCCCCGGCTGATGCCGCATCTGCATCTGTCGCTGCAATCGGGCGACGATCTGATCCTCAAGCGCATGAAGCGGCGCCATTTGCGCGACGACGCGCTCGCCATTGTCGACAAGCTGCGCAGCAGGCGCCCCGACATGGTGTTCGGCGCCGATATCATTGCCGGCTTTCCTACCGAAACCGAAGCGATGTTCGAAAATTCGCTGCGCTTCATCACCGAAGCGGATATCACCTATATCCACGCCTTTCCCTATTCGCCGCGCCCCGGCACGCCCGCCGCGCGCATGCCGCAGGTCGGCAAGGCGGTGGCGAAGGAACGCGCTGCCAGGTTGCGGGTAGCCGGGGACGTGCAGTTCGCCGCCCTGTGCCAGACGCGCATCGGCAGGGTCGAAAGCGTCTTGGTGGAACGCAGCGGCATCGGCCGCACCGAACATTTTCTCCCCGTTGCCGTCGGCAAGGATCAGGCCGGAAAATTGGTCAGCATGCGCATGACCGGCGCGGGAGCGGACGGGCTGACCGGCGACGTGATGCGCGCGGCCGCGTGATAAAGTGCCCTCGTGGCAGGATGTGAAGGCATATAATGACCGAGAAAAAGCCCGGCTTCTTTCAGCGCCTCTTCGGCACCCAGCCGGCGCCGACGCCCGCACCGCCGAAAACACGGCCAGAGACACCCGTCGAGCCGGCTCCGCAAAGCCCACCCACGCCTGCACCCGAACCGGTTCCCGAACCCGCGCCGGTGACTCTGCCCGAGCCAAAGCCGGCCGATCATCCCATGCCGCCCGGCCCGCCAGAGACCACGCCGGACTATATCGAGGCCATTGAAGACCAGTTCGTCGCCCCGCCGCCTGCAGTGCCGGAGCCGGCACAGCCGCGCCAGGGCTGGTTCGCGCGGCTAGCCTCGGGGCTGAAGCGCTCCTCGGACAATCTGTCCACCTCGATCACCTCGGTCTTCACCAAGCGCAAGCTCGATGCGGCGACACTGGACGAACTCGAGGACGTGCTGATCCAGGCCGATCTCGGCATCGACACGGCCATGGCCATTACCGAGACGCTGCGCCGTGACCGCTTCGACAAGGACGTGTCGGGCGAGGATGTGCGCAATGTGCTGGCAACCGAGGTCGAAAAGGTGCTCGGGCCCGTGGCTCGGCCGCTGGTCATCGATACAACCAAAAAGCCCTTCATCATCCTGATGATTGGCGTCAACGGCTCGGGCAAGACCACCACCATCGGCAAGCTGGCGCAGAAATTTGCCCGCGAAGGCCGCTCGGTGATGCTGGCTGCCGGCGACACCTTCCGCGCCGCCGCCATCGAGCAATTGCAGGTCTGGGGCCAGCGCACCGGCGCGCCGGTGATAGCGCGACCGGCCGGGGCCGACGCCTCGGGCCTTGCCTTCGACGCCGTGACCCAGGCCAAGGCCGAGGGGCGCGACGTGTTGATCATCGATACGGCCGGCCGCCTGCAGAACCGCGACGAGCTGATGAACGAACTTGAAAAAGTCATCCGCGTCATCAAGAAGGTCGATCCGGAGGCACCGCACGCCACCCTGCTGACGCTCGACGCCACCACCGGGCAGAACGCCATGAAGCAGGTCGAGATTTTCGGCAAGCGCGCCGGCGTCACCGGGCTGGTCATGACCAAGCTTGATGGCACGGCTCGGGGCGGCATCCTCGTCGCCATCGCCAAAACCTTCGGCCTGCCGGTGCACTTCATCGGCGTCGGGGAAGGCGTCGAGGATCTCGAGCCCTTTGAGGCCAGCGATTTTGCCCGCGCCATTGCTGGCTTCGACCCCTCCCGTTAGGGCAAATCTCTCCGGTGGAGAGATTTGAGGCGAGAAGGCCGCGAGAGCTATGCTCGAGTGGCAGCGCGAATGGCGCGGTGCCCTCCCCGCTCGCTCCTATTCCTCTCCCCGAGTGGGAGAGGAATAGGCAAGGTCTCGAGGCCCAAAAAAGCCACTGTTGTCCCCTAGGCGCTTGCATCAAGGGGCTCATGTCGCCACATTGGCGCCAATGCCGTGGAAGAAAACATGACCGAAAAAGCCGCCGAACAGGACGTCAACTGGGACGAGATCAAGCCGCAGATCACCAAGCTGGCGCTTGAGCTCGGGCCGCTGGTCATCTTCTTCATCGTCAATGCCCGCGCCGATATCTTCGTGGCCACTGCGTGGTTCATGGGCGCCATGGTGATTTCGCTGATCCTCTCTAAGCTGATCCTCAAGAAGATCGCGGTCATGCCGCTGGTCACCGGTGCGGTGGTGCTGGTGTTTGGCGGGCTGACCCTGTGGCTGCAGGACGACACCTTCATCAAGATGAAGCCGACCATCACCAATGTGCTGTTTGCGGCAGTGCTGCTGGGCGGGCTGATGTTCGGCCAGTCGCTGCTCAAATATGTGTTCGGCGACGTCTATAAGCTCAAGCCCGAGGGCTGGTGGAAGCTTACGCTGAACTGGGGGCTGTTCTTCGTGGTGCTCGCCGTGCTCAACGAAGTGGTGTGGCGCAGTCAGACCACCGATTTTTGGGTGGCCTTCAAGGTGTGGGGCATCATGCCGTTGACCGTCATCTTTTCGATGACGCAATTGCCGCTGCTGAGCAAATACGCCCCCACCGACGAGGCGCCGCCTCCAGTGGCAGCCGAGAGCTGACGCCAGCGTCGCGCCGTAAAATCGGCGGGCAGCCCAAGTTCAGCCAAACTTGACCCGATCTATAGGCTTTCACGGCCGGATCGCCAAAGCCTTGAGCCCACTTGGCTTTGCGGCTTGCGCTGGCCGATTGAATGCCCCATCCTGAATTGCTCCCACCGCCCGCCTGGAGGCTCAAATGCATCATGACACCCCCTTGATCACGACGATCGTTGCGGGTCTGGTGCTGGCCTATATCTTCGGCATGATCGCCAACCGGTTCCGGTTGCCGCCGCTGGTGGGTTATCTCTTTGCCGGCATTCTTGTCGGCCCCTATACCCCCGGCTTTGTTGCCGACCAGGCCCTTGGCGCGCAGCTCGCCGAGCTGGGCGTGATCCTCCTGATGTTCGGGGTGGGCCTGCACTTTTCGCTCAAGGATCTGATGAGCGTCAGGGCGTTGGCCATTCCCGGCGCGGTGGCGCAGATCGGCTTTGCTACCCTGCTCGGCGCCGGCCTTGGTCTGCTGCTGGGCTGGTCGCTGGGGGCGGCATTGCTGTTCGGCCTTGCCCTCTCGGTGGCCTCTACCGTGGTGCTGCTCAAGGCTCTGCAGGACCGTCGCCTGATCGAGAGCGAGCGCGGCCGCATCGCTGTCGGCTGGCTGATTGTCGAAGACCTGGCCATGGTGCTGGCGCTGGTGCTGGTGCCCGCCATTGCCGGGCTCAACGGCATCGATAGCGGCGTGCACGACCCCTTCGTGTCCTTTGTCGAACGGCTGATCGGTACCAATATCGGTATTTGGGGCGTCCTGGCCCTGACCATGGTCAAGGTCGCCGCCTTTGTCGGCTTCATGCTGGTGGTCGGCCGGCGCCTCATCCCATGGGCACTGCACGGCACAGCCCATACCGGCAGCCGCGAACTGTTCCGCCTGGCCGTTCTCGCCATCGCCCTTGGCGTGGCCTTGGGCTCGGCGGTGCTGTTCGGCGTATCGCTGGCGCTTGGCGCCTTCTTTGCCGGCATGATCCTCTCCGAAAGTGAGCTCAGCCACCGCGCCGCCAACGAGACCCTGCCGCTGCGCGACGCCTTTTCGGTGCTGTTCTTCGTCTCCGTGGGCATGCTGTTCGACCCCACCATCATCCTCACCGATCCGCTGCCGGTGCTGGCCACGGTGTTCATCATCGTCATCGGCAAGTCGCTGGCGGCCTTTGCCATCGTGCTGGCCTTCCGCCGACCGGTGGGCACGGCGCTGACCATTTCGGCGAGCCTGGCGCAGATCGGCGAATTTTCCTTCATCCTCGCCAGCATGGGCGTGGCGCTGACCATCCTGCCGCAGGAAGGCCAGGACCTGATCCTGGCCGGTGCGCTCATTTCCATCGTCCTCAATCCGCTGGTGTTCTGGGGCGTCGAGCTGATCCGTCCGGCCATGGAGGCCCGCTTTCCCAGCCGTGCCAAGCCGGTGGCTACCGATGCCGATATCCGTATCGAGCCCGATGCGCTGTCGCGCGCCGCGACGGGCCCGGCCACCACGGACATGCCCAGTGAAGCGGCCATTGATCGTGGCGCCCCTGGCGCCGACGATGACACCGGCGAACCGTCGCAGCAGAAAAACCACACGATCCTCGTGGGTTATGGCCAGGTCGGCCGCATCGTTGCCGCCGGAATCAAGGCCGAGGGTGGGGGCCTCGTGGTGATCGAGGATTCCGACCATGACGTTGCCGCCGCCCGCGCCGAAGGCTTTGAGGTGGTTTTCGGCAATGCCGCCAGCCAGGACGTGCTGAAGCTCGCCAATCTCGCCGAGGCCCGCAGCCTGCTCGTGGCCATTTCCAATGGCTTTGAGGCGGGCTCGGTCTGCGAAAGCGGCCGCAAGCTCAATGCCGGCATCAGCATCGTCGCCCGCGCCTATTCTGAGGAAGAGGAGACGTTCCTGCGCAGCTGCGGCGCCACCACGGTGATCCGCGGCGAGCGCGAAATCGGCAAGGGCATTCTGGCGTTCCTGCGCGATGAAGGCACGATCGTGCCGCCCGCGCCGGAAGAAACCAAATTGCCGGCGTCGGAAAATCTGCTGGCCAAGGCGAGCCTTGTCGCCATCGAACCGGTGATCACCGCGCCGATGGAGGCGCCGGCCGCCGAAGCGTCGAGCGAGACGGTGGTTGCCCCTGTTATTGAGCCTGAGACAGTGACTGTCCTCGAGGCGCCATTGCTGGCAGAGACGGCGGAGGCTGAGGTCACGAGCGAGGCGGTTGCCGACGTTCTTCCCGCTGCCGATATCATCGCTATCGACACCCCGATTGTTGGCGAACCCCCTGCCGCCATTGACGAAATCGTGCCGGACATACCTGTGGTCGAGCCAGAAAATACCGCAATCGTGGTCGAGGCCGTCGCGATCGAACCGCAGAGCACGATTGCGGACGTGGTGGATAGCGCAGCCGAACTGCCAGAACTGGCCGAGGCCAGCGAGGCAGAGGTAGAGCCCATATCCACCGACGACGTGGTCAGCACGGCTGATGCCGAGATCATTTTCGATGCTGTGCCGGGATCCGAAACGCAGCCGCCGGTGGAGCCCGAAGCGGGCAAGGCGCTTGCGCCCGAGGCGGCCGATGTGCAAAGGCAGGACGAGACCGAAAAGGAGCCGGACCAGCCGGAGGATGCGGCCAAGCCCGTGGTGCCGCCGGTGGAGCCCGAACCCAAGCCCTGACAGCAGCGGGAGGACCAAGCAGATCATGATTTCGCAAAAGGCCAAATATGCGTTGCGCGCTCTGGTGTCTCTGGCCAGAGCGGAACGCGGCCAGACGCGCATGATCGGCGAAATCTCCCGCGACCAGGCGATCCCGAAGAAATTCCTCGAGCAGATCCTGCTCGAACTCAAGCGCGCCGGCTATGTGTCGAGCCGTCGCGGACGCATGGGCGGCTATGAGCTGATCAAGGCGCCGGAGGAAATCATGTATGGCGAGGTGCTGCGGCTGATCGATGGCCCGATCGCGCCCCTGCCGTGCCTTTCAAAAATCGCCTACAGAAAATGCGAAGATTGCGGCGACGAGACCAGTTGCGAAATTCGCCATGTGTTCGAACGGGTTACGCTGGCGACACGGGCGGTGCTGGACCGCACGAGCCTCGCAGACTCGCTCAATCTCGAGGACCTGCCGGTCGAGGCGGCCTGAGGCGCTTTCGCGCTCAGGGGCGGCCGGATCAGCCGAACACCACCGTCTTCTTGCCGTTGAGCATGACTCGGCTTTCGAGGTGCAGCTTGACCGCGCGCGCCAGCACCCGGCTCTCGATGTCGCGGCCGGCGGCGACGAGGTCATCGGGGCTCATCGCATGGGTCACGCGGGCGGTTTCCTGCTCGATGATCGGGCCTTCATCGAGGTCCGGAGTGACGTAATGGGCTGTGGCGCCAATGATTTTGACGCCGCGCTCATGCGCCTGGTGATAGGGCTTGGCGCCCTTGAAGCTGGGCAGGAACGAGTGGTGGATATTGATCACCTGACCGAAAAGGCGGGTGGAGAGATTGTCCGAAAGCACCTGCATATAGCGGGCGAGGACGACGAGATCGGCGCCGGTGGACTTGACCAGGTCAAGCACCTGCGCCTCCTGGTCGGCCTTGCTGTCCTTGGTCACCGGCAGATAATGATAGGGAATGCCGGCGTCTTCGGCGATCTTGCGGGCGTCCTGGTGGTTGGAAATGATGGCCGCAACCTCGGCGTCGAGCCAGCCGACACGGATCTGATAGAGCAGATGCAGCAAGGTATGGTCGAACTTGCTGACCATGATGACAATGCGCTTCTTGCGGCTCTCATCGGCCAGGGCGGTCTTCATCTCGAAGCGCTCGATCGGTGATTTCAGAGCCTTTTCAAGCACTTCCCGCGTCACCCCTTCCGGCGCGGCGAAGGCCAGGCGCATGAAGAAGCGGCCGGTTTCGCGGTCCCAGAACTGATTGCTTTCCGCGATATTGGCCTTGAGCGCCGCGAGCTCGGTGGTGACGGCGGCAACGATACCGGGGCGGTCGGCGCAGCTGAGGGTCAGGACGAAATTGGCCGAGGACATCTGGGTGGCTCCCTAAATTCTGCCCAGCGGTATCAATGGCTTGCGGCCCGGCGTCAAGCCCAAAGCGGCAACAGAAAAGGGCCGTCCCTGGGGACGGCCCTTCCTGAGCTTGTCGGCCTCGAGAGCCGGGAGGTGTGTGCTGTTAGCCGAGATCACTCCCAGTCAACACACGAAAACCCAGACCTTCCTCGAGTACCAAAACCTCATAAGACACTGGATCACCTCCTTTGCTTCGGTTGAACATGAGGTGAGCTTGCGCCCGTTCCGAACAAGTGTCCAGTCACAAAAACATCACACTCCAGCATGCGAGTCTGACCGCGATATGAACGGTTTCTGAACGAAACCGCCCGGGATCAGGCCCGCGCCTTTTTGGGGCGCGAGCGCAGTTGGATCACGGTGGCGGCCAGCACGCCCAGGGCGACAATGCCGATGATGATGGTGGCCAGCGCATTGACGTCCGGAGAGACGCCCAGACGCACCTTGGAGAAGATCACCATGGGCAAGGTGGAGGAGCCCGGGCCGGAGACGAAGCTGGCAATGACCAGATCGTCGAGCGAGAGGGTGAAACCCAGCAGCCAGCCCGAGACCAAAGCCGGGGCGATGATCGGCAGGGTGATGTCGAAGAAGGTGCGCAGCGGCGAGGCCCCGAGATCCATAGCCGCCTCTTCGAGGCTGCGGTCGAAGTCGGAAAGACGCGACTGCACGACAACGCACACATAGGCGGTGCAGAAGGTGGAGTGGGCGATGACGATGGTCAGCATGCCGCGGCCCTGCGGCCAGCCGAGCAGGCTTTCCATGGCCACGAAGAGCAGCAGCAGCGACAGGCCGGTGATGACGTCGGGCATGACCAGCGGCGCCGAGACCATGCCCGAGAACAGGGTGCGACCGCGGAAGCGGCGGAAGCGCACCAGCGCAATGGCGGCCAGCGTACCGAGCACCAGGGCAATCGTGGCGGCGAGCGCAGCGATCTGCAGGCTGAGCCAGGCGGCGCTCAGCATCTGTGGATCGCGGAACAATTCGCCATACCATTTGAAGGAGAAGCCGGACCACACGGTCACCAGGCGGTTCTCGTTGAACGAGAAGATCACCAGACTGACGATGGGCGCATAGAGGAACGCGAAACCCAGGACGGCGGCGATGGGCAGGAACCAGCCACGACGGAACATCTTACTTCTCCACCACGGCGTTCTGGGCGCGCTGTAACAGCATGATCGGCACGACCACCACGACCAGCATGGCGCAGGCGACGGCGGCGGCGCGCGGCCAGTTGGTGGCGGTGAAGAACTCGTCCCAGAGTACGCGACCGATCATCAGCGTTTCCGGCCCGCCCAAAAGCGAAGGAATGACGAATTCGCCGATGGCCGGGATGAAGACCAGCATGGAGCCGGCGACGATCCCCGGCAGGGACAGCGGCAGGGTGATGGACAAAAAGGTGCGCAGGGGGCGGGCGCCGAGATCGGCGGAGGCCTCGAGCAGGCTCTCATCCAGCTTCACCAGCGTCGTATAGAGCGGCAGGATCATGAAGGGCAGATAGGTATAGACCAGGCCGACATAGACGGCGAAATCGGTCTGCATCATCACCAGCGGCTCGATGCCGAACACGCCCAGCACCTGGTTGATGACACCATTGCCGCGCATGAAACCGGTCAGAGCATAGACGCGCAGCAAGAGCGAGGTGAAGAAGGGCAGCACCACCAGCATCAACAGGATATTGCGCCAGGGATCGGGCGAGCGGGCGATGGCATAGGCCATCGGATAGCCGATCAGCAGGGTGATGACGGTGGAGATGAAGGCGATGCGGATCGAGGACAGATAGGCGGCGACATAAAGATTGTCGCTGAACAGCCGGACATAGTTGGAGAGGTGCAGCGTCAACTGCACCATGCCGTCCTCGGTGGTGAGCAGCGGCGAATAGGGCGGCCGACCGAACTGCTTGGTGGTGAGCGAAATGCCGAACACCACCGCCAGGGGAATGAGGAAGAAGACGAGCAGCCACAGCGCCGGCGCGGCCAGCACCAGCATGCGCCCGGTAATGCCGATCTTGGCCAGTCGGCGTTCGACCGCATTCCAGGGTTTCAGCCGACGCGGCGGCGGATAGGTGGGGTCGGGTGTGGTCATGGAGCTGTCCCGTCACTGACGGCGCGTTCTTGCGCTCCCTCCCCCCTTGAGGGGGAGGGTTGGGGTGGGGGCTGGTGCAGTGATTCACTGATGGACCCCCTCCCTCGGTCCTTCCCCTCAAGGGGGAGGGAGGCGCAGGGGCCGACCTTGTCGTGTTTGCTCATCATACCGTCAGCACCGAACCGGCATTGTCGTTCCAGGTGACGTAGACCTTTTCGTCCCAGGTGATGGCGTCGGGATTGCCGCGGACGGAATTGGTCTGGCTGACGCGGATGCGTTTGCCGCTGTCCAAGGCCACCTGATAGACCGAGATATCGCCGAGATAGGCGATTTCCTCGACCAGGCCGGTGGTGATATTGGCATTGAAGGGGTCTTCGGGCCGCTCGCGGCTCAGCCACATCTTTTCGGGGCGGATGGCCCACCACAGCAACTGGTCGGGGGCGCAATCGACGCCGTGGCCGACATAGATGTCGCAACCCAGCTCGGCCGAGCGAATGCGCACATGGTCGGGCTCGTCCTCGGTGACGATGCCCTCGACCATATTGGCCGAGCCGATGAAATTGGCGACGAAGCGCGAATTGGGGAATTCGTAGATATCGGTGGGCTCGCCGATCATGGCGATTTCGCCCTGGTTCATCACCCCGATGCGGGTGGCCAGCGTCATCGCCTCTTCCTGGTCGTGGGTGACGACGATGAAGGTGACGCCGAGGCTCTCCTGGATCTTGACCAGCTCGAACTGGGTTTCCTCGCGCAGTTTTTTGTCGAGCGCGCCCAGCGGCTCATCGAGAAGGAGGAGTTTGGGACGCTTGGCAAGGGCGCGGGCGAGCGCCACGCGCTGGCGTTGGCCGCCCGAAAGCTGGTGCGGCTTGCGCCGGCCATAATCCTGCAGCTTGACCAGGGCCAAAAGCTCGGCGACGCGGGCCGATATCTCGTCCTTGGGCAGGCCATCGCGCTTGAGGCCATAGGCAATGTTCTGCTCGACGGTCATATGCGGGAACAGCGCATAGGACTGGAACATCATATTGACCGGCCGGTTATAGGGCGGCACTTCGGTCATGTCCTGGCCGTCGATCTCGATCGTGCCGGAGGTGGGCTGTTCGAAACCGGCCAGCATGCGCAGCAAGGTCGACTTGCCCGATCCGGAACCGCCGAGCAGGCAGAACAATTCGGAGCGGTAGATGTCGAGCGAAACCTCGTGCACGGCCGAGACGTCACCGAATTTCTTGGTGACGTTCTTGATGCGCACGAAGGGCTTGTTGTTGGCGGTATCACGCCATGGACGCGTATCGATTGCGAGCTGGGGCTTTTTGGCCATTTGGCGGACTACCGGAAAAGAGTGAAGGGGCGGTCGAAACCGCCCCTTGGATCGAACATTACTGGCCCGTTTTGATGCGGGTCCAGGTGCGGGTCAAGGTCTCTTCGAAATCAGGCGAATGCGCCTTCATGACGAAGGCCTTGGCGATGGTCTCGGCGGGCGGATAGATGCCCGGATTGGACTTGACCTCTTCATCCACGAATTCCAGCGCCGGCAGGTTGGGGTTGGCGTAGTAGACATAGTTGGTGATGTCGGCCACGACCTGCGGCTCGAGAATGTAGTTGATGAACTTGTGGGCATTGTCCGGATGCGGCGCATCGGCGGGAATGGCCAGGAAGTCGAACAGCGTCGCGGCACCTTCCTTGGGGATCAGATAGGCGACGTCCACACCCTGATTGGCCTGGGCGGCGGCGTCGGAGGCGATGAACACGTCGCCCGAATAGCCCAGCGAAAGGCAGACTTCGCCATTGCCGAGGTCGTCGATATACTGGGAGGAGTGGAAGTAGCGGATATAGGGCTTGATCGAGGTCATCAGCGCCTCGGCCTTGGCCAGATCGTCGGCATTTTCCGAATTGGGATCGAGGCCGAGATAGTGCAGGGCGATGCCCATGACTTCGGACGGGCTGTCGAGCACGGTCACGCCGCAGGAGGCGAGCTTTTCCACCACTTCGGGCTTGAACAGCAAGTCCCAGCTGTCGATCGGGGCATCGGCACCCAGCGCCGCCTCGACCTTGGCCACATTATAGCCCAGCCCGATGGTGTTGATCATATAGGGCACGGCATGGGCATTGTCCGGATCCTGCTCGGCGGCGGTGGCCATGACGGCGGGATCGAGATTGGAGAGGTTGGTCAGCTTGGACTTGTCGAGCGGCAGGATCAGGCCGGCCTTGATCTGGCGCTCGAGGAAATTGCCCGAGGGCACCACGATGTCATAGCCGGAATTGCCGGCCAGCAGCTTGGCGTCGACGATCTCGTTATTGTCATAGACGTCGTAATTGACCTTGATGCCGGTCGCCGCCTCGAAATTGGCGATGGTGTCCTCGGCAATATAGTCGGACCAGTTGTAGACATTGAGGACGGCTTCTTCCTGCGCCAGGACGGGGCTGGCGACCAGAATTGCGCCAAGGGCAATGGCGAGCGACTTTTTCATTCTCGTAAGTCTCCTGTCGGGACCGTGGTGGAGGCGTTTGGCGTCCATAAAGGGGACCGCCGGTTCGACGCGCATGGGCGCTTCCGCGGAAAGAGCCGCGGCTCAGCCCCGGGGGCTCATCTTTGAGAACCCGGAAGAACAAAATGGGACAAAACGGCACAGTTGTCGGTGCGGCGCCTGGCGGCGCACGGGGTCTTCGCTGCAATGGGCCCGCAGGCGCGCTCATGTCGAGGCGCGCATGGCGCGCCATCAGCACAATATCTGGTCAGCGAAGTGCCCTTTCCCCTGCTCGAGTAGCAGCGAAATTACTGCCAAAAGCGGGGGTGGACAAGGCGGGTCTGAGCAAGTTTTTGTGGCACTTGACCCTCTGGCAACAGAGGCGCAAAAGCGCTGCCAGCAAGGCGCCCTCCAGCATCGGGACGGCGCGCAGTTTCGGAGTGTTTCCCCATGAGCGGCAAGGCCTATCTTTCGGTCTCCAATGAAGTCAAGGCGGCGCTGGCCGCCAACAAGCCGGTGGTGGCGCTCGAATCCACCATCGTGACCCATGGCATGCCCTATCCGCAGAACCTGGAAATGGCGCGCAATGTGGAAGCGGTTATCCGCAAGGCCGGCGCCGTGCCGGCAACCATCGCCATCATGGATGGGCGCCTCTGCGTCGGCGTTTCCGGCGATGAACTCGAACGCCTGGCCCAGACCGGCGGCAAGGCGGCCAAGGCCAGCCGCCGCGACATGGCGGCGCTCCTGGCCAGCGGCGAGATCGCCGGCACCACCGTCGCCACCACGATGCAGATCGCCGCACTTGCCGGCATCAAGGTGTTCGCCACCGGCGGTATCGGCGGCGTGCATCGCGGCGCCGAGGAAACCTTCGACATCTCCGCCGATCTCGAGGAGCTGGGCAAGACCCCGGTCACCGTGGTCTGCGCCGGCGCCAAGTCGATCCTCGACATTGCCAAGACGCTCGAAGTGCTCGAGACCAATGGCGTGCCGGTGCTGGGCTACCAGACCGAAGACTTCCCCGCCTTCTGGGCCCGCAAGAGCGGCCAGAAGGTCGACCATCGGGTGGAGAGTGCCGACGACATCGCCCGCATCATCGCCATCCAGGCCGATCTGGGCATGGGCGGCATTCTGGTCGCCAATCCGATCCCGGAAAGCGCCGAACTCGATCCGGCAGGGATCGAGGCGCGCATCGTCGAGGCCATTGCCGATGCCGGCAAGCAGGGCATCAGCCGCAAGGATACGACGCCCTATCTGCTCAAGCGCATCTTCGAATTGACCGAGGGCAAGTCGCTGGCCGCCAATATCGCGCTGGTGGAAAACAATGCGCAGGTGGCGGCCGAGATCGCCGTGGCGCTTGCCGCGCGCCAGGCCAAGCGCGGCGCATGAGCGGCCGGATCGTCGTCGTCGGCGATGTGATGACCGATATCATCGTCGTGCCGGAGGGTCCCATCGTGGTGGGGTCCGACCGGCGCTCGTCCATCCGCAGCCGGCCGGGGGGCTCGGGCGCCAACCAGGCGGTCTGGCTGGCCTCGGCAGGCGCCGATGTCAGCTTCGCCGCCCGGGTGGGGGCCGCCGATCGCGCCGGCTACGAGACCCATTTCCGCGAGCGGGGCGTGGCCCCGGTGCTGGCCGGCGACAAGGATATGCAGTCGGGCATGCTGGTGACCATCATCGATGCGGATGGGGAGCGCAGCTTTCTCACCGATCGTGGCGCCAATCTCAATCTGGGGATCGACGACCTGCCCGATAGCCTGCTCGAGGGCGCGGCCATGGTGCTGGTCTCGGGCTACAGCTTTTTCGCGCCCGGTCCGCGCAAGGCGGTGCGCAATCTGCTGGAGCGGGCGCGGGCGCGCGGGCTGGCGGTGGCCATCGATCCGGCCTCGGTGGGGTTCCTGCACGAGGTGGGGCCGACCCAGTTTCTCGACTGGGTGGGCCCGGCGGACTGGATCTTCGCCAATGAGAGCGAGGCCGAAACCCTGACCGGCGCCGCCGATTTCGAGGGCCATGTGCAGGCGCTGGGCCAGCAATTTGGCCATGTGGTGATCAAGCGCGGCCGCTTCGGTGCGGTGGTCGGCGACAGGACCGGTGTGGTGTTGAGCCGGGCCGCGCCGCTGGTGCGCATGGTGGACAGCACCGGGGCGGGCGACGCCTTTGCAGCCGGGTTCCTCGCCGCGCTGCTCAAGGGCGAGAGCGTCGAAGCCTGCCTCGATCAGGGCATCGCCAATGGTGCGCGGGCGGTGCAGTTCGTGGGGGGCCAGCCGCAATAGGCCGGCCTTTTCCACCGGCGCCGGCCTGTCGCGGTTTTTCCATAATTTGCTGGCAGGTCTCTGCCGTGGGGCATTGGAGGACATGCAAACATGAAGACAATTCTACTGGCGGGCCTGGCGGCCCTGACCCTGGGCTGCACCGCGGCCCATGCCGATGGCAAGATATTCGTGCAACTGCCCGATCTCTCATCCTATAGCGGCGTCGAGGCCGAGCAATTCCTCACCCGCGTGGTCATGGCCAATGTGGTTTCGTCCAATTGCGCCGGATACGACATCACCGAGGAAGACTGGTCGCTTTTGACCGACTCGGCCGATCTTCTGGCCTATGGTCAGCTCAAGCTGAGCGTCGATGCCTATGACGACGGCTATTACAAGCCGGCCTTCGATGCGGTGGACCAGCCAGGGACCTGCGAGGAATTCGGCCCCGATGTCGAGAAGGTGCTGACCGAACTGGTCGGCCATGGCGGTGGTCGCGAGCCGCTGCCCGACCAGGCCAAGGCCTATGAGGAATGGCGGGCGCTGATGGACCGGATCGAAGCCGAGGCCAAAGACGCCTCCGCCACCAAGGTCAAGACCAAGTCATAGAGCGGCACAACGCCGAGCCATGCGTGAACACGACACCCTCGGGCTTGCCCGGGGGTGTTTTGTCATGGGCCCGGTGCCCCGAAGCGGTCAGTGCTCCTCATGCGCGTCGGCGACGCCGAGCAGCCAATAGCCAGCGGCCTTCACATAGTCGGAGACGAAACCGCGTTGCTCGGTGAGATGGGCACGTACCGCCTTGCTCATGCGGCTTTCGCCCGCGATATAGGCATAGGCGGCGCCGGCTGGAAAAGCCGCAGCGGTGACGGCATCGAGCAGGAGACCGGTGGTCCCCGCCGGTGCGCCGTTGCGATGCAGATAGGTGAGGTCGAGATCGGCCTTGGTGGCAAAGCCCTGCTCCTCGGCGGGATTGTCCACCTCAATAATGGCGACGACCTTAGCGCCCTCGGGCAGTTCCTCGATGCGTCGACCGATGGCGGGGAGCGCGGTTTCATCGCCGACCAGCAGATGCCAGTCGAAGGTCATGGGCACGACCACCGAGCCGCGCGGACCGCCGATGACAAGCGTCTTGCCTGGCGCGGCGGCGGCAGCCCAGCCCGAGGCGGGGCCATCGCCATGCAGCACGAAATCGAGTTCGATCCACCCCTCGGCGACGCTCCAGTAGCGGGGCGTATAATCCCGCATCTGCGGACGGGTGCCGGGCGGAAATTCGGCGCCATTCGGCCCGATCGGCGGCAGAAGCGGGGTGACGCCCTCGGGGAAGAAGAAGGCCTTGATGTGATCGGCAAAGCCGGGAGAGGCAAAGCCCGCCATGTCGCCCGAAAGGCGAATACGCCGCATCAGCGGGGTGATGTCGGTGACCTTCTCGACGGTCAGAAGCCGCATGCGGGTGTCGTGGCGGACGCGACGGGGCGCGCGGGGATCGGTAAGCTCGCTCATGCGGTGCTCTTTTAAATTATGAGTTCTATACTCAGCAAATAAGCCATGCATCTGCCGATGGCAAGCCGGGGTTGACGTTAACGGCAAGCGGCCTATGTCTGGCATCCAAGCAAAAGAAGGAGCCGGCCATGAAGCGCGCGGTGTATTTCGAATTCGGTACGCCCGAAAAAGTCCTGCAATCCCAGGAAGCGGAGGTTCCGCAGCCCGGCCCCGGCCAGGTGCTGGTAAAAATGGTGCTCTCGCCTATCCACAACCATGACCTGATGACCATTGCCGGCCAATATGGCTTCAAGCCCAGCCTGCCGGCCGTGCCCGGCACCGAGGCGGTGGGCGTGGTCGAAGCCCTGGGCGAAGGGGTGACCCATCTCAAGGTCGGCCAGCGTGTCGCCGGCGGGGCCGAGGCCAGCTGGGCCCAATATTATCTCGCCACCGCCGCGCGGCTTGTGCCGGTGCCCGACAGCGTCAACGATGAAACCGCCTGCCAGCTGGTTTCCATGCCGCTCTCGACCAAGATGCTGCTCGACACGCTCGAGGTCACCAAGGGCGACTGGATCGCCATCAATGCCGCCAATGGCGCGGTCGGCAAGCTGCTCGTGCAATATGCCGCCGAACAGGGCGTCAAGGTGATCGGCCTGGTGCGTCGCGAAGCGGCGGTGGCGGAATTGGCCGCTCTGGGCCTCGACACCATCGTGGCCACCGAGGGCGAGGGCTGGCAGGACAAGGTAAAGGCCCTGACCGGTGGCGCGCCGATCATTCGCGGCATCGAGTCGCTGGGCGGTGATGGCGCCGGACAGTTGCTCAGCATCCTGGCCGACGGCGCGCAGCTGGTCAGCTTCGGCGCCATGACCGGACGGCCGCTGAAGATTGCGGCCGGCGAGCTGTTGTTCCGCGGCATTACAGTCAAGGGCTTTTGGGGCGCCAAGCCGCCGGTCAAGCCCGAACGCATCGGCCAGCTCCTGGGCGAACTGATCGCCGACGCTGCCAGCGGCAAGCTGAAACTGCCGATCGAAGCGGCCTATGGCATCGACCAGGTGGCCGAAGCCGCCCGCGCCAGCGGCGAACCCGGCCGCAAGGGCAAAATCGCCATTAGCGGCTCGTTTTGAAGGCTGCCTTCGAGCCTGATGCGCAGTCCCACCCGGCTGACCCTTTGCGGGTAGGGTTGGCGCGGGGCTGAGAGCCCGGTGCCAATGAGCGCGTTGCACATCATGCTTGATGCGGCTTCAACCTCCCCTCCCATTGAGGGGAGGGGAGGCGCAAGTGCCCAGTTATCAAAACGCCCAGGGTGAACATTCGCCCTTGGGGAGGGCTGGGGTGGGGATGAAAGGCTAGAAGCCTGAGGGCGGTTAGTGCGCTGCCATGGCGGCCAGTACGCGGACCCAGCTGCGGATGCCGCGGTGGAAGCTTTCGAGGTCGTATTTCTCGTTGGGCGAGTGGATCTGGTCGTCGACCTGGGCGAAGCCGATCAGCAGGGTGTCGAGGCCGAGGATCGACTTGAATTCGCCGACCACGGGGATTGAGCCGCCCGAGCCGGTGATCACGGCCTGCTTGCCCCATTCATCCGACAGACCCGACAGGGCCTGGCGCAGGAATTCACCATCGGCCGGCACGGTAATGGCGGATGAGGCGCCATGTGGGGTGAACTTGGCGGTGACGTCGGCCGGCAGCATGGCTTCGACATGGGCGCGGAAGGCGGCGCGGATCTTGTGCGGGTCCATGCCCGAAACCAGGCGGAAGGAAATCTTGGCGCTGGCGCGGGCGGGAATGACGGTCTTGAAGCCATCGCCGGTATAGCCGCCAATCATGCCGTTGATCTCGCAGGTCGGGCGGGCCCAGAGCATTTCAAGGACGCTGCGGCTTTGCTCGCCGGCGGGCACCGATAGATCGACATTGCCCAGAAATGCCTTTTCGTCGAAGCCGAGGCCCGCCCATTGCGCCTTGAGCTCCGGGGAGATTTCGGCGACGTCGTCATAAAAGCCGGCCAGGGTCACCGAGCCGTCCGGGGCGCGCAGGCTGGCAATGATCTCGGCCAGCAGCTGGTTGGGATTGCGCGCCGCATTGCCGAACATGCCCGAATGCAGGTCCTTGTCGGCGGCGATGATCTCGACCTCATCGGCGACGAGGCCACGCAGCATGGTGGTGATCGAGGGGGTCTGGCGATCCCACATATCGGTGTCGCAGACCAAAGCAATATCGGCTTTCAGCTCTTCGGCATTTGCCTTCATGAAGGGCGGCAGGTTCTTGCCGCCGCTTTCTTCCTCGCCTTCGAGCATCAGCGACACCCGTACCGGCAGCGAACCTGTCGCCTGTTTCCAGGCGCGGCAGGCCTCGATGAAGGTCAGCATCTGCCCCTTGTCGTCCGAAGCGCCGCGCGCCACGATGATCTTGCGGCCGTCCTTCTCGACGATCTGCGGCTCGAACGGGTCGGTGTGCCAGAGATTGAGCGGGTCGACCGGTTGCACGTCGTAATGGGCATAGAACAGCACATGCGGACCCGCCTGCTCGGGGCCATGGGCGACGACCACCGGATGGCCGGGAGTCGGGCGTGCGGCGGCCTCGAAACCCAGCCCATTGAGCTCATTGGCGATCCAGTCGGCGGCCTGCTGGCATTCGGCGGCATAGGCCGGGTCGGTGGAAATGGACTTGATGCGCAACAGCGTGAACAGCCGCGCCAGGCTATCGTCCAGCCCGGCATCGACCTGGGCGAGAACGGCATCGAGAGCGGCGGGGGTGGTCATGGTCAAGTCCTTGGCTGGTCGGTAAGAAGGCCGCAGATTGGCCCAAGGCATGACCGCCTGTCCACCCCGCGCGCATTGGCCTTATTGTCATACTAATCCGGCTGTGCTTAGGTCCGCCCGCATTGCCGGAGGCGCTCGCATGGACAGATCGACAGGACGAACGCGCCACTCGGGCGATCTCATGGCCGCGCTTTCGGGCCGCAATGCTGCGCGCAACCTGCATTCGGACGTGCTCTGGGATCTCGGCTTCGCCATCGTTTCGGGCACTTATGCGGAAGGCTCGATCCTGCCGCCCGATACCGAATTGCTCGACCGGTTCGGAGTGTCGCGCACCGTGCTGCGCGAGGCGCTGAAGACGCTTGCCGCCAAGGGCATGATCGAGGCACGGGCGCGCATCGGCACCCGGGTGCTGCCGCGCCAGCGCTGGAACCTGTTCGATGCCGACGTGCTGGCCTGGCATTTCGAGCTCGGTCCGGAGATCGGCTTCCTGCGCAGTCTGGCCGAAGTGCGTATCGGCATCGAAATCGAGGGGGCGGCGCTGGCCGCCGAACGCTGCAGCCCCGAACAGGCGGCGAGCCTGATCGAATGGGTCGACCGCATGGCCGAGGCGGAAACCCCCGCCGATTTCGCCCGCTACGATCTCGAGTTCCACCGCACCGTGGCCGAGGCTTCGGGCAATCCCTTCATGGCCTCGATCAGCGCTCTGGTCGAGATGGCGCTCACCGCCTCCTTCACCATTTCCTCGCCGGTCAGCGATCCTGCGGCGCTGGACTATACGGTCAATACCCATCGCCGCATCGCCGAAGCCATTCGCGACCGCAATGCGGCTGCGGCCCGCGAGGCCATGCGCGATGCCATTGCCCAGGGCTTTGCCCGGGCGTCGGGGCGCATGGAGGCGACGCGCCTGCCCGACGTCTGAGCCGGGCGGATAACGCTCAGGCCAAGCGCTCGAAAAAGCGCAGGAGATAGCCGTCGGGGTCCTGGACGCAGAGCTGGCGCTGGATCACCTCGCCGAGCCCGGTCTTGTAGAAGCGGGTTTCCATCGGCTGGAACAGGGCGACATTGGCCTCCTCGAGCCGCCGCCTGATGGTCTCGATGCGCCTGACCTCGATCTGGATATTGATGCCGCGCCCGAACGGGGCGGATAGTGGCCCGGTGATCCAGTCGCGGCCCGTGCCCAATTGATCGAGCATCAAATCGGCCGTGCCCATGAAGATATAGGCAAAGCCTTCCTCGGGGCGCTCATAGCGGACGGTGAATCCCAGCACGTCGCGATAGAAGCGCAGGCTGGCCTCGATATCGGTAACGGTAAGCTCGGGGACCAGCGCCGGCATCAGACCCCGGCCAGCGCCTCGCGGTCCTTCTTGCTCAGCCGCTCGCTTTCACTCTTGAGCTGCCCGCAGGCGGCAAAGATGTCGCGACCGCGCGGCGTGCGCACGGGGCTGGCATAGCCGGCCTTGTTGACGATATCGGCGAAGCGCTCGATGCGCGAGCTGGGCGAGGTGCCATAATTCGAACCCGGCCAGGGATTGAACGGGATGAGGTTGATCTTGGCGGGAATGCCGGCCAGCAGGCGCACCAGTTCGCGCGCTTCCGCGTCGCTGTCATTGATGCCGTCGAGCATCACATATTCGAAGGTGATGCGGCGGGCGTTCGACAGGCCGGGATAGTTCTTGCAGGCTTCCAGCAGCTCCTTGAGCGGCCATTTCTTGTTGATCGGCACGAGGACGTCGCGCAGATCATCGCGCACGGCGTGCAGCGAAATGGCCAGCATGACATCGATCTCGCGGCCGGTCGGTTCGATATAGGGCACGACGCCGGAGGTCGAGAGCGTGATGCGGCGCTTGGAAATGGACATGCCGTCGCCGGCCGAGGCGATGAGCAGGGCCTGTTTGACATTGTCGTAATTGTAGAGCGGCTCGCCCATGCCCATCATCACGATATTGGTGATGGCGCGGGTTTCCCCGCCGGGTACGAGGCCGCCGTCATCGGGACGCGAACCGCCGGGGAAATCGCCCAGGCGCTCGCGCGCCATGAGGATCTGTCCGAGGATTTCGCCAGCGGTGAGATTGCGCACCAGCTTCTGGGTGCCGGTATGGCAGAACGAGCAGGTCAGCGTGCAGCCCACCTGCGAAGAGACGCAAAGCGTGCCGCGATCGCTTTCGGGAATATAGACGGTCTCGACCTCGACCGGCGGGAAGTTCGGGTTCTGCGGGTCGCGGAAGCGGAACAGCCATTTGCGGGTGCCGTCCATCGACACCTGCTCGGAGACGATTTCGGGGCGATCGAGATTGAAGGTGTCGGCCAGCTTCTGCCGCACCGGCTTGGCCACATTGGTCATGCGATCGAAATCGGTGACGCCGTTGACATAGAGCCAGTTCCACAACTGGCTGGCGCGCATACGGCCTTCCCGTTCGCTGACCACGTCGTGGTTGACCAGCGTCTCGGCGAGGCCCGCCTTGCTGAGGCCGATCAGCGACGGCCGGCTCGCCGAAGCGGGGCGGACGGCACTGGAATGATCAAGGTTCAGCGCAATGCTCATGGGGCGCACGGGGTCTCGAAAATGCGGGAAGTGGGCGGGCAATAGCATATCGTCGCAAGGAGCGCAAAGTCACGTACGCGGGAAGCGGCCGTGCGATAGGCGCCTAGCAACATCTCCTAACCGTCACCACCCGGCTTGACCGGGTGGTCCAGGCTGTGGCGCGCTGGATTGCCCGGTCAAGCCGGGCAATGACGACGATGTAGAAGAGCGTTTGGTCTCAGCACTCGGCGCCGATGGCCTGCTGGGCGGCGGTGGCGCCGGAGAGCGAATAGGACTGTACCACCTGGGTGCCGGTGGCGGAGGTGCCGGTGATGGTGAGGGTAGAGCCGGCGCGGATGGCGGCGGCCAGATTGGCGGCTTGGGCATTGTCGTCGAGCCAGGCGGCATCACCCTGGGTAAAGAGGGCGAAGTTCTGCCCGCCAATGCTGACCGTGGCCATGGAGCCGGTCTGGAAGGTATAGCCAGCCACCACGTTGAATTCGCCGCTCACGTCCTCGCCGGGGCGATTGGTGATGTACAGATAGGCCTCGCCATAGCCATCGGGGGTCGGCTGGGTGGTCTTGGGCTTGGTCATGGCAAAGCACATGGTGCCCGAGCCATCGTCGGCCGCATAGCTCGACCAGTCGCGGAAATCGCCGAGCACCCGCGCCGATTGTGCCATGGCGGGCACGGTGACGGCCAGCACGAGGGCGGAGGCGAGGAGAGGCTTGGCAAAGCGGATCATGGGCAAATGGGCTCGTTGCGGCGGGTGGACGGCGGGCCGGCAGCGGCCCGGCGTCCAGTTATGGTCTTTGCGGCTTTGGGGGCAAGCCCCTTACTTGCAGGCGGCGTCGATGGCGTTCACCGCGGCAGTGGCGCCCGAAAGCGAATAGGTGTCCACCGTATTGGTGCCGCGCTGGCTGGTGCCGCGCACCACCATGCTGGAGCCGCCCTTGAAGGCGGCGACGAAACCGGCCTCGTCGCCGGTCGATGCCAGCCAGGCTGCGGAGCCCTCGGTCACCATCGGATAGGACTTGCCATCGATGGCGGCGCTGGCCTGGGCATTGCTGGCGTTGAACGGATAGCCGATCAGGGTCTGCACCTCGTTCTTGCTGCCCAATCCCTTGCGGTGAATGATCATGAAGTGGATCGGGTCGCGGTTGGCCCCTGCCGGCTCAGATTTCTGCGGCTGGCCGGAAATGTAGCAGATCACGCCACTGGCGTCGGTCGCCTGCCAGGCGGTCCAGGCGTTGAAAGTGCCGAGTTCGGTCGCCTGCTGTGCCTGTGCGGCCGGCGCAGCAGCCATGACACTCGCCACCACGAGACCAATTACCAGGCCACGGGTTTTCATCGTCATCGCCAATTCATCCTTCTGTCTTGCTGCCGTTCGCGTGGTTGTCCCCGCCCAATGTGCCGCGAACATGGTTACCAAGGTCTCAAGGCTCACCCCCGAAAGTGAGCATTCGTGTCAAATGCGAGCCAATCGCGGCGGCATTGCGGCATGAAGGGCCCGTGCCCCAGCGGATTGCCATGACGAGGTTAAGCAGAGCCTAACAATGCCGTGAGGCGTGGCTTGCGGGCGGGGCTCACGCGGCCAGGGGATAGCTCTGTTCGACCACATAGGGGCCGCCGCCGACCGAATCCCGGCTCGAATAGAGCACGAAGCGGGCCGGCACGAAGCTCAGTGGCTCGAACCGGGCGGCCTCGGAAATAAAGCGCGCCACATCCTCGGCGCTCGAGCCGCGCAAACGGGCGAGGGTCACATGGGGCACGAATTTGCGGCCCTCGGGGGCAAGGCCCGCCTTTTGCAGCATGCGCTCATGCGCCGCCTGCAACCGGCTCAGCGCTTCGGAAGGCTCGATGCCGGCAAACAGCGCCCGCGGCTTGTCGCCGCCAAAACTGCCCAGATGGGTGAGGCGCACGGCAAAGCGCAGCGAATTGGACAGCCGGTCGAGGCTATCAGCCACCTCGTCGGCCACGCCGCCGTCGACATCGCCGATGAAGCGCAGGGTGATGTGATAGTTTTCCGGATCGATCCAGCGGGCGCCGGTGAGTCCGCCGCGCTTCAGCGATAGGGCAAAGGCCACATCGTGTGGAATTTCAAGGCCGGTAAAGAGCCGGGGCATGGCTTTCTCCCTGGCAAGACAAAAGGCAAGGGCGGCACGAATCTGTGCCAAAGCCTAACACAATCAATTTATCCGGACAGCCTATGTGTCGCATCCGCCCCTTTATCCTTGTCAATCAAGGGTTCTGTCCCCATATTCCGTGCCAAGTGGCAAAAGCCAATTGCCCCCGGCGGTGAGAAGACCGCAAGTTTATGAATTGGGAAAGGAGCCTGAGAATGGCTGAATATGACCGTCAGACCCTCAATGCGCGGGCCGGCTCGGCCGCGGCCATTGATGAGGGCCTGCGCAGCTACATGCTGCGTGTCTACAACTATATGGGCCTGGGCCTGGTGGTAACTGGCGTCGTTGCCTACCTGACCAGCCAGTGGGCCATGTCGAGCCAGGCCAATGCCGAGCTGCTCTATGCTAGCCCGCTCGCCTGGGTGCTGATGCTCTCCCCGCTCGCATTCGTGCTGGTGCTGAGCTTCGGCATCAACAAGCTCTCCGTGCCCGCTGCACAGGCCGTGTTCTGGGCCTTCGCCGCCGTCATGGGCGTGTCGCTGAGCTCGATCTTCCTCGTCTATACCGGCGCGTCCATCGCCAAGGTGTTCTTCATCACCGCCGCCACTTTCGGCGCGATGAGCCTTTATGGCTACACCACCAAGCGTGACCTGACCGGCATGGGCAACTTCCTGATGATGGGCCTGATCGGCATCATCATTGCCTCGATCGTCAACATCTTCATGCAGTCCACGATGATGGAATTCGCCATCTCGGTGATCGGCGTGCTGATCTTTACCGGCCTCACCGCCTATGACACGCAGAAGATCAAGGAGAGCTATTCCGAGCATTACGGTGCCGACGTCATGGCCAAGAACGCCATTATGGGTGCCCTCTCGCTCTACCTCGACTTCATCAACCTGTTCATGATGCTGCTCCGCCTGTTCGGCAATCGCGAGTAGCAACGGCTTGCTTGATCGCAGGATCAAGGAATTTGGTTGGACGACAAATCGGACCGCAGCCTACAAAGGCTGCGGTTCTTCTATTTTGCGCGATCCCATGTCCGACATCCTTCTCCGCCCCTTCGACTGGGCCGATATTCCAGCGATCACCAGCATCTATCGGCACTATGTCGAGACCACCGCCATCACCTTCGATACCGAAGCGCCGGGCGAGGAGGCGATCGCGGAGAAATATTCCGGGCTCAAGCGGCTGGGGCATCCGCTTATTATCGCCGAACGTGCGGGCAAGGCGGTGGGTTATGCCTATGCCAGCTTCTATCGCCCCCGCGCCGCCTACCGCTTCACCTGCGAAGATTCGATCTATCTGGACCCGGCCGAGACCGGCAAGGGCCTGGGACGGATGATGCTCACCGAATTGCTGGCGCAGTCCAAGGCCTTCGGCTTCAAGCAGATGCTGGCCGTGATCACCGCCGATACCGCCAATTCCATCGCCATCCACGAAAAGTTCGGCTTCGAACGGGTCGGCTATTATTCTGCCGTCGGCTACAAGTTCGACCGTTGGCACGACATCGTGCATCTGCAAAAAGCGCTTTAGACCATTTCGGACTGCGGTGGACTCAGGGCGCTTTCGCCTCCATCGCCTTTTAGGTGAGAAGGCCATTCGAGCTATGCTCGACTGGGCCGGACTGGGATTGAGGATGGGGGTCCATCGGTGGGTCACTGAACCACCCCCCACCCCGACCCTCCCCCTCAAGGGGGGAGGGGGCGATGGGGCCGCGTCAACCAGAATGTGAAACGCTGTAGCGCCCCGGCCTGTGCGGGGCGGTCGGGGCAGAGACGATCCCTTGTTATCGCGATGTCGTGGACGTGGGCCTAGAACAGCTCGGCGTCGCCATGGGCCTGATGGGCGGCGATGCCCGAAAGGGCCGGCACGCGCAACTCGTCCAGCGTCAGGCTGGCCCAGATCTCGTCATAGACACTGTCGGGGGCGGTCGGGGGCAGTAGCGCGAACTGGCGCACGGCCAGGGCCATGTTGTTGCAGCGCTGCTCGATGCGATCCTGGCCCTGCATGGCGGTGACGATCATCTGCACCGCTTCGCGGATGGTCGGGTCGGTGGTCATCTGCTTTTCGACGAGCAGGGCGAGCGCGTCGGTAATCCCTTCCAGCATGGAAGCGGTCTGCCTGGCGGTCTCGTCCAGTTCACGCGCGAGTTTCTGCAGTGACATCGATTGGTCTTCCTTGCCCCGTTCCGGCCACCCTATCGCGCGATTTCTAAACCGGTCCTTGCCGATCGGGCGGCGCTGGTCTTGCTCGTAGGTTGTGGTTAGCAATTGGCTAACGAGTTTGACGCTACGATCCCTCGCAATCGGCCCGCAAAGGTAAGCGTCTCGAAATGGCCTTCAACAGTTCCTTGCCGCCAGAATTCGATCGCGGCGTGGTGACCACTGTCCACCAAGGGGACTGCCATGTCTCCAGCGCTCCGGACGTGACGTTTTCTACCGTACTGGGCTCCTGCATCTCGGCCTGCGTACGGGACCGGGTGGCCCAGATCGGGGGCATGAACCACTTTCTGCTCGCCGAGCAGTCCGGCTCGGCCAAGGATCGTTACGGTGCCTCGGCCCGCTATGGCGCCTTCGCCATGGAACAGCTGATCAACAAGGTGCTGAGCCAGGGCACGGGCAAGAAGGCCAATCTCGAGATCAAGATCTTCGGCGGCGGCAAGATCAATTCGGCGCTCGATGATGTCGGGGCCAAGAATATCGAATTCGTGCGCCAGTTCCTCGCCGATGAAGGCTATGTCGCTGCCAGCCAGGATATGGGCGGCACCTATGCGCGGCGCGTCTTGTTCAAGCCGCATTCCGGCCGGGCCTTCGTCAAGCGGCTCGACAGCGATGCCGGCGCCAATGTCGCCAAGGAAGAACTGGCGATCGCCAAGCGGCGCGTGGTGGTGCCGGCACCGCTGGACGATATCGAATTGTTCTAGGCGGCCTTGCCGCCCTGGTCGGCGTCTGGCATTGGCGGTCGGGCGCCGATGCGCCATGGTGCTGCCTAGGCAGCTGTTTTTGTTACCCAAGTCTTAGGGTCGGCTGGCGTAATATAGTCTTGGTTAACCATTGCGCGACTATTCTTGCACCATGGCTGCGCGCACCTCCATCACCACTGATTCTCGCCCGCTGGCGCCGGGGCTGCGGCTGATGCTGGCTGCCGCGGTGATCTGGCTGGTGGCTGCGGCGACGGCGGCCGGCATGGCCTGGGGCATGGGCGTGGATGCGCGCTGGTTCGCCACGGTGGGTGCACTCATTGCCATGGCCTTTTCTGCCTGTCTGGGGCTTGGCGCGCTGTTCGAGCGGCGCAATGGCCGCCATCTGGCGGCGCTGGCGCAGGCCGCCGGGTTGGGCGACACCGATCATGGCCCCCACACTATCGACGCCATTGTCGCGCGGCTGGGCAAGCGGCTCGACAAGGCCAACCATTTCCGCATCGCCCTCGGCGCGCTCGATACCCCGGTTCTGGTGGTGGGCGATGACGGGGTGATCCTGGCACTGAGCGCGGGCGTCACAAGGCTGATGCCGACGGCCCGCGAAGGCGAGACGCTCGATCGCCTGTTCGGCGATGGCTATCTGCATGCCGGGGGCGGCGCGCCGGAAGAGGCCATGGTGCTGTTGGGCGGGCATCGCCTCGTGGCGACGCGCCGGCCTTTGGCCTCCGGCCGCTATGCGCTGGAGCTGAGGCCATCGGGCTATTTCATCGACGATCTGGATTTCGAGGCGCTGGTGGGCGTGCTGGGCAGCCAGCCGACCGGTTTCCGCTTCGGCGCCGAGGCCGTGGCGGCCAATCCAGCGCTGGCCGCTCTCAACAAGGGGCTGGAGCGGCTCGATGCCGGTGTGCTGCAGCTCGATGCGGTATTGTCGGGCCAGGCCAGGGTGCTGACCGATGCCGAGCTGCCGCTGGCCGAACAGGCCGAAAAGGCGCTGGGCCGCATCGCTGCGTCAGGCACGCGGCAGAATGACGATGCAGTGGTGCGGGCGGCGCTCGAAAGCAAGCTGGCCAGCGTGCGCGACCTTCTCACCCAGTTCGAACAGCGGGCGGCTGCGCTCGAGGCCACGGCGGAATCGGGCCGGGTGGCGCTGGCTGACGGCGTCGCCAGGATGAGCGGCCTCGAGACCCGGCTTGAGCGGGCGCTGCGCCAGGGGGGCGAAGCCGAAGCCAAGGTTCGCGAGGCCGACCAGTCAGCGCGACGCACCGAAACGCTGGTCAGCGGTGTCGACAAGGTCACCGCCGATATCGACAAGATGACCGCCACCATCGAGGAAGTGTCGTTCCGCACCAATCTTCTGGCGCTCAATGCCGCCGTGGAAGCGGCGCGCGCCGGTGAAAAAGGCGCCGGCTTTGCCGTGGTTGCCGATGAAGTGCGCCAGCTGGCCCAGCTGACCACCCGTTCCGCAAAGGAAATCCGCGCCCTGGTCAATCATGGCCGCGCCCAGACGCGCACCGGGCTCGAGGAAGCCCGTGCCCTGCAAAAAATCATCGGCGCGGCGGAAGAGAATTTACGCAATCTAAGGAATGAAACGCCAAGTATTGGCCAAGAGCCGACAGAAAGTCGTGCGCGCTTGCAGGTGGTTTCGTCCGAGAGGACTGGAGCCGGCGTTACCAGTCGCCCAGTAAAGGCGGTCCGGCGCGTCAGTGCCTAGCGCGGATGGCCCCTGTCCGCGAGAAAATAGGGGCGTAAGGCATGGAACAGGGAGAATACTCCCTCAGCGAGCGGGAATTCGCGCGGATCAAGGCGCGGGTCTATGCCGTCGCCGGCATTTCGCTCAGTGATGCCAAGCGCACCCTGGTGGTCTCGCGACTGTCCAAGATCGTGCGGGCCCTGCGCCTGCCGGGTTTCGACGCCTATGTCGATTATCTCGAACGCGGTGGTACGGCGCAGGACAGCCAGGATTTCGTCAATGCGCTGACCACCAATCTCACGCGCTTCTATCGCGAAGACCACCATTTCGAGCATTTGCGCAGCTATGTCGGCACGCTGGTGGCGTCCAAGCCGCGCGGCACGCGCCTGCGCATCTGGTCGGCGGGCTGCTCGACCGGCCAGGAGCCCTATACGATCGGCATGGACCTGCTGGCGGCCCATCCCGAGCTCAAGCGCTGGGATTTCAAGATCCTGGCCACCGATATCGACACCAATGTCATCGCCAAGGCGGCAGGCGGTGTCTATCCGGATACCGAGCTTGCGGGGCTCACCCCCGAGCGTCTGCGCCTGTTCGAGCGGCAAAGCGATGGCAGTGCCCGCATTCCCGCCGCAGTGCGCGAACTGGTGGCGTTCAAGCCGCTCAACCTGATTGGCCAGTGGCCGATGAAGGGGCCGTTCGACGCCATCTTCTGCCGCAACGTCGCCATCTATTTCGACAAGCCGACCCAGGGCGAGGTGTTCGGGCGCTTCGCCAAGATGCTGGCCCCCGAAGGCTTTCTCTATATCGGCCATTCGGAAAACCTGGGCAGTGGCGGGGACGGGTTCCGGCTGGTCGGCAAGACCATCTATCAGTCGCGTGACAAACTGAACAAACGAGCAGCAGCATGAGCATCAAGGTCCTGGTCGTCGACGATTCGGCGCTTATTCGCGAGGTGCTCACCCGCATGCTGTCGCGCGACGGCGATATCGATGTGGTGGGGACCGCCACCGATCCCATCGATGCGCGCGAAAAGATCAAGCAGCTCAACCCCGATGTGGTGACGCTCGATATCGAAATGCCCAATATGAACGGGCTGGCCTTTCTCGAAAAACTCATGCGCCTGCGGCCCACCCCGGTGGTGATGGTGTCGACCCTTACCAAGAAGGGGGCCAGCGAAACCCTGCTGGCGCTGGAACTTGGGGCCGTGGATTTCGTCGCCAAGCCGAGCGCCGAATTTGCCGGCGGGATCGATGCTTTCGGTGCGGGTCTCCGCGACAAGATCCGCGCCGCCGCCAAATCGGATGTGCGCGGCCAGGCCGGCCGCGTGGATACGCCCAAGGTGGCGATCCGCACCGCGGCCGCTCCGGACGGCGCGCTCATCGCCATCGGTGCCTCGACCGGCGGGGTGGAAGCCATCCGCACCGTGCTGACCAATATGCCCGCAGATTGCCCGCCCATTGTCATTGCCCAGCACATGCCGGCCGGCTTCACGGGGCGTTTTGCGGCGCGGCTCGACGAACTCTGTGCCCTCAAGGTTGCCGAAGCCGAGGACCGCATGCCGCTTCTGCCCGGCCACGCCTATGTGGCACCCGGCGATTTCCACCTGCGCGTCGAGCGCTCCTCGGGCCAGCTCAAGTGCCGGCTGGGTCAGGATGGGCTCGAAAGCGGACATCGCCCCAGCGTCGATGTGTTGTTCACCTCGGTGGCCAAGACCGTGGGGGCCATGGCCGTTGGGGCCATCCTCACGGGCATGGGCCGCGATGGGGCTCGTGGCCTCAAGCTGATGCGCGAGGCAGGGGCCTATACTGTGGGCCAGAGCCAGGCCTCGGCCCTGGTCTATGGCATGCCGCGCGTCGCCTTCGAAGAGGGTGCGGTGGTCGAGCAGGCGCCGATCGATCAGATCGCCGGACGGCTCGCCAATGCCTTGAACAAGCTGCGGCCGGCGGCCTGAAAAGAATGTGAACGAGGCGATTGAGAGATTTGTAACTCTTGCCGCCTAAGTTCTCAGCAAGTAGGAGGCTTTGGCCTTCGGCGTGTAGAAGGTATAGAGTTCATGCCAAAAGCAAGCGCGGTCAGCGTCCTGATCGTTGACGACCAGCAGTCGATGCGCGGTATTGCCAAGTACATTCTCACCCAGCTGGGTTTTAAGGACATTATCGAGGCCAAGTCCGGCCGCGATGCTTTGGGCAAGCTCGAAAAGTCCAATGTCGACCTGATCATTTCCGACTGGAACATGGACGATATCGACGGGCTGACCCTGCTCAAGGTGATCCGCAAGCATCCGCGCACGCAGACCATGCCCTTCATCATGGCCACAGGCCGCTCCGATAAGGAACAGGTCAAGGAAGCCATTTCCTGCGGCGTCAACAATTACATCATCAAGCCGTTCGATGCGATGACTATGAAGAAGCGTATCGAGGCGGTGATCGGCGCGCTGACCTAAGCGCGGCGCAAGCGCACCGGCAAAGCCCAATTCAACGCTTCCGCCCCGGCGGGAGCGTTTTGTTTTTGGCCCCGTTCGGTCATTCGTGATCGCGGTGCCGGGCATCGTCAACGAGTGATTAATCCCCCATCTGTATCGTTTGCACAAATCGCGCGCCGCCTTGTCGGCGCCCGGCACAGTCCGAGCAGGAGCGGACCGGGCCGGCAGGATGGTCGGGGGACAATTCATCATGAAATTCATGCCGCGCTTCAGCATCGCGCAAAAACTGCCACTCGCCCTGTTGGGCTCGGCTCTTCTGGTCAGTGCCGGCGTCGGCATGGCCAGTTACATGGTCGGCTCGAGCACGGTGGAGAACCTGTCGCAGCGCCAGTTGCAGACCGTTTCGAGCCAATTATCGGCCAAGATCACCTCCTATTTCGAGGATGTGTCCAAGGACCTGCAGATCACCTCGACCTCCGAATCCACCCAGGTGGCGATGCGCGATCTGGGCATCAACTGGACGCTGTTCTCCAGCGCCAAGCCGCCGGTCGATCCGATGGTGGCGGTGCAGACCGCCTATATCGCCAACAATCCCGATCAGGAAAACCGCGAGCTGCTCGATATCAATCCCGATATCAAGCGCACCAATTACGACTTCATCCACCAGCGCATCCATCCGCCCTTCCGTCGGCAGGCGCAGGTGCGCGGCTATGCCGATCTGATGATGCTCGATGCGGCTGGCAACCTCATCTATTCGGTCAAGAAGCGCGACGACCTCGCCACCAATTTCGGTCCCGACGGAGCCGGCGCCGCCACCGGCCTGGGCCGGGTCTTTGCTGCAGCCATGGCGCTGCCCGAACCGGGCCAGGTCGCCTTCGAGGACTTTTCGGCCTATCCCGCCGCCGGGCAGAGCCCGCAGAGCTTCATGGCGTCGCCGATCTATGATGCGCGCAATCGGTTGATCGGGGTCCTGGCGGTCGCCCTGTCCACCGCGCCGATCAATGCCATTACCAGCCAGCGCGAAGGGCTGGGTGAAACCGGCGAGGCCTTCCTCGTCGGCGCCGACCAGACCATGCGTTCGGACTCGCCCTTTTCCGAGATCGACGACGCGCTGGTGACGCCCTTTGCCAATCCGGTGGTGGATCAGGCCCTGGCGGGCGAACCGGCTGCCGGGACCTCCAGCGATTATCGCGGCCTCGACATGATTCTCACTGCCCAGCCCGCCGGATTTGCCGGTACGAAATGGGCCGTGGTTTCGGCCATCGGTGCCAATGAGGCGGCGGCGCCGGTCACGGCCATGCGCAACATGATCTTCGCCATTGGCGGGGCGCTGCTGGCCATTGCCCTCGTCGCCGGTTACTTCTTCGCCCGCTCGGTCAGCCGTCCGATCAGCCGCCTCACCCATACCATGGCCAGCATGGCCGATGGCGACCTGTCGGTGCGGGTCGATGGCGGCCAGCGCCATGACGAAATCGGCGCCATGGCCCGGGCGGTCGAGGTGTTCCGCGAGAACGGGCTCAAGGTCAATGAAATGACCGAGGCCGAAGCGGCGCGCATCGTGCGCAGCCAGGCCGAACGCGCCGCCATGATGCAGGAATTGCAGCGCGCCTTCGGCCGCGTGGTCGATGCCGCCATCGCAGGCGACTTCACCCAGCGCGTCACCGCCGAATTCCCCGATGACGAGCTCAACGCCCTGGCCCGCTCGGTCAATGCGCTGGTGGCCAATGTCGATCGCGGTCTGGACGAAACCGGCGCCGTGCTGGCCGCGCTGGCCCATACCGATCTCACCCAGCGCATGACCGGCGATTATGAGGGGGCCTTTGCCCGCCTCAAGACCGATACCAATGCGGTCGCCGACAAGCTCACCGATATTGTCGGCCAGCTCAAGCAGACCTCCCGCACGCTCAAGACCGCCACCGGCGAAATTCTCTCGGGCGCCAATGACCTGTCCGAACGCACCACCAAGCAGGCCGCGACCATCGAGGAAACCTCGGCCAGCATGGAGCAGCTCGCCTCCACGGTTCTGGGCAATGCCGAACGGGCCCGCGAAGCCAGCAGCGTCGCCAGCGGCGTCACCCGCACCGCCGAGGAGGGGGGCGCCGTGATGCACAAGGCCACCGAGGCCATGGAGCGCATTTCCACCTCCTCGGGCAAGATTTCCAACATTATCGGGCTGATCGACGATATCGCCTTCCAGACCAATCTCCTGGCGCTGAACGCCTCGGTGGAGGCGGCGCGCGCCGGCGAAGCCGGCAAGGGCTTTGCCGTGGTCGCGGTGGAAGTGCGGCGCCTGGCGCAGAGCGCGGCGGGGGCTTCGTCGGAGGTCAAGGCGCTGATCGAGCAGAGCGCCAACGAGGTCAGGGGCGGCAGCCGCTTCGTCTCGGAGGCCGCCGCCAAGCTTGAGGCCATGCTGTCGGCGGCCCGCGCCTCCAGCGAATTGATGAACGGCATTGCCCAGCAGAGCCGCGAGCAGGCCGCCTCGATCGACGAGGTCAACACCGCCGTCCGCACCATGGACGAGATGACCCAGCACAATGCCGCGCTGGTCGAGCAAATGAACGCCTCGATCGAGCAGACCGAGGCCCAGGCCACCCAGCTCGACCGCATCGTCGACAATTTCACCACCGAGTCGAGGCCAGGCCAGGCCCAGGATCGCGCACCACAACAACCCGTAGCCGCCCGCTTCGCCGATGGCGCAAGGGGCCTGCAACAAAAGCTCAAAACTGTCGCCAAATCCTATCTGAGCAACGGCAATGCCGCCGTCGACAAGGACTGGGGCGAGTTCTAGGTTTTTGTAACTTGGCGGGGAGAGCCCTGCGCTGAGGTGCTTCCACTATTGGCCAAACGCTCCCCACTGGCACCCCGCACCATGCCGCCCTCGGGCTTGACCCGAGGGCCAGTTGCGGAGCCACAGGCCCCTTGAACCCTAGACGGCGGTGAGGGGCGCTCGGGGTCCGAGCGCAGACCAACGGGGCACTCAAAACACGCCCGGCAATCACCCCTTGCGCCGCTTGGCCTTTTTCGCCGCAGCCTTGGCGCGGTTTTCCGCCACGCGCGCCTCGACGATCCTGGTGATCAACGCATCCGGTGGCAGTGCGTCGGGCGGGAATTGCAGCGTGCCCTTTGAGGTGCGCCAGGGAGCGATGTCTGCTTCCATGCCAAGGAACACGGCATTGCCCATCGGAAACAGCGAGCAGTGCTTCTTGAAGGCGCAATAGGCGACCAGTGCCCCATCGAGAGCGATGCCGGGCATGGCATAGGTGATGACTTCCTCGGCCTGTGGCGCCGCAGTGCGGATCACGGCGCGCAGATGGCTCAGCGCCGCGCGGAAGGGTGGCTCCAGCCCGTCAAGATAGGCATCGATGCGGACCGTGGCATCGGTCTCTTCGCTCATCCTCTCCTCCTTCTGTGCCCCGTCACTTTATTGTTCAGTTGCGCGCGCAAAAGGGAAGGCCTATCTCGGAGACGGTATTGAACGGGGTGTGAAATGGCCGGTCCAGCACAGCGCAGGCAGTCGGTTGGCGTCAATGTCGGTGGCGTCATGGTGGGCGGCGGCGCGCCGGTCGTGGTGCAATCCATGACCAATACGGACACTGCCGATATCGATGCGACCGTAAAACAGGTCATGCAGCTGGCCCGCGCCGGCTCGGAAATCGTGCGCATTACCGTCGATCGCGACGAGAGCGCCGCGGCCGTGCCCATCATCCGCGATCGCCTGGCCTTTATGGGCTATGACGTGCCGCTGGTGGGTGACTTCCACTATATCGGCCACAAGCTGCTGACCGACCATCCGGCCTGCGCCGAGGCTCTGGCCAAGTACCGCATCAATCCGGGCAATGTGGGGTTCAAGGCCAAGCGCGACACGCAATTCGCGACGCTGATCGAGATTGCCAACCGCTATGACAAGCCGGTGCGCATCGGGGTCAATTGGGGCTCGCTGGATGAAGAACTGCTCACCCGGCTGATGGACGAGAATGCCGTCTCGGCCAATCCGATTTCGGCCGCCGCCGTGCAGCGCGAAGCGATCATCCAGTCGGCGCTGCTCTCGGCCGCTCGTGCAGAAGAGCTGGGCATGCGCCGCGACCAGATCCTGCTCTCGACCAAGGTTTCCGATGTCCAGCACCTGATCGCGGTCTATCAGGACCTCGCGGCCCGCTGCGACTATGCGCTCCATCTTGGTCTCACCGAAGCCGGCATGGGGTCCAAGGGCATCGTCGCTTCATCAGCCGCGCTGGGCATCCTCTTGCAGCAGGGCATTGGCGACACCATCCGCATTTCGCTCACGCCAGAGCCGGGCGGGGATCGCACCACCGAGGTCAAGGTGGCGCAGGAATTGCTGCAGACCATGGGCTTTCGGCAGTTCCTGCCGGTTGTCGCCGCCTGCCCGGGCTGCGGCCGCACCACCTCGACGACGTTCCAGACCCTGGCCAAGGATATCCAGGATCACCTCAACACCTCGATGCCGGAATGGCGCGAGCGCTATCCGGGCGTCGAGACGCTGTCGGTGGCGGTGATGGGCTGCATCGTTAATGGGCCGGGCGAGAGCAAGCATGCCAATATCGGCATTTCGCTGCCCGGAACCGGGGAAACCCCGGCCGCGCCGGTGTTTGTCGATGGCGAGAAGGTGGCCACGCTGCGCGGGGCAGACGTGGCCGACCAGTTCAAGGTGATGGTGGCCGACTATATCGAAAAGAAGTTCGGCACTGGCCGGCAGGACGCCGCCGAATGATGAACGAACGCAATCAGAGGCGCCTGTTCTGGCTGGCCATGCTGTTGCTCGTGCTGGGCGGGCTCAAGTTCACCGGCCATCTGGGGTGAACGTGGCGCCATGACCGATGCCAGCAAGCTCGCCGCCGTTCGCCTCGTTCACACCATCATCTATGTGGCGATGGCGCTTTCCACCTTCGCGCTCGTCTATGCCGGACTGAGCGGGAACATGGGCCCATGGCTCATGGTGCCCCTGACCTTGCTGGCCATAGAAGTCGTGGTTTTTGTCGGCAATGGCTTCAAGTGCCCGCTGACGGCGCTGGCCGTGCGCTACGGCGCCGTCAGGGGCTATGCCTTCGACACTTATTTTCCCGAAAGCGTGATGCGGCACACATTCTGGTTCTTCACCAGCCTCATGGTGCTGGGGCTGGTGCTGCTCGGCCTGCGCTGGGCCGGCCTTATCGGCGGATAGAGCCCGCCCCCGTCACTGCGCTATTCGGCGTCGTGCGCCATCACCATGATGGGCAGTTCGCCGCCGATCTCAACAGTTTTGGCCTGCTTGTCGAAGACGCAGATAATGGCGCCCTCGCCGCCGCTCGGAAAGGCGCCGGAGACCAGAGCCAGCCCATAGCTCTCGCTGCCGAAAGGATCGACCGTCGCCGTGGGTTCGGTGAAGACGCCTTTAGTGGCCGTGAGGCAGGCATCCTCCACCTCTTTGGCGAATTCGGCCCAGGCGTCGTCCGACGCTGCGGTGGCGACGGAAACGCCGCCGAGGGTGATGGCAAGGATGGCGAGGGGTTTCAGCATGATGTGGTCCTGGTTGCGCAGAAAGCTATGCTGACCGCACAATCAGGCATTTTCTTGCCATTCGGGCAGCGGAAACACCCGATCATAGGCCCAGTTGAAGACGAAGGCATAGGCCATATAGAAAACCGCCAGCGCGATATCCATGACCAGCGCCTGCCAGATCGAAATCTGCAGATACCAGGCGATGGCCGGCAGCATGATGGCGAGCAGGCCCAACTCGAAGAACACCGCATGGGCGACGCGAATGGGCGTGGTCTTTTCGGTGGTGCCGCGCACCCGCACCATCAGATGGTCGAAGCCGAGATTGTAGACATAGTTCCAGATCATGGCGACGGTGGCGCTGGCCACGACGATGACGGCGCTGTCTTCACCGGGCAGGTGGAAGGCGAAGGCGGCCAAGGGGGTCGCCAGAATAATGCCGATGACTTCGAAGGAAATGGCGTGGCGGATACGGTCGGCGGTGGTGCGCATGGCGCTCTCCAAAACTGCCGGGCCGTCCCGAAACGATACCCATGACGGGGGAGGTCGTCCTCACGCGGGGAGATATAGGACAGGGCGGCTAAGGCGGCAAGATCGCCGGGGCATATCCGATATTCCAGGGGCGCAGGGCAAAGATACCCGCTCGCACCAAAGCGGCGGAGCCCATGTCAGGCACGTCATACGCGCCAATCTGCTCGATCCGGTCGCGTGGCAGGTCGCGGCGAAAGGGATCGCCGATAAGAACAGTGGCGCCGCGGGCGGCATGGGCGGCAAGGGTCGGCAGCGTGCGCGCGGCGACATCGGCGTCATAAAAGACGTCGCCGGCAAGGACGATCTGCGCATCCGCATCTGCGGTCGCCGAGGTGATGCTCACGCCATTGGCCTCGGTATTGAGCGCCAGTGCTGTCTGCCCCAAAGGATCGGGCTCGAAGGCCAGCACCTCGGTCGCGCCGGCCTTGGCGGCCGCGATGCCAACGAGGCCTGAGCCCGCCCCGAAATCCAGCACCGAGCGGCCGTCCACGATCTCCTGATGGTCGCGGAGATACAGCGCCAGGGCGGCCCCACCTGCCCAGGCATAGGCCCAAAAAGGCGGGTCATCGGTGCGGCCCTGGCTGGCCAGAAAACCGATCAGGCCTGACTTCGGCGTGGGTTGATGCAGCGCGATATCGGGACGGAAGGAGAGCGGCACCAGAGGCAGGCGCGTGCGGATAAAGTCTGCTGGCGAGGGGCCTATTCCGGCAGCTGGCACGCATCCACCCACTTCTTGCCGCACAATTCGGCCAGCCGCTCGACCGAAAGTTTGACCGAGGCATGGGTGTCGCCGCCGGCCGGCAGCACCTGGTCGTAGATCCTGAGCGAGACGTCGAGATAGATCGGCAGCGGCGCCGGCAGGCCGAAGGGGCACACCCCGCCCACCTCGTGGCTGGTCAGCCGCAGCACATCCTCGGCGCCCAGCATGCGCGGGCGGCCGCCAAAGGCGGACTTGGATTTGGCATTGTCGAGCCGCGCATCGCCGCGCGTCACCAGCAGGAATTCTTCGTCGCGCACGCGGATGCAGAGCGTCTTGGCGATCTGGCCCGGCTCGACCCCATGCACTTCGGCCGCCAGCTGCACGGTGGCTGTCGATGCCTCGGTGACGATGACCGAGAGGTCGGGGGCGCGGGCGGCGAGATCGGCTTGGACGGAAGAAAGGCTCATTGGGATAGCTCTAAAACTCTGATGGACGTCATTGCCCGGCTTGACCGGGCAAGCCAGCGTCCTGGGCATGGACCACAAGGTCAAGCCGGGTGGCGACGATCGTTGGGGCTTGGCTCAAAACAAGCTCGCCAGCCGGTTTTCGTATTTGAACCGCGTCTTGTCGCGGATCGGGGTGGTGAGTGCCCGGCTCATGAAATCGCGCGGGATATCGGCCACGCCATCAAAGCCCATGAGCTCGGCCACCGAAATGCGCTCGCCGGCAAAGGGCATTGCGATCACCGCCATGCCCGCCGCGACGCTGCCAGGCTGGAGCACGCGGCAATAGGCGCCGGGCCGCCGGGCCTTGTGGAAGCGTTTCAGCCAGCGCGGATCGCCCATCTTGGCGGAAAAGGTCATGCAGGGCGTGCGGTGATAACTCACTTCCAGCACGCAATCGCCGATGGCGAAGCGGTCGCCAATGCAGGCCGAGGCGCTGTCCGGTCCTTCAATGGTGACGTTTTCGCCGAAGAGGCCGGGAAAGGTCTTGACCCCTTGGTCGGCCCAAAAGCCGTAGTCATCCTGGAAATAGACATATATGGCCTGGTCCACGCCGCCATGGTGGCGCCGGTCGGCAATGACATCGCCAGGAATGCCGTCGCGGGTGATGGCGACCGGGCCGGATACGGGCTCCTTATAGATGCCCGTGAGCGTGCCGGTGCCGGGGATGTTGCGCGGCGCGCCGACATTGACGCTGAGGAGACTGGCCATGCTCATTTCTCCCGGCTGGCGAAATAGCGTGCGGTGGCGCGCAGCCCATCGGCCCGCGGGCCAAAGGTGCGCAGCGCCGAAACGGCTTCGCTAACAGTGCGGTCCAGCATTTCCCTGGCGCCCTCGAGCCCGAGCCGGGCGACCACGGTCTGCTTGCCCGCCTCGGCATCCTTGCCGGTGGCCTTGCCCATGGTTTCGGGAGTTGCCGTCACGTCCAATATGTCGTCGGCAAGCTGGAAGGCACGGCCGGCGGCCTCGGCATAGGCGGTGAGCGCGGAAAGGGCGCGGGCATCCGCACCGCCCAGCAGCGCGCCCATGCGCACCGAGGCGCGGATCAGGGCGCCGGTTTTCATCGCCTGCATGACGGCGATCTCGGCCTCGGTAAAACCGCCCTTTTCCCCCTCGATATCGCGCATCTGCCCGCCCACCATGCCGCCGGTGCCAGACCCGGCCGCCAGTTCGGCCACCAGCCGAATGCGCACTTCGGCATCGGGGTGGGTTCCGGGATTGGCGAGCAGCGCAAAGGCCTCGGTGAGCAATGCGTCGCCGGCAAGGATCGCGGTGGCCTCGTCGAAGGCCTTGTGCACGGTCGGTCGGCCGCGTCGCAGATCGTCATCGTCCATGGCCGGCAGGTCGTCATGGATCAGCGAATAGCAATGGATCATTTCCACGGCGAGCCCTGCGGGCAGGGCCTGTTCACGCGGCACTGAGAAAATGGCGGCCGCTTGCCGCACCAGCAGCGGCCGCAGGCGCTTGCCACCTTCGAGGCTGCCATGGCGCATCGCCGCAATGACGCGGTCGGCAGCCGGGCCGGGGCCGGACAGGCGCGCGCCGGTCAGGTATTCGGACAGCCCGGCCTCCACGGCGCGGGCGCAATCGGCACTGTCGGCAGCAAAGTCATACATGGAGGTGTTGCTAGCCCTTTGCCGCAGGGGCGGCAAGGGGTGAGGGCTTGCATCCGCTTCGCGAGCCGGTCATGAACACCCATGGCTCGCCGCATTCGTAAATTCTGGCGCTTCCTGCGCATTCCCCTCGGCATTCTGGCTGTGCTGGTGGCCATTCCGCTGCTGCTGACCCCGCTTTACCTGGTGGTGCAGCCGGTCTCGGTGCCCATGCTGGAGCGCTATGTCACCGGGCGGCCGGTGGTGCGCGTTTGGCGCGATATCGACGACATTTCCGACCGGCTGAAGGCCGCCATCATCCTGTCCGAAGATGGCCAGTTCTGCCGCCATTGGGGCATCGATCTCGGCGCCTTGCGCGATGAGGTCGACAATTACCTCGCCGGCCGGGAAACGCGCGGCGCCTCGACCATCACCATGCAGGTGGCGCGCAATCTCTTCCTCTGGAACCGGCAGAGCGCTTTGCGCAAGGCGCTGGAAGTGCCGCTGGCCGCCTATATCGACCTGGTCATGCCCAAGAAGCGGATCATGGAGATCTATCTCAACATCGCCGAATGGGGCCCTTCGGGGCAGTTCGGCGTCGCCGCCGGTTCCGAACATGCCTTCGGGCGGGAGCCGCAGAACCTGGACTGGCAGACGGCGAGCCTTCTCGCCGTGACCCTGCCCAATCCCCTGGTTCGCAATCCCGCCCGGCCCAATGCCGGCCTCAGCCGCGTTGCTTCCATCGTCGAGGAGCGTACGCGCCAATATGGCGACCGCGCCGCCTGCGTCGGCAAGGATGGACGGCTGGCCTTGTGAGCTTGAAGGTCGATGGATGCTTTTGTATATATTCCTTCGAAGGAGAGTATATATGGCTTTCTATGTTCGGGATGAAGCGACGGATGACGCGGTGCGCAAGCTGGCGCGGTTGACCGGCCAGAGCCTGACCGTGACTGTCCGGCATGCGGTGGAAGCCGAATATGCTCGGCGTAAGCAGGCGGTTCCGCTCATGGAGCGGCTGAAACCGCTGGTTGACCGCTATCAGGCCTTTCCGGCATCTGGTCAGCAGGCCGACAAGGTTTTCTTCGACGCGCTTTCGGGCGATGAGTGATGTTTGTCGATGCCTCGGCGATTATATCTATTCTCAGCGGCGAAGAGGATGCACCGTCTCTGGCTCGCGCGCTTGAGCAGGCTCCCAAAATCCTGATTTCGCCGATGGCGATCTATGAGGCCGTTGCGGGTCTGGCGCGAAAGCGGGCGTGCCCGATAGAGGAGGCGCAGGCGCTGGTCGATCTCTTTGTGGCCGAGACAGATGCCCAAATGGCCGAGATCACTGAAAATGTGGGTCGTCTGGCGGTCGAGGCTTTTGCGCGTTTCGGCAAGGGGCGCCACCGTGCAGACCTCAATATGGGCGATTGCTTTGCCTATGCCTGCGCACGTGCCAACCATGTGCCGCTATTGTTCAAAGGCAATGACTTCATCCACACCGATATCGAGCAGGCCATGCACTAGCGCCCGCCATTCGCGCTCGGCTCTCATCGCCTTCTCGCCCAAATTCGCTCCGCTAGAGCGAATTTGCCGTCGGCACGACGCGAAGCCCCTAGCCAAGCCTCGCGTCTTCCTCTATAGAGCCCCCCAATCCCATCAGAGATACGTCTCTGGGCCGCTTTCGGCGGCGCAACGATATTGAATTCGGAGTACCGACCATGGCAGTGCCAAAACGCAAGACTTCGCCGATGAAGCGCGGTTTCCGCCGCTCGCACGACGCGATTGCCAACCCCACCTATGTCGAAGACAAGGATTCGGGTGAGCTGCGCCGTCCGCACCACGTCGATCTCAAGACCGGCATGTATCGCGGTCGCCAGATCCTGGCTGCGAAGAACTAAGCCGAAAGGCTGTTTGGCGCAGATGCGCTTTATCTGATATTCGAGCGGCCGGCCCCCACAAGGGTCGGCCGTTTTCTTTTTCGCCGCCAACAGAAGCGGCCCAAATGGAGCAAGAGGCATATGAGCACGCGCGTCGAATCGGACACCATGGGCACGATCGAGGTCCCGACCGATAAGTATTACGGCGCGCAGACCGCTCGCAGCCTCATGAATTTCGATATCGGCGGGGAGAAGATGCCCGTCGAGATCATCCGCGCCTTCGGCATTCTCAAGAAGGCGGCGGCGCTGGCCAATTTCAAGCTCGGCCTGATGGACGAAAAGACCCGTGATCTCGTGGTCGCTGCCGCCGACGAGGTGATTGCGGGCAAGCTTGCCGACCACTTCCCGCTTGTCGTCTGGCAGACCGGTTCGGGCACCCAGTCCAACATGAATGTCAACGAGGTCATTTCCAACCGCGCCATCGAGATGGCCGGCGGCACCATGGGTTCCAAGAAGCCCGTGCACCCCAATGACCACGTCAATATGAGCCAGAGCTCGAACGACACCTATCCCACCGCTATGCATATTGCGGCGGTCGAGGCCGTCGAAAACTATCTCTATGAGCGCGTCCAGTTCCTGCGCGATACGCTCAATGCCAAGGCCGAAGCCTATATGGACGTGGTCAAGATCGGCCGCACCCATTTGCAGGACGCAACGCCCCTGACCCTGGGCCAGGAAATCTCCGGCTGGGTGGCGCAGATCGACTATGCCATGGCCGCCATCAAGGCCAGCATGCCCCAGCTCAAGGAACTGGCGCTGGGCGGCACAGCCGTCGGCACTGGGCTCAATGCCCATCCCGACTATGCCGTCACCGTCGCCAAGGAAATCGCCGACCTCACCGGCCATGACTTCGTCACCGGGCCGAACAAGTTCGCGCTGCTCGCCGGGCACGACGCCTTTGTCGGCACTTCGGGGGCGCTGAAGCAGTTGGCTGTCGCCTTCATGAAGATCGCCAATGACGTGCGCTGGCTCGCCTCCGGCCCACGCTCGGGCCTGGGTGAAATCACCATTCCCGAAAACGAGCCCGGCTCCTCGATCATGCCGGGCAAGGTCAATCCGACCCAGTCCGAGGCCATGACCATGGTCGTGGCGCAGGTCATGGGCAATGACGCCGCGATTGGTTTTGCAGCCTCGCAGGGCAATTTCGAGCTCAACGTCTTCAAGCCGGTCATCGCCTATAATTTCCTGCAATCGGTGCGCCTGCTGGCAGACGCCGCCAAGAGCTTTAACGACAATTGCGCCATTGGCATCGAGCCGGATCGCAAGCGCATCAAGCAGTTGGTGGACCAGTCGTTGATGCTGGTGACCGCACTCAACCGCAAGATCGGCTATGACAACGCCGCCAAGATCGCCAAAACCGCGCACAAGAATGGCGGCACGCTGCGCGATACGGCGATCGAACTGGGCCTGCTCACCGGCGAAGAATTCGACGCCGAAGTAAGGCCCGAACAGATGGTCGGCCCGCTCAAGCTGAAGAAGTAAACTGGTTCAGCGATCCAAAAAGAATGCCGCCCCCACCGGGCGGCATTTTGCTTTCTGTGGCCTTGTTCGGCAGCCCCGCGACACCTAGCTTTAACCGCAGCGAGCTACGAGAGCAGACATGAGCAATTTCAACGACCAGGTGATCGCCGATTTTATTGCCAATGGCGGACAGCCGGGCGGCTATTTCGAAGGCAAGCCGGTGCTGCTGCTGCATGCCATCGGTGCCAAATCCGGCGTCGAGCGCACCCAGCCGTTGATGTATCTGCGCGAAAACGATACCGGCCCCTGGTATGTCTTCGCCTCCTATGGTGGCGCACCCAACAACCCGGCCTGGTATCACAATGTGCTCGCCCATCCCGATTTCGACATTTCGGTGGGCGATGGCAAGACCATCAGCCGCCTGCCTGTCCGCGCCAGCGTCGTCGAGGGGGAAGACCGCGACACCATCTATGCCCGGATGGCCAGCCTCTTCCCGCAGTTTGCGGACTACGAGAAAAAGACCACGCGCGAGGCCATTCCGGTCATCGCATTGACCCCTCGCGCCGCCTGAGCAGAAAGGGGCCCGCAGATCGCGCCGAACCGGAAGGCCTAGCCCTTTGCCGCTGCCTCGATCGCGGCCACGTCGATCTTTTTCATCGTCATCATTGCCTCAAAGGCCCGTTTTGCGCCGGGCCCGCCTGCCGCCATGGCGTCGGAAAGCGCGCGCGGGGTGATCTGCCAGGAAATGCCCCATTTGTCGCGGCACCAGCCGCACATGCTTTCCTCGCCGCCATTACCGACAATGGCGTTCCAGTAGCGGTCGGTCTCTTCCTGGTTCTCGGTGGTGACTTGGAAGGAAAAGGCTTCCGAATGCTTGAAGGCCGTGCCGCCATTGAGCCCGATGCAGGGAATGCCCATGACGGAAAATTCCACCGTCAGCACCGCGCCTTGCTTGGTCGAGGGATTATCGCTGGGGGCGCGGCTTACGGCGCCGACATGGCTGTCGGGAAAGGTCTGGGCATAGAAGCGGGCGGCCGCTTCGGCTTCGGTGTCGTACCAGAGACAGACGATATTTTTGGCGCTTTGCATGATGCTCTCCTCAAAAGCCTTGCGTTTATCCAAGCGACGATTGGCCCATCCTCGCTTCGACAGCGCAACACCCAAAAATTCCCGTTCCGCGCTTGATAAAGCTCTGGCATGGTGCCGGTCCCGATGCGGAGACTGAAAGCTATGACCGAAACCGTCGTCCTTCCCACCCATCCGGCGCCACGGCGCAAGGGCACGTTCATTCCGCCGCTGCTGGTCTTCCCGTTCCTGGCCTATAACCTCATCGTCTTCGTGTTTTTCGGCGGCAATCCGGTCAATTGGGGGTTCGGCATGTTCTCCCTGCCCATGCCCTCGGGCATGCCCTGGGCGATCACCGCCGGCGACTTCCTCCTCGTCGTCGGCATTATCCTGCTGTTTTTCGAAGTGCTCAAATCCACCGGCACGGCGCGCGCCTCGATCATCGAGCACATGCTCTCCATGGTGCTGTTCGTGATTTTCCTGGTGGAGTTCCTGCTGGTCGGCGCAGCCTCGAGCTCGGTCTTCTTCCTGCTCATGGTGATGAGCCTCATCGACGTCGTCGCCGGCTTCACCGTCTCGATCACCAGCGCCAGCCGCGATGTGTCAATGAGCTAAGGCGTTTCCAGGGTCCGGCCGATGCACTGATCGCTCCTTTGCCACAAGGGGAGGGGCGATCAGTGTCAGGTCAAGCGAGCTTTGGAATGGCTAGAACAGTGGCGGCATGGTGGTTATGGGGACGAGGCCCGAGGACAGATTGCCGTTGCTGAAATTGAGCTGGTTGGTGTGCCGGCCATCGGCGCCGGGGGTGCCGAGGACCAGGGTGCGCCAGGGTTCCTCGATCATCGGGCCGATGCGTTCGGCGACGCCGGCCGAGGAGATGTCGATCTTGCCATTGGGCCGGCCCTGATCGTCCAGTTGCACCTGGCCGGAGGCCTCGAGATCGGCGCTGGCATCCTTGGCGCGCAGCGAGACCAGGTTCAGCGTGCCGCCATTGCGCTGCCAGAGCGGCAGAATGGGTTCGGCGCCGATCCTGCGCAGATCGTCGGGCAGGCCGCTCAATTCGGCTTCAAGCTCGATATCGGCCGCTGCCAGCGTCATCATCGGCACATCCAGCGCCTGGGTTCGCAGATAGGCGGCGAGGGCCGAGAGGCTGCGTTCGGCATCGTGCATTTCCGGGATGTCAAGCAGATGCAGTTCCAGCGCATCGGCCTTGGCCAGCAGCGCGTCGCCGAACAGGCGGTCGGTCCAGGAGACCTCTGAGCCGACGATCGACAGGCGGGCGATGCGCCAATTCTCGACGCGCAGGCTGCCATTGAGCTCGGCCCAGGCCAATTCGCTCTGCTGGCCGGTAAAGGCGTCGGAAATCTGCGCCGGGCCCCGCGCTGAGGCCAGCACATGATTGGGTCGATAGATGAGGGCGCTGGCGCGCACCGCCGGGATTTCGGCCATGACGTCGCCCGACACCACCACGGCATCGACACATTCGACATCGACGCTGAAGGGATAGCCGGAGATGTTGAGCGTGGCGCAGGTCAGCTGCGGGCTGGTCTCACCATCGGCAAAGGCAAGGGCATCGATCTGCTGGCGCAGCTGATTGGCCAGGAACAGCCAGCCGCCGCTCCAGGCGAGGGCCACGACAAGGACGACGACGCCCAGAATGATGATTCGTTTCTTCATGGCTTCAGTCTTAACGCTCCAGCCGGCTTGTCAGAAGCGGGTTTCCGCCACTGGCGTTCATCTGCGATCAATCCGACATGCGGTATATTTGCATCAAGGGCCTGCGCGCTCCCCGCTTGCCGCCTGGTTTGCACACGAATAGGTTTTGGTCGACACATGGCACTGATCGAAGAGCATGAGGGCACTGCGGCCCATTGGGTTTTCGGGTACGGATCACTGATCTGGAATCCGGGCTTTGCCTATGTCAGCGCCCATCTTGGTCTTTTGCGTGGCGCCCACCGCTCGCTTTCCATCATTTCCCACCATCACCGCGGCACGGTCGAGCGCCCGGGCCTGGTGTTCGGGCTGACGCGTGGTGGCTCCTGCCGGGGCATGGCTTTCGAGGTGGCGCCGGCAGACTGGCCGGCGGTGCGGGCCTATCTCGAGGAACGCGAGCAGGTAACCTCGGTTTATCGTGATGTGATGCGGCCGGTTACCCTGGCCGATGGGCGGCGTGTCGCGGCGCTGGCCTTCGTGGTCGATGAAAGCCATGACCAGTTTGCCGGGCTGCTGAGCCCGGAACAGCAATTGGCCATGGTGCGCAATGGCGTGGGAATATCGGGCCGCAATATCGACTATGTGGTCAATACCGCCCGGCATCTGGCGCAACTGGGCATTCGCGACCATGCCTTGATGGCGCTCGTGGCTCAGCTCGAGGCCCTGGAGGCGGAGGGTCAGGCCGCCTGAGCCGACGTCTCCGGCAGCGGCATGGCGCCTTCGAGATCCCAGATTGTGCTAAGGCGATTGCCCTCGGCGGGGTCCGTCGCCAGGCGAAAGACCCGGTCGGCACAATCGAGCGCCAGGCGGAAGCGGGTGCGGCTCATCGGGTCGCTGACCAGATCCTCGGTCGAGCCAACCCAGAGCACATTGCCGCCCTTGCTGATGAGATACAGGACGCCGGCATTCATGGAAAAGTCGCTGAAGCTTTCGCCGATCAGGTCGTAATCCCGGCCTGAACGCCCATGCCAATGCGCAAGCTTGAGGCCCGTCCGATCACTGGCTTTGACATGTCGCATCTGGCCGTCTCCCCTGCTTCCCCAGAAGAAGAACAAAATTAGAACAAATTGTTCCATTCGTCAAGCCGATATCGGCTCGACGCTACATGTATGTTTTTGTTCGCTGGCGCTGTCAATATCTAGTGGGTGGTGCTGGGGCGCAGCGTATCGAGACGCGCTTGCAGGGGCGGGTCGAGCGGGCGGTTCAAACCGGCATCGACAGCCTCGAGAATGAGTCGAGTAGACTCCGGCTCGATGGCGGATTTGAGGCGCTCGAGAAAAACATCGGGGGCGAGGCCCGGCTCGATTGGCGCAAGGATGCGGGCGCGCGCCGTGCCGGGCCAGATATTGAGGCTGTTGCGGCCCCAGAACAGGCCGGCATTGAGGGCCACCGGCACGACCGGCACACCGAGCTCGACATACATGCGGACGAGGCCCTGCTTGTAGTCGGGCGGTGCCAGCGGCGCCTTGCGGGTACCTTCGGGGAAAATCACCAGGCGGCAGCCGCGATCGAGGGCGCTGCGCGCCTGGCGCATCATTTCGGGAATGGCCTCGGCACCCTTCCTGCGATCGACCTCGATGCAGTCGAGCGAACGCGCGGCCCAGCCGAAGAAGGGAATGCGCATCAGTTCCTTCTTGACGATATAGGCGGGCCGGCCGGTATGCGGAAAGATGGAGAACACGTCCCAGTCGGACTGGTGTTTGGAGGCGATGATGCAGCCGCCGGCCGGGATGTTTTCCTGGCCCTGCACGTCGGTCCTGAGACCGGCGACGATGCGCAGCAATTGCAGATTGGACCAGCACCAATATTGAGCCATGGCCCAGCTGAAAGACGTGCGGCCCGCCACGAGGCCCACGATGCCGAGGGCAATGGCGATGACGGCGGTCTGGCCGATGAACAACAGGTAGAAGAGGATTGTCCTGAGCGTCTGCACGAAAATCATGAGGCCTTCCTGGCTAACCTAGTCCGTCTCAGGTGCCGATGGCCGCCAGGCAGTCGCGAAAACGATCTTGCTGGTCGGCGTCGAGGGCCCGTTTGGGGATTATCCTATAGAGCCGCTCGGACTCGAACAGCAGAAATACGCGTTTGTCCTCTGTCCAGCGCTTGAAGTGGCTCCAGGGCATGGCGAATTGGCCATATTCGCTGTCGAAGGCCAGTTGATCGCGGCTCCAGGAGAGACCCAGTTCGCCCTGCAGCGAGCGTTGCTGGCGATAGGTGCGCCGGGCCAGCAACGGATTGAGGACGACGCCGAGAGCCAGCACCACAGCGAAGGGCAGGAGGCTGAGGCCCAGAAGTGCCGGCCAACGGCTGGCGAGGCGCTCGGGATCGAGAGGGAAGGCAATGTCGAGCACCATTGCCATCAGCACCACGACGAGCACGAAGGTGATGACGAGCCCGATCCGGCGGCGCGGCGAGCGAATGGCATCGACGCCATAGAGGCGCGCCGCGTCGGCCATATCCTGCTCGGTGAGGGCAAAGCGGACGCTGTCGGACATGGCTCTCAGGAGGCTTCGCTGAGATAGCGGCGCACGGTCATGCGCGAGGTCACTGCCGTCAGCACGGCGATTACCGGGATCACCGCGGCCACGCCGATTATGCCGTCCCAGCCCAAGAGGAACTGTCCGAACAGCACCCCGACCTGGGCATTGGCTTCCGAGGGCAAAACGCTGCCGGCTGCGGCGCCGATCAGGGTAAAAAACAGCGTCGCCAAAACCGTGCCGAGCAACCCGCCCTGCAGGCCGATGGACAGGAACCGCCCCTGGAATTCGCCGGCAATGAACTTGTTGGAGGCGCCGATGAAATGCAGCACATCGACGATTTCGCGGTTCGAGGCCATGGCGCCGCGCGTGGCAAAGATGATGGCGAGCACGGTGGCCACGCCGATCAACCCCAGCACCAGAAGGCCCGAGAGCACCACGGTTCCGGCCATGGTGTTGAGCTGCTGGCGCCAGGCGGCGTGGGTATCGAGGCTGGCGCCGTTGATGGCACCGAGATTGCGCTGCAATTGCTCGATATCGGCATCCACCGGATCGGCCAGTTGCACGACGATGAGGCGGGGAATGGCGATGGCGGAGAGGTCGAGTCCGGCGCCGAGCCAGGGCTCGAGCAAGGCCTGGCTTTCCTCGATGGTGAGGGCCCGCGCACCGGAGACGCCGGGAGTGGACTGGGCCAGCGACACGGCGGTGCGCAGATTGCTCTCCATCACCTCGCCCTCCACCGGGCGGATCTGGATGGTGAGTTCGCGCCCGACATCGGCGGACCAGGCGATGGCCGATTTCTGTACCAGGACCACGCCGCCCAGCGTCACCGCCGAGAGAAAGGCCATGATGGTGATGAGCAGCAGCAGGGTGCGGCCCGCCACGCTCTTTTCGGGGACGATGGGCGCGGCACCGGCGCGACGCGGCAACAGGGCGAGCACACGATCAAGCATGGATTTTCAGCTCCCCCTTGTTGAGCACCATGCGCGGATAGGGGAACCGGTCGAGCAGGGGCAATTCATGGGTGGCCAGGATGATGGTCATGCCCAGCGTGCGGTTGAGCTCGGCAAACAGGTGCACCAGCCGGCTCGACAGGTCCGGATCGACATTGCCGGTGGGCTCGTCGGCCAGCAGCACCTTGGGCCGGGCGATGACGGCGCGGGCAATGGCGGCACGCTGCTTTTCACCGCCGGAGAGCAAAGTGGGCAAGGCATGCATGCGCTCGCCCAGCCCGACCCATTCGAGCAGTTCGGTGACATTGGGCCGATATTCGCTCTCGGGCTGGCCAAGCACGCGCAGCGGCAGCGCCACGTTTTCGAAGGTGGTCAGATGGTCGAGCAGGCGGAATTCCTGGAACACGATGCCGATATGGCGGCGCATCTGCAGCAATTGGTCCTGGTTGAGATGACTCACATCCTCGCCGAACATGGTGACCTTGCCGCGGCTGGGCTTCAGCGACAGCAGCAGGAGGCGCAACAGGCTGGTCTTGCCCGAGCCCGACGGGCCGGTGAGGAAATGGAAGGAGCCGGGCTCAATGGAAAAACTGAGATCCTTGAGGATTTCGGGGCCATTGCCGTAGCGCAGGCCCACATCGGAAAAGTCGATCAAGAACGGGTGCTCCCAGCTCATCCGGTGTTGGTGGCGCCGCCTTCGGGCGAATCAGTTGGCGCATCATAGCAGCGTGACGGCGCCTGGGCGGCATGCCTGGGCGTTTTGCGCCGGGGAAAGCGGCACATTTGTGATCTTGGGGAGGATTTGAGGAGTTTTAACCCCGACAGGGCTAGGGTCGGGCTGCATGCTTCTTGTCCCAGCGCCGGTCTGATGATCATCACCTGTCCGCATTGCCAGACCAAGTACCAGGTGACCTATGAGGCCATTGGTGCGGCTGGTCGCAAGGTGCAATGCGCCCATTGCCAGCAGGCCTGGCAGCAGGCCGCGCCAATGATCCCCGAGCCCGAGCCGTCCAGCATCGAGGAAGACGACAAGCTCTACGGCGAAATGGCCGAAGACGTGCTCGACGAGGCCTTCATGGCCGAAGCGGCGCGGGTCGCGCCATCTCCGCCGCCTGCCCCGACGCGCGCCGAGCCGGTGCCGCGCACCGGACGAACGCCGATGCGATCGGTCGATCCGGCCGAGCTCAAGAAGCGCCAGCAGGCATTTTCGCGCCGGCAGAGCGCCATGTTCTCGCGCCTGCCAATGGCGCGGCTGCGTCGCACCGCCAGGCTGGCCAGCGTGGTCATGCTGGTTGGCCTTGTGGCGCTGCTGTATTTCGGCCGCACCCAGCTGGTCGAGCGCTATCCCGATCTGGCCGGCGTCTATGCGGCGGTTGGCATGGGGGTCAATGTGGTCGGCCTCGAATTTTCCAATCTCGACACGCTGAAAACCCTGACCGGAGGCGACGAGGTGCTGGTGGTCTCGGCGCAGATCGTGGGCCTGATGCCCAAGCCGGTGCGGGTACCCCCGGTGGTGGTGAGCCTGCTCGATGCGCGCGGCAAGACCGTCTACGAATGGAGCGTGGCTTCGCGGGTCGGCGACCTGATGGCCGGCGAACGCGCCACCTTCGAGACTCGCCTGACCCTGCCGCCGGTCAATGCCGAGCGGGTGCGCCTCACCTTTGCCACGGCCAATGCCCTTCCCGAGACGCGCGAGGAGCAGGCCCCGCCGATGGTGCCTGGGGCGAGCCAGCATCCTGCCGCCCCTGCCGCCACCGAACACGCTGCCGAAGCCCCGGCTGCCGATATTTCAGAGCCGGAAAGCGCCCATGGCGCCGCGCCGGCCGCCGAACACCATTAGGAGTGCAGTTTCTTGGCCAGAATTCTCGTTGCCGAAGACGATCCGTCCGTCCGCGCCTTCGTGGTCAGTGCCCTCACCATGAAGGGGCATGAGGTGATTGCCGAGGAAGATGGGGGCCTCGCCGCCGAGACCGTCGATGCCGAGGACGGCCAGTTCGACCTCTTGCTCTCCGATATCAAGATGCCGGTGATGGACGGGATCGCGCTGGCCCTGCATGTCGGTGCCCGTTTCCCCGAGCTTACCATTTTGTTGATGACCGGCTTTGCCGACCAGCGCGAACGGGCCCATGGGCTCGATGCGCTGATCTATGACGTCATCCCCAAGCCGTTTACCCTGGCCGACCTCCTGGCCAAGGTCGAGGACGCGCTTTCCGGCAAGCCGGTGGAAGTGGTGTCGCTGGCGCGCCAGCCCCTGCAATAGTTCAGAGCCAGTCGGGGACGCTATCGAGCGCGATCAGCTCGTCGATGGACTTGCGCGGGCGGATCACGTGCCAGCGCGGTCCATCGACCAAAACTTCCGGGATCAGCGGGCGGGAATTGTAGGTCGAGGCCATGACCGCGCCATAGGCCCCGGCGCTCATGATCGAGATGAGATCGCCTTCCTTGACGCCGGGAATGGTGCGGCCCTTGGCCAGATAGTCGCCGGTTTCGCAGACCGGACCGACAATATCCCCGGTGATCGGGGGCAGGTTGGACTGGTTGACCAGTTCGACATCGTGATGGGCTTCGTAAAGCGTGGGGCGGATGAGATCGTTCATCGCCGCATCGACGATGATGAAGTTCGAGCTCCCCTCCTTCACATATTCGACCTTGGTGACCAGGATGCCGGCATTGCCCACCAAGAGGCGGCCGGGCTCGATCACCAAGTTGCAGCCCAATTGCCCGACCTTGTCGCGCACCACGGCGGCATAGGCGTCGGGATGGGGAGGAGCTTCCTGGTCGTGATGATAGGGAATGCCCAGGCCGCCACCGATATCGACATGATGGATGGTATGGCCATCGGCGCGCAGGGCGGTCACCAGTTCGGCCATCAGACCGAAGGCATTGCCGAAGGGCTCGAGATCGGTGATCTGGCTGCCAATATGCATGTCGACGCCGACGGCCTCGATATTGGGCAGCTCGGCAATGCGCCGATAGACCTCGTGGGCGCGCTTATAGGAAATGCCGAACTTGTTCTCGCTCTTGCCGGTCGAAATCTTGGCATGGGTGCGGGCATCGACATCGGGGTTGATGCGCACGGAGACGCGCGCGGTGAGGCCCATATCGGCTGCGATCATCGACAGCCGCTCAAGCTCGGGCTCGCTCTCGACATTGAAGCACTTGATCCCGGCCGCCAGGCCCTGGCGCATTTCTGCAACGGTCTTGGCCACGCCGGAAAAGACGATCCTGTCGGCCGGAATGCCGGCGGCGAGAGCCCGCTGCAATTCGCCGCCCGAAACCACATCGGCGCCGCAGCCTTCCGACGCCATGAGCTTGAGCACGGCCTGGTTGGAATTGGCCTTCATCGCATAGGCGAGCAGCGTCGGAATGCCCTCGAAGGCGCGCTGCACCACCTGCACATGCCGGCGCAGCGTGGCGCTGGAATAGACGTAAAAGGGCGTCCCCACCTCTTCGGCGAGGTCGTTCAGATTGACGTCCTCGGCATAAAGCGTGCCGTCGCGATGGTTGAAGTGGTGGACCATTTTATGCCCCGCAATCCTGTCTTCCCCTCTCCCCTTGTGGGAGAGGGTGCCCGAAGGGCGGGTGAGGGGTTCTCACACGCTCCGCGCCCCCTCATCCGGCGCTTGCGCGCCACCTTCTCCCACGAGGGGAGAAGGGGACCCGGTGATCTAAACTGAGAGCGACAAAAACAAAAGCCAGACTTATCGATCCGGCTCATAAACCGCTTCGATGCGCTCGGCGACCAGATGTTGCAGGCGCCACAGATGCGGATCGCGGATACCGAGCTGTTCGAGATGGCTGACGGTGGAAAAGAGATATTCCGCCATGGAGCCCCGCGAGCCCACGGCCTTGGCGAGCACGTCAGCGATCTGGTCTTCACTCAGTCCGGAAACGTAACGGCCCGAATTGCGGTCGATGCAGAAGGTCAGCGCCTTCATTGTGCGCTCACCCGCCTGGACATTGACCCAGCGCGGCGGAAAGGCGGAGGGCCGCCAGGCCATTTCCCGCTCGAACAGTTTGATCAGGTTGTCTTCGATGGCGTCCGGCGGCAGGCGATAGGCGACGCCCTTGCAGGCGCCACCCCGGTCGAGCGCCAGCATCAGGCCCGGATTTTCATCGCTGCCGCGCCAGCGATTGTTTCAGCCGAGGCAAAAGGCGCGATGCCAGCCGCGAATCGTGCCGGTGCGCATTTCGACGAAATCGCAGGCCGGTTTCCAGATCAGCGAGCCATAGGCAAAGAACCAGATTTCGCCGGGATCATCCATCTGGGCCAGCAGTTGCGCGATGGTGGCGCGATGATCGTCCTCGCTCGCCCGATACATGCCCTCGGGCGGATCGGGCATGTCCTCGCTGATCTCCGTCGGCTGGAGATAGGCGACATGCCGGTCGCTGAGGCGCATGGTTCGGGGCTTTAGCGGCAATGGTCCCTCCGTCTTCCCTCTCCCTGTGCGCGGGCAGTGTCTACTTTGGACGTTTTGACAACCGGCTTTGGTGCTCGTTCGCCTCCCTCCCCCTTGAGGGGCTTCGAAGCGTGCCGGAAGCAAAATCGCTCCAGTGGAGCGATTTTAGGTGAGAAGGCCATTTTGAGCTACGCTCAAATGGACTGTGAATGAGGGTGGGGGTCCATCAGTGAATCACTGAACCACCCCCACCCCGGCCCTCCCCCTCAAGGGGGGAGGGAGAGCGGGAACCGCGGTTACCGTGCCTCCCGATGAGCCCAAAGTAAACACTGCCCCTTGCGGGAGAAGGTGGATCGCGCCTTTGCGCGAGACGGCTCAAAGCCCGCCATCACCATGGCTGCCATGCGTCTTCTTGCCGAGCGCCTTGGGCTCATGGCTCTCGCCGGTCAGCAGGCTCTTCCAGCGCGCCGCCTGCACAACCACATTGGCCGGCGCGGTGCCGCCATAGGATTTGCGGGCGGCCACCGAGGCCTCGACCGTAAGAACCTTGTGGATGCGGCTGTCGATGCGCTGGTCGATGAACTTGAAGTCCTCGATGGTGAGGCCCTCGAGGCCGCAATTCTTCTGCTCGGCCAGGGCCACGATCTGCCCGGTAATGTGGTGGGCATCGCGGAAAGGGATGTTGAGTTCGCGCACCAGCCAGTCGGCGACGTCGGTGGCGGTGGAGAAGCCGGCCGAGGCCGAAGCGTGCATGCGGGCGCGATTTGGCGCCATGTCGGCCACCATGCCGGTCATGGCGGCCAGCGACAGGGAGAGCGCGTCGAGCGCGTCGAAGGCCACTTCCTTGTCTTCCTGCATGTCCTTGGAATAGGCCAGCGGCAGGCCCTTCATGACGACAAGCAGCGAATTGAGCGAGCCCATGATGCGGCCGATCTTGGCGCGCACCAGTTCGGCGGCGTCCGGATTGCGCTTCTGCGGCATGATCGAGGAGCCGGTGGTGAACTTGTCGGAAAGCTTGATGAAGCCGAACTGCGCCGAGCTCCAGATCACCATTTCCTCGGCGAAGCGGCTGAGATGCATGGCGCAGATCGCGGCAGCGGCGAGGGTCTCGAGAATGAAGTCGCGGTCGGAAACGGCATCGAGCGAATTGGCGGTGGGGCGATCGAAGCCGAGTGCTTCCGCCGTCATATCGCGATCGATGGGATAGGGCGTGCCGGCCAGCGCCGCCGAGCCCAGCGGATTCTCGTTGAGGCGCTTGCGCGCGTCGATGAGCCGGCCGGCATCGCGGCCGAGCATTTCGACATAGGCGAGCAGATGGTGGCCGAAGGTCACCGGCTGGGCGTTCTGCAGGTGGGTGAAACCGGGCAGGATGGTTTCGGCCTCCTCCTCGGCGCGCTTGACGAGGCCAAGCTGCAACGTCTGGATCTGGGCCACCAGATGGTCGATGGTGTCGCGCACATAGAGGCGGAAATCGGTGGCCACCTGGTCATTGCGCGAGCGGGCGGTGTGCAGGCGTCCGGCGGCATCGCCGATCTTTTCGCGCAAGCGGCTTTCCACATTCATGTGAATGTCTTCAAGCGCGCGCGAGAACGTGAAGGTGCCACCCTCGATTTCGGCGAGCACCTCGTCTAGACCGGCCAGGATGGCGTCGCGGTCCTCATGCGTCAGAATGCCCGTCGCGGCGAGCATTGTGGCATGGGCCTTCGATCCGGCAATATCCTGGCGGTAGAGACGCTGGTCGAATCCGATCGAGGCGTTGATTTCTTCCATGATGGCGTCGGGTCCGGACGCGAACCGGCCGCCCCACATTTTGTTGCTCATCTTCAGGCCTTTCGGAGACACCATGTCGGACATGAACCCCACCCAGCCAACAGCACGCAATCGTCTGGCGATGGTCGCTGCATTGGGGGTAGCGGGCGTGGGCGTAGCTATAGCGGCGTGGGTCTATCTGGGCAATGCCGCCACGGCAAGCAGCTGCCCGGTGCAGTCGATGCAGGCGCAGGTGATCGATGCCGCGGCAGTCGGGCAGCTGGCGGCGCTCAACGGCACCGGCGAGGGACGCGGCTATGCCGACATGGCGTTCAAGGATGCCTCGGGCAAGGACATGACCATTGCCGATTTCTCCGGCAAGGCGCTGCTGGTCAATTTCTGGGCCAGCTGGTGCGTGCCGTGCCGCGAGGAAATGCCGGCGCTCGACGCGGTGGCGACCGAATATAATTCGGACAAGTTCATGGTGCTGCCGATCAATCTCGATATCGGCGCCGGTGGCCAGGAAAAGGCAGAGGCTTTCCTCGACGACGGCCAGTTTGCCAATCTGCCGCTTTATGCCGACAGCACCTTTTCAGCCTTCGAGCGGCTGAAGCGCGAAGCCGTCGCGGTGGGCCTGCCCGCGACGCTGCTGCTCGATCCGGAAGGCTGCGAATTGGCGGTGCTGCAGGGCCCGGCTGAATGGGACTCCGAGGACGGCAAGGCCGTGGTCAATGCACTGATCGGGCTGCGCGGTTAAACCAGCTTTTCGACCTCGGCGCCGTTGATCGGCGTCACCAGCGGCACCTCGTGCACGCTCGCCTGGGCCTGGTTCTCGGCCTGATTGAGCAGCATTTCCATGCGCAGTTGCGCCACCTTGGCCAGTTGCGTCGCGAGCGAGGCGCCCTGGTTCTGGGCGATGCGGGTGACCATGGCGGAAGGATTGGTGCCCAGAGCATTGATCATTGCGGGCTCCTTTTGGGGTTAGGCGAGCTTGTCCACCTTCGCGCCCTGGCCGGGCGGGGGTGGGCTCAGCGCGGTTTCCATCAGCATGTTGAGCAGGTCGGTCTGCATGTCATGCGATTTCTTGACGATGGCGATCTGCGTCGCGTGCTGGGTCTGCGCCGAGCGCATGGTCAGCATCTGCGTTGTGAGATCGGTGTTCACGTCGGCTGGCCTTTCGCGCTTTGCGAGAAGACTAGCAGCGGCCCCTAAAGAAACCGTTCATGATGCGGTCATCTGCCGCCAAACAGCCCGACGCCATGCCGGCGCAAGGGGGCGGCCAGCACCAGCCCGGCAGCGAAACCGCCGATATGGGCCCACCACGCCACCGGTTCGCTGGAGCCGATCAGCCCATAGAAAAGCTGGGTCAGGATCCAGAATCCGAGCATCCAATAGGCCGGGACCGGCAGGGGAATGAGCCAGACAATGCGGGCCAAAACGAAGACCCGCACGTGCGGAAAGAGCAGGATATAGGCGCCCATGACGCCGGCCACGGCCCCTGACGCCCCGATCAGCGGCCCATTGCCGTCGAGGTTGAACAGCAGGTGGGCGAGGGCTGCAAGGACGGCGCAAGCGAGGTAAAAGCCGAGGAATTTCAAGTGCCCGAAGGCATCCTCGATATTGTCGCCGAACACCCAGAGGAACAGCATATTGGTGAGCAGGTGCATCCAGTCGGCGTGGAGGAATGCATAGGTCACCAGCGTCGCCCAGTCCGGCAGCCAGGGCACCGGTTGCGGGTAAAGATCGCGCACGACGATGGGGATCATGCCGAAATCGATGGTCGCCTGATCGAAGGCTGCCGGCGGCAGCGCCGCCTGTACCAGAAATACCAGAATGGTGATCCCGATCAGCCCATAGGTGACGAAGGGAAACTCGACATGCTTGATCGGATTGGCGTCATGCAGGGGCAAGAACATATTCTGTCACGTCTCTCCTGCGCGGCACCACCATCTGCGGCAACCGGGTGCGTGTTGCCGTTCAGTCGGTCTTCTTCACGTCACCATAATTGCCCGGCACCCACAAGATATCGTCGGCCCCATTCGCATTGGCCACGCGGCCGAGCACAAAGAACAGGTCCGAGAGGCGGTTGAGATAGCGCAGGGTTTCGGGACTGGTGTCGGGCTCGATCTCGAGCAGGGCCGAGACCACGCGCTCGGCGCGACGGGTGACGGTGCGGGCAAGGTGCAGGGCTACCGAGAGCGGCGTGCCGCCGGGCAGGATGAAGCTCTTGAGCGGGGAGAGATCAGCGTTGAACCGGTCGATCTGGTCTTCCAGCCAGTTCGTCTGCACCGGGCGTACGCGCAGGCTGGGATATTCGGCATCGGGGTCGTCGGCGCCGGGGGTCGCCAGGTCCGAGCCCACATCGAAGAGATCGTTCTGGATGCGGGCGAGGATGGGGTCCAGCACATGGTGGGCGCCGGCGGCCAGCCGGGCATTGCCGACAAAGGCATTGGCTTCCTCGACCGTGCCATAGGCCTCGATGCGCAGATCGTGCTTGGAGCGGCGGGGGCCGCGCACCAGCCCGGTGGTGCCGCTATCGCCGGTGCGCGTATAGATGACGTTGAGCTTGACCATGACTGGTGCCCGCGGCTCAGCCGCGCCCGAACAGGAACAGGGCGCCCATCAGCAGCAGGATGGCCACGGCCTGGCCGATGACGCGCAGGCGCATCAGCCGCTGGCTGGTATTGCCGGGCCCGCCCTTCATCATGTTCCACAGGCCCATGCCCAGAACGATGACGACGAAGAGCAGCGCGAGTGCGATGGCAATGTTCAAAAGGGTCTGCATGTCAGCCTTAACGGGTCGGGTGGCGGTCGAGTTCACCATTGATATAGGCGAGGAGCCCGGCGGCCAATGCGTCAAAGATGGCACGGATCCGGTGTGAGGTGAACAATTCCCTGTGCGTAGTCAGCCAGATCGGCAAGGGCGGGATCTGCGGGTCGATGTCGAGCGCCACCAGCCCAGGCGTGGACGCCACCAACTGCTGCTGTCCGAAGGCAATGCCGAGCCCGGCCTTGAGCAATTCCCAGCAATGGGACTGGTCGTCCGAGCGCAGCATGAAGTTGTCGCGGCTGACTGCAAATCCCATGCGCTGGGCATGGCTGACGATAAGGTCCGAACGGTCAAAGCCGATGAGGTCGTGTGACCAGAGGTCCTGCAGTGTCTGTGGCCGGCCGCGCCGGGCGAGATAATCCTCATGTGCGGCTGCCACCAGCGGCACCTCGCCCAGATGCCGGGTGATCAGCTCCAGCTGGGTGGGGCGGAACATGCGGATGGCGATGTCGGCCTCGCGCATCAGCAGGTTCTCCGAAGTATCGGAGGGCACGATTTCTATGGCGATGCGGGGATGCAGCGCGCGAATGGATTTGAGCAGGGTGGGCAGAACATGGTTTGAGATCATGACGCTGGCAGTGATGCGCACCGTGCCTCCCTCATCCTGCTGAGCGCCCTGGGCGAGGATATTGGCCTCGGCGAGGGCAGACTGGGCGTCCTTGACCCGACCATAGAGCCGCAAGGCCGACGCAGTCGGCTTGAGACCCGAAAGGCTGCGGTCGAAGAGCGTAAGGCCAAGGGCGGTTTCCAGCGCTTCGACATGACGGCCGATGGTGGGCTGGCTGATGCCGAGGTCGCGCGCAGCCGCCGACAGCGAGCCCTCCGCCACGACTGCTGCAAAACTGCGCCATAGCGCCCAGTCCGGCTCTCTATTCATTTTTGAATGTCAAATGTCGAATTGTTGGGAATTTCTATTCTTCAATGTATCGACGACTGTGTGCTCATGCAATCCAAGGAGGATGAAATGAGTGGACGCACTGTGACGGTTCTGGGCAGCAACGGCCATCTGGGCCATGCCGCCATGGTGGGATTTGCCGAGGCGGGGTGGACAGTGACGGGCTTGGGCCGAAGCAATCGCAAGCCGGTGGCCGGGACGCGCTTCCTTGCCGGCGATGCCAATGATGTCGCCGTGGTCCGTGCGGCCATTGCGGGGGCCGATGTGGTGGTCCAGGGTCTGCATCTGCGCTATGACCAATGGGGCAATGGGCGCGCCGAAGCGCAATTGCAGGTGGTGCTGGACGCCATGGCGGGCAGCGGCAAGACGCTGCTGTTTCCCGGCACGATCTACAATTACAGCGCCGGTGACCGCGTGGTGTCACCGCAATTGCGGCAGCAGGCGGAAAAGCCGCGCGGCGAAATCCGAATCCGGCTCGAACGGATGCTCGCAGAGGCCGCGGCAGCAGGCGATATCCAGGCGATCATCGTACGGGCTGGGGATTTTTATGCGCCCGGCGATCAGGGCGGCTGGTTCGAGCAGGCCATGCTGATGAACTGGCGGCGGGGCAAGGTCTACCATATGGCCGACCGCAATTTACGGCACAGCTGGGCTTATCTGCCCGACCTGGGACGCGCCTTTGCCCGGGTCGCCGAGCGGCGTGAGACTTTCGGGCCGTTCGAGAATTTCCACTTTGCAGGCCATTGGGTCAGCCATGGACAGATGATGGCGGCGATCCAGGCGGCTGCGCCGAAGCCACTCAAGCCCTCGCCCATGCCCTGGTGGCTGTTGCGCGCCATGGGCCTGTTCGATCCGGTGATGCGCGATATTTTCGAAATGCGCTATCTCTGGACCCATGAGATGGAGCTGGTCGATCCCCGTCTGGATGCGCTGCTTGGCCCCGGCGTCCTGACGCCGTTCGAAACGGCCGTGGGCGATACGGTGCGCACGGTGTTTGGCAGCCAAGGGACGGTTAAGGTGGACGCTGCCTAAAACCCCACGGCGCGGCGGACGTCTTCTGCCGTCCAGCCGTCTGCCCGCAAATCCCGCAGGCTGGGTGAGCCGCGGGATTTGGCCAGCTTCTCGCCATCCGCGCCCTTTATCAGGCGATGGAAATGGTAATAGGGGCTGGGCAGACCCAGCAGCATTTGCAGCAGGACGTGAATGTCGGTGGCCGCTTCCAGATCCTTGCCGCGGGTGACATGGGTTATGCCCTGCGCCGCATCGTCCACCACCACGCTCAGATGATAGGAGGTCGGCACATCCTTGCGCTGCAGCACCACGTCGCCCCAGCGCTGGGGGCGAGCATAGCGAATTTGCGGGCGGTCGAGGATGGTGGGGCCGATGACCGAATAGGTCCGCATGCCGGTGCGGGCGAGAGCGGTTTCCGTGTCGAGCCGGAACTGGACGGGATCGCCGCGTTCCAGGCGCTCAATGCGCTCGGCATTGCTGAGATGTCGGCAGGTCCCCGGATAGAGCGGGGCGCCATCGGGATCGGTATCGGTTGCCTGCTCGGCGATTTCTGCGCGGCTGCAGAAGCAGGGATAGAGCAGGTCCGCCCGCCGCAAATGGTTGGCGGCATCGGCATAAGGCTCGAAGCGATCGGACTGGCACAGCACCGGCTCGGGCCAGTCGAGGCCGAGCCAGGCGAGGTCTTCGAGGATCGCCTCGGCAAAATCGGGTTTACAGCGGCCGATGTCGATGTCCTCAATGCGCAACAAGGCGCTGCCGCCCAGCTTTTCGGCGGCATCCCAGGTCACCAGGGCCGACAGGGCGTGGCCCAGATGCAGATAGCCATTGGGGCTGGGTGCGAAGCGGAGCAGTGGCTTGGACATGGACCGGATAAGGAAATGATGTTTGCCCCTCACTAGCATTTTGACCACCGAGGCGACACCACGCATCGATACGCCGGAGGGGGTGGCCTGGCATCTCGATACGCTGGTGGGACTGGTGCCGGCGCTGGCGCCGATGCGCCAGGCGGTGGGGACGGTACTGCCCCGGGTCAACCCGAAGCATTTTGCCGGCATGGCCAAGGTGATCTGTGGCCAGCAATTGTCGGTGCAGAGCGCGGCGGCGATCTGGGGCCGGTTCGAAGCGCTGCCCGGGGCGCTGGAGCCCGAGACCTATCTGGGATTGAGTGAGGACATTGTGCGCGGCGTCGGCTTTTCGCGCGGCAAATTTCTGTCGCTGCGGGCGGTGGCTGAGGCGGTCCTGGGGGGCGAGCTGGACTTTGCCCAGGTTGATGCGCTGCCGGCCGAAGAGGCCATCGGGCGGCTGGTGGCGCTCAAGGGGGTCGGACCATGGACGGCGGAGGTCTATCTGCTGTTTTGCGCCGCGCATCCCGACATCTTCCCGGCCGGAGACCTGGCTTTGCTCAAGGCCGCCCATCATGGGCTTGGGCTCGAGGCTCGTCCCAGCATCAAGGAAATGATTGACATCGCCCAAAAATGGTCGCCCCATCGCTCGGCGGCGGCGCTTCTGTTCTGGCGGTATTTCGCCAGAATGCGCGATCGCGAGGGAGTTTTGCTTTAGGCGGTTTTGATCGGGACGCGAAATGGAACTGGTCGATCAGGTCTACGAGGCCGCTTTTATCCCGGAATATTGGCCAAAAGTGCTCGATGGACTGGCGCAGTCCAGTGGCTCGGTATCGGGTGCGCTGCTGGTCATCGACCCTGACCTGCCCCCACTGTGGTCGGCAACCGAAAATGTCGCCGATCTGGTCGGCGCCTTTGCCGCGACGCCCGCCTGGTATGCCAATAGCCGCCTCAAGCGCATGCTGGTCAAGGACCATGGCGGCTTCATGCGCCTGACCGATTTCTCGACGCTGGACCAATTGCGCGCCGACCACTGCAATGCCTTCTTGTCGCTCGCCGACCTGGCCGGCCAAGCCGCGACGGTGGTGCCAATGCCGACGGGAGAAACCGTGCTGTTCACGCTGGAGCGCACGGTGGGCATGGAGAATTATTCGATTGAGGACCTGCAGGTGCTCGATGGCGTCAGGCCACATCTGGCGCGGGCCAGCCTCATCGCCTCGCGGTTGAAATTGCAGCAGGCGCAGTCGACCGTTGCCGGTCTCTCGGCGCTGGGGCTCGCGGCGGCCATCGTCTCCGAACGCGGGCGGGTCATTGCCGTCAATGATATCTTTGAAAGCCAGGCGGATTTCCTCAAGCCCGGGGCCCATGGGCAATTGCGCCTCACCGACCGGCGGGTCGATGCGCTGATCCGTGCCGCCTTCGCCGAGCAATCCGAAATGGGGCGACGCGCCCTGCGCTCCATTCCCGTTCCGGCCGAAGATGGCCAACGCGCTCCTGCCGTCATCCATCTGGTGCCCCTGCTCAGGGATGCGCGCGACGTTTTTGACCTTGGCGCGACCCTGGTGGTCGTCACTGGACTGTCCGGGGATGCACAGGTGCCGGACGACGCCATTCTGCGGGGTCTGATCTTACCGCAGCGGAGGCGGCGGTGGCTGCGGCCCTGGCGCGCGGAATGGAACTCAAGGACATTGCGGCCGAACGTGGCATCGGGATCACCACGGTCCGTACCCACCTGGCGCAGGTGTTCCACAAGACCGGCACGGGCCATCAGGCGCAATTGGTGGCGCTGCTCAAGGGCGTCAATTCGGGGGTATTCTAGGCAGAAGCGATGAGTGGCATCGAAGACCATATCTATGAAGCGGCCTTCGTTCCCGAACTGTGGCCGGACCTTTTGAGCCGGATCGTCGAGACCCGCGGCATTGCCTCGGGCTGCATGATGATCATCGACCCGCAGCGCCAGCCATTGTTCAGCGCTACGCCCAATATCGAGGCGGTGGTCGCCCATTTCGCCACAAGGCCGGAATGGTACACCAATAAACTGCTCTCAAGTCTCAGGCGTCGGCGCTATGCCGGGTTTCTGGAGGTCACCGACTTCCTGGCGGATGAGGATCCGAAGGACGTGGCCTTTCATGTCGAAAACATGCGCCGCATCGGCACGGCATGGCAGCTGGGTTCGGTCGTTGACATGCCGCAGGGCGGCTTTGTGGCCTTCACTTTCGAGCGGGCGCTGGGGGAGCCCGACTTCTCCGCGGCTGAAGTGGCCCATTTCGACGCCTTGCGGCCCCATCTTGCACGGGCCAGCATGATGGCCATGCAGCTCGAAATGCAGAAGGCGCAAGCCAGCGTGGCGGCAATGGAAGCCTTGTCCATGCCGGCGGCGATCGTGGGTGCCGGTGGTGGCGTTATCGCCGCCAATGGCCTGTTCGACGCGCTATCGTCAATCCTGCGGCCTGCCGCGTTCGGCGGCGTTTCACTGGCCAATCGGGAAGCCGCTGCGCTGCTCAAGCAGGCTCTGTCGGACAGCGCCTCCAACCCCATGCCCATTCGCTCGATCCCGGTCGGCACCGCCGAACAGGCAAATCTGGTGCTGCATGTATTGCCGCTGCGCCGGGCGGCCAGCGACATCTTTGCCCAGGGCACGGCGCTGCTTACCGTGACCGGCTATGCCGCCGATGCCAATGTGCCGTCGGATGCAGTGCTGCGGGGGCTGTTCGACCTCACCGCCGCCGAGGCGGGTCTGGCGGCGGGCCTGGCGTCTGGCCTCAGCCTTGCCGAGGTCGCGGCCCGGCGCGGCATTGCCATTGCGACCGCCCGCACGCATCTGGCGCAGACCTTTCGCAAGACCGGCACCAGCCATCAGGCGCAGCTGGTGGCTTTGCTCAAGGGCTTTGCCGGCCTCAATACCGGCAAGCTCGGCTAAGGCACTGTGGCCCAACTGCAACAGGCGCGCCCCGGTGTCCATTTTCTCGCCCGCACTTCATTCATCTGGATGATGCCAGTCCCATGTGCCCCTTCCATGTTGGCCGCAGTGATTTGGAAGAGGGCGCGTGATGAGCAATTTTGGACGGGTGTTTCTGGGTGTGGCGCTGCTGGCGGGGGCCGCCTCGAGCGCCAGCGCGCAGCAGGTGACCGACTGGACCGGCTTTTATGCCAGCGTCTTTGCCGGCTATGCGCTTGACCCACAACAGGCCGGCTCGAGCAGCACGACAATTCCGCCCACGCCGTCTGGGGAATATGTCATCTCCGGTGTGTCCACCAGCGCAAATACCCGTATTGACGGCGTCTTCGGCGGCGTCGGTGCCGGCTACAATTATCAGGTCAACCAATTCGTTCTGGGCGTTGACGGTGCGGTCCATATTGGTGGGCTTTCCAAGGGGACGTCGTCGCTGCAAGACTTCACCGCTTACGATGCCGTCGACACGGCGAGCATCCGGATCGCCGGCAATCTCAAGGTCAATGTGGATTGGTACTCAACCTTTGCCGGGACTTTGGGCGTCGCTTTCGATGAGGGGTGGCTGGTCAGCGTCAAGGGCGGCCTGGCCGTTGCCAATGTCAGCTCGAGCGCCACGGTCAACCTGGATTTCGCGACCACAAACCCTGCCTTTCCTAGGGGCGTCCCTTTTGCCCCCGGCTCCACAAGCAATTCTGCGTCGTCGAGCCAGCTGGTCATGGGGCCGACAATCGGCCTCGGGGTGGCCAAAAAGCTGAGCCAGAACGTCTCGGTGGGCGTTGAATATGCCTATGTCGGGCTGCCTACGGTCAATGCACCCCAGCCAGCGCTTATATTGGGCGCTGGAGGCGGCTCGACGCCGGTGGATATGGGTTTCCATACGCTCAAGGGCTCGCTGAAATACCACTTCTAGGGAAAAGTGCTTCCTGACCGCGCATCGTGGTGCGTTCGGTTCCTGGCCCGGCAGCGGGGGCATGCCGGGCCTTTTTGTCTCGTGGATTTTTGAAGAGGGGCGAGGCATGGTGGCGCGACCAAGTTCAGGAGCCCCCATGTCGACCAAGCTTTCCGGCCCCATGCTGCCGCCCGCCAATGGCGGCGCCCCCGATAGCGCCGTGGTGCTGCTGCATGGCTATGGCAGCGACGGCAATGACCTGATCGGGCTGGCGCCGCACTGGCAGGGCATCTTGCCGGGGGCGCTTTTCGTCTCCCCCAATGCGCCGACCGCTCTGGGCATGGGCGGATTTCAGTGGTTTGCTATCGACTGGACCGGGGACCGCCTCGCCAGCCGGCAGACCGGGGTTATTTCGGCGCAGCCGGTGCTTGTTGGCTTTCTCGAGGATTTGTGGGCCCAGACCGGGATTGCGCCGGAGCGGACATTGCTCGCCGGCTTCAGCCAGGGCGCGATGATGGCGCTGCATGTGGGGCTGTCACTGCCGCAGGAGCTGATGGGCATCGTCGCTTTCTCGGGGGCCCTTGTGCCGCCCGAGGGTTTTGGCGCGCCAGGCTCGGCCAAGCCTGCCATATGCCTGGTGCATGGCGATATGGACGAGGTGGTCGACCCCAATCTCAGCGCCGATGCCAAGCGTCTGCTTGCCGAGAATGGCTATGATGTCCGCTTCCATATCAGCCATGGGGTCGGCCACGGCATTGCGCCTGATGGCCTGGCCTTTGCAAGTGAATTCATCGCCGAAGTCGCGAAAAAATAAGCCAGCGCTCCCCGCTTCACACGGCCGACACAAAGGGCTTAGTATAAGGGAGCTATGGACTTACACGATTCCCGCTTCGGGAGACTCACGTGACTATCCATGTGTCGCCTGAGGCCTGTCCCGCCCTTGTGTTGAACGCCGATTTTCGGCCGCTCAGCTATTACCCGCTGTCGCTGTGGTCTTGGCAGGATGCGATCAAGGCGGTGTGCCTGGATCGCGTGAACATCGTCTCGCTCTACGACACGGTGATCCATTCTCCCAGTTTCGAGATGCGGCTGCCCAGCGTGGTCTCGCTCAAGGACTATGTGAAGCCGGCGCGCCATCCCGCCTTTACCCGCTTCAACGTGTTCCTGCGCGATCGCTTCCAGTGCCAGTATTGCGGCAGCACCCACGATCTGACCTTCGATCACGTCATTCCGCGGTCGAAGGGCGGCCTGACCACCTGGGAAAATGTCGTTGCCGCCTGCGCGCCGTGCAATCTGCGCAAGGCCAACCGGATGCCCAGCGAGATCAAGATGTTCCCGCATCAGGCGCCCTATGCGCCCACCGTGCACGATCTGCACAATAATGGTCGGGCGTTCCCGCCCAACCATCTGCACAAGAGCTGGCTCGACTATCTCTATTGGGACATCGAGCTCGAGCCCTGATCGGGCGCGGTCCTAGCCGCGCTTCCGCTTGGCCTGGAACACCATGGCGCCGATGAGCATGGCGACGATGGCGAGCGAGATCAGCGCGTTATAGCCGGCCAGCGAAATGCCGAGGAAGCGGAACTGCACCACGTCGCAGCCGATCACTGGCGTCATGTTGCTCATCTGGTCGAAGCTGAACGTGTCGCCGAGGCCGGTGCAGGCGGTGGGACCGGGCCAAAAGCCCCATTCGACGCCGGCATGGAAGCCACCCATATAGGTGCCCCAGGCGAAAATAGCGGTCGCGGCCAGCATGGTCACATACCACACGCCCAGCGGCAGCCGGTTCCACAAGAGCAGGATCGCGGCAAGCAAGGGCAGGCCGATATAATAGGCCATGCGCTGCTCAAGACAGAGTTCGCAGGGATAGAGCCCGCCGATATATTGCGAGCCGAGCGCTGCCGAAATGGTGACGAGGCCGAGGAGGAAGGAAAGGCCGGCAAGGATCTTGTCGAGCGGGCGGTGGGTGGAAGTCATATTCGAAACTCTGGTGACGCGTTGGATCTGCGCAATAGCGCCGCATTGGGGCAAAAGCCAGCCTGGCACAGGGTCGTGATCATGGGCCCGGCGGCGCCTTCCCCAAGGCGGCAGCCAGGGCCATGGCATTGGCAGGAGCGTGCAATTTGTCCTCATGCACGAAATAGGCAAAGACATCGCGTCCGGCGGCCAGCCAGGGCTTCATGGTGCTGGCCAGTGCGGCGATATCCTCGGGGTCATAACCCGTGGCATCGGGACGAGCCGGGCCCTGTAGTCGGCAATAGGCGAAATCGGCGGTGAGCGAGCGGCGCGGATCGGCCACCGTATCGGAAATGACGCGAGCCACATTGTAGCGGCTCAACAGCTCATCCACTTCCGGCGTTTGAAAACTAGGATGCCGCATTTCGATGGCATGGCGGATTTTGGTCACCCCCTTTGCATCGACAAAGGGCGGGGCCTTGCCGGTATCGGCCTCGCCAGCCAGGGCGAGATAGGCATCGAGTGCGTGCGGGAGTTGCGCCAAAAATCCCGCCATGCTGTCGGGGTCATAGGCAAGATTGGGCGGCAATTGCCAGACGAAGGGGCCGAGGCGGTCGCCCAGGGCCAGCGGGCCGGAGGCGAAGAAATTGGCGAGGTCCTGCCGGCAATTCTTGAGGCGCCTGATATGGGTGATCAGTTGTGGCCCCTTCACCGAAAAGACGAAATCGGGCGGGGTTTCGGACGCCCAGCGAGCAAAGCTTTCCGGCTTTTGCGGGCCGCGAAAGGTGGCATTGATCTCGATGGTGCCGAGTTTGCCGGCGGCAAAAGCCAGTTCTTTTTTCTGCACCAGCCCCGTCGGGAAGAAGCTGCCGCGCCAGGGGGCATAGACCCAACCCGCCGTGCCCGATCTGAAACTGCCACTTTGGGTCACAATTTTGCTCCTTGTCGCAGCTGTCGCCGGACTGCCCTCAGCAGGGCATGAGGTCGTGCGCCTTTCGAAGGGTAGACCGCCCCGAATGCGGATGTCGAGATGGCCGAGGCGATGGCAGTGGTGGAGACCATGACGCTGTGATCACGCAGAAATGTGCGGTCTCCGAGAATTGGCAGGTCAAGGCGGGCAAAGCCGCAGGATCTCGGTAATCATTTTTTGCCTTATTTGGGTGCATGGTGAACGAATGCTTTCCGAGGGCCTGGTGTGCGTCGACCTGTTCTTGCTTCCGTGGTGGCGATGAGCGTGCTGGGCGGGGTTTGGCCCGTGCAGGCAATGGCTTGCGACGGCTTGCGGATGGTCAAGGGCGGCACGGTGGTCAATGTCGTCGATGGTGACACGGTGCTGCTCGATTCGGGCATGGTGGTGCGGCTGATCGGCATCCAGGCGCCCAAACTGCCCTTGGGGCGGGAAAATCATCCCACCTGGCCGCTGGCCCCTGAAGCTCAGGTGGCGCTCGAAGTGCTGGCATTGAACAAGCCGGTCAGCCTCGGCTATGGCGGGGAAGAGGTCGATCGCTATGATCGGGCTCTGGCCCATGTTTTTATCGAGACCGCTGCAGAACCGGTATGGGCGCAGTTGCAGATGGTGGCGCTGGGGCTGGCGCGGGTCTATTCCTTCCCGGACAACCGGGCCTGCCTTGATCAACTTTTTGCGGCGGAGCGACAGGCGCGGGCGGAACGGCTTGGAATCTGGGCCGATCCCTATTACAGCGTGCGAGCAGCGGATCGGCCCGAAGCGCTGTTGCAACGGGCCGGCCACTACGAACTCGTGGAAGGACGGGTGCTGCGCGCCGAACGGAGCGGGCAGCGCGTATTCCTCAATTTCGGCCGGTTCTGGAAGGAAGACTTCACTGCCGTGATCGAGGCCCCTGCGCTCAAGCTGTTCGAGCGCGACGGCATCGATCCGCTGGGGCTGGACGGCGTGCTGGTTCGTATTCGGGGATGGGTGGACGATCGGGATGGTCCACGTATCGAAGTGACCCATCCCGAGCAGATCGAGGTTCTGGCGACGCGATGACGGCGCTCATTGGCAAAAAGGTGCTGCGCACCTCAATTCTGGCGACACTGGTGCTGGTCCTGACCGGCTGCACCACGCTGACCGGCTCGTCTGTTCAGGTCGGGCGCACCGGCGACAATCCTGCGCCCATGGTGGTGCCGGAAGGCACTGCGCCGGGCGACGATGTCATCGGGCGGCGCGAGCATCCGCGCATTATTGCGGCCTATGGCGGGGTCTATTCCGATCGCCAGGCTGAAATCATGGTGGCGCGCATTGTCGGCCGGCTGCTGGCGGCGGCCAACCAGCCCAATGCCCAATTCCAGGTGACCATTCTCGACACATCCGAGGTCAACGCCTTCGCGCTGCCCGGCGGCTATATTTATGTGACGCGCGGCATCCTGGCGCTGGCCTCCGATACGAGCGAGCTGGCGGCGGTGCTGTCGCACGAGATCGCCCACGTCACGCTGCGCCATGCCCGCGCCCGCACCGACAAGACCCGTACCACCCAGATCGTCGATCGGGTGATCACCGGCATTTTCGGCGGCGATACCTCGACCGATGCGACCGCCAATCGCACCCGCCAGTCGCTGGCCTCGTTCAGCCAGAACCAGGAACTGGAAGCCGACAAGGAAGGCATCAAGTTCGCCGGCAAGGCGGGCTATGATCCGCAGGCGGCGGCGCGGTTCCTCGGGGTAATGAGCCGGTTTGCCGCCTTCTCCGCCGGCGCCAGCATGGGCGATGACGGGTTCCTCTCTTCCCACCCGTCGACGCCCGCCCGGATCGAGACGGCGCTCAGCACGGCGCGCAGCATGTTCGGCAGCGGCACGGTCGGCGAGACCGATCGCGAGGGCTATCTGGCCGCCATTTCCGGCATGACCTTTGGCGACAGCCCGGCACAGGGCACCATTGTCGGACAGCGCTTTATCCATTCGGCCAGCCGGTTCACCTTCACCGTGCCGCAGGGCTATGCGCTGCAGAACGCGCAAAGCGCGGTGGTCGGCGTTGCCGGCGATGGCGAGGCGGTGCGCTTCGACAGCGCCCAGGTGCAGCCCAATATGGCGCTGACCGACTATCTCAAATCCGGCTGGATTGCCGGGCTCAAGGCCGAGACTGTCAAGGCGCACAGCTATAATGGCATCGAGATGGCTTCCGGCCTGGCGCAGACCGACCAGTGGTTCTTCCGCGTCGCCGTCATGCGGCTCGATGGTGAGGTCTACCGCTTCATCTTTGCCGCAAAGGCCGATAGCGCGCGCTTTGCCGCCGGCGCCGAGGCCACGATCCAGAGCTTCCGCCGGGCGGAAAATTCCGATCTCAACCAGATCCGCAAGCTCAGCATTCGCCTGGTGACGGCGCGGTCCGGCGACACGGCCGAAACGCTATCGCGGCAGATGGCGTCCATTCCAGGCGGGCGCGACCTGTTCTTCATCCTCAACAATCTCTATCCCGGCGATCCCCTGGCCGCAGGACAGAAATACAAGGTCGTGGCGCTGCAATAAGCGCCACGTCCCGATCATTGGGGAATGAGCTTTACCTGATTGGCGATCGTGTCGGAGGCGCCGCCGGTGCCGACGCCGAACAGGGCGAGCACCGTATCCCCCAATATGGCGAAGGTTGCCGCCAGAGCCACGCCGAGGATGGTGCCTAGAAGGGCGTATTCAATCGCCGTAGCGCCGGACTCATCCCGGCAAAAGCGTCCGATCGTCGTCGCCAGCATGTCGCCCCCAAGCTGAAAAGTACGGCTGGTCTACAATAGGTCACACAGGGCCGCGATCAGCGGCTCGTCGGCTGGCGGCATGGGATAGTCACGCAGTGCCTGCGGCCTGACCCATTTGAGCGCCGCGTGTTCTATTGCCTGCGGCTGGCCCTGCCACTTCCGACAGACGTAAAGTGGCATCAACAGGTGAAGTTTTTCGTAAGAATGGCTGGTGAATGACAATGGAGCCAGGCACGCTTGCTTGGTCTCGATGGCCAGTTCTTCGCGCAATTCTCGGATCAAGGCATCTTCGGGGGTTTCGCCGGGCTCGAGCTTGCCGCCGGGAAATTCCCAAAGGCCCGCCATATGCTTACCTTCCGGGCGCTGGGCGATGAGTACGCGCCGGTCTGGATCGACCAGGGCGCAGGCCACGACCAGCAACAGGGGTTTGTCGGTCACGCGGAGCCTCCGGGAATGCGATATATGTAGTCGTACTGATGTGTATAGCCGAGGGAGCGGTATAGCGCCTGGGCGGCTTCATTGTCGGCCTGGACATTGAGGGCGGCGTAGCGGGCGCCTTCGCGCTTCGCCCAGGCGAGACCGGACTGCATCATGGCGCGTGCCAGACCCTGCCGGCGCCGGGTGGGATCGGTCACGACATTGCCGGTGATCACAATGCCATCGGCCACAGCCATGATGGAGGAAGCAACGGCTTGCCCGTCCCGGCTCAGCACGATGCCGGCGGATGGTATGGCAAAGGCTGCAAGCAGGTTCTGCATCGCCGCCATCTGCGTGTCGTCATAGCTCTGAAGCCTTTTGGCGACAGCCAGAAATTTGGGGTCGAGCACCGCAAGGGTCTGCGCCTCGGGATCTGCCTCGACATCGCCCAGCTCCATCGCGAAGAGGTGGCTGGGGTCGATGGATTGCCAGCCGGCCTCATCGAGAGTGGCATTGAGTTCGGGGCTCGCCAGCGGCGTGGTCCGGAACACCGGCTTGATCTTGTGCCGGATCATCCAGGACGAGGCAGAGATGACGCGCAGGTCCGCATCTTCGAAATCATCGGGGTCAAAGCACTGGGTGGAATTGGCGCGTTTGGTATAGCCGCCGGCGGCGCGACGTATCCAGGAGCGATCCCAGTCGACGGTAATGCCGGGCCAGGCCTTGAGGCCGGCCCATTCGAACGCTTCGGTGGAGGGAAATTGGGTCATGGGTCTGGTGGCTTCACGTCTATTGATCCATCGGCTGTCATGCCGGCGACGACCCGGATCCCTCTTTACATATCAGGATGGCCCCCGGCTTTTACCGGGGTGACAATCGCGTGCTGGGAGGGTTTAGACCGGGCATCAGCTCCGGTAGTCACCATTGATGGTGATATAGCCATGGGTGAGGTCACAGGTATAGACCGTGGCCTTGCCCTCGCCCAGACCGAGAGACACGGTCAGCTCCAGCTCCTCGCCCTTCATATAGGCAGAAGTGTCGGCTTCGTCGTAACCGGCGGCGCGTTCGCCGTTCCTGGCGACGGTAAGGTCGCCGAAGCGGATGGAGAGGCGGTCGCGGTCGGCGGGCTCACCGGCCTTGCCTACGGCCATCACCACGCGGCCCCAATTGGCGTCTTCGCCGGCAATGGCGGTCTTGACCAGCGGGCTGTCGGCAATGGCCTTGGCGATACGGAAGGCGCTTTCGTCCGAGGTGGCGCCATCGACATGCACGGACACCTGCTTGGTGGCGCCTTCGCCGTCGCGCACCACATGGATGGCGAGTTCGAACAGCACGTCGCTCAGCGCCTGGCCGAAGATTTCCGCCCGCGGATCGTCGAGGCTCTGGATCGGTTCAACATCAGCCTTGCCGGTGGCGAAGGCCAGCAGGGTGTCGGAGGTCGAGGTGTCGCTGTCGACAGTGATGGAATTGAAGCTGGTCTGGTTGTGCCGGGCCAGCAGCGCCTGCAGGACCGGGGCGGCGATGGGCATGTCGGTGACGACGAAGGACAGCATGGTCGCCATATCGGGCGCGATCATCCCCGAACCCTTGGCGATGCCGTTGATCCTGACCTCGACGCCATCGATCTCAAGCACGGCGCCCGAGAGCTTGGGGAAGGTATCGGTGGTCATGATCGCCTTGGCCGGTTCGATCCAGGGCAGCGTATTCATGCGGGTCGCGGTCTCGTCGAGCACGCCGTCGAATTTGGAGGCGTCGATCAGCTCACCGATAACGCCGGTCTGGGCAATGAACACTTCTGACGGGGCGCAGCCCAGGGCCTCGGCCGCTACCCTGGTGATGTAGCGAACGCTTTCGCGGCCCTTCATGCCGGTAAAGGCATTGGAATTGCCCGAATTGACCACGAGGCCGCGGGCAACCCCGCCCACAAGGTTTTCGCGGCACAACTCCACCGCCGCGGACGAGCATTTGGAGCGCGTCAGAACGCCGGCGACAGTGGTGCCCTCGTCAAAGGCCATCAGCAGAACGTCGGTGCGGTTCTTGTACTTGATGCCGGCTTCAGCGGTGGCGAAGCGCACGCCTGAGATGGCCGGCAGCTCGGGATAGGATTTGGGGGCGAGGGGCGAAACCGGATGGGCGGCCATGGCACAAGACCTTTTTGGGCAACATATCCGCTCTCGTGTGCCTCACTTGTGTGGCGGGCGCAAGACGTCGAGGCCCGGCGCGGCTCAAAGCTGTGATCGAAACCGGATCGGGCTGGCTCGGTTGGGTGTATCGGCGCGGCGCATCTGCGCCTAGACTCACCATTCTGGAGGCAGGTATATGAGCGTCAAACGCATGGACAATGTCGGCATCGTGGTCGAGGACCTCGATGCGGCCATCGAATTTTTCCTGGCTCTGGGCCTGGAGCTGGAAGGGCGCGCCATGGTCGAGGGCACTTGGGCAGGGCGGGTCACGGGCCTCGGCGATCAAAAGGTGGAGATCGCCATGATCCGCACGCCCGACGGTCACAGCAGGCTGGAACTGTCACGCTTTGATGCCCCCGCGGTCATTGCCGATCATCGGACCGCCCCCGTCAATGCTTTGGGCTATCTGCGCGTGATGTTCGCGGTCGAGGATCTCGACCAGACATTGTCACGGCTGGGGGAGCGGGCGCAGCTGGTCGGCGAGGTGGTGGATTACCAGGGTGTCTATCGCCTCTGCTATGTGCGTGGCCCCGAAGGCATATTGCTCGGCCTGGCGCAGGCAATGACCTAGTCCGGTGGCCATCGCAAAAAGCCACCCGGGGGATGCCGGGTGGCCTCAAGGGATGGGTATGGCTGGTCAGCCCCCGCAGATTACTGCGCGGTCGCGCCTTCTTCTGCGGCGGCGTCCTGGGCATCCTGGGCGTCGAGCGCGGCCTTGAGGGTGGGGTCGGTCACGTCGATGGTGACGCCGCTCATCAGTTCGTCCACCTTCTTGGTGAAGGTCTGCATCAGCACCTGCTGCTGCAACTGGCTGGCAACCTGTTCGAAGGGCAGGGGGCTGGACTGGCGCTTTTCCTCGAGCTTGATGATGTGCCAGCCGAACTGGGACTGCACCGGCTCGGAAATATCGCCCGGATTGGCCAGGGCAAAGGCAGCGTCCTGGAAGGGCTTGACCATCATGCCGGGGCCGAAGAAGCCGAGATCGCCGCCATTGGCCGCGCCCGGATCGATGGAGTTCTCGCGCGCCAGCGTGGCGAAGTCGGCGCCGCCATCGAGCTGGGCCTTGAGTTCCTTGGCCTTGTCCTCGCTCTCGACCAGGATGTGGCTGGCGCGGATTTCGTCTTCCGGCTTGAAGTCGGCGACATAGGCGTCATAGGCGGCGCGAACGGCTTCCTCGGTCACGGCGCCGGCAATGGCGTCGGCAAAATAGGCGCGGCGCAGGGCGCGCTCCTCAAGATATTTGAGGCGCTGGGCGAAGAGGGCAGTCTGGTCCATGCCGGCAGCCTTGGCGGCGCCGGACATCACCTTCATGTCAATCAGCACGCGCAGAAGGAAGGCGCGGCGCTGCTCGGGCGGCATCTGCGCCAGGTCCTGGGCCATGTCCTCGGCGGCAAAGCTGAGATCGGCCTCGGTGATGGCTTCGCCGCCGACAGTGGCGACTACGGTCTCGGGGGTGACCGCGGCTGCAGGCGCCGGAGCGACCGGCGCTGCGTCCTGGGCAAAGCTGGCGGTGAGGGTCGTGGTGGCCAGAAGGGCCGCCAGGCTCAGCGTGCGGACGAGGCGCATGGAATGGGTAAACATGAGGGTCTGGTTTCTCCTTGGCCGTCCTTGGGTGGCGACGGCGGAAATTCGGCGTGGCTCGACTGGCACGACAAGGCGGCTAAAATATGCAGGCCGCAAATGCCTTCGGCGCATGGCCAAGAGGGGCCCGCGCCGGAAAACCGCACGGCGGCGCAGGTGTGGCCCATTTCTCATACGTTGACAAGACACCACCCCGCTCTTACATCTCACCCGCTTTTTCCAAAGCATGCGTCCGTCGGCGCGCAACGTCACGCCACAGCCATGCGACCACGACAGACCCCGGGGAGCCAAACGGCTTCTCAAAAGTTGTGACGAGGCGAAGTGGGTCGGCCCGCGCCTGAGACGCGAAGACGCCCCATTGTCCAGCCCCGCCGCCGAAACGAAGGACCATAAATATGGCACTTGCTGCGCTTGCCCGAAAAATCTTCGGGTCACCGTCCGACAGGCAGGTCAAGCGATATCAGGGCAAGGTGGCGGCGATCAACGCGCTCGAACCCGAGCTGGCCAAGCTCAGCGACGAGCAATTGCGCGCCCGCACCCAGGAGTTCAAGGCCCAGCTGGCCCAGGGCGCCTCGCTCGATGACCTGATCGTTCCGGCCTTCGCCACGGTGCGCGAGGCCAGCAAGCGTGTGCTGGGCATGCGCCATTTCGACGTGCAGCTGATCGGCGGCATGGTGCTCAACGATCGCGCCATCGCCGAGATGCGCACCGGTGAAGGCAAGACGCTGGTGGCGACGCTCGCCGTCTATCTCAATGCCCTGACCGGCAATGGCGTGCATGTGGTGACCGTCAACGACTACCTCGCCCGCCGCGACGCCGGCTGGATGGGGCAGATCTACAATTTCCTCGGCCTCAGCTATGGCATCATCGTGCATGGTCTTAACGACCAGGAACGCCGCGACGCCTATGCTGCCGACATTACCTACGGCACCAATAACGAATTCGGCTTCGACTATCTGCGCGACAACATGAAATATGCGCGCAACCAGATGGTGCAGCGCGGCCATGCCTATGCCATCGTCGACGAAGTGGACTCCATCCTCATCGACGAAGCGCGCACCCCGCTGATCATTTCGGGCCCGTCCGAAGACCGGTCGGAGCTTTATATCAAGGTCGATAGCCTGATGCCGATCATCGGCGAGGACGATTTCGAACTCGACGAGAAGCTGCGCGCGGCCACCTTCACCGACCAGGGCGTAGAAAAACTCGAAGCGGCGATGACCGAGGCCGGGCTGCTGAAATCGGGCTCGATGTATGACGTCGAGAACGTCATGCTTGTGCACCATGCCAATTCGGCCCTGCGCGCGCACAAGCTGTTCCGCAAGGACAAGGACTATATCGTCCGCAATGACGAAGTGGTGATCATCGACGAGTTCTCCGGTCGCATGATGCCGGGCCGCCGCTATTCGGAAGGCCTGCACCAGGCACTGGAAGCCAAGGAGCGCGTCAAGATCCAGGCCGAGAACCAGACGCTGGCCTCGATCACCTTCCAGAACTATTTCCGCCTCTACAAGAAGCTCGCCGGCATGACCGGTACGGCGCTGACCGAGGCCGAGGAATTCGCCGATATCTACAGCCTCGGCGTCATCACCATCCCGACCAATCTGCCGGTGCAGCGTATCGACGAAGATGACGCCATCTATCGCACCGCGGCGGAAAAGTTCGATGCCATCGCCGAGCTGATCAAGGAATGCCAGCTGCGCGGCCAGCCCGTGCTGGTCGGCACGACTTCGATCGAAAAGAGCGAAATGCTCGCCGACCTGCTGCGGCAGAAGAATGTCGGGCAGATGAACGTGCTCAATGCGCGGCACCACGAGCAGGAAGCCTTCATCGTCGCCGATGCCGGCCTGCCCGGTGCCATCACCATCGCCACCAATATGGCGGGTCGCGGTACCGACATTCAGCTCGGCGGCAATCTCGAAATGCGCATCGAGAAGGAGGCTGCGGGCCTCGAAGGCGCCGAGCGCGATGCCAAGATCGCCGAGATCAAGGCGGTCATCGCCGAGGAAAAGAAGAAGGCACTGGCTGCTGGCGGCTTGATGGTCATCGGCACCGAGCGCCATGAAAGCCGTCGCATCGACAACCAGCTGCGCGGCCGCTCCGGTCGCCAGGGCGATCCGGGACATTCGAAGTTCTACCTGTCGCTGCAGGACGACCTGATGCGCATCTTCCCGGTGGATTCTATGGATTCCATGCTCGGCAAGCTCGGCCTCGAGCAGGGCGAGAGCATCACCCATCCCTGGGTCACCAAGGCCATCGAACGCGCCCAGGGCAAGGTGGAGTCGCGCAATTTCGACATCCGCAAGAACATCCTCAAATATGACGACGTGATGAATGATCAGCGCAAGGTGATCTTCGAACAGCGTCTCGAATTCATGGATGCCGAGGACGTCAGCGAAACCATCACCGATATGCGCCACGATGTGGTGGCCAATGTCGTCGCCAAGGCCATTCCGCCGCGCTCCTATCCCGAGCAGTGGAACAGCGAAGAGCTCGAAATTGCCGCCAAGACCCAGCTCAACGTTGCCGTGCCGGTGCGTGAATGGGCCAAGGAAGAAGGCATCGACGCCGAGATCGTCGAGGACCGCATTCGCGAAGCCGCAGATGCGCTGATCGCCAACAAGGAAGAGCGCTTCTCCGCCAACATCATGCGGCAGGTGGAAAAATCCATCCTTCTGCAGTCGGTGGATGGGCTGTGGCGCGAGCATCTGGTGATGCTCGACCATCTCTCCAAGGTGGTGGGCTGGCGCGGTATCGCCCAGCGCGATCCGCTGACCGAGTACAAGCAGGAAGCCTATGAGCTGTTCCAGGGCCTGTTGGGCAATCTGCGCGAGCAGGTGACCAGCCAGATGGCGCATGTGGAAATCCAGATGCGCCAGCCTGAACCGCCGCCGGCGCCCGATTTCAGTCGCATGGCCGAAACCCATATCGATCCGCTGACCGGTGAGAATGACGCAGATGGCGACGAGATCACCTCGCCCGAAGGGTTGCCGCCGATCGATCCCAAATTGCTGGTCGGCGTGTCGCGCAATGCGCCCTGCCCCTGCGGTTCGGGCAAGAAATTCAAGCACTGCCACGGCGCCTTTGCCTGAGGCTGGTGCCACCAATTCAAAAGGGCGGTCCCGCGGGGCCGCCCTTTCTTTATTGGGTGCTTGTTCGGCGGGCTAAAGCGCCAGGGCCGGCTCAGCAGGTGACCCGAATTTCGGCATAGCCGGTGACGCCCTCGTCGCCGCCCGAGGTGACGCCGATCATGCAGCTGGTGCCGGGAAGCGGCATGGTACCCCCGGATACCACCATGGTGCCATCGGAGAGCGACATGAAGCCATTGTCGACATTGGCAACCGTGATGGCGGTGTTCTGACCGCAAATGGGGTAACTGTCGCCCGCCGCCACCAGTATGCGCATGCCCGAGGGCAGGCAATCGTCGCCGGCTCCGGCGCTGGTCGGCGCAGGCGTCGCCGTCGAGGGGGCGATGGCGGGCAGGGCGGTCGCGCCACTCCGCCAGTTCTGTTCGAGAATGGCGAGGCGGTTGGGAAGGTCGGGCAGCTCGGCGTTGGGGCTGGCGACGGCCGGGGTCGCGGGCGTCGCCGTGCCGATGGAGCGCGCATAAAGATCAAGGCTCAGCCGCACCTGCGCCAGGTCGGTGGCGAGCCGCAGGGTTTCGCGTCGGGTTTCACTATAGATCCAGGCCGAGGCGGCCAGCGAGGTGACGCCGACAAGCGCGGCAACGACGCTGAGCGTGGCGGTGGCACGTGGCAGGCGCCTTCGACGACGAGGCGAGGGGCCATCGAAAGCCTGGCGCATGCTGGGATCGGCGGCGCCGATGCGGATTTCCGGAGTGACGCTGGTCATGTCGGCCCTGTCGGCCGGGCGTTCGGTTTGCTTGGACTCCAATTGGGCTCTCCGATCGCTGGTTCGGCGTTGCGTTCCCATCAAACTGGGGCCGAACTAGGGCCCCGGCCCGCAGCCATGGTCAGGAGCGGCGCAGCGGCGGCATGGGCTTAGGTGCCGTCTTGCCCGAGATGACGGGTGCAATATTGGGGTCCTGTCCGCCACCGCCGAACATGTTGCCGATCCCGGAGAAGAAACTGCCGACGGCTTCGCCGCGCGCCTTCACGGCTTCGGCCTCGGCTTCCTTCTTCTGCTCGGCCGCGGCATAGCTGCTCATGGCGTTTTCATCGGCCTGCTGCTTGGCGGTCAGGGCTGCATTCTGGATGGTGGCCGGGCAGGGGCCCAGGGCATTGAGCGGACCGGTGGAGGCGGGATTGAAGATATACTGCTTTTCGCAGACGTCCCAGACCGGCGGGGTCTTGGTGACTTCGAACAGGTCGTAGCCTTCCTTGATGTCCTTCCAGAAGCCGATGTGCTGGTTCTGGCTGTAGCGGGCCATATTGGCGGCGCTCATGCGGAAGGGGAAGGCCTGCAGCTGGAAGCTGGAATTGCCGCCCTTGAAGCTCTCGCGGGCCAATGCATAGATCTCGGCGATGCCAGCATCGGTCATGGCGTAGCAGCCGCGCGAGGAGCAATCGCCATGCACCATAAGATCGGAGCCGGTGCGGCCATGGGCGCGGTCGAACTTGTTGGGGAAGCCGGTATTGAAGGCAAGGTAGTAATTGGACTTCGGATGCATCAGGCCCGGGGTGATGGTGTAGAAGCCTTCCGGGCTCTGCCGGTCGCCTTCCTTGAATTTAGGGCCGATATCGCCGGAGAAGGCGCAGATCTCATAAGCCTTGAACAGCTTGAACTGGCCAGAATTGGTCTTCTTCCAGATTTCGAGGGTCTTTTCTTCCTTGAAGATGCGCACGACCATCGGCGCTTCGGGCGAAGAGCCCATCGCCTTGAGGCCCGCCACCACAGTGCTCGACAGCGGCTGGTTATGACGGTTGTCGCCGCCTTTGACGAAGCCGGCACAGGCGGCCAGCCCGACGGCCAGCCAGACCAGGATCACTAAGGCGCCGAGGCGATGCAAAAAGGAAGACATTAGGGAAGTCCAAGGCCCGTAGGGGAACAGTTCCGTTATGGGGCAGAGTGGTTACCGGGTCATGACCTGACAGGGTTAACCGCCTCTTACCATGCAGGGCAAAAGGCCGGAAGCCGGGGGTGTTCACGCAAGCGTGTGAGCAAGACGGCGGCGGCGACAGGCCGGCAGGGCGCACTGCAGCCGGGGCCAGGAGGCCCTCATTGCGGCAAAGCGAATTCGAGGATGAGGTTGCGCTGCCAGTCGTTGAAATTGTTGTCCGAACCCATGAGGATGCGGGTCTCCCCGCCCGGTGTCTGGTGCACCATCAGGCTTTCCATATTGTCGATCTCGGCCCCCTGCGCCGCGAGCAGCAATTCGCCCTTCATGAGATTGCCGGGGCGCACTTCGGCAGCTGGGACGCGGCGCAAATTCATCACGAAGCTGAACAGCGAGACGCCGCGTTCGAGTACCAGCAGGTCGCCATTGGGCAGGAAGGCGCAATCGGTGGGATTGACGATGGGCGAATTGACATAGCCGATCGGTCCCTTGTCGTTGATGCCCAGGAGCCAGCCGCGATGATTGCCATCGGCATCAAGCGCTTCCTCGGTGATCAAGAGGGTCGAGCCGGCAATGGGCGAAGTCGGCGGAGCGATGCAGATCGATTCCAGCGATTCATTGGTGCGCAGATCGGTCAGCCATTGGGGAATGGGCACTTCCTTGGCCGGGCCGCCCGGCCTGCCATCGGTGACGGCGAAGTCGGCGACGCGGGTCAGGTGCTCGAAGCTGACGCGCACCCCGGTGGCGACGCCATCGCGCCAGATGGTGTCCATGCCCTCTGCGTCGCGGGCATATTGGCGCGGCAAGGGCGCACCCTTGGAATTCTGGATCGGCTCGATGGTGACGCCGATAAAGCCGAACAGCCTGTCGTCATCGTCATAGGCCAGGCGCCCGGAAACGAACTGGCCACGGTCGGACACAAAGGCGATCTGGTGGCCGGGCCCGGTGGTGGTGACGCTGGAAAGACCCCCGAACATATCGTCGGGGCTGATCAGGGTCATGCCGCCGCGAAAGATCAGCTTGTCCACCGGCGCATCGAGACCGATGCCCTTGAAGCGCATGACCTGGGCAGCGCTGACCGTCGCCTCCACCGCCCCGGCCGGCAGAGCCAGGCACGCCAAGAGCGGCAGAAGGGCGGCGGCGCGGATCATCCCCGCGCGCGCCGCCGGGTCTGTGCCGGCATCTCTTCGTCGAACAGGGCTGCCAGCTCGTCGGTCAGCGCCCCGCCCAGTTCCTCGGCGTCAAGCAGGGTGACGGCGCGCCGATAATAGCGCGTCACGTCGTGGCCGATGCCTACCGCTACCAGCTGGATGGGCGAACGGGTTTCGATATCCTCGATCACCTGGCGGAGATGGGCCTCGAGATAATTGCCGGCATTGACGCTCTGGGTGCTGTCATCGACCGGGGCGCCGTCGGAGATCACCATCAGGATACGGCGCTGCTCGGGGCGGGCCATCAACCGCTTGCGGGCCCATTCGAGCGCCTCGCCGTCAATGTTCTCCTTGAGCAGGCCTTCGCGCATCATCAGGCCGAGATTGCGCCGTGCATGCCTCCAGGGCTCGTCGGCGGCCTTGTAGATAATGTGGCGGATATCGTTGACGCGGCCGGGATTGGGCGGACGACCGGCCTCGAGCCAGGCCTCGCGGGACTTGCCGCCCTTCCAGGCGCGCGTGGTGAAGCCGAGGATTTCGACCTTCACGCCGCACCGCTCCAGCGTGCGCGCGAGAATATCGCCGCAGATCGCCGCAATGGTGATCGGGCGGCCGCGCATGGAGCCGGAATTGTCGATCAGCAGCGTCACCACCGTGTCGCGGAAATCGGTGTCGTTCTCGACCTTGAAGCTCAAGGCCTGCAGCGGATCAGTGACGACGCGGGTGAGGCGCGCGGTGTCGAGCAGGCCTTCTTCGAGATCGAACTGCCAGCTGCGGTTCTGCTTGGCCATGAGGCGCCGCTGCAGCTTGTTGGCGAGGCGTGCGACCGCTCCCGCCAGGTTTTCGAGCTGCTTGTCGAGCAGGGCGCGCAGCTGATCGAGCTCGTCGGGTGGGCACAGTTCGGCCGCCTTGATGATCTCGTCGTATTTCTGGGTGAAGACCTTGTAGTTGAACTGGTTCGACAGCCGCTCGCCGCCATCCTTGGCCGGCGGGGGCATGGGAGCGTCTTCGCCAGCTTCGGCCTCGGCATCCTCGTCGGCATCGGCCATGTCGGCCTCCATGCCTTCGACGTCGCCGGTATCTTCGCTGTCGCCGGCCTGCTGGTCTTCTTCGCTCTCGGACTGCTCGTTCTCGCCGTCACCCTGCTCCTGGGCCTGGTCGGCGCCCTGGGCCTGTTCGGGCTGGTTGTCCTCGCTCTCGCCTTCCTCGCCATCGGCGGGGTCCTGCATGTCGCTTTCAGCGATGAGGTTGAGGTCGCGCAGCACATTGCGCACGGCGCGGGAGAAATCCTCCTGGTCCTCATAGGTGCCCAGCAGCGCCTCGAGCGAGCTGCCGGCCTTGTTCTCGATCTCGTCGCGCCACAGATCGACCAGCGCATGGCCGGAGGGGGGCACGGCAACGCCGGCCAGGCGCTCACGCAGGATGAGGCCCAGCGCTTCGGCGAGCGGGGCATCGCCCTTGTCTGCCACTTCGGCGAAATTGGAGCGGAACAGCCTGTCTTCCAGCATTTCGTGGATATTGGCGCCCATGCCGGGCATACGGATGACGCCCAGGCTCTCGACGCGAGCCTGTTCCAGCGCGTCGAAGGCGGCCCGGGCCTGCGGGTCCATCGGGGCGCGCTTGCGGTGGGCTTCGGGATCATGGCTGGCCAGGCGCATGGCCATGGCGTCACCCTGGCCGCGGGCAATGGCGATGTCGCGCTTGGTCGGCAGGCGCGGCAGATTGGCCAGCCGCGCCTTGTCGGAGGTCAGCAACGGCCGGTCGGCGGTGAAGCTGACTTCCAGATCGGCCTTGCCGCCAATGGCGCGCACCGTGGCGCCCATGGCCGATTTGAAGGCCTGGGTCTGGTCGGGCTTGTTGGCTTTGCTGCGCGGGGGAGTGGCCATTATTACGCTCGTCGGTTGGTACGGCGCATTGGCGTCCCACTGGAATGTGGCTCATGCGCCCCCTCCCCGTTGAGGGGAGGGTCGGGGAGGGGGGTGGCTCAGTGATTAACCGATGGACCCCCACCCCCAACCCCTCCCCTCAAGGGGGAGGGGAGCAAGAGGGCCCACATGCTGTATTTTAGGCCATCACCGCCAGATTGGCGGAGCTTTCCGGCAGGTCTTCGCCGAACACGCGCTGGTAGAACTCGGCAACGACCGGGCGTTCGAGCTCGTCGCACTTGTTGAGGAAGGTCAGGCGGAAGGCAAAGCCGATATCGCCGCCGAAGATGACGGCATTTTCGGCCCAGGTGATGACGCCGCGCGGCGACATGACGGTGGAGATATCGCCATTGATGAAGGCCGAACGGGTCAGGTCGGCCAGGCGCACCATGTTGGAAATCTGCTTCTTGCCCTTGTCGCTCTCGCCATAGGATTTGTTCTTGGCGAGCACGATGCCGACTTCCTTGTCGTGCGGCAGGTAGTTGAGCGTGGTGACGATGCTCCAGCGGTCCATCTGACCCTGGTTGATCTGCTGGGTGCCGTGATAGAGGCCCGATGTGTCGCCCAGACCGATGGTATTGGTGGTCGAGAACAGGCGGAAGGCCGGGTGCGGAATGATCACGCGGTTCTGGTCGAGCAGGGTCAGGCGACCGGATTGCTCGAGCACGCGCTGGATCACGAACATCACATCCGGGCGGCCGGCATCGTATTCGTCGAAGACGAGAGCGACATTGTTCTGCACCGCCCAGGGCAGGATGCCGTCGCGGAATTCGGTGATCTGCTTGCCGTCCTTGAGGACGATGGCGTCCTTGCCGACCAGGTCGATACGGGAGACGTGGCTGTCGAGATTGACGCGGACCAGCGGCCAGTTGAGGCGCGCCGCGACCTGCTCGATATGGGTCGACTTGCCGGTGCCGTGATAGCCCTGCACCATGACGCGGCGGTTATAGGCAAAGCCGGCCAGGATCGCCAGCGTGGTATTGCGGTCGAACAGATAGTCCGGATCGATCGGGGGGACATGGCCGGTCCGTTCCTTGTAGCCCTTGACCACCATGTCGGTGTCGATGCCGAAGAGATCCCGTGCCTTGTATTCGGTGTCGGGCAGATTGGTGAACTCGGTCATGGAAAGGCTCTTGACTGTCAAGGAAAGCAAAGGGAAGGCGGGAGGCTCTATAGCAGCATTGTGACGGGGCGGGTAGCCTCGGAAGGGCGTGGCGGTTCAGCGCGCCACGAAACCCTGTTTCTTGAGGTGGGAATAGGCGGCGATCACCGAACGCAGCTTGTCCTCTGAGGACGCGTCGCCGCCATTGACGTCCGGGTGGTGCTTCTTGACCAGGGCCTTGTAGGCCGCCTTGATCTCGTCGGACTTGGCATGGCCGGTAATCCCCAGCGCCTCGAGCGCGCGGCGGTCGGGCTCGTTGAGCGGCTTGACCCGTTCGGAGGCCGGGCGCTTGGACTGCTGGTAGCGGTAGCGCGCGAACACGCCAAAAGGGTCGCCATATTTATCGCCGGGCCGTCCGGCGGCGGCGCTGGCCGCGCGCGCGGCGCCGGCATTGCCGGTGGCGAAGCTGGAGCGCGATTCGACCTTGGGCGGGGCGTGCAACGCTTCTTCGAGGTCTTCCGGGCTCATGCCGGCGAAATAGTTGAATGCCTTGTTGTAGTGGCGCACATGCTCAAGGCAGAAATTGTGGTACTGGCCTTCCGAGCGCACGCCCTTGGGGGCCTTGTACTCGCCGGGCTCTTCACAGCCTTCCCAGTCGCACGGAGTCGTCACCGGCTCAGCCTTCTCCTCCTGGCGCGGGCGGATGCGAATGTTGTCGAAGAGCTTGGATTGCAGTTTCATCGTACCCAGTTACTTGCCTGAACAATATTTCGCAGGAGCCGACCCATGTCCGTCGCGGACACTATCCGAGCCAAGCTCACCGACCGGTTTTCGCCCCTCCAGCTGGAGGTCATCGACGAATCCGAGAGTCACCACGGTCACTCGGGCTGGCGAGAGGGTGGTGAAACCCATTTTCGTGTCAGAATCGCGACCCGCAATTTTGACGGTCTAAGCCGCGTCGCGCAACACCGTGCGGTGATGGATGCGCTCGACGCGGAATTGAAAGACAGGGTGCACGCCCTGGCCATCGAGGTCTTGCCCGCCACCTAGCTGGTTTTGGCGGCCTCGAGCGGCACGATCCGCACCTTGGACACGCGCTGCCGGTCCCGTTCCAGCACCAGGAAGCGGAAGCCGTGGGCGCTGACCTCGTGGCCAGGCTCGGGAATGAGCTTGGCCGCCGTGATCACGATGCCGGCAACGGTATTGGCAGTGTCGTCGGGCAGGCTCCAGTCGAGCAGGCGGTTGATGTCGCGAATGGCGATGCTGGCATCGATGTCGTAACTGCCGTCGCCATTCTTGTGGATGCCGAACACCGCCTCGTCGTCGGGTTCATCATGTTCGTCGGAAATGTCGCCGACGATTTCCTCGATGATGTCTTCGAGGGTGACCAGTCCTTCGAGCACGCCATATTCGTCCAGCACCAGCGCCATATGGGCGTGGCGCTTGAGGAAGGCGCTGAGCTGCACCTGCACTGGGGTGGATTGCGGAATGAACCAGGGCTTGGTCATGATCTTGCGCACATCGACCTGGCTGGTATCGCCATTGGCGTCCATCAGGGCCCGCAGCACGTCCTTGGCGTGCAGCACGCCGACGATATTGTCGCTCTCGTTTTCATAGAGCGGCATGCGGGTATAGGCGCAGTCGAGCACGTCGCGCACCAGTTCGTTCACCGGACGGGTAACGTCGAAGGCGGTCATCTGCGTGCGATGCACCATCACGTCGCTCACCACCAGGTCCTTGAGATCGAGCAGCCCGCCGAGCATGTCCCGGTCGTCCTTGACCACTTCGCCTTCCGAATGCAGCAGGTCGAGCGTGCCGCGGATTTCGTCATGCCCAGAAATGGCGCTGGCATTGGTCGCGTCGAGCCCGAAAAGGCGCAGGATGGAATTGACGACGGCCTGCACCGCCAGGGTAACCGGCGCGAAGAACACCACCACGACCCGCACGACCGGCACCACCGCCAGCGCAAAGCTGTCTGGGCGCATCAGGGCCAGGGTCTTGGGCAAAACCTCAGAGAAAATCACCACGGCCGCGGTCATAGCGATGGTGGCATAGGCGATCCCCGCCTCGCCAAACACCGCGATCAAGACGCTTGCCGCCAGCGTGGAGGCCAGGATGTTGACGATATTGTTACCAAGCAGGAGGGCGCCGATCAGGCGTTCCTTTTCCCGCGTCAGCGATTCCACCAGCACGGCCCGGTTATCGCCATTGCGCGCCAGCTGATGCATGCGGGCCCGCGAGGCGGCGGTCAGTGCGGTTTCCGAGCCGGAAAAGAAGAAACTCATGGCCAGCAGCACAATGATGCCGGCAGAGGTCAACCACAGCGTCGTCGTCATGGGGCGCGCATCTCCTCGAGGAAAGTCCTGACCTTGTTGGGATCGACATTCCTTTCGATGAAGGCCTTGCCGATGCCGTGCGTGAGAATGAAGGTCAATGCACCGCGCTGGACCTTCTTGTCCTGCGCGATGGCGGTCATCAACGTGTCGGTGGTGCCGAGCGTTCCGGGGATGTCAGCCAATGTGGTGGGCAGGTCCGCGCGCTTCAAGTGGCTGGTGACGCGGCCGATATCCTGCCCCGGTGCGAGGCCCAGCCGCGCCGAGAATGTGTGCGCCAGCACCATGCCGATGGCGACGCCCTCGCCATGCAGCAAGCGGTCGGAATAGCCGGTATCCTTTTCCAGCGCATGGCCGAAGGTATGGCCGAGATTGAGCAGGGCGCGGACGCCGTTTTCCTTCTCGTCCTCGATGACCACACGTGCCTTGTGGGCGCAGCAGCGCGCCACCGCTTCCCCGCGGGCCGGGCCGCCGGCGAAAATCTCGTCGAGATTGATATCGAGCCAGTCGAAGAAGTCGGGGTCGTCGATCAGCCCATATTTGGCCACTTCGGCGTAGCCGGCAGCGAATTGGCGCTTGGGCAGCGTGTCGAGCGCGGAGAGATCGGCCAGCACCAGCTTGGGCTGGTGGAAGGCGCCGACCAGGTTCTTGCCATGGGGCGAATTGATGCCGGTCTTGCCTCCGACCGAGGAATCTACCTGCGCCAGGAGCGAGGTGGGCATCTGCACGAAATCCATGCCGCGCCTGGTGATGGCGGCGGCAAAGCCGGCGAGGTCGCCAATGACCCCGCCGCCCAGGGCGATGACGAGATCGCCACGTTCGAGCCGTGCGGCCAAGAGGCCCTCGACCACGGTTTCGAGATTGGCATAGCTCTTGGTGCTTTCACCGGCGGGCAGGACTATGGTGTCGTAGCCAAGGCCTGCGGCATCGAGGCTCCTGGTCAGGCGCGGCAATTGTGCCTCGGCCACGGTCCTATCGGTGACAATGCCGTAGCGGCGCCCGGGAAAGCGATCGGCGAGAATCGGGCCTGCATCGTCCAGCAGGGTGGGGCCGATCAGGATGTCATAGGCGCGCTCGCCCAAAGCGACGTGGACAGTGTGGTCGATCCGGGTCATGGCGGGCCTTCAGGTCTTGAGGTGATGCAGGGCGGCATTGATGACGTCGCTGGCGACCGCCTCGTGAGGCACGTCGCGGCTGAGCACGGTGATGTCGGCCTCCGCATAGATGGGGTAGCGGTCGGCGATCAGCTTTTCCAGCGTGGCACGGGGATTGTCGGTCTTGAGCAGCGGCCGATTGGCGCGACGCGATACCCGCTCGAACAGAATATCGGCATCGGCCTTGAGCCAGACCGACAGCGCGCCGGCCTTGATCAGCGCGCGGGTTTCGAGATTGACGAAGGCGCCGCCGCCAGTGGCCAAGACGATATCGGTATCCTTGAGTACGCGGGCGATAACGCGGGTTTCCCCGGCGCGGAATTCGGGCTCTCCGCGCTGCGCGAAAATCTCGGGAATGCTCATATGCGCGGCTTTTTCGATTTCCTCGTCGCTGTCGAGGAATTGCCGGCCCAGCCGGTTGGCGAGGCGCCGCCCTACCGTGGTCTTGCCGGCGCCCATCATCCCCACCAGCACGAGGGGACGCCCGCCCAGACGTTCGGCCAAGGCCCTGGCTCGGGCGTGCCGCCCCGCCGTCTCCGATTTGCTCACCTGGCCGCTCTCCGTTTCAGGCGCTATCAAACGGTCCGGGCGTGGGCTGTCAAGCGCTAGGGCATGCGAGGTTGATCCGTGCGGCGGTTTCCGCAACACTGGTCACAACCGGATTGCAACCATTGGGTGTCACACTGCTCTGTGCCGCCGCCTGTGGGATTATCATGCCGACCCTGTTTCGCCTGCTTATCATCGTGTTGTTCCTTGCCGGGCTCGGTTATGCCGGGATGTTCGCGCTCGTCTCCTTCGTGCAGCCGACGCCGAAGGAAGTTAGCCAGCGCATCCCGACGCGCGACCTGTTGGGCGAGCCCGAAGGCGGGCCGCGTCCCGGCCTGCCGGTCCCCAATGTCAGCAGCACGCCGGCGACGGGCGGGCAATGAGCGGGGCGCATCTGGTCGGCGCCTTCCTCGAAATGATGAGCGCCGAGCGCGGGGCCGCCGCCAATACGATCGAAGCCTATCGCCGCGATCTCAGCGATTATTCGGGCTTCGTCGCCGGCCGGGGACAGAGCCTGCTCGATTGTCCGCGCGATACCGTCACCGCCTATCTCGAAAATCTCAAGCTAGAGGGGCTGTCTGCCTCCTCCAGCGCTCGCCGGCTTTCGGCCATACGACAATTGCACAAGTTTTTGTGTGCCGATGGACTGCGCGGGGATGATCCCACGCGGATCGTCGCCAGCCCCAAGCCGCGACGCGCCCTGCCCAAGGTGCTTTCGGTTGCCGAGGTCGATCGCCTGCTCACCCTGGCTGAAACCGAAGCCAATGCGCCGGCCAGCCCGGCCAAGCAATTGGCGGCGCGCCGGCTCTATTGCCTGCTCGAAATGCTCTATGCCACCGGGCTGCGCGTCAGCGAACTGGTGAGCCTCAGGCGCAATGCGGTGATGCGCGATGCCAGTTTCATCACCGTCATCGGCAAGGGCAGCAAGGAGCGCATCGTGCCGATGAACGACCGGGCGCGCGATGCCGTACGCGCCTGGGTCGAGACGCTGCCGCCGGGGCCCTGGCTGTTTCCGGCCAATGGCGAGGACGGCTATCTCGCGCGGCAGGTTTTTGCGCGTGATCTCAAGGGGCTGGCGGGGCGGGCCGGCATCAGTGCGGCGCGGGTGGCGCCCCATGTGCTGCGCCACGCCTTTGCCAGCCATTTGCTGGCTGGCGGCGCCGACCTGCGCGTGGTGCAGATGCTGCTCGGCCATGCCGATATTTCCACCACGCAGATCTATACCCATGTGCTGGATGAGAAACTGCGCAATCTGGTGGAGCAACACCACCCGCTGGCGCAGGAATAGGCATTCCTTGGACAGGAAAATCCATCCATTTGGCCCCGGCGGCTTGACTCGGCATTGCGCCATCGCCACTTTCCGGCCACTTTAGCAGGCAACAGGCTGGGCTCGATTTTTCGGGGTCGCCTATAACGACCCCTGACGGGCGGGTGGGATGCAGTCTTATCTCGATTTTGAAAAGCCGGTCGCCGATCTCGAAGCCAAGATCGTCGAACTGAAATCTCTGGCGGCAACCGACCAGGCCGTTTCCATCGATGAGGAAGTCAACCGCCTCTCGGCGCGCGCTGACGAAGCCCTGGTCGAAATCTACCGCAAGCTGACCCCGTGGCAGAAGACGCAGGTGGCGCGCCACCCGCAGCGACCGCATTTTTCGGACTATGTGCAGTCCCTGATCACCGAATGGCAGCCGCTGGCCGGTGACCGCAAGTTCGGTGAAGACGCGGCCCTGCAGGCCGGCTTTGGCCGTTTCAACGGCCAGCCGGTGGCCATTCTGGGCCAGGAAAAGGGCAATTCCACCGAGACGCGGCTCAAGCACAATTTCGGCATGGCCAATCCCGAGGGCTACCGCAAGGCGGTCCGCATCATGGATATGGCCGACCGCTTTTCCATCCCGGTTATTTCCTTCGTCGACACCGCCGGCGCCTATCCGGGCATCGGCGCCGAAGAGCGTGGCCAGGCCGAGGCTATTGCCCGCTCGACCGAGAAGGCGCTGGAACTGGGCGTGCCAAACCTCGCCATCATCATCGGTGAGGGCGGCTCGGGCGGCGCCATCGCCATCGCCACGGCCAATCGCGTGCTGATGCTGGAAAATGCCATCTATTCGGTGATTTCCCCGGAAGCAGGTGCATCCATCCTGTTCCGCGACGCAGCGCGCGCCCAGGACATGGCCACGGCGCAGAAGATCACCGCGCAGGACCTGCTCGGCTTCAGCGTCATTGACGGCATCATCCCCGAACCAACCGGCGGCGCGCATCGCCACCATGGCGCGGTGATGGAGTCGGCCCGCATTGCCATCGACACCTTTCTCAGGGACTTCGAAGGCAAATCGCGCCTCGAGACCCGCGAGCATCGTCGCGAGAAATTTCTCGCCATCGGCACCAATCTCTAGTTGTCCTGGCGCGCCGGCGCAGCTCGCGCCGGCCGGCCGATGGCTAGACCGAGGGCAAATAAAAAGGCCGGCATTGCTGCCGGCCTTTTCGTTTATCGAAGAGAGGAGGCTTACGCCGCTTCCTCGTCGCTTTCGGCATCCGCGGCATCGGCCTTGGTGCGCTTGGGGCTCTTGGCGAGCTGCTTTTCGATCAGCTGCACGGCCTCGGTCAGCGTCAGCTTCTTGACGGCGCTGATTTCGCGGCTCATGCGATCCATGGCCTGTTCGAACAGCTGGCGTTCCGAATAGGACTGCTCGGGCTGTTCCTCGGAGCGATAGAGGTCGCGCACGACTTCGGAAATGGCGATGAGATCGCCCGAATTGATCTTGGCTTCATATTCCTGGGCGCGACGCGACCACATGGTGCGCTTGACACGGGCCCGACCGGTGACGGTATCGAGCGCCTTCTTGACCTCGTCCTCTTCGGCCAGCTTGCGCATGCCGACAGACTTGATCTTGGCGACGGGTACGCGCAGAGTCAGCTTGTCCTGCTCGAAGCTGATGACGAACAGCTCGAGGGTCAGGCCGGCGACTTCCTGCTCTTCGATGGCGACGATGACGCCGACGCCATGGGAGGGATAGACGACGTATTCGCCGGTCTTGTACCCGAGCCGCTGCTGTACCTTCTTGGCTACCATATTACTGGAACTCCTTGTTGACGCCCCAATGGTCGGTTCCTTGCGGGAAGGACCCACCATTCCTACTCATGCCTGGCGTCCGACCCGGACGCCGATGCGCAGTCAAGCCATCTGGCCGCATCGGGATCCGCTTGCCCGATGCGCCACACAACCGTCGATGGTGTCAAAAAAATCGTGCCTTGCGGCACGGGCTGGGTGACGAGCTTAACTGCATAGAAGCCCACCATAGCACAAATTTTCAGCAGAATCAAAAGATACGAATCAGGCAGCCGAAAGCGGTCGCTGACGCGCGGCAAATTGACGAAAATCGGGCCGTGACAAGAGGCGTTTAGTCGCCTTCGCCGGGTTCTTCAGAGAAATACTTGTCGAGCTTGCCAGCCTCGCCGTCGCGCTCCTTGGCCTCGGGCAGAGGATCGCGGCGTTCGGTCAGATTGGGCCAGATAGCGGCAAACTTGGTGTTGAGCGCCAGCCATTCGTCGAGACCGCTCTCGGTATCGGGCTTGATCGCCTCGGCCGGGCATTCGGGCTCGCAGACGCCACAATCGATGCACTCATCCGGGTGGATGACCAGCATGTTCTCGCCTTCGTAGAAACAGTCCACCGGGCAGACTTCCACGCAGTCGGTGTACTTGCAGGCAATGCAATTGTCGGTGACGATATAGGTCATTCTGGCAGGCAATCCCGTCCATCGCGGCCGACCCTTGGGTAGGTCAAGCCACCTGTCTCAACGGGTCCGGTGCTAAACCCTTTTTTTGCCTGCTGCAAGACCATGGCGAGGGACGGTTTGGCGCAGGATCGGTTTGGGGCGGAATGGTCTGCCAATCGGCAGGGCCAGCGCTAGCCGCGGGCGGCTGGATAATGACGAAAGACCAGATCCTCGGGGTCTTGCCCGATGGCGTCAGGGTCGAGCACCGCGCCCAGCCTGCGCGCCAGGGCAATCGAGCGCTGGTTTTCCGGATCGCAATAGCTGACGAGACTGACGAGGCCCAGGATGTCAAAGGCCCAGTCGCGCATCGCTTCGGCCGCTTCAATGGCATAGCCTTGGCCTTCAAAGCCGTCGTAGAGCAGCCAGCCCAGTTCCTTTTCAGGAAAGAGCGGGCCGTGATTGATGCCGATCTGGCCGAGCACGGCGCCGTCGGCGCGGCGCTCGATCATCAGGCAGCCATGGCCGAAGAACTGCCATTGCGCGGCATCGTTGGTGAACATGCCCCAGGCGGTCTTGAGGTCGAAGGGCCCACCCATATGGACGGCACGCGGCGACATCATCAGGGCGCGATAGAAATCGAAATCGGCAGAGATCATCGGCCGAAGACGCAGACGCGTGGTCTCGAGGGTTGGAATGTCAATCATCGTCGCTATCGATGAGGCGATCTGTGTCGCGCCGTTCCTTCTTGGTCGGGCGTCCGCTGCCGGCCGGCCGTTCGGCGATGGCGGCGTCGAAGACCGACAGTTCAGGCTTGGGCGGCATGGGCGGGGAAATGTCCTCGTAGAGCCCCTGCGCTTCGCTGGCCGGACCGCGCCTGGTGCCGGGGTCGAGAATGCGCCAGACAAGGATGCGGCCATGCAGCGACATGGTCAGCACATCCCCGGCACCGACCTTGTGGTCGGTGCGCTCGGTCTTTTCAGAGTTTACCCTTATGGCGCCGGTCTCGATGAGCTTTTGCGCCAGGGTGCGCGACTTGACGGCGCGGGAGAAGAACAGGAACCGGTCCAGACGTTCCTTGCGGAGAACGGCGCTGTCCGGCCCGCCCAAACCCTAGTCCTTCTTGTTGCGCAAGGCGGCCAAAGCCGCGAAGGGGCTGTCCGGATCAAAGACCGGCTTGCGCTCTTCACGCGGCGGGCGGCGATCGGCCCGTTCGGGGCGCTCATTGCGCTCGGGGCGGCCGCCGCGGCGCTCATCATCGCGTGGTCGCCCATGAGCCGGCTTGCCATTGCCCTGCGGGCGCTCGTCGCCTTCCGGCCGGCGCTGCCCCTTGGAGGCGGCGGGACGGGTGCGATCGCGATTGGCGCGCTGGCGCGGCTGGCCCTCTGCCGCATCGCCCTCGCGACGCTGGCGCGGCTCGTGGCGGCGCTGCTGCTCATTGCGGCGGCCACCGGGGAACCAGACCTCGTCGAATTCCGGCTCGGCCGGCGTCGCGGCTTCGCTGGCGTCGGCAGCGGCGGGAGCCGCGTCGGCCACCGCTTCTGCCAGGGACGCTTCGACCGGCGCGATGATTTCAGCGGTCTCGACGGTTTCAGTCGCCTCGCCCGTGGCCACTTCCGCAGCCTCGTTGCCGGGCTCGATAGCAGCGGGCGCGTCGGCCAGGACCTCGGCAAGGGCCGGGGCTTCCGCAGAGGCTTCGGCGGGCACGATCGGAGCGGCAACCTTGGGGGTACGGCGCAGGCGATAGCCCAGGGAGGAGAGGATGGAGGCGAAATCTTCGCCCGAGCAGCCCAGAAGGCTGGTCATCTCGACGGTGACGCGGAAGCCGTTACCTTCGGCAGCGCCGGCCGGCAGGTCGCCCTGATAGGGGCGGGCGGCGTCGAGTGCGATCAGCGGACGGATGATGTCGGCGAGGCGCTCGAGGATATCGATGCGCACGGCGCGCTTGCCGGCCACCTTGAAGCCGGCGATCTCGTACAGGCGCGGATCGACTTCAGGATCGACCAGGAACGAGGTGCGGCCCGACAACACGATGTGCGGAATGTCGGTGACGCCGGGCTGGCGGGTGCCGCCATGCTTGAGCGCGAACAAGATCAGCGCCAGCTCGCGCGGTGCGGGCTTGAGCGAGAGCGGCAGATAGATGTGATAGGCGCCGAACTTGATGCCCAGCTTGCGCATCTTGCCGCGCACATCCTGATCGAGCGCCTTGACGTCGTCGGCGACGACAGCGCGGGGCAAGAGGCCCAGATGTTCGAACAGGCGATAGGCGATGCCGCGGGCGGGGCCATCGAGGTCGGCCGGCGCTTCCAGCGCCATGATCGGCTCGAGCACGGTATTGACGTGGTGGCGCAGCCAGAGCGACAGGCGATCCTGTACCTTTTCAAGGTCGGGTCCGGTCAGGGTCTCGTCGGCAAGGGTGATGATGCGGGGGCGATAGAGGCTGTCGCCCTCGGCCAGTTCCGCGACCACTTCCCCGCGCCAGCGCAGGCGGCCATCGGTGGCCAGCACGAATTCCTCGTTAGGGGCGCCAGCCAGGCGTTCGGCGCGATTGTGGATCTCGGGAGCAACCACCGCTTCCGCAGCGCCGCGAATGCCTCGCGCATCCATGTCGCCTTCAGAGCGCGCCAGGGTGAAGCGGAAGCCTTCAAGCGTTCCGATCAAATGGCCTTCCAGCCGTACTTCGCCTTGGCTGTTGATTTCGGGAGATACCATACGTTTGTCTTTCAGGTGGCGGAGTAGCACGCTGGTGCGCCGGTCAACGAACCGCTGGGTCAGCCGCTCGTGCAGAGCGTCGCTCAGGCGATCCTCGATATCACGGGTCTTTTCGCGCCAATAGAGAGGGTCTTCAAGCCAGTTTTTACGATTGGCGACAAAGGTCCAGGTCCGGACCTGCTTGATCCGGTTGCTGAGCGTATCAATATCGCCTTCCGCATTGTCGCAAAAGCGCACCTGCTCGGCAATCCAATCGGCGTTGACGCGGCCCTTTCGACGCAAATCGGTAAAGATGCGGGTAATGATTTCCCCATGCGCGGCGGGCGAAATGCCCTGATAGTCCGGCAACTGGCAGCATTCCCACAGCACCCGCACGGCATCGAGCCCGCGCACCAAGCCCGCCGCTTCGTTGCGGGCGAGAAATTCGAGCGCCATCTGGTCGGTGGCGATGGGCACGCGGGTTAGGGTCCGGTCGGTGGGGGAGACATCAAGCGAATCGCGCAGCGCATCGAGCGATGAGAAATCCAGCGCGCTGTTGCGCCATTGCACCACCTTTACCGGCTCGAAGTCATGGGTTTCGAGCTGGACGACCAGTTCTTCGTCGAATCCTTCGGTGCCGCCGGTGACCCCGAAGGTGCCATTGTGCCGGTGGCGACCGGCGCGGCCGGCAATCTGGCCGATTTCGGACGGGGTCAGTGGCCGGCTCTGGCGACCGTCGAACTTGGTGTCGTCTGCAAAGGCGATGTGGTGGATATCGAGATTGAGCCCCATGCCGATGGCATCGGTGGCGACCAGGAAATCCACGTCGCCATTCTGGTAGAGTTCCACCTGGGCATTGCGGGTGCGCGGGCTGAGCGCGCCCATGACCACTGCGGCGCCGCCGCGTTCGCGCCGGATCAGCTCGGCAATGGCATAGACCTGGCGGGCGGAGAAGGCGACGATGGCGCTGCGGGCCGGCTGGCGCGAGATTTTCTTGGAGCCGGAATAGGTCAGCTGCGAAAAGCGCGGCCGGTCGATGATCTCGGCATTCGGAATGAGCTTGCGGATCACCCCGGCCATGGTCGCAGAGCCCAGGAGCAGGGTTTCCTGCAGGCCGCGAGCCTTGAGAATTCGATCGGTGAAGATATGGCCGCGATCGAAGTCGATGGCGGTCTGGATTTCATCGACCGCTACGCAGTCGACATGGATGTCCATGGGCATGGCCTCGACCGTCGCCACCCAATAGCGCGGCTTGGCCGGAACGATCCGCTCTTCCCCGGTGACCAGGGCCACAGCCTGTTCGCCGACCCGCTCGACGACGCGCGTATAGACCTCCCGGGCCAGAAGACGCAAAGGCAGGCCGATCATCCCGGTTGGATGGGCCAGCATGCGCTCGATGGCAAAATAGGTCTTGCCGGTATTGGTCGGCCCCAGAATGGCCTTGACCGAGGGGGAGGAAAAAAAGGTCATTGCGCCCAATGTAAGGGGCCGGGGCCGGGGTTGCGAGAGGCAAGAGGATTTGTCCCAAGAAAGGACAGGGATTGATACCTTTTCGCCACGAGTCTTAACGGGTGAAACCAAAGGTGAACGAAGCAGCATCGAATCGGCGCGAATCGGTAAATCCGGCTTTGTTCACCACGAGATGTGGTGGGCTCCTTCGCCCCGGTCGCACAAGCGGCTGGCATAATCATGTCCTTGCGGCACAACTGGTCGCCAAAACCGTTTAGAAGGGTTTCGGTTCCGTTAATCCGGCGCGAAAACGGGCAAAGCTGAAGCAGAGGTAAATTCGCCTCGCGTCGATATTTTTCATCCCTTCATGCCCATGGGCCCGGCTTTGCTGGGATTGGCCGGCGCGCATTGAGGAAAAACTGCATTGACGTGCCAGGATGGCACAGGGCCGGCGCGGGCCCGATAGCGACGCGAAAGCTGACGGCAAGAGCAAAAGGCGGCAGCCAAGAGTGTTTCGGGCCGAGTCATTGGCGCGCGTCTTGGCAATGTCACAAGGCAAATAGAATGCGGCAATTGTGGAATAGTATTCTTAAATGCCCATTGGGTGGATTGCGCACAACGCTCGGTTAACTGCTTTCTCCTAGCCTCCCCCGCGACAATGAGGAATTCGGATCGCATCCGACTTAGCAGCGCGAAGAGGGGGACAGGTTTTGGGTACGCTTTCCAAGATCATGGGCAATGTGCGCATGACCACAACCATTCTGGTTCTGGTGATGTGCTCGATCATCGGATCGATCACGGCCATGTCGGCATCGATCTACTTTAACCTGCGCGAGCGGTCGCTTGAGGACAGCCGCATCCAGCAGGAGACCAATATCGGCGTCGCGGCCACCATTCTCGAGCGGCGCATCTCCGGCTCGGTGCTGAGCTGGGGCGAAGATGGGTCGATCGGCAATTTCCAGAGCTGGGCCATTCCGCCCTTCTACGACAGCGAAGTCATCGATTCGGTCACGCGCGTCACCAAGCAGGATGCCGGCATTTTCGCGCTCGATCCGCAGACGCAGACCCTGATGGTCAAGACCACGAGCCTTGCTGGCCCCGATGGGCAGCGCGCCCTCAGCGAAACCTTGGGCCCCGATAGCCCTGCCTATGAACGTCTGATGGCCGGCGAGCCGTTCCAGGGTGAACTCGGCATGATGGGCGAAAGCTATTTCGCCGCGCTGCAGCCGATCCAGAAGGTCAATGGCGAGGTGATGGGTGCAATCTTCGTCGGCACGCCGATGCGCAATGTCGAGGCAGCGGCCAATAGCGTTTTGGGGCTCATCGCCATTGTCGGCGGTGCCGTGATCATCGCGCTGGGTCTGGTGGGCTTTGTGGTGTCCCGCGCCATCACCCGGCCGATTCCGCGCCTGGCCTCGGCCATGGATTCTATCGCCCAGGGCCAGTACGACACCGAGGTGCCCTATGCCGATATGGGCAATGAGGTGGGCGGCATGGCACGTGCTGTGGAAGTGTTCCGCCAGAATGGCGAGCGCGTGGCGCAGATGACCGAGGCGGAAGCCGCCCGCATCATTGCCGATCAGGACAATCGCAAGCGCATGATGGCCGAGCTGCAGGCCGCTTTCGGCGAAGTGGTCGATGCCGCCATTGCCGGCGATTTCGACCGGCGCGTGGAAACCGAATTCCCAGATCCAGAGCTCAACAGCCTGGCTTCGGGCGTCAATCGCCTGGTGTCCACCTTCAAGCGTGGCGTCACCGAAATGGGCCAGGTGCTGGGCGCCATGGCCCATACCGACCTGACGCAGCGCATGACGGGCGACTATGAGGGGGCCTTCGCCCGCCTCAAGGACGACACCAATGCCATGGCCGACAAGTTCACCGAGGTGGTGACACAGTTGCGCGACACGTCGGGTGCGCTCAAGACTGCCACCGGGGAAATCCTGTCCGGCGCCAATGACCTCTCCGAACGCACCACCAAGCAGGCCGCGACCATCGAGGAAACTTCGGCGGCCATGGAACAGCTGGCATCGACCGTGCTCAAGAATGCCGAGCGCGCCCATGAGGCCAGCACCAATGCCCAAGCGGTCACCAATGCGGCCGAGCAGGGGGTGGCGGTGATGGATTCGGCCAATCAGGCGATGGAGCGGATTTCGGCCTCCTCGGGCAAGATTTCCAACATTATCGGGCTGATCGACGATATCGCCTTCCAGACCAACCTCTTGGCGCTCAATGCTTCGGTCGAGGCCGCGCGTGCCGGCGAGGCCGGCAAGGGCTTTGCGGTGGTGGCTGTGGAAGTGCGCCGCCTGGCCCAGAGTGCAGCGCAAGCGTCCTCGGAGGTCAAGGCCCTGATCGAGCAGAGTGCCGGCGAAGTCAGCAATGGCACCAAGCTGGTGGAGTCGGCGGCCGCCAAGATCGCCGGCATGCTGGTGTCCATCCGCGAGAATACCAGCGCGCTCGAGGCCATTGCTCAGGACAGCCGGGAGCAGGCCTCCTCCATCGAGGAAGTCAGTGCCGCGGTGCACCTGATGGACGAGATGACCCAGCACAATGCGGCCCTGGTGGAAGAGACCAATGCCGCCATCGAGCAGACCGAGGCTCAGGCCAACGAGCTTGACCGGATTGTGGATACGTTCAAGGTCGAGGGTGGGCGCGAAGAGGTGGTCGATTGGGCCAATGTCGCGCGCCAGCAGCGCGAACGCCCATCGCGTCCGGCCCCGCGCCCGATGAGCCAGGGCAATGCGGCGCTCGATGCCGATTGGGAAGCCTTCTGAGGCCACTGCCCCTTTTGCCAATCGCTTCGCCCCCGGGATGTCGCCATCCCGGGGGTTTTGTTTTCGAACCGATATGCCCGCAAGTGCAGCAAAAGCGGCGATTTTGCCGCAAAATTGCGCAGCCATTTACCGGCAATTAAGTACGAGCTTGGTATTTATTCGGTGAAGGGAAGATCGGAACTGCCCCCGACGGGAGTGGGGACAGTCCATGCGGCCCAATCAGACAGTGATACGTCAGCCTGCCGGCCCCGGCAGACTTCGTCGGACAGTGTGCTGTTCGCCGAGGACATGACCGACATGTCTGGTGGGTCCCGGCCGGAGTGAAGGGTAACATGAATATTCGCGCCAAAGTTTTTGCCGTTGTGGGGCTGATGGGTCTGGCCTCGATCATCATTGGCGGCATGGCTGGCTATATGGTGATGGAATACAACAAGCAGACCAGCCGCCTCGAGAACCTGGCCGATCGGGCCTATCTCGGGGAACGGCTCAACCGCTACGTGACGGCGGTGGTGATGGAGTCCCGGGGCATCTATGCCGCGCCCAACACCGAAAAGGCTGCGCCTTTCGCCGAAGGTATCATGACCTATCTCGACCGCATCGATGCGCTGCTGGCCGAATGGCAGCCGCTGGTCGATGAGGGCGGCATGGAGGCCTTCAATGCCGTGGTCGCCCGCTCCGCCGAGTTCCGCGCCTTCCGCACCGAAACCGCAAGGCTGGGCCGCGATGTCGCGCCGGCCGAGGCCAATGCGCAGGGCAATAACGAAGAAAACCGCGCCAATCGCCGTGCCTATCAGGGCGAGATCGATGCGGTGGTCGAACGTGATCTCGAGCTGTTCCACGGGGTCAAGGCCGAGATGGGCAGCTTCCAGCAGAACATGATCATGCTGCTGGTGGGCACTATTGTGATTGGCCTGGGCGCCGGCATCGCCGTGGCCGGCTATGTCGGTACCGTACACCTCTCCCGCCCGGTCAGCCGGCTGACCCGTTCGATGGAGGCGCTGGCGCAAGGCGAACTCGACACCGAGATCGACTATCTCGACAGCAAGGACGAGATGGGCGCCATGGCCCGCACCCTGCAGGTGTTCCAGGACAATGCCCGCACCGTCGCGGCGCTGAGCCAGGAAGAAAAATCCCGCGCCATCGCCGCTGCCGAGCGGGCGCGGATGATGGATGTGTTCCAGACCCAGTTCGACGAGGCGGTGGCCGCTGCGCTCGAAGGCGATTTCAGCCGCCGCATCACCACCGATTTTGTCGACCAGGACCTGGTCCGCATTGCCCAAAACTTCAACAGCCTCATCGACAGCGTCGATACCGGGCTGGTGGAGGCCGGCAGTGTGCTGGCCGCGCTGGCGCGCACCGATCTCACCCAGCGCATGGTGGGCGAGCATCGCGGTGCCTTCCTCGATCTCAAGACCAATATGAACGTGGTGGCCGAGACGCTGGCCGATGTGGTGACGCGGCTGCGCTCGACCTCGCGCGCCGTCAAGGTGGCCACCGGCGAAATCCTGTCCGGCGCCAATGATCTGTCGGAGCGCACGACGCGGCAGGCCGCGACCATCGAGGAGACCTCGGCTGCCATGGAGCAACTAGCCTCGACCGTGGTCGAAAACGCCAAGCGGGCGCGCGAAGCCAGTGTCATGGCCACCGAGGTGACCGCGACCGCAGAGGATGGCGGCCGGGTGATGGGCGAGGCCAATCAGGCCATGGAACGCATCACCGCGTCCTCCTCCAAGGTCTCCGACATTATCGGCATGATCGACGATATTGCCTTCCAGACCAATTTGCTGGCGCTCAACGCCTCGGTGGAAGCGGCGCGGGCCGGCGAAGCTGGCAAGGGCTTTGCCGTGGTCGCCGTCGAAGTGCGGCGCCTGGCGCAGAGCGCGGCGGAAGCCTCATCCGACGTCAAGGCGCTGATCCGCCAGTCAGCCGACGAGGTCAATGCGGGCACCAAGCTGGTGGCCGAGGCCGCCGGCAAGCTCGAAAAGATGCTCCAGGCGGCGCGCAGCAATACCAGCTTGATGGAAGGCATTGCCCGCGACAGCAATGAGCAGGCCTCGGCCATCGAGGAAGTCACCGTGGCCGTGCGGCAGATGGACGAGATGACCCAGCATAATGCGGCGCTGGTGGAACAGACCAATGCCGCCATCGAGCAGACCGAAAGCCAGGCCAATGAGCTGGATCGGATCGTCGATATCTTTCGGCTCGACACCAGCGAGGCGGCCAAGCCGGCACAGCGTGCGGCGCCAGCGCCGACGCAGCGAGCCAATGCGACACCGGCCCCGGCCCGCCGCGCCGCAGCGACCTATCTCATCCAGGGCAATGCGGCGATCTCTGCCGATTGGAGCGAGTTCTAGGGCTCGATTTCAACTCGGCTGTAGGGAAACAAGGGGGCGCAAGTGCCCCCTTCGCAGTTTTTATCACGAATAGCATCGTGCTTTACCGCGCCTTAACGCGGCGCGTGATGACGTGATCACGGACGCAGAAGACGATGCACCCGGTTTGACCTGGGTGAGACTGAGAACGGCGTCGCCTTCCTCAGCAGGACCGTCCGGCCGTGCCGCTTCGATGGAAGCGGTCCGCCGTTCGTGGCGACAGTGACCATAGGGCACCCAGAAGGGTAGCCAGTTATGAGGCAGTAAAATGAAGTTCAGCGATCTGTCCATCCGGATGAAGCTGGTGCTGGGCGCAGGCCTGATGTTCCTCCTGGCCATGGGCGGCATCATCGCCGGCGGCCTGGCTCTGATGTACCAGACGGCCGGCAGCGAGGCCGAAGAGCGGGCGCGCACCCTTCTGGGTCAATATTCCAACCTGGCCGAAGGGGAGATGGGCAAGATCATCTCCGCCACCCGCAGCCTCACCGCTTCCATCGAGGGCGTCATCGCCACGGCCCCGGTCGATCGTGACATGCTGGGCCGGCTGGTCTCGGGCGCCATCGTGGCGCAGCCTTCGGTTATCGGCATGACGCTGGCCTTTAATTCCAATGGGCTCGACGGTCAGGACGCCAATTATGTCGGCCACCCCTATTCCGATGCCAGCGGACGCTTTGTTCCCTATTTCACCCGCTCGAACGGCGCTGTCGATGTCGAGCTGCTGCAGATGGCGCCCGAGAACGGCACCGAGAGCTGGTATGACCTGCCGATGCGCGAAGACCGCACCGTGGTGACGCCGCCCTATTCCTATCCCGTCAATGGCAAGGATACCCTGCTCTCCACCGTGAGCGTGGTGGTGCATAAGGGTGGCAAGCCCGTCGGCATTCTTACTTCCGACCTGACGCTGGACGCCATTTCCGACGTCATTTCCGCGCTCAAGCCGTTCGGCGTCGGCAGCGTCATGCTGGTCAGCAACAACAATAGCTGGGTGGTCAATTCCGACCCGAGCCTGGCCGGCCAGGCGCTGGAGCCCGATATTGCCGCGGCCCTGCTCGATACCGAGCTGATGGCCCGCGGCATGACTTTTACCGACGAAACCGGCGTCAGCCAGTTCGCGGTGACGGCGCCGGTACAGTTCAGCGACACCACCGACCAGTGGACAATGATCATGACCGTGCCCACGGCCACCGTCTATGCCGGGGTCGATGCGATGCGCAATATGGCGCTGGTGGCCGCCGGCGTGTTGCTGGCCGTCATCCTGGCGCTGGTCTGGCTCGGCTCCGGCATGATCGCCAAGCCCATCCGCCGCATGACCGGGCTGATGAATGAGCTGGCCAAGGGTCGCTACGATATCGAGGTGCCCTATCAGGCGACCCGCAACGAGATCGGCGACATGGCCCGCGCGGTCGAGGTGTTCCGCGAAAATGGCCTTCGCATCAGCCAGATGACCGAGGCCGAAGCGGCGCGTATCATTTCCGATCAGCGGGCGCGCCAGGAGATGATGACCGAGTTGCAGGCGGCGTTCGGCGAGGTGGTCGATGCCGCCATTGCCGGGGATTTCTCCAAGCGCGTGCATGCCAGCTTCCCCGATGCCGAGCTCAATAGCCTTGCCGGCAGCGTCAACAGCCTGGTTGAAACCGTCGACCAGGGGATTGCCGAAACCGGCACCGTGCTCGGGGCCCTGGCCGAGACCGATCTGACCAAGCGCATGCTGGGCGACTATCGCGGTGCCTTTGCCGAGCTCAAGCATCACACCAATACGGTGGCCGAGACGCTGAGCCAGGTGGTGGGCGGGCTCAAGGAGACCTCGCGGGCGCTCAAGACCGCAACCGGGGAAATTCTCTCCGGTGCCAATGACCTGTCCGAGCGCACCACCAAGCAGGCCGCCACCATCGAGCAGACCTCGGCGGCCATGGAGCAGCTGGCCTCGACGGTGCTGCAGAATGCCGATCGGGCACGGGACGCCAATGTCAACGCCCAGACCGTCAGCCATACTGCCGAAGAGGGTGGAGCGGTGATGGCCCAGGCCACCGAGGCCATGGAGCGGATCACGGCCTCGTCTTCCAAGATCTCCAACATCATTGGTCTGATCGACGATATCGCCTTCCAGACCAATCTCTTGGCGCTCAATGCCTCGGTCGAGGCGGCGCGGGCGGGTGACGCCGGCAAGGGCTTTGCCGTGGTGGCCGTGGAGGTGCGGCGCCTGGCGCAGAGCGCCGCCAGTGCCTCCTCGGACGTGAAGGCCCTGATCGAGACCTCGTCTGGCGAAGTGGGGGCCGGCACGCGCCTCGTGGCCGAGGCCGCCGCCAAACTGGAGGCCATGCTCGATGCGGCCAAGGCCAATTCAGCCTTGATGGACGGCATTGCCCGCGACAGTCGCGAGCAGGCCTCGGCCATTGAGGAAGTCTCGGTCGCGGTGCGGCAGATGGACGAGATGACCCAGCACAATGCGGCGCTGGTGGAACAGACCAATGCCGCTATCGAGCAGACCGAGGCGCAGGCCAGCGAACTCGACCGGATCGTCGCCGTGTTCCGCACCGACGCCAATGCGGCGCCCGCGCCCATGGCCGAGCCGCCGCGGATGACGGAAGCGCCGGCACGGCCACGGGCCGTCTCGGCCAGCGCCAAGACCAGGCAGGCCGCCAGTGCCTATCTCAGCCAGGGCAATGCCGCGATCTCGGCCGACTGGAGCGAGTTCTGACGGCTTAGACGCCAAGCGAGCAATAGTTTTGACCCCCGGTGCAAACACAGTTTGTGCCGGGGTTTTTGTTTTTCTTGTATGGAACAAAACCTGCCAAATCTATCAGATTACGTATATTTACCCACATATAACAATCTATGTTCATAATATTACTTCTCGTATTGTTTTTCATTAACTATTCGCGCGCAGCCTTGCTTGTGAGCCTGTGTCCTCCTCTTGGATGCGGCAAAATTGCGGGACGGTATCATGCGCGGCATTTCCTGGGGCGGAAAACAGCGTGACGATGCGGCCAAGGTGGCCGCCATCATGCGCAGCCAGGCCGTTATCGAGTTCGAACTCGACGGCACCATCATTACGGCAAACGACAACTTCCTCCGTGCCATGGGTTATGAGCTCGTGGCGGTGGCGGGACAGCATCACTCCATGTTCTGCCCGCCCGAGGTGGTGCAGAGCGCCGAATACAAGACGTTCTGGGGCGAGCTGGCCAAGGGCAAGGTCTATTCGGGCGTGTTCAAGCGGCTGGCCAAGGGCGGGCGCGAGGTCTGGATCCAGGCCAGCTACAATCCGGTGCTCGACAGTGCCGGCCGGCCGGTCAAGGTCATCAAGTTCGCCACCGACGTCACCGAACAGTCCGAACGCGCGGCCGACCACGCCGCCCAGATATCGGCCATATCCCGGGTGCAGGCGGTGATCGCCTTCAATCTCGATGGCACGGTGATCGACGCCAATGACAATTTCCTCACCACGGTGGGCTATGGCCGCGAGGAGGTGGTGGGCCAGCACCATTCCATGTTCTGTGACCCGGCCTATGTGCGCTCGGACGACTACAAGCGCTTCTGGGCGCAACTGCGCGCGGGCGAATTCGTCGCCGCCGAGTTTCAGCGCTTCGGCAAGGGCGGTCGGGAAGTGTGGATCCAGGCCAGCTACAATCCGATTTTCGATGCATCGGGCCGGCCGATAAAGGTCATCAAATACGCGACCGATATCAGCGAGCGCAAACGCGCCGAAGGTATCATCGCCGCCTTGACCGATAGTCTGGCCCGCATGGCCAAGGGCGATCTGGGTGGGCGTATCGACACCGCCTTTACCGGGCAATACGAGCAATTGCGCCAGGCCTTCAATCGCTCGCTGGGGCAGTTGGAGGGGATCGTGGTCGATCTCCGTCAGGCCTCGCGCGCGCTGCGCACGGCGACCGGGGAAATCCTGGCCGGGGCCAACGACCTGTCCGAGCGCACCACCCGCCAGGCGGCGACCATCGAGGAAACCTCGGCGGCGGTGGAACAGGTGAGTGTTGCGGTCGCGGACAATGCCAAGCGCGCCAACTCGGCCAGCGAGCGGGCGCGGCTGCTCGCGACCAATGCCACGGAAGGCGGCACGGTCATGGGCTCGGCAACCCAGGCCATGCAGGCCATCGAGGCCTCGTCTGCCAAGATTTCCAACATTATCGGACTGATCGACGACATTGCCTTCCAGACCAATCTGCTGGCCCTCAACGCTTCGGTAGAAGCTGCTCGCGCCGGCGATGCCGGCAAGGGGTTTGCCGTGGTTGCGGTGGAGGTGCGGCGGCTGGCACAAAGTGCCGCCGGCGCTTCCTCGGAAGTCAAGGCGCTGATCGAGACCAGCGCCGGCGAAGTGCGCACCGGGGCCCAATTGGTGGGCCGGGCCGCAGAACGGCTGGGCGATATCCTGATCGGTGCCGAGGAAAGCGCCGGGCTGATCGATGAGATTGCCCGGGCCAATGCCGCCCAGTCCGGGGCGCTCGATGAGGTGGCGGTGGCGGTGCGGCAGATGGACGAGATGACCCAGCACAATGCGGCGCTGGTGGAACAGACCAATGCCGCGATCGAGCAGACCGAAGCGCAGGCCAGCGAGCTCGATCGCATCGTCGATGTGTTCAAGCTCGACCCCAACTCCGCTGACTCCATGGCGGTGAAAGCAAAGGTGTCATCCGGGGTCAAGATTTTGCGCGCGGCAGGGTAGCCGGACGCCCCGATAATCGGGGGATTTATGAGAAATTTACCATAACGTGGTGTTATTTCTTTCATCTGACCAAGTCCGGATTTGGGAGTCTCGATTGGAAAGACTGACACCAAAGGCAGCGAGAGAGGCGGCACATCATGGCCACGCACGCGCAAGACATTCTGCAATCCAGACTTGATTTTATCGGCCTCGACGAGGCGGCGCGGGCCAGGCTCGCCAGCGTGCAGGGTACCATCGATGCCCATCTCGAACCGGCGCTCGACCGGTTCTACAGCAAGATCGCTACGGTCCCGGCGGTCAAGCAGTTCTTCGACGGCCGCCCCCAGATGGACCGCGCCAAGTCCAAGCAGGTGGGGCATTGGCGGGCCATTGCCACCGGACAGTTCGACGACGCCTATATGCAGGCCAGCACCAAGGTCGGTCTGCGCCACGCCCAGATCGGGCTTGAACCGCGCTGGCATATCGGCGGCTATGGCGTGATCATGGAAACCCTGGTCAAGGGCCTGGTGCGGGACGTGATGGATGCCGCGCTCGAGCCGCGAGAGCGCCGCTTCGGCCGGCCGGTGGCACGCAGCAAGGCCGAGGTGCAGCCCGAGGTCGAGGCCATGTCCGAGATCTTGGTGGCAGTGCTCAAATCCATGCTGCTCGATATCGATATCGGTGTTTCCGCCTATTTCGAAAAGCTCACCGGCGATGCGCGCGACGCCGATGATGCCGCCCGGGGCCGTATCCAGCAGGCGGTGGCGGCCACTGGCGCCGTGCTCAAGGACATGGCGCAGGGCGATCTCACCGGGCGGGTAACGGCCGAGCTCGATGCCGAATTCGAACAGATCAAGGTCGATACCAATGCGGTGGCCGAGAAAATGGCCGGCATTGTCGGCCAGCTGCAGCAGACCTCCCGCTCGCTGCGCACCGCGACCGGAGAAATCCTTGCCGGGGCCAATGACCTGGCCGAGCGCACCACGCGCCAGGCGGCGACCATCGAGGAGACCTCGGCAGCGGTCGAGCAATTGAGCGCGGCGGTGGTCGAAAATGCCAGCCGGGCCTCGATGGCCAGCGGCAAGGCGCAGTCCCTTGCGCGCAATGCCACCGATGGCGGCGCGGTGATGGAGCAGGCCAATGGCGCCATGGGCGCTATCGAAACCTCCTCGGGCAAGATCTCCAATATCATCGGTCTGATCGACGACATTGCCTTCCAGACCAACCTTCTGGCGCTTAATGCCTCGGTGGAAGCGGCGCGCGCCGGCGATGCGGGCAAGGGTTTTGCGGTGGTGGCGGTGGAAGTGCGGCGCCTGGCGCAAAGCGCTGCCAATGCCTCTGCGGAGGTCAAGCAGTTGATCGAGGCCAGCGCCGCCGAGGTCAAGACCGGCAGCCAATTGGTAGCACGCGCGGCCGAAATGCTGCTCGACATCCTCTCGGGCGCCGAAGAGAGCGCGACCCTGATCGACACCATCGCCCAGGCCAATAAGAGCCAGTCCTCGGCGCTGGGCGAGGTGGCGGTCGCGGTGCGCCAGATGGACGAGATGACCCAGCACAATGCGGCGCTGGTCGAGGAAATGAATGCCTCCATCGAACAGACCGAGGCCCAGGCCGTATCGTTGGACGGCATTGTCGAAGTGTTCCGCGTCGATGGCTCGGCCTCGACTGCGCGGCGGGCGGGGCAAGGGGTGCGCCTGGTGCGCGCCGGTTAGCGGGGCGGACGTAGACAAACGCTTAACCCTAAGCCGATAGCACAGGACCAGGCCTTGGGGCGCCATGCCCCATGGCCAGCGTCAAACTCACTGCGATCGGCTTCTCGGTATGTCTTCTCCGGCCCAACCCAACCTGCAAACACGCCTGGATTTCGTCGGGCTCGACATGGAGGCGCGGGCAAGGCTGGCCCAGTCGCAGGCCCGGGTAGAGGCGCATCTGGAGCCGGCGCTCGATCGCTTCTATGGCCTGCTCGCCGCCGTGCCCGAGGTGGCGAGCTTCTTCGACGGCAAGGCGCAGATGAACCGCGCCCAGGGCAAGCAGATCGGCCATTGGCAGGCCATTGCCGGCGGTCAGTTCGACGACGACTATTTCCAGTCCAGCACCCGCATTGGCCTGCGGCACGCCCAGATCGGGCTCGAGCCGCGCTGGCATATCGGGGGCTATAGCCTCATCATGGAAACCCTGGTCAAGGGCCTGGTGCATGACCTGATGGCCGAGGCCCTGGCCCCGCAGAAAGGCTTGTTCGGCCGCGCTGTGCCGCGCGATCCCGAAGCGGTGCTCGCCGATGCCGACGCCATGGCGGAGACGCTGGTGGTGGTGCTCAAGGCGATGATGCTCGACATCGACATCGGGGTCTCGGCCTATTTCGGCAAGCTCACCGAGGACGCGCGGGCGCTCGAGGAGGGGGCCCGCGACAAGATCCGCAAGGCGGTCAGCGCCACCGGGTCGGTGCTGCGCGACGTCGCCGCCGGCGATCTCACCAGCCGGGTGACCGCCGAGCTCGATGCCGAGTTCGACCAGATCAAGGCCGACACCAATGCGGTGGCCGAGCGGCTGGCCGATATCGTGGGCCGGCTGCAGCAGACGTCGCGGTCGCTCAAGACCGCGACCGGGGAAATCCTGGCTGGAGCCAACGATCTCTCCGAGCGCACGACACGGCAGGCCGCGACCATCGAACAGACGTCGGCGGCGATCGAGCAATTGTCCTCCGTCGTCATGGAAAATGCCCGCCGCGCCCTTACCGCCAGCGAAAAGGCCAAGGTGGTGGCTCAGAGTGCCACCCAGGGCGGCGAGGTGATGAAGCAAGCCAATGACGCCATGACTGCCATCGAGACCTCATCGGCCAAGATTTCCAACATTATCGGTCTGATCGACGATATCGCCTTCCAGACCAATCTGCTGGCGCTCAACGCCTCGGTGGAAGCGGCGCGCGCCGGTGAGGCCGGCAAGGGTTTTGCCGTTGTCGCGGTGGAAGTGCGCCGCCTGGCCCAGAGTGCCGCCAATGCCTCGGCCGAGGTCAAGGCGCTGATCGATACCAGCGCCGCCGAAGTGCGCGGTGGCAGCCACAAGGTGGCGCAGGCCGCCGAAGTGCTGCTCGACATTCTGGCCGGCACTCAGGAAAGCGCGGAACTGATCGACACCATCGCCCGGGCCAATCGCAGCCAATCCACCGCGCTGGACGAGGTGACGGTGGCGGTGCGCACCATGGATGAGATGACCCAGCATAATGCGGCGCTGGTGGAAGAGACGAATGCCGCCATCGAGCAGACCGAAGCCCAGGCCAGCGATCTCGATCGGATCATCGACGTGTTCCGTATTGGCGCCGAAGCCTATCGCCCGGTGCGCCGGCTGGCGTCTTGAGCGCTTCGCAGCTACTGGTCTTGAGCGTTTCAGGAGAGCTAAAAATGGTTCGTATCGGCCTTGTTGCCCATGACGACAAGAAAGACGATCTCTGCCGCTGGGCCGAGCATCACCGCGACAAGCTCGCCTTGCACGAGCTGTGGGGTACCGGCACCACCGGCAGCCGGGTCATGGCGGCCACGGGCCTCGAGGTTACCCTGCTCAAGAGTGGCCCGCTGGGCGGCGACCAGCAATTGGGCGCCATGATCTGCGAGGGACGGTTGGATGTGCTGATCTTTTTCATCGATCCGCTCTCCGCCCAGCCTCATGACGTGGATGTGAAGGCGCTGACGCGGCTGGCAACACTCTACGATGTCCCGCTTGCCAACAATAAATCGACTGCGGACGCGGTTCTGGCGGCTGTCTAACCGGCCGGTTACTGTTGACCGCTCCGTGCTCTTATGAGCAGATGCCACAAAATTGCCCGGATTAAACCGGGCGGCATGGCACTCAGGAATCCGGGACGGTTTTAGTGACCTCCGACTTGGTTATTGACGTTCGCAACGTCACAAAACGCTTTGGCGGCCTGGTGGCCGTCAACAACTGCTCGCTGTCGGTCCGGCGCGGCTCCGTCACCGGCCTCATCGGGCCCAATGGTGCGGGCAAGTCGAGCCTGTTCAATATCGTCGCCGGCAATATCGTGCCCGACGAGGGGCAGGTGATCTTCGACGGCACCGATGTGACCGGCATGAAGCCGCATCAGCTGTTCGGCATCGGCATGCTGCGCACGTTCCAGATCGCGCATGAATTCAGCCAGATGACGGCGCTGGAAAACCTGATGATGGTTCCAGGCGACCAGCCGGGTGAGCATCTCGTCGATACCTGGTTCCGGCCGCGCCTGGTGCGCAGCCGCGAGACCGAGGTGCGCAAGAAGGCGCTCGACGTCATCGATTTCCTCAAGCTCGGCCATGTGCGCAACGAGCTGGCCGGCAATCTCTCGGGTGGCCAGAAGAAGCTGCTCGAACTCGGTCGCACAATGATGGTGGATGCCAAGGTGGTGCTGCTCGACGAGGTAGCGGCGGGCGTCAACAAGACGCTGCTCAACGATCTGGCCGCCAATATCGAGCGCATGAACCGCGAGCTGGGCTACACCTTCTTCGTCATCGAGCACGATATGGACCTGATCGGGCGCCTGTGCGACCCGGTCATCGTCATGGCGCAGGGCGAAAAGATCGCCGAGGGCCCGATGGCCGAAATCCGGGCCAATCCGGCCATCGTCGAAGCCTATTTCGGCACGCCGGTGGAGGCTGCTTGATGCCCCTGATCGAATTGAAACACGTCGTGGGCGGCTATGGCGGCGCGCCCATTCTCAATGGCGTCAACATGGCCATCGACAAGAGCGATATCGGCGTCATCGTCGGGCCCAATGGTGCCGGCAAGTCGACCACGCTCAAGGCTATTTTCGGCCTGCTCAAGGTCACTGGCGGCACCATCGAATTTGGGGGCGAGAACATCGCCAATTCCCTGCCCGACAAGCTGGTGCCCAAGGGGCTTAGCTTCGTGCCGCAGGAGAAGAATGTCTTCACCTCGATGAGCGTCGAGGAAAACCTCGAAATGGGGGCTTTCACCCGCACCGACGATTTCTCCGAGACCATGCAGTGGGTCTATGAAATGTTCCCAGTGCTGGCGGAAAAGCGCCGCCAGCCGGCTGGTGAACTCTCGGGCGGCCAGCGGCAGATGGTGGCTATGGGCCGCGCGCTGATGAGCCGGCCGAGCCTGCTCATGCTCGATGAACCCTCTGCCGGCCTCAGCCCGCGCTATGTCATCGAAATCTTCGAGACCATTGTGCGCGTCAACCAGGAAGGTGTCGGCATTCTCATGGTCGAGCAGAATGCCCGCCAGGCGCTGGCCTTTGCGTCCAAGGGATTTGTGCTGGCCCAGGGCCAGAACCGTTTCACCGGCACCGGGCCGGAACTGATTGCCGACCCCGAGGTCGCCAAGTCTTTCCTGGGGGGCTGAGCCATGACCGAGCTGATTTTCTTCATCAACCAGGTGGTGATCTCCGGTCTGGTCCTGGGCTGCATCTATGCGCTGGGGGCGGTCGGCATCACGCTGATCTTCGGCATTCTGCGCTTTGCGCACTTTGCCCATTCCGAGCTGATGACCTCGGGCGCTTTCTTTGCCTTTCTGTTGGCCGGCGCCTTTGCTGCCTGGGGCATTGTCACGCCGATCCCGACCGGCTTTGTCGTCCTGCCCATCGCCATGGTGCTGTCGGCGATCCTGGCGCTGGGGATCGACAAGGGCTTTTATGCGCCGCTGCGCAAGCGAGGTGCCAAGCCGGTGACGCTGCTGATCGCCTCGATCGGCGTGACGCTGATGATCCAGGGCCTTATCCGCCTGTTCTTCGGCGCCGGCTCCTACTCCTTTTTCGAGAACGAGCCCAAGGATGTGTTCCGCATCGACCTCAACATGCTCGGCTCGACCCGGCCGCTAGTGATCACCGAGCCGCAGGTGCTGATGATCGTGCTGACGCTGATCGCGGTTTTGGCGCTGCACTTCTTCCTCACCCGCACGCGGCTGGGCAAGGCGATGCGCGCCATGGCCGACAATGCCGATCTGGCGCAGGTGTCGGGCATTAACACGGCGCTGGTGGTGCGGGTCACCTGGATCATTGCCGGAGCGCTGGGGTGCCTTGCCGGCACGCTGTTGGCGCTCGATGTGACGCTGAAGCCGGACCTGGCCTTCAACATCATCATCCCGATCTTCGCCGCTGCCATCGTCGGCGGGCTGGGCCAGTCCTATGGCGCCATTGCCGGCGGGCTGCTCATCGGCTTTGCCGAGACGCTGGCCGTCTTCAACTGGACCATGGTGCTGCGCCCGCTCAACGCCATCCTGCCCGACTGGATGCAATTGCCGCCGACCCTGGCGCTGGTGCCGACGGAATATAAGCTCACCGTGGCTTTCGTCATCCTGGTCATCACCCTTCTGGTCCGACCGACGGGTATCTTCAAGGGAGCCTCGTCATGATCGCTCGTTCCCTCTCGCTGTTTGGCGGCCTGTTCGTGCTCATCCTGGTGATCGGCTGGGTCATGGGCGCGCCCTTTACCTCCTCGCGCCTGGTGGAAGCGGCCGCCTATGCGCTCATCGCCCTCGGCCTCAATATCCAGTGGGGTTATGGCGGCCTGTTCAATTTCGGCATTATGGGCTTCCTGATGGTGGGCGGCGCTGCCGTCACCTTCATATCCTATCCGGTCAATGCAGTGTTCTGGGGCTCGGAAGGTCCGGCCATGCTGGGGCGGGCGCTGCTGGCCTTCTTTGTGGGCGCGTTGATCGTGCTCGCCGCGCGGCAGAGCCATCGCGTCGGTATCACCGGCAAATGGAAGATGGCGCTCACCGTACTCGCCTGGTTCCTGGCCTATGTGCTCTATCGCAGCCAGCTCGATCCGGCCGCGGCCTATATCGAAAGCGCCGCCGGTGGCGGCTGGGTCGGCGGGCTGGGTGCCCATCCACTCTTGGGCTGGGTGTTCGGTGGGGTTCTGGCTGCCGGCATCGCCTATGTCATCGGCAAGATCTGCCTTGGCCTGCGCACCGATTATCTGGCCATTGCCACGATCGGTATTTCCGAGATCCTGCGCGCGCTGATCAAAAACATGGACTGGCTGACCCGCGGTACGCTCACCGTCTCGCCCATTCCATGGCCGACGCCCCTGCCACAAGCCTACCAGGCGCAGGGCCTGGACACCGCCACGGCGCTGATCGCGGCTCGCGCCGGCTATCTGGCCTTGGCTGTATTGGTGCTGGCGATTGTCGTCTGGCTGATCTCGCGCGCCTATGCCGGGCCCTGGGGCCGGATGATGCGCGCCATCCGCGACAACCACATTGCCGCCTCCTCGATGGGCAAGAATGTTACGGCCCGCCAGCTCGAGATTTTCGTCTTCGGCTCGGTGCTGATGGGCATTGGCGGCGCCATGCTGGTCAGCTTCGTGCAGATTTTCGATCCCTCCAGCTACCAGCCGATCAACCACACATTCCTGATCTGGGTGATGGTGATCGTGGGCGGCGCTGGTAATAATTGGGGTGCGATCTTCGGGGCGGTGCTGATCTGGCTGATCTGGGTCATTTCCGAACCGCTGTCCAAGGCGATCTTCGACTTTGTCAGCACCTGGTCCAGCCATGCCGGCTGGGGGGCCATTCCCGATATCGAGGCCCGTTCGGCGCAAATGCGGGTTTTCGTGCTGGGCCTGGTCATTACCATCGCCCTGCGCTTCGCGCCGAAGGGATTGATCCCGGAAGTGGTCAAGCGCGATAATTAAAGTCCAATTTTGGACATTTGACTTGCAACCATGTCTGATTTGGGCCATTTACATGTCAAGGAGACAGTGAATGGCCCAAGGGTTCAGTGACATGTATCAGGCTGGTTTTTCGGTTGCCGATGCCCTGCCCGCTCCGGCAGGGCGCTTCGAGCCTGCAACGCGCCGGCGGCTGAGCGGACCGGCGCTGCGCAGCTTTGCCGCTATCGCTGAGCTTTGGGGGCTGAGCGAAGAGCAGCGCCGGCTGGTGCTTGGCTATCCCTCGCGCTCGACCTATCACAACTGGATGAAACAGGCGCGCATCGCCGCCGAGGTGACGCTCGACGTCGATACCTTGACCCGCCTCTCGGCCGTGTTCGGCATTCATCAGGCGCTTGGCGTGCTGTTCGCGACGCCAGAGGCGGGGGTGGAGTGGCTGAGAGGCCCGCATCAAGCGCCGGTATTCGGCGGTCAGGCACCTATCGCCCTCGTCACCAATGGCACGCTCGATGGCTTGATGCTGGTGCGGCGGTTTCTTGATGCGGCGCGGGGTGGGCTCTATATGGCGCCCAATGCCATCGACGCCGTCTTCGCGCCCAGCAGCGACCAGGACATTGTCTGGCGGTGACGCCCCGTTCTCCGGCGCCGGTGCCGAGCCACCGGCTGATCCCGTCGCAATTTCCGCCCATTGCGCTGTTCGAAACCGTCACCCGTCCCGACGATCTCGAGGCGGTGATGGAGCTGGCCGGCTGGACCAATGACCGGCTGGTGGCCGAGCGCCTGGCCCGCTTGCCGAAGGCCGATTGGGTGCATGGCCGGCCCAATGCCTCCATCGTGCTGGCGGCTTTTCTGCACGCTCCGCCTTCGGGGGGCCGCTTTTCCGGGCCGGATCTGGGCGCCTGGTATGCGGCGGCGCGGCTGGAAACTGCGATTGCAGAGGTGGCGCATCATCTGCGGCGCGAGGCTTTTGCCCGCGGCAAGGCCGAGGCCCGCCGCACCTATCGCGCCTATCGCGCCAGGCTTGAGGGCGACTATGTCGATCTGCGCGATGGCAGCCGCCCCGAACTCATGGGAAATGCCGACTATGGTCCCAGCCAGGCTTATGGCGAGGGGCTGCGGGCCATTGGCGAAGACGGCATTCTCTATCCCAGCCTGCGCCACCGCAATGGCAGCTGCATCTGTGCTTATCGGCCGCGCCGGGTTTTGAACGTCACGCAGGCCGAGCATCTCGATATCACCGTGCGCACCGATGGGCCGCAGATTTTCGTCACGCCCCTAAGCGCCTGAACAGAAAAGGCCCGGGATCACTCCCGAGCCTTCCGCAGTCATTGTCCATAGAGAGACCCGTCACGGGTCCTCCACGAAAGCCAGATCAGTCGATCAGGCCCTTCTCGACGAAGGCACCGCCTTCAACAGCCAGCTCAACGATGATGCCGTCGACGTCGCCAGCGGCGTCGAAATCAAGCGAACCACCGGCGCCTTCATAGTTGATGTCGGTGCCGGCCTTGATCAGCTCGACGGCCTTCTTCCATTCACCGGGGCGGATGATTTCGCCGGGAGCGGACGAGACGTCGCGCAGCGCGGCCGACAGGCCATCGCGGCTGGCCGAGCCGTTCTTCTCGATGGCCAGAGCCATCAGGAAGGCAGCGTCATAGGCCTGGGGAGCATAGGTGGCGTCGGCCTTGAAGGCATCGCTGGCAAAGCCGTTGTAGATGTCGACCGACTCGCCGCTCGGCGCACCGGCGCGGGTCGCGATCAGACCTTCGACGGCAGCAGCGTCGATGCCGTTGAGCAGGTCGTTGCCGACCATGCCGTCACCGCCGACATAGGTGGTGAAATTGCCCGATTCTACGGCCTGGCGCAGGATGGTGTTACCGGAGGCATTGGCATAGGCCAGGATCACCAGGTTCTGCGAGGCCACCAGATTGCCCAGCTCGGCGCGGTAGTCGGCCTTGCCTTCTTCATGGGCGAGGTTGGCTGCCACGGTGCCGCCACCGGCGGTGAAGGCAGCGCTGACGGCGTCGGCGAAGCCCTTGCCGTAGTCGTTGTTCACATAGGTGATGGCGATATCGTTGATGCCCTTGGAGAGCAGAAGGTTGGCCAGCTTGACACCCTGCAGGGCGTCCGAAGGGGTGGTGCGGTAGACGAGGTCGTTGTCGTCCAGCGTGGTCAGGGCCGGAGCCGAAGAGGCCGGCGAGATGAACACGACATTGCCCGACAGGCCCGAACCGTTAAAGGCGCCGATGGTCTCGCCGGTGCACAGGGCGCCGACAATGCCGGTGACGTTGTCGGTGTTGATCAGGCGGTCAGCGGCGGCGGCGGCAGCGGTCGCGTCGCAGGCGCCGTCGGCGGAAAGCAGCTTGAGCTCGCCGCCCAGGATGCCGCCTTGTTCGTTGACCTGCTTCACGACCAGTTCCGCACCGGCGAAAATCGGCGGGGTCAGCGATTCGATGGGGCCGGTGAAGCCACCGATGAAACCGATCGTGGCGCCGCTGTCCTGGGCCAGGGCCGGAGCCGCAATGGCCAGGGTGGAAGCTGCGACCGCCAGGGTCAGGGTTTTCTTGATTTGCAACATAGACGTCCCTCTGATGGGTTGCGCGCCCGATGGCCTTGCCAGCCTCATTCTTACGGCGCCGCAACGGCTAAAGGGGGCACGACGAGCGCCCCGCTGGGCCAGACTGTTGCATATTCTGCGATCAAAAGTCACCGGGATTTGCGCGTCAATCCGGCAAGCCGTCGCGGTTGCTTAACGGGTGCCCTTTCGGCATAGACTGGGCCCGGATTTGGTGGGGATTATGCATGATGGTTCGCCGGCTCGCAGCGCCCTTGATCGCGATCGCCATGGCGGCGGCGCCTTTCGGCACGGCCCATGCTCAGTTCACGGTGCTCGATCAGGCCCAGGACGGCGGGACCCCGCAGTCTCAATTGACGCCGCCCTCCGACAGCTCAGGTGTTGAGCCGGCGCTCCCTGCCGCAGCGGACCCGGCACCGGTCGCTGGCGCGGCGCCTGCCGGCCCCTGCGGCAGCCAGCCTTTCAGCATCGCCCGGATGAGCTGGCCGTCGGCGGCGCTGCTGGCTGAAATCCACGCCCGCATCCTCACCCAGGCCTATCAGTGCCAGGTGCGCATTGTCTCCGGCGATCTGGGGGCCACGGCCTCGTCCATGGGCTCGACCGGGCAACCGGCCATGGCTCCGGAAATGTGGGTGACCCGCATTGCCGATGTGTGGAATGGCGCCACCGAAGCCCAATTGGTGCGCAGTGCGGCCCCGAGCTATGTCGAGACCAGCTTCGAGGGTTGGTACATGCCCGCCTATGCGGCTGCAGGCCTGCCCGCGGCGCCGGCCGCAGCGCGATTGACGATGGACCTGCCGGTGCTGCAGCCAGAGGGCAAGGTGCGCTTCATCTCCTGCCCGATGGATTGGGCCTGCTCGGTGATCAATCGCAATCTGCTGGCGGCCCATGGGCTGGATGCCCTGGTCGAGATCGTCGAGCCGGCCAACCGTTTCGAGATGGACCGGCTGATCGCCGAAGCGGTCAGTCGGCGCGAGCCGTTTCTGTTCTATTACTGGCAACCCAATGCCGTGCTGGCGCAGGTTGATGTGGTGGCGCTCGACATGGGGGCCTATGACCCCGATGCCGCCAAGTGCCTTGCCGATCGCGACTGCGCCGATCCCAAGATTTCGGCCTTCCCCACCGAAATGGTGGTGATCGCGGTGGCCGAGCGGGTGTTCGCCGATATTCCGGTGGTGGCCGGCTATTTCCAGCGCGCCAGCCTGCCGCTGGCGGAGATGGATGCCATGCTAGCCCAGCTCAATGAAGCCGGCGCCACACCCGAAAGCGTTGCCGATCGGTTCATCGCCGAAAAGACGTCGATCTGGCAGGGCTGGGTGGGTAACAGCGCACCCTGAAAGCGCAGGGCCAAAAAGGTTCCGCGAATTTTTCGAAATTCTTTTGATTTGGTTTTTAGTTGTGCAGCAGCATGTCGAGTGCGGCACTCGAGTTGCTGGGCGTTGCGTTCAGTTTAATTCGGCGTTCGAATAGTCTGTCATGCAAGAAAAGAACGGCATGATTGTCTGTTGTTGATCAAATATTGCCAAATTTGACACACAATTCTGCCATGTTTATGGTCCGCTGCATTCCATAACAGCAGGAGTTAGCCTGATGATTTTCAAATCCGGTGGCATTGCCGCCGCGATGGCTGTTGCCTTTTTCGCGGCAACCAGCCTTCCCGCCACTGCCCAGGATGATGCCGCCCAGTGCGGTACCGATCGCACCATCGACATTGCCGAGATGACCTGGCCCTCCGCTGCTGCTCTGGCGCATATTCATGCGACGATCCTGGACAAGGGATTTGGCTGCAGCGTCGAGATCGTCACTGGCGATACCGTGCCGACCTCGTCCTCCATGCTCACCCGCGGCACGCCTGCCGTTGCGCCAGAACTCTGGACCAGTGCTATCGAAGACGCCTGGGCCAAGGGCATCGAAGAGGGTACAGTGGTGCAGTTGGCCGACGCCATCACCGATGGTACGGTCGAGGGCTGGTTCATTCCCGATTATACGCAGGCTGAGTATCCCGAATTGACCACCGCCGAGGCGGTGATCGCGCGTCCCGATATTTTCCCCGACCCCGAGGACAGCAGCAAGGGCCGTCTCTATTCCTGCCCGCCGGGCTGGGCCTGTGAACTCTCCACGTCCGCGCTCTACGAGGCCTATGACATGGCCGATAGCTGGAACCTGTTCTCGCCGGGTTCGGGCGGTGCGCTCGACGCATCGATTGCGCGCGCTTTCACCCGTGAAGAGCCCATCCTGTTCTACTATTGGGGGCCGACCGCAATTCTCGGAAAATATCCGGCGGTGCAGCTCGATCAGGGTGAAACCAAGCCTGACGTTTATGCCTGCAACACCGATCCCGATTGCACGGATCCGGCCGGCGTGACCGCCTATCCGTCCAGCCCCGCCGTGGTGGGTGCTGCCGCCTGGGTGCGGGACGAGGCGCCCCATGTCGCGGACTACTTCTCCAAGGTTGGCCTGACCAATGCCGAAATCAGCGAACTGCTGGTCTATGGCGACGAGAACCAGGCCGACGCTGCCGCGACGGCGGAAAACTTCCTGCGCACCAAGCAGGATGTGTGGACCAGCTGGGTCCCCGATGCCGTGGCCGAAAAGGTTCTGGCAGAGCTGGGCTGAGCCCATTGCAGTGATGAGCGGTGCGGCCGGGTCTCGACCTGGCCGCTCTGCGTTCCACCTGCCCAACGCAGCCCATGCCCTCCATGGGCGATGACGCCGACATTATCGGCTCATCGGCTGCAGCAATGAGAACAAACATGTTTCCTGAATTGATTGATACGCGCCCCCTGCGCCGGGCCATCGACGATGGCCTCAACTGGGTCGTGCGCAACTGGGGCGGCGAACTGGAAGCGGCCGCCTATCCGCTGCTCATGCTGCTCAACGGCATCGAGCGCCTGCTTGTCGCCACCCCCTTCTGGCTGATCATGGCCATACTGGTCGGTATTGCCTGGCTGGCTACCCGCAGCTGGAAATTGCCGGCGCTGGTGCTGGTCTCGCTGCTGTTCCTCGGCATCATGGGTCTTTGGCGCGATGCCATGGCCACCATGGCCCTGATGATCTCAGCCACGCTTACCGTCATCGTCGCCTCCATACCCATCGGCGTGTGGATGAGCCGTTCATTGCGTGTCCGACAGATCATCACGCCCATTCTCGACCTGATGCAGACCCTGCCCAGCTTCGTCTATCTGATCCCGACGGTGATGATTTTCGGCCCCGGCAAGATCCCGGCGCTGTTGGCGACCATCGTCTATGCGGCTCCGCCGCTGGTCCGGCTCACCGATCTGGGCCTGCGCTCGGTCGATCCGGCGGTGATGGAGGCCAGCCGCTCCTTCGGCACCACGCCGAGCCAGCGCCTGTTCGGCGTGCAGATTCCGCTGGCACTGCCCACTATCCTGGCCGGGGTCAACCAGACCACGATGATGGCGCTGGCCATGGTGGTGATCGCTTCGATGATCGGCGCCGGCGGCCTTGGCTATCAGGTGCTGCAGGGCATTGGCCGGCTCGAGGTCAGTCGCGGCCTGTTTGCCGGTCTGGGCATCGTGGTTCTCGCCATCATCTTCGACCGCATCACCCAATCCTTCGGCAAACAGCTACAGGCCAAGATCGGCCTGGCGGAGGCGCGTTGACATGAACGCCATTGATACGACCACCGACCTCGCCATTTCCATGCGTGGCGTCACCAAGATTTTCGGTGACAATCCGCAAGCGGCGCTGGAGCTGTTGCGCAGCGGCAAGTCCAAGTCCGAGGTGCAGGCCGAAACCAACCATGTGGTGGGGCTCGACAATGTCTCGCTCGATATCGCCCGCGGCCAGATTTTCGTGGTCATGGGCTTGTCGGGGTCCGGCAAGTCGACGCTGATCCGCCACGTCAACCGGCTTATCGATCCCACGGCGGGCGAAATCTTCGTCGAGGGCAGCGATGTGCTCAAGATGAGCCTGCCCGAGTTGCGGACTTACCGCCGCAACACCGTGGCGATGGTGTTCCAGAAATTCGGCCTCTTGCCGCATCGTTCCGTGATCGACAACGTGGCCTATGGCCTCGAGGTCAAGGGCGTCGCCAAGGCCGAACGGCTGGAGCGCGCGGCCAAATGGATCGAGACCGTGGGGCTCTCCGGCTATGAGAACAGCCGGCCGCGGCAATTGTCGGGTGGCCAGCAGCAGCGCGTGGGCCTGGCCCGTGCCCTGGCGCTCGACACCGACATCATTCTCATGGACGAGGCCTTCTCCGCCCTCGACCCGCTGATCCGCTCGGGCATGCAGGATCAGTTGATGGAGCTGCAGAAATCGCTGGGCAAGACTATTCTGTTCATCACTCATGATTTCGACGAGGCGCTCAAGATCGCCGACCGGATCGCGGTGCTCAAGGATGGTGCGGTGCAGCAAGAGGGCAAGCCCGAGGATATCGTGCTCAAGCCTGCCAATGACCATATCGAGGAGTTCGTGCGCGAGGTGAACAAGGCCCGCGCCATCCATGTGCGCTCGATCATGGAGCGGGGCGAATTCGAGCCCTGCGAATTCACCGTGCCCGAAACGGCGCGCTGCGAAGACGTATTGCCCTATTTCGCCGAGCACCAGTGGGTCGGAGTGGTGGACGAGACCGGACACCAGATTGGCCGCGTTACTGCCAAGCGGGTGATCAAGGCCCTGGCGCGCTATACGCCGGGCGCCAATGAGGGCTGATTGAAATGGGGTGCGGCGCTGTCATGCACGCGTCACGGCCAGGCGGTAGTGTCGTGCCCCAATTTTCTCCTGAAACGCATATTTATCTTTCTATATCAGTAATTTAGCATTCCTTCAGACTTGTTCGTCAATGCTGGCGCATCTGTTCCTGCCGGTAGCGTCATGAAGGTTCGTCCCGCTTTTGATCGCGTCAACGCCACCTATGCCCGCCTGCGAGTGATCGTGGGCGCCATGGCCATTGCCGTTATGGTGCTGGGGATCAGCAATATCGTCCGACCCGATCTCGATGGTGTGGCCTGGGGCATTGTGGGCCTTTCGGGACTGATCCTGGTGATGATGGCGATCACGCAGCGTCTGATGCGCCAGCGGCTGGGGGAGACCGCGCTCGCCATGGCCGATGCGCTGGCCCGCGCCAATCGCGATGCGCTGACCGGTGCCTTTACCCGCTCCTACTTCCTCGATCAGCTGTCGGGTCATGCCCAGGCCGGCGCGCTGGGCGCCATGGGTTATCTCCAGGTCGACATGGATAATCTCAAGGTCCTCAACGACAGCGTCGGCCATGGGGCGGGCGATGCGGCCCTGGTGGCGCTGGTGCGCGAGATCCGCGCGCTGATGCCCGATGCCATCATCGGGCGGCTGGGCGGCGACGAGTTTGGCGTCCTGGTGCCCGGCCATGACAACAAACCGGCTTTGTGCCGCGTCGGGCAGCGCCTGCTGCGCCAGCTCGACGAGCCGCGAAGCATTGGCGGCAGGATGACCCGGCTTTCGGCGACGATAGGCGTGGCGCTTGCACCGCTCGATACCGACGATCCCAACGAGCTGATCGCCATTGCCGACCTGGCCCTCTACAAGGGCAAGCAGGCGGGGCGGGGCAGCGTCGTGCCCTTCGATCCCGACATGCTGGGCGAGGAGCGGCATCGGCGCTTCGTCGAGCGCGAGCTGCGCGCCGCCTTGCTGATGGACGAGCTCGAACTGCACTACCAGCCGGTGGTCGGCGCCCGTGACGGCCAGGTGGTGTCGCATGAAGCATTGCTGCGCTGGCGCCATCAGGTGCGCGGCATGATCGCCCCCAATAGCTTCATACCGGTCGCCGAACAGAGCAATCTGATCGATCGGTTGGGTGAGTGGGTCTTGCGCCAGGCCTGTCTCGATCAACCCCGTCTGGGCACGCCGGTGGGCGTCAATGTGTCCCCCGTGCAATTGCGGCGGCAGGACTTCGTCGCCCGCTTCACCTCCATTCTCGAGGACACCGCCACCAATCCGGCCATGATCATCGTCGAGGTCACGGAGAACGCGCCGCTGGCAAAGGGCAGTGTCGAAATGGACAATCTTGCCCGGCTGCGGGCGATCGGCGTGCGGGTTGCCATCGATGATTTCGGGGCAGGGCATGCGAGCCTGCATTATCTGCGCGACTTCGTCTTCGACATCATCAAGATCGACCGCACCTATGTGGCCGACTATGCCGTCAATCCCGTCAATGCCATGGTGGTGGCCGCGGTCTGCGACATTGCCCGCAGCCTGCGCCTCGATGTGATTGCCGAGGGCGTCGAGACCGAGGAACAGCGCCGGCAACTGGCTTCGGCCGGCTGCACCGGTCTTCAAGGCTATCTGCTTGGCCGTCCCGAACCGCTGGTCCGTCGCCACACGGCTGAGGCCGCCTGAGGTCGTAGAACGACAGTCTCATGACAGCTTTGCATTCCGGCTGTTGCGTCATGGCCAAGCGCTTGGCTATAACGGGCGCGGGAAGCCAATGGGCGGCAGGGAGTGCAGGCTTTGGATTTGAAGCGGATCAACGATCACGTCAGTGTTTCCGGGCAGATCGAGCCCGATGATCTGGCAACGCTCAAAGCCCTGGGATTTGTCGCCGTCATCAATAATCGGCCGGACGGGGAATCGCCCGAACAACCGGCAGGGACAGACATCGAGGCCGCCGCCAAGGCTGCCGGGCTTGCCTATCACGCCATTCCGCTGGGACGCGAAGGGGTCAATCCAGACCTCGTCGCCAGGACCAAGGCCGCGCTTGAGGGGAGCGATGGTCCGGTTCTGTGTTTCTGCCGGTCCGGCACCCGCTCGACAACGCTCTGGGCCTTGAGCCAGGCGGGCGAGCAATCGGCCGAGGACATCATCGCCCAGGCCGCTGAAGCCGGCTACGAAATGAGCCATCTGGCCGGGTATCTCGGCCGGAACTGACGATCTGGGAATTCGGCGTTCAGGCGGACGTCGGTCCGTTTCGTCGAGCCTTGCTGAGCCTGGCCTGATTTCAGGCCATTCGCCCCTCCTGCTCGGAATGTAAATTTATGCCCATCAAGAAGATCCTCGTCGCCAACCGCAGCGAAATCGCCATTCGCGTGTTCCGCGCCGCCAACGAGCTCGGTCTCAAGACCGTTGCGGCCTATGCCGAGGAAGACAAGCTGGCGCTGCATCGCTTCAAGGCCGACGAGGCCTATCTCATCGGCAAGGGCAAGGGCCCGGTCGAAGCCTATCTGCAGATCGACGAATATATCCGCATCGCCCGCATTTCCGGCGCCGATGCGATCCATCCCGGCTATGGCCTGCTCTCGGAAAGCCCCGAATTCGTCGATGCCTGCGAGGATGCCGGCATTATCTTCATCGGCCCGCGTGCCCAGACCATGCGCGATCTCGGCAATAAGGTCGCCGCCCGCAACATGGCACTGGCCTCCAATGTGCCGGTGGTTCCCGCGACCGAAGCGCTGCCCGACGATCCGGAAACCATCAAGAAGCTGGCCGCAGAGATCGGTTATCCACTGATGCTCAAAGCCTCCTGGGGTGGCGGCGGTCGCGGCATGCGCCGCATCATGGACGAAAAGACGCTGCTGTCCGAGGTTTCCGAAGGCAAGCGCGAGGCCAAGGCTGCTTTCGGCAAGGACGAGATGTATCTCGAAAAGCTGATCGAGCGGGCCCGCCATGTCGAAGTGCAGCTGATCGGCGACGATCACGGCAATCTCGTGCATCTATTCGAGCGTGACTGCTCGGTGCAGCGGCGCAACCAGAAGGTGGTCGAGCGCGCGCCGGCGCCCTATCTCGATGACAAGGTGCGCAAGGACCTCACCGACGCTGCCGTGCGCCTGGGCAAGGCCGCCAACTATCGCGGCGCCGGCACCGTCGAATTCCTCATGGATGCCGACACCGACAAGTTCTACTTCATCGAAGTGAACCCGCGCATCCAGGTCGAGCACACCGTCACCGAAGAGGTGACCGGCATCGACATCGTCAAGGCGCAGATCCATCTGCTCGACGGCGCCGTAATTGGTACCCCCGAATCCGGCGTCCCGCTGCAGGAAAACATCCGCCTCAACGGCAATGCCATCCAGTGCCGCGTCACCACCGAAGACCCCGAGCAGAACTTCATTCCCGACTATGGCCGCATCACCGCATATCGTGGTGCCACCGGCTTCGGCGTGCGTCTCGATGGCGGCACCGCCTATTCGGGTGCGGTGATCACCCGCTATTATGATCCGCTCTTGGAAAAGGTCACCTGCTGGGCCCCTACCGCCGACGAGGCGATTGCCCGCATGCATCGCGCCCTGCGTGAATTCCGTATTCGTGGCGTGGCGACCAATCTCGCCTTCCTCGAAAACATCATCACCCATCCCGACTTCCTCGAGAATCGCTATACGACGCGCTTCATCGACACGACGCCGGACCTGTTCAACTTCAAGCCGCGCAAGGACCGGGCGACCAAGCTGCTGTCCTATATTGCCGACGTGACCGTGAACGGTCATCCCGAAGTGCGCGACCGTCCGCGTCCGCCTGCCGATGCTGCCGCCCCCATCGTGCCGGAATTCGAGCCGTTGACGATTATCGACGGCAGCCGCCAGGTGTTGGACCGCGATGGTCCGACGGGCCTCGCCAACTGGATGAAGGCACAGAGCCGCGTCCTCTTCACCGACACCACTATGCGCGACGCGCATCAGTCGCTCTTGGCGACGCGCATGCGTTCTTTCGACATTACCCGCATCGCTCAGGCCTATAGCAGAGGCCTGCCCAACCTGTTCTCGCTCGAATGCTGGGGCGGGGCGACCTTCGACGTCTCCATGCGCTTCCTCAATGAGGATCCGTGGGAGCGTCTTGCCAAGGTGCGCGAAGGCGCGCCCAACATCCTGACGCAGATGCTGCTGCGCGGCTCCAATGGCGTGGGCTACACCAATTACCCTGACAATGTGGTGCAGTTCTTCGTCAAGCAGGCGGCCAAGGGCGGCGTCGATATCTTCCGCATCTTCGACTGCCTCAACTGGGTCGAAAACATGCGTGTCTCCATCGACGCGGTCGCCGCCGAAGGCAAGGTGGCCGAAGGCGCCATCTGCTATACCGGCGATCTCTTCGATCCCGATCGCAGCAAATACGACCTCAAATACTATGTCGGCCTGGCCAAGGAACTGGAAGCCGCTGGTGTCCATGTCCTGGGCATCAAGGACATGGCCGGGCTCTTGAAGCCTGCTGCCGCCAAGAAGCTGGTCGAGGTGCTCAAGCAGGAAGTCGGCCTGCCCATCCACCTGCACACCCACGACACCTCTGGCGCCTCCGCTGCCACGGTGCTGGCGGCGGTGGCGGCCGGGGTCGATGCCGTCGACGCGGCCATGGATGCGCTCTCCTCCACAACCAGCCAGCCGACCCTTGGCTCGCTGGTCGCGGCGCTTGAGGGCGATGCCCATGATCCCGAGCTCGACGCCAAGGCGATCCGGCAGATCTCGTTCTACTGGGAAGCCGTGCGCAACCAGTATGCGGCCTTCGAGAGCAATCTCAAGGGCGGCGCTTCGGAAGTCTATCTGCACGAAATGCCGGGCGGCCAGTTCACCAATCTCAAGGAACAGGCGCGCTCGCTGGGTCTAGAAACCCGCTGGCACGAAGTCGCCCAGACCTATGCCGACGTCAACCAGATGTTCGGCGATATCGTCAAGGTGACGCCCTCTTCCAAGGTGGTCGGCGACATGGCCCTGGCCATGGTTTCGGCCGGGATCACCCGCAGCGATGTCGAAAATCCGGACAAGGACATTGCCTTCCCCGACTCGGTCGTCGGTTTCTTTGCCGGTGACCTGGGCCAGCCTCCGGGCGGCTTCCCGGAAAAACTGCAGAAGAAGGTCTTGAAGGGTAAGACCGCGCTCACCGAGCGTCCCGGTTCCTATCTCAAGCCCATTGATCTCGAAGCGGAACGCAAGAAGATCGCCGAGGAAGTCGGCCAGCCGGTCGACGATTTCCGCCTCGCTTCCTACCTCATGTATCCAAAGGTCTATTCGGATTTCGAAAAGACCCAGGATCGCTACGGCCCGACCGAAGTGCTGCCGACGCCGGTCTATTTCTACGGCCTCGAAGAAGGCGACGAGCTGCTGGTCGATATCGAAAAGGGCAAGACGCTGGTCGTGACCTATCAGGGTCGTGCCGAGACCAATGAGAAGGGCGAAGTTCGCGTCTTCTTCGACCTCAATGGCCAGCCGCGCACCATTACCGTGCCGGATCGTTTGAAGGCCGGCGAGGTCAAGGTGCGTGCCAAGGCCGCTGCGGGCGACCCCAAGCAGGTGGGTGCGCCCATGCCTGGCGTCATCTCCACCCTCGCCGTCAAGGAAGGCCAGAAGGTCTCTGCCGGCGACGTGCTCTGCTCGATCGAAGCCATGAAGATGGAAACCGCCATCCATGCCGAAGTCGATGGCACCGTGGCGGAACTGCTGATCAAGCCCGGCGACCAGATCGACGCCAAAGATCTGCTGGTGCGGTTGGATTGATTTCCAACCCCGTGGCCGTACAAGCCAGCGCCTAAAAGCAAAGGCCCGGAGCGATCCGGGCCTTTTCCTTATCGGTGTCAGAAGCGGCGGTTACATCCGCCGCGCTTGACCGTCGACGGTCTTGCCATACTTGCCGGCATAGGCGCGGGCCGGAACCGGCAGGCGGCTGACGATCCAGCTGACCATCAGCGGGATGAGGACGATATCGTCCACCCAGCCGAGCAGGGGAATGACATCGGGGATGATGTCGAAGGGATTGACCAGATAGAAAGCGGCAAACAGCGTCGCCGCCTTGAGATAGAGCGGGGTCTCGCGCGCCCAGAAAGCGGTCCAGAGCTGCACGACTTCCTTGCGGAAGAGAAAAATGCGGGGAAGGAGCCTGTTCATCATGCTCAATAAATGGCCCCGCGCGGCTCGCATTCAAGATCATGCCGATCACGATTTTGGCGCTGACATCTTCCCGATCCGGGACAGTTTCGACCTGCGGTCGTCGGCGCCGTTAACGCAGCGATCAAAACCGGAACGAACAGAGACAGAATCGCGGCAAGGCGCGCAATCGTGCTTTGTTCACCGCCAGATATGGTGTGGTGCCGAACCCTTACCCACAAGCGCCGGACGCTGCGCCGGCAGTGCGCCGAAAACCGGCTAAAACCCGTTCATTAGCGTCAACAAAGGGTAAATTTCGGACCGCGAGGCGGCTTTCCTGCCAAGCACTTTCGGTTCCAGGCCGGCGGGGTACGGTGCCCACTAACGATTTGCCCCAGGTCTTGCGGGACCCGGGGCAGATAAAATTGGCAAAAAAGGCTTTGACCGTCCGAAATCGGGACAGCCGGGTCAGGAGTTGGCGCTGACCAGCACCATGGAAAGGTCGCCGGCCGAAGTGCCGAGCAGCACGCGATAGGGGATGAAATAGCCGGTTGCGCCCAGGGGGGCGAACCAGACCAGGATGCGGCTGGTATCGGCAAGATAGGTGGTCATCTCGGACGAGGCATAGTGCCCCGAAATCGGCTGGTACTTGATTGAACACAGCACCACCGGACCCTGATAGCCGGTGCGCGGCGAGGTGGCCTCGTCGGTCTTGACGAAGCTCATGGTCAGGTTGAAACGCTCGACACCGGTAAAGATGTTCATGCGCCGCTCGCAGATGGACTTGTCGAGCGCACCGGCCTTGATGACGAAGGCGGAGACGAAGTCGCCCACCCCGGTCAGATGGCTGCGCTCCAGCGCCACCCGATCCCAGCTGTCAAGCACCGGGGGATCGACCTTAAATGCGGAGACTGACTTGTTGGCAAAGCTGACGGTGACGTCGAAAGTTTCGCCATTGGCCTTGGTCTGGAGATCGAAACTATCGGCAACCAGGCTATTGCCCGCCGAATTGCCGCTGGCACTGGCCTTGGCGGTGCCGCTGGCCACCAGTGTTCCGAGGCCGGCGACATTGGCATTCACATCGAGATCGTAGCGACGCCCGGTGTCGTTGAGATCGACCTGCATGCGCGCCACATTGATGCCGCCCAGCGTCAGGACATAATTGGCGCTGGCCTTGGTCTGGGCCAGTGCGGGATGGGCCAGGCCGAGAAAGGCGATGGCGGTAGCAAGGGTGGATCGGATCAAGGCAATCTGCTCATATGCTATACACCCACCGGTGACGCTTCCGGGCGGGGCGAATCAGACAATCGGCTCCACGGTGCCGACAGCAAAAGGCGCTGGCAAGGCGCTCGCGGGCCTTTGAGGCCGCATTTGCTTGACTGGACGGGCCTAAGGCTCTAAAGACCGCCCCATTCAACACAACCGAGGCCCGTTGCGGGATCACCCGCCACGCAGGACCTTTACACAAACAGGATATATTCACATGGCACGTCGCTGCGAACTGACCGGCAAGGGCGTTATGGTGGGCAACAATGTTTCCCACGCTCTCAACCGTACCCGTCGTCGTTTCCTCCCGAACCTCGTCAACGTCACCCTGCTGTCCGACGCGCTGAACCGTCCGGTCAAGCTGCGCATCTCCGCCGCTGCCCTGCGCTCGGTCGAGCATCGCGGTGGCCTCGATGCATTCCTGATCAAGCAGGACGACGCCGATCTGAGCCCCCTGGCTCTGGGCATCAAGAAGGAAGTGCGCGCCGCCCTCGCCGGCTGAGCCTTTCCGGATTAAAGTTTTGGCCGCGTGGCGCCCCGGTGCCGCGCGGCCTTTGTTTTTTGAAGGGGTGCTTCGTGCCCCGACATCATCCGCGCCGGTCTTTTGCCGGAACGCGGCTCATAGAAGGTACAGTCTGATGCTGTCTCGTTTCCTCGCGGCCGTGGTCGCCATGGTGGCCATTGTCGCCGCTTCCAATTTTCTCGTGCAGTTTCCGGTCGATGTGACCCTGGGCAGCGTGCATGTGGGCGAAATCCTCACCTGGGGCGCCTTCACCTATCCGGTCGCCTTCCTCGTCACCGACCTCTCCAACCGCACCTTTGGTCCAGCCAAGGCCCGTCTGGTCGTGGTCGCCGGCTTCGTCGTCGCCGTGCTGCTGTCGATCTGGCTGGCCACCCCGCGCATCGCCATCGCCTCCGGCACGGCCTTTCTCGTCGCGCAATTGCTCGATGTGTCGATCTTCCATCGCCTGCGCCACGGCGCCTGGTGGCATGCGCCGATGTTTTCCTCGCTGGTGAGTTCGGCGCTTGATACCGCCATCTTCTTCACCCTCGCCATGGCCCCGGCCTTTGCCGGCATCGACACATTCTTCGGGATGGAGGATTCCTCCCTGCCGTTCCCGGCGCAGCTTCTAGGCGTTGGCCCCGAGGTGCAGCTCTGGCAGTCCCTGGCGCTGGGCGATTTCCTGGTCAAGCTGGTGCTCGCCGTGCTGATGCTGGCGCCCTACAAGACCATTCGCGACCTGCTATTGCCGCATCTGCCGGCCGGCGCGCGCTAGGACTTGTCGCCGAGCATCTGGGTCATGCTGACCTTGGCGCTGCCGGGCCGCAGCGGCTTCTGCTGGCTTTCATGCGGCACCCAGCCGGCGATCCAGACGATCTCCAGCGTGGCGCGGATGCGCCCATCGGCATCGGCGTCCTTCTGGGCATAGGCCTCCGCCGCCGCCGCGAGCAAAGTGCGGGTGGCAAAGCGCCGTGGCCGGTCGACCAGCGGATTGGCGGCGCCCAGCGCCTTGAGTTCGGCCATCAGCGCAAACGGGTTGCCATAGCGCACCACATGGGTTTCGACATCGGCCACCGGCAAGGCAAAGCCGGCACGCTGCAGTAAAGCCCCGGCGTCGCGTACTTGCACCATGGGCGCGATGCGGGCCGAGGCGCCGCCCGATATGGCGAGGTCGGCACTCAGGAAGGCCTCGCGCAGTTCGGTGAGGCTTTCGCCGCCGATAAAGGCCGCCATCAACAGCCCATCAGGCGCCAGTTGCGCCCGCAGCCGCGCCAGATGGCCGGGCACATCGTCCACCGCCTGCAGGTGCAGCAGTGAGATGATGAGATCGTGCGGCCCCTCAGGCACATCCGGAAATTCGGTACCGGACAAGGCCTCGACCACGCTTAGGTTGACCGGCCCAGTGCCGGTATGGAGCGTTTTCGGCAGGCGATCGGCATCCGGCCCGATCAGCACTGCGCGCGAAAAGGCCCGCATATGCGCACCCAACCGGTCGGCTAGGTCGTCGAGCACGAGGTCGAGCACGAAATTGTCGCTGGCCGGGCGGCGCTGGAGATTGCGGGCGATCTGGGCGGGGTCGAACAGGCGGGGCAGCTGAGACATGGTTGGGCTTTCGCCGGGGCTGGCCAAAGGGGCTGGACGTGGCAATATGGTGCTTATGGAGAGCGGGGCGCGCGAAGTCAAAGCCGGGTTTGGAGCTGGTGCGCTGGGTGCGGGTCTCGCCCGGCTCGGCACCATGGTTCTCGACCAGCTCTACCCGCCCTGCTGTGCCGGTTGCGGCGTACCGCTGATGGGCGATGATGGGCTCTGCGCCCGCTGCTTTGTCGCGCTGCGCCCGATCACCGCGCCCTATTGTCCGGTGCTGGGCCTGCCCTTCGAGGTCGATCTTGGTGCGGAGGCGCGTTCGGCTGAAGCGCTGGCCGACCCGCCACCCTTCGAGCGGGCCCGGGCTGCCGTTCAATATGGCGAGGTGGCCGGCACGCTGGTCAGCCGGCTCAAATATGGCGACCGTCCCGAACTGGCGCGGCTTTGCGCCAGGTTGATGGTCGGGGCAGGCGCCGATTTCTGGGCCGACAAGCCGGTGCTGGTGCCGGTGCCGCTGCATGCCAGCCGGCTGCGCTTTCGCCGCTACAACCAATCCATGCTTCTCGCGCGCGAGATCGCCCACTTGGCGGGCCTGAGGGTCGATCCGCATCTGGTGCGCCGCAAGCGCCGGACCCGACAGCAGGTCGGCCTTTCCGAAGACGGCCGGGCGCGCAATGTGCAGGGGGCGTTCGAAGCCCATCCCCAGCTGCTGGAACGGTTGCGGGGAAGCCGGGTTGTGCTGGTCGACGATGTCTATACCACCGGCGCGACGGTGAAGGCGGCGACGCGCGCCTTGCGCAAAGCCGGCGTCACGCAAGTCGATGTGCTTACCTTTGCCCGCGTTGTCATCGGGCAGGATGTGACCATATAAGACCACAGAGAACCAATGGCGGAGCCCGAAATGGCCAAGGTCGAAATCTACACCACCCCAACCTGCCCCTATTGCCACGCCGCCAAGGCGCTCCTGGCGGACAAGGGCGTCGACTATACCGAGATCACCGTGCTCGATCCGGCCCTGCGCGAGGCGATGACGGCGCGTGCCAATGGCCGGCGCACCGTGCCGCAGATCTTTATCGGCACCACCCATGTGGGCGGTTATGACGACATGGCTGCGCTCGATCGTCAGGGCGGCCTCGACCCCTTGCTGGCCCAGTAGGCATCATGAAGATCGCCGCCATCCAGATGCAGTCCGGTCTTGATCCGGACGCCAATCTTGCTGCGCTCGTGCCGCTTCTCGCAGAAGCCAAGGGGCAGGGGGCAGACTATGCGCTGACCCCCGAGGTGACGCTGATCTTCCCGGAAAACCGCGAGCAGCTGCGCGCGGTGGCGGCCCCCTTCGAGAACCATCCGCAATTGGCAGCGGTGGGGCGGCTCGCCAAAGAGCACGCCATGTTCGTCCAGATCGGCTCGCTGCCCATTCCGCTCGAGGACGGGCGCTTCGCCAATCGCTCGGTCTTGTTCGGCCCGGATGGCACGCAGCGCGCCACCTATGACAAGATCCACCTTTTCGATGCCGATATTGCCGGGCTCAATGCCTATCGCGAAAGCGCCACCTATAGGGGTGGCGAACAGGCGGTAACAGCGCCGCTCGGCGCCATGGTGCTGGGTTTTTCTATCTGCTACGACATGCGCTTTCCGCGCCTCTACAACAGCCTTGCCAATGCCGGGGCCAATCTCATCGCCGTGCCGGCGGCATTCACCGTGCCCACGGGCCAGGCGCATTGGCATGTGCTGCTGCGTGCCCGCGCCATCGAAACCGGCTCCTATGTCATCGCCGCCGCCCAAGGCGGCCAGCATGAGAATGGCCGGGCCACGTTTGGCCATTCGCTCATCATCGATCCCTGGGGCAAGATTATCGCCGAGCTCGACCACGATCGGCCCGGCGTGCTGGTCGCCGAGATCGATCCCGCCGCAGTCACCGAAGCGCGCGGCCGCGTGCCGGCCCTGGCCAATGCGCGGGATTTTTCGCCCCCGGGTTTGCAGAGCTGAGCGGCGGTCCTATATGCTGAACCGATTGGCGCGGTCCTGCGCCGTAACCGAACGACGAGAGCCGTGATCCAGTATTCGCTTCAGTGCTCGAAGGGACATCGCTTCGACGCCTGGTTCAAGAGCGCCGCTGCCTTTGACGAACAGCAGGCGCGGGGCCTGGTCGAATGCGCCGTGTGCGGCGCGAGTCCGGTCGAAAAGGCACTGATGGCCCCGGCCATTGCCCGCAGCGATGCAGAGCGGGTGCCGCTCTCGGCTGCCCACCCCGATTTCGCCCGCTTCCGCGAGATGCTGCGCGACTATCGCAGGAAGGTGATGACCGAAGCCGATTATGTCGGCGATCGCTTTGCCGATGAAGCGCGCAAGATGCATTTCGACGAGGTCGAGGCCCGCGGCATCTATGGCGAGGCGACGCGCGAGGAGGTGGTGAGCCTGCTCGAAGAGGGCATCGACTTCCTGCCCCTGCCCGATATGGGCGAAGACAACTGAATTCTTCCGTTCAAGGAGACTGACATGACCAAGCTCGACGCATCCCTGTCGGGGAGGTTTTCCATTGGCGGTGATCTCACGGTCAACCGCCTCGGCTTTGGCGCCATGCGCCTCACCGGCGAGGGTATCTGGGGTCCGCCCAAGGATCGTGACGAAGCCATTCGCGTGCTCAAGCGCCTGCCCGAGATCGGGGTCGACTTCATCGACACCGCCGAGAGCTATGGCCCCTATGTCAGCGAAGAGCTGATCGGGGAAGCGCTGGCGCCCTATGACAAGGGCACCATCATCGCCACCAAGAGCGGGCTGACCCGCAGCGGTCCCAATCAATGGCCGCCGCTGGGGCGTCCGGAATTCCTGCGTCAGGGTGTCATGACCAGCCTGCGCCGGCTCAAGCTCGAGCGCCTCGATCTCTGGCAATTGCACCGCATCGACGCCAAGACGCCGCGCGCCGAGCAGTTCGAGGTGATTGCGGCGATGCAGAAGGAAGGGCTCATCCGCCATGCCGGCCTTTCCGAGGTGAGCGTGGCCGACATCGAAGAGGCCAGCAAGTATTTCAAGGTCACAACGGTGCAGAACCTTTACAACTTCGCCAATCGCAAGAGCGAAGCGGTGCTGGACTATTGCGAAAAGCACAGCATCGGTTTCATCCCCTGGTTCCCGCTGGCCGGCGGTGATCTGGTGGAGGGTCATGAAAAGGCCCGCGCCGTCATGGAAAAGCATGGCGCCAGCGGCAGCCAGATCGCCCTGGCGTGGCTGCTCAAGCGCTCCCCCATCATGCTGCCCATTCCCGGCACCAGCAAGGTCAAGCATCTGGAAGACAATGTGGCCGCTGCCGCCATCGATCTCAGCGACGAGGACTTCGCCGCGCTCGATGCCATCGGCCGCGCCTGACGCATAAATTTGGCCGCAGCAAATCCGCTGGCGCGCGCGGGCCGTATAGGGTCCAATAGCGTCAAAAGGCTGGTGTGCTGTGGCCACTCCCGAAAAATCCTCCCGTCCCGTCCTCAAGCGGCGCAAGCGCCGTTGGGGCTGGCTGGTGCTTGCGCTGCTGCTGGTCGGCGGCGGGGGCGCCTATGCCTGGTTCGAACGCCCCTGGGAGGCCAGGGCCAATCTGGTCGCCACCGAAACCGTGGCAGCAGGACCGGTATCGCAGGTGCTCGCGGTCAATGGGCGCATCGCCGCCCGCACCTCGGTGACGGTGCGCGCCGCGGTCTCCTCGCAGGCGGTGCTGATCGGTGCTGCCGAGGGCGATGAGGTCTCGGCGGGGCAGGTGCTGGTCGAACTCGATACGGCTTTGGTGCAGGCGCAATGGCAGCAGGCCAAGGCGGCGCTCGATTCCCAGCAGGTCAAGCAGAGCCAGGCCGCCGCCACCGCCGAGCGCACCCGGGCCCTGGGCGACAATACCACCCGTTCCAGCCTGCAGGATGCCGAGCTGGCGCTGGCTGCCGCCGCCAATGAGACCGCGCGCCTGCAGGCCGCTCTGGACCAGGTAGAACAGCAGCGCGCCCAATATACCATCACCGCGCCGATCTCGGGCGTGGTTCTGTCGCGCGGCGTCGACCAGGGGCAATTGGTCGATCCTCAGACCCAGCTTTTCGTCGTCGCCGACACCAATGACCTCGTGGTCGAAACCGATGTCGACGAGCTCTATTCCTCCCGCGTCACCAGCGGTCTCAAGGCCCTGCTGAAGCCAGTCGGTGCCACCGTCGCCCAGCACGGCACGGTGGTGTTCGCAGCGCCTACGGTGGATGCATCCACCGGTGGCCGTGCTATCAAGATCGCCTTTGACGACAAGGTGTCCCTACCGGTGGGGCTGACGGTCAACGCCAATGTCATCGTCGAGGAAGTGCCCGACGCGCTGTCCATCCCGCGCGGCGCCATCGTGACCGAGGGCACGCAGAGCCATGTCCTGGTGATCGAAAACGGCGTCGCGACCACACGACCGATTGATTTCGACGACTGGCCGGCCGAGCGTGTCATCGTCACGTCCGGCCTCAAGGCCGGTGACGTGGTCATTCTCGATCCCACCGCCGTCGAGGCGGGCGACATGGCGGCGGCGGAGTAGGGCGGTGATCTACGGCTTCAAGATCGCCTGGCGCTATCTCACTTCCAACAAGGCGCAAACGGGCCTGCTGATTGCCGGCGTGGCGGTGGGGGTTTTCGTCTTCATCTTCATGAGCGCGCTGATCGGCGGGCTGGCGAGCTATCTGGTGCAGCGCACGGTCGGCGACATTTCCCACGTCACCATCGAGGCGCCGAGCCGCGAGGCGGGCCTGTTGCTGGCCGAAACCGATACGCTTTTGGTGCAGCAGCGGGCGAGCGGGCAACGCGAGACGCTGCGCACCGCCGAAGCCTTCCTGCCCTCCATCGAGGCCATGGCCGGGGTCAAGGCCGTGTCGCCGCAGATCGTGGGCAATGGCTTTGTCATTCGCGGCCAGTCCCGTGCCCCGGTCGGCGTCACCGGCGTCGAGGCCGACAAGGTGTCCGCCATTGCCGATCTGGGCAAGCGCATCGTGGCCGGCGATACCGTGCTCACCAATTCCACCGTCATCATCGGCAAGACGCTGGCCGATGATCTCGGCATCGGCGTCGGCCAGGTCATTCGGCTGCAATCGGATCGCAATGTCGAGCGGCCCCTGGTGGTCACCGGCATCTTCTCCATCGGGCTCGACGCCCTCGATGCCCGCGCTGCCTTTGTCAGCACCGCGACCGCGCGAACCCTGTTCGAATTGCCGCAGGGGCTGAGCCGCGTCGAAATCAAGCTCGACGATCTCAACCGCGCCGCCGAGTTTGCCCGTCGCATCGCCGCCGATACCGGGCTCAAGGCGACACCCTGGACCGAGGGCAATGCGCAATTGCTCGATGGGCTCCGGGCCCAGGCCAGTTCGGGCAATCTCATCAAGGCCTTTGCGCTTATTACCATCGTCATTGGCGTCGCCTCAGCGCTGCTGCTCTCCACCTATCGGCGCCGGCCCGAGATCGGCATCATGCGCGCCTTCGGGGCCAGCCGCGGCTTCGTGGTGCTGGTCTTCGTGGTTCAGGGCGCCCTGATCGGCATTCTGGGCGGGCTGATCGGCGCGGGGCTGGGTTATCTTGCGCTCTCGCCCTTCCCGGTGCCGGAAAATGCGCAGCCCGGCGGCTTGCCGGTCGATGTGCGTCAGGGCGCCTATGGCCTTGCCATCGCGCTCACCGCCATTGGCGCCATCCTCGCTTCCATCCTGCCTGCCCGCGCCGCGGCGCGTGTGGACCCGGTTTCGGTGATCGGCCAATGAGTGCGCTCGTTACCGTGCGCGATCTGGTCAAGACCTATGGCGAGGGCGAGGCGGAAACGCGCGTGCTCAAGGGCCTGGACATGGAATTGGCCGAGGGCGATCTGGCCGCGCTTCTTGGTCCCTCCGGCTCGGGCAAGTCTACCCTCCTCACCATTTTGGGCACGCTGATGCAGCCGACGAGCGGGCAGCACATCATGCTGGGCGAGGACCTGACCCGGGCGCGGGATGCGGCGCTGACCGAGTTCCGCAATCGCCATATCGGCTTCGTCTTCCAGTTCCACCATCTGCTGCCCGATTTCACTGCGCTCGAAAACGTCATCTTCCCCACCGCCATTGCCGAGGGGCGGGAAACCGCCGGGGCGCGGCGGCGGGGCGAGCAATTGCTGGATCGCGTGGGCCTCGCCCATCGCATGGATTTTCGTGCCACCGCCCTGTCGGGTGGTCAGAAGCAGCGCGTGGCCATCGCAAGGGCCCTGATGAACCAGCCCGAACTGGTCTTGGCAGACGAGCCTACCGGCAATCTCGATCGCGAATCGGCCGAGCAGGTCATGGGCCTGATCGCTGAGATCAATGAACAGGAAAAGACGACCTTCCTCATCTCCACCCATGACGAAAAGATCGCTGCCGCCTGCAAAAGGCAGATCAAAGTGGTCGACGGCAAGACAGTCTCTGAGTGATGGCGATGTCGGGGGGATTAGGGTCGGTTCGATAGGGAGGGTGGAATCCCCGCTATCGAACCTGACCAGTTCAGCTGTCTTGGCAGACCGCTGAGTGGCTGAGCCGGGTGTTAGCACCGGTCGGCGGGCTTGTCACGACAATTTCATGATGCCGGCGGCGCTGGGCCGAAAACCACAGCCGCGATAGAAGGCGTCGAGATGCGGCTCGCAATCGACATGCAGCCATTCGGCGCCGCGCTCGCGCGCGAGGAGCGCGGCCTGCCGCACCAGTTCGGTCGCAATGCCACGGCGCTGGAAATCTGGATCGGTGCAGGTATCGAGAATGAAGGCGTGCACGCCGCCATCCCAGGCGATGTTGACAAATCCCAGCAGCTGCTTGCCCTCATAGGCACCGATGTGACCCAGGCTTCGCGCCAGGATCGGCTGATAGGATCGTCCCAGCGGCGCGGTCCAGGCGCGCCGCCAGAGGCTGTCGAGTTCCTGATCGGATGGATGCGGGTCGATCCGATAGGCGATCACGTCTGGGATCAGTCCATCATCTTGTTGATGGCGTCGACGTCGCGCACTGCGCCCTTGGAGGCGGAGGTGACGAAGGCGGCATAGGCCTTGAGCGCGGTGGTCACCTTACGCTTGCGCGGCTGGGCTGGCTTCCAGCCGATCCTGTCCTGCTCGGCGCGGCGCGCTGCCAGTTCGGCATCGGTCACCAGCACGTTGACGGTGCGGTTGGGGATGTCGATTTCGATGATGTCGCCTTCGCGCACCAGCCCGATGGCGCCGCCTTCGGCCGCTTCGGGCGAAGCATGGCCGATGGAGAGGCCCGACGTACCACCCGAGAAGCGGCCATCGGTCAGCAGCGCACAGGCTTTGCCGAGGCCCTTGGATTTCAGGTAGCTCGTCGGATAGAGCATTTCCTGCATGCCGGGGCCGCCGCGCGGGCCTTCATAGCGGATGACGATGACGTCGCCTTCCTTGATCTCGTTGCTGAGAATGGCCTTGACGGTGGAGTCCTGGCTTTCGAACACGCGAGCCGGGCCGGTGAATTTCAGGATCGAATCGTCGACGCCCGCCGTCTTCACGATGCAGCCATCGAGCGCGATATTGCCCTTGAGCACGGCGAGCCCGCCGTCCTTGGAGAAGGGATTATCGGCCGAGCGGATGGCGCCATTGGTGCGGTCGGTGTCCAGCTCCGCCCAGCGATTGGACTGGGAGAAAGCCTGCGTTGTGCGCACGCCGCCTGGAGCGGCCATGTAGAAATTGCGCACGCTTTCCGAATTGGTGCGGGAGATGTCCCATTTGTCGATGGCGTCGCCCATGGTCGTGGCATGGACGGTGGGTTCCTTGCGATTGATCAGCCCGGCGCGGTCGAGCTGGCCAAGAATGGCAAAGATGCCGCCAGCGCGATGCACGTCTTCCATGTGCACGTCATTCTTGGCCGGAGCGACCTTGGACAGCACCGGGACGCGACGGCTCAGCGCATCGATATCGTCCATGGTGAAATCGACGCCGCCCTCATGCGCAGCGGCCAGAATGTGCAGCACGGTATTGGTCGAACCGCCCATGGCGATGTCGAGCGCCATGGCGTTCTCGAAAGCCTGCTTGGTGGCGATGGAGCGCGGCAAAACGCTCTCATCTTCCTGCTCGTAATAGCGGCGCGCCAGATCGACGATCAGGTGCCCGGCCTCCTGGAACAGGCGCTTGCGATCGGAGTGGGTGGCCAGCGTCGAGCCATTGCCCGGCAGGCTGAGGCCCAGCGCTTCGGTCAGGCAGTTCATCGAATTGGCGGTGAACATGCCCGAGCAGGAGCCACAGGTGGGGCAGGCATTTTCCTCGACGGCCTGCACTTCCTCGTCGGTATAGTGATCATCGGCGGCCATCACCATGGCATCGACCAGGTCGAGCGCCTGCAGCTTGCCCTTGACGATCGCCTTGCCGGCTTCCATCGGCCCGCCGGAGACGAAGACCACCGGAATATTGAGGCGCATGGCGGCATTGAGCATGCCGGGAGTGATCTTGTCGCAATTGGAGATGCAAACCATGGCGTCGGCGCAGTGCGCATTGACCATATATTCCACCGAGTCCGCGATGATGTCGCGGCTAGGCAGGGAATAGAGCATGCCATCGTGGCCCATGGCGATGCCGTCATCGACCGCGATGGTGTTGAATTCCTTGGCGACGCCGCCGGCCGCTTCAATCTCGCGGGCAACGAGCTGGCCGAGATCTTTCAGGTGCACATGGCCGGGCACGAACTGGGTGAAGCTGTTCACCACGGCGATGATCGGCTTGCCGAAATCCTCGTTCTTCATGCCCGTGGCGCGCCACAATCCGCGCGCGCCGGCCATGTTGCGGCCATGGGTGGTGGTGCGTGAACGATAGGCGGGCATGGCGAAGTCCTCGAAAGCTGCCGGTGGGGCCGGTTCTATAATGGCCCTGTTTAGACCCATTCCAGCCCGGCGGCAAGAATTTTCCGTACCGTACCGTACGGTACGGTTATGCAGTTGCGAGCCCTCCAGGTTGCGCTGACGCAGTCTGTCTGCACCGAACCGCCCTCGGGCTCGACCCGGGGCCACACACCCCTGCCTCGATCCCTGCACGTTTGAAATGATCCAGACGTCATGCCTCCGCGCCCCTCCACAGAATGAAACCTGGTGGTTCGGCGGAATTGGTCGCCTGTCTCAAATCAAGCCTGAGGCTACCGAGGGTTCAGCCGCTTTCAAAAACTTATCCACCCTCCCCAACTGCCGGACCATACTCGCAGCATTCCCGCACATGCTGCGCGGTCGCGACGAACGGTCGGTGCGGGAATGGCGGATGATCATGGGGTCGCCCATGGTCCTTCGGCGGTTGGATGATCCGGGACCGATTCGAGCGCCCGGTCCGGGAGCAAGGCTCCAGCGTTTGGCACGCGCTTAAGCCACGGACGGTCCACCCCGAAGAGTCTTCGTCAGTGATGGGGCGAGGTTTTCCTCACCATCTATTTTTCGCCGGACGACCGGCACCGAGGCGAAGCTCGCCCCATCCCGCAGTACCCGCAGGCGCCAGGCGCCGTGCGGAGATTTCGCTTGCGCAGAACACTATGCAGGCTCGCTTCACTAGAATTTATAGCGCACGCCCAGCGTCGCCGCATTGGACCCATCGATATGAGCAATCGAGCCAAAACCGCCCGAGCGGTGCTGGATACGGGCAAAAGCCTCCAGTTGCGCATGTTCGACATGCGAAACGGCGATTTCGGGGCCGAGATAGTAGAGGATCGGCACGCCGCGATTGATGGTCTCGGCCCTTTCGGTCTCGATGCCGATCGTGTCGGTCACCACAGAAAATCCTGCCGTAAGGGATGGGGTGATGCGGATGTCGCCCAGTTGGAACATATCGAACCGGGCGACGCCACCAGCCCAGAGCTCCGCCGAGGTCCTGTCGCCGGCGCGCAGGCCGAGACCAGCCTCGACGCCGAACTTGAAGCCGGCATCATTGGCATAGATGAAATGCTGGTAGCCAACGCCTGCAAAGAAGTTGGATTCATAGTGATCCTGCCAGAACAGGAAGGCATCGCCAAAATAGCCGGTCGTGAAGGGACCGCCCATGACGAAGACATTGCTCTCGGAAAACGGCTCGGTCCCCTGGGATTGGGCCAGGGCAGGCGAGGCAAAAAGCGCTGCCGCCCCGAACGCCAGCAGCGCGCAGGCAGTCGATTTCATGTTCAATCACTCGATTTGTTTCCAGGGCTAATGCCCCGAAACGCCTCGAGGTTCAGACAAGGGCGATCACAATTGCGTCCGCTGGCGCACCGACAAAAAGGTGAAGGAACACTCCTCTGCTCCTGCCGTTCTGCCTCTATCGAACCGAGGAGAACCGAAATGCACGCTATTCCCGAGAACATTCGCGAAGGCATGAAGGTCTATGACAGCGCCATGCATGCCATTGGTACGGTCGAGAGTTTCCGTGCCACCGACGAGGCGCCGGACCATCCGGATGTCGACGCCGCCGGCGTCAGCCCGGTGCTCGAAGACGACCCGCGCACCCTGCCCAATCTCATCGCCGATGTCTTTCGTCCCGATGACGAGCTGCCCACCGAGATGAAAGAACGGGCCCTGCGCGAAGGTTTCGTCGTGCTGGACGCGGACGGCTTCCTGGCCTCCGACCGCTATATCTTTCCCGAGCATATCGACCGCGTCGAAGGCGACAGCCTGGTGCTGTCCGTGCGCAAGGACGATCTGCTGAAGGTCTGACGCCAGCAACCGGCAATGCGGGGCCGTACAATTCCGCATTGCCGGACTAAGCCTCTCGAAACGCTGATCGGCCAGTCTGGGTCCAGGACAACCTGGAGCGGTTCATGCGCTGCGATCTCGTTCATATCGAGCAGGTCCCCCTGGGCGAATGCGCCCTGCGCCTGTTTGTTGCCGATGCCGAACTCACGGCCGGCATCATCGAACATCGCTGCGATGGTCGCCTGGTTCTGTCGGATGCCCCCAAGCCGGGGCTTGACGGTATAGTTCCGACGATCACCCTGCTGCTGCAGCGCCGCCCCGATCATCTCTATGTGGTTCTCGAACAGGACGCCTACTGGCCGGAAACCTTCCCCAAGCTGCATGGCGCCTGACGCTCATCATTGTGCGGTCCGGCAAGTCAAAATCGGTTAACCGATAAAATTCTATTCAGATTAACCAGATTAAAATCTATTAACTCCAATCCCTGTTGTACCAAAATCTAAGTAGAGGCGCGGATATTTTTGTCCGCCCTGCTCCGGAATGATTTCCCCATAGGAGGCGCTTGGTCGCCGGAAGTGGAGGTAGTCATGATTTCTCGGAAGAATTTGACGGCCATTGTTGTAGTGGCGGCACTGATGCCGTCCGCTGCATTCGCAGATGGCCTTTTGGGCGGCCTGCTGGGCGGCGGCTCCGATGGTGGCAGTTCCAGCAGCTCAAGCCTGTTGGGCGTCATCGGTGGCTCGGATAGCGGCGCGCTGGTGACCCTGGGGAGCGGCAATGCCGGCAGCAGCGGTCTGGTCAATGTCGGCCTCGGCGGCAGTGAAGGCCTGGTCACCACCAATGTCGGCGGCGGCTCCAAGCCTCTGGTCGACGCCTCGGTGCTCGGCTCCAACGGCATTGTCGACGTCAATGCCAATCTCGGTTCGCTCGGTGCCAACGTCAATGTTGGTGGCCCCAACGGCCTGGTCAATGTCGATATCGGCAACAATTCCGGCGGCGGTGGCAATAATGGCGGCGGCGGAAATGGCGGCAATGGTGGAAACGGCGGCAATGGCGGCGGCGGTAACGGTGGCGGCAATGGCGGTGGTGGAAATGGCGGCGGTGGCGGGTCCGGCGGCGGCAATGGAGGGAATGGGGGCAATGGCAGCAATGGCGGGAATTCCAGCCATGTCGGCTCCGGTTCCGGCGGCTTCAGCAGCAATGGCTCGGCCGCCTGCGCCGGCAGCAATCCCAACCAGTTGGTGACGCTGTTCCGCCAGTCCAATCTCAATAACTGGAACCGCGCCAGCAGTATCCAGCTGATCCCGATCCGCGTCTGTGCCCAGGTGCGCCAGCAGATCGCCAGCTGGCTGGCGTCGAATGGCGATTACCACCGCATGGTGAGCCAGGTTGCGTCCGATGCGCTGATCAACGCAGCGCTGGGCCGGACCAAATATCAGGCCGGCCACGTCCTGGGCGTGCAGCGCCAGGGTGGAACGCTCATGGTCTATGTGTTCTGACCTGCCCAGTCAGGCACATGACGCCGGCCGCCATGCCCGTGGCGGCCGGCACCTATTTGGCGGCAGGCCGTTCGGCCAAAATCATGTAATTGATCGCCATGTCAGGCGAGAGGCCCCAGCTATCGGCAATGGGATTAAAGGTCACGCCGGTCTCGTCGATCACCGAAAGCCCGTTGCGACGCAACTGGGCGTTGATCTCCTCGGGGGTGAGGAATTTCTTCCAGTCATGGGTGCCACGCGGCAGCCAGCGCAGGATGTATTCGGCGCCGATCACCGCCAGGGCCCAAGACCGCGCAGTTCGGTTGAGCGTGGCGGTGAACATCAATCCGCCGGGGGCCACGAGGTCGGCGCAGGACTTCATGTAGAGCGGGACATTGTCGACATGCTCGACCACTTCCATGTTGAGCACTACATCGTATTTTTCGCCGGCGGCCACCAGGGCCTCGCTGGTGGTGGCGCGATAGTCGACATTCAGCCCCGACTGTTCGGCATGGATTTGCGCGATCCGGATATTGCGCTCGGCCGCGTCGATGCCGGTCACCTTGGCACCCAACCGGGTCAGTGGCTCGCACAACAGACCGCCGCCACAGCCGACATCGAGGATTGAAATTCCCTCGAAGGGACGGATCGAGGCCGGGTCGCGGCCGAAATGGCGCACGAGGTTGTCGCGAATATAGCTCAACCGCACCGGGTTGAACTTGTGCAGCGGCTTGAACTTGCCCTTGGGGTCCCACCACTGCTCGGCCATCGCGGTGAATTTGGCGACTTCGGCATCGTTGACGGTGGTGGCGGTCATGGGCAGGCTCCTTGCGGTCCCCATATGACCTCTCCACCCCCTCGCGGGCAAGGCGCTCCGTGTCGCAGCCCTATTGGCTGGACTTGTAGGTCATCCAGTTGTGGAGAATATAGGTGAATCCGGTCTGGATCTGGTTGTTGTCCGGCATCGGCATGGCGGGATTGGCGGCGCTGGAAACGAAGAAGCGATAGGACTGGTTGGCTGAGCCGGCCAATATGGTGTCGAGCGCTTCCTTGGGGAAGACGAAACACGGCCCGCCGATGCAGGTCTCCTCGGAAACCTGCGCGGTAAAAACCCTCGCATCGTCCAACCAGTCCTGGCTGCGAATGTAGGAAAAGCTGGTCGTTTGCTCGGGGGTGAGCTTATTGGGATTGGCGAGCACTGTCAGCGAACCGCTGGCCAGCAGCGTTCTGGCGTTCTCTCCCCAGGTCATGGCCAGCAATTCACCCTCTGGTGTCGAGGCGAAGATCAGGTTCACCGGTCCGGTCCCCTCGAGCGTCTCGTAGGCGCCGGGAATGTCGATGAGTTCATAGCGGGTCGTACCATTGCCATCGACCATTAGGTCAATGGCGGTGTCATTGGGCAGATAGGCCGAGCGCACCCGGTAGCCGGCTTCGCCGGCGGTCAGGTCGAACAGCATGGCATCAATGATGCGAGTTGCGTCCTTGCGCAGTGCTTCCACGTAGACGCCGTCGTCACTAAGGCCATAGGCCTCCAGTTCTGCCTTCATCTCGGGGTCGTCATCCCACATGCCGGCAAGGGGGTTTGAGTCGTCGTCCTTCTGGGCGGCCTGATTGTACCTGATCTGCGCCTGGCTACGGGCATAGTCGACAAAGCGCGGCCAGGTCTCGCCGTAGAGTGGCGAGATCATTGCCTCGTAGATTTGCGCGGCCTGGCGCTGTTCGTCACTCAACCCGTTGCCGTCGAAGGCGATGATCAGATCCGAATAGATGAGGATGGCTGTCAGTTCGCGCAGCTTGAGGATGAAAGGCGCTGCCTTGGCTTGGTCGGCGCAGTCGATGTCTGCCGCCTTCGCCCGCCCCGCTTCGGCGAGCTTCTCATAGGCAGCCAAATACTCCCCGTCATCGATCTTGCCGCTATCATGGGCCGCGGTAAACCAGAGGGGGGCCAGCAGATTGAGTTCCACATTGCGCATGGTGCTGAGTTCGAAATAGCGCAGGAAGTGGCATTGCGCGTCGATGGCGCGCGCTGTGTGATAATCGATGAAAGCTTGTTCGGCGGCATCCTGTGCCGCGGCAGGGGCCGCAAGGGCTACACAAGAGGTCAGGGCAAGACAGAGGCGACGCAGCATCGGCTAATCTCCGGAAGAGTTTAGACCCTGCCGCAGCTTTTCCCAGCAGGCACCCCGCATATGAGGGGTGCGCCAGCAATGACCATTGATTGCGCTGCCGCTTTATGGCATGTCCCCGCCCGATTGAAAGCGTACCGCCGGGTTCGGCGGAGGACCGGGGAAGCAAGTGGCCCGTATCGTCGTCAAGTTCGGTGGCACTTCGATGGCCAGTGTCGAACGCATCCGCCATTCCGCCCGCCACATCAAGCGCGAGGTGGAGGCCGGCAATGAGGTGGCCGTCGTGGTTTCGGCCATGAGCGGCAAGACCAATGAACTGGTCGGCTGGGTCAACGAGGCCAGCAAATTCCACGATGCGCGTGAATATGACGCCGTGGTCGCTTCGGGCGAGCAGGTGACGGCCGGGCTCATGGCCATCGTGCTCAGCGAAATGGGCATTCAGTCGCGCAGCTTTGCCGGCTGGCAGGTGCCGATCCACACCGACGACGCCCATGGCGCCGCGCGCATCGTCGATATCGACCCGACCGAGCTCGACAAGCGCATGAAGGCGGGCTGGGTGCCTGTCATCACCGGCTTCCAAGGCATCTCGCCTCAGGGCCGCGTCACGACGCTGGGTCGGGGTGGTTCCGATACCTCCGCGGTCGCTGTCGCCGCCGCCGTGGGCGCGGATCGCTGCGATATCTATACCGATGTGGACGGCGTTTACACCACCGATCCGCGCATCGTGCCCAAGGCCCAGCGCATGACCCGCGTTTCCTTCGAGGAAATGTTGGAAATGGCCTCGCTCGGCGCCAAGGTGCTGATGATCCGCTCGGTCGAGATGGCCATGGCGCACAAGGTGCGCCTGACCGTCCGCTCCAGTTTCGATGACCCGGACGCGCCGCAGATCGCGCCCGATGGGACCCCCGGCGTTCCGGGCACGCTTGTCTGCGATGAGGATGAGATCATGGAAAAGCAGATCGTTTCGGGCGTGACGCTCGCCAAGGCCGAGGCCAAGATCACCCTGCGCGATGTCAAGGACAGCCCCGGCGTCGCCGCTGCCATTTTCGGCACGCTGGCCGACAAGGGCATTATTGTCGACATGATCGTGCAGAATATCGCCGATGATGGCGCCACCACCGATATCACCTTCACCGTCCCGGACAGCGAATATGACAAGGCCGTCAAGGCGCTGGAAGACAATGGCGGGCGCTTCGAATATGCGCGCCTTTCCGGCTCGCGCGGCGGCGCCAAGGTCTCCGTCGTGGGGGTGGGCATGCGCAGCCATGCCGGTGTTGCCGCCTCGATGTTCAAGGCGCTTGCTGACAAGGGCATCAACATCCAGCTGATCACGACTTCGGAAATCAAGACCTCGGTATTGATCGATGAAGAATATGCCGAGCTTGCGGTTCGGGCTCTGCACACCTATTACGGTTTGGACAGACAGGACGCCTGATCCCGCGCGCAAGCCGGGGCCGCGTCCTCAGACAAGGGGGGCGGCTTTGCGGGCTGCCTGACGAGGCGATGGTGACGACCATAGGCGGCCCGAGGGTGCTCCTGCGGCAATTGCGCGAGACGATGGCGGAGCCCCTGGCGTCGCAGGCTCGTCTCGACAAGATCGTCTCCCTCATCGCCGAGAACATGCGGGCCGATGTCTGCTCGTTCTATGTGTTGCGCGACGACGGCGCGCTCGAACTCTTCGCCACCAAGGGCCTCAAGGCCGAATCGGTGCATCTGACCACGCTGCGTCTGGGCGAAGGGCTGGTGGGTCTCATCGCCGCCGAGGCAGAGCCGCTCAGTCTCGATGATGCGCCCAGCCATCCCGGCTTTGCCTATCGCCCGGAAACCGGCGAAGAAAAATTCAATTCCTTCCTCGGCGTGCCGGTATTGCGCGCCGGGCAGACACTGGGCGTTCTCACCGTCCAGAACGCCGAGCGGCGTCATTATGGCGAGGACGAAACCGAGGCCATGCTGACCACGGCCACGATTTTGGCCGAGATGATCGCTACCAGCGATTTCGACAATCTGATCAAGCCAGGATCGGATATCGATCTCAGGCGGCCCCGCATGTTCAACGGCGTCAGTTTCACCGATGGAATCGCGCTGGGCAAAGTGGTGCTGCACGATCCTCGCGTGGTCGTGACCAATTTCATCGCCGACGATACCGATGCGGAAAAGCTGCGGCTGGATGCGGCGCTGGCCTCGATGCGCGTCTCCATCGATGCCATGCTCGACCATGGCGACATGCAGCCCAGTTCGGACCATCGCGAGATCCTCGAAACCTATCGCATGTTCGCCAATGATCGGGGCTGGGTGAACCGGCTGACCGAGGCCATCGACAACGGGCTGAGTGCGGAAGCTGCGGTCGAGCGGGTTCAGAACGATACAAGGGCGCGCATGCTGCGCCAGACCGACCCCTATATTCGCGACCGGCTGCACGATCTCGACGATCTGGCCAATCGGCTGTTGCGCGTTCTGACCAATACTCATCAGCCGGCGCAGCGCGAGCTGCCCGACAATGCTGTTCTCGTGGCCCGCAATATGGGCCCGGCGGAACTGCTCGAATATGACCGCAAGAAGCTGCGCGGCGTGGTGCTGGAGGAGGGCGGTGCCACCGCCCATGTGGCCATTGTCGCGCGCTCGCTGGGCCTGGTCGCCGTCGGCCAGGCCGAATCGATCGTTTCCATGTGCGAAACCGGAGATGACATCATCATCGACGGTTCGGCGGGCCAGGTGCATTTGCGGCCGACGCCAGAGGTCGAGCAGACCTATGTCGACAAGGTGCGTATCTCCGCCAAGCGGCGCGCGCATTACGCAGCGCTGCGGGAAAAGCCCAGCGTTACCCGCGACGGGGTTGATATCACCCTGCTGCATAATTCCGGCCTCGTCGCCGACCTGCCCATGCTGGACGATACCGGGGCAGAGGGCGTTGGCCTGTTCCGCACCGAATTGCAGTTCATGATCGCCAGCCGCTTGCCCCGGCTCAAGGAACAGGCCGAGCTCTATGCCGAGGCCATGGGCATTGCCGGTGATCGCCCCATCGTTTTCCGCCTGCTCGATATCGGCGGCGACAAGGTGCTGCCCTATTTGCGCGCCACGGCGGAGGAAAATCCGGCCATGGGCTATCGCTCGATCCGCCTGGGGCTGGATCGGCCGGGGCTACTGCGTACCCAGATCCGCGCATTGCTGCAGGCGGCCCAGGGGCGTCCGCTCAAGGTATTGGTGCCCATGGTCACCGAGACCTTCGAGTTCCTGCTGACCAAGCAGGTCATCTCTAAGGAAGTCGACCGCCTCAGGCGCGCTGGCCATCCCGTGCCCTCCAAGCTCGAAGTCGGCGCCATGGTGGAAGTACCATCGCTCTTGTTCGAGCTCGACCAGATCATGCCGGAGGCCGATTTCGTCTCCATCGGCTCCAACGATCTCGTGCAGTTCCTGACCGCGGCCGACCGGGCCAATCCGCGCGTCTCCAAGGCCTATGATCCCATCGCCCTGCCTCGTCTGCGCGCCATTCGGCTCGTCGTCGACGCCGCTGCGCGCCACGGCAAGCCGGTCACCATGTGCGGTGAGCTGGCCGGCAAGCCGATGGAAGCCTTGGCATTGATGGCCATCGGCATGACGCGTCTCTCGATGGGGCCGGCCTCGATCGGTCCGATCAAGGAAATGATCCTCAATCTCGAGCTCAAGCCCATTCAGGACGAGATCGCCAAGGCGCTCGGCGCCGGGGCCAATGGCCAGAGCGTACGCGCCCTGCTGACCCAATGGGCCGCCAAGCAGAACCTGCCGCTGGGTTGATGCCGGCGGTCGGTCAGGCGTCGCGCCGGCCAGACAAGACTTGAACTTGCTCCGCGCGGTCTTTACAGCCAGCCGCATAGCCGCCGGAAAGACTGCATCATGCCCTCACTGCCCCAGGACAAGCTCGACGCGCTGGAAATGCGCTTCCAATATATTGAAGCGGCCCTGTCCGGGGGTGCGAGCCAGGACGAGTTCGCCAAGCTCTCCAAGGAGCATTCCGACCTCTCCCCGATCGTGGGCGAGATCACGGCCTACAAGAAGGCCGTGAAGGATCGCGCCGAGGCCGAAACCCTGCTCAAGAGTGGCGACAAGGAAATGGCCGAAATGGCGGCCGCCGAAATCGAAGAGCTCGACGAGCGTATCGAAGCGCTGTTCCAGTCGATCCGCATCCTGCTGCTGCCCAAGGACGAGGCCGACGAAAAGTCGATCATTCTTGAAATCCGCGGCGGTACGGGCGGCGACGAGGCGGCTTTGTTCGCCGGCGACCTCTTCCGCATGTATGAGCGCTATGCCGCCAGCCATGGCTGGAAGGTAACGGTGATGGAAGAAAGCCCCGGCGAAATGGGGGGCTTCAAGGAAATCATCGCCAATGTCACCGGCAAGGGCGTCTATGCGCGGATGAAATACGAATCGGGTGTGCATCGGGTGCAGCGCGTACCTGCCACCGAGGGTTCGGGGCGCATTCACACCTCTGCCGCCACCGTGGCGGTGTTGCCTGAGGTCGAAGACATCGACATCGAAATCCGCGACCAGGATATTCGCATCGATACCATGCGCTCGTCCGGTGCCGGCGGGCAGCACGTCAATACCACCGATTCCGCCGTGCGCATCACCCACCTGCCCACCGGTCTGGTGGTGACCTCGAGCATGAAAAGCCAGCATCAGAACCGCGCCGAAGCCATGCGGGTGCTGCGGGCGCGGCTTTATGAAATCCAGCGCGAGGAGCGCGACAGTGCCCGTTCCGCCGATCGCAAGAACCAGGTCGGTTCCGGCGATCGCTCCGAGCGCATCCGCACCTATAACTTCCCGCAGGGAAGGGTGACCGACCACCGCATCAACCTGACGCTCTACAAGCTCGATAAAGTCATCTCGGGCGAAGCGCTCGACGAGCTGATCGAAGCGTTGATCACCGAAAACCAGGCGGCGCAGCTTGCCGCCATGGAGGCGATCAACTGAGCGAGCCGATCAGCGTCGGGGCCTTGTGGCGCGGCTGGCGCGACGTTCTGGGCCGGCTCGGCTTCGAGACCGCGGCGCTCGACGCCAAACTGCTTGCCGGCCATGTTCTGGGGATGGATAGCCTGGCGCTCGCCACCCACGAACAGCGGCCGGTCGATGAGGCCGACGCGCTGCGCCTTGCCGAACTGATGCAGCGCCGTATGACCGGTGAATCGGTGGCCCGTATCATTGGCGAGCGCGAATTCTATGGGCTGGCCTTCGGCCTCAATGCGGCGACGCTCGAGCCGCGTCCTGACACCGAATTGCTGGTCGATCTGGCGCTCTCCGCCTTGCCGGCGGGCGGGCGGCTGCTCGACCTGGGCACCGGCACGGGCTGCATTTCCATTTCGATCCTTGCCAACCGGTCCGACGCTTCGGCCTTGGCGACCGATATTAATCCCGAGGCGTTGATCATGGCGCGGCAGAATGCCGAGCGGCATGGCGTTGCCTGGCGGCTCGATTTTGCGCGCGGTGACTGGTTCGGGGCGGTGCCGCCGGGGGAAGCGCCGTTCGATCTCATCGTCTCCAATCCGCCCTATATCGTCTCTGGCGTCATCGAGACGCTCGCCGCTGAGGTGAAGCAGTTCGATCCGAAGCTGGCGCTCGATGGCGGGCCAGATGGGTTGGTCCCCTATCGCATCATCGCCGCCGAGGCGCCCAGGTTCCTGCGGCCCGGCGGGCAGGTGCTGGTCGAGATCGGCTATGACCAGGGCCAATCGGTCGCCGAGCTGTTCGGGCATGCTGGCCTTGCCGACATAGTGGTTCACAAGGACCTGGGCGGGCTTGATCGTGTGGTTTGCGCGCACCATCTGCAGAGCCAGATCAGCAGGCCATAGGGCCGCGTTTCACTTTGTGCTGGTCAAGAGCCTGCGAAGCGGTTAGTTTGCAGGCGCTGTCAACGGCGCATCATGGGCGCCGCAGCGACCATACCCGATGATTGAGTGGCTGCCAGAGGCAGCGCGGCTGCGGTGATCCGGAGCGACGCGTAGGGTGGGGCGGATATTTCCGACAAGGTCGTTGCCGACCGCATACGGTCTTCATGAAGCCAGTTTACACCCTGTATGGCTGCCTGTGTCAGTCCGCAGGGCCGGGGCCCGACCGGATTTGACGATCCGGCCCGCTCCAGATGTCACGCTTAACTTCTAGAGTTCGACAAAGCGACCCTATGAGACCCAATAATCAGAATAAGAACCGGCAGCGTGGCCGCAATGGCGGGCGCAAGCATGTTAATCCGCTGTCGCGGAACTATGAGAGCAACGGCCCGGACGTGAAGGTCCGTGGCAATGCCGCTCATATCGCCGAGAAATATCTGCAGCTGGCCCGCGACGCGCAATCGTCCGGGGATTCGGTGATGGCGGAGAACTATCTCCAGCATGCCGAGCACTATTTCCGCATCGTCTCCTCTGCCCAGCAGGCCATGAACGGCCAGCGTGAAGGCCAGAGCCAGGACGATAATGATTTCGACGATGACGTGTCCGAGCTGAACTCGCGGTTCTCCTCGCCGCAGCCGGTGCAGCAAGTCCAGGCCCATGAAGCCGAAGACGATGCAAGCCAGCCCGCGCCGCAGCCCGTGGCAGCCGAGACGACGTCTGCGCCCGCCGCCGCTGGTGAAGAGGCTGCTGCAGCCCCCGCCGATGGTGAAGCTGCGCCGCGCAAGCCGCGTGAACGCCGCCCGCGCCGCCGTCGCCCGGCCGGTGGGGAAGGCGCTGCCGACCCTGCCAATGCGCCGCAGCCAGATGTCGGCGAACTACCGGCATTTCTCACGGCTGGCAGCAATGCCAACGCCGCCGAGTAAGGCAAATCTTCAAGGCCGGGCCCAGTGCCCGGCCTTCGCATTTTTGGGTCACGTACCCTTCAACTCATCGCGTGCCGCCCCATATATCGGTCAGTGGGAACGCGCGCTGCTTGGTCAGGCGTTGTTGCCAACGACGCTTCCGACGCCGTGACGGTGCCTTGATGGGCCGGCTGGCGGGCGAGACAAGGAGAGTTGCATGAATATCGAGAAATATACCGAGCGGGCCCGCGGCTTCATTCAGAGCGCGCAAACCGGCGCCCTCGGCAAGGGCCACCAGCAGTTCGCGCCCGTCCACCTCTTGAAGGTGTTGATGGATGACGACCAGGGCATGGCAAGTGGGCTGATCGAACGGGCCGGTGGCGATCCCAAAGCCGTGCGGGCCGGTGTCGAAGCCGCCCTCAACAAGATTCCCAAAGTCTCAGGCGATGCCGGCCAACTCTATTTGAGCCGCGAGCTGGCCAAGGTCTTCGATACTGCCGAGCAGGCAGCGCAAAAGGCCGGCGACAGCTTCGTCGCGGTGGAGCGCTTGCTCCTGGCGCTGGTCATCGAAAAGGACAGCGATGCCGGCAAGATCCTGGCTTCGGCCGGCGTGACGGCCCAGGGCCTCAATGCGGCCATCGAGGCGATCCGCAAGGGCCGCACCGCCGATTCTGCTTCGGCCGAGAACGCCTATGATGCGCTCAAAAAATACGCGCGCGATCTCACCGAAGACGTGCGCCAGGGAAAGCTCGATCCGGTGATCGGCCGCGACGAGGAAATTCGTCGGACCATCCAGGTGCTGAGCCGGCGCACCAAGAACAATCCCGTGCTGATCGGTGAACCCGGCGTCGGCAAGACCGCCATCGCCGAAGGCCTGGCCATCCGCATCGTCAATGGCGACGTGCCCGAATCGCTCAAGAACAAGAGCCTTCTGGCGCTCGACATGGGGGCGCTGATTGCCGGCGCGAAATATCGCGGCGAGTTTGAAGAGCGGCTCAAGGCGGTGCTTAACGAAGTGACCTCGGCGGAGGGGCAGATCATTCTGTTCATCGACGAGATGCATACGCTGGTCGGTGCCGGCAAGGCGGATGGGGCGATGGATGCTTCCAACCTGCTCAAGCCCGCTCTGGCGCGCGGCGAATTGCATTGCGTCGGCGCGACCACGCTCGACGAATACCGCAAGCATGTCGAAAAGGACCCGGCGCTCGCCCGTCGCTTCCAGCCTGTCTTTGTACCCGAACCGACCGTGGAGGATACGATCTCGATCCTGCGCGGCCTCAAGGAAAAGTATGAGCTGCATCACGGCATCCGCATCGCCGACTCGGCGCTGGTGGCAGCCGCGACCTTGTCCAACCGCTACATCACCGACCGCTTCCTGCCCGACAAGGCCATCGACTTGATGGACGAGGCGGCAGCGCGTCTACGCATGGCCGTGGATTCCAAGCCCGAAGCCCTCGATGAGCTGGATCGCAAGATCATGCAGCTCAAGATTGAGCGCGAGGCGCTGAAGAAGGAAAATGACGACGGGTCCCGCACGCGGCTCGAACGGCTCGAACACGATCTCTCGGGTCTTGAAGAGCAGGCCCAGGTGCTGTCGGCCAAGTGGATGGCCGAAAAGGAGCGCCTGCAAGGTTCGACCAAGATCAAGGAAGAGCTCGACGCGGCCCGCTCGCAGCTGGAAATCGCACAGCGCCAGGGCGATCTCGCCAAGGCGGGTGAGCTGGCTTATGGCGTCATTCCCGAACTCGAAAAGCGCTTGAAGACCGCCGACGATCCGGATGGCGATGGCAAGCCGGATCCGCTCATGGCCAAGGAAACCGTCGAGCCCACCGACATTGCGCAAGTGGTGTCGCGCTGGACCGGCATTCCGGTCGACCGCATGATGGAAGGCGAACGCGAGAAGCTTCTGCACATGGAAGGCTCGCTTGGCGCCCGCGTTATCGGTCAGTCCGAGGCCGTCGCTGCCGTCGCCAAGGCAGTGCGGCGGTCCCGGGCAGGCCTGCAGGATCCCAACCGGCCGATCGGCTCGTTCATGTTCCTCGGGCCCACCGGTGTCGGCAAGACCGAGCTGACCAAGGCGCTGGCCCAGTTCCTCTTCGATGACGAGACCGCCATGGTGCGGCTCGACATGAGCGAGTTCATGGAAAAGCACTCGGTGGCCCGGCTGATCGGGGCTCCTCCGGGCTATGTCGGCTATGACGAGGGCGGGGTGCTCACCGAAGCCGTGCGGCGTCGGCCCTACCAGGTGATCCTGTTCGACGAGATCGAAAAGGCGCATCCGGATGTGTTCAATGTCCTCCTGCAGGTGCTCGACGATGGGCGGCTGACGGACGGGCAGGGGCGCACGGTCGATTTCCGCAATACGGTCATCATTCTCACCTCGAACCTGGGCGCCGAATATCTCGTCGACCTCAAGGACGGGGAATCGGTGGAGCTGGTGCGCGGCAAGGTGCTCGATATGGTCAAGGCGGCCTTCCGGCCGGAATTCCTCAACCGCATCGATGAAATCCTGCTGTTCCATCGTCTCGGTCGCGAGCATATGGGCTCGATTGTCGATATCCAGTTCGGACGGCTCGAAAAGCTGCTCAAAGATCGCGATATCGCCCTCGAACTGACGCCGCGGGCACGCGAATGGCTCGCCAATGAAGGATATGATCCCGCCTATGGTGCCCGTCCGCTGAAACGCGTCATTCAGCGCGAGGTGCAGGACGAACTTGCCGAAGAGATTCTCTCGGGCAAGGTCACCGACGGCACGCGGGTGCGGGTCGATGCCGATGAAGAAGGCATTGTGTTACTGCCCGGCGGGGGCGCCGCGGCAAGCGAGGCAGCCTGATCCGCAATGGGGCCGGTCGAAAGACTGGCCCCATTTCCTTCCATGCGGAAAATCTATGCGCCGGCTATTCCCGTGCGCGCAAGACTCGACTAGAACATAACGGGAACAACGCACGGCGCCGACACGGCGCCCCGTTATGGAGACCCGGCATGGCCGATAAACTCGACTATATAGAATTTCCCTCGACCAACCGGGCGAAGACCAGCGACTTTTTCCGCGACGCTTTTGGCTGGGCAATGATCAGCTATGGTCCCGATTACGACGCCTTGGATGGCGCTGGAATCGATGGTGGCATCGATCAGGGAGAGGAGCGCGTTGCTGTGACCATGGCGGTGGTGCGGACCGACGATCTCGACGCCGCCGAGGCCCGCGTTATTGCTGCAGGTGGCGTGCTGACCCGCAGCCAGTTCGACTATCCGGGCGGAAGGCGGTTTCATTTCCGCGAGCCGGGCGGCAATGAAATGGCCGTCTATGTGCCAAGGGACGAATAGGTCGGCGGGATCGGGCCTGGTTACGACAGGGCCCGACCATTGCCTTTGCTTGCCGCGGCCCTAATTGGCCTGAGCGACGCTGACAGGGGCGGGATCGCGTGCCAACAAGTCGTTGATCTGAGCCATGGTCTGCTCGAACTCGCCGCGATATTGCTGGGCCAGCACATTGTCCTTGGGCAGCTTGACGCTGAGCGGATCGACGAGATTGCCATTGATGAGGACTTCGAAATGCAGGTGCGGGCCGGTCGACTGGCCGGTTGAACCGACATAGCCGATCACCTGGCCCTGCCGGACCTTCGACCCCACGCCCAACCCATCGGCATAGCGAGACATATGGCCATAGGCGGTCTCGTAGCCGTTGACGTGCTGGATCTCGACCTTGTTGCCGTAGCCGGACTGCCATTTGTAATAGGTGATGACGCCGTCACCCGCTGCATAGATGGGCGTGCCGGTTGGCGCGGCCAGATCGACGCCGGTATGCAGGCGCCGGGTCTTGAAGATCGGGTGGATGCGGTAGCCGAAGCGCGAGCGCAACGTGCCTCCACCTTCCAGCGGCCGACGATTGAGGAAGCGCTTGCCCGTCTCGCCATCGGGGTCGAAGAAATCGACGGTGCCGTCCGGGGTGGTGAAGCGGTAGAGCTGCCGCTTGGTGCCGCCCAGATTGAGGCCGACATAAAGCAGTTCCGGCTCGGCATCGGGCGTCGCTGCGGTCTCGAGGATCTCGATGGTGTCGCCGGCAGTAATGCGTTTGGTCATGTCCACGTCATAGGCGAACATGCCGATGATGCGCTCGATGGTGTCATTGTCGAGATCGTGCTTGCGCCCGGTCTCCCAGATGGAGCGATAGACGGTGGGCAGATTGCCCACATTGATCTGCTCGACATCTTCCTCGGGAAACTCCACCCAGTCCGGCTGCAGGCCCACCACATATTGACCCGTGTCCGACAGGGCGACGGTGGCGATATGGCGGTCGCCTTGCGTGCCGTCGGGTCGGTAGATCGACATGCGATAGGGCACGAGGCTGTTCGGGTCGCTGGTCAGCGGGCCGTAAAGGATACGTAGCCGGATCCCGGCCGGCAGGCCGCCGGCTGGAATGAGATTGGCGAGGGTATTCTCCACCATGACCACCTGGGCCGAGGTAAAGCCGTTGCGCACCAGGGTGTCGGCCAGCGGCCCGACCTCCCGCACGGTCAGGAAACGCTCGGTACGGCCCTGGCCCTTGTCGGCGCCAAGCGTCGACTTCGGCATCACCGTGACGTTTTCGGCAATACCGGTCAGAAGATTGTCGGCGACCCCGGGGGTGGGGCTGTTATTGCTCAGGCCAAAGGATGCATAAGCCAGTGCCTGGGGCGGACCGTCCGTGAAGAAAGTGGCTTCGGCGACACCGCGCACGAATTCGGCGGCCGACTGATCCGAGATCGAGCGTGTCGGCACGAAATTGGCCGGCATCGCCGCCTGACGCACCGCCACCTCGCCATCGACATCAGTGCCATAGACATCGGTCGCAATATCGAGGCTTGCGACCTTGAGTGGCTGCGTCTTGTTGAGAATGGCTACGGGATCATAAGCCGGCGCATCGGCGGAGAGCGAAGTGGCCGTGGTGGCCAGCGTGGCACGGATGCGGGTGAAGGGCTGGTTGCGGATGATTTCGCGACCATCGACATTCTGCCGGATCGCGGCCTCGATGATTTCGAGGTCGGAACGGGTGGCCGCGATGGGACGCAGGCGCGAGGACTTCGCCATTATGTCGGTGGCGGTCGGCTGTTCGATGCGGGGGGCAGCCAGTTGTAGTGCGGCATAGGCGGTCGAGAAGGTGTCTTGCCCCTGGAAGGACACATAAAGCGCGGCGCCCATAAGAAGAACAGAGGTCAGGCCAGTCATCACGGTGCCGCTGAGCCAGGCGAAACTGAGTTCGCGGCCCTGGGGGATCTCGCCATCCGTGGATTGAACCGTCAGAGCCGGGCTGTCTTCAAAGCCGGCGGCGCGCAACATGGCGACCTGACGACGTCTCTGCGTTGAATTCAACGTGCCATCCTTGACCATTATAGAGTGACAGAGGCCGGCACGGCGTGGTGCAGGGCTCTGTCGCGGCGACTCTATAGCATCGCAAGAGAGGCTGATCGGAGAAAAATGCGGCAATTGTGGGAGATTCGCCGAGATAGTTCGCCAGGGCAGGCCGTGTTCACGCTGGCGGCTTGAAAAAACGCATCCTCGTCCCCATTTGTGGAGGCAGCCGGAACCACCTTAAATCTCGGGCGTTTCAGTCGAGTTTCCCACAGTTGCACCCTGCCGGACGAAGCGAATTTGTCGAATTTGTCATGATGGGGGTTTACAGGTTCGGGGGGTGGCCCTATAACCCGCTCATCGCTGAAGAGCGCGGCGCCAGACGGCGGCGGGTTACGAAGCAAGCCACTGAAAT
>NZ_MKUY01000004.1:286686-642602 GCF_001899045.1 Devosia sp. 63-57 | reverse complement strand
CAATTTCAGTGGCTTGCTTCGTAACCCGCCGCCGTCTGGCGCCGCGCTCTTCAGCGATGAGCGGGTTATAGGGCCCACCCCCGAACCTGTAAACCCCCATCATGACAAATTCGACAAATTCACCGATTCCAAAATGCCCGGACTGTGAAAAACTCGACTGAGACACCAGAGATTTAGGGGCTTTGCGGCCGAAGTCGATTTTTTGCGGTTTTTGAGGCAACCCTTTCCCCGCACTCACCAATTCGCCCTGGCGTCTGGCCTTCATGGGGCAAATCAGCGGTTCAACCTGCGAAACAGCCAAAAGAAAAGGGCCGCCGGATTGCATCCGGCGGCCCTTTTCATGTCGCACCCGATCCGGTCAGGCCGAACGGTTCTTGTTATAGAGGTCGAAGAACACCGCAGCGAGCAGCACCACGCCCTTGATCATCTGCTGCCAGTCGATGTTGACGCCCATGATCGACATGCCGTTGTTCATCACGCCCATGATGAAGGCACCGATCACCGCACCGGCCACCTGGCCCACGCCACCCAGCGCCGAAGCACCGCCAATGAACACGGCCGCGATCACGTCGAGCTCGAGCCCCTGCCCGGCCTTCGGCGTCGCCGAATTGAGGCGGGCCGCATAGATCATGCCGGCCAGAGCCGCCAGCGCGCCCATAATGGCAAAGATGTAGAAGGTGGTCCGCTCGGTCTTGACGCCCGATAGCGCCGCCGCCTTGAGATTGCCGCCCAACGCATAGATGCGGCGACCAAAGGTCAGCTTCTTGGTCAGGAACACGAAGCCGGCGATCAGCACCGCCATCACCACCAGCACGTTGGGCAGGCCGCGATAGGAGGCCAGCATATAGGCGAAGAACAGCACCAGGGCCGCGATCACCAGGTTCTTGATGACGAAAAGGCTGAACGGCTCCACGGTATAGCCGCGGGCCTTGCGACGGGCGCGACTGCGGATGGAGAAGAACACCATCGCCACGATCGCGAGGATCGCGATGATCATGGTTGTGGTGTGCAGCACCACCGGCTGGCCGTTTTCGGCAATGAATGGCGTAGCCGTCGGCCCCACGAAATCGGGAATGAAGCCGGCGGACAACAGCTGGAACTCGGCCGGGAACGGGCCGACGGACTTGCCGCCCAGAATGGCCAGCGACAGACCCTTGAAGATCAGCATGCCGGCAAGCGTCACGATGAAGGCCGGCACCTTGTGATAGGCGATGATATAGCCCTGTGCCGCACCGATGGCCGCGCCGGCCACCAGACAGATGGCACCTGCAACGATCGGATTGGCGAGGAAGGCCAGCTCCGGCGGAAATTTCCAGCCGATCATCAGCATGGCCGCCAGCGCGCCGATAAAGCCGGAGACAGAACCAACCGACAGGTCGATATGGCCGGCGACGATCACCAGCAGCATGCCCAGCGCCATCACGATGATGTACGAGTTCTGCAGGATGATATTGGTCAGGTTCACCGGCTTGAACAGCACGCCATTGGTGAACGACTGGAAAAAGATCATGATCAGGATCAGCGCGAGCAGCAGCCCGTAATCGCGCATATTAGCACGCAGCGCGCCGATCAGCGTCAGTTCTTGGCTCTTGGCCTGAGCGGCCGGGGAACCGGTCGGTACAGTTTCGGTGGTCATGATGCCTTTCCTTCAGCGCGCACGATGGAGCGCATGATCTTTTCCTGGCTCGCTTCGCTGGTCGGCATTTCGCCCACGATACGGCCTTCGTTCATTACATAGATGCGGTCGGTGATCCCCAGCAGTTCCGGCATCTCCGAGGAGATGACCAGGATCGCCTTGCCCTGGGCCGCCAGCTGGTTGATGATGGTGTAGATTTCATATTTGGCGCCCACGTCGATGCCGCGGGTCGGCTCGTCCAGGATCAGCACGTCCGGATTGGCGAACAGCCATTTCGACAGCACCACCTTCTGCTGATTGCCGCCGGAAAGATTGCCGGTGACCTGATAGATGCTGGACGAACGGATATTGGTCTTCTTGCGATAATCGTTGGCGACGTCCATTTCGGCGAGATCGTCGATCACGCCCCAGCGCGACACCCCAAGCAGATTGGCGATGGTGGTATTGTGCTTGATATGGTCGATGAGGTTGAGGCCATAAGTCTTGCGATCCTCGGTGGCATAGGCGATGCCGTTGCGGATCGCCCGGTCCACGGTCGAGGTATCGACCTTCTTGCCGTTGAGCAGCACCTCGCCCGAAATCTTCTGGCCATAGGACTTGCCGAACAGGCTCATGGCAAATTCGGTGCGGCCCGACCCCATCAGCCCGGCAATCCCAACCACTTCGCCACGGCGCAGAGTGATATTGACGTCGCGGATCACCTGTCGCTCGCGATGCAGGGGATGGAAGACGTTCCAGTTCTTCACCTCCATCACCACATCGCCCACTTGGGGCGTGCGGGACGGATAGCGGTCATCCAGCGAGCGTCCCACCATCGAGGTGATGATGCGGTCTTCCGAAATGTTTTCGGTATCCATCGTCTCGATGGTCTTGCCGTCGCGGATCACCGTCACGCGGTCGGCAATGCGCGAGATTTCATTGAGCTTGTGGCTGATGATGATCGAGGTAATGCCCTGCTTCTTGAACTCGAGCAGCAGGTCGAGCAGCGCCTGGCTGTCCTTTTCCGAAAGCGAGGCGGTCGGCTCGTCCAGGATGAGCAATTGCACCTGCTTGGAGAGCGCCTTGGCGATCTCGACCAGCTGTTGCTTGCCCACCCCGATATTGGTCACCAGCGTGTCGGGATCTTCGGTCAACCCCACCATGGACAACAGCTTGCGCGCGCCGTCGCGGGTTTCGTCCCAGTCGATCACGCCACCCTTGGCTTGTTCATTGCCCAGGAAAATGTTTTCGGCGATAGACAGGAGCGGCACCAGCGCCAGTTCCTGGTGAATGATGACGATGCCCTTGTGCTCGCTGTCACGGATGGAGCGGAATTGCTGCTCCTCGCCCTGATAGATGATCTGTCCGTCATAGGAGCCATGGGGATAGACGCCGCTCAACACCTTCATCAAGGTGGATTTGCCGGCGCCGTTTTCCCCACAGATGGCGTGGATTTCGCCTTCTCGCACATCGAGATTGACGTCCTGCAGCGCCTTCACGCCGGGAAAGGTCTTGGTGATGCTGCGCATCTCCAGAATGGTTTTGCTCATGCTTTGCTCGCCTTGATGGACGCTGTCCGCCATTGGGGGCCAGTGACCAGCCGGATGACCGATGGGCTCCGCATGACTGCGAAGCCCTTGCTTGAATGTTAGGCGGATTACTGCAGGTCAGCTTCCGAGATATAACCGGAGTCGACGACCAGTTCCTTGTAGTTCTTCGCATCGACCTCGTAGGGGGTCAGCAGCTTGGACGGCACAACCTTGTTGCCGTTATTATAGGTGCTGTTGTCGAGATCGGCCGGTGCATTGCCGCTCAGCACGGCATCGACGAGATCGGCAGTGACACGCGCCAGCTCGCGAGTGTCCTTGTAGACGGTCGAATACTGCTCGCCGGCGATGATCGCCTTGATCGAGGGCACTTCGGCATCCTGACCCGAGATGATCGGGTACTTGAGATCAGCCGAACCATAACCGATGCCGGTCAGCGAGGAGATGATGCCGCGGGCAACGCCATCGTTCGGGGCCAGGATCGCATCGACACGCGAGCCATCCGAATAGTAAGCGGAGAGCAGGTTATCCATGCGGGCCTGGGCGGTCGCACCGTCCCAACGCAGCGTGCCGACCTGGTCCATGCCCTGCTGGCCGGACTTGAGCACGAGGACCCCCTCGTCGATCAGCGGCTTCAACACGCTCATCGCGCCGTCATAGAAGAAGAAGGCATTGTTATCGTCGGGAGAGCCGCCGAAAAGCTCGATATTGAACGGACCCTTGTTCTCGGGATAGCCGAGACCCTTGAGGATCGAATTGGCCTGCAGCACGCCGACCTGGAAATTGTCGAACGTGGTGTAGTAGTCGACATTGGGCGTGCCCAGGATCAGGCGGTCATAGGCGAACACCTTGATGCCGGCAGCAGCGGCCTGATCGAGCACGGCGCTGAGCGTGGTGCCGTCAAGCGCGGCGATGACCAGAGCCTTGGAGCCCTTGGTGACCATGTTCTCGATCTGCGACAGCTGGTTCGGAATGTCGTCACCGGCATATTGCAGGTCGACGGTATAACCCTTGGCCTCAAGCGCCGCCTTGAGCTCCGCGCCGTCCGAATTCCAGCGGAGCGTGGTCTGCTCGGGCATGGAAACGCCCACGATACCCTTGTCCTGCGCAGCGGCGACACCCATCGAACCGACTGCGATCACGCCGGCCATAGCGGCAGCGGCGATCGTCTTCAACACGTTCATTCTCAACTCCCAAAAATGAATTTGCGCGCCAGATAGAGGCATTTCCACTCCAAAGGCCGCACCTCGATATAGAACTCCGAATTACTGCAAGTAAACAGCAATTGAAGTACGTACGTCGAATTTTCGATTTACCTAGAAATCGAAGGCATTTCCCAATTACGATTGAGCTCCGCGCTTACGCGGAGCCCGATATTTCAGAACAATTGCAGATGATTACTGCAGTTCTTCTGCCTTGATGTAACCGGAGTCGATCACGCGTTCCTTGTAATTGGTGGCGTCGACTTCGTACGGGGTCAGCAGGATCGAGGGCACAACCTTGACGCCATTGTCATAGGTGGTGGTGTCGAGGCCGCTCGGCTCGTTGCCGGACAGGACCGTGTCAAGCAGCTGAGCGGTGTACTGGGCCAGCTCGCGCGTGTCCTTGAACACGGTGGAGTACTGTTCGCCGGCAATGATGGCCTTCACCGACGGGACTTCAGCGTCCTGGCCAGTGATGATCGGCCAGGCAAGGTCGCCCGAGCCATAGCCCACGCCGCGGAGCGACGAGATGATGCCGCGCGACAGGCCATCATAGGGAGCCAGCACGCCATGAACGCGGGTGCCGTCCGAGTAGTTGGCGGACAGGATGTTGTCCATGCGGGCCTGTGCGACAGCACCGTCCCAACGCAGGGTACCAACCTGTTCCATGCCCATCTGGCCCGACTTGATGACGATGTCACCGCTGTCGATCATCGGCTGCAGCACAGCCATGGCGCCATCATAGAAGAAGAAGGCGTTGTTATCGTCAGGCGAACCGCCGAACAGCTCGACATTCCACGGCTTCTGGTCGGCGAAGCGCTCGTTGAGGCCCTTGACCAGGCTATTGGCCTGCAGCACGCCGACCTGGAAGTTGTCGAACGTGGTGTAGTAATCGACATTGCCGCTGTCGCGGATCAGGCGGTCATAGGCGATGACCTTGACGCCCTGGTCAGCGGCCTGCTGCAGCACGGCGCTGAGCGTGGTGCCGTCGATGGAACCGATCACGAGGGCCTTGGCGCCCTTGGTGACCATGTTCTCGACCTGAGCCAGCTGGTTCGGGATTTCGTCTTCTGCATATTGCAGGTCGACAGTGTAGCCCATGCCTTCCAGCGCGGACTTCAGCTCATTGCCGTCCGAGATCCAGCGCAGCGACGACGAGGTCGGCATGGCAATGCCGATCAGGCCCTTGTCCTGTGCGAAAGCGCCGGTGGCAGCGGTGGCCAACAGGGCACCGGTGGCGAACAGCGTCGCTACTGTTTTGAGAACCTTCACGTCTCGACTCCCTTTGATATTCGAGATTGTTGTTGTCGGTCTTTTGGGATGGGGAACAGATCAGACAAACACAGCTGACATCGACCGCAGACAACCCGACCTGGCAGCATGCCCGCCCGGCCAGCGCCACAGCAATTGCAGCGGCACCGCATGCGGGGCCGCAACGTGCAACTGTATCGAAATCCTCCTGCTTGGAACGGCAATGCCGCTACGGACCCTCCCCGGCCCATGGCTGGGACGCTAGGATAATCAGATAAGGGTGTAAAGGTCTCCAGGGGGTGGATTCAGTGTTTTTTTCGATACTCGAATATTAATATTGACCAATGATTGCGGCGCTTGGGACGAGCGGCTAGTGTGCCCCAATCCCGGGAGGGGGTTGCCAGAAGGGCTCGGAACGGAGAATGAGGCAATCACAAAGGTATCAGATACCATGGGGACGCTTTGACAGCCTTGTCTGAGGACGGTCGCGCCGAACAGAGCGCGGCCCATACGGTCGCCGACGACCTAGCGCAACACATCCTGACGCAGTTGACGCCAGGCTCCAGCCTGCCCAGCGAGGCGGAGCTGGCCGAGCATTACGCTGTCAGTCGCCTCACCGTTCGCGAAGCGGTCAAGCTGCTGGCCGGGCGTGGCCTGCTGCAACTGGCGCGCGGGCGCAAGGCGGTGGTGCGCGAGCCAGACGGCGCCGCCTTCGCCGACTTCCTTACCTCGGTGATCCGTTACGATTCCAAGGGCCTGTTCGATCTGGTCGAAGTGCGTCTGGCACTCGAAGTGCAATCGGCGACGCTGGCCGCCAAGCATGCCAGCCGCGCCGGTATTGCCGCCATCGAGAGCGCCCTGCAGGGCATGCGCGAAGCCGCCCTCTCAGACGCCCCTGACGCCGAGACGGTTTTCCATACCTGCGATGTCGGTTTCCACGAGGCCGTCGCCCTGGCCAGCGGCAACCGCGTGCTCGGCTATCTGTTTGAGGCCATGGCCACGCCTTTGCGAGAAGGCCTCTTCATCAGCCGCCGCGGCCATGCCAGCCGAGGCCACACCCTGCAGGACACCATCGATGCGCATCAGCGCATTCTCGACTGCATCCGCGAGGGCAATGGCCGCGCCGCCGCCGAGGCCATGCGCGTCCATCTCAAGGACACCCAGCGCGACATCCGCATCGCCGTCACCAAGCTGGCCATCCTGCCGACCAGCACCGGCAACCGCTCGCCATCAGTGCCCGCATTGGAAGAGTGAGGTGCGGGGGTCTGACCCTGTTTGCAGCAAGCACCGTTCCGGCCCCGGGCTCGAACCGAGTGCGGCATGGTGCTGGTGCATCTATCGCACCAAAAACCAGCCAGAGCTGGACAAACACTTTTGGTGTCTTCCTGGAGCGTGATGCCCCCAAGACGCATCACCTGACCCACCAAGCGCCTAGCGGTGGCCGCAAAACCCCGCTAAGCTCTTTGTCGGGAAGTCATTTTCGTGGCCTGAAGCGAGCGACTGGTACGCATGTCGATCAAAGCCGCCGTCTATCATCTGACACATTACAAATATGACCGACCGGTCTATCTGCAGCCCCAGATCATAAGGCTGCAGCCGGCGCCGCATTCCAAGACCAAGGTCCTGAGTCATTCGCTTCGGGTCTCGCCGAACCTGCATTTCGTCAACACGCAGCAGGATCCCTACGGCAATTTCCTGACCCGTTTCGTCTTTCCCGAGCCGGTGACCGAGCTCAAGATCGAAGTCGATCTGGTCGCCGACATGACTGTCTATAATCCCTTCGACTTCTTCGTCGAGGAGATCGCCGAAACCTGGCCCTTCACCTATCCCGAAGAGCTGCGCGACGATCTCTCCATCTATATGAAGCCGGAGCCGGCCGGTCCGCTGATGCAGCGGCTGATCGCCGATATCGACCATTCGCCGCAAAACACCGTCACCTTTGTCACCGGCCTCAATGCGCGCATCCAGACGCTGGTAAACTATATCGTCCGCCTCGAGCCTGGCGTGTGGACGCCCGAAGAAACGCTCGGCAATGCTCGCGGCTCCTGTCGCGACTCCAGCTGGCTGTTGGTCAATCTGCTCCGCCATCTCGGCTTTGCCGCACGCTTCGTCTCCGGCTATCTCATCCAGCTCAAGCCCGATCTCGTTTCGCTCGACGGCCCGGCCGGCACCGACCACGATTTCACCGACCTGCACGCCTGGTGCGAAGTCTACCTGCCCGGCGCCGGTTGGATCGGTCTCGACCCGACCTCGGGCCTGCTGACGGGCGAAAGCCATGTGCCGCTGGCCGCCACCCCGCATTATCGCAATGCCGCCCCGATCTCGGGCTTCGCTTCCTTTGCCGAAGTGGATTTTGCTTTCGACATGAAGGTGACGCGCGTCGCCGAGCATCCGCGCATCACCAAGCCCTTTTCCGATGAAAGCTGGCAGCGGCTCGATGCACTGGGCCACAAGGTGGATGCCGTGCTCGCCGAAAACGATGTGCGCCTCACCATGGGTGGCGAGCCGACCTTCGTCTCCATCGACGATTTCGAGGCCGATGAATGGAATGCCGGCGCGGTCGGCCCCACCAAGCGTGCCCTGGCCGACGACCTGATCCGCCGCCTGCGCCAGCGCTTCGCGCCCAATGGCATGCTGCATCATGGCCAGGGCAAGTGGTATCCTGGGGAAACCCTGCCGCGCTGGACCTTCTCGCTCTACTGGCGCCTCGACGGCAAGCCGGTGTGGAGGGACGAAAGCCTCATCGCCCGCGAAGGCGTGGAGACCAGTGCCACCCACGAGGACGCAAAGCGCTTTCTCGATGCCTTCGCCCGCAATCTCGGCCTCACCGGCGACACCATAGCCGAGGCCTATGAAGACCCCGGCGAGTGGCTGCTCAAGGAAGCCAACCTGCCTGCCAATGTCGATCCGGCCAATTCCGAGCTTGCCGACCCCGAAGCGCGCTCCCGCATCGCCAAGGTGTTCGAGCGCGGCCTGACCTCGCCCACCGGCTATGTGCTGCCCGTACAACGCTGGAACGCCATCGCCTCCAGCCCCTGGCTCACCGAAAAGTGGAAGACACGGCGCGGCAAACTGTTCCTCGCGCCCGGCGACAGCCCCGCCGGCTACCGCCTGCCGCTGAGTTCGCTAAAGCATCTCAAACCCACCGACTACCCTCATGTCGTACCGCTCGATCCTGGCGCGCCGCGCGCCCCCCTGCCCGATACCGAGGAACTGCTGGCGCGCAAACAGACCGGTCTGGAGATCGATCCACGCGCCCAGACCGCCGCAGGATTCACTGCGGCCACCGAGCAGCAGGACATCACCGAACAGGTGCTCAGCGAGATCGAGGGGCAAGTGCGCACGGCGGTCACAGCCGAACTGCGCGACCATCGCCTCTGCGTCTTCCTGCCTCCCGTCGAGCGGCTGGAAGATTTCCTCGAACTGATCGCCGCCACCGAAGCGGCGGCCAAGGAGATCGGCCAGCCCGTTCACCTCGAAGGCTACGCGCCGCCACACGATCCGCGCCTCAATGTCATTCGCGTGGCGCCAGATCCGGGCGTCATCGAGGTCAATATCCATCCATCGGCCAATTGGGACGAATGCGTCGCCACCACCACGGCAGTCTATGAAGAGGCCCGCCTCTGCCGCCTGGGCGCCGACAAGTTCATGATCGACGGCAAACATGTCGGAACCGGCGGCGGCAACCATGTCGTGGTCGGGGGCGCCACCCCCAATGACAGCCCCTTCCTGCGCCGGCCGGACTTGCTGAAATCCCTGGTGCTGCATTGGCAGCGCCACCCCTCGATGAGCTATCTGTTCTCCGGCCTCTTCATCGGACCCACCAGCCAGGCCCCCCGCTTCGACGAGGCCCGGCACGACAGCCTCTACGAGCTCGAAATCGCCATGGCCCAGGTTCCGGCGCCAGGCGAAGGCACGCCGCCTTTGCCCTGGCTGGTGGATCGGCTGTTCCGCAACCTGCTCGTCGATGTCACCGGTAACACCCACCGTTCCGAAATCTGCATCGACAAGCTCTATTCGCCCGATGGCCCCACCGGCAGACTGGGTCTGGTCGAATTTCGCGGCTTTGAAATGCCGCCCAATGCCCGGATGTCGCTGGCCCAGCAATTGCTGGTTCGCGCCCTGATCGCCCGCTATTGGACCGCCCCTCTCGACGGCAGCTTCGTGCGTTGGGGTACAACCCTTCATGATCGGTTCATGTTAGGGTCATATATCTGGCGCGACTTCCTCGGCGTGCTCGCCGATCTGCGCCAGCACGGATTCGATTTCGACCCTGCATGGTTCGCCGCCCAGCGCGAATTCCGCTTCCCCTTCTGTGGCGAAGTGGAGGTAGACGGGGTAAAGCTCGAACTTCATCAAGCCCTTGAGCCCTGGCATGTCATGGGCGAGCAGGGCGCCATCGGCGGCACTGTCCGCTTCGTCGATAGCTCGGTGGAGCGCCTCGAGGTCACGCTCGAAGCCGACAATCCCAGCCGCTACACCGTCACCTGCAACCAGCGCCCGGTGCCGCTAAAGCCTTCCGGTACCAATGGAATTTTCGCCGGCGGGGTGCGCTTCAAGGCCTGGCAGCCGGCCTCGGGCATGCATCCGGCCATGCCGGTCCATGCGCCATTGGTGTTCGACATCTACGACACCTGGACCGGCCGGGCCATCGGCGGCTGCACCTATCACGTCGCCCATCCCGGCGGCCGCAATTACGAAACCTTCCCGGTCAATGGCAACGAGGCCGAGGCCCGGCGCCTCGCCCGCTTCGTGCCGCACAACTATACGCCCGGACCCTATGGGCTGCGTGCAGAAATGCCTGCGGAGGAATACCCGCTGACCCTTGACCTGCGTCGTCCGCCACGGTTCACCTAGCAAATGATCACGCGGAATCAAGAACGTCGCGGCAAGCCCCCGGCTGGGCCTGGTATTGTTGCGGACTATAAACTGCTGCCCGGCGTGCCGGATGAGATGATCGATCCCTCCGGCGCCATTCGTCCGGGCTGGGACAAGCTCATGTCGGCCTTTGACGCGCTGGGGCCGACCGAGCTTGCCGGCCGCTTCGAACGCGCCGACCAGTATCTGCGCGATGCCGGGGTGTTCTATCGCAAATATGACGGTGCTGAGGGCAAGGAACGCGCCTGGCCGCTGGCCCATATTCCCCTGCTTATCGCCGAAGCCGACTGGATCCGCATTTCCAATGGCCTCGTACAGCGGGCCGAACTGCTCGAGCGCATCGTTGCCGACATCTATGGCGACAACCGGCTGGTGCAGGAGGGTCTGCTGCCTCCCGAACTGATCGCCCAGAGCGGGGAATTCCTGCGCCCGCTCGTGGGGGTGCGACCCACCAGCGGCCATTTCCTGCATTTTTGCGCCTTCGAACTGGGCCGCGGCCCCGATGGCGCCTGGTGGGTGCTCGGCGACCGCACCCAGGCCCCCTCCGGTGCCGGCTTCGCGCTGGAAAACCGTGTTGCCACCACCCGCGCTCTGTCCGACATCTATGCCGGCATGAACATCAAGCGGCTGGCCGGCTTCTTCCGCGGTTTCAAGGATACGCTCTTCGCTCAGGCCCGCCGCGATGGTGGCCGCGTTGGCATCCTGACCCCCGGCCAGCTCAACGAGACCTATTTCGAACACGCCTATATCGCCCGCTATCTCGGCCTCATGCTGCTCGAAGGCGAGGATCTGGTAGTGGACAATGGCCAGGTCATGGTGCGCACCGTTGCCGGCCTCAAGCCGGTCAGCGTGCTCTGGCGGCGCATGGATGCCAGCTTCGTCGATCCGCTGGAGTTGCGCTATGACAGCCATATCGGCACGCCCGGCATGGTCGAGGCGCTGCGCAGCGGCTCGATCTCGATGATCAACGCCCTGGGCACCGGCATCCTTGAATCCCGCGCCTTCGCCGCCTTCCTGCCGCGCCTGAGCAAGCATCTGCTCGGCACCGGGCTCGAACTGCCCGAGATCGCCACCTGGTGGTGCGGACAAAGCGCCGAGCGCGAATTCGTGCTCGACAATTTCGACAACCTGATGATCGGCCCGGCCTTTTCGACCGACCTGCCCTTTGATGACCTGCGCGGCACGGCTCTCGGCCGCAGCATGACCGAAGAGCAGAAGCTCCAGCTCAAGGCCCGCATCGCCAGACATGGCGGCGACTATGTTGGCCAGGAGCCGGTGCAGCTCTCCACCGCACCGGTCTATATCGACGGCAAGCTCGAGCCCCGCCCCATCACCTTGCGCGTCTATGCGGCGCGCACCGAGGACGGCTGGACCATCATGCCCGGCGGCTTTGCCCGCGTCGGCTCCACCCGCGACACCTCCGCCATCGCCATGCAGCGCGGCGGCCAGGCCGCCGACGTCTGGGTCATGTCCTCGAGCCCGGTGGAACAGGTGTCGCTCCTGCCGCGCGACGGCGAAAAGCTGGTGCGCAATTCGCCCGGCAGCCTGCCGAGCCGCGCCGCCGACAATCTCATCTGGCTGGGCCGCTATGCCGAACGCTGCGAAGCCAGCATCCGCATCCTGCGCGCTTACAATGCGCGTCTGGCCGAACTGTCGCGACCGGAATTGCCCATTCTCTCCCACTGCGCCGAATTCCTCGAAAGCATGGATATCGACGCGTCCGAAGCCATGCCCAAGGGCCTGTTGAACGCGATCAGCAGCGCCGTGCACAGTGCCGGCCAGATCCGCGACCGCTTCTCGCCCGATGGCTGGCTGGCGCTCAACGATCTGCAAAAGACCGCCCAACGCTTTGGCACCCGCATCACCACGGGCGACGACTCCACCCGCGCCATGACGGTATTGCTGCGCAAGCTGGCTGGCTTTTCTGGCCTGGTGCACGAGAACATGTATCGCTTCGCCGGCTGGCGTTTCCTCGAACTCGGTCGCCGCCTCGAACGCGCCATCCAGATCGCGCGCATCACCGGTTGGCTCACCGACAAGGATGCGCCCGATGGCTCGCTGGAAATGCTGCTCGAAATCGGCGACAGCGTCATGTCGCACCGCCGCCGCTATTCTGTGAGCGCCGGCACGCAGAGCGCCATCGATCTGTTGATCCTCGATCCGCTCAATCCGCGCTCGGTCTTGTTCCAGTTGACCGAATTGCGCACCCAGATCGAGACACTGCCCGGCGGCATCGACGATGGCCAATTGTCCCCTGCGGCCAAGACGGCACTGCGCATCCATACCGATCTGGTTATTGCCGAGCCGCATGAACTGACCCCCGAACGGCTCGACCTGCTCGCAGATCATCTCGGCCAGCTTTCGGGCCTTGTCGCCTCGGCCTACTTTACGTGACCCCCATGCTCTACGATGTGCGCCTGACCCTCGAATATGACTATGCCGCGCCCGTGCATGGCGGACGCCACCATATTCGCGTCACCCCGGCCAGCGTGCCCGGCGCCCAGCGCGTGGTGGCCGCCTCGCTCTCCTTCACCCCCAGGCCGCATCGGCAGGAGAGCTTTCTCGATTTCTTCGGCAATACCGTCACTTCGCTCATCTATGTCGAGCCCCATGACAAGCTCGAAGTGCGTCTGACCGCCCGGGTGCAGGTCGACGATGTCTCGCCGCTGGATGACCTGTCGCCCGCGCTTGACGCGCTGCCGCTCGAAATCGGCCGCTACTGGTCGGTGGAGCCCGGCAGCCCGCAGCATTTCCTTGCTGCCTCGCCCCGCGTGCAGATCGTCCCGGCCATTACCGACTATGCTGCCGAGGTCACGGCGACGGCTCACACGGTTCTGGCCAAGGCCAATGCGCTCTGCATGGCTATCAATCGTGACTTTACCTACGATCCCAAGGCGACGGATGTGGAAACCCGCCCTGCCGAGGCCTTCGCTCTGCGCAAAGGCGTCTGTCAGGACTTCGCCCATGTGATGATCGCCGGCCTGCGCGGCCTTGGCATTCCGGCAGGCTATGTGTCGGGCTTCCTGCGCACCATTCCCCCGGAAGGCAAGCCACGACTTGAAGGCGCCGACGCCATGCATGCCTGGGTGCGCGCCTGGTGCGGCCAGCATCTGGGCTGGGTGGAGTTCGACCCCACCAACAAGATGATCGCTGGTCCCGACCACATCACCATCGGCCATGGCCGCGACTATGCCGATATCTCCCCCATCGTCGGCGTCCTGCGCACCAATGGCTCGCACGAGACCAAGCAATCTGTCGACGTGATACGCGTGGAATAGCCTTCGGGAACCAAATTTCTCTGCTGCCGTTATTGTCGCACGCGGCGTTGATCGCCACGCACAAAGGTCCGGTGCCCCGGGCCATGGAGGCAGAGAATGAACACCACATCCCAGCACAATGTCTATCGCCGCGCCCAGTCCACGATCAGCGCTCTGCCGATCGAGGGTTATGACGGCAATACTCATTTTGGTGGCGTGGCCCTGGCACTGCTGCCGGCACTGCTCATCCTGAGCGCTGCCACCGGCCTGCTGCTGGCTCTGCTGTAAGTCGAGGCATTCGCCTCGCACCGCGCATCACGCGCGAAAAAGCTGTCCCTATCCGTTCACTACAGCCGGGTCGCTCGACGCGGATAGGGCGCGCCATTGTTTCTGTTGGAGGGTTTCATGACACTTGGCACCATTCTCATCATTATCCTGATCCTGCTGCTGATCGGCGCATTGCCCAATTGGGGTTATTCGCGCGGCTTCGGCTATTTCCCGTCCGGCATTCTTGGCGTGGTCCTGGTGATCGTGCTGATCCTGGTTCTGATGGGGCGCGTCTAGCGCCCCCTCCCCTGCGGGGCGGATGGAACTGACAGCGCCTTGCGGCGTTCAATCCACACAAGCACAATAGGAGCGTCAAATGGCAACCACGACTGATATGGCCCCCACGCGCCGCAAGTCCAGCAGCGGCTCGCGCAATTCCTCCAAGACTCGCGAGCAGGAACTGGAAAACCAGATCTCGCAGCTGCAGGCCGATCTCAAATCGATCACCGAAACCCTCGGCAAGCTCACCAACGAGAAGGCCGGCGAAGTCAAGGATATCGCCAAGACCGAGATCGCTGCACTCAAGCGCCGTGGCCAGACCATGATCGATGATGCGCAGGATCAGGCCGGCGAAATCGAAAAGCAGCTCAAGGATACCATCCGCGAAAAGCCGCTGACCGCCGTAGCCAGCGCACTGGGCATTGGCTTCGTTCTGGCGCTCCTGACCCGGCACTGAAAATGAATTTTCTATTGCCGCTCGCCAGCCTGCTTGGCATCGAGGTCGAAGCGGTCGCCGATCGTGCAAAGTCGATGGTGCTGATCTACAGCGCCATCGCTTTGCTGCTTCTGGTGGGCGTCGCCTTCATGATCGCGGCAGGCTATATGCTGCTGGCGCAGTCAGTCGGCCCCATCATCGCCGCGCTGATCTTTGCGGGCACCTTCTTCGTCCTCGGTCTTGCCGTTTATCTCGGCGCGCAGATCGGCGAAGGTCGCCGGCGTCGCGTGGCGGCTGAACGCCGCAAATCTAGTGAAACCGGGGCGCTGCTGACCAGCGCAGCGCTGACAGCCCTGCCGGCCGTGCTTCGGGCCCCCGGCATTCTGCGTCTCGGTGTACCGGCGGCCGCCATTGCCGCCTTTCTGCTGTTGCGCAACAAGGACGGCGATTCCTGATCGAAATCTTTTTCCTGTCGCTGGCTCAGGCCGGCGGCAGGGGTAGCCAGATTTCAGCGCTCACGCCGTCGGCGCCAAAAACCAGCTCGACATTGCTGTCCAGAACCTTGGCCAGGCCACGCTTGACCAGCTTGACGCCCAGCCCCAGCTCTTTCGGCTCCGAAACCACGGGGCCGCCGCTCTCCACCCAATGCATGCGCAGGCCGCGAATCGGGCTGTCTTCGATCTCCCAGGCCAGGTCCACCCTGCCCTCGTCGCCGGACCAGGCGCCAAAACGATGTGCATTGGTGGTGAGTTCGTGCAGGATGAGCCCCAGGCCCAGCGCATGATCTGGCGGCAGCGCCACGTCTTTCCCGCCGGCACTGAGACGCGGCGTTTCCACCGCGAAATCCCGGCCAAGCTCTGCGGCTACCACTTCATGTAATTGCACGCCCGACCAATCGCGATCGGCCAGGAGCAGATGGGCATCTGAGATGGTCCGCAACCGGCCGCTGAAGGCTTCAAGGAATTGCTGGGGGTCGGGATTTTGCCGCAGCGTCTGGCGCGCCACCGACTGGATCATCGCCAGCGTATTCTTGACCCGGTGATTGAGTTCGCGCAGCAGCAGCTTAGTGTGCTCGGCATTCTGCTTGCTGTCGGAAATGTCGATGCAGACGCCCATCATCACCATGGCCCGTCCCGCGCCATCGCGCTGATAGACCCGGCCGCGCATCGACAGCCAGGTGCCGCTGGCCAGCGCCCGCACTTCGGCCTCGAAATCGACGCCGGTCTTGAGCGAGTTGATGATCTTGGAGGTCAGCGCCTTGCGCTCCGCGGGGGCAACGGCCGCCGCAACATCCTCCACCCGCACCACGCCGCCATCAGCAAGCCCCAGCACGCGGCGGAACGTGTCATTGCAGGTGATCTCGCTCGCGGGAATGTCCCAGACCCAGCTGCCAACCTTGCCGGCCTCGAGCGTCAGGGCATGGCGCCACTCCTCGCGCATCAGCGCCGCGGCGGTGCGCGCGCGCACCCGAGCCTCGTCCTTGAGCACCAGCATGCTGGATGTGGTCTCGGCCAGGTCCTGAAGATGCTGGATCAAGCTCGGATCAACACTGTCCCGCACCTTATCATCGAGCACGCAGACCGTGCCGATGGGCTGGCCCCGCACCATGATCGGCACGCCGCAATAGAAACGCACACCCGGCCAGCCGGTGACGAAGGGATTGTCGCGGAATCGCTCATCGCCGAACATGTCGGTGATGGTCAGGGGTGAACGATCCGGCACAGCGATAGTATGGGCGCAAAATGAGATGTCGGCGCTGGTCTGGGTCAGGCCTTCCACACCGAAGCAGGCGCGATACCACTGCCTGTCTGCATCGACCAGCGACACCTGCGCGAACGGCGCGCCGAACATGGCCGCGGCGAGCCGCGAGATTCGATCAAAGTCAATGTCTGGAGGCGTGTCCAAGACATGCAGCTCGTGGAGCACTGCCAGCCGATCTGCGTCGTGAAGGGCCCTGCCGACATCCTCTGGCAGCGTCAATTTGGTCTCACTCACAACACGTCCCGGGCATCCTGCTGTCGGACAGTAATGGCATAGCCTTAATCCACTCCAACGCAGCCACCCCAAAAGCGTTCCACACTATTTTCCGTTATTTTCTGTCTCCGCCGAAGGCAAGATCACCTTCAGCGCTTCATGATGGATTTTGAGGTGAACGCTGGGGTCGAGAGCAATCAGTTCGCCATCGATAACAGCGTGATGGCCCCGGCGACGCTTGGGGAAATGCAGCGTCAATTGCGGCGTCTCCACCTCGCTCACCATGGCGTTGTCGCGCCAGCGTCCGGTCAAGACGTCGATGCCGAGATTGAACAATTCATGGGTCGTGACGCTTGAGGCGAGGTAGACGCCCAAAAGTCCGCCGTCGAGACTTTTCGCCACCGGTACAGGGGCGTTATCGAGTGGATTGTTAGACACCGCGATCCCGGAAACCGTCCGCCGCGATGTGGCACCGCCCCCATAGACCTCGACTTCGAACCGCGGCGGATCGACTGCGGCTGCACCGATGGCACGCAGGCTGGCCAGCATCTTGCCCCAGCGGCTGCCATAGACCATGTGGCTGCGAATACGCACCAGCCGCGCATGGATGCCGACGCCGAACTGATGCACGAATGGCCGGCCATTGGCAGTGGCGATGTCGATATGGTGGACCTGGCCATGGGCAATGGCATGCAGGGCAGCATCGAGATCGAGCGGCATGCGCAGCGCCCGTGCGAAAAGGTTCATGGTCCCAGCCGGCAATATGCCCAGCGGCACGCCGGTTTCGAAGGCTGTCGCCGCCGCCGACGATATCGTGCCATCGCCTCCCCCCGCCAGCAGCGCGTCGGTGCCGTCCGATGTCGCGGCCCGGCGCAGCGCATCGGCGACGCCGTCGCCATCGACCACCACGCAGTCAAGCTCATGCCCGGCATCGGCAAAGATATCGCGCGCTCGCGCCGTGAAGGCATCGAGATCCATGGTGCGCAAAGTGCCGCCGCCGCGGTTCAACACAGCCTTGACGCGCACCGGTTCACTCCATCGCAGCAGCCACGGTCCGCGCCTGCCCCAGGCCGGGCATCGCGATAACCACACAAAGCCCGCCGCCTGCGACGGGTTGATAATCGGGTGCGCCACCGAACTGGCCGGCCAGTTGCTTGATGACCACCGAACCGAGCCCACCTTCATCCGGCGGACCGTCTGGCATGCCGACACCATCATCGGATACAGCCAGCATCGCCACGTCATCCGCCCCGGCGAACAGGCGCACGCGAATTGCGCCGCGCCGTCCATCGGGGAAGGCATGCTTGAGGCTATTGGTGACCAGCTCGCTGACCAGAATACCCAGTGTGGTCGCATCGCGCGAACTCATCAGCACTGGCGCAATATCGCCGCTGAGCGTGATGCGGCCATCATCGGTCTGGGTGGCGGCGATATCATCGAGCACAGGCTGCAGAAAATCGCTGGCACAGGCCGTTTCGAGATCATCGGACAGACGCAGGCGCCGATGCGCCGAGGCTACGGCATGCACGCGCAAGCGCGCTGACTCCAGCGCCTGTCGAACTTCTTCGGAGCGGCTGCGCATCACCTGCAGCGCCAGCAGCGACGAAACGGTCGCCAGCGAATTGCCGATGCGATGATTGGTATCCTGCAGCAGGGCCTCGACCCGCTGGCGCTCATGTTCGGCATGGGCGCGCGCCTCTTCGATATCGCGCGTGCGCTCGGCCACCAGCGCTTCGAGCGCCTCGTTCTGCGTGACAAGTCCAGAGTGACGCTCCGCCAGCGCGCTCACCTGCCTCTGGGTCCGGGTCAAGAGCGCATAGCCCAACACCGCCGCAGCGGCCAGCGCTGCCATCAAAGCCACGACCAGACCATGCCGGTAGCGATCGATTTCATCATTGCGCTGCACCAGCTTGGCATCTTCATCGGTGATGAAAGCCTCGAGCGTGCGGCTCACCTCGGCCATGAGCCGCGCGCCCATGCCGGTTTCGGTCAGCGAAAGCGCTTCGTCCTCGCGCTGGCTGGTGGCGAGCTCGACGGTCCGCTCCATTTCGGCCAGCTTGCCGCTGAGTTCGCCCAAAATGCCATCGAGCCGAGCCGCTTGCTGGGGATCGTCAGCGGTCAGCTCCAGCAATTGGCTGCGCCGGTCCGCGACTGTCGTCATCGCCTCATCGAACAGCTCGAGGAACTGTCGATTCTGCGTCAGCAGGTAGCCGCGTTGGCTCGATTCCGCCTGGCTGAGCGCGTGGGTCAATTCCCGCGCCGAATTGCGCACCGCATAGGTCTGCGTGACGTCGGCAATCTGGCGATCAATACCGCGCAGCAGCGCCAAGGCAAACAGCGCCGTGACGCAAACCAGCCCCAGCGACAACCAGATGGTCAGTCGCCGGACGGTCAGACGTCTCCACATTGGCTGCGCCATGATCGCACCGTTCTCCGCCAAGGCACGAATCGTTCCGAACTCCCTGTTCCGCACATCCCGGCAGGCCCACCATGCCGCAGCGCGATGGCAGTAATACGGCCAAGCTAGATCAACGGCCGCCGCCGCTCGCCCGCACCTTCCCAGCCCGCGATCTCTCTCAGCCCGGCGACATCGATCACTTCGCAGCTGCGATCATGCCAGCGGATAAGCTTCATATTGCCCAGCCGCCGCAGCGTCTTGTTGGTATGCACGATGGACAGACCCAGCGTGTCGGCGACATGCTGCTGACTGAGCGGCAGCGAAGTCGTGCCCTTGCCGCCCATGCCGACATTGGCGGCGCGTTCGCACAGAAATGACAGAAGGTAGGCTGCACGCTCCAGCGCACTGCGACGTCCAAGGCTCAGCAGATGCTCGTCCAGCATGCGCTCCTCGCGCGCTGCAAGCCAGGTGACGTCAAAGCCGAGCCCGGGGTGATTGCGGAACAGTTCATCGAGCCGGTCACGCTGAAACACACACAGCACCAGTGGCGACAACGCCTCGACTGAATGGTCCATCTCGCCGATCACCGAGCCCTGCAGCCCAACCAGATCGCCGGGCAACAGATAGTTCAGGATTTGCCTGCGGCCATCGACCAGCGTCTTGTAGCGAAAGGCCCAACCCGACAGCACCGTATAGAGATGGGCACTGTGCGCCCCCTCCATCAGGATCGAAGAACCTGTCTCGGCAACCAGCTCACCAGACTTGAAGGATGAAACAAACTTCAATTCCTCGGATGTGAAAGGACGAAAACTCGGCATGGCGCGCAGAGGGCATTGTTCACAGGGAACACGCCGGCCCGCTATGGGAAGATCGAGACTCAAAACGAGGTCCTGGGGCTTGAGGATATGCTACCAACGCAGCACATCCCTGCGCGTTCCACATGTCAAAGTTAAATGACAATTTCCCCACTTGAGCCCACCTAGTGGCGCTCATGATGGGAGATCTCGATTTGTCCGAAGGACGCAGTGCATTGATCGTCGAGGGTGAATACCTCGTCGGCCTGCATATCCAGACCATTCTCGAAGCCTATGGATTTACTGACGCCACCATCGTGCCCGGCATCCGCGAAGCCAAGGCGCTGTTGCGTAGTGAGACCGCGTTCGACCTGGCCGTCGTGGAAATCGCGCTCGACCGGCCTGACACCATCGACTTTGCGCGCGCCCTGCGCGACGCCAAGACGCCGCTCATCGGCACCACTACGGATTTGCGCGCGCATTCGGGCATTGCCGGTCTCGATTCCGTGCCCATTCTCCCCAAACCCATTCCGGAAGAAAGCCTGGCTGACGCGGTCAGCGCAATGTTCTTGCCACCCGATACTCCATAGACAATCGGCCCAGCCATTTTGGCCGGGCCGATCAGGAGGGATCAGAACGAGTGGTTGCCCGATGTCACCTGGGCTGACACGGCATCGGGGCCATAGTCGGATTCGCCCGAGATCTTCAGCATCTCCGCCAGGCGCGAGCGGGCCCGGCTGACGCGGCTCTTCATGGTACCGACAGCGCAATCGCAGATTTCGGCAGCTTCTTCATAAGAGAAGCCGGAGGCGCCGATAAGGATCACCGCTTCGCGCTGGTCATCGGGCAACTGCGACAGCGCCTTCTTGAAATCTTCCAGATCCATGGAGCCGTATTGCGACGGATGCACCGACAGGCGTTCGGTGAAAACCCCATCGGAATCCTGCACTTCGCGACCGCGCTTGCGCATCTGGCTATAGAATTCGTTACGCAGGATGGTGAAGAGCCAGGCCTTGATATTGGTGCCCATCTCGAAGCTGGACTGCTTGGCCCAGGCTTTCATGACCGTATCCTGAACGAGGTCATCGGCCTTGTCGTGCTTGCCGGTCAGCGACACCGCAAAGGCACGCAGGCTGGGCAAGGTCGCCAGCATTTCGCGTTTGAAGGAGGGAGTTTCGGCGCTCATACCGGCTTACTCTCCGTCCTGATGTTTGCCCGTCTTGGACTTCTGCGCCTGCTCGGCACTGTCCAGACGCTCAAGCAGGTCGAGCAGGTCGTCCGGAACCCCCTCGTCCTGAACGGCGCCGTAAAGCGCGCGCAGCCGCGACCCGATATCGGAATGCGGCCCGAGCCCGTCCTCATCCCGCCCCGCCTGCGACTGCACACGTTGCTGAAGCGCACTATTGTCTTTTGTCATACCTGCAATGACCGATCAGTCCGTTGAATGCCCATTGGATGACGAAATGCGGGAGCTCAAAAAAAGTTCCCACCCTTTCGGAACTTTTATCGCAGCTCTCCGTTTTACGGTCTCGTGAATCACGATCACAAAGCGTCATTGGGAGTTTCGTCTATGTCTTTGTCCATGCGGATCGCTCCGCATCTGCCTTATCTGCGGCGTTTTTCTCGGGCAGTCACCGGATCGCAGACATCGGGAGACGCTTATGTCGCCGCGACGCTCGAAGCCCTGATCGCCGATATTTCCTTGTTCCCGGAAGCCTCTTCCGACCGTATTGCCCTTTATCGACTTTTCTCCACTCTCTTTTCCTCCTCTGCCGTTCGCGTTCCCGAACCGACCTCCAGTTTCGCCTGGGAGCAGCGCGCCGCCAACAATCTCTCAAATCTCGCGCCCCGCACGCGTCAGGCCTTCCTGCTTGTCGCCGTCGAAGGCTTCAGCCACTCCCAGGCTGCTGAAGTGCTTGGTGTGTCGGAATCCGAATTCGGCCAGCTGCTGTCCGAAGCCTCGACCGAAATTTCGCGGCAGGTGGCGACGGAAATCATGATCATCGAGGACGAGCCGCTGATCGCCATGGATATCGAGCAGATGGTGGAAAGCCTCGGCCATACCGTGGTCAGCATCGCCCGCACCCACAAGGAAGCGGTGAACCTGTTCAATCAGACCAGCCCGCGCATGATCCTTGCCGATATCCAGCTCGCCGATGGCAGCTCGGGCATCGATGCAGTCAACGATATTCTCAACACCCACTCGGTGCCGGTGATCTTCATCACCGCCTTCCCCGAGCGGCTGCTGACCGGCGAACGTCCCGAGCCCACCTTCCTCGTGACCAAGCCGTTCAACCCCGAAATGGTCAAGGCTCTGATCAGCCAGGCCCTGTTCTTCGACGAAGGCTCGCGCAACGCCGCCTAAGTCACCCGCCGTCCCCCGCGCCGACCGTCAAACCCGCTCCCAGGCAGAATGACGGTCGGCGTATTTTTTGCGCTTTTGGTTGTTCACCGACGGCCAGAAACCTCAGTCTTCCAGCAGATAGCCGCCGGCGCGAGCCGGCAGGATTGTCGTGCCGACAATCTTGGCGATAGATGCGCCGCCCACGACATATTTGGCGCTGGCGCGGGACAGAATGATGCCATCCGTGCCGGATCGGATCGGCTGGCGGGCCATGAAAGATTCGGGACCATCCATGGCAATCAGCTCGGCCACCACCTGACCCGCCCTCACGCTTTCGCCCAATTCCACCTGATAGGCGAGTAGCCCGGCGCTGGGCGCGCGCAGAATTTCTGTGGCCTCGAAAGGGGTCGGCGACGGCGCTGGCTTTGCAGGCGCAACGGCGGCGTCGATCAGCCCGCGCCCGGCAAAGAAATCGAACAGCCCATTGGCATCCTCGATCCCTAGCGCATCGCTGACATCGGCCTGCCCCCGATATTCCAGCGTCGCCGTCTCGGCAGCCATGGGAATGGGCACACCGGGATTGGCGGCCTGCGCCTTGCGATAGAGCGCGGGCAATACCTCGTCGAACGAACCGCCGCCGCTATCCTCGGCAGTCAGGGTCGCGGCGACGCCCATGCGATCCGCCAGATCCTGCAGCCCTGGCATCAGCTCGGGCGAGGTGAAAATGTGCTTGAGGCTGAGATCGTCGCAATGCAGATCGAGCACGATATCGGCGTCATGCGCCGATTGCAGCACTTTGAGCCGCAGCGTCTGGTTGGCCGTGACGGGGCGCTGTTCGGCAATCCAGTTTCCCACGGCGCGGCGCAACAGGGCCATATTGGCCGCCCCATCCTGGGTGAAGCGCCCCTCCACCGCCTTGGCGACCAGCGGATAAAGATCAGGCCAGCGGCGATTGAAATTGACACCGGTTTCGAGATCATAGCGCCCGATATGGCGGCGCAGCACCCGTGTCGACAGGCCCAGCGGATTGACCGAGGGGAAGATCGCAAAGCGCGCCTTGAGCCTGCCCTGCGCATCGGCATCGCGCAGGCGTGGCAACAGATGATGCAGCGCCATGGTGCCCGGCTGCTCGTCGGCATGCAGCGCCGCCTGCAAATGCACCTTGGTCGGCGCATTCTCGGGACCGGCGCTATACCAATAGAGCACCGTGGTCTGACCGGGACTGTCGCCGGCAAGGGTCACTGTGTGCTGCTGAAAACTCATTTCGCTATACTCACGCTAGGCTGGCCAGCTTGTCGGCCATGGTCTGGGGCTTATCGCTGCGGGTGGAGAAATGCATGGTGCAGAACACCCGCTCCACCCCCATCTCCCGCAGCTTCTGGCAACAGGCTTCGACCACCGCCGAAACCTGCGCCATCTCGCCTTCGATATTGGTACCATTGGCGTGCATGTGATGGCTGAGGCCCGAGCGCTCGATGATCTCGCGCACTTCCCGAATGTAACGCGACACCGAGGGCCTGACACCCATCGGAACCACGCAGAGATCGGCGACAATGAACATTGCTTTTGCTCTCGGAAGAAGGCGGTCAGCGCAACCAGCGCGGCATGAAACGCATGCGCGGCGGCTGCGGCAGATGCCGCATGAGATGGGAATAGATGCGCCCGAAGATGAAGAAGATCACCAGCGACACGGCGAGGAAGTAGAGCGCCGCCACCGAAAAATGCAGGAAGGCATTGAAGTCGCGCTCGAACAGACCCTTGGCCGTGATCATCAGGTCCTTCTGCGCCCCCACCACCGGCAGGGCGAAATAGACGATGGCGGTGGCGTGGAACAGGAAGACCACTTCATTGGTATAGGCCGGCCAGGCCAGGCGGATAAGATTGGGCCAGATGACACGGCGGAACTGCTGGCTGCGGCTCATGCCATAGGCCCGCGCCGCCTCCACCGCACCGCGCGGCACGGCCCTCAGCGCCCCGTAGAAAATCTCGGCGGTATAGGCCGCCGTATTCAGCACCAGAACCAGCGGCCCCATGAACAGCGGATGCAGCACGAAGCCTGAAATCCCCAGCGGCCGCCACACGCTCATATTGAGCGACAGCGCCAGGGAATAGAACATGAAGAACTGGATGAAGAGGGGCGACCCGCGGAACGCATAGATATAGCCGCGCGACAGCCGGTTGATCAGCGGATTGCTCGAACCCTTGCCGAGCGCCAGGAAGATGGCCATGACAAAGCCGATCGGGATCGAGGCAGCGGCGAAGTAGATATTGAACAGCACTGCCGGCGCCATGACGGCGAGATCGTCGAAAAATCCCTGCATCAGCCGCGCGCCTCGCTGAGAATGCCGCGGCCGGTTCGTCGCATGAGCGCGTCGAAAGCCCGCTCCGACAGCCAGGTGACGAGGATGTAGAAGACGAAGAGCACGAGATAATAGCGCCAGCGCCAATCGTCATGCACCAGCCCCACGGCCGGCAGGAAGTTCGGCGCGCCCAGACGGTCGGCCCAGAGCACGATATCGGCGATCTGCAGGAGCGACAAAAGCGAGGTCGCCTTGACGATCAGCATCCACACATTGGAGAGGCCCGGCAGCGCATAGACCCACATCTGGCGGATATGGATGCGCCACAATACCTGGCGCGCGCTCATGCCATAGGCGCGCGCGGCTTCGAGCTGCCCGGCAGGCACCGAGCGCATGGCGCCGTGGATGACATTGGTGGCGAAGGCGCCATAGACCAGGCCAAGCGACACGCTGGCCAGCATCAGATATTCGCTGGTGCCGAGAAACCAGTTGGCCTCCCGACAGGGCGGCCAGGGCGCTGTCTGGGCGGCAATGGTTTCGGGCGTACACACCTGGGTCGCCACGATCCATTCCACCGCCTGCTCGAAGGCCAGGGGAAAGAACAGGAAGAACAGCACATCGGGCACGCCGCGCACGATGGCCGAATAAAAGCTGCCGATCATCCGGAGCGGCAGGTGGCGCGAACTTTTCAGGGTGGCGCCAATCAGCCCGAAGATCACCGCCAGCGTCCCGCCCATCAAGGCAGCGAAAATGGTGAACTGAAAACTGGCGTACCAGGTCAGGTGCTTGCCGTTTGTCAGGTAGCTGACCCAGAAGGCGATGTCGTCGAGCATGCTGTCTCGTATTTTGAGGCTATGCCCCCTCCCCTTTAAGGGGAGAGGGCAATGGAGCCGCCAGGACTAGTGCCGATTACTCGGCGAAGTACGGGCCCTTGCCGTCGAACCACTTGGCGATCAGTGTGTCGACAGTGCCATCGGCCTTGAGCGCGGTCAGGGCATCGTCGATCTTGGTCTTGAGGTCGGCATCGTCCTTGCGCAGGCCGGCGCCGACGCCGCCACCGATCAGGATATCCTCGCCCACGAATTCGATGGCGCCATTGGACGCCGCGACCACCGGCTCGAGATAGGCGCCATCGGCCAGGATGGTGTCGACATTGCCGGCCATCAGGTCAGCCATGTTCTGGTCGGCGGTGGTGAAGCTGACCACCGTATTGCCGCTGGCCAGGTTGGCTTCGGCATAGGCGGCCTGGATGGTGCCACCCTGCACGCCGATACGGGCGCCGGAAAGATTGGCGAAATCCAGGGTCGAGCCGGGGGCGGCGACGAACTTGGACGGATCGGGCGGGAAATAATTCTGGGTGAAATCGATGGTGGCCAGGCGCTCCTCGGTGATCGACATGCCTGCCATGATCAGGTCGTAATTGCCGGCCAGCAGGTTCGGGATGATGGAATCCCAATCATTGATGATCCACTCGCAGCTCAGTGCCGCCTTTTCGCAGATGGCATTGCCGAGATCGATTTCGAAGCCGGCCGGCGCGCCGCTATCGTCGAGGAAGTTCCAAGGCGCATAGGCGCCTTCGGTGGCGATGCGCACGGCTTCCTGCGCCATTGCCGGGGTTCCCAGCGCGAGTGCCGCAACGGCGGCGAGGACAAGTTTCTTCATAGGTTTTCTCCGTGCTGACTGGTTCGTTTGGTGCCCGGCTGTCCGGGTCTGGTTTCGCCTGCCGTCATTCGTGGTTGGCGGCATTGAGAAATTGCTTGAGGCGGGCCGAGCGGGTGGCGCCGAACACTTCGTCCGGCGTGCCCTCTTCCTCGATCAGCCCGAGATGGAGGAAGATGACGCGATCGGAAACGGTGCGCGCAAAGTCCATGTCATGGGTCACCAAGACCATGGTGCGGCCCTCGTCGGCGAGCAGCTTGATCACCCGCAGCACCTCGACTTCGAGCTCCGGATCGAGGGCGGAGGTGGGTTCGTCGAACAGCATAACGCGCGGATTGATGCACAGCGCCCGCGCAATGGCGGCGCGCTGCTGCTGGCCGCCGGACAATTGCGCGGGATAAGCATCGGCCTTGGCGCCGATCCCCACCTTGTCGAGCATGGCGCGGGCTTCGGCCTCCACTTCGGCACGATCGCGCTTCTGCACCACCAGCGGGGCTTCCATGACGTTCTCGAGCACTGTCATATGGGCCCAGAGATTGAACGACTGGAACACCATGCCCAGTTCGGAGCGGATGCGGCGGATCTGGCCTTCGTCGCCGATCTGACGGTGCTGGCCCTCGCCTTTGAGGCGGATCGCCTCGCCATCGATCAGCACATCGCCGCTATCGGGAATTTCCAGCATGTTGATGCAGCGCAGCAGGGTCGATTTCCCCGATCCAGAGGACCCGATCAGCGATACCACCTGCCCTTCGCGCGCCGTGAACGATATGCCCTTGAGCACCTCCAGGGTACCGAACGACTTATGCAGATCGCGCAGTTCGACGACTGGCATCGCCCCCGCCACAGCGGGTTCAGCTTGCTTCATGCTCACCTGGCCCGGGACGCGGGCGCCTTCCTGACTTGCGATTGCCTAATTGCTAGGCTGGCAATCTTGACCGTTTGGTAGAAAAGCAGATGCTGGCCAGAGTGCAAGCGTCAAATCACCCGGCGTCGATCACGCCACCATTTTAGACATGGAATTCCAGTGTTTTTTGTTCTGTCGAAGGTTTTCTGGCTGCTAGCGCAGCCGCTGAGCATTGTTCTCGTGCTGTTGGCCTGCGCCATCGTCCTGCTCTTTGTCGGCCGCCGCAAGCTCGCGATCGCCCTGCTCGTGCCGACGGCGCTGGTGCACACGCTCACCAGCTTTACCAGCTTCGGCTATGTGATCATCCAGCCGCTCGAAGCCAGGTTTTCGGTGCCGGCGACCATGCCGGAAAATGTCGCCACCATCATCGTCCTGGGTGGCGCCACACTTGCCCGCCCCAGCACAGCCCGACAGACAAGTGAACTCAATGAGGCCGGGGACCGGCTGACCACCGCGCTATGGCTCGCACGGTTCTATCCCGAGGCGAGCCTGGTGCTGAGCGGGGGCGCCGGACTTCTCGATGACACCACCGAGGCCGAAGCCACCACCATGCAGCGCTTCTTCATCCAGCAGGGCATCGCGCCGGAACGGCTGGTGCTGGAAGAGGCCTCGCGCAACACCGACGAGAACAGCGCCTTCACCCGCGACTATCTCGCCACCGTCGATGGGCCGGCCATTCTCGTCACCTCGGCCTTCCACATGCCGCGCTCGATGGGCCTATTTCGCAAGCAGGGGCTCGATCTCATCGCCTGGCCGACTGATTATCGCAGCTCCGGGCGTGAAGGCTTCGGCTTCGACATTTCCAACCCGGTCAACAATCTCAGCGTCACCACCGTAGCGATGAAGGAGTGGATCGGACTTGTTGTCTATCACTGGACCGGACGCACCGCCGACCTGTTGCCGAGCCCATGAAAAAAGGCGGCCACTGGGGCCGCCTAAGTGTCGTCAGGAGGAGGTCGGGAGGGGAAGAGGGTTAGAAAACTCAGGTCCGGCGGAAGAGGCCGATGACCAGAGAAATGACCAGGAAAGCCAGGAACAGGAAGAACAGAATCTGCGCAATTCCTGCCGAGGCGCCCGCAATACCACCGAAGCCAAGAACACCGGCAATAAGCGCGATCACAAGGAAGACCAGAGCATAGTACAGCATGGGAAACTCCATGAATAAACCTGCTCATAAAACGCGCCGCCATTGCCGAAGTTCCAGCCTCCGAAAAATAGCGTCAGTGGTGGAGGTATGCGGTCGTCTGCTTTAGCGCTTGGCGCGAAAGGCGCCGACGTCTCGGGCCTTTTCCGCTACCCTCCCTCAGTGCACGGCACGGGAAGCCCGATTGCATTTGGCCACAAGCTCTCATCCCCCACCCCGGCCCTCCCCGCAGGCCGGGAGGGAGAAGAACCAGTGCTTTGGGCAAAATCTCGCGCCAAACGCGATGCGGCTCCTCCCCCCTGACGGGGGAGGCTGGGTGGGGTGTGCAGCGCGCTCGAACCCAAAGGCAATGCCCCTGCCTCAAGCCGGCGGTCGAGACTGAACCGACCTAACCCCGAGCTGTTTTATCGCCCCAGACCGAAGTCGTGGTGCTCCAGCGCCGTCATCACCCCACGCAATTCGGCGAGGCCCTTCATGCGGCCGATGGTCGGGTAGCCGGGCTGCGAGCGGCGGCCGAGATCATCGAGGATGTCCTGGCCATGGTCGGGCCGCATGGGGATCTGCCAGTCGGCGCGACCCTCGGCCTTCCTGCGGCGCTCCTCGGCAATGACAGCCGCGATGACCGCAACCATGTCGGTATCGCCACCCAGATGCTCCGCCTCGTAGAACGAGCCGGCGATATCGTCGCTGTCGCGTTTGACATTGCGCAGATGCAGGAAGTGAATTTTCGGGCCGAAGCGCTGTACGATCCCCGGCAGGTCGTTGTCCGGCCGCGCACCCAGCGAGCCGGTGCAGAAGGTCATGCCGCTGGCAGGACTGTCGACCGCGTCGAGAATGTACTTGTAGTCCGCCTCGGTGGACATGATGCGCGGCAGGCCCAGCAAAGCGAATGGCGGATCGTCCGGGTGGCAGCAGAGGCGAAGGCCCAGCTCTTCGGCCGTGGGCACCACCTGCTCGAGAAAATCGACAAAATGGGCCTGCAGCTGCTCGCGGCTGATGGCGCCATATTCGTCGAGATGGGCCTGCACATCGTCCAGCGTCATCGACTCGGTCGAGCCCGGAAGACCCATTGTGACGTTGCGAGCGAGTTGCCTTTTCTCGTCCTCGGTCATCTCCGCCACGCGCCGCGCCGCTTCATCGGCGATGGCATTGGTATAGTCGGCCGGCGCGCCCGGTCGCTTGAGAATATGGATGTCGAACGCGGCGAAGTCGTTTATGTCGAAGCGCATGCAGGAGCCGCCATTGGGCACGGTCCAGCGCAGATCGGTCCGTGTCCAGTCGAGCACCGGCATGAAATTGTAGCATATGGTCTCGATGCCGCTGGCCGCCAGGTTGCGCATCGAGATCTTGTAGTTCTCGATATGCTCGCGCCAATTGCCCTTCTGCTTCTTCATGTCCTCGGTGACGGGCAGGCTTTCCACCACGTCCCAGGTCAGCCCGGAGGGCGAGCCATCCTTACGGGTCTGGATGTCACGGTGCCGCCTGGCGATTTCCTCAGCGGTCCACACCACACCATTGGGCACATGATGCAAGGCACTCACGACTCCAGCCGCACCCGCCTGGGTGATGTCATCGATGCTGGTAAGGTCCTTGGGGCCAAACCACCGCCACGTCTGTCGCACCTGGAAACTCCATTCTTGTATGGAAGTTCAATGCCACAATCGGCGCTGCGTCGGAAGCCTCATTGATGCCGCACCCGGCTCATGCGCTTACTTGCGCATGCCCCGGTCATAGACGAATTTCGGCATTTCCCATTTGAAGGCGATGGCGAGGGTACGCAGGGTAAAGCCGAGGATGATCGAGCCGATGACCATGAGATCGATGGGCACGCCGGCTCCGAGCCCGGCGAAATAGACGATGCCGGTGATCATCGATACGGTGGCGTAAAGCTCGCCCTGGAAGATCAGCGGAATATCATTGCACAGCACGTCGCGCAGGATGCCGCCGGCGGTTCCGGTCACCATGCCGGCGACAATGACGATGATCGGATGCACACCCGCTTCGATGCCGATATTGCAGCCGATGACGGTGAAAACCACGAGGCCCAGCGCATCGAGCAGCAGGAACGGCCATTTGAGCCGATCCACCAGCCGCGCCAGCGGAATGGTGGCCAGCGCCGCGCCGCAGACCAGCAGCAGCACATAGGGGTTCTTGACCCAGACCAGCGGATAGTGATCGAGCAGGATATCGCGCAAGGTGCCTCCGCCCAGGGCGGTGACGCAGGCGATGAGGCAGACGCCGAACCAGTCCATATTGCGGCGCCCGGCGGCCAGGGCTGCGGTCATCGCTTCGGCGGCAATGGCGATGTAGAAGGCAATCAGCAGCATGGTCATTTTCCGTGCGGCGCGAAAATCGGGTTGTGGGCCGCGCGTCCCGATAGCAGCATGTGCCTGTCGTTCCCATTGGAAACAAGCCCCATGCGTCAGCCCGCCAGTGTCCGCACGCTCGAAGAATTCGGCCGCGTCCGGCTGAGCGACAGCTTCTTCATGCGCGACTTTCTCTATTCCGAGATCGCCGTGATCAATGGCTTTGCCAACCTGCCCGACGATCCCGACCTTGCCATAGCTGCGGGCACCAAGCTCTGCGAGGACCTGCTGGAGCCACTGCAACAGCATTTCGGCCGGATCTCGATCCGCTCGGCCTATCGCTCAACGGAGGTCAACGGTTTCGGTAATGCCAATGGGCTCAATTGTGGGAGCAATGAAAAGAACTATGCGGGCCATATCTGGGATCATCGCGACGCCGAGGGTCGCATGGGCGCCACGGCATGCATCGTGGTCAACCGCTTCATCCCCTATTACGAGACGACCGGCGACTGGGAAGCCCTTGCCTGGTGGGTGCATGACCACCTGCCCTATTCGGACATGGAGTTCTTTCCCCGCTATGCCGCATTCAACCTCACCTGGCGCGAAGACCCGGTGCGGCGCATCTACAGCTTCATCCCGCCCCGCCGCGGCCTACTTACCCGCCCCGGCATGGACAACTGGAGCGGCAAGCATGAGACCGCCTATGCGCGCATGCTCAATGCACTTGGCTAAAGAAAATCCGCCCGGTGCGGCGTAAACACATCTACCAGCCGCCCCTTTTCCAGGGCCACCACGCCATGCACCAGGCCTGACGGCACGATGAAGCTGCCGCCTTCGCCGACCACTTCAGTCACCCCGTCGATGGTCACCTCGAAACTGCCCTCGGCTACATAACTGACCTGGATATGCGGGTGACTGTGCAGCGCGCCGACGGCGCCCTTTTCGAAGCCGAACTCGACCTGCATCAGTTCCGGCGTATGGATCAGCACCCGCCGCATATTGCCGGGCGCCAGCTCGGTCCATTCGGTCTGGTTGGGTTGGGCGAAGAATTTCTGTTCAGTCATCAGATCACCTTGCGAGCCAGCCGCCATCGACAGGGATGACGGCGCCATGCATGTAGTTGGAAGCGGGCGCGAGAAGGAATACGGCGGCATCGCCGATATCCGACGGCACGCCCCAGCGTCCCACAGGAATACGCCCGAGAATGGCGGCAGACCGATCGGGGTCGTTGCGCAGCGCCTCGGTATTGTTGGTCTCGATATAGCCGGGAGCGATGGCGTTCACATTGATGCCGCGCGCCGCCCATTCATTGGCGAGCAGACGGGTAATACCCAGCACGCCACTTTTGGAGGCAGTGTAGCTCGCCACCCTGATGCCGCCCTGAAAACTCAGCATCGAGGCAATGTTGACGATCCGCGCCTTCCGCCCCTCGGCCAGTGCCTTGCGCCCCAGCGCCTGGCAGAGGAAGAACATGGTCTTGAGGTTGATATCCATCACCGCGTCCCAATCGTCCTCGGTGAAGTCGACCGCATCCACGCGCTTGATGATGCCGGCATTGTTGACGAGACCATCGATCGGACCATGCTCGGCCCAGGCCGTATCAAACATCGCCTGGGCGTCGCGAACCGATCCCAGGTCCGCCCGTATGGCGACGAAATCGGCGCCCTGCTCGGCCATCAGCGCCGCCGTTTCGCCCATATCCGAGCGCCCGACGCCGATCACCTTACCCCCGGCCCGACCGATGGAAAGCGCAATGCCCTGCCCGATGCCGGTATTGGCGCCGGTGACCAGAATGGTCCTGCCCGCAAGGCCGAAGGCGGACAGGTCCATCAGAGCAGGTCCTCCATGGCCACCTTGTCGACATCGGTGTAATCGACATTGTCGCCGGCCATGGCCCAGATGAAGGTATAGGCGCCGGTGCCTGCACCGCAATGGATCGACCATGGCGGGGAGAGGATGGCCTGCTCGTTGCGCACGATCAGGTGGCGGCTTTCGGTCGGCTCGCCCATCAGATGCACCACGAAGGCGTCGGGCTTGAGATCGAAATAGAGATAGGCCTCCATGCGCCGGTCATGCACATGCGCCGGCATGGTGTTCCAGACCGAGCCCGGTGCGAACTGGGTGAGCCCCACCACCAACTGGCAGGTTCTCACGCTGTCGGCATTCACATATTGATAGATCGAACGCTGATTGGCGGTTTCCTGACTGCCGAGATCGAGCCGCTTGGCGCCGGACTGCTGCAATAGCGTTGTGGGGTAGCTGGCATGGGCCGGCGCGCTGAGCAGATAGTATTTTGCACCCTCCCCACCGAAACGCACGTCTTTCGCGCCCATGCCGACATAGAGCATGTCGCGGGGTCCGACCGCATGCTCGACACCGTCGACATGGACCTGGCCGGCGGCACCGATATTGACCGCGATCAACTCGCGCCGGTCGAGGAAATTGGCGGTGCCGGTGGGCTTGATGGTGTCCAGTGCCAGCGGCGTACCTGCGGGTACCGCGCCCCCCACCGCCATGCGGTCGTAATGGCTATAGGTCCAGCGCAGCTGTCCGGCCACGAACAGATCGTCGATGAGAAAGTTTTCGCGCAGTTCATCGGTGCCCAACCCGGCGGCGGTGATGGGATCGATGGCGAAGCGAATATCGAATTCTGTGGTCATGACAGGTCCTGAAGTGATGAGCTTTGCTCGGCCAGCCGGGCGCGATAGCGGTCTTGGCTGCGCGAGAGATGCTCTCGCATGGCCTCGCGCGCGCCCTCGGCATCGCGCGTGGAGATGGCGTTGAGAATGCGGCGGTGCTCTTCGTGCAGCCCCGCCTGGTAGTCATAGGTCAAGACGCTTTCCGTGCCCCAGGGCGAGGCGACGTCGCAGGGAATGGTGCGACTGCCCAGGGCATCGAGCACCTCGATATAGAAGGGATTGTTGGTGGCCGCGGCAATCGCCCGGTGAAAGGCAAAGTCGGTCTTGCCGGTCGGGTTGCCGATGGCCAGCAGGCGGCCGAACTCATTCCACGCCTCAAGGATTGCCGCCTCCTGGCCGGCGCTGCGCCGCTGCGCCGCCAGCCCCGCGGATTCGATCTCGATGCCCATGCGCACTTCGAGCACGTTGAGCGCCACCGAGATCTTGTTCGAGCGTTCCCCGCCAATGCTCGAAAAGGCCGATGTTGGGCCCGACATCACGAACACACCGGCGCCCTGGCGCGACTGCACCAGCCCATCGGCGGCAAGCGCCGCGATGGCCTCGCGCACCACCGTGCGACTGACGCCGAAATGCTGGGTGAGCTGGCTTTCGGTCGGCAGTTTTTCCCCGGGCCCCACCTCGCCGGTGCCGATGCGCTTGCGCAGCGCCTCGACCACCATTTCAGCCAGTTTGGGTTTGCGCGCCGGAGGCGGCGTTGCTTCGATCACAGACATGACGATCACCGGAACAGGCTCGGGAGCCACAGGGAGAGCGCCGGGATATAGGTCACCATGGCCAGCACCACCAGCCCGGCACCATAGAATGGCCAGACGCTTTTCATCGCCGTCCAGATCGAGATCTTGCCGACGGCGGCGGCGACGAACTGCACCGGCCCGAGCGGCGGCGTATTGAGACCGATACCCAGATTGAGGATCATGATGACGCCGAAATGCACCGGGTCCACGCCGAAAGCCGTGACCATGGGCAGGAAGATCGGGGTGGTGATGATGATCAGCGGCCCCATATCCATGAAGGTGCCCAACAACAGCAAGAGCACATTGATCAGCAGCAGGACCATCAGCGGATCACTGGTAAGCTGGCCGACGAATTCGGTGAGAATGGGCGCTACGCGCAGATAGGCCATCAGCCAGCCGAACGAGGCAGCAGCGCCGATGATGAACAACACCATGGCAGTGGTCCGCACGGCGCCGGTGACACAATGCACGAAATTGGACCAGCTCATCGAGCGATAGACCAGGAGCGTGACCAGGAAGGCGTAGATTACCGCGATGCAGGAGCTTTCCGTGGCAGTGAAAATACCCGAACGCACCCCGCCGAAGATGATGACTATGAGCAGCAGGCCAGGAATGGAGACCAGGAAATACTGGAACGCGCGCGCGAAGCCCGGAAAGGGCTCCGTCGGATAGCCACGCTTGCGCGCCACCACATAGGCGGTAATCATCAGGGCGACCGCCAGCAGCAGCCCGGGAATGACGCCGGCGGTGAAGAGATCGGCAATCGAGATGCGTCCGCCCCCGGACAGCGAATAAATGATCATATTGTGGCTGGGGGGCAGTAGCAGCGCGATCAGTGCCGACATCGAGGTGACATTGACCGCATAGTCGGCGCCATAGCCGCGCGCCTTCATCTGCGGAATCATGATCCCGCCAACCGCCGCCGCTTCGGCGACAGCCGAGCCGGAAATGCCGCCGAACAGCGTCGAAGCCAGAACGTTGACCTGCCCCAATCCGCCGCGCACATGGCCGATGATCGAGCCGGCAAAAGCAATGATCCGCGCCGCGATGCCGCCACGCATCATCAGGTCGCCGGCGAAGATGAAGAAGGGAATGGCTAGCAGCGTGAAGGCCCCGACGCCGGAATTGAGCTGCTGGAACACCACGACCGGCGGCCGGCCGATATAGACGATGGTGGCGAAACTGGCGATGCCGAGGCAGAATGCGATGGGCGTACCCACCACCATGAGCAGGCCGAAAACGCCGAAGAGAACCCAGTATTCCATGGCGATCAGGCCTCAGTCACGGTTGGTTCGATGATGTCAGCGTCGACCGGCTCTCCCGCCAGCCGCAGGGCCATGCGCTCGAGCACGAAAAGGCAGATCAGCACGCCGGAAACGATGATGGGCAAATAGGTAAAGGTCTGCGGCAAACCGATCACCGGAATGCGGACGCTGGCACCCCGAATGGCCAGTTCGCTACCGAACCAGACCATGCCGAAACCGAAAGCGAAGATGGCAATGTCGCTGATGCTGCGCAGCCAGGGCTTGGCAGCTGCCGGCAAGGCGTAAAGCAGCACGTCAAATCCCATATGGAACTTTTCGCGCACCCCGACAGCGGCGCCCAGGAAAATGAACCAGCTCATGATCATGATCGCCCCGCCTTCCGTCCAGGACGGGGACGCATTGACGACGAAGCGCATATAGACCTGGTAGGCGACAATGACGGTCATGGCGACAAGCCCGATGCCCGACAGCCAGAGTGCAAGATTTGAGAGCACGTTCAGCACGCGGCTGACGGCAAGAAGTCCGCTTTTCATCGGTTCATCCCCGCGGTGAAGCCGAGCCGACCGAAGCCGGCCCGGAACGATCAATCAGCCTTCGGTGGCCTGGATGCGGGCAACCAGGTCCTGCAGCTTGGGGTCAGTGACATACTTGTCGTAGACCGGCTTCATCGCATCGATGAAGGGCTGCTTGTCGACGGTGTTGATCGTGGCACCAAGCGCTTCGACCTTGGCCTTGGATTCCACTTCCTTGGCCGCCCAGAGCTCACGCTGATGCGGCACCGATTCCTGGGCGGCTTCGCGCATGGCCGCCTGGTCTTCGGCAGAAAGGCCATCCCAGACGACCTTGGAGACCACCAGCACTTCAGGCACCATCAGGTGCTCGTCGAGCGAATAGAATTTGGCGACTTCGGCGTGGCCGGCAGTGTCGTAGCTGGGATAATTGTTCTCGGCGCCGTCGATGACGCCGGTCTGGATGCCCGAATAGACTTCGCCATAGGGCATGGGCGTGGCATTGCCGCCCAGCGCGCCGACCATGTCGACGAAAATGTCGGACTGCATGACGCGGAACTTCATGCCCGCCATGTCTTCAGGCGCGGTGATCGGCTTGGAGCTGTTGTAGAACGAGCGCGCACCGCCATCATAAAAGGCCAGCGCCACCACATCCACCGCATCGAAGGCCGCCAGGATTTCCGCGCCGATCGGACCGTCGAGCACATTGTGGAAGTGATCGGCCGAGCGGAAGATGTAAGGCAGCTGCGTGACCGTGGCTTCCGGCACCTGGGTGCCGAAGGCGCCGATGGAGATGCGGTTGAGATCGATGACGCCGAACTGCGTCTGCTCGATGGTGTCAGCCTCGCCGCCCAGCTGAGCGGAGTGGAACACTTCGACCGAATAGCGCCCGCCGGTCTTGTCCGAGAGCAACTCACCGAATTTCTTGACGGCTTCGACGGTCGGATAGCCATCGGGATGGGTATCGGACGAGCGCAGCACCGTCTGGGCGCTGGCGGTCGAAACCATCAAGGCAGACGCAATGACGGCGGCAGCCGCCATCTTAGGCAGATGAAACATGAAGTCCTCCCAATGTGTCTTGCTTGGTGGCGACAAGGCTCCTCCCCCACGCCACCGGCGGGCAAGCCCGCCACCAACCCGGCTTGTCTTGGCAAAGTCCGAGTATCGTGCAAACTAGTATGGAAGACGAAATGACAAGTCAACATACAATTACTTGTATGTTGTATGATGACTTTTCAGGTGCTTGCGCGACCATGAAAAAAGCTCCCCAAACCGGTGTTTGGAGAGCTGCTTAAATGTGCCGTTCTGGCGGGACAGATGCGGTCCGGAACGGAATCAGATGTGGATGGCGCCGTCGCCCAGGGCCAGTGCGGCTTCGCGGATGGCTTCCGACAGGGTCGGGTGGGCATGGGTGGTGCGCGCCAGATCTTCGGCGGCACCGGAGAATTCCATCAGCGTCACCAGTTCATGGATCATCTCGCCGGCATTCTTGCCCACGATATGAGCACCCAGGACGCGGTCGGTCTGCACATCGGCGAGAATTTTGACAAAACCCTGTGTCGCCAGCATCGCCTTGGCGCGGCCATTGGCGGTGAAGGGGAATTTGCCGATCTTGTATTCGACGCCTTCAGCCTTGAGCTCGTCCTCGGTCTTGCCCACCGAAGCCACTTCCGGATTGGTATAGACCACCGATGGAATGGCGGCGTAGTTCACATGGCCGGCCTGGCCGGAGAGGATTTCGGCAACGGCAATGCCCTCGTCCTCGGCCTTGTGCGCCAGCATCGGGCCGGCAATCACGTCGCCAATGGCATAGATACCGTCGACCGAGCTCTTGTAATGCGCATCGACGCGGACGCGGCCACGCTCGTCCAGCGCCACGCCAGCGAGGTCAAGGCCCAGCCCTTCGGTAAACGGCTTGCGGCCGATGGCCACCAGCACGACATTGGCATCGAGCAGTTCGGCGTCACCACCCTTTGCCGGCTCGACCCGCACCTTGAGCGCACCATCGTCCTGCTTGTCGACGCCGGCAACCTTGCTCGACAGCTTGAATTCCATGCCCTGCTTCTGGAGCATGCGCTGGAACTGGCGGGCCACTTCGCTGTCCATGCCCGGCAGGATGCGGTCGAGATATTCGATCACGGTGACCTGGGCACCAAGACGCTGCCACACCGAGCCCAGTTCGAGGCCGATCACGCCGGCGCCGATGACGACGAGCTTGTTCGGCACCTTGTCGAGGCTGATACCGCCGGTCGAGGTGACCACGGTCTTCTCGTCGATATCGATGCCCGGCAGGTTCGCCGATACCGAACCAGTGGCGATGACGATATTCTTGGTCGAAATTTCAGTCTGCGGACCGCTTTGCGGCGTCACCAGCACCCGGCCGGGGGCCGGGATCGAGCCGATGCCACGGAACACGGCGATCTTGTTCTTCTTGAACAGATAATCCACGCCGCCGACATTGGAGGCGACCGTTTCGGTCTTGTGGTTCATCATCTGCGGCAGGTTGAGCTGCGGGGCCGGAATATCGATGCCCAGCGCCTTGAAGCCGTGACCGGCTTCCTCGAACAGCTCGGAAGCATGCAGCAGTGCCTTGGAAGGGATGCAGCCGATATTGAGGCAGGTGCCGCCCAGTGTCGGCCACTTCTCGACCACGGCCACCTTCATCCCCAACTGTGCCGCACGGATGGCGCAGACATAGCCGCCCGGGCCCGAGCCGATGATGGTGAGGTCGAATTGATCTGCCATGGTAAGAAACCCCGAAACTGTTAGCGCTGCTGTGCCAGCGCGACACGAACCGCCAGCGCCAGAAATGTAATGCCGGTAACCCGATTAAACCACCGGCCGACGCGGAAAAAGCCCTGCCGCACCGAATGGGTCGTAAAGAAAACCGAGACCAGTGCAAACCAGGCAAAAAGCATGATGCTCATGCTCGCCACGTAGATCACCTTTACATTGCCCGCCGTATGCACGGAGACCAAGGACGTGAACAGGGCAAGGAAGAACAACACCGCTTTTGGATTGAGAAGATTGGTGAGGAACCCCAGCGCAAAGGCGGCCATGTCGCCGCGCGGGCTTTCGCCACCTTCCGCAATGCTGGGCGGCTGCGGCGGCGGACTGCGCAACGCCGCGATGGCGAGCCAGACGAGATAGGCCGCGCCGGCCCATTTGAGAATGTTGAAGGCCAGCAGCGATTGGCCCACCAGCACGCCGACGCCCAGTAGCGTGTAGCTGCCATGCACCAGGATCGACGTGGCAACACCGGCCGAAGTGAACAGCGCAGCACGCCGACCATGCACCACCGATTGGCGCAAGACCATGGCGAAATCGGCGCCCGGAATAACCGCATTGATGCCAAAAGCCAGCATCAGGCCTGCAAATTCCAGCCAGGGGAAGGTCATCACTGCTACCGCGCGTTAGTGGGCGGCAAAGCGTTACACCAGCCAACCCGCCCCGGCAATGCGGCCGCCGATAGCCTCCCCTGCCCGATGGGCAAGGGCGGCTAGAAGGCCACCCCGACAAACAGGAGCACGAGGCCAATCAGCGACACCATCCAGATGCCGGAACGCAGAAGAGGAATGTCGATGAAATAGCCTGGAATATAGGCCCAGCGTGCCCAGAACCACAATTGCGCACCCCATTGCGTCAGGCTATCGGAGCGCCCCGACAATTCGGTCGCCACCGCCAGCGCAATGAAGATGCCATAGGTCTCGAGGAAATTGCGCAGGGCGCGATTGCCCCGTGCTGCCCATTTGTTTGGCGGCCGCTCATTATCACGCTGGCTGCCGGCAAATTTGATGCCATAGTCGAGGCGATAGGCAGTGGATTGCACCATCACATAGGCAAAAGCCAGCGCGGCGCTCCAGATCAACAGGGTCAACTCGACGCTCACATTCATCTCCATGCATCAGGGTCTGCCAATAGAACGGCGGGCCCATCCTGCCGGATCACTGGCAATCGAGCAACTCGAAGGCATCGCCAGGCGATACATCCCCGTCCCACTCGGTGCTGCGATAGTTCGAATACCAGAGGCTGACCGCCAGTTGCGGCAGGATCACCTGTTCGGGCGCCTTGCCCCCGCGCTCTATGTCGAGAAAGCGCACCTTGCCGTCATAGATGCCATAGATGGATGGGTGGTCTGTTTCGACGAGGAAAGTACATTGCTCGGTGCTGTCCGCTGCGCACGGCCCGGAAATCGACCAGAGCGGCGCCCCAAAACCATTGGGCACGCTGACGCCACCCTCCAGCACTACATCGGAATTGGGCATTTCGATATAGAAGGCCGCCGTCTGGTTGGCGGGCGCGATCTGCGGCACCCGCTTGAAGGTCAGCCACCAGGGCGCGTCGGGCTGCTTGTAGCGCGCATTGGCCAGGGTGCACTCGGTGGCCATACCGGTGCTGCAGAGAATGACAGAAAGGAAAAATGCCGACAGGACGCGCATGGGACGATCTCCGGGGAGCCTGTCCGCGAAGAAATCACGCCCGCTCTGAGCCTCCTACCCCGTTACAGGGGGATCAGGAGGCCGAAATCTCCTGCGCGCGCTTCAGTGCTGCGGGCAGTTGCCGGTCGATATCGAGCGCGCCTGTTTCCACCTGCTCGAGAAAGGCGCGGCAGAAGCTGCCCTTATCGCCGGCCTGGTTATAAGCGGTCATGATCTGCGTGCCGCCATAGGTCTCGGCCGCCTTCTGCTGGCCTTCGGCGCCCCCGCCCAGCCGGGTGATGACCCGGTCGGCGAGATCGAGAAAGCCGATATTGCGCAGATACCAGTTTTCCGCCGCCAGCTTGTAGCTGCCGTCGAGGCCAGTGGTTTCGTAGCAATGGGTGGTCATGACATTGACGATGGCCTGCGAGCCGTGAAAGGCCATCAACTCGCCGATCAGTGCGGTATTTTCGGTATCGTCCTGCGCCAGAGCGGGCGCGACAAGGCCCAGAAATGCAACGGCCAGGGCAGCAGTTTTACGCAACGCGAAATCTCCAGGTCGGGCAATCCCTCGCGCTTTTCATAGGGGCCGGGACCCTTAACAGAGTCTTAGTATTTCATCCGGAGGCCCATCACGAAAATGCGAATGCAAACGATATCCCTGTAAACCACAGGAGTGCGGTTCAATCAGGGCAGGCTTGCCCGCCCGCCGGTCACCGACAGGATCGATCCGGTGGTATAGCTGGACGCATCCGACAATAGCCAGACAATGGCCTCTGCGACCTCGTGGGCCGTGCCCGCGCGTTTGATGGGGATGGCTTCGATCATGCGCGCAACCCGGTCCGGATCGCCACCCGAGGCATGAATGTCGGTCTCAATTACCCCGGGGCGGACGGCATTGACCCGCACGCCATGTTCGGCCACTTCCAAAGCCAGCCCGACCGTAAAACTGTCAATGGCGCCTTTGGCGGCCGCATAATCCACATACATATTGGCACCACCCAGCTTGGCAGCACCGGAGGTGAGATTGACGATGCTGCCGCCGGTGCCACCATGGGCCCGCGACAGGCGCCGCACCGCCTGCCCCGCGCACAGCATCGCGCCATAGACATTGATAGCGAACATGCGTTCAAGCCGGGCGAGGTCCATGTCCTCTACCCGCATCGCCACATCGACCACACCCGCATTGTTGACCAGACCCTTGAGTGGTCCCAAAGCATCCGCCGCGTTGAAGATGCGCTCTATGTCCCCGGGCTTGGATACATCGCCTTGCACGGCAACACTCTTGCGCCCAGCACGGATGATTTGGGCGCAGACGGCCTCGGCGGCAGCCAGATTACCGGCATAATTGACCACGACATCGAAGCCGCGCTCGGCCGCAAGGATGGCACTTGCCGCACCGATGCCGCGCGATCCGCCGGTGATCACGACCACCCCGTTGTCCATCCTGCCCCCCAAAAAGATGAGGCCGGGGACTTGCCCCGGCCTCGACAGACCTTAGAGATCGAGCACCAGCCGCTCGGGCGCCTCAAGGCTTTCCTTGACGCGGACCAGGAAGGTGACGGCTTCCTTGCCATCGACGATGCGGTGATCATAGCTGAGCGCCAGATACATCATCGGGCGGATGACGATCTGACCGCCGACCACGACCGGACGCTCCTGGATCTTGTGCATGCCCAGAATACCCGACTGCGGGGCATTGAGGATCGGGGTCGACATCAGCGAGCCATAGACACCACCATTGGAGATGGTGAAGGTGCCGCCCTGCATGTCGGCCATCGACAGCTGCCCATCGCGGGCCTTCCTGCCGAGATTGCCGATTTCCTTTTCGATCTCGGCGATCGACATCTGGTCGGCATTGCGCACCACCGGAACCACAAGGCCCTTGTCGGTGCCGACAGCGACGCCGATATGGGCGTATTGCTTGTAGATCAGGTCATCGCCATCGATCTCGGCATTGACCGCCGGGATTTCCTTGAGCGCATGCACCACGGCCTTGGTGAAAAAGCCCATGAAGCCCAGCTTGACGCCATGCTTCTTCTCGAACAGGTCCTTGTACTGGTTGCGCAGGTCCATCACCGGCTTCATGTCCACCTCGTTGAAGGTGGTCAGCATGGCGGCGGTGTTCTGCGCATCCTTGAGGCGGCGCGCAATGGTCTGGCGCAGGCGGGTCATCTTCACGCGCTCTTCGCGCGACGCGTCATCGGCGGCAACCGGAGCGCGCGGCGCGGGAGAAGGCGCCGGAGCGGCGGGCTTTGCAGCAGGAGCCGGAGCGGGGGCCGCAGCAGGCGCGGCGGCGGGCGCCGGACGGGCCAGGGCCGAGAGCACATCTTCCTTGAGCACCTGACCAGACTTGCCGGAACCGGCAATGCCGGCGGCGTCGAGATTGTTCTCGTTGATCAGCTTCTGCGCCGAGGGAGCCGGAGCCCGGTCGGTCGGCTTGACCGGCTCGGGACCAGCAGCATTGGCGGCAGGAACTTCGGTCTTGGCCGGTGTCGGAGCGGCAGCGGCGGGCGCCGAGGCGGCAGCAGCGGCACCGGCAGCAATGGCACCCAGCAGTGCCCCGACATCGACGGTTTCGCCCGGCTGGGCAGCGATGGCTTCGAGAACGCCTGAAGCGGGCGCCGGAACCTCGATGGTAACCTTGTCGGTTTCGAGCTCGACAATGGGCTCATCGGCAGCGACGGCGTCGCCCACCTTCTTGTACCACTGACCGATGGTTGCCTCGGTGACGCTTTCGCCCAGCGTCGGCACGCGGATTTCTGTCGACATTGAGTATGTCCTTCTTTTTCAGGCCGGAGCGCCTTCGTCCTAGGGACGAATGTGGCGCTCTTTATGTCATGTCACAAGGCTTATGAGCCCAGCGCGTCATCGAGGAATGCCTGGAGCTGTTCCAGGTGCACGCTCATGCGGCCGGTAGCCGGCGAGGCAGCAGCGGCGCGGCCGGTATAGCGAACGCGCTGGTTGCCACGGCCCATCTGGTCGAACACCCATTCCACATAGGGCTGGATGAAGGCCCAGGCCCCCATATTGCGCGGCTCTTCCTGGCACCAGATCACTTCCGCATTGGGGAAGCGGCTCAATTCATCCAGCAGTGCCTTGGCCGGGAACGGATAGAGCTGCTCGACGCGCAGCAGATAGACATCGTCGATGCCCTTCTTCTCGCGGTCTTCGAGCAGGTCGTAATAGACCTTGCCCGTGCACAGCACCACGCGACGGATCTTCTCGTCGTTCTGCAGGCGAATGGTGGTCTTGGGCAGGCCCGGCGCCTCGGCATCGTCCCAGAGCAGACGATGGAAGACGCTGTCCGGACCCAGTTCCACCAGACCCGAGACGGCGCGCTTGTGGCGCAGCAGGCTCTTCGGCGTCATCAGGATCAGCGGCTTGCGGAAGTCGCGCTTCAGCTGACGGCGCAGGATGTGGAAATAGTTGGCCGGCGTCGTGCAGTTGGCGACCTGCATATTGTCTTCCGCGCACAGCTGCAGGAAGCGCTCGGGACGCGCGGAGGAGTGCTCCGGGCCCTGCCCTTCATAGCCATGCGGCAAAAGCATCACGAGGCCCGACATGCGGAACCACTTGCGCTCGCCCGAAGAGATGAACTGGTCGATCACCACCTGCGCGCCGTTGACGAAGTCGCCGAACTGGGCTTCCCACAGCGTCAGCGCCTTGGGCTCGGAGAGCGAATAGCCATATTCAAAACCCAGCACCGCTTCTTCGGAGAGCATCGAATTGATGACCTCGTAGCGCGACTGATCGGGCGCCAGATTGTTGAGCGGCGTATAGGTCTTGTTGTCGACCTGCTGATCGTTGAGCACCGAATGGCGCTGGCTGAAGGTGCCGCGTTCGCAATCCTGGCCGGAAAGGCGCACGGGATGGCCTTCGGTCACCAGCGTGCCGAAAGCCAGTGCCTCGGCGGTTGCCCAGTCGATGCCCTCGCCGGACTCGATCGCCGCCAGGCGATTGTCCATGAAGCGCTTGACCGTGCGGTGCACGTTGAAGTCGGCGGGAACCTGGGTGAGCTTGGTGCCGATCTCGACCAGCTTGTCGAGGGCAACACCGGTTTCGCCACGGCGCGGACCTTCGTCATGCGCCGGCTTGAAGCTCTTCCACTGGCCATCGAGCCAGTCGGCCTTGTTCGGACGATAGTCCTGGCCGGCTTCGAATTCGGTTTCGAGGCGCGCCTTCCAGTCGGCCTTGAGCTGGTCGATATCGGTCTGGGTCAGCAGGCCCTCGCCCACCAGCTTTGCCGAATACAGTTCCAAGGTGGTCTGGTGCGACCGGATCTTGGAATACATCAGCGGCTGGGTGAAGCTGGGCTCGTCGCCTTCATTATGGCCGAAGCGACGATAGCAGAACATGTCGATGACGACAGGCTTGCCGAACTTCTGGCGATATTCGACCGCGACCTTGGCGGCAAAGACAACCGCTTCCGGATCGTCGCCGTTCACATGCAGCACCGGCGCCTCGATCATCTTGGCGACATCGGTCGGATAGGGCGAGGAGCGCGAATAGATCGGCGAGGTGGTGAAGCCGATCTGGTTGTTGATCACGAAGTGGATCGAGCCCCCCGTGCGATGCCCCTTGAGGCCGGAAAGGCCGAAGCACTCGGCTACGACGCCCTGCCCTGCAAAGGCGGCATCGCCGTGGATCAGCAGCGGCAACACCATGGAGCGGTCCGGCTTGCCGTCCTGCTCGATATTGACCAGCTTGCCATCGGGCGCGATGTGCTGATCCTGCTTGGCGCGGGCCTTGCCCAGCACCACCGGATCGACGATCTCGAGATGGGAGGGATTGGCAGTCAGCGACAGGTGCACCTTGTTGCCGTCGAATTCGCGGTCCGAGGAAGCACCCAGATGGTACTTCACGTCGCCCGAACCTTCGACGTCGTCGGGATAGAAGGCGCCGCCCTTGAATTCGTGGAACAGCGCGCGATGCGGCTTGCTCAACACCTGGGTCAACACGTTGAGGCGGCCGCGATGCGCCATGCCCAACACGATGTCCTTGATGCCCAGCGCGCCACCGCGCTTGATGATCTGCTCCAGCGCCGGAATGGTGGCTTCGGCACCATCGAGGCCGAAGCGCTTGGTGCCGGTATATTTGACGTCGAGGAACTTCTCGAAGCCCTCGGCTTCGATCAGCTTGTTGAGGATGGCCTTCTTGCCCTCGGGCGTGAAGGTGATTTCCTTGTCCGGGCCCTCGATGCGCTCCTGGATCCACTGCTTGGCTTCGGGATCGGAGATATGCATGAACTCGATGCCAAGCGTACCGCAATAGGTGCGCTTGAGGATCGCCAGCATCTCGGGAAGCGTCGCGTATTCGAGGCCGAGATAGTTGTCGATGAAGATCTTGCGGGAATAATCGGCTTCGGTGAAGCCGTAGCTCGTCGGATCGAGCTCGGGCGCCGGCTCTTCGGCGCGCAGGTGCAGCGGATCGAGATCGGCGTGCAGGTGACCGCGCATGCGATAGGCACGGATCATCATGATGGCGCGGATGGAGTCGCGCGTGGCCTGCAACACTTCGGTAGCGGTGGGCGCGGGCTTGCCCTCTGCAGCGGCCTTCTTGGCTACGACCTTCTCGGTCTTGACCGCCACTTCGGCCCAGTTGCCGTCGAGGGCGCTGACCAATTCGCTGGCTTCGGCCTGCGGCCAGTCCTTGCGACCCCAGCTCGGACCGTCGGCGTTCTTGCGCGCCTCATCCTGGCTATCGTCGAGACGGCTGAAGAAGCTGGCCCATGTCGCGTCAACGCTGGACGGGTCGCTCTTGAAGCGAGAATAGAGTTGTTCGATGTAGTCGGCATTCCCTCCGTAGAGGAAAGAAGTCAGCAAGAACGTGTCGTTCTTTTCCTGTCGTGTCATCGCTTGTGTCGCAGGACTTTGCGCCCCGCCATCCTTCTCAACGAACCGGGAGTGCCGGTTTCACGCGGTCCTTAAATTGCTGCGGATACTGACCGCTTATCCTTAGTATCCTGTTAAGTGGAACGATCCCTGAGCAGGATCGTGGCTCGAATAGTCTCATACCGTATCGAACGCCCGAGGGCTTATCACCGCTCTGTGTCCGAACCGCGACCTAACCGGGTTGCATCCGACCAGGTTCGCTGATTGTCGCCCCGGCAAGGGCCGGGGCTCGTCGTGAAATCTCAAGTAAATCCCGGCATCCGCCGAGATGACGCCACGGTAATGCAACCGACATGCCCCGCCATTCGAGCCTAGCTCTCATGGCCTGCTCGCCTCCAATCGCTCCACCGGAGCGATTGGCCCTGGGGGACGGCTCTCAGCCCTTCAGCACATCCACAAGCGTGGTGCCAAGGCGCGCCGGCGACGGCGAGACGCGAATGCCGGCCGCTTCCATCGCGGCGATCTTGGACTCCGCGTCGCCCTTGCCGCCCGAAACCACGGCGCCGGCATGGCCCATGGTCCGGCCCTTGGGAGCGGTGCGGCCCGCGATGAAACCGGCCATCGGCTTCTTGCGGCCCTTCTTGGCTTCGTCGATCAGGAACTGGGCGGCGTCTTCTTCGGCCGAACCGCCGATTTCGCCGATCATGATGATGGATTCGGTGGCGTCGTCAGCCAGGAACATCTCCAGCACGTCGATGAACTCGGTGCCCTTGACCGGATCGCCGCCAATACCGACCGCAGTGGTCTGGCCGAGGCCTTCGTTCGAGGTCTGGAACACTGCCTCATAGGTAAGCGTGCCCGAGCGCGAAACAATACCCACCGAACCCTTGCGGAAAATCGAGCCCGGCATGATGCCGATCTTGCATTCTTCCGGGGTCAGGATGCCCGGGCAGTTGGGGCCGAGCAGTCGCGACTTGGAGCGGTCGAGGCGAGCCTTGACGCGCACCATGTCCATCACCGGGATACCTTCGGTGATGCAGGTAATGAACGGGATTTCGGCATCGATGGCTTCGATGATGGCATCGGCAGCACCGGCAGGCGGCACATAGATGACCGAAGCGTCGGCGCCGGTCTTTTCCTTGCCTTCGGCGACCGAAGCGAAGATCGGCAGGCTTTCACCCTTCGAACCGGTCCAGGTTTCGCCGCCCTTCTTGGGGTGGATACCGCCAACCATCTGCGTGCCATAATAGGCCAGCGCCTGTTCGGTGTGGAAGGTGCCGGTCTTGCCGGTCAGGCCCTGGACGAGGACCTTGGTGTTCTTATTGACGAGAATAGACATCAGGTAAGGTCCTTCAAATTAGCCGTTGATCGCCGCGACGATCTTCTTGGCGGCGTCGTCGAGATCGTCGGCCGCCGTGATCGCCAGGCCGGACTCGTTGAGGATCTTCTTGCCCAGTTCGACATTGGTGCCTTCCAGGCGCACCACCAGCGGCACCTTGAGGCCCACTTCCTGCACGGCAGCGACAACGCCTTCGGCGATGACATCGCACTTCATGATGCCGCCGAAGATGTTGACCAGAATGCCTTCGACCTTGGGGTCGGCAGTGATGATCTTGAAGGCGGCCGCGACCTTGTCCTTGCCGGCACCGCCGCCAACGTCACAGAAGTTCGCCGGCTCTTTGCCGTAGAGCTTGATGATGTCCATGGTCGCCATGGCCAGGCCTGCGCCATTGACCATGCAGCCGATATTGCCGTCGAGCGCCACATAGGCGAGGTCCCACTTGGAGGCCTCGATTTCCTTGCTGTCTTCTTCGCTCTCGTCGCGCAGCGCCTTGATATTGTCATGGCGGAACAGCGCATTGCCGTCGAACGACACCTTGGCGTCGAGCACGCGCAGATGGCCGTTTTCCATGACGATCAGCGGATTGACCTCGAGCAGCGCCATGTCGGTGTCGCTGAAGGCCTTGTAGAGGATGGGGAACAGGCTCTTGGCGTCTTCGGCGGCAACGCCGTCAAGCTTGAGCGCGGCCACGATCTTGGCCACATCGGCATCGGTGACACCGGCTTCGGGATTGATCGCGACGGTCACGATCTTTTCCGGAGTGTCATGGGCCACGGCCTCGATATCCATGCCGCCTTCGGTGGACACCACGAACGCCACCTGCCCGACCGAGCGGTCGACCAGGAGCGAGCAATAGAGCTCGCGGGCAATATCGGCGCCATCTTCGATATAGAGGCGATTGACCTGCTTGCCGGCTTCGCCGGTCTGCGCGGTCACCAGCGTATTGCCGAGCATTTCCCTGGCATGGGAAACCACTTCCTCGATGCTCTTGGCCAGGCGCACGCCGCCCTTGGCATCGGGACCGAGCTCCTTGAACTTGCCCTTGCCGCGACCGCCGGCATGGATCTGGCTCTTGACCACATAAAGCGGGCCCGGCAGCGACTTGGCTGCGGCCTCGGCTTCGTCGACCGAGAAAATGGCGACGCCAGCAGCAACGGGCGCGCCGTATTCTTTCAGCAGCGCCTTGGCCTGGTGTTCATGGATGTTCATTCTATTCCCCTTGGGTGGGCAGACGTAAGCCGGACATTTCCAGAGACCGGAAAGGGCGAAAGCCGCTGGCGGAACCAGCGGCTTCAATCATTAGGCCAGCTTGGGCTGGATCTTTTTACACGCCTCGATCAGGCCTTCGACCGCGCCGACCGATTTGTCGAACGCCTTTTGCTCGGAGGAGTTGAGCGCGATCTCGACGACCTTCTCCGCGCCACCGGCACCGATGATCACGGGCACGCCGACATAGGTGCCCTTGACGCCATATTCGCCATTGAGCTGCACGGCGGAAGGAAGCACGCGCTTCTTGTCCTTGAGATAGCTCTCGGCCATGGCAATGGCGGATGCGGCCGGCGCATAGAAGGCCGAACCGGTCTTCAGCAACCCGACGATCTCGGCGCCGCCATCACGGGTGCGCTGCACGATCTCTTCGAGCTTTTCCTTGCTCATCCAGCCCATCTTGACGATGTCGGTCAGCGGAATGCCGGCAACGGTGGAGTAGCGGGTCAGCGGCACCATGGTGTCGCCATGGCCGCCCAGCACGAAGGCGTTGACGTCCTGAACCGACACGCCCAGCTCTTCGGCGATGAAGTGCACGAAACGCGAGCTGTCGAGCACGCCGGCCATGCCGATCACCTTGTTGGCGGGCAGGCCGGAGAACTTCTGCAGCGCCCAGACCATGGCGTCGAGCGGGTTGGTGATGCAGATGACGAAAGCGTCGGGGGCATATTTGGCAATGCCCGCACCCACCTGCTCCATCACCTTGAGGTTAATTTCGAGCAGGTCGTCGCGGCTCATGCCGGGCTTGCGCGGCACGCCGGCGGTGACGATCACCACATCGGCGCCTTCGATGTCCTTGTATTCGGACGTGCCCTTGAGCGTGGAATCGAAGCCCTGGGCCGGAGCCGACTGGGCGATATCGAGGGCCTTGCCCTGCGGTACGCCGTCGACGACGTCGAACAATACGACGTCACCCAGTTCTTTCTGAGCGGTCAGCAGGGCCAGTGTCCCGCCGATCTGTCCAGCACCGATAAGGGCAATCTTCTTGCGCGCCATAAGCCTCATCCCAACTGCGTTGAATTGGCGCACGTCTTAACCCTCCCCGCATTGAGGAGCAAGTGAACCCTTCGTCTAAAGCCCGGTTTGGCCCATGCTGATGGGCGAAGGGGGAATGCCGTTTGGGCATGTGCGCAGGGACTGCGAACTCGAAACGTCCCACCCCATCGTCATTGCCCGGCTCGACCGGGCAATCCATGCTGCAACAAAACGCCGGACAGAAATGGACCACCCGATCAAGTCGGGTGGTGACGATGGACATCTAGAACTGGCTCGGTCAAATGTCTTCTGACTCGTCGGGCACCGCATCCCGCAACCCCTTGCCGAGATATTCCTCGGACTGCATCTCGGTGAGCCGGGACACCGTGCGCTGGAATTCGAAGGCGGTCTTGTCGTCCTTGCCCAATTGTTCGAGCGGCACCGCAAAGCTGGCCGCCAGCTTGACGCCCCGGTCGTAGAGACTGTCGATCAACAGGATGAAGCGCTTGGCCGCATCGGACCGGGTCCGGTCCATCTGTGGCACATCCTCGAGCATCACCGAATCGAACGAATGTGCGATGCGTACGAAATCTCTGGTCCCCAGCGGCTTTTCGCAGAGATCGGCAAAACCGAAACGGGCCGCCCCCATGGACATTGCCGGCACCGGAATTTCCCGGCCAATGCTTTCAATCACCCCCGGCGCGCCCAGTTCGCCGCCGGTAATGCGCAGCCAGAGCCGGTCCATGACCGCGCCGATTTCGGGCCCGGTGCCGAAGGCATAGACCTGCTGCCCGGCAAATTTCAGCCGCCGATAATCCTGTTCCGATGGCAGCCCCACCACCACCGTCTCCGCCTTGAGCCGGGCGATGAAGGGCAGGAACAGTTGCCGGTTGAGACCATCCTTGTAGAGATCGTCGGGGACCACGTTTGAGGTGGAGACCAGTGTGACCCCGCCGGCAAACAGTTTTTCGAACAGCCGGTCGAGCAGCATGGCGTTGGCGATGTCATGGACGTGGAACTCGTCGAGGCAGAGCACGCGCGACCCGCTCATGAGGATTGGCCGCACCACCGCTTCCACCGGATCGGCATTGTCGGCACTGCCTTTGGGCGACTTGCGAAACGCCGCAATGGCTTGGTGCACCTCATCCATGAATTCGTGGAAATGCACGCGCCGCTTCTGCGGGAACGGCACGGCGGCAAAGAACAGGTCCGTCAGCATGGTCTTGCCGCGCCCCACTTCGCCGAACAGGTAGAGCCCGCGCACCGGCTTCGGCTTGTCGAAAAACCCGAACAGCCGCCTTGGCTTGGCCGCCATCAGGTCGTTCAGCACGCGATCGAACTGGTCCGCCGCCTCGCGCTGCGCCGGATCGGCGCTCAGCGCCCCGCGCGCCACCAGCGCATCATAGGCGGTGCGAACCGAGGAATAGGGGGAAGAAGAAGCCATCAAGCAATACCGAGCCAAACCCGCGCCGGCCCCAAGGCCAGTCGCACCACCCATTGCGTCGTGAGCCGGCCCGGGTCAACCCCGAGCGGCCACCTGCTCTGTGGCAAGGCAATTTCAAGCATGTAGAAGGATGACACAAAAAAGCCGGCCCATTGGACCGGCTTTCGTGAACTTAGCGCGACATGGAGACCGGCTGGCCACCACCCATCGTGCCGATATAACGGCCCGAGCTCGGCGCCAGGAACGCGGCGATATTGCCGTTATCATCATAAAGCTGCAGCTGGCTGCCGACCTGCTGCCAGCCCGTCACTGCCGCAATCTGCGACACGGTGCAGCCCGGCGCCGAAGCGCGATAGTAATTGGTACCGGTCTTGGCGGTCATCGGCAGGTTGAGCCGGCAGGTCTGGCCGCCAGCCACCACGTTCCACACGCCTTCCGGTCCGGTGCTGACGCCGGTGGTCATCGGTTGGCCCAGCGACACGATCGAGCCATTGGCGCCCGCAACCTGCGTCGGCTGCGTCATGGCGGGCTGGCCGCCCAGAACCGGCTGGCCGGAAAGGCCCGGGGCGGGCGTGCCCGTCGCGCCGATCGCCGGCAGCGTATTCTGCTGCACCGTCGAGTTCTGCACCGGCTGCGCCTGGCTGGGCGCACCGATGACATTGAGATTGCTGGTGTTGGTTCCACTGGTCGAGGCACAGCCGGCCAGCACCAAGGCCAATACCGACAAACCCGCAATGGAAGAAGCGCCGCGCTTCCAAACCTGCATTGATCACTCCTGCCCCAAGGGCTTAAGGGAAATTAACACTTGTGGCGGCTTATAAAGCAAACAGCCCCCCACGTTCAATCGCCCAACCCGCACCTTTCTTGTGCTGCCGCAATATGGCCGTTTTAGGGGTGGGTGTCGTTCATGTCCTTCATCAGGTCCGCGAGAAGCAGAGCCGCATCCTCGGCCTCGTCCTCCGGAACCTCGATACTAACGCCCTGCGGTCCGAAAAGGTTCGGAACCCCCGGCAATCCGCCATCCACCGGATCGAGCGGGTGAAAGCCATGCGCTCGCAGCGCGACCAGCATCACCCTGGCGATGGAAATATCCTTGATCTGCCCGACGGATTGAAACCGCATCCGCTTCTCCTTGTTGGGTCGCGATCCTGAACGGCGGCGGCGGCCAGGGCAAGCCCTGCACTACAAACCCGCGTGAAAGCCGGCGATGGGCAGGCGAGCAATCTTGCATCCCCGTCACGGAAGTGTTGCAGTGCCGATCAGTTGTCATCGCCCTTTGATTTGCGTCGCACACGCCGCAAAGCCGGGCATGTCTCGTTGCCGGAGCAGGCATGGGCGCCTATATCTTCCGCCGTCTCCTGCTGATGATCCCGACCGTGTTCGGCATCATGGCCGTGTCCTTTGTCATCACCCAGTTCGCGCCCGGCGGTCCTGTGGAACAGGCCCTGGCCAATATGTCGGGGCAGAACGTATCGCTCAGCGAGCGCGTTACCGGCGGTGGCGGCGATGGCGTGGCCGCCCCATCCCGCCAGCAGACTGGCGGCGCATATCGCGGCAGCCAGGGCCTGCCGCCCGAGTTGGTCGCGCGCATCGAAAAGCAGTTCGGCTTCGACAGGCCGCCGCTCGAACGCTTTTTCTCCATGATCGGAAATTACCTGCGCTTCGATTTCGGCGACAGCTATTACCGCGACATTTCGGTGATCGACCTGATCAAGGAAAAGATGCCGGTTTCGATCTCGCTGGGCCTGTGGATGACGCTGATTGCCTATGGCATTTCGATCCCCCTTGGCATTGCCAAGGCGGTGCGCGACGGCAGCCGCTTCGATGTCTGGACCTCGACCATCGTCATCATCGGCTATGCCGTGCCCGGCTTCCTGGTGGCCATCGCGCTCGTCGTCCTCTTCGCCGGCGGCTCGTTCTGGTCGATCTTTCCGCTACGCGGGCTCACCTCGCCGGGCTGGGCCAGTTTTCCCTGGTGGCGGCAGGTGCTCGACTATTTCTGGCATCTGGTGCTTCCCATCATCGCCATGGGCCTGGGCGCCTTCGCCACCGCGACGCTGCTGACCAAGAACTCCTTTCTCGACGAGATCGGCAAGCAATATGTCACCACCGCCCGCGCAAAGGGCCTGACCGAGCGGCAGGTGCTCTATGGCCACGTCTTCCGCAACGCCATGATGCTGATCATTGCCGGCTTTCCCGGCGCCTTTATCGGCGTCTTCTTCGGTGGCTCGCTGTTGATCGAGACCATCTTCTCGCTCGACGGCCTCGGTCTTCTCGGCTTCCAGTCGGTGGTCAGCCGCGATTATCCGGTGGTCTTTGCCACACTCTACATCTTCTCGCTGCTCGGCCTCATCATCGGGCTGGTATCGGACCTGGCCTATATGTGGGTCGATCCACGCCTCGATTTCGAAAGCCGCGACGTATGAGCCTCGACGCTGCCCCGCATGGCCGCCTCAGCCCGCTCAACCGGCGGCGCCTCGCCAATTTCCGCGCCAATCGCCGCGGCTGGTGGAGTTTCTGGATCTTCTTCGTCCTCTTTGTCGTGACGATGGGCGCCGAATTCATTGCCAATGACCGGCCCATTCTCGTCTCCTACAAGGGCGAGCTGATGGTGCCGGCATTTGTCGATTATCCCGAAAGCACCTTTGGCGGTTTCCTCGCCACCACCAACTACCGCGATGAATTCATCGCCGACGAGATCAGCGCAAATGGCTGGATGCTCTGGCCGCCCATCCGCTTCAGCTACAACACAGTCGATCCCTATGTAGCCTTTCCCGGCGCCAACCCGCCCAGCTGGCTGATGAGCCGCGACGTGGTGTGCCAGCGCTACCCACAAGGCCTCGCCGATCCTGGTTGCCTTCCAGGCAATTTCCACGTCCTGGGCACCGATGGAACCGGGCGCGACGTCATGGCGCGGCTGATCTATGGCTTCCGCATTTCCATCCTGTTCGGCCTCGTCCTCACCGTCGCCTCTTCAGTAATAGGCGTCGCGGCCGGCGCCGTGCAGGGCTATTTCGGCGGCTGGGTCGATCTCATCGCCCAAAGGCTGATCGAAATCTGGACCTCGGTACCGGCCCTTTATCTCCTCCTCATCATCTCCTCGGTGATCGCGCCCGGCTTCTGGGTGCTGCTCGGCATTTTGCTTTTGTTCTCCTGGGTGACGCTGGTGGGCATCGTGCGGGCCGAATTCCTGCGCGCCCGCAATTTCGAATATGTCACCGCCGCCCGCGCCCTGGGTGTATCCAACCGCATGATCATGTGGCGGCATCTTCTGCCCAATGCCATGGTCGCGACGCTGACCTTCATGCCCTTCATCCTCTCGGGCTCGGTGGCGACGCTGACCTCGCTCGACTTTCTCGGCTTCGGCCTGCCCTCCGGCTCGCCTTCGCTGGGCCAGTTGCTCGAAGAGGGCAAGAACAACCTCGAAGCCCCCTGGCTTGGTCTGACCGGCTTTTTCACCATCTCCTTGATGATGACGCTCCTGGTCTTCATCGGCGAAGCCATCCGCGACGCCTTCGATCCCCGAAAGACCTTCCGATGAAATGTGGTATGATGGCCTCGCAAGGAGGCGCGCCATGAACAAGATCGTGCGGCAGCATTACCCGGTCGAGAACCTGCCAGAGGATTTGCGCGAACTCGTATCGACAAGTTCGGTCACGGTCATTTTAACCGAGGAGACGTATTCGACTCCGCCCCCACTTTCTCGCGAGCAGGCAGTCGCTTTGATGAAGCAGATGCAGCGCGATGCGGCGGAGCGCGGGGAAACCGTCACCACGGAGGAAGCGGTAGCGAGAATTCGGGCACTTCGCGACGAGTGGGATGACTGATTGGTGCAACCGGTCTACCTGGACACGAATATTTTCATCAAAGCTTTCGAGGGCCAGGACGAGCAGTCGCACGCGTTGGTCGGGCTGTTCTCTGGAGAAACGCCGTCTGGCTCAGCCCCTTTCGTAACAAGTGAACTGACACTGGCCGAATTGCTGGTCGTCCCCTATCGCAAACATGATGATATCAACCGGCTACGCTACGAAACCTTAATTCAGACGACGGACTGGCTTACGGTGGCCCCGGTCGATCGTGAGGTGTTAGCGGCAGCGGCGCTGCTGCGGAGCGCACACTCTCTAAAGCTGCCTGATGCCATCCATATCTCAACAGCCATCAAGCTGGGATGTCAGTATTTCATGAGTGAGGACCAAGGCATCCGCGGCCCATATGCGTTAAGCTATGCTTCAACGACGCAAAACTGGCAGTCAACGTCGGTACAGGTGCTGAGGCCGACTCTTTCGGAAATTGCCGCAATAGAAGACGGTTGGCTCCACCCGTGACCGCGCCCCTGCTCTCGGTTCGCGATCTCACCATCGGCTTCGGCGCTAGCCCCGCCGCCAGGTCCGTATCCTTCGACATCAGCCCGGGCGAAACCGTGGCGCTGGTGGGCGAGAGCGGCTCGGGCAAATCGGTGACGGCGCTGTCGGTGCTGAAACTGCTGCCGCCCAGCGCCACGCTCTCCGGCTCCATCCGCCTTGACGGCACGGAGCTGGTCGGCGCCGATGACGCCACGCTGCGGCAGGTGCGCGGCAATCGCGTCGGCATGATCTTTCAGGAGCCGATGAGCTCGCTCAATCCGCTGCACAGCATCGGCAAGCAGATCGGCGAGACGCTGGCCGTGCATCAGGGCCTGCGCAAGACCGCTGCCCGCAAGCGCACGCTCGAATTGCTCGATGCCGTCGGCATTCCCGATCCGCTACACCGCTTTGACGACTTTCCCCACCAACTGTCCGGCGGCCAGCGGCAACGCGTCATGATCGCCATGGCGCTCGCCAACGACCCGAAACTGCTGATTGCCGACGAACCAACCACCGCGCTCGATGTCACCGTGCAGGCGCAGATCCTCGCCCTCCTCAAAAAACTGCAGCGCGACAATGGCATGGCCATGCTGTTCATTACCCACGACCTCACCATCGTGCGGCGCATTGCCGACCGGGTCTGCGTCATGACCGGCGGCGAGATCGTCGAGAGCGGACCGGTCAACGCCATCTTCGACAAGCCGCAACACGACTATACCAAACGCCTGCTCGCCGCCGCGCCGCGCGGGGACGCGCTGGTGCCTGCCCCCGACGCGCCGACGGTGGTCGAAGCCACCGACCTCAAGGTCTGGTTCCCCATCAAGCGCGGCCTGCTGCGCCGTGTCGTCGGCCATATCCGCGCCGTCGACGGCGTCGATCTCACCATCAAAAAGGGCGAGACTCTGGGCGTCGTGGGCGAGAGCGGTTCGGGCAAGTCCTCGCTCGGCTATGCCATGCTGCGGCTGATCCCGTCCGAGGGACGCATCGTGGTGCTGGGCAATGCGGTGCAGGCCCGGTCGTGGCGATCTTTGCGGCCGCTGCGCAAGCATATGCAGATCGTCTTCCAGGACCCCTATGGCTCGCTCAGCCCCCGCATGTCGGTGCGCGAAATCGTCGAGGAGGGACTTGGCGTGCATATGCCGCAACTTGGCCGCGCCGAGCGCGAAGCGAAGATGACAGCGGCCTTGCGCGAGGTCGGCCTCGATCCCGCCGTCGCCAGCCGCTATCCGCACGAATTTTCCGGCGGCCAGCGCCAGCGCATCGCCATCGCCCGCGCTTTGGTGCTCGAGCCGGATTTCCTGGTGCTGGACGAGCCGACCTCGGCGCTCGATGTCTCCATCCAGGCCCAGGTCATCGACCTGCTGCGCGATGTGCAGCACCGGCGGCAGTTGAGCTATCTCTTCATCAGCCACGATCTGCGCGTGGTGCGGGCGCTGGCCCACCGCCTCATCGTCATGCGCCATGGCAAGGTGGTCGAGCAGGGCCTGGCCGCCGACATTTTCGCCGCCCCGCAGCAAGACTACACCCGCCAACTACTCGCTGCCGCCTTCGACCTTGCCTCACCCGAAACGGTGAACGGCACGACCATTGCCCCCGATGCCGACATCTGAATAATTTCGACACCAAACCCTTGCCGCGGAGCCACGCCATGACGCTTTTGACCCGCCTCTTCCTGCCCGTCCTTGCCCTCGTGGCAGCATTTGGGCTCTCCGCCCCCGCCTCGGCCCAGCCAAAGACCGGGGAATGGACCAACTCCTTCACGCTGCAAGGCGAAGCCAAATATGGCCTCGACTACACCCATTTCGACTATGTCAATGTCGATGCCCCCAAGGGCGGCACGGTGCGCATGGGCGATCTCGGCGGTTTCGACACCTTCAACCCCATCCTGCCCAAGGGCGAGGTCGCCAACGGGCTGGGCCTGGTCTACGAAACGCTGATGATCCCCTCGCAGGATGAGGTGAACACCTATTACGCCCTGCTCGCCTCCGAATTGAAGATCGCCGCCGATTACGGCGCGGTGACCTTCCGCATCGACCCCAAGGCCAAGTGGCAGGACGGCGAGCCGGTCACGCCCGAAGACGTGGTCTGGAGCTTCAACAAGCTGATCGAGGTCAATCCCGACCGCGCCCAATATTATGCCAATATCACCAAGGCCGAGGTGACGGCCCCGGGCGAGGTGACCTTCACCTTCAACCAGACCGACAATCTCGAATTGCCGCTGATCCTGGGCCAATTGCTGGTCCTGCCCCAACATTGGTGGGAGGGCACCGGTGCCAATGGCAAGGCCCGCAATATCGCCGAATCCACCCTCGAAATCCCTATGGGCTCCGGCCCCTATCACCTTGCCAGTTTTGATGCCGGCCGCACCACCACCTATGAGCGCAATCCCGATTACTGGGGCAATGCGCAGCCGACCCGCGTCGGCCAGAACAATTTCGACACCTACAAGATCGAGTACTTCCTCGATCTGACAGTGATGTTCGAGGCTTTCAAAGGCGACCAGTTCGACTGGTGGAGCGAGAACCAGGCCCGCCGCTGGGCCACAGCCTATGACTTCCCGGCGGTCAAGGACGGCCGTGTGATCAAGGAACTCTTCCCCCAGGACTACAATGACAGCGGCGTGATGGTCGGCTTCGTCATGAACCTGCGCCGCGACAAGTTCGCCGATGTGCGTGTGCGCGAAGCCCTGAACTACGCCTTCGATTTCGAGGAGCTGAGCAATACCCTGTTCTATGGCCAGTACGAGCGCATAGACAGCTTCTTCTTCGGCCTGCCCTTCCGCTCCAAGGGCCTGCCGGAAGGCGAGGAACTGGCCGTGCTTGAAACCGTCAAGGACCAGGTGCCGCCCGAAGTCTTCACCGCGCAATATACCAATCCGGTCAGTGGCGACCCGCAAAAGCTGCGCGCCAATCTGCGCACCGCGCTCGGCCTCTTCACCGAGGCCGGCTATACGCTGCGGGGCAACCAGTTGATCGGGCCGGATGGGCAGCCCTTCACCTTCGAAATCCTGCTCAATGGCCCCACCATCGAGCCGGTGGCTCAGAACCTCGTCACCAACCTGGCGCAGATCGGCGTCACCGCCACCATCCGCACCGTCGACAGCCCGCAATTCATCAACCGCGCCCGCAGCTTCGACTATGACATGATCTATTCGGGCTGGACCCAGTCCTTCTCGCCGGGCAACGAACAGCGTTTCTTCTTCGGCTCCTCCACCGCCGAGGCGCAGGGCGCGCAGAACTATGCCGGTATTGCTGACCCCGCCGTCGACGCGCTGATCGACCAGATGATCGCGGCCGACGATCGCGAAACCCAGGAGGCGGTAACCAAGGCACTCGACCGGGTGCTGCTGGCTAAGCATTTCGTCATCCCCAGCTACACGCTGCGCACCACCCGCGCCGCCCGCTGGGACCGCTTCAGCCACCCCGACCCGCTGCCCGAATTCTCCTCCGGCTTCCCCAGCCTCTGGTGGTGGGACGCCGAAAAAGCCGCAAAGACCGGCGGCGCGGCGCAGTAAGAGGCAGCTGTTCGCGCAGGCTTGAGTTAAAAACTGCGCGGTTTCCTGACGCTACCTATCGCACGGCTTTTCCCACCCACCGTTCCGCCCTCGGGCTCGCCCCGAGGGCGGCCTGGCGCTCGTTGAATGTGTCGCGCCAGAAGCCGGCCGCCACCATCCGGAGGCCTCTGCTCCCGCTCTCTCGCCCTCACGGGGGCGAGAAGCGAAAGTGCCCGGAATCCGCCTTGGTTTGAAATGATCTGGCCTCAGCCGCGACCGGGCTTTCGGGCCACGAGGTCAACCAGGGCCGAAACACCCCTGTGACGGCTGCCTTCGCTGAGCTCGGCGTCGTAGCTGCGCAGGTCGAGGATCTCGAGCGCCTTGAACCGGTCGGCCAGCAGATCCTCGGTATAGAGGTTTTCCAGCACTCTGGGTCCACCGGTCCCATATTCCATCTGACGCGGTCCATAGCCTTCCAGCAACAGAAGTCCACCGGGTGCCAATGTCCTGATCATGCCGGCAAAGATGGCATCGCGCAGCGGCGGCGCGGCGAATTGAAAGAAAATGCCCACAACCACGTCGAATGTGTCGGCGGGCCATTCATATTCAGCGATATCCACCAGTTGGCAATCGACTGACACGCCCCGCTTTTCAGCCAGCGCCCTCGCCTTGGCGATGCCGACCGAGGAGGCGTCGATGCTGGTGACATCGAGCCCCTGCTCCGCCAGGAAAACGCCGTTGCGCCCCTCGCCGTCGGCAATGGCCAAGGCGGTACGATAGCCTGCGAGCCGATGCTGCTGCGCGGCGAGGAAAGCGTTGGGGGCCTCCCCGAACAGGTAGCCCGGTTCGCTATACCGCTCGTCCCAGAAGCTCATCGCCTTAATAGTCCTGCTCGTAGAACACGCCGACGCTGGAATTGCCGTCCTGTCCGGCGGCGCCCTTGACCGTCAGATTGTCGGTGACATCGAGATTGATCGTCACCTTGGACTGGCCATTGGCCCCCGCAGTGACGCCGAGATAGACATTGTCCTGCAGATAGGTGCCGGCCTGCACCCCGACATTGCCCTTGGCGTCAGTGACAACGTCGAGATCGGCGAGGCCCGCGGCCCCGCGAATATCGTTGAGCAGGCCGCCGCCACTGCCGCCGCCCACCAGTTCCGCCGCGGCTGCCGCCAATTGCGCCAGCTGCAGCGGCGACAATTCGCCCATCGAGCGCTTGAACAGCAGACGCGCCAGCACCTCGTCCTGCGGCAGGCTTGGATTGGAGGAGAAATTGATCTCCAGCGCCGAGACACGGCCAGTAACGGTCACGATCACAGTGATGTCGTTGCTATCGGTGGTGGCGACGAAATTGAGCTGCGGATCGAGATCGCCCACCAGGGTCACATTGCCCTGCTCGAAGGTGATGCGCTGGCCCAGGATCGACAGCCGCCCGCGATTGAGCGCAAAGGCGCCGACCGGCTGGATATTGCTGATCGGGCCAGTGAGCCGCACCGATCCACCCACTTCCGCGTCGAGCCCGCGGCCGCGAATGAAGATCTGGTTCGGCGCGCTGACATTGATGTCGAGCAACAGGCCCGGCGAACGTGTCTGCGGCACCGGCGCGCCACCCGCATCGATGCGCGCGCGTTGCAGCGTCTGCGCCACTGGCGCCGGCGTGCGGATATGGGTCACGTCGATCAGCGCCGCGCCGCCGCCAAAGCCTTCCGGCACAGTGATATTGGCGTTTTCGATCAGCACATTGCCCGCCAGCAGCGGCGTACCGGTGAGATTGCCAGTCAGCGCCAGCCCACCCGACACCGTGGCGACGAAAAGATCGCCATCCGAATAGCGCGCCGAATTGATGGTGACGTTGAGATTGGCCGGGAAAGCCCCGGTGAGCCCTACCGTTCCGGAGGCAGACACGCTGCCGCCGGTGGACAGATTGGCAGAAAGGCTTTCCACCGTGGCACTGGTGCCGGTCAACTGCACCCGGCCATTGATATCGGTCAGGCGCAGGTTGAGCTCGGGATCGACATAACCGGCCCCTGCCGTCGATACCGTTCCGGCAAAAACCGGATTGTCGAGACTGCCGCTCACCCGCGCATTGATATTGGCGGTGCCCGAAAGCTGGCCGCCACGGTCGGCGACGAACTGATTGGCCAGGGCCAGCGGCGCCGAGCCTTCGAGATTGAGCGCGAGGCCACTGCCTTCCAGCGGCACGCGGCCCGATCCGGTCACAGCGAGCCCACCGGCGCCATTGGCCGTCAGCGCATTCAGAACCACGGCCTGGCCGGCATAGGTGCCATTAGCCGAAACGCTGATCGGGGTAATGCCGAAGGAGGCGATCGCAGCCGCCCCGACGCCGCTGGCCTGTGCCTGGAAGCGCACCTGCGGGTCGGATGCATCGCCCGAAACCGTAGCCCGGCCATTGAGCGTGCCGGCCAGTCCCAGATCGGGCGCCACGGCATTGGCGATGGACAGCGGCAGATTGGCGATATCGACCACCATGTCGAGCGCCGTGCCGGCCGTGCCGGTCGCGGTAATGCTGCCGGAGCCGACATCGAAGCGGATGGCGTCGAGCGCAACGCTGTCGCCACGCACCACTAGCGCGCTGGGATTGGCCAGCCGAGCCGAGAGGCTGCCCTGCACCAGATTGGCGCGGTCGAGCGCCAGTCGATAGCCATCGGCAATCGGGCTCAGCGCCCCGGCCACATCGATATTGGTGCCGGTGGCCAGCGCCGCCTGCGCGTCGAAATTGGTGGTGTCGCCGCTCTGGTTGGCGCGGGCATCGAGCGTGTTGATCACCACGCCGGCCGCCCGGACCGTGGTGGCGCTGGCCGAACCATCGACCACCGGCACGCCGAAGAGGTCCGCGATCCCTGCAGAAATATCGGCCCGGCCCACGGCAATGTCATTGAACCGGAAATTGCTGGCATTGGCCGTCACGCCCAGCCCCTGCTGGCCATTGTCGGGCTTGAATTCGACCGCCGCATTGACCGCGCCAGAGGCATCGGCCAGCAGTAAAGCTGCAGCCAGCGACACATCCGGCGCCACCACGTCCAGCCTACCGTCCAGCAGTCCGGTCTCGACACTGCGGATGATACCGCCGGAAATGCGCGTGCCCGCGATCTCGAAGCCGATATCGGACAGCGCCTGGGTGGTCTCGTCGGACTCGAGATGGGTGATCAGCGTCGCCCGGTGTCCATCGAGCTCGGCGCTGCCGGTAACATCGCCGCGCAAACGACCATTGAGGAGATTTGCCGCAAGTGTGACCTGTGCATTCCGCAAGGCGCGTCCCGCCAATGTCCCGCTCGGCACCTGGCCATCCAGCAGCAGCACCAGCGGCTGGTCCGCTGCCGCCGAGCGTGCCGAGCCGCGCACCGCCAGCGCGCCACTGGCATCGTCTGAAACCAGGCCGAGATCGCTGAGATTGAGCGCAATGGTGAAATCTGCAGTGTCGCTGGCATAGGTACCATCGGCATTGAACCGCACCTGCGGATTGCTGATCGAAAAGCCCTCGGCCACGATCCCCGCATCGGTGCGCGCCAGCCTTCCGCCGATATCGACCGTGCCGGCCAGCAGCGCATCGGCGGTGGCGTCGTCGATCGAAAGATTGGTGCCGGTGCCGTCAAAGCGCAGGTCGAAACCGCCGCTCACCGGCATCAGCTTGCCATCAGCGACCAGCGACAGTGCGCCGGTCAGCTCGCGTCCGGCAAGGCCCGAGAAGGCCCCGATATTGCCGGTCTCGACGCCGATACGGCCATCGAAGTCGGTGCCATCGATCGTGCCCGACAGCGTCGCCACCAGCGCCTCGCCCACGACGCGCAGTTCGGCCAGCTGGATCGGCTGCCCGGCATTCCAGAGCCCAGCTATGCCCAGACCGACGCTGTCGCCCAAAGCGGCCTCCAGCCCGGCATCGCCGGTCACGCCGGACAGCGTGCCGTCGCCATTGAAGGTCACCATGCGGCGGGTCGGATCGGAGAGATTGCTGGCAACGCCATTCACCGCCAGCGCCAGCCGTTCGGCGCGGATGTCATCGGTCGAAAAGCCGTCGACGCCCAGTTCAGCCGTCCAGTCCTCGCTGCCCGCCGTGCCGAAATCGACCTTGAACTGCGCCTTGTTGACCTTGGTGGCATTGCCGGCGACCGGCAGTGTCACCACGCCACCCGCCGGATCGGCAATGGCGGCGTCGATCACGAGACGCGAGAGGAAATTATCTGCGGTAGTGGTGGCGCTTGCTGTCAGCGCCAGCTGCCCGCCATTGAGCGTCAGGTTGGAGAGCTCGACGCCGCCCGCACTGCGCAACAGTGCCTGCGCCGTCAGCCGCGTATCGGCGCCGAAAAACGCCCGATAGGGTTCGGCCACCAGCGTCGATAGTGGACCACCGAGATTGGCGGCGATGGCAAAGCCTTCAGCCTGCTGGGCAATGGTTGCGGTGCCGCTCAGGGCCGACTGGCCATCGGCCAGCAATTGCATCTGCGCCGTCAGATCGGCCACCGGCCCCTGCCCCTGCAGCGTCAGCTGCATGGCCGGCCGGCCCTCGATACTGAGCAGGTTCGCCAAAACACCATTGGCCGGCTCGTTGAGATCGAGCGAAAGGTCTATCACATTGTCGGCGCGTTTGTAGTCGATCTTTAGGCCCAGCGTGCCACCCGGACCGTCGAGCCGCACGATATCGAGCGTGGTGTCGAGATTGCCGCCTTCCAGCGACAGCGCACCGGTCAGCGAGATTTCCGAGCCCAGCCCGAAAACGCTTTCTCCGAAGGTAACCTTGGGCACCGACAATTCGCCCAGCTGGATCGCCACCGGGAAGTCCGGAATTTCAAATCCGCCCGCTTCTGGCGCCGGCAGGTCGACGGTGTTTTCGGCCGGCACGGCATTGCGCAGATATTCGATGGAGTCGGCGGCCAGCGTGCGCACGTCGAGCTTGCCGGTGAACAGCGCCGCCTGGTTCCAGTTGAGCCGCGCATTGTTGACGCGCAGCCACACGCCCTGTTCGTCGGCAATGGTGATCTGGCGCACCGACACATCCGAGCCCAAGGCGCCATCGATATTGGAGAGCCTGATCTGCCGCTCAGGCGTCGACAATCGATCCTGCACGAAGCTGGTCAGCCAGTCCTTCTGCTCGTCGTCGGACATGGTGAGCACGTCTTGCGCCACCAACACCGCTGGCACGGCAAGAAATGGCGTCAGCAGCACTGCCGCCATGATGGTGCGCCGGCGGTTCTTGAACAGTTTCATCATCAGAACGCCTGCCCGATACCGGCGTAAATAGCATAGTCAGGATCACCCGGCCGCTTGTTGAGCGGCAGCGCCAGGTCGAGCCGCAGCGGTCCGAGCCCCGTGTAATAGCGCACGCCCAAGCCTGCCCCGAGGCGCAAATCCTGGATGGAGGGGAAAGTGTCGGCAGCGACATAACCGCCATCGATGAAGCCGACAACGCCGATGTCCTCGGTCACCTTCACCCGCGCTTCCAGCGACCCTTCGAGCAGATAACGCCCGCCGGTGACCACGCCCGAGCCATTGTCGACGCCGATGGACTTGAAGCCATAGCCGCGCACCGAGCCGCCGCCGCCGGCGAAGAACAGCTTGTCCGGCGGGATCTGGTGGAGCGACGGCCCCACCAGCGCCCCGGCCTTGATCCGACCGGCCAGCACATAGGCATCGTCCTCGGAGAAACCGAAATAAGTGCGCCCCTCGATGACGATGCGCGCGCCCGGATTGCCATAGATGAAATCGTAATACGGTTCGATATTGCCCGAAGCGTAGAAACCCTCGGTCGGATCGACCTTGCTGTTGCGCCCGTCAAAGGTCGCGCCGGCATAAAGCCCAGCCGTGGCAAAATCGCGGGTGCCGAAACCATCTTCGAAACGCGCCCGCTTGAAGCTGGCACCACCCTCGAAGGTCAACTCATCCGAATAAAACCAGCTCAGCCCCAGCCGCCCGGCCGCCGAGGTTTCGGTATAGGTCGGGTAGATGGTGCGCTCGCCCGACACCACCGCCACCAGGTCGACGTCCGGATGATAGAAGTCGGGTTTGGTGAAGGTGCCGCCGAAATAATAGTCGAACTGCGCGGTATTGATCGGCCAGGCAATGCTGGCGACGCGCGCATCGAGCCGCAGCCGTTCGGCCTGCCCGAAGAGATTGCGCCACAAATGATAGGCCTCGAGCCCCAGCCCATCGACCGTCGAATAGGTGGCGCCGGCGCCAAAACGGCGACCCGGCAATTCCTCGACGATCAGGTCATAGGGCAAGAGCCCATCGGCCCCGATGCTGTCGCCGGCCTGCATGCGCGCCGAGCGGAAGACTTCCAGGCGATCGAGGCGCTTCTGCGCCCGCGCCACATCATCGGGATCGTATTCCTGCCCCACCGCCAGCCCGGTCTGCTGGGCGACGAATTCGGGGTTCATATTGGTGGTGCCGCTGACCGCGATCGGCCCGAAGGCGGCATGGCGGCCTGGGTTGACGGTGATGGTCACGTCGACTGTATTGGTGGCGTGATCGGCGACCACGTCGCGCCCGGTCACCTCCGCCTTGGCATAGCCCTGCTGCCGCCAGGCTTCGACAGCCAGCTGCTCGGCTCGCACGATCACCGTGGACCGCGCCACCTCGCCCGCTCCGAAGCCACGCAAAGCCGGCAGATCGACCTGATCGAAGGGGTCGGCCGTATAGGGCGCCTGGTTGACGATCTGCACAGTGCCGAAGGTAAAGGCCGGTCCGGCAGTCACCGCCACCGTCACATCCACCGGATCGGGCAAATTGACGTCGGGCGCGAGATTGGCCGCCTCAACCCCGCCAATGCGGATGCTCACCGCCCCGCCATAACGTCCCTGGGCGTAAAGCGCGGCGAGGATGCGGCGATAGTCGCCCCGCGCCTTGGCGATCAGCCCGGCAGCGCCCGAGGCCGGCTCGGCCTGGTCGGACAGCAAGGTCGATGCATTGCGCACGGCGGTTTCGACATCGCCGGTCTCATTGACGGCAAAGCTCACTACATAGGGCTGCGGATCGACGATGACGGATTCGGCATCCCGGTCGGCATCGCTTTCAAAAAACTTGATGCCGAAAAGTTCAAAGGCATGCGCAGACGGCGCCGTCGCGGCCAATCCGGCAACCACGAGGCACATTGCGCCAAGACTCGATACAATACGCGCGCTCTGCAACCTAAACCCGCCCGTTACGCTTCAACCAATTGGGCTAAAGCTCAAATTGCCAGTTGGGCGGAAAGATTCCGTTAAGACACCGCCCCCATTTCGCGCCGACGCGTTGCGCCTGCCCAAATGGCGTAGATTTGATGGCAAGTTTAGGGCGCTCTGCCGCTCCCGGCCACCCGCAAAGACCATTTCGAAGCCAATTGCCTTGCCAACCGTGTCCTATGGGCAACGGCGCCACTGCCTCATACATTCCACCATCAAGGCTTTGCACCACTGCAAATATTGACGCCGGGGCGGGGTTCGGTCCACCCTGCCGGCCTTCATGCCCTATCCCCCAGGACCCGATATGTACCAGCTGCTCGATCCCAGCCGCTTTGTCGTCTTCATCACCGGCGCCACCTCCGGCTTCGGTGCCGCCGCCGCCCGGCGCTATGTCGCTGCCGGAGCCAAGGTGATCGCGACCGGCCGCCGTCAGGATCGACTGGTCGAGCTGCAAGAAGAACTGGGCAAGGAAAACTGCCACATCATCGCGCTCGATGTGCGCGACCGCGCCGCTGTCGAACAGGCCATTGCCGGTATTCCCGCCCCCTTCGACGCCATCAATATCGTGCTGGCCAATGCCGGCCTGGCGCTGGGCCTGCAGCCGGCAGCCGAGGCCAGTCTCGATGACTGGCAGACCATGATCGACACCAATGTCTCCGGCCTTGTTTATACCGTGCGCCTGCTGCTGCCCGGCCTCATCGCCCGCGGCGGCGGTCATGTGGTGACGCTGGGCTCGGTAGCGGGCGAATATGCCTATCCCGGCGGTTCGGTCTATGCCGCCACCAAGGCCTTCGTGAAGCATTTCGCCCTCGCCATCCGCTCGGACCTGCAGGGCAAGAATGTGCGCGTCACCGATATCGAGCCGGGCCTCACCGAAACCGAATTTTCCCTCGTGCGCTTCAAGGGCGACGCCGACAAGGCGGGCAATGTCTATTCCGGCACCAAGGCCATGACCGCCGAAGACATCGCAGAAAGCATCTTCTGGGCCACCTCGCTGCCCGAACATGTCAACGTCAACAAGATCCAGCTGATGGCAACGACCCAGGCTATCGGCGCCTTCGACATTTTTCGCGGCTAGGAAGGCCGCCCATCAAAGGCCGGGGATGCGCGTTAACGCAGGGTTTACCAAACCCTTGCCAGCGGGCAATTTCGCCCATCATATGCGCGGATGCGCCCTGCTTTTGCCACGCCCGGCCTGTTGCTGATCATCGTCGCCGCCTTCTGCGCGGCGATGTCCTTCTTCGTCATCTCGGCCGGCACCATGTCGGTGCCGTGGTTCGGCATCAAGCTGGCTGCCGCGCCCGATGGTCAGGGCGTGGTGATCGCGGGCTATAGCGACCTCGCCTATTTCCCCGAGCCGCAGCCGCGCATCGGCGCACGGGTCGAGGCCATCTCCATCCCCGGCGTCGCCCCCGTGCCCATCGAGGCCCTCGATATCCTCCCCGAGCCGGACAGCCTGTCGAGCTATGCCGAGATCAACGCCTTCTTCGCGCGCCAGAGCCTGCTCAATGCCCTGCTCGCCAATCCGCAGGAAAAGATCGAAATCCACGCCATCGATCCGCTCGATGGAACGCGCAGCGTGACCTCGGCTTTTGTCGAGTTCCGCCCCTTCTTTGCTTTGCCGGATGGGTTCTGGGTGCAGCTGCTCACCGGCGTCGGCGCGGTGATGATTGCCGGCTGGGTCTGGGCCCTGCGTCCGCGCAAGCTCGCGCCGATGCTGTTCCTCGTCAGCGCGCTGGGCATGATGATGTCGACAGCGACCTCGGCCATCTATGCCAATCGGGCGCTGGCCATCGACGGAAACCTCTTTTCCATCCTCCAGCCCATCAATTCCATCGGCGCCGTTACCTTCGGCGTCGCCATGATCGGACTGTTGCTGATCTATCCGGTCCAACTGGTGCGCTTCGCCTGGCTGTGGCTGCTCTTGCCGGTGCAGGCCGGCATGATGTTTCTGATCGTCACGCAAACCGGCATCGGCCCCAGCCAGCTCTATATCTACATCGCCGCCGCCACCCTGGTCATTCTCGGCGCCATCGCCGCCCAATGGTGGCAGACCCGCCACGATCCGGCCGAGCGCGCCGCCCTCGGCTGGCTGGGCCTGTCCATCGCCGTGGGCTGCCTCGCCTATACGGTCTTCGGTGCCCTGCCCATCCTGCTCGACCTGCCCATCGGCATTCCGCAGACCCATGTCACCGGCGTGTTGATCGTCATCTATGCCGGCCTGGCGCTGGGGATCGCCCGGTACCGCCTGTTCGAATTGGGCGACTGGGCCTATCGCATTCTCTTCTACACCTCCGGCGCCATCCTGATGCTGCTCATCGACATGGCGCTGATCGTGGTGCTGAACTTCGACGCCGCGCCGGCACTGGGCCTGTCACTCGCCCTCGTCGCCTTCGTCTATCTGCCCTTGCGCGACTGGGTCTGGCGCCGCCTCACCGCCCGCCGCCGCCTGCCCCAGCATGAATTGTTCTCCGCCGCCCTCGACGTCGCCTTTGCGCCCTCGCCCGAGGAAAGCGACCAGCGCTGGCGCGCTCTGCTGGCCCGGCTGTTCGACCCGCTTGAGATCGAGGCGACTGCCCCCGTCACGACGCCCGTCGCGCAGGATGATGGCCTCATTCTCGACCTGCCCGCGGTCGGCAATTCGCCGCCTTTGCGCCTCACTTTTCCCCATTCCGGGCGGGGCCTCTTTTCCCCCGCCGATGTCAAGCTCGCCACCAATCTCGTCACGCTGACCGAGCGCGCCGAGGAAAGCCGCCAGGCCTATATGCGCGGGGTGGGCGAAGAGCGGCGGCGCATGGCCCGCGACCTGCACGACGATGTCGGCGCCCGCCTCCTCACCGGCCTCCACACCGCCGACGAGCGCACCCGTCCGACCCTGCAGGCCGCACTCAGCGATATCCGCGCCATTGTCTCCGGCCTGGCCGGCGAGGAAGCCGAGCTCGAGCGGGTGCTGGCCGAAATCCGCCACGAAGCCGCGCGCCGGCTCGAAGCCGCCGGGATCGCGCTCGACTGGCCGCTGCCCGAAACCGAGGCGCCGCCCTTCCGGCTGGATTATCGCATCCACAAGGCCCTGACCTCGGCCGTGCGCGAGATCGTCTCCAACGTCATCCGCCATTCCGGCGCCACCGAGCTCGTCGTCACCCCCGAGCAGCACGCCAACCACCTCACCCTGCGCTTTGCCGATAATGGTGCGGGCCTGCCGCCTGCAGCGCTCAAGGGCGAAACTACCGGCTATGGATTGCGCAGCCTGCGCCAGCGTATCGAGGATCTCGGCGGTTCGGTCAGCATCGGCAATGGCGTTGGCACCACCGTCGTATTGAGCCTCACGCTGACGCTCGCCGCAAATGCCCCGGAACCGGGGGTGCAGGCAACGATGGCCGCGCTAGACTCGCCCCCATGATGGAACACGCCCCCGCCCCGCGCCGCTGCCTCTTGATCGAAGACCAACCCACGACGCGGGACTGGATGCTGGGCGTCTTGGCGCGCGCCTTCCCCGGCATCGACATCGCCACGGTCGGCAGCCTCAAGGCCGCCAATGCATGGCTCGATCAGCATGGCCAGGGGCTCTGGCTCGCCATTGTCGATCTCGGCCTCCCCGACGGCACCGGCATCGACATCGTCCGCCGCCTGCAAGCCGAGCAACCCGACGTGCTCCCCATCGTCGCCACCATCTATGACGACGACGCCCATTTGTTCGACGCCATCGCCGCTGGTGCGCGCGGCTATGTGCTCAAGGACGAGGAGGCCGGGCTGCTGGTGAGCTATTTGCAGCGCATCGAGCGCGGCGAGCCCCCGCTCTCCCCCTCCATCGCCCTGCGCATGCTCAGCCACTTTCGCGCTCCGCCGAAAAAGAGCGACGACGAGGCCGGCCTCAGCCCCCGCGAAACCGAAGTCCTCACCCTGCTCGCCCGCGGCCTCACTGTTGCCGAAGCCGCCCGCCGCATCGGCCTGCAGCCCCAGACCGTCGCCTCCTATGTCAAGGTCATCTACCAGAAACTCTGCGTCTCGAGCCGCGCCGAAGCCACCCGCGAAGCCATCCGCCGCGGCCTGGCATAACATGATCCTGCTCACGGACGTCTCGGCTCCTCCCCCTTTTTCAGGGGGAGGTTGGGTGGGGGTATTCAGAGCGCTCAGGCGCTTGTGTGATAACCTGCTGCAACGACTAAAAGCCACATCCAGCCACCCCAAATCCGGGGCTGCAATCTCTGCCCGCCGCGCCACAATGCCGGCAAGTGGAGACCGCCAATGAAACGCCCCAGCCGCCTCATCCTGCCGATCCTGGTCGCAACCGGCGTCGCCATCCTGCTGTTTCTACCCCGCAACGCCTTTGCCGCCGGGCTCGATCTCACCCAGCTCGACCAGACCTGCCTCGAAACCCAGCTCAAGAATTGCAAGGTCCTGACCTCGGGCCGGCTCAATTCCGGCTGGGGCGATGCCGAGGGCGAGCCGCTCTTCGCCTGGCAGACCCAGTCCGGTTTTACCGATGCCGATGGCGTGCTCGGCGGCTTCGTGCTGTTCCATTACACCGACGGCGCCTGGTCGCTGTTCGACAGCGGCTTCGACGGCTACCGCTTCGAGCCGCCCCGCCTTGCCGCAGAAGACACCCTGCTGCATGTCGCCGGCGTCACCGCCGGCACCGGCGCCTATAATGCCGATCGGCTCTATGTCTTCGGCGATACCGGGGCGGCAGCCTATCGCGAGGATTGGACACGCATCGACATCGAGAGCTGGCGAGACGACATCACCCCGCTCTTGCCCGAGGGTCTCGAAATCTGGAAGGGCGTCGACTTCGATTTCGACGACTGGTTCTACGGCGCACTCAATGCCCGCACCCCGCTCTGGCGCGCCGATGACGGCAATTGCTGCCCCAGCGGCGGCTGGGCCACCATCCATTTCGAAATCGAGGACAATAGCCTCGTTCCTGTCAGCGTCGATTATCTGCCCCCCTCGGAGGGCTGAATGGCCGTCATCGAATTCCTGCTGCGCATTGTCGGCGGGTTCTACGTGCTGGCCGGCCTTGCCGTCATGCGCAGCGTCGTCATGGATCGGCTGATGGACCAGATGCTCTCGGCGCTCAGCATGAAGCCGCAGCCAGCCGCGGAAGCAGTCAAGCGTTGGCTCTGGGGCGTTTCAGGCATGGCCATCGGCATGGGTGGCATGGCGCTGATGGTGCTCAACCTCTGGGCCGTACCGCTCTTTGCCATCGGGCTGGTGACCCAGGTCATCTATCTCGCCTGGGCCTACTTTGCCTTTCCGCCCGAAACCCCGCTCGAAGCCAGGGGCCGGCGGCAAACCACCAATGCCGCCCTGCTCTATTGTGTTGCAACACTGGCGGTCTTCGCCGCCGCGGCTGCCGGCCTCCTGCACCCGCTTACCGATCTCTGGGCAATCGCCATTCCTATCACCGGTGTTGTCATCGTAATGACCGTCGCCAGCCATCTGATCTGGACGCCGAAACGGCAGGTCGATGTCGAGGCCTTTGCCAGCATCGAGCATCCCGAACCCAACGCAAAACCTCCACCACCGCTCTACCGAGTGCGCCTGGAACCACGCTGGGGCAGCTATTGCCTCATCGATGCTGACACCGACGAGGACCGCCTGCCAGACCTCTACATGCCCATCGAACTGGCTGACCGCATCCATCTCTGGCACTACACCTTCGAGGCCCAGGACGATGGCACCGAGCGGCTCGTCGCCGTCTATGAGGACAAGGCGCACGAGGCGCGCCACCACGCCGAGGGCGAAGCCATCATCGCCGAGCTCAAAGAGATTTTCGGCCCGGACAATGTCAGCGGCCCCATCTATCCCGGCGAGGTCGCCTATGTGGGGCCACGAGCTGACGAGGAGCGCTAATCGCCCACCGGCGGATAGGCGTGTTCGCCACCCTGCCAGTCGCGCACCGTAAAGCAGCCGTCACTCCCGACCAGCGCCGCCGCTCCGATATCGGCCTTGCCATGGCCGCCGGGAATATCGAGCACATAGGTGGGTTGGCAGAGGCCCGAAATCCGCCCGCGCAAGGCCGTCACCAGCCTTTGCCCATCCTCGATGCTCACCCGAAAATGCCCAGTTCCCGGCGCCAGGTCGGGATGGTGCAGGTAATAGGGGCGGATGCGGTTCTCGACAAAGCCGCGCATCAGTGCCGCCAGCGTCTCCGCATCGTCATTCACCCCGGCCAGCAGCACCGACTGGCTGATCAGCACGACGCCGCCCGCGATCAGAAGGTCAAAGCCAGTGCGCGCCAACGCCGTGAGTTCGCGCGGATGGTTGGCATGAACGGCGAGGTAGGTGGTCTTGCCGCTGGCGGTGAGCGCCTCGACCATCTCGGCGTCGATCCGTTTCGGCTCCACCACCGGCACGCGCGTATGGAAGCGTACGACTTTGACATGCGCAATGCCGGCCAGCTTTTCCATGATGACGTGCAACCGCCGTGGCGACAGCACCAGAGGATCGCCGCCGGTGAGGATCACTTCCCAGATCTCCTCGTGCGCCGCGATATAGGCAATCGCCGCATCCAGCTCCCCCGCCGTCAGTGTGCCCAGCCCCTGCGGTCCCACCATTTCCCGCCGGAAGCAGAACCGACAATAGACCGGACAAACATGCACAGCCTTGAGCAGCACACGGTCCGGATAGCGATGCACGATCCCCTCCACCGGCGAATGCGTCAGGTCCCCGATCGGATCGGCCCGCTCCTCCGCCGTCGTCACCAGTTCCTCCGGCGCGGGCACATATTGGCGGGCGATTGGGTCATTCGGATCGTTCGGATCGATCAGCGCCAGCACTGCCGGGGTGATGGAGATGGCATATTTCTCGGCGACGGCGTCGAGGCCACTTTCCTCTTTCACCAATCCAGCCTCTACGAGACCGCGAACAGTCTTGAGAGCACTCATCGCGCCACCCCACCGTTCACCTGCCCAGCGCTCGCCTGTCCAACGCTCGCCCCTCCACCGCTCGTCACCCTCGGGCTCGACCCGAGGGCTCTACACTTGAGCAAAGGCAGAAAAGCACAGGCCCATGGGGTCGAGCCCAAGGGTGACGACTGAGGGAATTGACGAAGGTAGAAACTCACTCCGCCACCGGCGCCCACAGCACCGCCTCGATCCGCTGCACCCCGGTAGCCAGCATCACCAGCCGGTCAAAACCCAGCGCCACCCCGCTTGCCTCCGGCATGAAATCCAGCGCCGCCAAAAAATCCTCGTCGATCGGATAGCGCTCGCCATAGATGCGCTGCTTCTCTTCCATTTCCGCCTCGAACCGCCGCCGTTGCTCGGCCTTGTCGGTCAATTCGCCAAAGCCATTGGCCAGTTCGACGCCGCAGGCATAAACCTCGAAGCGCTCGGACACCCGCCGGTCCCCGGGCACGCGCCGCGCCAGCGCCGCCTCGCAGGCCGGGTAGCGGTCGAGCACCGTCACCCGTCCATTGCCCAGTTGCGGCTCTACCCGCTCCAACAGGATCTGGGTGAACAGATAGCTCCAGCTGCGATCATCGGACAGGCTCATGCCCACATGCGCCATTTCGGCCGCCAGCGCATTGCCATCGGGCACGCCATCCGCATCCATGGTGGCGAAGAGGTCGATGCCGGCATAGCGCTCGAAGGCGTCGACGACGCTCAGCCGCTCCGCCTCGGCCTGCGGATCGCAGCGGCGCTCCCGAAAGGAAAACGCACCAATCCCGGTCGTATCCGCCGCCAGGCGGATCAGGGCCAGCGTGTCGGCGATGATGGTGTCATAGCCCTCTTCGGCCCGATACCACTCCAGCATGGTAAATTCGGGATGGTGCAGCGCACTGCGCTCGCGATTGCGCCACACATGCTGCAGGCTCGCGATCCGTCGCTCGCCTGCCGCCAAGAGCTTCTTCATGGTGAATTCGGGCGATGTGTGCAGATACATGTCCTGCCCCAGCCCGTCATTGCCTGTCATCACCGTGCCGAAGGCATGCAGATGCGTCTCATTGCCGGGCGACCGTTGCAGCCCCGGCGGATCGACCATCAGGAAATCGCGCTCGGCAAACCAGTTGCGCATGCCGGCGTCGATCCGGGCCCGGGCCAGCAGCGCGGGGCGCCGATCGGCATGGCGGCCGCGATCCCACCAGGGAGTTGCCGCCGATGAGAAAGGTGCTGACATGCGGTTTCTTGCGGTCCGGTCTGGCGAAATGGCTCGGAATAGTTTATCGGGCGCTCGACAGACATATGCTGGCGCTCGATGGCCCTGCCTCTAATACGCGCCGCCGACACGAACAAGGAAGAACTATGGTCAAGGTCATCGCCTCGTCCCTGCGCAAGGGTCATGTGGTCGAGCAGGACGGCAATCTGCACGTCGTCCTCACCGCCGAAAACGTGCACCCCGGCAAGGGCAACTCGGTGACCAACGTCACCATGCGCCGCATTTCCGATGGCGTGAAGGTGATCGGCCGCTGGCGCACCGTCGAAATGGTCGAGAAGGCCGATGTCGATGACCGCGAATATGACTACCTCTATTCGGACGGCGAAGGCCACCACTTCATGGAGCCGTCCACCTATGAGCAGATTACCGTCGGCGACGACGTGGTCGGCGACCAGAAGGCCTATCTGACGGACGGCATGAAGGTGCACCTGATGACCCACGAAGGCATCGCACTGTCGCTGGAACTGCCGCAGCGCATGACCTTCGAGATCGTCGAGACAGAGCCGGTGGTGAAGGGGCAGACCGCGTCGTCTTCGTTCAAGCCGGCCGTGCTCAACAATGGCCTGCGCGTCATGGTGCCGCCCCATATCGGCGCCGGCACCCGCATCGTCATCCTGACCGAAGACAATTCCTACGTCGAACGCGCCCGCGACTGATGATCGGCCGCGCTTTGCGCGGCAAATCTCCCCCGTGGGAAGATTTTAGGTCACTAGGCCCGGAAAGCTAAGCTCGCAGGGCGGCAGACCCAATAAAAACGGGCCCAATGGGCCCGTTTTTCTTTGCCTCACTCCGGCACTTACGCCGCCTTGAGATTGACCGAGCTCTTGGCGAGGCTCGACAGCTTCTTGTCGGTGGCCTGCTCTTCCTTGAGGGTTTCGAGGAACAGGTTCATCGCTTCGGTATGGCCGAGTTGCTTGGCCCAAGTGGCCAGGGTGCCATAGCGGGCCATTTCGTAGTGCTCCACCGCCTGCGCGGAGGAGACAAGGCCGGCATCGAGCGCCGAAGTGCCCTTGAAATCCTCCATGATCTCCTTGCCTTCCTCGATAATGCCGAGGATGGCATCGCAGGTCTTGCCGCGCGGGGCCTTGCCCAGCAGCTCGAACACCTGTTCGAGCCGTTCCACATGCACTTCGGTTTCGGCGCGATGCTGCTCGAAGCCGGCGCGCAGCTCTTCGGACTGTGCCGCCTTGGCCATTTTCGGCAGCGTCTTCAGGATCTGCCGTTCGGCGTAATAGATGTCCTTGAGCGTATCGAGGAAAAGATCGTCCAGTTGCTTGTCAGCCATAGTCTTCATCTCCGTTTGTCTGGGGTGATGACGCTGGCCGGGGAACGACGTGGGGGGACCGAAGTTCCCCGCCACCCGTTCACATATGGGCAGAGCTAGAGAAACCGTTCGCTGAGCCAGGCCATTTGCGCCCGCTCCTGGAAGGGCCCACCGCCCTCATGATTGTTGAACTCGTATTCGGTGATGGTCTTGTCGCTGCCGGCAAAGGCCTTGAAAGCCCCATAAACCGTCGATGGCGGGCAGATATCGTCCATCAGCGCCACCGAGAACAAAGCCGCCGCCTTGCTCTGGCGGGCGAAGTTGACGCCGTCGAAATAGCGCAGCGTCTCGAACACCGTCGCGGCCTGTTGCCGATGCTGCGCCAGAAAGCGCACGATCTCGAGATAGGGATCACGTCCCGCCGTGCGCACCGCCCGGGGGAAATCGCAAAGGAACGGCACGTCCGGCATCACCGCCTTGACCCGGTTGTCGATGCCGGCCACCGCCAGCGCAATGCCACCGCCCTGACTGCCACCACAGACCGCGATCCGCTCCGGGTCGATGGCCTCATGGTCAACCAGCGCATCGATGGCGCGCACCCCGTCGATGAACAGGCGCCGATAGTAATAGTCGTTCTTGTCGAGAATGCCCTTGGTCATCACGCCCGGGATCTGGCTGGTGCTGCCCACCGGGTCCGGTGTCGCCCCGGTGCTCCAGCCGCTGCCCTGCCCGCGCGTATCCATGCGGAAATGCGCAAAGCCCGACGCCGCCCAGTGCAATTGCTCATGCGGAAATCCGCGCCCGCCGCCATAGCCGATGAACTGCACCACCAGCGGCAGCTTGCCCGCGCGCTGCCGCGGCAGCGTCAGCCAGCCCTTGATCGGATGCCCGCCAAAGCCGGGAAAGGTGACGTCGAACACCTCGACCAGGCTCAGCGTCGTCTCGGTCGCCACCAGGCTCGCCGTGCCGCCGGCCGCGCGCGCCTCGGCAATGCTGGACTGCCAGAAGGCGGCGAAATCCCCCGGCAGGGTGACCCCGCTTTCATAGGCGTCGATGGCGGGATGGACGAGATCGGGAAAAGGCATGATGAACTCCGCAAATATGCAGGCAATCTGCCCTCACAGCAGCGTGATTGCCAATGCCCCGGCGTGTAATTTCAACCCTGCCGTTGGAAATATTCACGGTGCCGCGCCATCAGCGCGCGATCGGGCCAGAAGGCCCGGTCCGCATGCCGCCACAGCATCTGCCCCCTGGTCCAGCGCGCCCCGTCCTTGCCCAGCACCCAATAATCGTCGTCAACGACCACCAGCCCCTTGGCCATCAGCCCCTTGACCGCGCCCTTGACGACAATGGCATTGCCAAAGGACAGTGCGCCGCCAGCCGCAAGCGGCAGGAACAGGAAGATATTGGGATGGGGCAATTGCGCGGACGGGGCAAACTGCTCCCCGGTTACCGCGCAGCGATACTCGTAAAGTTCAAACATCAGTCGGGTGAATGCGGTGGCATCATCCAGCGCAAAGCCGCTTTGAAACCCCTCGCCAAAACCCTCTTCGAAGCCCGACATGCCTGGTTCTCGCCCCCGGACGAGTGGCCAGATTAGGGATTTTTTACGGTCGTGCAACCACGTATGCAGGGCCGCGGAGTCAGTGCATCTGCATCAGTCGCGCAGATCGACCAGAATTTTCGTGAACCCACCCGGATTGGCATGCCAATCCTCGAGCGCCGCCGGTGCGTCCTGCAGTCCCACCACCCGCGACACGATCAGCTCGCCCGCGCCTGGATGCGCGCCGAGATAGGCGATGACATCGTCGAAATCGGCCCGCAGCGCATTGCGCGAGCCACGAATGTCGAGCTCCTTGGTGATGAAATACTTCGTCTCATAGGCGATCGGGGCCTTGGCATAGCCGATATAGACCACACGCCCCGCCGTCCCGACCAGATCGATGGCCTGCAGGAACGTTGCCTCCGCGCCCACTGCCTCCACCACCACGTCCGGCCCTTCCCCGGTCAGGGCCGCAATCGCTGCTTTAACATCGCCCTGGGCATTGATCACTTCATGCGCACCCAACTGGCGCGCCACTGCCAGCTTGGCATCGCTGAGATCGACGGCAATCACCCGCGCCCCGACCCGCAGCGCTCCAATCAGCACCCCAAGCCCGATCATGCCGCAGCCCAGCACTACCACCGTTTCACCAGCCACCAACTCGGCCCGTCGCACCGCGTGAAAGCCGACCGCCGACGGTTCCACCAGGGCCAGGTCCCGCAAAGCCATGCCGTCGACCGCGATCACCTTGCTCGCCGGCACCACCACCAGCCCGGTCAAGGCGCCCTCGCGCTGCACCCCCATGGTCTGGTTGCTGGGGCATGCATTGGGCCGACCCGACCGGCAGGCCCGGCAGCTGCCGCAATTGAAATAGGGCAGCACCGTTACCGCCTGCCCTACCGAAAGTCCGGTCACCCCCTCGCCTAGTGCCGCAATAGTGCCGGAGATTTCGTGACCCGGGACACGCGGATAGCTCACCAGCGGGTTGAGTCCGCGATAGGAGGTGAGGTCCGATCCGCAATAGCCCACATAGGCCAGCGCGATCACCACTTCGCCCGCCCCGGCCACCGGCTCCGGCAGATCGGTCAACTGCGCCTGGCCGGGCTGGGTGATGTGCATGGCCTTCATGATCGTCCTCCATTGGGTCGCCGTTTTCCGGCCACTGCCGATGCGCGAAAACAGCGATTGCCGGAGCCGCTGTCGCGCCGAGATTTTTCGTGGCAAAACCTGCCCGCGATCTTGTATGTAAGTTTGCCTGGAGGGCCAAGGGGTCTTCTATCGCCTAACGCAGAAGGAAGAATCCGGTGAGCAGGACCCGCATCGCCATTGTTGGCCTCGGCATGGCCGTTACCCCCCACGCCAAGGGCCTTGTGGACCTCGCCGATAGCGTCGATGTCGCCTATGCCTATGCCCCCAGTGCCGCCCGCCGCGCCGCCTTTGCGGAAAAATTCCCCTTCCCCACCTGCGACAGTCTCGAGACCATTCTCGAAGACAAGAGCGTCGAGGCCGTCGCCGTCTACACCCCCGCCAATACCCATAGGGACATTGCCATACGCTGCGCCGAGGCCGGCAAGCATGTGCTGATGGAAAAGCCGCTCGACATCAGCACCGCCCGCGCCGAACAGCTGGTCGCCGCCTGCCGCAAGGCCGGTGTCAAGCTGGGCGTCGTGCTGCAACATCGCTTCCGTCCTGCCGGCATGCGGCTGGCCGAGCTGCTGCGCTCGGGCGCGCTGGGCGACATCGTCGGCTGCTCCACCATCATTCGCCTGTGGCGTCCGCAGAGCTACTACGACGAGCCCGGCCGGGGCAGCTTTGCCCGCGACGGCGGCGGCGTTCTGATGTCGCAAGGCATCCATACACTCGACATGATGTTGAGCCTTGTCGGTCCGATCACCGAGATCAAGGGCTTTGCCACCACCACCCCGATCCATCGCATGGAAACCGAGGACATGGTGGCGGCGGCCGTCCGCTATGCCAATGGCGCCATCGGCACCATTGATTCCACCACCGCCGCCTATCCCGGCTTCCACGAGGAAATCATCATCACCGCCCGCAATGGCACTGCCATGCTGCGCGGCAGCGAGCTTCTGGTGCAGCTGCACAATGGCGAGAAGATCGTCATGGAGCCGGACCGCTCCGCCGGCGGCACCGGTGCCGATCCCATGGCCTTCCCGCACGACTATCACCGCGCCGTCACCGCCGACTTCATCGCCGCCATCCGCGAGGATCGCGATCCCAGGGTCACCGGCGAGGAGGCGCTCAAAGTCCACCGGCTGATCGACGCCCTCATCGCCGCCGGCAAGACCGAGGGCACCGTTACCCCGGTTGGCACCAGCGCCTGACAGCCGGATTGCAGCATGGCGAGGCGCATGGCGCCGCCCCCTGCTCCGGCGGCCGAGACGCTTTTTTTCCACCAGTTTTTCACGCAATCGATTGCCTGAAATTTCGGTGAAAGGATTTATCGCACGGGATTCGTCCGCCCGCGCGCTTTCAGTAAGGAGCTGGTGATCCCACGCTGCTAGCATTTGCGCTACAAATATTTCGGGGAACGATATGACCTTCCTGACGGTACTCAATCGCAAGGCTCGCAAAGAAGCTGAACTGGACCGGGCGACGTTGGCGGCCATCTCGAAATCACAGGCGGTGATCGAGTTTGCGGCCGACGGCACCATCCTGGCTGCCAATGCGAATTTCCTCACCCTGCTCGGCTACACGCTGGACGAAATCTGTGGGCAGAAGCACCAGATCTTCGTTGACCCGGCCACGGTTGCATCGGCCGAATACAGCAAGTTCTGGGATGATCTCCGCGCCGGCCGCTATCAGGCGGCCGAATACAAGCGCCTCGGCAAGGATGGACGAGAGGTCTGGATCCAGGCCAGCTACAATCCGGTTTTCGACAGCGCCGGCAAGGTTGCCAAAATCGTCAAATTCGCCACTGATATCACCGCGACCAAGCTCGACGCCGCCGATTGCAAGGGCCAGCTCGACGCCATCGGCAAGTCCCAGGCGGTGATCGAATTTTCGCCCACTGGCGAAATCCTTGGCGCCAATGCCAATTTCTGCGACGCGCTCGGCTATCGTTCGGACGAAATCGTGGGCCGGCATCACCGCCTCTTCGTCGATCCCGCTGAAGCCGCCTCCCCTTCCTATGAACGCTTCTGGACCACCCTGGCGCGTGGAGAATTCCAGGCCGCGGAATATCGACGCCTCGGCAAGGGCGGGCGCGAGGTCTGGATCCAGGCCAGCTACAACCCGATCTTCGATCTCAATGGCCGCGTTTTCAAGGTGGTCAAATATGCCACCGACATCACCGCGCGCAAACAGGCCGTCAACACGCTCGGCACGGCGCTGACCCGGCTGGCCGATGGCGATCTGCGCAGCCGCATCGACGACAAGTTCATCGCCGAACTCGACCCCATCCGCGTGGCCTTCAACCACACCATCGAGCGGATGAACGACATCGTCGGCAATATCCGCATCACCTCCAGCGCGCTGCGCAAGGCCACGGGCGAAATCCTCTCCGGTGCCAATGACCTGGCCGACCGTACCGCCCGCCAGGCCGCAGCCATCGAGCAGACCAGTGCCGCCATGGACCAGTTGGCCAGCACCGTCTCCGACAATGCCCACCGCGCCGAAACCGCCCGTACCAAGGCCCGCTCCGTGTCCGAAATCGCCGAAGGCAGCGGTGCGGTGATGGAAAGAGCGAATGATGCCATGGATCGCATCCTGGCCTCCTCGGCCAAGATCTCCAACATTATCGGGCTGATCGACGACATCGCCTTTCAGACCAATCTTCTGGCCCTCAACGCCTCGGTCGAGGCGGCGCGGGCAGGCGACGCGGGCAAGGGCTTCGCCGTGGTGGCCGTGGAAGTGCGGCGCCTCGCGCAGTCGGCGGCCTCGGCCTCGGCCGATGTGAAGGTGTTGATCGAGCAGTCCGCCACCCAGGTTTCCGACGGCTCGCGCCTGGTCTCCGACGCCACCACCCGCATCGCCTCCATGCTGGGGGGCGTCAAGGAAAACAGCGCGCTGATCGAAGGCATTGCCGCAGCCAACCAGGAACAGTCCAACGCCATCGCCGAAGTGGCCACAGCCGTGCGGCAGATGGACGAAATGACCCAGCAGAACGCTGCCTTGGTGGAAGAGACCAACGCCGCCATCGAACAGACGGAAAGCCAGGCCACCGAACTCGACCAGGTGATCGAGGTCTTCACCGTCGAGGACGAAAGCCCGCAATGGCAGGCGCCCCGCGCCAAGGCAACGCCCCCGCGCAAGCCTGTCCCGGCAGCGCCGCGAACGGCGCCGGTCGCCAAGGCCTGGCTGAGCGAAGGCAATGCCGCTGTCGCTGTCGACTGGAACGAGTTCTGATGGCCCCTGCACTCTCCGCCACCCAAGACAGCACGCCTCAGGACAGCACCAATCAGTTCCTGACCTTTGCCTGTGCCGGTCGCATGATGGCGGTAGATATCGTCATGGTGCGTGAGATCAGGGGCTGGGCCCCGCCCACGCCCCTGCCCGCTTCTGCCCCAGGGGCCATGGGCGTGCTCAATATTCGCGGCCGCGTCGTGCCGATATTCGATCTGGCGGCGCTGATCGGCCAGCCCGAGGCAGCGCCGGAGGCCGGCGTTATCCTCATCCTCAGCCGCGACGATGCCGATCTCGGCCTGCGCGTCGATTCGGTCTCCGATATCGTCTTCGCCAAGCCCGAAGCCATTCGCCCCATTCCCCACGCCGCCATGGGCACGGGCGCCCATCTGGTGCGGGGCATGCTGGAAAAGGACGACGCGCTGATCGCCCTTCTCGACATTGCGGCGGTGCGATCACCCGAGGATGCGGAACGCGTCTATCTCGATTGAACCGAGGCAGTGAGGACCACCGCCGGCGACAATGCGGCGGCATTTCCGATCTGTTAGCCACGGCACCGAATGCGCATCCCCGTTAAGCATCGCATAAGGGCCAAACCCTATCGTGCAATGGGAGAAGCCGGGGGGGCCAGAATGCGCTTGCTAGTCGTTGACGATAGCCGATCCAGTCTTGCGCTTATCGGCTCCATCCTCAACGATGCCGTCGACGCCGACATCGAGCTCTGCCTCAATCCGCTTACCGCGCTCGAAAAGTGCGAGCAGCAGCAGTTCGACCTGGTGGTAGTCGATCACATCATGCCCGAAATGGATGGCGTCGCCTTCACCGCGGCGCTGCGCACCCGTCCGGCCTATCGGCTGGTGCCGATCATCATGATCACCTCCGACATCGACAAGACCACGCGCATCGACGCCATCAAGGCCGGTGCCAGCGACTTCCTGCACAAGCCCTTCGAAACCACCGAGCTGCAGGCCCGCGTCGCCAATCTCCTGACCCTGCGCCGGGCCCAGGTGGAACTGGCCGACCGCGCCAACTGGCTGGCCCGCGAAGTCGAGCGCGCCACCGCTCATCTCGTCGCCCGCGAAGAGGAAATCATCTGGCGTCTGGCCCGCGCCATCGAATATCGCGACGGCGATACCGGCGAACACGTCTCCCGCGTCGCCCAGATCTGCCGCGTCCTGGCCGAGGGCATCGGACTCTCCCACGAGCAGTGCCGCATCATCTACCTGGCCGCCCCGCTGCACGATATCGGCAAGATCGGCATTGCCGACGCCATTCTCTCAAAACCCGGCAAGCTCACGCCCGAGGAAATGGCCAAGATGCGCGAGCACGTTTCCATCGGCGCCCGCATCCTCGAAGGCGGCAGTTCCGACCTGATCCGCGCCGCCGAGCTGATTGCACAAAGCCATCATGAGCGCTGGGACGGCACCGGTTACCCCGACCGCCTCTCGGGCAACGACATCCCCATCGAAGCCCGCATCGTCGCCCTCGCCGATGTCTTCGACGCACTCTGCTCCGAGCGGCCGTACAAGAAGGCCTGGCCGATCGAAAAGGCCTATGACGAGATCGTAAGCTGCAGCGGCAGTCATTTCGATCCGGCCATCGTCGATGCCTTTCGCGCCCGCTGGTCCGAAATCCAGGACATCATGGCCGGCCCGCGCTGACGCCGCGCATCGCGCTTATCCCTAACGCTTGGTGAATATTCATGCCGCCGCAGCCCCAGCTGTGGCGGCGGCACTTTTTGCCCATTGACAGACATATTTCGGTCATTGTGTTGCCTCGCCCCGCTCGATTTGCCGCTTTGCCCCGCGAGCACCCAACCGAGCCGCAATTGGCAATCTTCCATTCAAGCCACCCCTCTCTCCGCCGCATATGGCCAGTGTTGGGCCAAGTAGTCACCGTGCAAAACCTTGCCGAGGACTCAGAGTCAAACCGAGAGGATTCCCCAGCGGGCTGAATCGACTCGCAATGGACTCCGGCACAAAACAAATCACCGATTTGAATACTTGCTAAAGAACAGTACTATTTATCGGATCAATTTTATCGATTGGAAGAATTTCGTAACCATCGGTTAAGTGGTGATGGCCAATATTGTAATACACCGGATGGGAATACGGTCAAAAACGCAGAACGGAACTCGGGAAAGCCACGCCCTTATTTTATAACCAACTTTTAACCTACCGGTTCCCAGTCAAACCTTTCACGGTAGAGAGACAGAATGTCATCGAAATCAGACTTCGCACCCGGTCATCCCCATGGCCGGTAAGGGACAGCACACGCACGTACTTCGTGCAGACACAGGCATCAAATCGGCACAGGACGTGCTGACCGGCCTGCGAGACGCGCTCGCCCAACACCAGCATATCGCCGTCGACACCCAGGCGGTGACCGCAGCCGATATCACCACGGTACAGACCCTTCTGGCGGCCCGACGCAAGGCCATCGCCTCGGGCGGTTCGCTGCGCTTGCTCGAGCCGGTCGGCGCGCCCCTGCAGCAGGTTCTCACCGCTGGCGGCTTTCTCACGCCCGGCCAGGCCGATGCCGACTTCTGGCCCGCCACACTCCATCAGCCAACGGACAATCCCTCATGAGCAAGACCATCCTGACCATCGACGATTCCGCCTCCATCCGTCAGATGGTGTCGATGACGCTGACGGCTGCGGGCATGGAGGTCATCGAGGCCGCCAATGGCGCCGAGGGGTATGACAAGGCCATCGCCAACCCCATCCATGCCGTCCTCACCGACCTCAACATGCCGGTGCTCAACGGCATCGAATTCGTCCGCAAGTATCGCCAGCATCCCGCCAGCAAGGGCATTCCGGTGATCCTTTTGACCACCGAATCCGATGACGAGCTCAAGCGCCAGGCCAAGGAAGCCGGTGCCACCGGCTGGATCGTCAAGCCGTTCAAGCAGGATCAGCTCCTGGCCATCATCAAGAAGGTCACGGGCGCATGAACATTTCCGACCCCACCGAAACCTTCCGCCAGGAGGCGCGCGAGCTGCTCGATCAGCTCGAAGCCGGCCTCCTGGACCTTGAGCAGGATCCGGGCAATTCCGACCTGATCAATTCCACCTTCCGCGCCCTGCACACCATCAAAGGCTCGGGCGCCATGTTCGGCTTCACTGCCGTGGCCGCCTTCGTGCACGAGTTCGAAACCGCCTTCGACCGGGTCCGCAAGGGCCAGAGCGCTCCCAACAAGGCGCTGATCGGGGTGGCGCTCGACGCCAAGGACCATATTCACCAGCTGATCGAGGCGCCGGACGCCGTCATTGCCGGCGGCGACGCCATCCTTGAGGCCCTTCGTGCCGTGGTCGATGGAGAAAACCATTCGCCTCCGGCACCGACCAGGCTCGACGCCGCGTCCGCGCCGGCCGTTGCAGAACCAGCCGTTCCAGCGCAATCCAAGCGTTGGCGGCTGGTTTTTTATCTTCCCTCTGACGCTTTGGCCTATGGCACCAATCCGCTGCTGCTGCTCGACGAGCTGGCCGAGATCGGCCCCACCAGCATCTGCGCCCTGACCGATCGCCTGCCCGATCTCGACAGTCTCGACGTCGAAGTGCCCCATATCGGCTGGCAGGTCGATATCGAGGCCGAAGACCCCACCAGCGCCATCGACGACGTCTTCCTGTTCCTGCGCGACAATATGGAACTGACGCTCACGCCGCTCGAAGCTGCGCCCGTTGCTCCCGCGCCCGCCATCGCCGCGCCCGAACCTGCCATCGCTGCCAGGCCCGCAGCCCCGGCGCCAACTCCTGTAGAACCGGTTGCCCCGCCCCGGGCGGTCGCCGACAAGCCCGAACAGGTCGAGCGTCCCGCTGCCACCTCGCTGCGCGTCCCCGCCGAACGGCTGGACGAGCTGATGGACCGCGTCGGCGAACTGGTCATCGCCCAGGCCCGGCTGAGCCAGATCGCCGCGCAGAGCGCCGATACCGGGCTCAAGACCATTGCCGAGGAGTTGGAACGCCTCTCATCGGGCCTGCGCGACACCACAATGGGCATTCGCATGGTGCCCATCGGCACCCTGTTCAGCCGCTTCCGCCGCCTGATCCATGATCTGTCGGGCGAATTGGGCAAGCCGATCGAGTTCATCACCGCCGGTGAGGAAACCGAGCTCGACAAGACCATGATCGAGCGTCTGGCCGATCCACTGGTGCACCTGATCCGCAATTCGGTCGATCATGGACTCGAGAGCGAAGAAAGGCGCCTTGCCGCCGGCAAGAGCCCGAAGGGCACCGTGCGGCTCTCCGCGGTCTATTCCGGCGCTGAAGTGGCCATTTCGGTGGCCGACGACGGCGCCGGGCTCAACCACGAGCGTATTCGCGCCAAGGCCGAGGAAAACGGCCTTATCACCCCAGAGACCAAGCTCACCGAGCAGGAACTCAACCATCTGATCTTTGCGCCCGGTTTCTCGACGGCCAAGGAAGTCACCTCCCTCTCCGGTCGTGGCGTCGGCATGGACGTGGTCAAGCGCACCATTGACGGGCTGCGCGGCACTATCGACGTGGCCTCCACCCCCGGACAGGGCTCGACTATGACCCTGCGCCTGCCCCTCACCCTGGCCATCATCGATGGCATGCTGGTCCGGGTCGGCAATGGCCGCTACACCATCCCGCTGGCCGCGGTCGAAGAATGCGTCGAACTGCCCGAGGGCATCGAGGCTCATGCCAAGGGCCGCAACTTCCTCGATATTCGTGGGAGCCTGGTGCCCTATCTGCGGCTGCGCGAGGTGTTCAACACCAATACCCCGCCCGAGCAGCACCAGAAGGTGGTGATCGTCTCCTCCGGCGAAGGCCGGGTGGGTCTCGTGGTCGATCAGATCATCGGCAACAACCAGACGGTGATCAAGCAGCTCTCCAAGCTGCACTCCTCGATCAAGTCCTTCTCGGGCGCCACCATCCTGGGCGACGGCTCCGTCGCCCTCATTCTCGACACCGCGCATCTGGTGGCCTCGGGCCAGTCCTATGTCGACCGCGCCATCACCGGGAGGGCCGCATGAGCATCACCGAAACGCCGATGACGGCGCTGACCATTCGCCTCGAAGACGAACTCTTCGCCGTCGAGGCCGGTCGGGTCCGCGAGATCCTCGATCTCGTGCCGATCACCGAAGTGCCCAATGCGCCCGCCTTTGTCGGCGGCCTCATCAATGTGCGCGGCCGGGTCGTGCCCCTGGCCGACCTGCGGGTCATGTTCGGCATGGACCGGCCCGAGCCCGACCAGGACACCCGCATCGTGGTGATGGAAGTGGATATCGACGGGGAGCCGACCATTGCCGGCATCCTCGCCGACAAGGTCCACGACGTCACCGATATCGAACCGGCCTCCATCGAAGAGGCCCCGAAAGTCGGCATGCGCTGGCGCCCCGAATTCATCAAGGGCATCGGCAAGCGCAATGGCGGCTTCATCATCATTCCCGACATGGAACAGATTTTCTCAACTTCGGACGGCAGAAGCCCGTCCTCGGCAGCATCAGAAGAAAGGCCAGCATCGTGAGACTGACTATCAAGACAAAACTTGCGGCGGTGTTCACCACCGTCGTGGCGCTCTCCGGCGTCAGCATGTTCCTGGCAATCCAGGGCCTGGGCACGATCAACGATTCCATGGGCAATATCGTCAACGGCCCGGTCACGCGCTCGCTTTCGCTCCAGGACATGCAATACGACATGGCCTCGGTCTCCAATGATATTCGCCGCATGATCATCAGCACCGACGATGCCGAACTCGCAACGCTGCGGGCAGGCATTGTCGCGCGCTTGGACGAAGTGACCGGACAGGCCGCCGCGCTGGTCGGGCAGTTCTCCTCCGCCGAGCTGAACGACAAGATGCGCACCATTTCCACCACGATGGAAGCCTATGAGGCGGCTCTGGTCGGCGTCCAAGACGAGGCCATGAAGAACACCGACACCAAGGCCTTCGAGCTGACCACCACCCGCGGCAGCGCTGCCATTTCTGCGGTCGAAACCTCTCTGGGCATACTGCGCCAATCGCTTGAAAACCGCATGAACGCAGGCGACGCCGCTGGCACCCAGGCCTATCAGCTGGCCAGCGATCTGTTCCTGCTCGCCAGCGACGTCTTCCGCCAGCACCGCAATATCCTGCTCGCCTCGAGCAACCCGGCCAAGCAGGACCAGTGGTACAACGACTTCCAGTCCGGCATCGGCACCCTGCAACCCGAGCTGGAGCGACTTGGCCGCATGCTCGTGGGTAGCGAAATCGCCCAGCTCAACCAGGTGCGCGCCGATTTTACCGCCATGATCGAAGCCATGACCGACGGCAATGCCATTGCCATGCAGCGGTCGAACTTCAACGCCAACGCCATCAACGACGAGCAGGCAGCACCCCTGCGCGCCCAGATCAGCAGCCTTGTCGACGAAATCGTCGCCACCAATGAGCAGCTGCTTGCCGATACTCTTGTCGAGGCCAACGGCCTTTATGAACAGTCGCGCATCTTCCTGCTGGCCCTGCTCGCCGGTTCGGTGCTGATCGCTGCCGTCGCCGCCGTCTGGATCGTGACCTCGATCTCCCGCGCCATGACCGCCGCCGTCCGTCTCGCCGATGAAGTCGCCGCTGGCAATCTCTCGGCCACCGCAAAGGTCAATTCCGATGACGAAGTGGGCGATCTGATCAAGGCGCTCAACGCCATGACCCAGAAGCTGCGCGAAGTTGTCGCCGAAGTCACCTCGGCCACCCGTAACGTCGCTGCCGGGTCTCAGGAAATGTCGGCCACTGCCGAACAGCTGAGCCAGGGCGCCACCGAACAGGCATCCTCGACCGAAGAGGCCTCCGCCTCGATGGAAGAAATGGCTGCCACCATCAAGCAGTCGGCCGACAACGCCTCCCAGACCGAAAAGATCGCCCGCCAGTCCGCGGCCGATGCCATCGCCTCGGGCGAAGCCGTCGACAACGCCGTCTCGGCCATGCAGACCATTGCCGAAAAGATCATGGTCGTGCAGGAAATCGCCCGCCAGACCGATCTGCTCGCCCTCAACGCCGCGGTGGAAGCCGCCCGTGCCGGCGAACATGGCCGCGGCTTTGCGGTCGTCGCCTCCGAAGTGCGCAAGCTCGCCGAACGCAGCCAGGCTGCCGCCGCCGAAATCTCGACGCTTTCCGGCACCACGGTCAAGGCCGCTCAGTCTGCCGGCGAAATGCTCTCCAAGCTGGTCCCCGACATCCAGCGCACTGCTGAACTGGTTGAGGAAATCTCTGCCGGCAGCCGTGAGCAGAATGCCGGCGCCGCCCAGATCAACACCGCCATCCAGCAGCTCGACAAGGTCACCCAGCAGAACACGTCGGCCGCCGAGGAAATGTCGGCGACCTCCGAAGAGCTGGCCAGCCAGGCCGAACAGCTGCAGTCCGCCATCAGCTACTTCCGCATCGATGCCAGCGCCCAGCACATCCAGGCTGCCGCGCAGGACAACAATGCCGACATGCGCAAGGCAATCCTGGCCAAGGCCCCGCACATGGCCCCGCGCAAGCCGGCAGCCAAGTCCAAGGCCAAGTCGGGCGGCGGTGGCGGGTTCGATCTCGATCTCGACGACGCGCATGACGATCTCGACAGCGAGTTCACGCGCCGCGGCGCCGCCTGAGGAGGCCCTTCATGGCCGAACGTTCGCAATATGTGACCCTGGGCGTCGGCGATGAAATATTCGCCACGCCGGTGGCCCGCGTCCAGGAAATCCTGGACGTGCGGCCCATCGCCAGGCTCCCGCGCGCCCCGGACAATCTGCTCGGCATGATCGATGTCCGTGGCCAGGGCGTCCCGGTTCTCGACCTGCGGCTGACCCTGGGCATGCCCGGTGCGGTCGATACCGAGAACACACGCTTCGTCGTGCTGCTGGTCGAAGGCCCGGAAGGGCCGGTGACGCTGGGCCTGCGCGCCGATCGCGTCTTCGAGGTGACGGTGCTCGACAGCGACGACCTCGATCCGCCCCCTTCGGTCAGCGCCGGCTGGAGCGATCACTGCATCGAGGGCATCGGCCGCCGCAATGGCCAGTTCGTCACCGTGCTCGACCTCGATCGTCTCCTGGGCAACTCCGCCCTGCTGGCCAGTCGCGCCGCCTGATCCATTCACGAGTAAGCGGCCGGCGTGCGCGCCGGCCCGCCCTATGAGTACCGGAGTTCGCTTTGCCCTTCTCTGCCCGCCTTCAGCCTCGCCCTGACGACGACGATCATCTCAGCCTCGTCACCTTCAACAAGATCGCGACCCTGATCGGCCAGGAAGTGGGCATCCGCCTGCCGCCGGCCAAGCGCCTGATGATCGAAGGCCGCCTGCGCAAGCGTGTGCGGGCTCTCGGCCTCGACGGCTTCGAGGCCTATGGCAAGCACCTGTTCCGCGAGGACGGGCTGGCGAGCGAATTGCCCTACCTCATCAACGCCGTCACCACCAACAAGACCGACTTCTTCCGCGAGCCCGAGCATTTCGAGCTCATGGAAAAGCTGCTCGTGCCCACCCTCATCGCCGAGCGCAAATCCGAGCGCAATCCGCTGATCAAGGTCTGGAGCGCCGCCAGTTCCACCGGCGCCGAGGCCTATACCATCGCCATGGTCATGGCCGACCTTGCCGCCCAGCGCCGCGATTTCCGCTTTGCCGTGCTCGGCACCGACATTTCCACCGACGTGCTCGACCAGGGCCGTGCCGCCATCTATCCGGCCGAGCAGATTGCGCCCGTGCCCCAGGCCATGCAGTCGCGGCATCTGTTGTTCTCGCGCCGGCCCGGCATCCGCCCGGAAGTGCGCATTGCCCCCGAATTGCGGCGGTTGGTGCAGTTCCGCCGCCTCAACCTGATGGACGGCTCCTACCCGTTCGACCGCGACGTCGACATCATCTTCCTGCGCAATGTGCTGATCTATTTCGACAAGGCCGACCAATCCTCGGTGATTTCCCGCCTTATCGGGCATTTGCGCCCCGGCGGTTATCTACTTCTTGGGCATTCCGAATCCATGATCGGCACCTCCATCACCATGCGGCAGGTCGCTCCTGCCGTATTCCAGAAGGTTTGAGGCGCCGCCATGAGCGACAAGATCCGCGTGCTCATCGTCGACGACAGCGCCTCGGTGCGCACGACGCTGAGCGACATCATCGCCTCCGACCCGGACCTTGAAGTCATGGGCACCGCCGCCGACCCCTATATCGCGGTCGAGCGCATCCGCCACGAAGTGCCCGATGTCATCTTCCTTGACATCGAGCTGCCGCGCATGGATGGCCTCACCTTCCTGCGCAAGCTGATGTCGCAGCGCCCCATTCCCGTGGTCATCTGCTCGAGCCTGGCGCAATCGGGCTCCGACACCTTCATGCAGGCGCTCGAGGCCGGGGCCGTCGATGTGGTGGCCAAGCCGCGCGTCGACACCGCCCAGTTCCTCCAGGAATCGCGCATGCGGATTTGCGACGCCGCCAAGGCCGCTGCCCATGCCAAACTGCGCGGCATCAAGAAGGCCGCCCCGCCCATGACGGTGGAGGCCAAGCTCAATGCCGACTCCATCCTGCCGCCGCTTTCCGACCATCGCCGGCAGAGCCTGATCGAGCGCATGCCGGTGACCGAGCCCATCGTTTCCATCGGCGCCTCCACCGGCGGCACAGAGGCCCTGCGCGAAGTGCTCGAACAACTTCCCGCGGCGAGCCCGGCCATCCTCATCGTCCAGCACATGCCCGACAAGTTCACCACCGCCTTCGCCCGCCGGCTCGACGCTGGCTGCGCCATCGCCGTAAAGGAAGCCGAGGACGGCGATCTGGTCATGCCAGGCCGCGCCCTCATCGCCCCGGGCAATTTCCATATGCTGCTGGTGCGCAACGGCTCGCGCTACACCGTCAAGATCATCGAGGGCCACCACGTCTCGCGCCACCGCCCTTCGGTCGACGTGCTGTTCCGCTCCACCGCTCAGTCCGCCGGCCGCAATGCGCTTGGCATGCTGCTGACCGGCATGGGTGACGACGGCGCGCGAGGCCTCCTCGAAATGCGGCAGATGGGCAGCCCCACCATTGCCCAGGACGAGGAAACCAGCGTGGTCTTCGGCATGCCCAAGGAAGCCATTCAGCGCGGCGCCGCCGCACGCATTCTGCCACTGGGCAAGATGGCGGGAGAAATCACCGCTTTCGGCCGCAAGGGACCTGCAGCCGCGGGAGACTACGCATGACCACCATTCCGAGCCCCTCCGATATCCGCCGCCTCGCCGGCGAACTGGCCAAGCCGCGCCAGGATATCGAAACCGCCTTCGTCGATGCCGGCGCCCGCCTCTCCGAAGGCGCCGCCACGCTCAACAAGCTCACCAAGCTCTTCGATACCCTGCCCCAGGCCCTGCAGGGCGAAACCGTCTCCGCCGCTGGCGATCACCTGCGTGCGGTCGCCACCAAGGCCGGCGAGCTCTCCGACGCCTTTACCCAGGAAAAGGCCGATCTGGCACGGCTCGTGGACGTGGTCGCTGCCGCCAGCGCCCCGATTTCCGAGCTGCGCCGCACCGTCAAGATGATGGGCATCGTCTCGGTCAATGCCCGCGTCACCGCCGCCGGCATTGTCGGGGACAGCGACGATTTCGACGTCTTCACCACCGACATCGCCACGCTCTCGGACTCGGCCAGCCAGACCATCCAGCAATTCGCCCAGGTCTACCGGCAACTGACCACCGAGGTGGATCGCGCCGCCCAGCAGCGCGCCCGCTTCGAAGCCAGCCATGCCCACACCCTGTCCGGCCTCGCCGGCAGCCTCACCGACACCATTGCCGCCCTCGACGCGCAACGCGATCAGGCCGCCGCAGGCAGCGCCGAAACCGGCCGCGTCTCGCGCCAGATCGTCGGCCGGATCGGCGGCGCCGTCATGGCCCTGCAGGTCGGGGATTCCACCCGCCAGCGCATCGAGCATATCGAGGCGGGTCTCGACGCCCTGGCCGACATTCTCGACGGCAAATCCACCTTCGACACCCAACTGCCGGCTGACGAGCATGCCGACGCGCTCGCCGCCATCTCCGCTCTCGAACAGGCGCAACTGGCCGATACCTCGTCGAGCTTTGCCGGTGAAATGGCCGATGCCGAACAATCCCTGGCCGCCCTCGCCGCCGATGCCGACATCATCATGGGCCGCAGCAAGGACCTTTACGGCTCCGGTTCCGGCAAGAGCTCGACCATGTCCGCCCTCGGCGCGCAATTGCGCAAGGCCGTCGACATCCTGCGCGATTTCGAAGCCGAGCGCGCCAAGCTCGAAACCGTTGCCCGCGCCGTGCAGGACACCGTGCAGACCCTGCTCGGCCACGTCAACGCCGTCCAGGAAATCGAGGCCAATATGCGCCTCGTCAGCCTCAACGCCGCCGTGCGCTGCGCCCAGCTCGGCCCGCGCGGCGCTTCGCTCACCGTCATCGCCAGCCAGCTGCGCGAATTGACCAGCGAGACCGTCGTCGCCGCCGAAGCCGCCATGTCGCGGCTCGATGAATCCTCGGCGCTTGCCGGTGCCTTCGGCGCCTCCGCCATCGGCGATGGCGCCGGCCAGGTCGGTCAGCTCGAACAGCGCGCCAATCTGGCGCTCGACCTGCTCAGCCAGCTCGACAAGCAGATGGTCGCCGCACTCAACCTGCTCAACAGCGACGGACCAAAGGTCATCGCCCAATTGCAGGCCGCCGCCAATGCCCTGGCCGGACAAGGCGCGCTGTCGGAAACCATGGACGATGTGCGCCTTCAGATCGCCGCGCTCACCGACGCCCCGCTGCCCGAAAACCGCTCCGAGGCGCTCGAAACGATCATGAACGGCCTCCGCCGCCTCTACACCATGGAAGCCGAACGCGCCGCCCACGCCCAACTCTTCGGCGCTGCCAACACCCCCACTCCCGAACCCGCCGCCGAAGACGAATTTTCCGATTTCATGCTGTAGGGCCCTTCAAAACCTACCCACCCACAATCGTCACCCACGGCCTTGAGCCGAGGGCTCTGCACTTATGCAGGCCCGAGGCACCCACCGCGTGTCAAAAAACCTCAAGCCGCAAACAGCTGCCAGCGCTTGGGCCTGAACGCAATCCGGCTGCGCTCGCCCGCCGGGTGATCGAAGGGCAGGTCGATCTCGACGCGGTGCCCGCCCCCGCCAATATCCAGCTCAACGCGCCGCGTACCACCGACGCGCCGGCTAGCCGCCACCACGCCGGCCAGTGCCGCATCACCCTCGACCAGTTCGATATCATGCGGCCGGAAGAACAGCCGCGCCGCGCCCTGCCCCTCGGCGCCGGAAATGCCCACCGGCCGGTCGCCCAGCCAGATATCGCCCTTTTCCACCTGCACCGGCAGCTCGCTTGATTCCCCGATAAAGCCGAAGACAAAAGGCGAGGACGGCGTGTCATAGACGCTGTCGGGCGTGCCCACCTGCTCGATCCGCCCCTGGCTCATGACGCAGAGCCGGTCGGCCAGCTCCAGCGCCTCTTCCTGGTCATGGGTCACGAAAACCGTCGTATGGCCGGTGCGATCATGGATTTCACGCAGCCATTTGCGCAATTCGCGCCGCACCTGCGCGTCCAGCGCCCCGAACGGCTCGTCCAGCAGCAACACCCGCGGCTCGATGGCCAGGGCCCGCGCCAGCGCCACGCGCTGCCGCTGTCCCCCCGAAAGCTGGCTCGGATAGCGTTTTTCCAGCCCTGAAAGCTGCACCAGATCAAGCAGCTCCAGCGCCCGGCGCCGGATTTCACCCGCAGCCGGACGGCTCGAGCGCGGCCGCACTTTCAGCCCGAAGGAGACGTTTTCCAGAATCGTCATGTGACGGAACAGCGCATAATGCTGGAACACGAAGCCGATATTGCGCTCCTGCACGCTCTTTTCCGAGGCGTCCTCATTGCCAAAGAAAATCTTGCCGGCAGTGGGCCGCTCCAGCCCGGCGATCAGCCGCAGCAGCGTGGTCTTGCCCGAGCCCGAGGGGCCCAGCAAAGCGATCAGCTCGCCCGAGCGGATATCCAGCGACACATCGTGCAAAGCCGGAAACCGGTCGAATTCCTTGCGAACCTGCTCAACTCTGACTTCCATCGGCGCTACTCAACTCCGGGCCCTGTTCCAGCCATGGAACCTAACGAGAGCAGCCCGCGAAACCAAGTCGAGCCCAACCCCAATTGCCCGGGATTGCTAGAAAGTCATTGCGCAAAACCCCGCCACCTCAGCAAGAAACCTCGCCAACTCGCCCAAAATGCGCGCAATGGCAGAACACTTTCCTCCCCCCGGGTTTTGGCAAGACAGGCGCAATCAGCACGATGCGGCTCCTCCCCCTCCTTCAGGGGGAGGCTGGGTGGGGGTGTGCAACGCGCTCAAACCCATCTGTCGCGCTTCGCCAGAAAATCCCCTTACCGCCAGCGCTTCATCCAGCCCAAACCCTCGCGCGTCGTGGTCAAGGGCCTATACTCACACCCCACCCAGCCGTCAAAACCAAGCCGATCCAGCGCCTCGAGCACGAAACCATAATTGATCTCGCCCGTCCCCGGCTCATGCCGCCCAGGATGATCGGCGATCTGCACATGCCCGATGCGCGCCAACAGGCGCTCGAAGCCGGGCACCAGATCGCCCTGGCTAATCTGCATGTGGTAGAAATCGTACTGGAGCTTGAGGTTCTCTACCCCCGCCAGCGCCATGATCGCCTCGGCATGATCGGTGGTCGAGACGTGATAGCCCGGCATGTCGCGCTGATTGATCGGCTCGAACACCAGCCCGATCCCCGCTTCGGCAAGACGCGCCGCCGCATAGGCGAGGTTTTCCGCCAGCGTGCGGTCCAGCACCGCTTTATCGACACCCCTGGGGGCAATTCCGGCAAGGCAATTGAGCGTCGGGCAGTCCAGCGCCAGCGCATAGTCGATCGCCATGTCGAGCCCCCGGCGGAACTCATCCACCCGGTCTGGCAGGCAACCCAGCCCGCGCTCGCCCGCCTCCCAATCGCCGGCCGGCAGGTTGAACAGGGCCTGCCTGACCCCAGCCACCTTCAGCGCCCCGGCCAGGACCGCCTTGTCATGCGCATAGGGCGAGACATATTCGACCGCCCCAAACCCGTCCTCGGCCGCCAGCGCAATGCGCTCGACCAGCGGCACCTCGGCATAAAGAAACGACAGATTGGCGGAAAATTTCGGCATGCTCAGTCTCCTCGCCATGCGACAGGCTTGACCGCAATAGCCGGAAACGCCACTTGAAACCAACGCGCTTGTGCATGCCGCCGCCGTCCGCCAACGGAAGGTGCTTGACTAAGACCGATTTTTGACCAAACGATCAAATATTGGGACAGGAGAGACACAATGCGGTTCGGCTACAAGGCATCGGCGGAGCAATTCGCGCCCAACGATCTGCTGCGCTTTGCAGTGGAGGCCGAACAGGGCGGCTTTGACTCGGTCTTCGTCTCCGACCACTTCCAGCCCTGGAAGCATACCGATGGCCATGCGCCTTTCGCGCCGGGCTGGATGTCGGCGGTACTGGCCCGCACCGAAAAGATCATTCTCGGCACTTCGGTGCTCACCCCAACGTTCCGGCTGCATCCCACCGTTGTTGCCCACGCCTTCGGCACCATGGGCGCCATGTTCCCCGGCCGCGTCATTCTCGGCGTCGGCACCGGCGAGGGCCTCAACGAAGTGCCGGCCACCGGCATCGAATGGCCCGAACTCAAGGAGCGCTCGGCGCGCCTGCGCGAAGCGGTCAAACTGATCCGCCAGCTCTGGAGCGAGGATCGCGTTTCCTTCGAGGGCCAGTATTATAAAACCGTCAACGCCACCATCTATGACAAGCCCGCCGAGCCGGTGCCGATCTACATCGCTGCCGGCGGCCCCCTGAACGCCAAATATGCCGGCCGCGCCGGCGATGGCTTCATCTGTACCTCCGGCAAGGGGGCCGAGCTTTATGTCGATCAGCTCCTGCCCAATGTCGAGGCTGGCCGTGCCGAGAGCGAACTGGCCGGAAAGCCCTTCGAGCGCATGATCGAAGTGAAAGTCTCCTTCGACACCGATCCCGAGCGCGCCCTCAACGATTGCCGCAACTGGGCTGCTCTCTCCCTCTCCGCCGAGGAAAAGCACTCGGTGCAGGACGCCGAGGAAATGGAGCGTCTCGCCGATGCCCTGCCCATCGAGCGCGTCGCCAAGCGCTGGATCGTCTCCTCCGATCCCGACGAGCACGTCGCGGCAATAAAGACCTATATCGACTACGGCTTCGACCACCTGGTCTTCCACGCCCCCGGCACCGACCAAAGCCGCTTCCTCGCCCTCTACGCCAAGGAAATCCTGCCCCGGCTGCGCAAGCTGGTGGGATGAAATGGTTGAAACCCAACTCCACCGACAAACTCCGCTCGTCACCCTCGGGCTTGACCCGAGGGCCCTACACTTGACAGCAGCACCGCAACAACAGACCCCTCGGGTCAAGCCCGAGGGTGACGATCGAACGGGCGGCGACAATCCGAGACAGCCTAGGCTCCACCCATGACCCCCCGCTTCTCCTTCTGGGGCATTACCGGCCTCCCCGAAATCGCACCCCATGACGACCTCGTCACCCTCATTGCCGACGCCGTCGCCACCCAGTCCGCCGCCGATCCCGACCTCGCCTTGAAATCCGGCGACATCCTCGTCGTCACCTCAAAAATCGTCTCCAAATCCGAGAACATGCTCGTCCCCGCCGCCGAGCGCGAACAGGCCATCGCCGCCGACACAGTCCGCGTCGTCGCCGAGCGCGTTCATCCCGGCGGCACCTTCAAGATCGTCGAGACTCGCCAGGGCCTGGTCATGGCCGCCGCCGGCATCGACATGTCCAATGTGCCCGAGGGTCTGGCCCTGCGCCTCCCCGCCGATCCCGACGCCTCGGCCAGAAAACTCTGCGCGGGCCTGCGCGAAAAGCTCGGCATCGACATCGGCATCATCATCACCGACACTATCGGCCGCGCCTGGCGCGTCGGCCAGACCGACATGGCCATCGGCGCTGCCGGCGTGCAGCTCACCGACGACCTGCGCGGTGCCAATGATGCCAACGGCCGCCCTCTGCATGTCACCCAGGCCGTCATTGCCGACGAAATCGCCGGCGCTGCCGATCTGGTCAAGGGCAAGACATCAGGCATTCCCGTCGCCGCGGTGCGCGGCCTCGCCCGCTTCGTCACCGATCTCGACGCCCCCGGCGCCCGCAGTCTCACCCGCACCGGCGACGACGACATGTTCCGCTTCGGCTCAGCCGAAGCTTACCGCCTCGGCTACGAAGCCGCGCTGGCGGAAGCCAAATCCAAACAGCGTCAGGACTAAGAAATGTCAGACACGGCAGTTGCAGTTTTGCCCGCCCTCCCCCTTGAGGGGAGGGTAGCGACGCTTGGCCCGCAGGGGCATAACAAAGCTGGGGAGGGGGTCGAACTGTGTCGTACTGATGGACCCCCACCCCCGACCGCTCCCCTCAAGGGGGAGGGGAGCAACAGACGCAACGCGCGCGCCACGTCTAATCTTCCACTCATAGTCAGTACTTTTCTCCTCCTCGCCGCCCCGGCCCAAGCCGCCACCACCTATCCGCTTACCCTCGACAATTGCGGCGTCTCGGTCACCATCGAGCACGCCCCCGAGCGCGTCGTTACCATCAAGTCCACCGCTACCGAACTGCTGCTCTCGCTGGGCCTGGCCGATAGAATCGTCGGCGTCGGTTTCCAGGATGGTCCGCTGCCCGCCAATCTCGCCGCGGCCGGCGTCGACCTCAAAGTGCTCTCCGAAAAGCTGCCCAGCCAGGAAGTCGTGCTCGAAACCGAGCCGGACTTCATCTATGGCGGCTGGGAGAGCAATTTCGCCGCCGATGGCGCCGGCGAGCGCCCGACCCTGGCGCAGCTGGGCGTCGCCACCTATGTCGCCCCCGCCGCCTGCCGCTCCGTCGTGCCGCCCAAACTGACCTTCGACATGCTGTTCGCCGAGATCGAGGAGATGGGCACGATCTTCGACGTCGAAGCCGCAGCCGCCGATCTCGTCGCCGCGCAAAAGGCCGAACTTGCCGCCATCGCCCCCGACACGCGCGGCCTCACCGCGCTCTGGTACTCGTCCGGCACCAAGACCCCCTATGTCGGCGCCGGTCGCAATGCCCCGGCCATGATCATGGAAGCCCTGGGCCTCGCCAACATCTTCGCCGCTGTCGACGAGGGCTGGACCTCCGCCAGCTGGGAAGCCGTTGTCGATGCCAATCCCGACGTGATCGTCCTGGTCGACTCCGCCTGGAATTCCGCCGCGCAGAAAAAGACGCTGCTCGCCGAAAACCCGATCACCAGCAAGCTCGACGCCGTGATCCACCAGCGCTACCTCGTCCTCCCCTTCCCCGCCTCCGAAGCCGGCATCCGCAACGTTCCCGCCACGACCGACATGGCCGCGCAACTGGCCGGGTTGACCTTCGGGGAATAAGGATTTTGGCGCAGGATACACTCCTACCCCTCCCCCTGTGCCGGAGCTTCGGCTTCTGCACCCCCTCCCCCCTTAAGGGGGAAGGTCGGGGTGGGGCGTGGTTCAGTGGCATACCGTTAGACCCCCAGCCTCATTCCCTCCCCACCCAACCAGCCGTCACCCTCGGGCTTGACCCGAGGGTGTTAGATTTAAAACGAGCGCAGCAAGTCCCGGCCCCTCGCGTCAAGCCCGAGAGTGACGTCCCACGCAAAAACTCCGCCCACCCGGCACGCCATCGCAGTATCGGGTCATCACCACCATGACCCGCCTCTCTCTCCCCATTCTCTTCGCCCTGCTCCTTCTCAGCGCCATCGTCGCAGTCACCTTCGGCCCTGCCGATATCACGCCCTCCGAAGTCTGGTCGGTCATCCTCCACCATCTGGGCCTCCTGCCGGACAGTCCCGTCTCCCGCCTGCGCGATGCCATCGTCTGGGAACTGCGCCTGCCCCGCGTGCTGACCGCTCTCGGCGTTGGGGCGGGCCTCGCCTTGTCCGGCACGGTCATGCAGGCGCTGACCCGCAATCCCCTGGCCGACCCCTATCTGCTCGGCCTTTCCTCCGGCGCTGCCCTGGGCGCGGTGCTGTTCCTCCTCGCCGGCTTTGCCCTACTCATGCCGCTCGGCGCCTTTCTCGGCAGCATCGGCGCCTTGGCCCTGGCGCTGTTCGTCGCCGGCCTGCTCGGCGGCGCCACCCCCAGCCGCGCCATTCTGGTGGGTATCTGCATTTCCGCCCTCGCCTCGGCCGCCACCTCCTTTCTCATCTTCTGGTCGGCCACCGGCGACAGCTATCGTGAAATCCTCTCCTGGCTGATGGGATCGCTCTCGGGCTCGGTCTGGACCGATGCCGGCCTTGTCGCCGCCGCCCTCCTCCTCTGCGCCCCGGTTATCCTCATCTCCGGCCGCGCCCTCGATGCCTTCGCCTTCGGCGATAATGCCGCCGCCACGCTGGGCATCGACGTGCCGCGCCTGCGCTGGACCCTGCTCGGTGCCACCGCCCTGCTCACCGGTGTCATGGTGGCCATTGGCGGGGCCATCGGCTTTGTCGGCCTGGTCGTGCCCCACGCCGTGCGCCTGGCGCTGGGCTCGCGCCATCGCATTCTGCTGCCCCATGCCATGCTGGTCGGCGCCATTTTCATGCTCTGGACCGATACCGCCGCGCGCACCCTGTTCGACCCGCGCGAACTGCCCGTCGGCATCATCACTGCACTGATCGGCGCCCCGGCCTTCCTTTTCGTTCTCCTCCGCTACCGGAGGATCACATGAGCCTTGTGGTCCAAAATCTTGCCGTCACCCGCGGCGCCCGGACCATCCTCACCGGCGCCAGCTTCACCGCGCCACAAGCTGCCATGACCGGACTGATCGGCCCCAATGGCGCCGGCAAATCCACCTTGCTTTCCGCCTTGCTCGGCCTTGTCCCGTCCACCGGCAGCGCCAGCTTCGCGGGCGAAAACCTGCCCGCCATGCCCCGCCGCGACCGCGCCCGCCTCGCCGCGCTGGTCGAGCAATCCGTCTCCACCGAGGAAAGGCTCAGCGTCCGCGACGTCGTCGCCCTGGGCCGCATTCCCTTCCAGTCCGCCCTCGCCGCCGGCAATGCCGGCGAAGACGACGCCATAATCAACGCGGCCCTTTCCGAAACCGGCATGAGCGGCTTTGCGGCCCGCCGCTTCAATACGCTTTCCGGCGGCGAGCAGCAGCGCGTGCACATTGCCCGCGCCTTGGCGCAACAGCCGCGCCTCCTGCTGCTCGATGAACCGACCAGCCATCTCGATATCGCCGCCCAGCTGCAGCTCTTCGCCCTGTTGCGCCGCCGCGCCGCCACCGGCACCACCGTGGTCCTGGCCCTGCATGATCTCAATCTGGCCGCCCGCTGCCACCACCTGGTGGTGCTGACGTCCGGCCACGTCCTGGCCGAGGGTACTCCGACCCAGGTACTCACCCCCAACCTGCTGCGCGACACCTATGGCGTCGCCGCCCGCCTCGTTCCCGACCCCATCACCGGCCGCCCGCTCTTGGTCTATGACGAACCGGATGGTGAAAAATCCCTGCACAATCCCGATTGACAATCGCCCCGCGCCCGCCCAAAAATTTGATCGACTGGTCAAATTTCTTGCCCGAGGGAGCGCAGGACTTATGGAATTCGGAATCACCTTCAAGGGGTTCGTCGACGCCGAGCGCGCGCGCTATCTCGTCCGCGCCGCTGAATATGCCGGTTTCACCTATTGCTGGTTCTATGACAGCCACATTCTCTGGCGCGATTGCTACTCGGCCATCGCCATGTGCATGGAACACACCAAGGACATGCGCTTCGGCCCCCTGGTCACCAATCCCGATGTACGCGACTGGTCCGTAGCGGCCTCCATCTTCGGGTCTCTCTCAAAACAGTCCGGCGGCCGCTTCGATCTCGCCGTCGGCCGCGGCGACTCTTCCATGCGCGTCATGGGCAAAAAGCCGGCAACGCTGGCCCGCGTTGCCGATTTCATCGCCAAGACCAAGGCCATGGTGCGCGGCGAAGAAGTCACCTATGGCGACATTCCCGCGGCGGTGAAATTCCCCTGGGCTGTTGGCCACGACATGCCCAGCTGGATTGCCGCCTATGGGCCGCTGGCGCTCAAGACCGCCGGCGAAAGCGCCGAGGGTGTGGTGCTGCAGATTGCAGATCCTGGCCTCTGCAAATGGTTCACCGACCAGTGCATCGAAGCCGGCAAGGCTGCCGGCAAGGATATGAGCAATTACCGCTCCATGGCCGCCGCCCCCGCCTATTTCGGCGACAAGAAGCGCGCCATCGAGCATGTAAAGTGGTTCCCGGCCATGGTCGGCAATCATGTCGCGGACATCGTCGAAAAATATGGTGCCGACAGCGACAAGGTCCCCCAAAGCCTCACCTCCTATATCGAAAAGCGCCGGGGCTACGACTATTCCAAGCACGGCCAGGCCGATAATCCCTATCTCGATTTCATCACCGACGATGTCGTGGAAAGCTTCTGCGTACTGGGCGAGCCCGACGAGCACATCGCCAAGATCCGCGATCTCGAGGCGGCGGGGGTCACCCAGTTCAACATCTATCTCGACAGCGGCGATGAGGAGGAAATCATCGCCAATTACGGCCGGCACGTCATCCCGGCCTTCCGCTGAACCAAACCAGAGGCGCTCCGCAAGGGGCGCCTTTTTTGTGAGGTGCGCTCAGGCTTCGGCTCTATCGCACCCTCCCCCCTTGAGGGGGAGGGCCGGGGTGGGGGGGGGGGGGGGTTCAGTGATTCACTGATAGACCCCCTCCCTCAATCCCTCCCCTCAAGGGGGAGGGTGGCGAAAGGAAGGCCACACACGACAACACATCCTGGGGACGGACCACCTGCCCCCTTCCAATTCCCCGCTGCCGCCCGCAAGATAGGCATCAGGGAGAACTGAACAACAAAGCATCAAACGGGGAACGCAAATGGGACATATCAACCGCCGCACCGTTCTGGCGGCACTCGGCTTCACCACTGCCCTTTCGCTGTCTGGCGCCGCCTGGGCGCAGGACCTGCTCAAGGTGGCTGCGGTCTGGACCGTGCCGGTCGAGCAGCAATGGGCCAGCCGCCTGCACAATGCTCTTGTGGCAGCCGATGAGCGCGGCGAGATCGACTACGTCTATTCGGAAAACATCTCCAACACCGATTATGAACGCGTCATGCGCGAATATGCCGAGCAGGGCATCGGCCTGCTGGTCGGTGAAGCCTTCGGCGTCGAACAGCCGGCCCGCGCCGTCGCCGCCGACTATCCCGAAATCGCCTTCCTGATGGGCTCCTCGCTCGCGCCAGTCGAGCCCAATTTCGCCACCTTCGACAACTTCATCCACGAGCCCAGCTATCTCACCGGCATCATTGCCGGCATGAAGACCGAGACCAACAAGATCGGCATGGTCGGCGGCTATGCCATTCCGGAAGTGAACCGGCTGATGCACGCCTTCATGGCCGGCGTCCTCTCGGTCAATCCGGAGGTGAAATTCTCGGTCAGCTTCATCAACTCCTGGTATGACCCGCCCAAGGCAAAGGAAACCGCCTTCGCCATGGTCGATGCCGGTGCCGACATCCTTTATGCCGAACGCTTCGGCGTTTCCGACGCCGCCAAGGAACGCGGCATCCTGGCCATCGGCAATGTCATCGACACCAGTGCCGATTATCCCGGCACCATCCTCGCCTCCGCTTTGTGGAACGGCGCGCCGATGATCGACCAGGCCATCAAGGATGTGCAGGCCGGCAGCTTCACCGCCTCCGACTACGGCATCTATGCCTTCATGAAATATGGCGGTGGCAGCCTCGTCGTCGATGAAACCCTGGCCGGCCCTGACGCCGTCGCGGCAGCGAAAGACGTCGAAGCCAAGATCCTCGACGGCTCCTTCGTGGTCGAAATCGACGACACCGAGCCTAAGTCGAACTAACTGGCACCGATCAGTCCCTCCCCCTCCTTCAGGGGGAGGTTAGGTGGGGGTCGTCCCCCACCGGCCGTCACCCTCGGGCTCGTCCCGAGGCCTCTGCACTTGAGCAACCACCCGTGAAGCAGGAGCCCATGACCGATCCCATCCCCCTGCTCTCGCTTGACAACATCACCAAGCGCTTCGGCAGCCTCCTCGCCAACAACGCCATCTCGCTCGACCTGCATAAGGGCGAAATCCTCGCCCTGCTCGGCGAGAATGGCGCCGGCAAGACCACGCTGATGAACATCCTCTTCGGCCACTATGTGCAGGACGAAGGCTCCGTGCGCGTCCTCGCCCGCGATGGCAGCCAGGCCACCCTGCCCCCCGGTTCGCCCGGCGCGGCGCTTTCCGCCGGCATCGGCATGGTGCACCAGCATTTCACCCTCGCCGAAAACCTCTCCGGCCTCGACAATATCCGCCTCGGCACCGAGCCGCTGCTGTCGCTGGGCGCCCGTGGCAAGGCCCGCGCCAAAATCGCAAAAATTATCGCCGAAAGCGGCCTCGACGTTGATCTCGACCGCCGCGTCGCCGCCCTCACCGTCGGCGAAAAGCAGCGCGTCGAAATCCTCAAGGCCCTCTATCGCGACGCGCGCGTGCTCATTCTCGACGAGCCCACCGCCGTCCTCACCCCGCAGGAGGCCGAGGGGCTGTTCACCGTGCTGCGCCGCCTCGCCGCCAATGGGCTGGGGGTGATCTTCATCTCCCATAAGCTCGGCGAAGTCCTTTCTGTCTCCCACCGCATCCTCGTCCTGCGCGCCGGCCAGAAGGCGGGCGAACTGCAAACCGCCGCCGCCGACCGCCGCGCCATTGCCGATCTCATGGTCGGCAAGGCGGTCGCCGAAGTCACCCGCACCCCCGGCAAACCCGGCGAAATCGCGCTCGAATTCGACGCCGTCTCCCTCGGCCGGCCCGGCGATCGCCAGGCCCTGCGCAATGTCAGCTTCGCCTTGCGTACCGGCGAAATCGTCGGCCTGGCCGGCGTCTCCGGCAATGGCCAGTCCGGCATCGCCGCTTTGATCTCCGGCCTCGCCACCCCCACTGCCGGCACCCTGCGCCTTTTCGGCACCCCGGTGACATCGGCCGATCCCCGCGCCCTCGTCGCCCAGGGCGTCGCCCGCATGCCCGAGGATCGCCAGCATGACGGCGTCGTCGGCACCATGAGCGTCGCCGACAATATCGCCATCGAGGAGGTCCGTTCGCCCGACTTTTCCCGCCATGGCCTGCTCGACCGCAAGGCCATGCGCGCCCGCGCCAGTGCCGCCATCGCCGCCTATGATGTGCGTTGTCCCGGCCCCGACGCCGAAGCGCGCCTGCTCTCGGGCGGCAATGTGCAAAAGCTCATCCTCGCCCGCGTGCTCGAGCGCGAACCGCGCGTCATTCTCGCCAATCAGCCCACCCGCGGCCTCGATATCGGCGCCCAGTCCGAAGTCCATCGCCGCATCATCGCCGCCCGCGATCGTGGCGCCGCCGTCCTCGTCATCTCCGAAGATCTCGACGAACTCTTCGCCCTGGCCGACCGCTTCCTCGTGGTCCATGCCGGCGAACTCATCGATGCCGGCCCTGCCGAGCACCTCGATCGCGGCACCATCGGCCTGTTGATGGCCGGCCAATCGCAGGCGCAGGAGACGCTGGCATCATGAGCTTCCGCCTCGAACCCCGCGCCGACGCCTCCATCGCTTTGCGCCTTGCCGTCTCGCTCGGCGCCGGCCTCGCCGCCCTCATCCTCGTCGCCATTCCCGTCCTCAGCGCCGGCGGCAATCCCTTCACCGCTTATGCTCTCATGGTCCAGGGCGCCTTCGGCACCATGTTCGCCTTTTCCGAAACTCTCAACCGCGCCACCCCGCTCATTCTCACCGGCCTCGCCGCCGCCATCGCCTTCCGCGCTCGCCTCTGGAATATCGGCGCCGAGGGCCAGCTCTATATGGGCGCCCTCGCTGCCGTCCTCGTCGGCTCCGGCTTCCTGCAATTGCCCGCGCCGCTGATGATCCCCGCCATCATGCTGGCCGGCTTCCTCGCCGGCGGCCTGATGATGGTGGTCCCCACCGTGCTCAAGCAGCGTTTCGGCGCCGACGAGGTGGTCATCACCCTCTTGCTCAATTTCGTCGTCATTCTCTTCGTCCAGATGCTGATCGAAGGCCCGTTGAAAGACCCGCTCGCCATGGGCTGGCCGCAATCGGTGCCGCTGGTGGCAGAGGCGAAATTCGACAAGCTCGTGCCGCGCCTGCGCATGCATTGGGGCCTTGTCATCGGCCTCGCTTCGGCCTTGTTGCTCTGGTTCATGGTCAGGAAAACCGTGCTCGGTTTCGAGATCAAGGCCGTGGGCGAAAACAAGGCCGCCGCCCGCTTCGCCGGCATTCCCGTCGACAAGACCATGCTCAAGGTGGCGCTGATTTCGGGTGGCCTGGCGGGTCTTGCCGGGGTCAGCGAAGTGGCCGGCGTAAAAGGCTATCTCTCCGCCGACCTTTCACCCGGCTTCGGCTATTCCGGCATCGTCGTCGCCATGCTGGCCGGCCTCTCGCCCATCGGCGCGGTGCTCGCCGCCTTCTTCATTGCCGCGGTCTTTGTCGGCGCCGATTCCATGAGCCGCGCCACCGGCATTTCGAGCTATATCGCCGATCTCGTCGTCGCCCTCAGCCTCCTCTGCGTGCTGGTCGGCAGCTTCTTCCTGCGCTTCCGCCTGCGCTGGCAAACGCGAACCCAGGAGGCCTGAGCAATGGACGTCCTGCTCGATATTCTCGGCTCCGCCAATTTCTGGGCCGCCGCCATCCGCATCGCCACCCCGCTGATCTTCGGCGTGCTCGGCGCCCTGATTTGCGAACGCGCCGGGGTGCTCAATCTCGGCATCGAAGGCATTTTTGTCGCCGGGGCCATGGCCGGCTGGCTCGCCGTCTATCTCGGCGCCGGTCTCTGGGGCGGCGTGCTGGTCGCGGCTTTGGCCGGTGCCATTTTCGGCGGGCTCCACGCCTTCCTCACGGTCATTCTCGGGCTCTCCCAGCACGTCTCAGGCATCGGCATTACCCTGCTCGCCACCAGCGTCAGCTATTTCACCTATCGCACCGCCTTGCCCAATGTGAGCTCGCCGCCGCGCATCGTGCCGTTCCAGCCGGTCTCCATTCCCGGCCTCACCGACATTCCCTTCATCGGCCCGGCGCTGTTCTCGCAGACCCCGCTCACCTGGCTGGCCTTTGCCGCCGTCGCCCTCGTCGCCTTCGTGCTCTACCGCACCCCGCTGGGCCTTGCCATTCGCGCCGTCGGCGACAATCCCGCCTCGGTCGATGCCCAGGGCCTGTCGGTCATCGGCCTGCGCATCGGCGCCGTGGTCGTCGGCTCCGCGCTGATGGCTTTGGGCGGCGCCTTCCTCACCATGTCGGCCTTCGACGCCTTCTTCTTCGGCATGGTCAATGGCCGCGGCTGGATTTGCATCGCACTGGTGGTCTTCGCCTCCTGGCAACCGGGAAAAGCCCTGCTCGGCGCCCTGCTCTTCGGCGCCTTCGACGCCTTCCAGATCAGACTACAGGCCGAGATCGGCCAGGTCGTCCCCGGCCAGGTCTTCCTCATGCTCCCCTACCTGCTCTCCATCCTGGCACTGGTCCTCGTCGCCCGAAAAGCCGACTATCCCCGCGCATTGCTCCACCCCTGGACCAGAGGGCAGCGGCATTGACGGCGGCACAGATGGGCCTCCGCCCTCCGCCCCCACCCCGCCTCCCCCTCAAGAAGGGGGAGGAGCTCATCGTGGCTTCCAAAGATCCCAACACACTCGATCGGTCCCTCCCCCTTCTTGAGGGTGAGGTTAGGTGGGGGTACTCTTTTTGACGCATTATCCTTGATCTTCGCGCACAAGCGGGTGGGGAGATGCGAAACGGCAACCAGGCAGCACGAGACCAAACATGTTCGACCTCAAAATCACCAATGCCACTCTGCCCGATGGCCGCAAGAGCATCGATATCGGCATCCAGAATGGCCGCATTGCCGCCCTCGAACCCAATCTGCTCGGTGATGCCGGAGAAACCATCGACGCCGCCGGGCAGCTGGTCTCCCCGCCCTTCGTCGACACCCATTTCCACATGGACGCGACGCTCTCACTCGGCCTGCCGCGCTACAATGAAAGCGGGCTTCTGCTCGAAGGCATCCAGATCTGGGGCGAGCTCAAACCGCTCCTCACCCACGAGGCCGTCATCGAGCGCGCCCTGGCCTATTGTGATCTCGCCGTGAGCCAAGGCCTCCTCGCCATCCGCACCCATGTCGACATCTGCGATGAGCGGCTGCTCGGCGTCGAGGCGCTGCTCGAGGTCAAGAAGCGCGTCGCCCCCTATATCGACCTGCAATTGGTCGCCTTCCCGCAGGACGGCTATTTCCGCTTTCCCGGCGCCATCGAATTGCTCGACCGCGCGCTGGACATGGGCGTCGATGTCGTCGGCGGCATTCCCCATTTCGAGCGCACCATGGTCGACGGCGCGGCCAGCGTGAAAGCCCTGTGCGAAATCGCCGAAAAGCGCGGCCTCTTGGTCGACCTCCATTGCGACGAAACCGACGACCCCCTCAGCCGCCATATCGAGACCCTGGCCTACGAGACCCAGCGCCTCGGCCTCCACGGTCGCGTTAACGGCTCCCATCTCACCTCCATGCATTCCATGGACAATTACTATGTCAGCAAGCTGCTGCCGCTGATCGCTGAGGCCGAGGTCAGTGCCATCGCCAATCCGCTGATCAATATCGGTATCCAGGGCCGCCACGACACCTATCCCAAGCGTCGCGGCATGACCCGCATTCCCGAAATGCTCAAATACGGCATCACCTGCGCCTTCGGCCACGACTGCGTCATGGACCCCTGGTATTCCCTGGGCTCCGGCGACATGCTCGAAGTCGCCTCCATGGGCCTTCACGTCGGGCAGATGACCAGCCGCGACGCCATGCGCCAATGCTTCGATCTGGTCACCACCGGCCCGGCCAGGATCATGCATCTCGATGGCTATGGTCTCGATATCGGCTGCAAGGCCGACATGGTGCTGCTCCAGGCCAGGGACGCCATCGAAGCCATCCGCCTCAAGCCCGCCCGCCTCAAGGTCATCAAATCCGGCAAGGTCATCGCCTCCACCCCACGCCGCGAAACCCGCCTCGCCCTCGAAAACCGCCCCACCACACTCGACGCCTCGCTGGTCGGCCCGCAATAGGAATCAGCAGCCGTCACCCACCCCACCAGCCGTCACCCTCGGGCTTGACCCGAGGGCCCTGCACTTCTGCCCCGCCTGCACGTAAAGCCCCGCCCCGCCGCTTGACCCATCGGACACAACGTTGCAATGGATGGGCCCGCATTCAAAAATCACACCATTGCCGCTGGCCCACCCCACACCAGGATAGCCCCATGACCGACAATTCCTTGTTTGCCCGCCTTGTCGCCGCCATCGGGGCGGTTGCCGTGGCCATTCGCCATTCCGGCGATGGTCCGCGCCAGCCTGCCTTCGGCACCGCGCCCGCCATTCCCGAGGCCAAGGCCCAGGGTACCATTCCCACGCTCAAAATGCCGACCGCCAAGGGCTGGGAGGGCAATCACATGCCCACCGCCGCTGCCGGCTATAGGGTCAATGCCTTCGCCCGTGGTCTGGTGCATCCGCGCAATATCGCCGTTCTGCCCAATGGCGACGTGCTGATCGCTGAATCCATGGGCGAGGACGGCACGCCCAAGACGCTGTTCGACCACGCCATGAGCGCAACCATGAAGCGCGCCCGCGCTCGCGGTGTCAGCGCCAATCGCGTCACCCTTCTGCGCGATGCCAATGGCGACGGCGTCGCCGAAGAGCGCCATGCGCTGATCGAAAACATCCGCCAACCCTATGGCATGGTGCTGGTCGGCGACACGCTCTATGTCGGCGCCAGCGACGCGGTCTATGCCTATCCCTATGAGACCGGCACCACCCGTATCACCGCGCCGGGCCGCAAGCTCATGGACCTCAAGCCGGGCGGCCACTGGACGCGCAATCTCATCGCCAGCAAGGACGGCACCAAGCTTTATGTCGCCGTCGGCTCGCTCTCCAATATCGGCGATGCCGGGCTGGCGGTCGAAGAGGACCGCGCCTGCATCCACGAACTTGACCTCGCCACCGGCAGCCATCGCATCTTTGCCGGCGGACTGCGCAATCCGGTCGGCATGGCCTGGGAGCCGACCACCGATACGCTCTTTACCGTCGTCAACGAGCGCGATGGCCTGGGCGATGAGACCCCGCCCGATTACCTGACCTCGGTACGCGATGGCGGCTTTTATGGCTGGCCGTTCTGCTATTGGGGCCAGACCGTCGATGATCGCGTGCCGCAGGACCAGGCCAAGGTCGCCTCGGCTCTGCGCCCGGACTTCGCCCTGGGCGGCCACACCGCTTCGCTCGGCCTCGCCTGGCTGCCCGAAGGCACCCTGCCGGGCCTGCCCGCAGGCATGGCCATCGGCCAGCACGGCTCATGGAACCGCAGCAAGCTCAGCGGCTACAAGCTCACCTTTGTCGGCTTCGAAAACGGCAAGCCCACCGGCCTGCCCCGGGACATCCTCACCGGCTTCCTCTCCGAAGACGAAAAGTATTCTTATGGCCGCCCGGTCGGCGTGGCGCTGGCCAGCGATGGCGGCGTCCTGATGGCCGACGACGTCGGCGACGTCATCTGGCGCGTCACCGCAGCTTAAGCAGCACTAGACCATTTCAACTTGAGGTGGACTCTGTGGGCTCTTTCGCTCCCTCCCCGCAAGGGGGAGGGAGACCGACCGGTGCTTTTGACTAACTCTTGCCCACAACGCGATGCGGCTCCTCCCCCTTCTTCAGGGGGAGGCTGGGTGGGGGTGCTGCAGCACGCTCAAACCCATCTGCGATAGCCCTTGCCCCCAAGGGGGAGGGGGCGATGGAGCCGCGTCAACCAGAACGTGAAACGCCCTAACCCGGCTGGTTGGCGGCGAGCAAAGCCCGCCAATCGGCCTTGTGCGGCCCGAACATCTGCGCCGCCGCCAGCGCCGCATCCGCCTCTGGAAACAGCACGACCTGACCCGCCAACTGCGCGCTGATCGCCTCCACCACGCTCCCGTGCAGGCCCAATACGCCACCGATAAAGCCGATCGGCATTTTGCCCGCCCGCGCCGTCAGCGCCTGCGCCAAAGCCGCCAATTCGCGCCCGGCCTCGCTCAAAATCTCCAGCGCCAGCGCATCACCGGCCTCTGCCGCCTGGCCCACGCCCACCGCCAGAGCTCCGATGCGCCCGCGATCCCCGCCATAGACAAGTTGGCGCACGTCGCTCCATTCGGTGCCTCCGACCAGCGCCAACATCGCATCGGCGAGGCGCTGCACTTCGGTAAACGAGCCGCTGTGATCGAGACACCGATAGATCTTGTCGAGCGCCCGCAGCGCGATCCAGCTGCCGGAGCCGGCATCATCGATGAGAATGCCCCGACCGCCGACACGCACCAGCGCGCCATCTTCACCCAAATGCAGCCCGATCGAGCCGGTCCCTGCCGATACCAAATGCCCCTCACCCGGCGCAAAGATCGCGGCAAAAGCCAGCGTCATGTCGTCGGTCAGCAACACGGTCTCGGCGCCGATGCCGAACCGCTCCGCCACCAGCCCGGCGACATCTGTCGCCACCGCCGCGCCATAGCCGGTCAGCCCGGCCGCCAGATGCGTTGGCGTCAGCCCCGCTGCCGACACCGCTTCGGCAATCGCCGCCAGCGCCAGCCGCAGCTTCTCGCGCTCCGCCGGGTTGAACACATGGCCGGTGGCCCCAGCCACCTTGCCGCGCGCCACCACCGCGCCATCGGCAGCGCAGGCCACCCAACGGCTGGCCGTGCCGCCGACATCGAGCCCCAGCCGCACCGGATTGCTCACGCGGGCACGCCCTGCTTGACGAAAGCGCGGGTGATTTCGCGCGGATTGGTGATCATTGTTCCCACCACCACGGCATGCGCGCCGGCTTCGAACCCCTGGCGCACCAGTTCGGGACTATTATACCGCCCCTCGGCCACCACCGGAACCGCGAGCTTGCGCGCCAGCGCCTCAAGCAGCCGCAGATCCGGCTCCTCCGGCTTGGGCTCGGTCGCCTCGGTATAACCCGACAGCGTCGTCGCCACGTAATGCGCGCCCCAATCGGCCGCCGCCAATCCCTCGCGCAGCGTCGAGATATCGGCAAACACTTCGGCGCCCAGTTCGTCGCGAATGCGCCGGATCAGCACCGCCGGCGGCTCGCCATCCCGAGGCCGCTCGGTGCAATCGAGCGCCACCACCTCCGCACCCGCCGCGACAATGGCCTCGGCCGCCGCAAAATCGGGGGTGATATAGACCGGATATTGCTCCGAAAACACCTTGTGGATGCCGATAACGGGCAATCCCGCCGCCTTCACCGCCGCGATATCGGCGGGCCCATTGGCGCGAATGCCGACCGCCCCGCCATCGCGCGCCGCCAGCGCCATGGCGCCCATGAATTGCGGCCCGTGCAGCGGATTGTCCGCCCGCGCCTGGCAGGACACCACCAGCCCGCGCGGCAGCCTCACTTGACGGCTCCCGAGGTCATGCCGGCAATGAACTGCTTGGACAGCACGATATAGATGATGATGATCGGCGCCGCCGACAGCGTCAGCCCCGAGAACAACACGCCCCAATCGGTGGTATATTCGCCCATGAACGTCGTCAGCCCCTGCGGCAGGGTCTTGAGATTATCGTTCTGGATGAACACCAGGGGGAAAAAGAAGTCGTTCCAGATCGGCACCACATTCTGGATGCCGGCGATCACCATGGCCGGCCGCACCAGCGGCAGCATGATCGACCACATGATCCGCGCCTCGCTCGCCCCATCCATGCGCGCGGCGTCTTCCAGCTCATTGGGCAGGCTACGGATGAATCCGGTCATGATGAACACGGTCGTCGGCAGCCCCATGGCGGTATAGACGAAGATCAGGCTGAGCTGATTGTTGAGGATCGACAGGTCCCGCATCAGCATGAACAGCGGAATGATGGCGAGCTTGAGCGGCAGTGTCAGCCCGGCCAGGAAGAACATCAAAACGAAGCCCGACCCGGCAAAGCTGTAGCGCCCGATGGCATAGGCCGCCATGGTCCCCAGCGTCAGGATCAGCACCATGGAGGCGCCGGTCACGACGAAGGAATTGAGCAGATAGCGCAGGAAATTGGTCTCGTTCCAGATCTTCAGAAAATTGCCGACCTGGCTGAAATCGGGCATGCCGAACGGCGACTGGAAGATCTGCGGCGTGGTCTTGAAGGCCGAAAACACCATGATGATGATCGGCGCCAACATGATCACCGTATTGGCGATCAGGATGATCTGCAAAAGCCCGTCGCGGCCCAGCGAGGCCAGAATACCGCGGCGGTCGTAATAGGTGTTGGCGGACGTATCGCTCACAGCTGAATCTCCCGGGCGCGCAGGCGCGTGGTGATGAACCCGGCCACGATGGCGATGAAAATGAAGATCAGCACGGCAAGCGCCGAACCCAGCCCGAAATCCTGCTGCCCCGCCGACACATTGCCGAAGGCGGTGCGATAGAAATAAAGGCCCAGCACGTCGGTCGAGCCGAAGGGCGAGCCGTCAAGCCCGCCCATGATATAGGGCAGCTCAAACCAGTTGAACGCGCCCACGAACAGCAGCGTGAAGACGATCGTCGCGCTGGGGGCCACCAGCGGCCAGACGATCTTGGTGATTTTCACCCATTCGCTCTCGGTTTCCATGCGCACGGCGTCGAGGATTTCCCCCGGAATGCGCTGCATGCCGGCGAGGAAGACGAGCGTCGGGAACCCCACCATATGCCAGGCCTGGGCGATGATGATGCTCCACAGCGCCGTGCCCGATTGCCCCAGCCAGGGCTGCGCCAGCCAGCCGAGCCCAAACCCCTTGAGCGAGAGGTTCACCACGCCGAACAACGGATGGTAGAAGAGTTTGAAGAGATAGGCGACGATGATGGTGGAAAGCACCACCGGCAGAAACACCGCAATACGGTGAAAGCGGGCGCCCGGCAGTTCGCGCCACAGCGCATAGGCGAGGATGAAGCCCAGCCCGTTCTGCAGCACCATCAGCGCGAAGAAGACGATGACATTGTTCTTGAAGGCGTTGATCGTCCAGCTGCGATAGGGCTCGACGAACAGCACGGTGTGGAAGTTTTCCAGCCCCACGAAATCCCCGCGCCGCAGCCCCTGCCAGTCGAAAAAGGCATAGGCGAAGGCCGAAACGATCGGATAGACCACGAACAGCGCCACGAAAGCCAGCGGCGGCACGATCAGCGCGGTAATCCAGAGGCCGCGTCCAGTCATCCGAAGTTGGGGCATTTAGGCCTCGCTTGGTTTTACGCGATCAGGGGAGCGACACCCCCATCTGACCTCCGCCCCGGCAATGGGGCATTCTTGGTTTCGGCGGGGCATTGATCCGCCCGTCCATCGCCTCCCTCCCCCTTGAGGCGAGGGATTGAGGGTGGGAGTCCATCGGTTCGCCACCGAACCACCCCCACCCAACCTCCCCCTCCAGGAGGGGGAGGAGCAGATTTGTGATCTTGACCACATCTCGCCACACCCACCGCCCGGTCCCTCCCCCTTATTGAGGGGAAGGTTAGGTGGGGGTGAACCGAGCAGGCTCTTACTTCTTGAACGGCTCGTACCAGGCGGCCAGGCCGGTGGTCAGGGCTTCACCGATGGCTTCCGGGGTGGTTTCGCCGGCGAACAGCTTCTGCATTTCGCCCTGGATCAGCACCGAGCCGGAGGGCTCGCCGAAGCGGAAATGGGCCAGCATCAGGTAGGGGATCGAGTGCTGGTTGAGGTCGTTGACTTCAGCCAGCAGCGGGTTGTTGAAGCTGACGCCGGGCACGGTGGAGATATTGCTCAGCGTGTCGGCGAAGGCCTGGCCGAATTCCTTGCTGGCCAGGTAGTTCAGGAACTTGATCGAGGCTTCCTTGTTGGCGCCGGCCGCATTGGCGGCATAGCCACCGTCGAAATAGAGGCCAACCAGCTTCTCGTCTTCTGCACTCTTGCCGGGCGCGGCAAACACGCCAAGCTCGATATCCGGATTCTGACCCTTGAAGTTGGCGAGCTCATAGGAGCCGCCGATGAACATGCCGGCCATGCCCGAAGCGAACAGCTGCTGGGCGGACGGGTAGTCGAGGCCGATGAAACCATCGGGGAAGTACTTGGCGGCGACATCGGCCACGGCAGCCAGGGCACCGGTAAAGCGCTCGTCGGTGAAGTCGGTCTCACCCGACATCAGGCCGTTGTAGAAATCCTTGCCCATCAGCGAGGAGCCGAGGCCGAAGGTCACGGTCTCGTTCTGCCAGGCGGTCGCGGTGCCATTGGCGAACGGGAACACGCCGGCATCCTTGAGCTTCTGGCTCAGGGCCACCAGTTCGTCCCAGCTCTTGGGCTCTTCGAGGCCATTGGCGTCGAAGATGGCCTTGTTATAGATGACCAGCTGCGTCTGGCTGGCGAAGGGCACGGCATAGACCACGCCATCGGCGCGCACGCTTTCAGCGGCGAGCGCTGCAGGGGCGAAATCGGCCAGCGCCGGGACGGTTTCGAAGCTCAGCGGCTCGAGATAGCCGGCAGCGGCGACGTTTTCGAGGCCACCATAGGCGCGCACCATCATCACATCCGGACCGGTGCCGCCAGCCAGGGCGGTGGAAAGGATCGTGTTGTAGTTTGCAGCTTCAAAGGTCTCGAACTTGACCGTGATGCCGGGATTGGCGGCTTCGAACGTATCGATGAACTGCTCATAGGCAGCCTTGTCTTCCTGGCGCCAGCTCCAGAACGTCAGGTCCTGTGCAAAGGCCGGGGCAGCCACGAGCAGCGCGCTCATCGCGGCGCCGATGCGGATCAGATTGGTTTTCATCATTCCCTCTCCTGTTAAGTCGTTTGGTATGGACTAAGGTCCCCGGCGCCTCAGGGCGCCAGCCGCCGTCCATCCTCGGCGGAAAAGAAATGCACCGCGCTGGGGTCGACCGTCACGGTCACCGCCTCGTCGGGTGCATAAAGATCATTGGGGCCGGTGCGCGCCGACAGCAGCGTCTGGTCGGCCAGCCGGACATAGACATAGGCATTGTCGCCCAGATATTCGGTATAGACCACGGTCGCGGCAAAGCCCTCGCCGCCGCTCTCGCGGCTCAGCCGCACCGCGTCCGAACGCAGCCCCAGCTTGACCTTGGCATCCTGCGGCGCCGCGATCGCCACGCCACCACCATTGTCGATGACCAGCCGGTCACCCTCACGCTTCACATCCACCAGCGTCATGCGCGGCGAGCCGATAAAGGTGGCCACGAAGGTATTGGCCGGGGTCTCGTAGAGTTCACGCGGCGAGCCGACCTGCTCGATCCGGCCGGCATTCATCACCACGATCTTGTCGGCCAGCGTCATCGCCTCGACCTGGTCATGGGTCACATAAATCATGGTGCCGCCGATATCGTGGTGCAGGCGGGCGATTTCGAGCCGCACATCCGACCGCAGCGCCGCATCGAGATTGCTCAGCGGTTCGTCGAGCAGGAACACCGCCGGCTTGCGCACCAGGGCGCGTCCGATGGCCACGCGCTGGCGCTGCCCACCGGACAGTTCGCGTGGCTTGCGCTGCAACAGCGGCTCCAGCCGCAGCATGCGCGCCGCCTCGGCAATGCGCTTTTCCACTTCCGGCTTGTCGAGCCCCATCAGCCGCGCGCCGAACGCCATGTTCTCATAGACGTCCATATGCGGATAAAGCGCATAGGACTGGAACACCATGGCGATGCCGCGCCGCGAGGGCGGCACGTCGTTCATCTTCTGCCCATTGAGGAAGAAGTCGCCGTCGCTGATCGGATCGAGCCCGGCAATGAGCCGCAACAGGGTGGATTTTCCGCAGCCCGAGGGACCGACAAAGACGACGAATTCACGGTCGCCGATTTCCAGATCGATACCGTGCAGCACATCAGTGTTCTTGAAGCGCTTCTTGATGCCGCGGAGCGAAAGCTGAGCCAAGATAGAGTTCCCCGATCCGAGTGAAAGCCCCTCGCCCGCAATCACAGGCAATGCGCGTTCATAATTCGTTCATAGTGCGGTCATGAACAGGCAATATCAGGAATACTAAATTCCAAAAAATCGCACTGTCAAGAATATAAAATTACCGCCGACCCGCGCGACAGCGATAATTGCGTACTAGGCCTTGAGCACTGTCACAGCCATTTCGCTGCGATGGATGAAGTCATAGGCATCCGATTGCCGCCGCAGCAAAAGGATGAACAGCATGTCGGTCAACATCAGCTGCGCATCGCGCGAAGTGATGGCCGACGAGCGCACCCGCTCCTCGTCCGCCACCGTGTAGAGACGAATATCGGCCAGCTCCGCCAAGGGATTGGAGTGCAACCCGGTGATCGACAACAGGGTCGCCCCGCGCGCCTTGGCCAGTTCGGCAATGCGCAAGGTCTCGACGCTCCGCCCCGAATGCGACAGCGCGATGATCAGGTCTTCGCTGTTGAGCACCGAGGCATTGGAGATCTGGATATGGCTGTCGCTATCGACCAGAACCGTCCGCCCCAGCTTCAGCAACTTATAGGAAAAGTCCCGCGCCACCAGCGATGACGCCCCCACACCGGCCAGCTGAATCCGCCGCGCCTTGACCAGAACATCGATGGCGGAATCGATCGTCGCCTCGGTATTGACCGCTGACGTTTCGCGCATCGACAACAGCTTGGAGCCAATCAGCTTCTGCAGAATGGTGAGGTAGCTGTCGCTGGCATCGATCGAGCCATGGATCACCCCGGCCGGCGCGTGAAACTCCTGCGCCTTGGCTTTGTTCACATCCAGCTTGAGCTGCTGATAGCCGGCATAGCCCAATTTCTGGCTGAACTTGACCACGCTCGACTGACTGCGCCCCGTCGCCTCGGCCAGCGCGGCGGAGGACAGCGACAGCATGCGCTCGGGATCATCGAGGATGAACTGGGCGATCTGCCGATCTGCCTGGGTCATCGATTCCAGCTGTGCATCCAGTATCTTGAGTATGGACATGGCCGTTTCCGTGCGCTGATCCGGAATATTCTATTCCACACTTTATTGACATATGGAATAGTCACTTCTAGCATCCGCTCCCAACCGTGAGGAAACCACCATGCCGAAACACGCCCTGATCGCGGAACTGGGACACCTCGTGTCGGAGGCGCGCAATCCCGAGACCATGCAGATCGACTTGATGTCGACGCAGCAGATTCTAGCGGCGATGAACACCGAAGATCGTCGGGTTCCCCAGGCCGTGGAACTGGTTTTACCGCAGATTGCGGCAGCCGTGGATAAGATTGTCGAGGCCTTCAAGGCTGGTGGACGCCTCATCTATATGGGCGCCGGCACCAGCGGGCGCCTGGGCGTGCTCGATGCCTCCGAATGTCCCCCCACTTTCGGCGTGCCCGATGGCATGGTGATCGGCCTTATCGCCGGTGGCGATCACGCCCTGCGCCACCCCGTGGAAGGCGCCGAGGATGACCGCGACGAGGGCCGCGTCGATCTCGAAAAGATTGCGCTCGAGGCCCGCGACGTCGTCGTCGGCATCGCCGTCAGCGGTCGCACCCCCTATGTCATCGGCGGTCTGGATTACGCAAAATCCATCGGTGCCACCACCGTCGCCCTCTCGTGCAACCCGGATTCCACCATCGCTCGCCAGGCCGAAATCGCCATTTCGCCCATCGTCGGACCCGAGGCGCTGACTGGCTCGACCCGGCTCAAATCCGGCACGGCGCAGAAGCTGGTGCTCAACATGCTGACCACTGCCAGCATGATCCGCATCGGCAAGTCCTTCCAGAACCTGATGGTCGACCTCTCGGTCAGCAATGAAAAGCTGGCGGCCCGCGCCACCCGCATCGTCGTCGAAGCCACCGGTTGCACCGCCGAACAGGCGGATCACTATCTCGATCTGGCCGACTACAACGTCAAGCTCGCCATCCTCATGGCCCTGACCGGCCTCGACAAGGAAGCCGCCCTCTCAGCCCTCGACAAGGCCGATGGTTTCCTCCGCCGCGCCGCCGGAGACCACCAGCCACGCATCGCCGGCTGATCACAAGTGAGCAGCCGACGGCATTAGCCGGTATTCCCGTCTCAGTTTATTGTCCACTATTGCTGTGATGACGGCTCGCGAGTCGCCGTCACAAATATAGGACTGGACTACCCATGAAATTGTCGGCGTGTATCGAGTGGCTTTTTTCAGACGCGAGCGATGATTTCGTCCAGCGCATTCACCTGGCTAAGCAAGCCGGCCTCGATGCAGTGGAATTCTGGCGCTGGTCCAACAAGGACATAGCTGCCATCGAGGCGGCTTTGCGCGAAACCGGCATGACGCTGAGCGGTTTCCTCGCCGAGCCGATGATCTCCATTACCGACCCAGCCAATCACGCTGCCTTCCTCGACGGCCTCAAGCAATCCGCTGCACTGGCACAAAGACTGGGCGCCACGGTGCTGATCGCTCAGGCCGGCAACGACCAGCCTGGCGTGTCGCGCGAGGACCAACACCGCGCTCTGGTCTCGGGCTTGGAGGCGAGCGCCGATATCCTTGCCGGCACCGGTGTGCGCCTCGGCCTTGAACCGCTCAATACTGTCATCGACCACCCCGGCTACTACCTTTCCTCGACCCGCGAGGCACTCAACATCGTCGATGAGGTCGGCCGCCCGGAAATCGGCATCGTCTTCGATCTCTACCATTCCCACATCATGGGGGAGGCCATCGACGATGTGCTGGCAGGCCGGGTGTCGCGCGTGGTCCACGCCCATGTCGCCGACCATCCCGGCCGCAACGACCCGGGCTCCGGCGAGATCGACCTCGGCCGGCGCCTCGCCTGGCTCTACGACAATGGCTATGAAGGCGCCGTCGGCCTCGAATACCGGCCGCTGAACGGCACTGCGAACGGCCTGGAAAAGGTAAGGGCCGCCCTGTCCGTAGACAGCGCGGCCTCATAACTCACTTCCAGTCTCACTACTGCCGATATTGCACTTCGATCTTGGCTGCGCCTTCGAGGCGCGGCACGCTGAAGCGCAGGCGCTGGCTGGCGACATCAAAGTCGATGGCCTCGCCAGAGGGAACTACACGCACCGTCTCGACCTTGCGGTCACCGATGGCCAGATCGACAGCAATGTCGGACAGGGTCACAAAATCCTGGATCGGCTGCACATTGTCGCCGCGCAATTCGCCGCGCAATGCCGGTTGGGCGAACAGCAGATGCACCACGTCGCGGCCCTCTGCCGCCTGATGGCGGACCGTGACGCGACCGGCACGCGGTAGGCCGACACGCACATTGGGTGCGCCGTCGAGGCAAGACAGAATGGTCTTTTCTAGCAATTCGAGGATGGCGACAGCACCGGACTGGCGATAGGCCGAGAAGGCCTTATGCGCCAGATAGGTGATATTGCCCTTGTGAACGCCCGCAGCATAGCCCGACGGATCGGAACGGCGCGGCGTATGCACGTGGCCCGAGAAATGCTTGGGGCTGCGCTCGAAATAGGGATCGTAGACGACGCCGAGGCTCTGCCCATCGGTCACCGAAATCCGTTCGGAGCCGACATACATATAGATCGGATCGGCGACGAAATCGGCCCGGATCGCGGCGTCGTGCAAGGCATAGTCGCCCGAATAGGGATTGGCGCCGTGCCACGCGGCACCGATATCGAACAGCAGGCCCTTATCCGCATCTAGCCCGCTCTGCCCGGTGAGCAACAGCTTGCCACCCTTGCCGATATAGGCATCGAGCGCGAGCTTGAGTGCATTATCAACGATCACCTCGTCCGGCAGGATCAGCAGCCGATAGGGCGAGAAATCCATGTCGGTGTCGAGCACGTCGAAGGTGAACTTGCCTTCGAGCAAAACCCGTGCGGCGCCTTCATCGGCAGCATTCGAGGTGCCGGGCGTTCCGACAAAGCCGGGGCGGCGCGAACCTTCGACGCTGACGAGGCCGATATCGGCGCGGTTGCGGCTGCCAATCGTCCAGGGCTCGGCAGCCTTGGCCTCGGCATAGGCGGCGCCAATGGCCTTGTAGCTGGTGGCATCCACCGCGCCATTGGGGTGCAGGTGATCGCCGATGGAAGCGCCGGCGCCATAGGCTTGCATGGCGGCCACTTCATAGGCCAGCGCCTGGGGCGCTTTGTAGCTGCCGATCTCGCCCCAGAGATGGTGGAACTTGCCGGTCATGCCGATGAACGGCTCGCCGAACACATCGACATAACGCGCCGAGAGCGGAAAATGGTCATAACCCCATTTTGCCGTCGGCAGCGATTCCAGCTCCAGATGGCTGAAATAGCGCTTGTAGACGTCGCGCCGGCCGCGCCGCACATGGCCGAGATTGAAGAAGAGCGGCTTGTTCGGATCGTGCTTGTGCACCGCCTGCTGCACGCCCTCGAACAGCTCGTAATTGACCTGCTCGGCAAATTTGGCGCGGTCTTCGGCGCTTTCCCAATCGAGGCCTGCCGCATCCATGCGCTGCTGCGTCCAAGGACCGGCCGAAAGCTGCTGATAGGTGATGTCGATGAAGATGCCGTCGCCATCTGGATAGTTAACCATCACCTCATCCACCTGCCGGCAGAGATAGTCGAGATAGGGCGAGGCGAAATCGAGATAGGCCCAGCCATCGCCCAACGGATCGCCGCCGACCCTTTTGGGCAGGCCGTTCTCATCCATCAGCCGCCAGCCGGGCTGCTGGTTGGCCGCTAGTTCGTCCCAGCCGCCGGAGAGATAGAGCGGCGCCTTGATATTGTGGGCATGCAGCGCATCGATCTGGGCCCGCATCAGGTCGAACTTGAGATGCGGATGCATCCGACCGATGGCGGTGGGGTGGTAGGAATGACCGTGGTGGCACTTGGAGAAGATGGTCACCGAATCCACGTCGGCATCCTTGAAGGCCTGTCCAAACGCCTTGGCGTCGAAACGCGATCCTATATCCTCGATGAGGTCGGAGGTGTGAAAGTCGAGATGTACCTGGCGCAGCCGCATGATGGATTTTCTACGAGATGGAATGAGGGATCAGGCGGCCCGGCGGGCGAAGCGCCGCGTCTTGCCGGAGGCGTCGAAGAGATAGAGCGCATCCGCCGGCACGCCGAGGGTGAACGGCGCGTCATAGGCAAACTGCAATTGCTGCGACTGGTGCACGGCAAAGAAGCCGTCCTGCGACTCGGAGTCGATGGACCGCACCACGCCAGCATCGGCATAGACCAGTGTCTCGCGGCCAAGGCTCTCCACCACCCGCACATTGGCAGGCAGCACCAGACCGTCCGTGCCATCGGCCAGCGCAGCCTCCGGACGGAACCCGATCCGCACGCTGTCGCCGATCTTGAGCCCAGCACCGGCCTCGTCGAGCGGCAGCACCAGTGTCTGTTTCAGACCGGCAATCGCCAAGGTCACCGCGCCATCGGCAATGGCCTCAATGGACGCAGCGAGGAAGTTCATGCGCGGCGAGCCGAGGAAGCCGGCGACGAACTGATTGGCCGGGCGGTTATAGAGATCGAGCGGCGAGCCCACCTGCTCGATGATGCCGTCTCGCATGACCACGATACGGTCGGCCATGGTCATGGCCTCGACCTGATCGTGGGTGACATAGATCATCGTCGTGCCCAGTTCCTTATGCAGCCGGCCAAGCTCGACGCGCATCTGCGTACGCAGTGCCGCATCGAGGTTGGACAGCGGCTCATCGAACAGGAAGACATCGGGCGAGCGGGTAATGGCCCGGCCGATGGCGACACGCTGCTTTTGCCCACCGGACAAAGCCTTGGGGAATTTATTGAGATGGTCGGTGATGCGCAGGATCTTGGCGGCGCGATCCACCGCCGCAACGATTTCGGCCTTGGGACGCCCCGCGATCTGCAGGTTGAAGCCCATATTCTGCGCCACAGTCATATGGGGATAGAGCGCATAGTTCTGGAACACCATCGCGACGCCGCGATCGGACGGCTCGAGATGGGTGACGTCTCGGTCCTTGATCGTAATCGTGCCGCTATCGACGGTTTCGAGCCCGGCAATCGAGCGCAGCAGCGTGGACTTGCCGCAACCGGATGGCCCCACCATCACCACGAACTCGCCATCCTCGATATCGAGCGAGATCGACTTGAGCGCGTGGAAACTCTGGTAGTGCTTTTCGAGATTGGTAATTTTCAGACTGGGCATGGGTTTTCCCTATTTGCCGAGGCCGGCCAGGCTGCGCACGAAGTAGCGCTGGGCCAGGATGAACAGGATGAGCATGGGCAGGGTGACGATGGTGACGCCGGCCATCACTGCCGGCCAGTCCGAGCTGAACTGGCCGCGCAAGTTGAGCATGCCGAGCGGCAGCGTCTTGATGCTGGTGTCCGTAAGCAGCAGCAGTGCAAGCAGGAACTCGTTCCAGACGAAAACCGCCTGGAAGATCGCGGCGCTGGCAATGGCCGACCCCGAAAGCGGCAATACGATGCGGGTGATGACCTGCAGGCGCGAACAGCCATCGAGCCGCGCCGCCTCTTCAAGCTCACGCGGAAATTCGAGGAAGAAGGCATAGAACAGCACCGTGGTGAACGGGATGCCATAGGCGGCATAGGGCAGGACGATCGCAAAGAGCGAATTGAGCAGCCCTGCCCCGGATATGATCTGGTAAAGGGGCACCAGCACCGATTGGCTGGGCACGGCAAAGCTCGCCACGATGAGCACATAGATCCATTTAAGGACCTTGCTTTCGGACCGCGCCAGCACATAGGCGGCGATGCCGCTGGTCACGATGATCAGCGTCACCGAGATGATGGTGACAAAGACCGAGTTGAGAATGAACCCGGCAATGCCCGTGTTCCAGGCGCGCTCGAAGGCGGCGAAATCCAGCGACTTCGGCAGCCCCAGCGGCTGGGTAAAGATTTCCGCACGCGTGCGGAAGCCAGCCAGGACCATCCACACTACTGGCGCCAGCACGAACAGTGCCCAGATCGAGACGAAGAGATGCAAGCCGATGGAGACGGCACGAAAACGCTTCATGGCCTTACCCCCGACGCGACAGTTTGAGCTGAGCGACGCCAAGCAAGAGCGCGATCAGCAGCAGGATGATGGAGAGGGCATTGGCATAGCCCATATTTCCGAGGTTGAAGGCCTGCAGATAAATATAGGTGCCCATGACCTGGGTGGCGTTGGCCGGTCCGCCGCCGGTCATCACGAAGATCAGGTCGAACACTTTCAACCCGCCGATCGTGGTGATCAGTACGCCCACGATCAGGATATTGCGGATGCCCGGCAGGGTGATGTGCCAGAAGGCCTTGAGCCCACGCGCGCCATCAAGCGAAGCGGCTTCATAGAGTTCTTTGGGAATGGCCTGCAGCCCGGCCAGAATGAGCACCATCTGGAAGCCGACATTGGCCCAGGCGGCCGTCAGCAGCACCATCCAGATTGAAATGCCCGGGTCGCCGAGCCAGCCCAGCTTGGGCGGCGTCAGACCGACCGCCTTCACCAGCGCATTGAGCGAGCCGACATTGGGGTCGTAGATCATCATCCAGATCAGCGACACCGCGACTGAAGAGATGACCACCGGCATGAAGATGATGGTGCGGTAGGCTGTCGAGCCCCGCCTGATGCCGCGATCGAGCACGGCGGCCAGGATTGCCCCCAGCCCCACTTGGCTGAGGATCGAGCCGAAGATGATGATGAAATTGTTCTTGAGCGCGATCCAGAATACCGGATCGGAAAAGGCGCGCAGATAGTTGTCGAACCCGACCCAGCTCCAGCTGCTCGAGGTGATGCCGAACGCATAAAACGACCCCACGAGTGTCATGACCGATGGCAGCAGCACGAAAATGCCGACAAGGCCGAGCGCCGGCGCCAGCATGGCGCCATTTAGGCCGGCAATGCGCATGGCCCTGGCGGCAGCGCCGGGCGATGACGAGGATGCGCTCATAAGTAACAGGCTCCTGACTTCCGCCGCCCACCCCGGGACTTCCGCATCGGAAGCCGATCAGGGCGCGCTGGCAGTTCGACAGACACGATGTAACCCGGCTGGGCTGAGCGCCGTCCGGCTATCGCGCTGCAAGGCAAACAAAAATCCCGTCGGCCGGGGGAGGAACCGGCCGACGGGAAGGATACGGCCTAGAGGCCGGATGCGGCCTTGGCCTTCACCGCCGCGTCGCGGATCTGGGCGACGGCTTCGGCGGGGGTCAGGGTGCGGTTCAGCACTTCGACCGTGGCGTTCATATAGGCTTCGGCGACGCTGGCTTCGAGCAGCACGTCGAGCACATTGACGCCGGCGGTGTAGGTGGCCATGTCGGCGGCGGCCCACTTGAAGTGCTCGGTGGCGCCATCGACCTGGTCGATGGTGTTGGCGTTCGAAGGCAGGAACTTGAGGATCTCGGCAAACTTCTCAGCCTGCGCGTCGGACACGAGGAAGCTCACCCAGGCAGCGGCCAGTTCGGGATTGGCGGTCTTGGCGGAGACCTGGTAGCCCTCTGGCACCATGAAATAGGCGCCGGGCTCGCCCTTGCCATCTTCCATGATCGGGAAGCGCGTCATGTTATAGGCAAGGCCTTCGGCATCGAAGTCACCCATGCACCAGGTGCCGCACCAGGCCATCGGCGAGGCGCCCGAAGAGAACATCACGTCAGCCAGCTCGGAATCGGTGGCGTTCGGCGCGTCTTCAAAGCAGCCGGCATCCTGCATTTCGATGAGCTTGTCATAGGCAGTGACATAGCCCGGGTCAGTGAACAGCGCGTCGGCAGCGCGGCTCAGCGCATAGTCGGCCTCGGTGGCATCCTGACCCAGCACCCGCTCATTGAGCATGGTCATCAGGTGAATGGCCTTCCAGCGACCGGCATTGCCCAGCGGCAGCGGCACGGTGTTGGGATTGATTTCGCGCACCGCCTTGCAGAGCCCGGTAAGCTCGGTGAAGGTCTTGGGCGGGGTCAGGTTGTGCTCGGCGAAGTAGTCGACATTGTTGTAAAGATAGACCGACACGGCATCGACAGGCACGCCATAGATCTTGCCCTCATAGGTGAAGGTATCCTGCCAACCCTGCGACAGGGTCTGCCGGAAGCCACCCTCGGCATTTCCCAGATCGGTGAGATCGAGCACCAGGCCATCGGCCACCAGGCGCTTGGCATCTTCGCCGGCCCAGTTGAAGAACACGTCAGGCGGCGCCGAACCAACCAGGGCCACCTGGATGCCGGTCTTGTACTGGTCGCCCGGGAAGATCTCGTGAACGATGTTCACGTTGGGGTGGAGCTTTTTGAACTCTTCGGCGGCCTGGGCGACGAACTCCTGGTAACCGGTATTGTTGAGCGTCCACATTTTGAGCGTCACGTCCTGCGCCGCCGCGGGAGCGGCAATGCCGGCCAGCATGACGGCGGCAGCAGAGATGCCGGCCAGCCCATTGAGACGATTGCGTATCATGTCTTTCCCTTTCTGAACCGGGCGCCGATCCGAGGACCACGCCTGACCAACGGCCCCCCTCCTTGGGTCGAACCGTTTCAATGACCAAACCAGCGAGAACCCCGTGTGACAAGCATCGAACATAAATCGAACACCACAAAACTGACAGAAACAGCTTGTCACTGTGTCGGCCTACCGGCATTTTCGTGGCGGTTAGAGGCCGATTATGGCGTCGGCAAAAAATCGTTTCGTGAGGATAAGCATGGCAACCATCCGCGATGTCGCCAAACGCGCCGGGGTCGCCATATCGACGGTTTCTCTGGCGCTCAACGGCAAGGGCCCGATCAGCCAGGAGACTCGCGAACGCATCGAACAGGCCGCAGAGGACTTGGGCTACAGCCCCTCCGCCATGGCGCAAAGCCTGCGGCGCGGCCATAACAAGCTGATCGGCCTGGTGCTCGGCGATATCGGCAACCCGTTCTTCGGGCGCCTGCTGCGCAATGTTGATGCCGTGGTGTCGCAGACCGACCACATGCTGATCGTGGCTGATACCGCCTCCCATGCAGACCGCGAAATCCTCACGCTGTCGCAGCTCCGCCGCCACCGGGTCGGAGGCATTATCATGGCACCGATCAGCAACGACCCCGCCTTTGCCGCCTTCCTACGCCAGATCGATGTACCCGTGGTCTTGATCGACCAGTATGTCGACGGCGTAAAACTTGATTTCGTCTGCTCTGACAACGAATTGACCACCACCATGCTGACCGAATATCTCATCCGCCTCGGCCATCGGCGCATCTGCTATTTGGGCGGACAGCCGCATTGGTGGACTGCGCGCCTGCGCCTTGCCGGCTTCCGCACCGCCATGGCGGCATCGGGCATTGATGTCGATCCGGAACTTGAGATCGCTGCCGATTTCAGTGGCGAACGCGCTTATGACCACGTCACACGGCTGATGTCGCGCTCCAACCGCCCGACCGCCATCGTCGCTGCCAACAACCTCATGGCGCTGGGCGCATTGCAGGCGATCAACGATCTCGGTTTCAGCTGCCCCGAGGACATTTCGCTCACCGGCGTCGATGACGTGCCTTGGGGCAGTGTCATCAAGCCTCGCATCACCACCGTGGTGCAGCCTGTCGAAGAACTGGCGGAGGTCGCGGCCCGCTGGATACTCGAGCGCATTACCACTCGCGGCGGCGCTGCTATGCCGCCACGCACCCATGTCGCCATGCCGCGCCTCGTCATCGGCCAGTCCTGCGCCAGGATTTAGCTCCCTCAGGAAGCTGCGCGGATCGCGGCCTTCATTGCGGCCACCTTCTCGGCGCTCGTCGCCTTGCGCAAGGGGCTATCGAAACCCAGCCGCGCCGCCGCCGCACTATCGGCCTGGGCAGGCGCAGAGCAGGAGCCATGCAGAGCCCCCAGCCGCACACGGCCTAAGATGGCAGCCGCGTTGTCGGCATTGACTCCGGCCCCGGCCATAATGGTGATCCGCCCGGCCGCAACTGCATGCACCAATGCAATCTCGTCCAGTCCAGCCATGGCGGTATCGGCACGGCCCGAGGTCAGAATGGTGTCAAAGCCCAGGGCAACCGCCTGCTCCACCGCCTCTGCCATGTCGGGCACGAGATCGATGGCCCGGTGCAAGGTCTTGTGCAACGGTCCCGCAGCCTCGACCAGACGCGCTAGATTTATGACATCCAGCCTCCCATCGGGCAGGCTGGCACCCAACACCACGCCGGAAAGCCCGGCCGCCCGAATGGCTGATATATCGCCCAGCAAGATTGCCATGTCCTGGTTGGACACCACGAAATCCCCCGGGCGCGGCCGCACCATGGCGCGCACCGGAATGGGCGCCTGCGCCGCCTCGGCGATCAAACCCGGCCCCGGCGTCAGCCCACCCATCTCCAGCGCCGAGCACAATTCGATCCGATCGGCACCGCCGGCAATGGCAGAAGCGAGGCCCGCGCCATCATCAACGCAAACTTCCAGCAATGTCATGCCGTCATCTCCGAAAATCCCAGATTAGCGGCGCCCAGCAGCCCTGCATCGACGCTGAACTGCGCCGGAACCACCAGCGACCGGCCAAGCTTGCGCAGGATGCGCTGGCGCACCGCCACGTCCAGCCGCTCCACCAGCGCCGCGCTATTGCCCAGCCCACCGCCCACCGGGACAATATCGGGACCGACGACATTGACCACCAGTGCCAAGGGTTGGGCCAAGAGCTCGACATAGAGATCGATGGTTTCGGCGGCCGTCGCCTCGCCCCCCATCCAGGCCTCGACAATGGCAAGGCTCGGCAGATCCACGCCATGCAGATGCGTGTGCAGCCGCTCCATGCCGCGCGCGCCACCAATGGTGTCGGCACAGCCTTTCTGCCCACAGCCGCAGGGGAAGTGCGGGAGATGGAAGGGTTTGACGCTGACATCGGTGGCCACGATCGTGCCGTGCCCCCATTCGCCGGCAATGCCGCCCGCCCCGCGCAAGACCCGTCCATCGACCACAATGCCGCCACCTACGCCCGTACCCAGAATGGCGCCGAACACCACGCCATGCCCCTTGCCCGCCCCGGCATGCGCCTCGGCCAGGGCAAAGCAATCGGCGTCATTGGCGACGAAAACCGGACGCCCAAGGCGCGCCGACAGGTCTCCGGCCAGATTACGCCCATCGATGCACGGAATATTGGCGACGGTGGCGATGCCGGTTTGCGGATCGACCACGCCGGTGATGGAAATGGCCACCGGTGCGCCGTCGGCCGCCCGCCCCGCAGCCACAAAATCAGCGATCACGCCAACAAAGGCATCGAAATCGAGCAGTGGCGTCACTGCCCGTCCCAGATTATGCAATGTCTCCGGGCCTGTGGCGGTCGCAGCTTTGATATTGCTGCCGCCGATATCGAAACAGGTCATCATCATCTGGCTGTCCGCCTGAAATCTAGAGTGGGGATACATGCCGCGAGCCGGCCGAGACAACAAGCCCGCGCCCACCATTGCCGATGTCGCCGCCCTGGCCGGCGTGTCGCGCGCCGTGGCATCGCGCGCCCTTTCCACCGACAAGCGCCCGGTTTCGCCGGAGAAGAAGGCGCGGGTGGAGGCGGCGGCGGCGCAATTGCGCTACAGCCCCAATGCTCTGGCGCGCGGCATGTCGCGCCAGTCGCTGGATCTCGTGGCGGTGGTGGTCAACCACATTCACGACCTCTCCGATATCGACCTGTTCGACCGTCTGCTCGAGGCCATTCAGCAGCTGGGCAAGCAGATGATCCTCATCCGCATGGACAGCGAGGATCACGCCGCCGAAGTGATCCAGAAAGGCATCGCCTACCACGTCGATGCAGCGTTGGTCTTTTCCGACTTCGCCGACGCCCCGCGCATTCGCGACCTGTTCCGCTCCGAAACCGTCATAATGCTCAACGGCCGGCACGACGACATCTCGCCCGCCGTCATCGCCGACGAGGCGCCGGGAATTGCAGCGGCAGTCGCCGATGCTGCCGCCAAGGGCGTGCGCACCGCAGCCCTCGTGACGGGCCGCGCCACCTCCCCCACCGAGAAAAAGCGCATAGACCATTACCTGACCGCCTTGGCGGACGCGGGCATCGCGCTCGAACGGATGGTCCAGGGCGACTATTCCTATGCCAGCGGCCGCGCTGCGGCCTCCATGCTGGCTGGCGACATCTGGCCCGAGGCGGTGTTCTGCACCTCGGACGCCATGGCCATGGGCTTGCTCGATATGCGACGCGACGACTTTCCGGGCCATCGCCCCAGCCGTTTCCGCCTTTACGGCTTCGACAACCTCTCGCTGATCGGTATGGCGGCCTATCCAATCGCTTCCATCGGCTTCGACAAGGCCGACTACGTGGCCCGCATCGCTCAATTGCTGACCAACCCCGCCGCGCCGGGCGAGCGGCTGGTGACTGTGCCAACCCATTTCGTCCCTGGCGCCACCGCCTGACGGACACCCGGATGGATTGACGATCACGGTCGATTGTGAAATCGGTTTCATAGTCAATTCTTAGCGGGTTTATCATGCTGCTGCTAGCCAATGCCGAAGCCTGGCCGGGCTTTTCTCACACCGTCGAGCGCCTGCGCGCCGGCGACGAGGGGCTCCCCGCCATGGTGAGCGGCATTTCCCGCGTCGAGGCCGAGCCCAAGGTCCGCAGCGTCGGCTATGGCGGCTGGCCAAACATGCTGGGGGTCATGGAGTGCGACGGGGCGGTGATGAACGGCACCACCCGCACTGTGGGCTCTGTGGGCGCCGTTCCCGACACCATCCCGGTCTGCGCCCTCGCCTATGAGGTGATGCAGCGCCTGCCCCATGTGACGCTGACCGGCGCCGGCGCCCGCCGCTTTGCCGACGAGATCGGCTTCACACGCGACGACGCGCTGTTTCCCGATAGCAAGAGGGTGTGGTGGGAACGGCTGGAAAAGGAAATGAGCGCCGAGCAGCGCGCCAATTTCCCAGACATCCCCTTGGCCCCGCTCAGCACCGCCATTACCGATCCGGAACGGGTACGCGACACCACGGTTTTCCTCTGCCAAGACACCAAGAAGGGTATTCACGCCGCTACGTCCACCTCGGGATGGGCCTGGAAATATCCCGGAAGGCTGGGCGACAGCCCCATTCCCGGCGCCGGCTTTTACGCCGATAGCCGCTACGGCGCTGCCGCCTGCACCCATACCGGTGAGATGACCATGCGCGCCGGCACAGCCCGCGCCATCGTCATGGCCCTGCGGCTAGGCTATAGCCTCTCCGAAGCCATCGAGTTCGCCATCGAGGACCTGCAGGACCTCTCCGGCGGGTTTCTGGGTGGCGTCGTCATTCACGCCATGGACGCCGAGGGCAGTCACGACGTGGTCAATTTCCGCTGCGACGGTGATATTCGCTATTGGTTCTGGCAAGACGGCATGGATGCGCCGGAACTGCGCGCCGCCCGCACCGCCTGACATGTTGGTTGCGACACGGCGTCACTGAATATGATATTTGAGATCAGCTTTATTGACATCACATAAAGCTGATCGTAGCAGTCCGAATTAGGAGCCAGCGGCTCCGAAAACCAACAGGACTGGATCCACCACCATGCACCGAACCAAGGTTCGTGCCGCGTGCGCCTTGTTGCGCGCTCCAAGCCTCGCCGCTCCAACCCGGCCATTCAGGCAGCCTCAGCCATGAGCCGCACTGACGACAAGAGCGGGCGCTTGCTGCTCGTTCACTCCCACTTCGGCCCGGCGCCCGACCTCTTCGCACTGGCCATGGAGCGAAACGATGCACTCCTCGTGCGCGAGCGCGACCTGTCGCCCCATCTCTTCGCCACGGCGCGCGGACTGATCACCACCAGCCATCTCGACCAGGTCGGCTTCATGCAGTTTTCAGATGCGCTTGCCACTTTCATGGCTCGCGGCGGCCGCTGGTTCTTCAACGGCCACATCATGCGCCCCTTCCTGGCCGGCCTCGAGCACTTCCTGCCGATCCCCCGGGCCCGTCGCACCGATCTGACGCTGACCCGCCTTGCCGAGCACCCGATCTTTTCCGGCATCGAGCAATCCGACTTCGAGGAAAATAATGGCGTCGCCGGATTTTACGGCCGGGGCCACAATCCCATGCCGCAAGGCGCCCGCGCCATCAACGGCATTGGACCCGACAGACACCCCATCGACTGGGAATGGACGCTCCCCGCAGGTGGCAAGATGTTCAGCCATGCCGGCAATGACATCGGTGGCATGAAGGGCCCAAATCCTAATCACGCCATTGTCGGGCCGCGCATCATCGCCTGGACCACGGGAGAACTCTGATGGCCATCCTCGCCATTCATCCGGGCACATATTACCACATCGGGAGCCTGGAAAGCCCGCGTTATGCCGGCTATTTCGATCGGCTGGTGCGCCCCGAAGACCTCGGCACTATCCGGCTCGCAGACTTCGCCGTCGTCCTCATCCCCTGTCGCACACCCGCCGACCGCATGTTGCCGCATCGCGAGGCGTTGCGGGCCTATCTCGACCAAGGCGGTACCATCATCGCCACCGGCGAAAGCGACAGCCAGCTTTTCCTGCCCGGCATAGAATTCACGCCGCAGCCCACCAATTTCTGGTGGTGGCTGACGCCCGGCGCCGATTTGGGCGTGCGCATCGCCAGCCCTGGCCACAGCCTGTTTTCGCGATTGGGTGAAAAGGACATCACCTGGCATCTTCATGGCTGGTTCGAGGTGCCGGCGGGCGCCGAAGTCCTCGCGATCAACGAGAGCGGTAAGCCCATTCTCTATGTGGACGAGGTGACCACCCCCGGCCGCATGATCATCACCAGCCTCGACCCCCTCTATCACCACGGCAGCCATTTCATGCCGGCGACGACTCGTTTCCTCGATGGCTTCCTGCCCTGGATGCGCGATCAACTCGACAAGGAGACCCAGCCATGAGCACCACAACCCTTACCGTCCTCGAAAACGGCAAACCGCTGCTTTTCAGCTTCGACGACCTCATGAGCTATCATGGCTTCGGCTTTCCCGGCGGCGTCGCCCATGGCTTCAAGGTGATGCAGCGTGCTTTGCCGCTGCTTGCCGATGGCGAGGTCCCCGAACGCCGGGAGATCGCAATTCGCACCGCCTTTAAGGGCCCCGGCGCCCGCGACGCCTTCGAAATGGTGACGCGCAGCCTGACCGAGGGTCGCTACAAAGTCGATGCCGATCTGGCGCAGCCCGAGCGCGGCACGACGCTACAAGCCTATGTGTTCATCCTCAGCTATCGCGGCACCGAGATCCGGCTGCGCATCCGTGACGGCATCGTGCGCGATGAATTCATCGCCCTGGGCCGCAGACCCGATCGCACTCCAGAAGAAGACGAGCGGCACGAATGGCTGAAGCTGGACATGCGCGACCGGCTTCTCGCTTTGCCTGCCGACCAGGCCTATGACCTGTTCTAGCGCCCGCAGCGGGCTACACGCCGCAGCATCAAAACAAAAAGGGGCGCTCGAAGCGCCCCTTTTCAGATGATCAGAACCGATCAGAACGGGCTGTCGGGGAAGTAGAACTGGGCAGCATTGTCCTTGGTTACCAGCGGGGCGCCCAGGATATATTCGCCCTGCACCGGACCGTTGGAGGTGAAGTTGGCCACGGTCACGTCGATGGCGGTCGCGATCATCGCCGGCGGATAGAGCACGTCGACCGGGATCAGCTCGTCGCCATCCATGATGCCCTTAATGACGTCCTTCATGCCGGCGCCGCCGACGATGAACATCTCGCCTTCGCGGCCCGCCTGACGCACGGCCTCGACCACGCCCATGGCAATGTCGTCGTCCTGCGCCCAGACGCCGTCAATATCGGGGAAGCGGCTGAGGAAGTCCTGCATCACTTCGAAGCCGTCATCACGGTTCCAGTTGGCAAACTGGTTGTCGAGCACATTGATGCCCGAGCCCTCGATCCCGGCCATGAAGGCGTCGAAACGCTCGGTGTCGATCACGGTCGGAATACCGCGCAGGATGACGATATTGTCGCCTTCGCCCAGACGGGTCTTGAAGTATTCGGCCGATACGGCGCCCAGCTCGGTATTGTTGCCGGCGACATAGACGTCTTGAATGGTGGAATCGGGCAGGCCGCGATCCACCACGGTGATGAAGGCACCTGCGGCCTTGGCCTGGCGGACCGGCTCGACCAGCGGCTCGGATTCGAACGGCAGCACCACGAGGGCGTCGATCTGCTGCACCGAGATCAGGTCTTCGATGTCGCCAGCCTGGTCGGCGGGGCTATCGGCGGTGACGATGATCACGTCGATATTGGAATGCAGGGCTTCGATGCGCTTTTCAGCTTCCCCGGCATGCCAGTTGAGCCCGCCTGCCCAACCATGGGTCGCTGCCGGAATGGAAACACCGATCTTGATCTGGTCCTGAGCGAAGGCCGGAAGCGCCAGAGCGGTGGTCGCGGCCAGAGCCAGGGTCAATGCCTTGATAGACATGGGTAGTCCTCCCTTGAGTGGCGCGTTGTGCGCCGGTTTTGCCCGCCCTTGCGAAGCGGGAATGCTTGCTATTCGGCCTTCTTGCGTATGGCGCGCTTGAAGCTGCCACGCTGCAGATAGACCGCCGCCACGATGATCACGCCCTGCACTGCCCCATTGAGGTAGTTGGAGATGATATCGGTGAGATTGAGAATATTGCCGATGGCGGTGAGGATCAGCGCACCGATCACCGTGCCGCCGATGCGGCCATAGCCGCCCTTAAGCATGGTGCCACCAATGATCACTGCGGCGATGGCCTCCAGCTCCCAGAGCACGCCGGTGGCCGAGGAGGCCGAGCCCAGGCGCGGCACATAGATAATGGTGGCGAGCGAGACGCACAAACCCTGAAGGATATAGGTCCAGGTGCGAACGCGATCGACCTTGATGGCCGAATAACGCGCCACCTGCTCGTTGGAACCGATAGCCATGCAATAGCGGCCGAAGGCGGTGCGGTTCATCAGGATCCAGCCGATGACGGCGACGATGATGAACACCCAGACCGGATAGGGCACGCGCAGGAAGTTGTCGTAGTAGACCGGGCGGTAGATTTCGCGGGCCCCGCTATTAAGCGAGAGCGTGCCGCCATCGGCAAAATAGGTCACCAGCGAGCGATAAATGCCCATCGTGCCCAGCGTCACGATAAAGGCTTCGATCTTTGCCTTGGTGGTCAGGAATCCATTGATGAAGCCGGCACCTGTTCCAAGGATAAGCGAACAGCCGATGCCCAGCAGCACGGTCCAGATCGATGCCCCCATGCTCTCGACTGCCGAGTTCATGATGATGATCATCATGCCTGCGATAAAGGCAGCCATGGAGCCCACCGAAAGATCGATGCCCCCGGCGGTGATGACGAATGTGGCGCCTACCGCGATGATGCCGATAAAGGCCGAGCGGGTCAGCAGGTTGGTGACATTGCCCTCGTTGAGAAAGGCAGGGTTCAGGCTATAGCCAAGAATGACCAGCAGGATCAGCGCCAGCAATGGCCCAGCGGTCTTCAGGTCGAGCTTGAAGCCCTTCTGGGGCCTGCTCGCGGTTTCAGGCGCTGACACGGTCATTTTCTCCACCCTGCTTGATGCCGGCCGCGTAACGCATGATCTCGGCTTCGGTAATTTCTGCGCCCTCCAGCACGCCGGCCATGCGTCCATTGCGCATGACCACGACACGGTGGGAAAGGCCGATGACTTCCTGCATTTCCGAGGAGATGACGATGATCGCCTTGCCCTCGGCGGCCAGCGCCGCGATGATGTGATAAATCTGCTGCTTGGTGCCGACATCGATGCCGCGGGTCGGCTCATCCATGATGACGATGTCCGGCTCGCTCTCCATGGTCTTGCCCAGCATCAGCTTTTGCTGATTACCACCCGAGAGCTTTCCCACCGGCACTGACGGATCGCGGGCCCGCACGTCGAAGCGGCGCACCGCGCGTTGCAGCGCCTGCTCTTCGCTGCGCCCGTCCAGGAACCCGTTGCGCAAATGCTTTTTGAGCGTCAGCAGCGTAAGGTTGGGTTGGAGGCCTGCATTGAGCAGCAGCCCCCGCCCCTTCCGGTCCTTGGTCATATAGGCCAGGCCCGCCGCAAGTGATTTCGAAACATCGGAGAACTCGGAAACAGCGCCATTGACCGTCACCGTACCAGCGCTCTTCTTGGTCAAGCCGACAATGGCCTCCGCCACCGCCGTGCGACCGGAACCGATCAGCCCGGCAAAGCCGAGGATTTCCCCGCGCTTGAGTTCGAAAGAGATGTTTGAAATGCCCGATGCGGCCAGATCGCGCACCGAGAGCACCACCGGCGCATCGACATCGGGCTCGTGCTTGGGCGGATAGAGGTTGGACAGTTCGCGCCCCACCATCATCTGCGCGATGGAGTCCGGTGTCAGGTTCTCGGTGCCGACCGTGGCGATCAACTGCCCGTCGCGCAACACGGTCACCCGGTCGGCCAGTTCCATGATTTCGTCCAGCTTGTGCGAAATGAAGATCACGGCGACGCCCTTGGCAGTGAGCCGGCGGATCTGCTCGAAAAAGGTCTGCGTTTCGGCCACCGACAACACGGCCGTCGGCTCGTCCATGATGATGACGCGCGCGTCGCGGCTGATGGCCTTGGCGATCTCGACCATCTGCTTGTCGGCCACCGAGAGCGTGTTGATGCGCGCATCGGGATCGATATTGACATGCAGTGTGTCGAGAATGCTGCGGGTCTGTTCGCGCATATCCCGAAGTTGCAGGAACGGCCCTGAGCGCAACTCGCGCCCCAGGAAAATCGAGTCCGCGACGCTTAGATGTTCGGCCAGCAGCAATTCCTGATGGATGACCACAATGCCCATGGATGCGGCCTGCCCATTGGGCGGCAGCACTACGGTTTCGCCATCGTAGATAATGCTGCCGGAGGTCGGCTGTTCGATGCCTGAGAGGATCTTGATCAGCGTGGATTTGCCAGCGCCATTCTCGCCGATAATGGCGTGAACCTCGCCCGGCTTGATGTCGAAATCGATGCTGAACAACACCGGGATTTCGCCGAATGACTTGGAGATGCGATGCGCCGATAAAATCGGCGCAACTGTCCTGTCCTGCGCATCGTTCATGCTTGGCAGCCCCTCCCCTGAGCACGGCGCACTTGCTGTGCGGCTCTTTGCTCAAGCCATGATGTAAAGGTTTTCATGATTGATGTAAAGGTTTACACAAGGGCATAAGTAATAGGCTTTGTGGAGAATGCCGTGGCGGAGGAAACGGCATCTGCTAAAGGCAGTGGCGCATTGGTCCGAAGTGGCCGGGCGTCGAGGGCGGAGCGGTCCAAGTGCAGCACCATAAGCTGGCAACCATAGAAGATGTCGCGGCCCTGGCCGGGGTATCCATTGCCACCGTCAGTCGGGCCATCAACGAGCCGACCAAGGTCGCCGACGCCACGCGCCGCAAGGTCGCGGAGGCCGTTGCCCGCACCGGCTACACCACCAATGCCATGGCCCGCTCGCTGCGCATGCGGCGCTCCAACATGATTCTGATCCTTGCCCCCGATGTCGGTGACCCCAATTTCTCCAACATCCTGGTCGGCCTCGAAACCGAGGCCAGCAAGCGCGGCTATGGCCTGCTGATCGGCAATACCCAGAATGATCCCAGCCGGGAAACCGACTATCTGCGCTTCATCAGCTCCAACCAGGCGGACGGGTTGATTCTCTTCACCGGCCATTTGCCCTATGGCTTTGGCCAGAACGCCGAAGAAACCCGATTGCCGCCCATGGTGGCAGTGAACGAGCCGGTGGTCGACCAACCCGTGCCTTTCGTGGGCGTCGACAATTTCGAAGGCGCGCGTGTCGCCACCGAACACCTGATTTCCCAAGGCCACCGTCGCATCGCCTTCATCGGCCATTCGCCTGGCCGCGAGATCAATCGCTTGCGCGAGGCCGGCTATCGGCTCGCGCTCGAGAGCGCGGGCATAGCCATCGACCCTCGCCTCATCCTCGATGGCGAGGGCACCACCGAAAGCGGTCGCGCCGCCGCCGAACTGATGTTCGTTCGCGATGCCCTGCCCACGGCCTTCTTCTGCGTCAACGACGCCACGGCGCTGGGCGTGATCATCGCCCTCAACGCCCGGCGCTACGAATTGCCCCGCCAGTTTTCGGTCATGGGGTTCGACGACATTTCCTTTGCCAGCTTCGTCAGCCCCTCGCTGACCACCATGAAACAGCCCCGCCACCGCATGGGCGAGGCGGCCATGGAATTGCTGCTGGCCATGCTGGCGGGCGAACAGCCCAAATCGCAGAAAGTGCTGCTGCGGGCCGAACTGATCGTGCGCAACTCGGTCAGCCGGCCCAACAGCTGAGCGCACCGAGGCCACCACTTCGAAACCGGTGCATCGCGAACCTGCCGGCTCTGGCCTCCATCCCGATATGCTCATAGAACCATAGCCACCACTTGGCGGCAGGAACAGCACTTCATGACCACGGCAATTATCGGCGGCAGCGGCTTCCTCGGACGCAATGTGGCGCTGCGCCTGCTGGCGCATGGCGAAAAACCTGTCGTCGTGCATCGCGGCCACGAACCGGCCAATCTGCCCGAGAGCGTTGCAATCGAACGCGCCGACCGCACCGACGAAACGGCGCTCGACACCATCTTCCGGCGCCATGAGGTGACGGCGGTCGTCGATATCTTCGCGCTGAGCCTCGGCAACACCCAGCCGGTGATCAATGCCGCCCAGCGCGCCCGCGCGCGCTATGTGCTCACCAGTTCAGTGGATGTTTACGCCAATTATGAGGGCCTGCTGCGCAAGGGGAATGCCGCGCCACGCATGGAGCCGGCCGACGAAGACGCACCGCTCCGCACCATGCGCTACCCCTATCGCGGCAACCCTCGCCGTCCGCAGGGCGTCAGCGACGACCTTTTCGAAAACTACGACAAGATCGTGCTCGAAGAGGCCGCCCGGGCCGCCGATCTCGATGCCGTCATCCTGCGACCGCCGATGATCTTCGGGGTCGCCGACAAACAGCGCCGCTTCGGCTGGGTCACCGACAATGCCAAACCCGGTGAGCCCTTCGCCATCGATGAGCGCGCCTATGGCTGGCTCAACTCCTATGGCTATGTCGAGGACATCGCTGAAGCCTTCGCCCTTGCCGCGCTCCATCCCAAGGCCGCCGGGCGCACCTATAATGTGGGACAGAATTTCGTGCGCAGTGCCGCGGATTGGGCCCGCACCCTCCTGCCCTATATCGGCTCGACCGCCGAGGTGATTGCTGCACCTGCCGGTCAAGGCGTGTGGGCCGATCGCGCCGATGCCTCCGACCTGCGCTACCCGCTCACCCTCGACACCACCCGCATCCGCAACGAACTCGGATTTTCCGAAGTGCAGCCGGAAAGTGCGGCGATCAAAAAGACGATTGCGTCCTACAGCCTTCCAGCACATTGACCGCACCCCGGCGATCTGTTTAGTCTCGCTAAACAAAGCATTGGCAGGAGCGTCTGTTGGAGACATCCACCACGCCGACGCTCGGCACACGCATCCGGGCGCGGCGCAGGGAACTTGGGCTGACAGTCTATGACCTCGCTAAGGCGAGTGGTCGTACTGTCGGCTTCATCTCCCAGATCGAGCGCGACATCTCCCGGCCCTCGCTTGCCTCGCTTTACGCCGTTGCCCGTGCGCTCGACACCAATGTCGACCGGTTCCTCTCCGAAGCACCACAGCGCCAGCACCAGATGGTGACCCATTCCAGCAAGCGCGCAAGGTTCTCGCTCGGCGCCACCGAGCCGCTCTACGAATTCCTCGAGCCTGGATTTGCCGATGCCGCGCTCAACGCCTGCATCACCCATATCCCGCCCGGCTTCGCCTCCGAAACCATGCGCCATGAGGGCGAGGACTTCGTCTACCTCATCAGCGGCACCATGCTCTACGTGGTCGACGGGGTGGAATACCCCCTCGAGGCCGGCGGAACGCTGCACTTTTCCTCAAGCCTACCGCACATGTCTCGCAATCCGGGGCAAGAGGTGGCCATCGAACTTTGGGTCGGCACCATGAGGGTGTTTTCGGACAATGCCCGCCCCAATGCCCCTTCAATATCGCTGCCGGGAACGCAGCAGCTTCAACCAGGAGAAACATCATGAAACTGACCAGGACGCTGACCGCAGCGCTGTTGAGCATGACCATGCTCACCGGCGTCACCTTTGCGGCAACCCCGGCCAATACGCTCGTCATCGCCGATGCGCTCGACGACATCATCACGCTCGACCCCGGTGAAGTTGGCGAAGTCGGTGGCATCATGGCCGCCAAGCAGATTTACCAGACACTGATCGCCCCCGATGTGGCCGACCCGACCAAGATCTACGGCGTCCTGGCCGAAAGCTGGACCGTCTCGGAAGACGGCAAGACCTTCACCTTCAAGATGAACCCGGCCGCCAAGTTTGCCTCGGGCAACCCGGTCACCGCCCATGACGCCGAATTCTCGCTGCGTCGCGTGGTCAAGATGGCCTCGCGTTCCGCATTCCTGCTCACACAGCTGGGCCTCAACGCCGAGAATGTCGAAGAGCGCATCAAGGCCACCGATGACGCCACGCTGGTGTTCGAAATCGGCGAACCCTATGCCGAGTCTTTCGTGCTCTATGCCCTCTCCTCGCACAGCGGCGGCATCGTCGACAGCAAGCTTGTGATGGAACACGAAGTCGATGGCGACATGGGCAATGCCTGGCTCAAGCAGGCCAATTCCGCCGGTTCGGGCCCGTTCGTTTTGACCACCTGGACGCCCAAGCAGTCGATCCTGCTCACCCGCAACGAGAACTTCTGGCAGGAAAAGCCGGCCATGGAGCGGCTGTTCTTCCAGCACGTGCCGGAAAGCGCCGCCCAGCGCCTGCTGCTCGAAAAGGGTGACATCGACATCGCCAACAAGCTTGGCGCCGACGACTACACTTCGATCGCCGAAAACGCCGATATCAAGACCCTCGATGGCAGCTCCGGCGTTATCTATTACATGGGCCTCAACGTCCGCAACGAAGCCCTTTCGCACCCCGACTTCGTCAAGGCCATGAAATATCTGGTCGACTATGAAGGCATCGCCCAGACCATCGGCCAGGGCACCATCAAGGTTCACCAGACCCTGGTTCCCGAAGGGTTCTTGGGCAGCCTCGACTACAATCCTTATTCGCTCGACATCGAGAAGGCCAAGGAACTGATCGCCTCGAGCGGCGTCACCACCCCGGTCAAGCTCGACACCGTGGTCTGGAACGTGCCGCCCTATACCGACTTCGCCCAGGCCGCCCAGGCGACCATGGCCCAGGCCGGTATCGATCTCAATCTCCTGGTGGTCGATGGCCAACAGTGGCTCGAACGCTACCGCTCCTCCGATCTCGATATCTGGGTGGGCCTCTGGGGCCCGGACTATCCCGATCCGCACTCAAACGCCAAGGCTTTCGCGGTCAATTCCGACGACACGCCCGATGGCTCGCAGAGCCTGGCCGACCGCTTCGGCTGGGATGCCGGCGACCTCTCGCCCAAGGCCATGGCCGCCCTGCGCGAAAACGACAACGAAGTGCGCAAATCCATGTATGAGGAAATCCAGGTCGAGCACACCGACACCTCGCCCTTCCTTTATATGTTCCAGGAAGTACGCCGCGTCGCCATCCGCGCCAATGTGCAGGATCTCGAACTGGGCCTGACCCTGTCCGACGACCGCTATTGGAAGGCGCACAAGGACTGATTCCAATTTTCGGCGCGGCGGCAATGCTGCCGCGCCCCCCTCTCCCGACAGGACTGATCTGTGGCCGCTACTGCTTCCCCGACCTTGCTGCGCCTCAGGCGTTTCGCCAATGGCCTCGTCACCACCATCGTGACGCTTCTCGGCCTGGTGGCGCTGACCTTCTTCATCGGCCGCGTCATTCCCATCGACCCGGTGCTGTCCATCGTCGGCGAAAAGGCCACCCAGGAAGCCTATGACAAGGTCTTCTTTGAGCTGGGCCTCGACAAGCCGGTCTGGGAACAGTTCACCTCCTACACGCTCAAGCTGATGCAGGGCGATTTCGGCACCTCCTTCACCACCACCCGACCGGTACTGACCGATCTCCTGAGCTTTTTTCCCGCCACGCTGGAGCTGGCAACCCTGGGACTTCTGATCGGCGTGCTGCTTGGCATTCCCGCGGGCGTCGCCTCGGCCTACTGGCACGACAAGTGGCCCGATCACCTGATCCGCATCATCGGCCTGGTCGGCTATTCGGTGCCGATCTTCTGGCTCGGCCTCGTAGGCCTCTACGTGTTCTACTACAAGCTCAGTTGGGTCGCCGGACCCGGCCAGCTCGACGTCTTCTATGTCGGCATCGTGCAGCCGATCACCAATTCCATTCTCATCGACAGCCTGTTGCGAGGCCAGTGGGAGGTGTTCTGGAATGCGGTGAGCCACATCATCCTGCCGGTCTGCCTTATCGGCTATTTCTCCATGGCCTATCTCTCGCGCATGACCCGCTCGCTGATGCTCGACCAACTGACCCAGGAATATGTGTTGACTGCCCGGCTCAAGGGCGCCACCGAGCTGGAAGTCGTGGTCGGCCATGCCCTGCGCAATGCCGCCATTCCGCTCGTCACCATCATCGCTCTCTCCTATGGCGGCCTGCTCGAGGGGTCAGTGCTGATCGAAACCGTGTTCGGCTGGCCCGGGATCGGCAACTACATCGCCTCCTCACTGTTCCGCGGCGACATCAACGCCGTGCTTGGCGGCACTTTCCTTGTCGGGGTGATCTTCATCATCCTCAACCAATTGTCCGACGTGCTCTATGCAACGCTCGATCCCCGCACGCGGGAGGTGCGCAAATGACCACACTGGACCAAGTCGATAGCGCCGGTCGTGCCCGCTGGAAGCAGATTGTCAGCTTCTGCCGCCGCTTTTCGCGCAATCCCCTGGGCATGTTCGGCCTCTTCATTCTCCTGGTGCTGCTGTTCTGCGCCGCCTTTGCCGAGTTCATCGCGCCATACGATCCCTATCTGCCAAACCTCGCCGCGCGCCTCACCGGCCCAGGCGCCGAATTCTGGCTCGGCTCGGACGAGCTCGGCCGCGACATCCTCAGCCGCGTCATCTATGGCTCGCGCCTGACGCTGCTGATCGTCGGCCTCGTCATCGTCACTGCCGCGCCCATTGGCCTCATCATCGGCGTCGTGGCCGGCACCTATGGCGGCTGGCTCGATGCGCTGTTCATGCGCATCACCGACGTTTTCCTCGCCGTGCCAAAACTCCTGCTTGCCCTGGCTTTCGTTGCCGCTCTCGGCCCCGGCATCGTCAATGCCGCAATCGCCATTACGCTCACCGCCTGGCCGCCTTATGCCCGCATGGCCCGCGCCGAGGCCCTGGCGGTGCGCAACAGCGACTATGTCAACGCGGTGCGTCTAGCCGGCGCCTCCGAGTTCCACATCATTGTCTTCCATATTATCCCCATGTGCATGTCCTCGGTGATCGTGCGCATGACGCTGGATATGGCCGGCATCATTCTCACCGCGGCCGGCCTCGGCTTCATCGGGCTCGGCGCCCAGCCACCGCTGCCGGAATGGGGCGCCATGATCTCCACTGGCCGCAAGTTCATCTTCGACCAGTGGTGGGTCGCGACCGTTCCCGGCTTTGCCATCTTCATCGTCTCGCTTGGCTTCAACCTGCTGGGCGACGCTATCCGTGATCTGCTCGATCCGCATCTCAAGGCAAGATCATGACCGGCATGCTCGCTGAAATCGAAAACCTGCGCATCTCCTTCCCTACCGAGGATGGCGGCTGGCACCAGGCCGTGCGCGGCGTCAGCTTCAGCCTTGGCCGCGAGAAGCTCGGCATCGTGGGCGAAAGCGGCTCAGGCAAGAGCCTCTCGGGCCGTGCGCTGCTCGGCGTGCTGCCTGACTATGCGCGCGTAGAAGCCGACAAACTCGCTTTCGACGGTATCGATCTGCTCACCGCCTCGCGCCGCCAGCGCCGCCACCTCCGCGGGGGGCGGTTGGGCATGGTGCTGCAGGACCCCAAATTCTCGCTCAATCCGGTGATGACCGCCGGCGCCCAGATCGTCGAGGCCATCCGCATCGGCAATCGCCGCATCGGCAAAGCCGAGGCGCGCAAGGCGGCGCTCGAAATCCTCGAAAGCCTCCACATCCGCTCGCCCGAACTGGTCTTTGACCGCTATCCGCACGAGCTTTCCGGCGGCATGGGCCAGCGCGTCATGATCGCCATGATGGTGGTGCGCGAGCCCGACCTGCTCGTCGCCGACGAGCCGACGTCGGCGCTCGACGTCACCGTGCAAATTCAGGTTCTGGCCATTCTCGACCAGCTGATCGAGCGTCGCCGCATGGGCCTCATCTTCATCAGCCACGACTTGCAACTGGTTAGCCGCTTTTGCGATCGGGTTATCGTCATGTATGCCGGCCGTATCGTCGAAACCCTCGACGCCAAGCGCCTGCATGAGGCCACCCATCCCTATACCAAGGGTCTTCTCGCCTGCCTGCCTGTGATTGACGGACTGCTGACACCCCTGCCGACACTCGACCGGCAGGCCGCCTGGAGCCAGCCGTCATGAGCCAGTCCATTGTTTCGGTCGATCACCTGTCCGTCCGTTTCGGGGCCAGCACCGTCGTTGACGATGTGAGCTTTGCCGTGGCGCGCGGCGAAAGCTTCGGCTTGGTGGGGGAAAGCGGATCAGGCAAGTCCACCATTCTGCGCACCATTATGGGCCTCAACCACGATTGGTCCGGCGATATCCTGGTCAATGGCGTACCGGCGCGCGGCACCGGCCGGCGTGAATTCGCCACCCAGGTGCAGATGGTATTTCAGGACCCCTATGCTTCGCTGCATCCTCGGCACCTGATCGGCGCCGCCATCGCCGAACCCATGCGTATCCACGGCATGGCCAATGCCAAGAGCCGCACCTTAGAACTGCTGCGCCTCATCGGCCTCGGCGAGGAATTTGCCTATCGCTATCCGCATGAGCTTTCCGGCGGCCAGCGTCAGCGCGTCGCCATCGCCCGCGCGCTCGCCCTGTCACCAAAGCTGCTGCTGCTCGACGAACCGACCTCAGCCCTCGATGTCTCGATCCAGGCTGAAATCCTCAACCTGCTCAATCAGCTGCGCGCAGAGATGGGGCTGACCTATGTGATCGTCAGCCACAATCTGGCTGTCATTTCCTATTGCTGCGACCGACTGATGCTGATGCAGAATGCCCGACAGATCGAAACACTGACCCGCCAGCAACTGGTCGATCGCGACCTGACCCAGCCCTATAGCCAGGAATTCCTCGCCGCCAGCACGCAATAGGGGAGGACCTAGCCCTTATCCAACCACGTTGACCGGTTTTCCGGCGATGAGGGCGTCGATATTGGCGAAGACCTGGTCGGCCACCGCCTGCGTCGCCTGACGGCTGGCCCAGGCCACATGCGGGGTGAGGATGAAATCAGGCCGCCCCAACAGCGCCTGGAATGGATGGTCCGCCGGCATCGGCTCGACCGAGGTCACGTCGAAGCCGGCCCCGGCGATCTTTCCTGCCACCAGGGCCTCGGCCAGCGCCGCTTCATTGACCAGCCCGCCGCGCCCGGCATTGATGATCAGCGGCCGGCGCTGCATCAGGGCGAACTCGGCAGCGCCGATCATGTCGCGGGTTTCGGGCCGCAGCGGCACGTGGAAGGTCAGCACGTCAGCCTCTTCCAGCACAGTCTCGAACCGTGCATAGGGCGGCGTCGCCTCGGACGCGCCGCGCCGCGCCGCGAACAGCACCCGCATGCCAAACGCCTCGGCAATCTTGGCGACGGCCTGCCCCAAGGTACCCCCGCCGATAATGCCTAGCGTCGAGCCCGCCAGATCGCTAATCGGATAATCGAAATAGCAGAACTGCCCACTCTCCAGCCAGCGACCCGCCGCAACCGAGCGGTCATAGGCAATAAGGCTCCGTCGCAGCGCCAGCATCAGTGCAAAGCAATGCTCCGGGACCGTGTTGCGGGCGTAGTCACGCACATTGGAAACCACGATCCCGCGCGCCTTGCAGGCGGCGACGTCGATGACTTCATAGCCGGTTGCCGCCACCGCCACCATTTTGAGGTTTGGCGCCGCATCCAGCACCGCCTTCGTGATCGGCACCTTGTTGGTGATGACGATCTCGGCTTCACCGATCCGCGCCGCTGCCTCTTCCGCGGCAGTCCGCTCATGCAGGACGAGACTGTGGCGTGCCTTGGGCCCATCAAGCCGGGTATCGGGCGGAAAGGTGCCGCGGTCGAGCATGACGATGCGGTGGGAGACTGACGCTGACATGTTGGCCAAACCGTTTGTGCGCTGAACGAAACGCCGACCCGCACAATGTCAGATCGGCGTCCGGTCTTACTTCACATACGGCGCCCCGGCCAAGTGCAGATCCCTGAGATCAGCCCTTCACTGCCCCACCGGTGAGCCCCGAAATCACGTAGCGTTGCGCCAGAAGGAAAAAGGCGATGGCCGGCATGATCGAAAGGGTGAGGAAGGCCAGAATACGCGGCCAGTCCGAGCCGAACTGCCCCTGGAACTGCATGATCCCCAGAGGCCAGGTATATTTGGCCTCCGAATTGAGCACGATGAGCGGCAAGAGGAAGCTGTTCCAGCTCCCGACGAAGTTGAACACGCCAACAGTGGCGATGATCGGCAGGCAGAGTGGCAGCGTCACATACCAGTAGATGCGGATATAGCCGCAATTATCCATGCGGGCCGCGTCAACCAGCTCCTTGGGCAGCTCCTTGAAGAAATTGTGGAACAGCAGCACCGAGAAGGACACGCTGAACGCGACTTGCACGATGATGATGCCCCAGTGGCTGTCGAGCATGCCTAGATCGCGCATCTTGATGAACAGCGGCAGAATGCCCGTCGCTGCCGGAAACAGCAGGCCCAGCATCAGATAGCCCAGGATGAACTTGGAGCCAAAGAACTTGATATGGGCCAAAGCAAAGGCGGTCATTGACGCCACCAGCGTCGACAGCGCCACCGTACCGGCTGCAATCAGCAGCGAATTGCCGAGCGACGAGAAGTAGCGCGGCCCGCCCAGGATCTCGACAAAACGTACCGGATCCCAGCTCGCGGGGAGGCCGAACGGATTGACCCGCAGCTCGCCGATCTCCTTAAAGCCCCCCAGAGCCGTGGTGTAAAACGGCACGATCACGAAGGCGGCGACGATGATGAGCGTGATCCACTGCACGCCGGAAATCGCGGAACGGCGGCGCTTTTTAGTGCGTGTGGTCATCAGTTTTGCTCCGCCTTGAAGAGAACGCGGCGATAGGCCAGCGCTACCGCCACGCAGGCGATGAACAACAGCACGCTGACCGCACCACCAAAGCCCAGATTCATGCGCGTGATGCCGAACTGGTAGAGGAAGGTCACGATGGTGTGGCTGGAATGGGAGGGACCGCCATTGCTGAGCGGGATGATCAGGTCGAACAGCTGCAAGGCGCCGGTAATGGCGAAAAACACCGAGATGACGATGGCCGAGCGGATCATCGGGATCTGGATATGGCACACGATCTGCCAGCGCTTGACCCCGTCGAGCCGAGCCGCCTCGATCACCTCGCCGGGGATGGACTGCAACCCGGCGATATAGATCATCATGTGAAAGCCGAAATATTTCCAGGTGATCACCAGCATGATGGCCGGCATGACCCAGAATTTGTCGCCCAGAACAAAGGGCATATCGACCCCGATGGCGCCGCCTATGGCCGGCAACAGCCCGTAATTGCCGTCATAGACGAACTTCCAGATCAGCCCCGCAGCGACCTCGGCCAACATATAGGGCAGGAAGAACAATACGCGGATGAGATTGATATGGGCGCCGCGCTCCGACAGCGCCACCGCGCACCACATGGCCAAAGGCAACTGGATCGCCAGCGACACCGCCACCACGATCAGGCTGTTGCGCACCGCCGTGCCGAAATTGCGATGGGTGAGCACATCCTCGTAATTCTTGAAGCCGACGAAATCGGTGATGGGCCCATAGCCGTTCCACTTGAAGAACGAGAACGTGGCTGCATCGATCATCGGCAAAACGACGAAGACGGTGAAAAGAATGATCGACGGCGGCAGGAACAGCAGCAGCGGCACGAGGCTTTTGCGGTCCATATAGCGGCGGCGCCGCGGCGCGCCTGCCATTGCCGGGTTCGATGCGGTAGCGATGCTGGTCATCGGCGTCCTCGACCCTGCCGCCCTGTCCCCGAACATCGCGGCGGCGCATGAAGCGCGGCAACGGGCGATGCATGGGCACGAAAAACCGGCATGGAAAAATCTGGTGTGCGGCACAAGAACCGGCGGGCAGAAAGGGTACTGCCCGCCGGCGGAACCGTTCGACTACAGAGTGTCGTCGACCGCTTCCTTGATCAGCTCGGCAGCTTCCTGGGCGCTGATGGAATTGCCGGCCAGTTCGGCGGACACATCGTTGACCACGCCACCGACATTGGGGCCCAGCGCCTGGTCGAAGAACAGGGCATGCCAGTGGGCATTGCCGATATTCTTGGCGATCTGCACCTTGAAGGGGTTGGTCATGACATCGGCCGCGCCCTTGGAGATCGGGATGTAGTAGGCCTCTGCGGCGTACTTGGCCTGGTTCTCGGCATTGTTGAAGAACTCGACCCACTTCACGGCAGCATCGGAGGCGTTCTTGGAGAACAGCACGCCGCCCAGACCGCCCAGTGTATCGGTGGGATCGCCCTTGCCGCCTTCGATGGTCGGGAACGGCAGGATGCCCAGCTGGTCATCCGGAATGCCTTCCTTATTGGCCGAATTGTCCTTCATGGCGCCGTAGTCCCAGTCGCCCATCAGATGCATTGCGGCCTTGCCGTCACCGAAGAAGCCGGAGGCGTCGCCATAGGACGCGGCCAGGAAACCCTGCTGCCACGGCTCCATCTCAGCCAGCTGCAGGAAATATTCGCCCGCCTTGACGAAGTCCTCGCCGGCAAAGCCGTCGCCTTCACCGCGCTGGGCCGCCTGGAAGCCATCCTTGCCGGCCAGCCGGACAACCAGCTTGGACCACCAGAAGTGCGCCGGCCACTTGTCCTTGGCGCCGATGGCGATTGGAGTGATCCCCGCATCCTTGAATTTCTGCACGCCGGCCAGGAACCCGTCCCAGGTTTCCATGCTGGCCGGATCAACGCCAGCCTGCTCGAACAGGGCCTTGTTGTACCACAACACCACTTCGCCAACGTCGCGGGCGACGCCATAGAGGTGGCCATCGGGTGCGGTGAAGGCGGAAACGCCCGCCGTGCCCATGGCCTCCTTGGCTTCGTCGCTCAAGACATCCTCTACCGGACGCAGGAAGCCGGCCTTGGCTTGCTCGTAGAACACGCCGCCACCCCAGGTGTGAAACACGTCGGGCGCATCGGCCGACTGCAACAGCGTCGTGAGCTTGGCCTTGAAAGCCTCGTTCTCCAGGAACGGCAGTTCGATCTTGATATCCGGGTTCTGCGCCATGAAGTCGGCGGCGATGGAATTCATCAGCTCCACTTCCGCCGGGATCGACGTGATGTGCAGATGCTTGACTACGGTTTGAGCCTGGGCCGGCATGATGACGGCCAGTCCCAGCATTGCGGCAAGCGCAATATGCTTCATGTTTTCCTCCTGTCGCATGCGACCGCCGAAACCGGAACTCGGTCTCCTCCCTGGCCGCGGCACTGAACCAGTCCCCGCTGAACTCAGCACTTGCTACTTTTTACGCATCCCGTATTAAAGACGCAAGAGGGACGTACCTCAGCTTGTCCACAGCATGCATGGGGCGCCATGAAACCCCTATCCACATTGAATTTAAATCGATAATCCCTGGATTTTCGCCAGAGTACGCACCGCGACCTCGCCATCCGCCGGAATAATTTGACACAGAGGACAAACTAATTTGTCTGACAACTGCAGGAAACAGGAGAAGCCTTTTTGGGCGTGAAGATCGCAGATCCGCTGCTGATGCGCGAAATCAACAAATACCATGTGCTCGAGACCATCCGGCACCATGGACAGATTTCGCGCGTCGAGATTTCCGAGCGGACCCTGTTGAGCGGCACCACGGTTTCGGCCATTACCGGCGCGCTGATCGAAGAAGGGCTGATCCAAACCACCCATACCCAGGTTAACGGCGAAAGCCAGCGCGGTCGGCCGCGCGTTCTGCTCGGCCTCGTCCCCGATGCCGCCTATGTGCTGGGGATCAAGATTTCCGAGGCCATGACCACCGTGACCCTGGTGGATTTCCGTGGTGAATCGGTATCCTCGGTGCAATTGCCGGTGCGTCTCGCCCGCCAGCCCGCCGAAGTCATCGCCGACCTCATCGAAGACGCCATGGACGATTGCGTCAACAAGGCCGATATCGACCGCAAGCGCATTCGTGGCATCGGCATTGGCGTTCCCGGCCTAGTCGATCCGCGCTCGGGCAAAAGCTATTCCAGCTCGGTGTTCGGCGAGCGGGAAGTGCCGATAACTTCGCTGCTCGAGGGCCGGACCGGCCTGCCGGTAAAACTGGAAAAGCCGGCCAACCTCATGGCCCTGGCCGAAAGCTGGTTCGGCTATGCCCAGAGCGAGCGCAGCTTTGCCGTTGTCGCCCTGGACCAGACGGCCAGCCTGGGGCTCTGGGTCGAGGCGGATCTGCATCGCGGCGCCAGCACGCTCGGCCCCACCTTCGGCCATATCAAGGTCGGCGGCGCAGGTGTGGTCTGTGAATGCGGGCAAAGAGATTGCCTCAATGCCTATGTCAGCGAAGCAGTCATTCGCCGAAAGGCCGCAGACGCCATGGGGCCTGATTTCCTGGGCAGCGCTGCCGCCCGTGCCGACCTCAAGCAGGCGCTGGCCGATGCCGCCGTCACTGGAAATCCCGCTGCCTCCGCGCTGCTTGCCGAGCTGGGTGAGAAGTTGGGGGTCGGCATTTCGCACATCATCAATCTCATCAACCCCGAAAAGATCATCATCGCGCTGGAATCGGCACAATTGGGCGAGGCCATGGCCCCTGCCCTGCGCGCCGCCGCCGAGGCTAATTCCTTCCGGGCCCATTTCGCCACCACCGAGCTGATTTTCCATACTCTGGACGACCAGCTCTGGGCGCGCGGCGCGGCAGCACTGATGCTGCGCGACATTTATAGCGCCCCCTGGACACCCGCATATTAGGAGGAAATACCATGAGCAAATCAGCCCTGATCGTCTGGGGAGGCTGGGATGGCCACACACCCGAGCAAAGCGCCCGCATCGTCGGCGACATTCTCGAGCAGCATGGTTTTTCCGTCGATATCGAGCCGACCACCGAAGCCTTCGCCGATGAAGGGCTGGCCAATTATGATCTCATAGTGCCAGCCGTCACCATGTCCCGCATCGAACGCGAGGAGCTGACCAATCTGCTGGCTGCCGTGCGGGCCGGGACCGGCATTGCCGGCTTTCATGGCCTGATGTGCGACAGCTTCCGCAATGAGCCGGACTATCAGTTCATGACCGGCGGGCAGTGGGTTGCTCATCCCGGCAACATCATCGACTACACCGTAAATATCACCAAATCGGACGATCCCGTCATGGCCGGCATCGGTGATTTTCCCTATCGCTCCGAGCAGTACTACATGCATTTCGACCCCAGCGTCGAAGTGCTGGCGACCACTACCTTCTCGGGCGACATCTTCGACGAGATCGATGGCGTGGTGATGCCCGTCGTCTGGAAACGACGCTTCGGCAAGGGGCGGGTATTCTACTCCGCGCTCGGTCATGTCGCTGACGAGTTCAAGGTGCCGCAAATGCGCACCATTTTCGAACGTGGCGCCCTGTGGGCGGCACGCTGATCGTCTCTAACCATCGGCGAGGAGGATACGATGGCGGACTTGCAACTGCGCGGGATCAACAAGAGCTTTGGTTCGGTGAAGATCATTCATGACATCGATCTCGATGTCGGTGACGGAGAATTCGTGGTGTTTGTCGGCCCCTCGGGCTGCGGCAAGTCCACCCTGTTGCGCACCATTTCGGGTCTGGAGGAGCCCACCTCCGGCCAGGTGCTGATCGGCGGCGAGGACGTCACCGATTTCGACCCCTCTGAGCGTGGCGTCGCCATGGTGTTCCAATCCTATGCGCTTTACCCGCATATGAGCGTCGAGCAGAATCTCGGCTTCGGCCTGCGCATGGGTGGCATGCCACGCGACCAGGTGGCCCAGCGTGTGTCCGAGGCGGCCCGCATCCTCGAACTCACCGAACTGCTCGACCGCAAGCCACGCCAACTCTCGGGCGGCCAGCGCCAGCGCGTCGCCATCGGCCGCGCCATCGTGCGTCAGCCCAAGGCCTTCCTGTTCGACGAACCGCTCTCCAATCTAGACGCCGAGTTACGCGTGCAGATGCGCATCGAAATCGCCAAGCTGCACAACCAGCTGGGCGCCACCATGATCTATGTGACCCACGACCAGGTCGAGGCCATGACCCTGGCCGACCGGATCGTGGTGCTGCGTGCCGGCCGCATCGAACAACAGGGCAGCCCGGTCGAGCTCTACGACAATCCCGACAATATCTTCGTTGCCGGCTTCATCGGCTCGCCGCGAATGAACTTCCTCGAAGGCACCATCACTGCCATCGATGGTCAGGACCTCACCGTCTCGCTCTCCGCTTTCGACGCGCCGGCGCTCGAGGTCAGGCGCCGTGGCAGCGGCGGCGCGGTGGGCGACACCATCAATGTCGGTATTCGCCCCGAGCACTTTGCCGACGCTGCACTTGGCGGCCCCACCCTCTCGGCCAGCGCGCAGGTGATCGAGCAACTGGGCGGCGTCTCCTATGTCTATGCCTTGGGCACGGACAGTGAGACCAAGGTGACCATCCAGCAAAAGGGACACTCACGCATCACCGTCGGCGCCCCCATCACAGTTGGCATAGAGCCGGGCGCGATGCTCGCCTTCGACCAGAATGGCCTGCGGCTATAGAAGGCACGCGCACGACTAAGCGGTGCGGCGGAACACGCCGCCGTGCCGCGCGTTGCGAGTGGGAAGGAGTTTCCCATGGAAGCGACGCAGGAAGGGGCACTGGGTAAGCTGGTGCGCAAGGTGGAGGAGCGGCTCGACGCCGGCGAAGCCGTGTCCATTGGCACCATCCAGCGCGTCGCCGGCCAGCGCGCTGCCGGTCCCATGCTGCTTTTGCCGGCGCTGATCGTGGTCTCGCCCCTCAGCATAATTCCCGGCCTGCCGACCATGGTGGGCATCAATACCATTCTTGTCGCCGGGCAACTGGCGCTGGGACGGGAGCAGGTTTGGCTGCCCAAATGGCTGACCGAACGCTGCGTCCCCGCAAAGTACGCCAAAAAGCTGATGACCTTCCTGCGCCCGGTCAGCCGCGCAGCCGATCATGTGGTCAAGCCGCGTGCCCATGCGCTCACCGGGGCAGCCATGCGCCGGGCCGGCGCGGTAATCTGTGTTTTGGTTGGCTGCATCATGCCGGTGCTGGAGGTAATCCCCTTCACCTCGACATGGGCAGCCAGCATTGTCGCTGTCTACGCCCTGGCCATCACCGCGCGCGATGGCTGGCTGGCGCTGGCCTGGATGGGGCTCGTCTCCGGAGCCATTGCCCTGGCCTGCATGCTGCTGGCCTGAGAAGGTCTCAGGCGGCGTTAATCAGCGCCAAGGCGCGCTCCAAAAGCGCGGGGGTAGCCGCAGCCACCACATTGCCACCACCGGTCGGCTCCGACCCGTCCCAACAGGCAATGGCGCCACCCGCCTCCCGGATGATCGGCACCAGCGCCGCGATATCATAGGTATTGAGATAAGGCTCGATGACGAGATCGGCATGTCCGGCCGCCAGCAGCGCATAGCCATAGCAGTCCATACCAAAGCGTTGCAGCCGCGTCGCCCCTTCGACAGCCGCCCAAAGCGCCTGCATCTGCGGGGTATCGAACAGTTTCGGGGTCGTGGTGAACACCCGCGCCGAGCCCAACTCGGTCAGCCCACTGGTGCGGTTGGCCTGATCAACGGCGGCGCGGCGATAGCGCGACCGCCCCGGCACTGCCACGAAACTCTCGCCGATAAAAGGCTGACTCATCAGTCCCGCCACGGCCACGCCATCCACGGCAAAGCCGATCAGCGTGCCCCAGACCGGCGCGCCCGAAATGAAGGCGCGGGTGCCGTCCACCGGATCGATGATCCAGCTGAACCGCCCTTCGCCGCTGCTGCCCCATTCCTCACCGATCACTGCATGATCAGGGAAGGTTTCGGCAATCACCGCCCGAATGACGGTTTCGGCGCCCTTGTCGGCCTCGGTGACCGGATCAAAACCGGCAGCCAGCTTGTTGTCCACGGCCAGCGGTGTGCGGAACAGCGCCAGCGTATGCGCAGCGGCGGCGTCGGCCGCAGCCAGCAGCGTAGCCTCGACGCGGGCAAAATCGATCGGATCGGCAGCCGTCATCGCGGGCACTCCAATTGGACGGGCGGAACGCCAAGCTGACTGCCACAGCGCGACCCATTCGTCCACCGGAACGCTCCGGCAACAGGATGACGCTGATTCCTTTTTGCAACAAGCCGGCAGCAATGCGCAGCGCACAGTCGATCCTGGCTTGAGGGGACGCGCAAATCGGCGCACCGATTATGGGCATGATGCGTTTCGAGACCGTCCGGCAGATTTGCGCCGAAGTCCCGCACATCGTTCCTCCCTTACTGGGGCCGTCACTCGAGGCGGCCCCTTTTGTTTGGGATTTGAGCCTATTCGGCGGCGGCCTTCTCAGGCATGGCAGGCCCGCCGGCCAGCGCCACCAGGTCGAGGCCCAGCAGCGTCAGCATCAGCCGCTCCATCAGCCCGCGCACGATCTCGAAGCCGGCATTCTTCTCCAGCGTCGCCTCGTTCATATAGAGGTGCCGGCTGATTTCGATCTGCAAGGCATGCACGCCATGCTGGGGGCGCCCATAGGTGCGGGTGCAGAAGCCGCCGGCATAGGGCCGGTTGCGCGCCACCCGCAGACCGGCGGCGGTGAATACCGTTTCCACCAGATCGACAAGTCCGGGCGCGCAGGTGGTGCCATAGCGATCGCCGAGCACGATATCGGGCGCCGCCCGCTCCCCATGCCGACCAATGCGCGGCATGGAATGACAATCGATGAGAACGGCCAGTCCGAACCCGGTCATTGCCTCGCTCAATAGCTTCTGCAAGGCGGCATGATAGGGATGGTAGATGCCGTCGATCCGCATGCGCGCATCCTCAAGCGTGAGGCGCTCGCGATAGATCGGCTTGTTCTCGGCCACGACGCGCGCCAGCGTTCCGAGCCCGGCGGCGACGCGCGGCGAATTGGTGTTGAACCGGTCCGAAAGCGGCTCGACGAACATGGTGGGATCGAGCTCCCATGGCTCGCGATTGACGTCGAGATAGGCGCGCGGAAAATGCGCCCTGAGCAGGGGGGCGCCCAGATGCGGCGCGCGCGCGAACAGCTCATCGACAAAGGCGTCTTCCGACTGACGGATAGAGAGATGATCCAGCCGCGTCATCGCCAGAAAGCGCGGCGGATAGACCCGACCGGAATGGGGCGAATTGAACACGATAGGCGCCACCAGACGCCGTGGCCTGACCGTTTCGAATGCCGGTTGATCCCAATAGTCGGATCGCACGCCGCCTCCCCTGCGGCCCTGTTCGCCAGGGCCCTCGTGGTGATTTGTGTCAATCAAGTGTCGCCTGCAAAGCCCGTCTTGTCCAGCGATCGCCGCCACGACGCACCGCAAAGCCACAATTTCCGCGCCCTCGGCCGGGAAAAGCAGCGTTCGAGCTTGAGGCATACGCCTCAGCGGTTGCGAAAGCGGCAAACTGCACTAAACATCGGGAAAGACGCGACTCACCTGCCGAACCGGCCCAAAGGGTTTTTTGATGAAGCGAATTCTGCTCGCCGAAGATGATAACGACATGCGCCAGTTCCTCACCCGGGCGCTTAAGACCGCCGGCTACGAGGTGGTGTCCTTCGATAACGGCCTTTCCGCCTATGAGCGCCTGCGCGAAGAGCCCTTCTCGCTGCTGCTCAGCGATATCGTCATGCCCGAAATGGACGGCATCGAGTTGGCGCGCCGCGCCACCGAGCTCGATCCCGACCTCAAGGTCATGTTCATCACCGGTTTTGCCGCCGTGGCGCTCAATCCTGATAGCGACGCCCCCAAGGATGCATCGGTGTTGTCCAAGCCGTTCCACCTCAAGGATCTGGTGTCCGAAGTGGAGCGCTTGCTGGCCGCCTGAGAAAAATCGCGGCAACAATCCACAGGCCCGATTTTGCCCCCTTGACCAGGCACCGGGAATTGTGGTCTATCCGCGCCATCGGAACGCCACAGGCGCTTCGACCCGGAGAGATGGGCGTATAGCTCAGCGGGAGAGCACTACGTTGACATCGTAGGGGTCACAAGTTCGATCCTTGTTACGCCCACCATCTCTTCTTTCTTCCCTGCCTGAGGCAGCGGGTGCGTAGCTCAGCGGGAGAGCACTGCCTTCACACGGCAGGGGTCACAGGTTCAATCCCTGTCGCACCCACCATTGTTCCGGATCAGATATAAATCTTGGTTTAGAGCGAGCGCTTCTACGCCTGTCTCGTCGGCATCCGTATCACGCATCAGCCACCGCTACGCCTCGCCTCTAGCAACCCAACGAGGTCGCCCACCAAAGTGCGCAGATCGAACGGCTTGAGGTAAACGCGTTCGGCATGCCATTTGCGGGCGATGGCCTCCGGATCGGCAAGACCCGATCCACCGCCGGTAACCACCAGCACCACGATATCTGGGTTTTGCGCCTGCAGCGCCCGAACCAGGGAATGTCCATCGGTACCCGGCATCCACATATCGCTGATGACGGCATCGTAGCTGCGCGCCGTCAAAGCCAGCTGTGCCGAAGCACCATCCCAGACCTCGGTGACGACAAGGCCGCGATCTTCGAGCTCCAACCGCAGTGACAGTCGATTGGCGACGCCGTCATCGGCGATCAACACGCTGGCCGGCGCGGCGCTCATGGTTCGCCGACAAGCTGCGGCGGCACTGTGATGACGATCCGCGTACCAGCGCCGGGCGCAGAATCGATGTCGAAATGCCCCTGCCAGTTGCGCACGATATTGGCCACCACCGCCAGGCCGAGGCCGGTGCCCTCGGCACGGCCGGACACGAAGGGTTCGGTGGCCCGGCGCCGCAGATCTTCGGGCATGCCGGGGCCGTCATCGGCAAAGACCAGCCGGCTCAGGCCCTGCTCATTGGCGAGGGTCACCTGGATGGTGCCGCTGCCCTCCATGGCGCGAACGGCATTCGCAATAATATTGGAAACGATCTGCAGCATTTCCCCCGGCGGCACAGCAGCCTGGGCGCTCTCGTCAATGCTTTCTGCCAGGATGATCGTGGCCGGCAAGGTGGAGCGCACCGTCGCCAAAGCATCCATGAGGGCGCCCGCCACTGCCATTTTCTCCCCAGGAATCCGGCCCGGATTGAAGGCATTGAGCACTCCAGCCACGATTTCGCCCGCGCGCTTTCCTGAGGCAACCACAAGGTCCAGCAGCTTGCGCGCTTCTGGGTCTTCAGTGTGCTTGTCGCGCACGCGCTGCGCCAGATTGACCATGGGGTGGAGGAGATTGTTGACCTCATGGGCCACCCCGCTCGCCAGCTGGCCCAGGGCCGAAAGCGTATTCTGCCGGCTTTCGCGCAGCCGCCGCTCCACCCGGTCGGTTACATCGGTGAGCGTGCCGCGCAGCCCCATGGCGCCGTCTTCGCCCGGCCAGGGTTCGAGATTGAACGATACCCAGTTGGGCGCGTCCGCAGAGCCGGCAATCGCGATTTCTATATCGCGGGCCGGACGCCCCTGTTTCTGCACTGCCACCAGTTGCCGACGCAACGTGTCGAAGCCCAATGGCACCTGATGGACGAGCACGCCGGAAAAGTCGCCGCCCTCTTCCAGCCCCAGCCGTCGTGCCATCGTGCCAGCGGCGCTGACAATGCGCCCCTGTCCGTCGAGTTCAAAGAAAGAGTCCGAGGCAATCTCGGCAAACTGGCGGAACCGCCGCTCATTGCGCAGCGCCTGTTTGCGCAGTCCTTGCTCGCGGATTTGCAGGTCGAGCACGATGAGGATAGCCAGAAGTCCCATGGTGAGCACGAGGTCGAGATAGCCCTCCAGCACAGCGACCACAGCCGGATTGGGGGATGGCGTGAGATAGAGCAGCGCCCGTACGACGCTGAAAATCACCACCGGCGCAAAGCAGACCAGCAGCCGCAGCGCCCGCCGGTCACCGCGAATGGCATAGTAAGCCAGCGTCAAAACGCCGGCACCGATGCCCATCAATACAGGTGTGGCATTGTCGGTGAGAATGGGGACCGGATAGCCTAGCGCGGCGAACAGCACGAAGATGCCCTGCAGCGGCAAAACCAGCGCAAGGGTGATCAGGAGAGCTCCCAGCACCGGGTTGCGCTGGCGCAGGTCGAGATAGCTGACCACCAGCAGCACCCAGAAGGTCATCATCACCGGCTGCGAGCCATAGAGCAGCACATCGGCCAGGTTTGGCCAATTGGGCAACAGCAGCGCGTGGATGTACCCACCCGCGCCGAAAATGAAGGTGCCGGCAAAAAAGGACAGCCCGCCTGCATAAAGCATGGCCGGCTCGCCGAGCCGTGAGCCGATCACCAGCAGATAGATCGCCAGGGCCAGCAGAATGCCCCAGAGCGTACTATAGGCCACCGCCTGACGCACTTCGCCGGCGACAAAGCCCCGCTCGGTTTCGAGCAGAACCGAGCCGCGCATGGCACCGCGCGCGGTAAAGCCGATCACGCCCACTGCGCCTTCGATGTCCTCGCGGTCAAAGAAAAACACCGGCTGTCGATTGGACAGCCCCGCCCTGCGGGTAGGATCGTCATAGGACCAGTCATATTCGCGAAACGCCCCGTCGCGGATGATGATCAGCCGCAAATCCTCGACGCGGGTATTGGCCAGTCGCAACACCCAGCGCGACTGGTCGGTGTCCATGCTGGGGATATTGAATCGTAGCCATAGGGCATCGCCCTGATAGTAGCGCCAGCCCACACCGGGAACCTTGCCTTCATTGGGGGTAAAGCGGGCGGCGATCTCGGGCCAGGTCGTGGCGTCGATGGTGGTGATGGTCTTGCGGTCGAGCAGGAAATCGGCGGTCGCGCCGACCAGGATCGCGGGATCGGGCGGCGCAGCCGGCGCCAATTGCCCGTCGCGGTTCAGCCCGGAAACAATCAGGTATCCCATCGCCAGCGCGAGCAGGATGACCATGGCGGCCGGAAACATCCGCATCCACAGCCTTGCCAGGCGCATGACCGTCCCCTCCAGCCCCCTGCATAAAGGATATTCGCCATCGCCGAACTTTTGGCAAGTCCCATGGAAACGGGCGTTTCTAGCGTTTGCCTCTCGCCCCGGGAGTGGCGATGCGCTCGAGGTCAGCGGCCGCCTCGGGCGCGATCTGCTTGAGAACTGTTCGATCAAAGACGCTGGCACCATAGAGCGGCAGCCGATAGCATTTGTGCTGAACGAAAATATCGATCCAGAAACCGTCGCGACCGGCGCCGGCCCCATTCTTTTGCCGCCGCAGCGCGATGCGCGACACCTCGTGGAGCGGCACCGTCACGGTCCGCCCGCGCCCCAGAATATGCACCATCTCTATAGACAGCCTGCCGTCGCGCAGGCGTACCTCGGCGGCATTGCTGCGGCCCATCCAGGCGATCAAGCCCCAGATGAAGGCAAAGGCCGCCAGCATCAACAACCCCACATAAAGCGCCACCTCCAGGAGGGGGATGCCCTGATAGACCAGCACAACCGCAGCGACCAGAAAGCCAAGCCCCGCCCAAAGCAGATTGAGGCCGCCCATGCGATTGCGAAACAGCACTACGTCCATGGCTGCACCCATTAATAGCTCAGTGAGCTATAACAAGATTTCCCGCGAAGTACAATATTGCGCCGCTGCTCCACTCATTCGAGTGAACGATGCGCAGACCAAGTCGCACCTCTAGCCTATACCCTTTAGAGAAGGGGGTAGCGGAATGATCCGACCGATTTTTGCCGCCATCGGATTGGGCCTGTGCCTTACCGGTACTGCACCCGCATTTGCCGAGGCACCCAAGATTTGCACGACCAAGGTCTGTGCCAGCTGGGCCTGGATTGGATATAACGGCCAGAAAACCTACAAGTGCGAACGCTATGAGACGCGCATCATGTCGAAATGCAGGCCCGCCTTACCCAATTCCGATTTCGACTGGGGACCGCGGCGCAGCGATGATCCGGCCAGCGGTGACAAAAGCTAGCCTCGCTCACCACATTGTCTGCTTCGCCCGTTCCGGCCAGGCGGTGTCATAGGCATCGCCGCCCACGGCATTTTCCGTGAGCGTGGCAAGAATTCGCCCCGGGGTTGGCAGGCTCGCGGGATCGACATGCCGCTCCGGATTCCACAATTCGGATCGGATGATGGCGCGCGCACACTGGAAGTAGATTTCCTCAATGTCGAGGACCAGCACCGAACGCGGCGCCTTCTCCTCGACGGCAAAGCTTTCGAGCAGCGCCGGATCGATGGACAATTGCGCCCGGCCATTGACCCTGAGCGTGGTGCCGGAACCCGGAATGAGAAACAGAAAGGCACAGCGCGGATCGCGCACTATATTCCTGAGGCTGTCGATGCGGTTATTGCCGCGTCGATCCGGCAGCATCAGCGTCTTCTCGTCGTGAATGCGCACAAAGCCCGGCCTGTCACCACGTGGCGAGCAATCAATCCCCTCCGGTCCAATGGTGGCCAGCGCCAGGAACGGACTGGCCTCGATGAGGCTGCGATAATCAGGCGTGACGACTGAGGCGACCTTGGTCATGGCCGCCGGCGCCGGAGCAGGTTGATAGAGCGCCTCGAGGTGCTCGAGGCTGGAAACGATGGTCATGGACTGGGCATCCTCGGAGCATGTGCCGGGCCTTGTGATGAGGCCAACGCTGGGAAAGCGCCGCGACTATGCCTATATCTAGGGCCAAAGACCAGTCCGCCAAAGGAGTGATGCCGATGGACGCTCATGCCTTCCCCGTGACCCGCACCGACGCCGAATGGCGTACGCGGCTGACCGAAGAACAATATTACATCATGCGCCAGCATGGCACCGAGCGCCCCGGCTCCTGCGCCCTGCTCTACGAAAAGCGCCAGGGCACCTTTGCCTGTGCCGGCTGTGACACCCCGCTCTTCGCCTCGACGCTGAAATTCGAAAGTGGCACCGGCTGGCCCAGTTTCAACGATCCGCTCCCCGGCTCGGTGGAAACCACCACCGATCGCAGCCATGGCATGGTGCGCACAGAAGTCCATTGCGCCACCTGCGGCAGCCATCTCGGCCACGTCTTTCCCGACGGCCCCCCGCCCACCGGCCTGCGCTATTGCATCAACGGGGTCGCCCTCAACTTCACCCCTGCTGCCTGAATCAAAAGCCCCGGACGGCCGTCCGGGGCTTTTTGTTCACATGGCTCGCCAATGCGAGCTGGAGCTACCCCTTCTTGGCCGCGTTCAGCTTGCGCCAGGCCTGATATTCTTCTTCTGCATCCGGATGGAGCGGATAATACCGCTGCAGCGACTCGCCCTGCATCAACTTCAGGCGGGAGAATTCCTCCCATTCTGCATGCTTCTTGCCGTCTTCGATCACCCGTTCGGCCATCGATACCGGCACCACGACAGCGCCGTCGTCATCGGCAACAATGATGTCGCCCGGCACCACGGTCACACCGCCACAGGCAATGGTGACATTGACCGCATTCGGGAAGATATCCGTCTGCACATGGTAGTTGGGCGACCAGCCCTTGAGCCACAGCGAGAGGTCGAGCTTTTCCACATTCGGCCGGTCACGCATCACGCCATCGATAATGATACCGGCGCCGCCGCGGCCCTTGAAATAGGTGGACATCATGTCCCCGAAAATGCCCGAGCGCATGTCACCGCGTGCATCGACGACGACGACGTCGCCCTCCTGCACGTGATAGAGCACATGCCGGTGCAACTGCGTTTCGGGATCGGCATATTCGCCTTCGCTGAACAGGTCCGGCCGCTGGGGCAGGCACTGCAGCGTCAGCGCCGGCCCGCAGATCGACTTTCCCTTGGTCTGGGGCAGGATGCCTGTCATGTGCGGGTTCTTGAACCCCATATGGCCCAGCGTCCCGGCAATGGTCGCTGCGCCCAGATCCTTTAATCCTTCAATCAAATGCTTTGGCGGCCGCGTGATGTCTGCGGTCTTGATCATGTTCTAGTCCTCCAATGCGGCAGTGACCTACCAATTGGTCACCGAACCGTCATTCCGCCGCAAGTGCGGCGCTTCCCAAAATTGGAAACTCTGCCTGGCCAGCAGATCTTCGTTCACCTCGACCCCCAGCCCCGGCAGGTCGCTGACCGGATAGGCGGCGCCGTCCAGCCGCGGCTGCACCGGAAAGAAGTCGCTGTTGTCGAAGCCCAGAGCCTGCTCTGGCGCCCGGGTTTCCAGCCAGGCGAAATTGGGCACTGCCGCCGCCATATGCACCGTCGCGGCCGTGCAGACCGGCCCCAGCGGATTGTGCGGCATCAGATCGACATAGTGCGCCTCGCTCCACCCCGCCACCTTCATCGCCTCGGTCAGCCCGCCGACATTGCACACATCGAGCCGGTTGAACTGGTGGATGCCGCGCTCGATATAGGGCACGAACTGCCACTTGCTGGCGAATTCCTCGCCGATGGCGAAGGGAATATCGGTCATGGTGCGGAGCGATTCATAGGCTTCCGGCGTCTCGTCGCGGATCGGCTCCTCTAGGAAATCGAGCACGCCCTTGTCGAGCCGAGCACAAAAGCTCGCGGCCTCTGCAACCGACAACCGATGATGGTAGTCGATACCCAGAACCACCGCATCGCCCAGTTCGGCTCGCGCACGATTGAGCAATCGAGCCGTTCGCGCAATGGAATCGCGCGGCTCGAAAACCTCGCGATTATCCTGTCCAATGGGAAAGAAGCGAATGGCGTCGAACCCCATTTCCATCAGCTCGCGAGCGCGATCGATCGCCCCTTCGCCGGCGGCGTCGCCCGTGGAGGCGAAGGCCGGAACCCGGTGACGCTGCCTACCACCCAACAGGTCATAGACCGGGACGCCCAGCGCCTTGCCCTTGATATCGTGCAACGCAATATCGATTGCCGAGATCGCAGCCTGCAGCACGCGGCCACCCTCGAAATACTGGCTGCGATACATTTCCTGCCAGATGCGGCCGATCTGCATGGCATCCTGGCCGATAAGGAATTCGCGGTAATGCTCGATGGCGCCGGCAACCGCCTTTTCCCGGCCGGAAAGCCCGCTCTCGCCCCAGCCGAAAATCCCCTGATCGGTTTCGATCTTGAGCAGGAACTGGTTCCTGATCCCCACCCGAACAGGATAGGGCTTTAAGGCGGTAATCTTGAGCTTGATCGACATTTTGATCTCGGGGGGAAGGACAGGCGGCGTCAGCTTGTGCGCAGCGCCATTTCGGTTTCGCCATCGAACAGGTGGATGCGATCCTGATCGAATTCGAGCCATACCATCTCGTCGGGTGCGACCTGCACTGAGGGCGGCAGGCTGATATTGACGATGGAGCTGGACAGGAAAGCCTGGACAAAGGTGATGTCGCCGGTGGGCTCCACCGTATAGACCTTGGCCGGCACCGCGCCCTCCACCTGGCCCTTGTGCAGTTTGATGGTCGAATGCCGCGCCCCCAGAACCACCTTGCGCGAGGTCAAGGTGGCAGCCTTGCGAGCATTGGCATCGGAGAGCGGCAGGATCCACCCTTCGGGGCTTTTGAGCACCGTGCGTCCATCCTGGTTCGCGACCTCCAGCGGCACCAGGCTCATGGCCGGACTGCCGACGAAGCTGGCCACGAACATGTTGACGGGATTGGCGAAGACATTGGCCGGCGAGTCATATTGCTGCAGCAGCCCGCCATTCATCACCGCCATCTTGTCGGCCATGGTCACGGCTTCAAGCTGATCATGAGTCACATAGATGATGGTGGCGTTGAGATCCTGGTGGAAGCGCTTGATCTCCGAGCGCATCTGCACGCGCAGCTTGGCATCGAGATTGGACAGCGGTTCGTCCATCAGGAACACTGCCGGATCGCGCACCAGCGCCCGGCCCAGTGCCACGCGCTGCTGCTGTCCGCCCGATAGCTCGCGCGGCTTGCGCTCCAGCAGGTGGGTGATATCGAGCACCTTGGCCGCATCCATCACCTTGCGCTCGATCTCTTCCTTGGCGAGCTTGCGCATCTGCAAGGGAAAAGCCAGGTTCTGGAACACGCTCTTTTGCGGATAGAGCGCATAGTTCTGGAACACCATGGCGATGTCCCGGTCCTTGGGGTCGAGATCGTTGACGATGCGGTCGCCGATGACGATGTCACCCGAGGTGATCGGGATCAGCCCCGCGACCAGGTTGAGTGTCGTGGTCTTGCCACAGCCGGACGGGCCGACCAGCGCCACGAATTCCCCGTCATTGACCGTCAGCGACACGTCCTTGGCCGCGTAGACGGAGCCATAGGTCTTGACGAGATCCTTGAGTACAACCTGAGCCATAAAAGACCGCCTTTAGTGCTTGACCGCGCCTTCGGTGAGGGCACGCACGAAGTATTTCTGGAGAACGAGGAAGAGCACGACCACCGGCACGCTCATCATGAAGCTGGCGGCCATCAGCCCCGGGAAATCCGTGGTGTTCTCGGAGAAGAACCGCTGGATGCCCACCGGCAGCGTCAACTGCTCGTTCTTGGTGAGGAAGGTCGCGGCATAGATGTATTCATTCCACGCCCCGATGAAGGAATAGATGGCCGTGGCGATGATCCCCGGCACCGAAAGCGGCGTGACGATCAGCAGGAACGCTTGGAAGCGCGTCGCTCCGTCGATCCGCGCCGCCTGTTCGAGCTGGATCGGGATATTGTCGTAAAACCCCTTGAGCAGCCAGATCGCCAGCGGCAGGCCGAAGGTCAGATAGGTCAGCACCAGCGAGCCATGGGTGTTCACGAGCCCCAGCCACCGCATCAGGATGAACAGCGGAACGAGGAAGATCACTGCCGGGAACATGTTGCGCAGCAGCACCGAGAAGAACAGGAACTTCCGACCCGGAAAGCGGAAGCGCGAGAAGGCATAGGCCGCCGGCACCGCCACCACCACCGCCAGGATCGTGGTCAGCACCGAGACGATGAGGCTGTTCAGGAAAAACCGCAGGAAGTCCTGCCCAACGCTGTTGGCCGGGTCGAGCAGCTTCTGATAGCTCGCCAATGTCGGTTCGCTCGGCCACCATTGTGGCGGAAACTGCATGGCGGCGAAGCCGGACTTGATCGAGGTCAGCAGCATCCACACCATCGGCACGGCCGTATAGAGCAGCATCAGGAACAGGAAGAAGCGCCCACCCCAGCGCCAGCCATCGATCTTCTTGCGGCTGCGCGGGCGAATGGGTTCGGAAGAAGTGGTCATGCGCCCTGCTCCTTTTCATTGCCGTTGAGTGCACGGACGTAGAAGTACCCCAACACCATCAGGATGATGAACAGCAGCACCGAATAGGCCGCCGCCACGCCCCAGCGCTGCCGGCCGAAAGCCAGCTCATAGATGTGCGTGATCCAGATGTGCGAAGCGTTGGACGGCCCGCCGCCGGTCATGATCCAGGGCACGATGAAAGAATTGAAATTGGCCACCGCCAAGAGCAGAATCGTCACGGTCGAGACGCCGCGCAGATGCGGGAAGGTCACGTGCCAGAACCGCTGCCAGGCGCTGGCGCCATCGACCTTCGCCGCGCGCAGCAATTGCTCGGGCACGGTCTGCAAGCCGGCCATGATCATGATCATGGCGAAGGGAAACTCGCGCCAGATATTGACCACGATCAGCGAGGGCAGGACCGTATTGACGTTGTCGATGAAATTGGGCTGCCGGTCGACAATGCCCAGTTGCACCATGACGGCGCCGATAATGCCGAAATCGGAATGGTAGATCCATTTCCAGATGTAGGAGGCAGCGACAGCGCTGATCACCCATGGAATGATCAGGATGGCGCGTAATATGGCGCGTCCGAAGAAGTCGCGGTGCAGCGCCAGCGCGCAGCCATAGCCGAGCACGAAGGCAATCAGCGTCGAGGCGATGGTCCAGATGAAGGTGTTGACCGTCACCTTCCAGAACACGTCGCTGGAGAGGATCGCCGAGTAGTTTTCCGTGCCGACAAAAATCTTGTCGCGCAACTGCAGGCCCGGCGGCGTTTTGAAGAAGGACAGTTCGATCGTGTAGTAGATCGGATAGGCGATCACGATCAGCATGACGATGATGGCCGGCAGCACGTAGAGATAGTCCGCGCGGTTGGTCCACATCTGCTGGAACACGCTGGGCCGCGCCGTCGCGTCTTTACGCGTGGCGCCCACCCCGGCTGAAGCAATGGTCATCGAAATGAGCCCTTGTCCTGATCAGGAAGGCAAGACCGGCAGCGCTTTGCACCGCCGGCCGTTTTGATCCGCAGGTTATTAGAGGCCGCCGCCGTCTGTGACTTCGCTCACCTTGCGCGCCGCATCGGCCGCTGCCTCCTCGACCGTCATCGCACCGGTCAGGGCGTTTTGCAGCATGTCCGGGATGATGATGTTCATGATCTCGGGCGTTTCCGGCAGGGTCGGGAACGGAATGCCATAGGGCAGCATCGAGGTCGTCACATCGAGGAACTTGATGCTGTCGAGTCGCTCCTTCATCCACTCGGTCTTGAAACCGTTGAGATTGCCGGGATTGGAGCCGGCATAGGCCATCTTCAGGCTCCATTCCGGGCTGGTCCAGAAGCAGACCATGGCCTTTGCCGCGGCCTCGTCCACTTCGCCGCCCTCGACATATTCGGGGTTGAGAATGTGGATATTGGAGCCGCCGAACACCACGGCGCGCTTGCCGTCGGGGCCGGTGGGGATGAGGCCATAGCGCATATTGTCGATGACGGTCTGCGCCTTTTCGGCATCGCTGCCTGTCGCCTTCTTCTGCAGGTCCAGCATCACATTGTAGTCGGACGGATGGCTGATCATCATCGCCACCTGGCCGGCCAGGAACAGCGGCTGGTTGTCGGCCTGCTGGTTGGTCAGCGCCGAAACCGGGACCGATTGGTCGCGAACATACATGTCATAGGACGCCTGCAGCGCGCGGATGCTTTCCGGGCTATCGAGCCGGATTTCACCATAATTCGGGTTGGGGTCGGCTTCGTCGAAGACGCCACCGCCATAGGCCCAGAGTTGCGGCATGAAGCGATAGGGTGTGTTGCCGGCATTCTTGCGGGCGACCAGGCCATAACCGGCAATGCCGAGCTTGTCGTGAATCTGCTTGGAATAGGCGACGACATCATCCCAGGTCTCCGGCGCCTTTTCCGGGTCGAGCCCAGCGCGTTCGAAGACATCGGCGTTCCAGATGAAGGCCATGGTCTCGTTATTGGTCGGAATGCCATAGGCCTTGCCCTCCCACATTACCGACTTCATGGCACCCGGCCAGAAATCCTCGCTCTTCCAACCCACATCTTCCGGCTTGAGCTCTTGCAGGTACCCCTTGGAAGCGAATTCCACGCCGCCCAGGATCTGCAGGCGCACCACCATCGGGCCGGCATTGCCGAGCAGCGCAGTGCGGAACTTGTCCAGCAGGTCGTTATAGGTCAGCGCCTGTTCCTGCAGCTCGATATTGGGATAAGTAGCGCGGAAGGCTTCGAAAAAGTCCTTGTAATACTGGCGCAGCAGGTCCGGGTCGCCCTCGAATACGCCCTGGTACCAGAAGCTCAGCTTGCCCTTGTAGTCGAGCGGCGTTACGGCGCCGCATTGCTCGGCAGTATTGTAGGTTTCTGTGCCGGCGATCGAGCGCACATATTCCGGCGACCATTTGCTGAGGTCGACGCTCTGCGCCATGACCGAACTGGCCAACAGCGACGCCGACATGGCAGACACGATCGCGCCGTGCGCCAGCGCACGGCCGAGATGAAATCGTCCCATAAAGTCCTCCTGTCACCCTGCTCGCGCCTCTCCGCAGCAGGCTCCCATCCGACAGCAGACATCGGGCTCTGGCCTCTTATGTACATCTGTCGTTGAAACCAACGTTGCAGAAGCCATATTGCGTGTCAACCGGATCAGATTATACATTATCCAAGAATTTTCACGTGCATTTCGACCAGGGCCCTAGAGAAGTCCCACCACCACAAGGCTACAAAGCCGGCTCAGGACACCAGGGACAACGGAGCTACAGATGAGCGAATTCAAGGCGCAGCCACCCGAAGGCATGGAGCCCAGCGGCGCCTCACTGGCCGGCGACTCGGTCTACCAGAAGATTCGCGACGACATCATTTCCGGCCGCCTCAAGGCCAATGAACGGCTGATCGTGGCCGACCTCGCCCGCGAGCACGACACCTCCACCAATCCGGTGCGCGAGGCGCTGCAATTGCTGCGCGGCGAAGGCTTCGTCGTCATCTCGCCAAATCGCGGCGCGCGGGTGCGGCCGATCGACCAGAACTTCGTGCGCGATATCTACGAGATCGGCGTACTGATCGAACCAGCGCTCACCCGCTGGTTCGTGGGCATGGCCACCCACGCCGATATCGCGCGGCTGGAAGAGATCCAGACCCAGATCGAGGAGAACAATTTCCTCGATCCCACACGCCATAGCGAGCTCGACACCCGCTTCCACACCATCATGTACGAGCGCCACTACAACCGGCACGCTGCCGAACTGTGGTGGAAGCATCGTGAAGTGCTGCGTGCCGTCAGCCGCCGCTTCAATTTCACCCTGGCCCGTCGCGCCCAGGTGCTGCGCGAACATCGCCAGCTGATCCAGTTGATCAAGGACGGCGAGGCCGACAAGGCCGCCGCCCTCGTGGCCCAGCACGTGGAGGGCTCGGGCCGCCACATTCTCGAACATATGCGCGCCGCGGAAGCCGCACGCGCCGGATAAATATAATTCGGCGCCAGCCGAACGGGGGGAGCTCAGCATGAAGATCACCGGCGTCAGGCCGTGGCTTATTCGGTCCACGGCATCCTATTGGGGAGAGTTTCTGTTCATCGAGGTGACCACCGATGAGGGTGTGTCCGGCTGGGGCGAAATCACCACCACCACTTTCGTGGGCAATCGCGCGCTCACCGCCATGCTGCGCCAGATCAGCAAGATCATCGAGGGCGACGACCCCGCCCATATCGAACGCATCTGGCACAAGATCTTCCGCAATTTCACCTATGTCGGCAGCCGCGGCGCCGCCGTCGAATGCGTCAGCGCCATCGACATCGCCCTCTGGGACATTAGGGGCAAGGTGCTCGACCAGCCCATCTACGAACTGCTCGGCGGACCGGTGCGCGAGGACGTGCTGCTCTATACCCATCCCGACCAGCGCAAGTTCACCACTAGGGAAGGCGTCGTCCAGGAAATCCGCGACATCATCGCCTCCGGCCACACGGCGCTGAAATTCGACCCCTACCCGCAGCAGGGCAAGCTGGACCGGCACGGCATCGCCCGCGAACAGGGCGAGGGCTATCTCGATGGCTCGATGGATCGCCGCCACGCCCGCGAAGCCGCCGAACTCACCGCCCTCATCCGCGAAACCGCCGGCCCGGATATCGACATCCTCATCGACGCCCATGGCCGCTTCGACGTGCCCACCGCTATCCGCTGCTGCCGCGACCTGGAGGAAGCCGGCGATATCGACTGGTTCGAAGAGCCCGTGCCGCCCGAAAGCGTCAATGCCCTCAAGCAGGTCCGCGACAAGGTCAATGCCGCCATTTCCTGGGGCGAGCGCGGCCACACCAAATGGGACTTCGTGCCCATTCTCGAAAACAAGCTCGCCGACTACATCATGCCGGACGTCACCTGGACCGGCGGCATTACCGAGCTCAAGAAAATCGCGGCGCTCTGCGAGGCCTACTACATCCCGGTCTCGCCCCATGACGCGGCCGGCCCGATCAATGTCGTGGCCGGCGCGCAGGTGATGATGACGGTGCCCAATTTCTATCGCCTCGAGACCTCGGAGTGGAACCTCTCCAAATACGATCACCTGATCGACAAGCCGCTCGATAATTCCAACGGCGCCTTAAAACTCAATAAGGCGCCTGGGCTCGGTATCGAGCTGAACCGGGCCTATCTCGAAGCCAACGCCATAGAGGTCGACTGAAGACCGGCGTGAACTGAATTCGTCTGGGAGGAAAGACTATGGATGCGCACAAGGCCGCGGAAAGTATCGAGAACAATGTAAGGACGGCCTCTCGGCCAAGCGAGTTGCGCATAACCGACATGCGGGTCGCCGAAATCACCGGCGCCCCGTTCCAGACCGCTCTGCTCAAGATCTACACCAATCAAGGCCTTGTCGGTTTCGGCGAAATCCGCGACGGCGCCAGCGCCACCTATGCCTTGATGCTCAAATCCCGCCTGCTCGGCGAGAACCCCTGCGACATCGACCGCCTCTTCCGCCGCATCAAGCAGTTCGGCGGCCATGGCCGCCAGGGCGGCGGCGTCTCGGCGATAGAGATCGCGCTCTGGGACCTGGCGGGCAAAGCCTATGGCGTGCCGATCTACCAGATGCTGGGCGGCAAATTCCGCGACAAGGTGCGGATGTATTCGGATACCGACGCCGAAAAGCCCAGCGGAACCGAGACCGGCAGGCGCCTCAAGGAGCGCATGGAGCTCGGCTATACCTTCCTCAAGATGGATCTGGGCCTCATGCAGATCGCCGACGTCCCCGGCGCAGTGGTGGCGCCGGCCGGCTCGCTCGAAGGCTATCGCATCCACCCCTCGCGCGGTTCCGGCAAGACCATGGACGACCGCCGTGCTCGCAATGCCGTCTACGACACGCATAATGTGCGCCACCCCTTCACGGGCCTGCATTTTTCCGACAAGGGCCTCGACCTGCTCGAGCAGTATATCGCCGAGGTGCGCGAGGTCATCGGTATGGAAGTGCCGCTGGCCATCGACCATGTCGGCCATATCTCCCTGCAGAACGGCATTCGCCTCGCCCGCCGCATCGAGAAATACGTCCCGGCCTGGCTCGAGGATGTCATTCCCTGGCAATATACCGATCAATATCGCCAGCTGCAGGAAGCAACCACCGTCCCGATCTGCACCGGCGAGGACATCTACCTCAAGGAAGGGTTCGAGCCGCTGCTCAAGAGCGGCATCTCGGTAATACACCCGGACCTGCTGACCTCGGGCGGCATTCTCGAAACCAAGAAGATCGGCGATGCGGCCCAGGAACACGGCGTCGCCATGGCCATCCACATGGCCGAAAGCCCGGTCGCCTGCATGGCCGCCGCCCATGTCGCGGTCGCCACCGAGAACTTCATGGCGCTCGAATATCACACGGTGGACGTGCCCTGGTGGGACGACATCGTCACCGGCCTGCCCAAGCCGCTGGTCAAGGATGGCTTCATCACCGTTTCCGACAAGCCGGGCCTGGGCATCGACGACATTGTCGACGAGGTCCTCATGCAACACCTTCAGGAACACGCCACCGGCATCTGGGAGCCCACCGACCATTGGGACGAGGAATATTCCTGGGACCGCACCTGGAGTTGATTCCCACCCACCGCGCGCCATCCTCGGGCCTGACCCGAGGGCGACATCACAGTGCAGCGCAGCTGCATGAGGAGGAAACCATGAAAATCACCGACCTGCGCTGCGCCGTCATCGGCCGCCACCCCATCGTCCGCATCGTCACCGATGAAGGCCTTTATGGCTTGGGCGAGGTGGAGTTCACCAAGCCCTACCTCAAACCCTTCGTGCTCCATTTCAAGGAAGCCCTCATCGGCGAGGACCCCACCGATGTCGAGCGCTGCATGCTCAAAATCCGCCAGCGCGGCAGTTTCAAGCCCTATGGCGCCGCCGTCTCGGCCATCGAGCACGCGCTTTGGGACATTGCCGGCAAGGCGGCCAATGTGCCGGTCTACAAGCTTCTCGGCGGCAAGGTGCGGGACAAGGTCCGCGTCTACAACGGCTCCATCCGCCAGAAGCGGACCGGTGACCGTCCGGAGGATTACGCTGCCGACGTCAAATGGATGATGGAGCGGCCCGAAAACTTCTTCATGGTCAAGCAGGGCATCTCCTTTCATTCCAACATGAAGGACACCATTCCCGACTTCCATTACGGCATCACCCAGACCAAGTCCGGTTATCACGGCGCCATGGACCAGGGGCAGATTTCCGAGCGTGGCTTCAACCACATGCTTGATTGCGTCGCCGCCATGAAGGAAGTGCTCGGCGACAAGGTCTCCCTCGCCCTGGATTGCGGCCCCGGTTGGTTTCTCAACGACGCCATCCGCTTCGCCCGCGCCGTCGAAAAATACGACCTCATGTGGCTCGAAGACATGCTGACCGGCGACTATGTCCCCTGGGTCAATCCGCAGGCCTATCGCGAACTGACCACCTCCACCTCGACGCCGATCCATACCGGCGAGCAGATCTATTCCCGGCACAATTTCAAGGAACTGATCGAAACTCAGTCCGTGCGCGTCGTCGGTCCCGACCCCGCCGATATCGGCGGCATTGCCGAACTCAAATGGGTGGCCGAACACGCCTATATGCATTCGATCATGATGGCGCCCCATGGCACCGCCAATGGCCTCCTGGGCCTCGGCGCGCTGATCAATGTCTGCGCCACCCTGCCCGCCAATTACATCGCCTTCGAATATCCCAGTGCCTCGGACCCGTGGTGGGAGGACATTGTCATCGGTCTGCCCGAAGGCCGGATCGTTAGGGACAGCCATATCGACCTGCTCGAAGCCCCAGGCCTCGGCCTCGACATCGACCCGGAAGGCGCGCGAAAATACCTTGCCGAGGAGGACACCGGCTTTTTCGATCCCTGAGAGAGGAAAAACCACAGCCACAGCCGGGCAAGGGCCGCGAATTTTTGTCCCAGGGGGGTGCGAAACCGCTCATCAGCCATCTTGCTGACAACAAGACATTTGACGAGCATGCCATTGCGGCCCAATAACCGCACCCGACCCTTGCACAACCAGAGGCCAGCATGACGCAATCCGACCCATCGGGTGACAAGCGCCGCCCCCGACTTCTTGGCCTTGCCGCCCCGGCCCGCATTGCGCTGATCCCGCCTCTGTCGGCCGCGCGCTGGATCATCCTCCTGATCGTGCTGGTCAGCGCCTATTTCTTCCACGGCTTTCTAGTGCCGGTGCTGGCGGCACTGATCATCGGCTTTGCCAGTTGGCCGCTTTATCGCCACGTGATCCGCTGGGCCGGTGGCAACAGGACGCTCGCGGCATCGATGATGATCGCCGCCATCGTCTTGTTCCTGGTGGTCCCGGCGCTGTTCATCGGTGCCTTTGCGGTGCAGGAAGTGCGGGCGCTCTACCAGTGGGCCATGACCACCAACAGCGCCGGCGCGCCGCCGCCGGATTGGTTTGCCACCCTGCCGCTTGGCGGCGATTGGCTGAGCGAACTCTGGGCTGAGCGCATCGGCCGCCCCGGCGCAGTGGGGCTCCTGGTGGAAGGCGCTGTCGGCGCCAATATCCTAAATATCTACCACAGCATCCTCAGCATCACCGGCGGCACGCTCAACTTCCTGCTGAACCTGCTCTTTGCCATCGTCGCCTTGCTCTTCGTCTATCGCGACGGCGAGAAGCTGGCGGCCCAGCTCGACAAGATCGGCAATCGCATCTTCCCGCTGCGCTGGGATCGCCTGTCGCGCATCGTGCCTGCAACCATCAGTTCCACCGTTACCGGCATGACCATCATCGCCATCGGCGAAGGCATCGTGCTGGGCATTGCCTATTGGCTGGCCGGCGCCCCGTCACCGGTCTTGCTGGGCATCATCACCGGCGTCGCCGCCATGATCCCGGGCGGTGCCCCGCTTTCCTTCACCCTGGTCTCAGCCTATCTGGTCGCCTCGGGCTCCCCGTTCCATGGCCTGGCCCTGTTGGCCTGGGGTTCGGTGGAACTGTTCATCGTCGACAAGACCTTGCGGCCCAAGCTGGTGGGCGGGCCCATCAAGCTGCCTTTCCTGCCGACCTTTTTCGGCCTGATCGGCGGCGTCAAGACCATGGGCTTTGTCGGCCTGTTCATCGGCCCGGTGCTGATGGCGCTGCTGGTATCGATGTGGCGTGAATGGATGCTCGATCTCGACGAGCCGGCACCCGTGACACAGACAGCCGAGGTGGTGATCACCCAGGACGTGATCTAGCGGCCAAGGGTGGACGCGACGGCCGAAACGACGGCCCAGAGCCCAAAGCCGATCATCACCAGCCCCGAGAGGCGGGAGATGATGGCGGCAAAATCGGTGGGCAGGCGCTGCCGCAACAGCGCCACCCCGCCGCTTAGCAGGCACCACCAGAGCATCGAGCCGGCGAAGACCCCGCCGACCACCATTGCGACCGGACCCAGCCCGTCGGCCGATGCCAATCCCAGCCCGGCGAACAAAGCTGCAAACGACACTATGGTCATCGGATTGGCGATGGTCAGAACAAAGGTGGCAACGGTAACGCCGACGAGGTCGCGCGCCGGCACGTCTGCAGCCGCGCGCATCGGTTTTGGCCTCAGGCTCGTCCAGCCCAGCCACAGCATGAAAGCGCCGCCCAGAAGACGCAGCGGCAGATCGACCATACCCAGCGCCCCGGAGAAGGCCGCAAAGCCGAGCGCCGCCAATAGCGCATAGGTGCCGTCAGCCAGAGCGGTGCCCAGGCCCCCCGCCAAACCGGCGGCAAAGCCGCGCTCGAGCGTTCGATTGATGCAGAGCGCACCAATGGGCCCAAGCGGCGCCGCAATGGCAATGCCAAGCGCCACGCTCTTGACCAGCAACATCCAGTCCATGTTCAGCCCCCCGGCACGAAGGCGCCGCCCACGGTGGAAGACAGGGCGATCACCGTTTCGCTGCGGCCGAGGAAACGCTGCGCCTTGAGCTCGGCCAGTACGCCCTCGATGTCAGCCACGCTCGCCACCCGCAGCTTCACCAGATAGGACCAGGCGCCGGTGACATGATGGCATTCAAAGATATTGGGATGCGCCGACGCAAAGCGGCGGAATGCCTCTTCGTCGGCATCCTGGCGCAGCGCCACCCAGAGAAACACCAATGTAGCGAGCCCCAACGCCTCGGGGGCAGCATCGACGGTGAACCGCCGGATTGCACCCGACGCCACCAATCGCTTGATACGCTCGTTCACGCTCGAGGGCGACAGGCCCACCACCTGGCCAATATCCGCCAGCGCCCGACGCGCATCCTGAGCCAGCAGCGCAACAATTTTGAGGTCAATTTCATCCATAGAAGCAAAATATTCGATTCTTATCCAATATCAACATATATTTTGCTGTATAGGCGCGATCAAACCATCAACTTTCCGGTCAAACTCGCATTCGTCGATGTCGGCTGCGGTGACAGACTTCCGCAACCATATCGCGCAAAATCCGCCCTATCGCGCCCAAACCGTCATAATCGGCCAGCAGGATAGGTGTTTCGCCCAAGGCCGTATCGAGTTTGGAAACGTTTTCAGTGCAGCAATTCACTGGAGCGACAGGACCAGAACAGTCCGCGCCGAAATGGGGGCTTTAATGCTTGATGTTGTGCGGTCCTGGTTTTCCGTGCCCCGAGACAATCCGGAGCTGCTGCGTGCGCAATATGCAGCATTCTCCAAGCAGGTGCCCCTGCTCTACACCATCCTCGTCATCAATACCTGGGGGCTGGCGACGACCCATATCGGTCTGGCGCCGGATTGGCTTGCCATTCTGCTGCCCACTGCGCTGACCCTGGTCTGCATCATCCGCTGCATCAGCTGGTGGCGTAGCCGCAGCTATGTCCCCAGCAGCGGCGAAGCCTACCAGGCCCTGACGCGCACCAATCGGCTGACGGCTATTCTCGGCGTCATGTTCGTTGCCTGGAGCTTGTCGCTCTATTCCTATGGCAATGCCTATACGCAGAGCCACATCGCCTTCTTTATGGGCATCACCGTGGTCAGCTGCATCTTCTGCCTCATGCATCTGCGCGCCGCGGCGCTGTCATTGATGGTGCTGGTGAATGTGCCCTTCGTGCTGTTCTTCAGCGCCACGGGCAACCCGACCTTCATCGCCACCTCCATCAACGTTGCCCTCGTATCGGTAGCGATGCTGATTATCCTCAACATCTCCTATCGCGACTTCACGCACCTCATCGCCTCACGCAAGGCGCTGCTGCAAAAGCAGGGCGAACTCGAGCAGAAGCAGGTCGAGACCCAGGCGCTCAGCGACGAGAATTTCCGTCTCGCCAATCTCGATGCGCTGACCGACCTGCCCAACCGCCGGAGCTTCTTCTTCAATCTCGAGCAGAGCTTTGCGAAGGCGCGCGAGACCGATACCCCGCTGGTGCTAGGCATTCTGGACCTCGACGGCTTCAAGCCCGTCAACGACGCTTATGGCCATGGCGTGGGCGATCTAGTGCTGGTGGAAGTCGCGCAGCGCCTGCGCGATGTCTGCGGCTCCGACATCACCCCCTACCGGCTGGCCGGCGACGAATTCGCCCTGATGGTGGGCACACATCTCACCGAGGATGTCATTCTCGAAAAAGCCGATCGCATCTGTGCGCTGTTGCGCATGCCCTATCCGGTGACCAATGGCACGGCACAGATTTCGGCCAGCATCGGCTTCAGCGCCCTGAGCCCCCAATGTCGCACCGCCCACGATCTATTCGAACAGGCCGACTATGCGCTTTACGACGCCAAGCGCGGCAGCGGGCGCGGCAAGGCACATTTCTTCTCGGCCGCGCATCAGTCGGCGATCCTGCAGAACATCGCCATCGAGCATGCGCTGATCAACGGAAATCTCGAGGACGAGCTCTATCTCGAATTCCAGCCCATCGTTGAAGCCGGCAACGGCCTGCCCATGGGATTTGAGGCGCTGGCCCGCTGGCGCAGCCCGACCCTGGGACAGATCTCGCCCGGCCTATTCATTCCCGTGGCCGAACGCGCCGGGCTCATCTCGAAGCTGACCCGCCTGCTGCTGGCAAAGGCGCTTCACCAGGCCGGTGCCTGGCCTGCGCCGCTCCGGCTCTCCTTCAATCTTTCGGTGCATGATCTCAGCATCGCCGATGGGCTGCTGCCGCTCATCAGCATCATCACTGCCAGCGGCTTCGATCCACGCCGGCTCGATCTCGAGATCACCGAAACAGCAATGATGCGCGACTTTGCCCAGGTCACCCAGGCCATCGACACGCTGAAATCGCTCGGCGTCGGCATTTCGCTCGACGATTTCGGCACCGGCTATTCCAGCCTGACCCAGGTGCATCGGCTGCCGCTCGACAAGATCAAGATCGACCGCAGCTTCGTCGTCGACATCGACAAGAATCCAGCCAGCCACAAGATCGTCAAATCCCTCGTGGCACTGTGCCGCGACATGGACCTGTCCTGCGTGGTCGAAGGCGTCGAGACCGAGGAAGAGCTCAAGGTCCTGCGCGAATTGGGCTGCGACCTGATTCAGGGATTCTACTTTGCCCGCCCGCTTTCGGTCGACAGCATTGCCGGCTTTCTCGCAGGGCCCGAGCGTATTCGCGCCTAGCGGGCAAGCAGCCGCTCGCGGTCCAATAGCATGGCGGCCTCGAGCGCGACGCGCGCCGCCTCGACATCACCCTTCTCAACGGCCAGAACCATCACATCCAGCCGAACAGAGGCTTGGTGCATGTAGTCGCTCAACCCCGGCCTATCGCGTGTCAGCGCCAGGGCCAGCAGCAGTTCGACGACCCCCACCACCGACCGCAGCAGGGTGTTGTGCGCACTCTCGGCAATGATGGAGTGAATTTCGAGCGTCGCGAGGCCGAATTGCTCGACCCCGTCTCCTGAGGTTGCTGCCTGATGCAGCCAATATTTCATCAGTCGCACATGCTCTGCCGTGCGATGGCGCGCAGCCCCTTCGATGGCCGGCACCTCCAGGGCCGCGCGCACCTCAAACAGATTTTCAAAGAAATGCGGGTCGTCAGGCGCGTGAAAATGCCAGGCCAGCACCTGTGAATCGAAGAAATTCCAGCGGCTGCGCGGCGACACCCTTGTGCCGACCTTGGGCCGCGCCTCAACCAGTCCCTTGGCCTCGAGCGTCTTGACGGCCTCGCGCAGCACGGTGCGCGACACACCATACTGCTCCATCATCACCGCGTCGCTCGCCAGCACCGAACCAACGGGAAACGCGCCTGAGACAATGGCGCGCCCAATCTCGTTGATGACGAAGGTGTGGAAATTGCGCGCAGCGTGCCGCCCCGAAAGGGACCGGATGAGGCTGCCTGCTTCGATCATGTCAGGCTTTCTGTGAGGCTTTGTCTCCGGGAGCCGCGGCCGCGAAAATGATGCGTTGCAGCAGAATGAACAGGAACAGCAGTATGCCGATCACGATCTTGGTCCACCAGCTCGACAGCGTGCCGTCGAAGATGATGTAGGTCTGCACCAGGCCCAGCAGCATGACACCGATAAAGGTGCCGAGAACGAAGCCATAACCGCCGGTGAGCAGCGTGCCCCCGATCACCACCGCGCTGATGGCATCGAGCTCCACGCCAACTGCCGCCAACGGATAGCCCGCCGAGGTATAAAGGGAAAACACGATTCCGGCCAAGGCCGCCAGCACCGAAGACAGCATATAAATGGCCACTGTCGTGCGCGCCACCGGCACACCCATCAGCGAGGCCGAAACCGGATTGCCGCCCAGCGCATAGACGTAGGAGCCGAATTTGGTCCGGTGCGCTACCAGCGCGCCGATGATGAACACTGCCACCATCGACAGGCCGATAAAGCTCAGTCGTCCTCCGCCCGGCATGCGGATCATCAGGCTCGAAATCCAGGAGTAGAATTCGTGGCTGATCGGCACGGAGTCCTGGGTGATCACCGAGGCTGCGCCACGCGCCAGAAACATGCCGGCCAGCGTCACTATAAAGGATGGCACCGCCAGGAAATGGATCGCCAGCCCCATCGTGCCGCCGAACGCTGCCGCAACCAGAATGGCGATGGCGAAGGCCAGGAGCGGATGCAGGCCCGCCCAGGAGATCAGCACGGCGACCAGAACGCCGGTGAAGCCGATCACAGCCCCCACCGAGAGGTCGATGCCGCCCGATAGGATGACGAAGGTCATGCCCACCGCCGCGATACCCAGAAAAGCATTGTCGGTGAGGAAATTGCCCAGCACCCGGGTCGAAAACATATTGGGGAACTGCATCACCGCCACGGCATAAGCGATCGCGAAGATCAGCGCGGTGGCGACGAGCGGGCGAAGGCTGCGGCTCATTTCTGCGCTCCCTTGGCGACGGGCCGGAGTCGGACGGGGGCCAGGCGCGAGGCCAGCGGCGACTGGATCAGCAGCACGATGAAGATCAGGCCGGCCTTGACGATGAGGTTGAACTCGGGCGGGAAGCCGGAGACCAGGATTCCGGTATTCATCGCCTGGATGATCAGCGCGCCGACCACGGCCAGCGGCACCGAGAAGCGCCCGCCAAGAAGCGAGGTGCCGCCGATCACCACGGCAAGGATGGCGTCGAGCTCGAGCCACAGCCCGGCATTATTGGCGTCGGCGCCCCGGATATCGCCGGCCACGATGATACCGGCAATGGCCGCGCAAAGCCCGGACAGGGAATAGACCAGCATCAGCAGCATGCGGCTGCGAATGCCGGCGAGACTGGCGGCAGCGCGATTGACGCCCACTGCCTCGATGAAGAGGCCGATGGCCGTGCGACGCACCAGCAAGGTGACGAGCACCATCAGCACCAGGGCGATGACCGTGGCCATGGGCAGGCCGAGGAAAGAGCCAGTGCCGATAAAGATCAGTACCGGGTCGTTGAAGGTGACGATGAAGCCCTGAGTGATGAGCTGGGCGATACCGCGCCCGGCCACCATCAGCACCAGCGTGGCGACAATGGGCTGGATGTCGAGCACCGCAACGAGAAAGCCATTCCAAAGCCCGCACAAGAGGCCCACAACCAGCGCGGCGGTGACGGCAATCGGTGCCGGATAACCCGCCACCACCAGCGTCGCCGCGACCGCGCCAGCAACCGCCATGACCGCCCCAACCGAGAGGTCAACGCCCTTGGTAGCGATGACCCCGGCCATGCCGATGGCCAGGATCGCTACCGGCGCCCCACGGTTGAGCACGTCGATCAGGCTGCCGAACAGGCGCCCGTCCTGCCAGGTGATGCGAAAGAAATTGGGAAATAGCAGCCAGTTGATCAGCAGCACGCCGGCAAGGGCGATGAGCTGCGGATTGGCCAGCTTGCTGACATAGCGCCGGATCATGCGGGCGCTCCTTCACGGTGATTGGCGATGGCCTGCACGATCACGCCGGGATTGATGTTTTCGCCGTTGAGCTCGGCGACCATTTCGCGATCGCGCATCACCACGATGCGCGAGGAATAGGCCACGACCTCGTCGAGTTCGGAGGAAATGACGACCAGCGCCAGTCCCTCGTCGCGAAGGCGATTGATGGTACGGACGATTTCGGCATGGGCGCCGACATCGATGCCGCGGGTAGGCTCATCGAGAATGAGGAAAGACGGGTCGGTGGCCAGCCAGCGCGACAGGATCACCTTCTGCTGGTTGCCGCCGGACAAGAGCTTGATCGGCATGTCGAGCGAAGCGGCGCGGATATCCATGGACTCCCCGAACTTACCGGCGATTTCCATCTGCTCGTCGCGATTAAGCGCCGAGAACCAGCCCAGCTTGCCCTGCAGCGCGATGATGATGTTTTCGCGCACGGAAAGGTCGCCGAAAATGCCCTCGGCCTTGCGATCCTCCGGACAAAAGCCGAAGCCGAGCGCGATGGCGTCGGTTGGCCGGGCGATGCTGGCCGGCTTGCCCTCGAAGCTGACCGTGCCTTCATCGGCGCTGTCTGCCCCGAACATGATGCGCGCCATTTCGGTGCGCCCGGAGCCCAGGAGCCCGGCAACGCCGATTACTTCGCCCTTGTGAATAGTGAGATTGAACGGCAGCACCGAGCGCTTGCGCCCATAGTTCTGGAAGTCGAGCAGCACGTCGCCCAGCGGCCGGTTTTCCTCGAGCTTGGTAGCGCCCGAGAAAGCGACATCCTTGCCCAGCATCAGGCGCACCACATCGGTGCGGCTGAGATCGTCCAGCGCCCGGGTTTCGATCAGCTTGCCATTGCGCAGAATGGTGACCCGATCAGCAATGGCGAAGACCTGGTCGAGGAAATGGGTGATGAAGACGATGGCCAGGCCCGAGGACTTCAGGCCCGCAATGATCTCGAACAGCCGCTCGACCTCATTGCGGTCTAGGCTTGCCGTGGGTTCATCCAGGATCAGCACCTTGCCCGACAGTTCGACGGCGCGGGCAATGGCGACGATCTGCTGCACCGCCACCGAATGGCTGCCCAATTCGCTGGCCGGATCGAGATCAAGGCCGTAGCGCGCCAGCACGGTGCGGGTATCCGCCTCCATCTTGCGGCGATTGACGAAACCGAAACGCGTCGGCTGATGCCCGAGATAGAGGTTTTCGGCCACCGAGCGGTTGGGCAGGAGATTGACCTCCTGGTAGACCGTGCCGATGCCATATTTCTGCGCCTGCTGCGGATTGTCGAGCACGACCGGCTCGCCATCGGCCAGCACCTGCCCGGTGGTCGGCTGGTAGGCGCCGGTCAGGATCTTGATCAGCGTGGACTTGCCGGCGCCGTTTTCGCCCAGCAGCGCATGCACTTCCCCAGCTTTTAGGCCGAAATTGACATTGTCGAGGGCGACATGGTTGCCGAAGACCTTGATGATCCCCCGCGCTTCCAGCGCATATTCGGTCCCGCTCATCGTCTCTCCCCATGAAGCCGATGGCTCCAACGATAATTTCCCCGACCACGAAATGTCACCCCGACGAAAGCCGGGATGACACGGTGATTGAGTCTCGCGTTACTCTTAGTAACCCAGGCCCTTGCGGCGATCATATTCGCCCTGCGGGTCGTCGGCAGAGGTGTAGAGCTTGCTTTCGGTGATGATGAACTTCTCCGGCTCGGTGCCGTCAGCCAGATAGGCGGCCAGGGCGTCGAAAGCGGGACCGGCCATGTTCGGGGTCAATTCGACCGTGGCATTGGCTTCGCCGGCCGCGATGGCGGTGAAGATATCGGGCACGGCGTCGATGGAGACGACCAGGATGTCGGTGCCGGGCTTGAGGCCAGCATCCTTGATGGCCTGGATGGCGCCAACGGCCATGTCGTCATTGTGGGCGTAAACAGCGCAGATATCGGCGCCGCCGTTTTCGGCCTTGATGAAGCCTTCCATCACTTCCTTGCCCTTGGAGCGGGTGAAATCACCGGTCTGGCTACGGATGATGGAGAGGTTGTCGTGGCCGGCAATCGCTTCCTCGAAGCCCTGCTTGCGGTTGATGGCCGGGGTCGAGCCGACGGTGCCCTGCAGTTCGACGATCTTGCACTCTTCGGTGCCGACGGTGTCGACCAGCCACTGGCCGGCCACACGGCCTTCCTTGACCTGGTCGGATGCGACCGAGGTCAGGTACAGATCTTCGGACGCATCGACGCCGCGGTCGAGCAGGACGACCGGGATTTCAGCTTCCTTGGCTTCGGTCAGCACTTCATCCCAGCCGGTGGCGACGACGGGGGCGACCAGGATGGCGTCCACGCCCTGGGCGATGAAGCCGCGAATGGCCTTGATCTGGTTTTCCTGCTTCTGCTGGGCATCGGCGAACTTGAGGTCGACGCCGCGTTCCTCGGCCTGCTGCTTGGTCACAGAAGTCTCGGCAGCGCGCCAGCCGGACTCCGAACCGATCTGGCTGAAACCGACGACCTTGCCCGACAAATCCTGGGCAAAGGCAGCGGTAGACAAGGCAGTAGCGAGGCCCGCCGCGAGGGCGAGCTTGGTGATGATGGTCATGTTGATCCTCCCAAATGACCGCCCGGCTTGTCAGCTTCAGGCGATGAGAGGACCCTATATAAAGTACTATTATATGTAAAGTGGGCATGCTCACGGAAACGGCATCGGCGATTTCGGCGCGCCAAAACGGCGGCGGCGCCCCGAGGGACGCCGCTTACCTGACCGCATTATGAACGAATTCTGAACGACTTACCGAATTCAGAGCGCGTCGAGCGCCTGCCGATAGTCGCCGATGAGACGCGCATAGGCGGCAAGGCGCGATGTGCGGTCCGGGTTCTTGCTGTGCACTTCTTCGATCAAGGCGCTGGCGACGATGGCGCCATCGGCCACTGCCGCAGTCTCGGCCGCCGCCTCTGGGGTCTTGATACCGAAGCCAACCAATACGGGAAGCTTGGTGAGCGGACGCAGCCGTTCGACCGCCCCGCTGATGGTCTCGATGGAGGCCGAGGGCCCACCCGTCGGCCCCACCACCGGAATGCAGTAGAGGAAACCGCCGACCCCAGGCCGAGCAGAGAAATCGGCTGCGTCGAGCGTCGGTGCCGACAGCGCCACCATCACCAGGCCATTTTTATCCAGCTGGGCGAGAAGGTCATCGGCCTCGCGCAGTGGCATGTCGGCGGCGATGATGCCATCGATCCCGGCTGCAGCCGCGCGGCTGGCAAAGGCTTCATAGCCCATGGCGACGAGCGGATTGGAATAGCCCATCAGAATGATCGGGGTGGTCTTGTCGGTCTGCCGGAACGCCACGACCAGGTCGAGCGCGGCGGCGAGATTGCCGCCGCCTTCGAGCGCCCGCCGATTGGCGCGCTGGATGGTGGCGCCATCCAGGATCGGATCGGAAAAGGGATAGCCCAGTTCGATGAGGTCGATGCCGCTGGCGACGAAGGCGTGGAGGGCGGCAAGGCTCTCCTCGCGATCCGGATCATCGGCCACCGCGAAGGTCACCAGCGCCTTGCGGCCTTCGGCCTTGAGACGATCGAACATCACATCGATGCGGTTTGGCGTCTTGTGCGCTTTAGCCATGTCAGCTCTCCGGCCAGACGATATCGAGGTCCTTGTCGCCAGAGGCGGGGACCATGACCACAATGCTGGACCCGGCAGGCAGTGTGGCGGCCAATTGCTCGGCCGCGGCCAGGGCATGCCCGGCTTCGAGCGAAATCAGAATGCCTTCGCGTTCGGCCAGCCGGCGGACCGCATCAAGCGCTTCGGCATCGCCGATGGAGGTGGTCTCGACCCGTCCGCTGTCGACCAGATTGGCCAGCTCGGGCGAGGAGCCGGGATAGGCAAGGCCGGAGGCAATGGAATTGGCGGAGAGAATCTGGCCGTTCTCGTCGCTCAGCACCAGGGTTTCGGCACCATGCAGCACGCCACGGCGGCCCTTGGCCAGCCGCGCCGAATGGGCGGGACCGCCATCGCCGCCGGCTTCGACCGCCAGGAGGCGAATGCCCTTGTCGACGAGAAAGGCGGAGAAAATGCCGATAGTGGAGGAGCCGCCGCCAACAGCCGAAACGATGGCAGCCGGCACCTGGCCGGTGCCGATCATCTGCAGGCGGGTCTCGTTGCCGATGACCGACTGAAAGGCGCTGACAAGGCGCGGATAAGGATGCGCGCCGATCGGGGCACCAGCCACATAGGCGGTATGATCACTGGTACCCATCCAGTGGCGCACCGCCGCGCTGGTGGCCGCATGCAGCGTACCCTCGGCATCGGCGACGACGCGCAGGTCGGCACCGAAAGCCCGGATCTTCTTGACTGTGGCCGCATAGCGCTCTGCGTCGCGCGCGCCGATATAGACCACCGCCTTCATGCCCAGATGCGCCGCCACGGCTGCCGTGGCGATGCCGTTCTGGCCCGAACCGGTATCGGTGACGACGCTTTCGAGGCCCATGCGCCGCGCCAGCAGGCACTGGCCAAGCGCTGAATTGGCATAATTGCCACCATTGAAGGTGAGATCGTCGCGCTTGAGCACGATGCGCACACCATTGGCCTCGGGTATAAGCGCCCCGAGCTCCGAGATGGGCGTCGGCCGGCCGACAAAGCTATGCAGCAGGCGTTCGAACTCGGCACGGAAGCCACGATCGGCCCAGGCCTCTTCAAAGGCTGCCTCTAGCCGGTCGAGCACCGGCAGCAGCACAGGGGCGACGAACTGGCCGCCGAACGAGCCATAACGACCGGGTCTTTCGGCCCGCATTGCGCTTATACCAGCCATATCAGGCCCCCTTGCCGATGCGACGCACCAACACGGCGGCGAGAATGATGCTGCCGGTGATGATGTCCTGGAGGAAGGTCGAAACGCCCAGAATGGTGAGGCCATTGCTGACCACGGCGATGATGGCGGCGCCAACCAGAGTGCCGGGCACATTGGCCTCGCCATCGCGGAAGGCGGTCATGCCCAGGAACACCGCAGCATAGGCGGTGAGCAGATAGCCGCCACCACCGGTGGGATTGGCGCTGCCGATGCGGCCGGTGAGCAGCATGCCCACCAGCGCCGCCAGCATACCCGAGAGCGCAAAGGCCATCATGGTATTGGGGACGATGCGCACGCCGGCGAGACGGGAGGCTTCGCGATTGCCGCCAATGGCATAAAGCCGACGGCCGAACTCGATCTTGTCGAGCAGGAGCCAGACGACGATGGCGACGCCGATCATCCACCAGGTGAGGGTCGGCAGGCCGAAGGTCCAGCCCCGGGCGATATCGCGGAAACCGTCGGGAATGCCGCCAAACAGCGTCGCGCCATCGGAGAGATAGAAGGTGACGCCGCCGATAATGGTGCCCGCCGCCAGCGTGGCGATGAAGGACAGGACCTCGAAGCGCGCAATGATGAAGCCGGACAGGGCGCCAAAACATCCGGCAGCGGCAAGGACGATGACGAAGGCCAGCGGCGCGGGCACGCCGGCAGCGAACAGATACATGATGAAGATGCCGCCGAACGACACCAAAGAGGCGGTGGCAAGATCGAATTCACCAGCGGCCATCACCAGGGTGACCCCGACCGCCACGATGGCGAGCAGCGACATCTGCTGGGTGATGTTGATGAGATTGCCCGGCGTGCCGAAGGCGCCCGGTGAGGCGATGGCGAAGGCCACGACGATCAGGATCAGGGCCAAAAGCGTGCCATATTTGCCGAAGAGGTCACTCATGACCCGGTCTCCTTGCGTTCGGTATGGGCGAAGGCGGCCGCCACGATGGAACGGGGCTCGATCTGTTCGCCGACGAGTTCTGTGGTGATGCGCCCGCCGGCCATGACCAGCACGCGGTCCGACAGGGCGAGCAGTTCGTCCATGTCGCTGGTGGCCATGAGCACGGCGGCGCCATTAGTCGCCATCTGCCGGGCAAGGGCGTGGATTTCCGCCTTGGCACCGACATCGACGCCCCTTGAGGGTTCGTCGAGAATGAGCAGGCGTATAGGACGGCCGAACCAGCGGCCGAACAGCAGTTTCTGCTGATTGCCGCCCGAAAGGGTCAGCGGCCTGGCATGGGGCGAGCCCATCTTGACCGCAAGCTGCTGGCGGATGGTGTCGGCCCGCTCGACCAGCTTCTTGCCGCTGACGATGGGAAGAGCCGGGCTGGCGCGCACGGCGCCGAGATCGGCCAGCACCAGGTTTTCGGCAATGCTGCGCTGGGTGACGAGACCTTCGCCGCGCCGGTCCTCGGGCACATAGGCGCCACCCCTGGCGATGCGCTGGCGGATGGCCGATGGCCGCATGGCTTCGCCATCGAGAAGGATGCGCCCACCCTCATGGCGGCGCGCGCCCCAGATCTGCTTGATCAGCGAGGAGCGCCCTGCCCCCACCAGGCCATAAAGCCCCAGGATTTCGCCCTCACGCACCTCGAGCGAGATCGCATTGCCGTCGGGGCCAAAGGGCAGGTCTTCGACGGTGAGCACCGGCTTGCCATGGATACCGGCCGGCTGGCGGGTCGACAATTTCGTGTCATTGCCGGTCATCAGCCGGACCAACTGTTCGCGGGACGTGTCGGAAATGGCACCGCTGCCGGTGGTCTTGCCGTTGCGCAGCACCGTGAAGCGGTCACAGATATCGAGCACCTCGTCGAGCCGGTGCGAAATGAAGATGATGGCGACGCCCTGCCCCGACAGCACGCGCACCGCATTGTGGAGGCGCGCCGCTTCGCCATCGGACAGCGAGGCGGTCGGCTCGTCCATGACGATCAACCGGCTGCCATCTGTCATCAGCGCCCGAATGATTTCGACCAATTGCTTCTGCCCGGTGGTCAACCGGCTGGCCGGCACGTCGAGCGGCAGGTCGGGCGCGATGAGCTTGGCTGCCTCTTCCACCTGGCGCCGCATGGCGGCGCGGTCGATGAAGGGGCCCTTGCGCGGATAGGGCCGGCCGACAAAGCAGTTTTCGATGGCGGTGAAATGGGGAACCAGGCTCAGTTCCTGGTGGATGAACCGGAACCCCAGCGCCTCGGCGTCGCGCACCGAGGTGATCGGTCTGATGTCGCCATCGACCGCAATAGTGCCGCTGTCAGGGGTAACGAGCCCCGACAGCGACTTGATCAGCGTCGATTTGCCCGCGCCGTTTTCGCCCAACAGGCCATGCACCGAGCCGGCGTCGACACTGAGGTCGACGCCGTCCAGCGCCCGAGCGCCGGCGAACCATTTCTTGAGATCGCGGACTTCGAGCAGCATGGGCTTATTCGCAGGTGACGCCGAGCGATTCCGCATTGATCGGAATGGCGGGCACATACATCTCGCTGGCATCGGCGGTGCTGCCGGCCAGCACGCGGTCCAACTGCTCGGCACCGATAGCGGCCATGCCGGGGAAGTCCTGGCGCAGCGTCTGCTTGAAGTGGGTGCAATTCTTGATCATGTCGACGGCCTGCGCATTGCCGTCGATGCCCATGATGATGAATTTGGCATCGGGACGCTCGGATTCGGCAGCCAGTTCCGCACCGATGCCGGGATCGTCGAAAGCGGCCCAGACGCCATCGATATCGTCGCCGAACTGACGCAGGAAATTCTCCATGGCCACGCGGCTGTCATCCACCGGACCGGGCACCTTCACATAGTGCTCGGCGACCACCTTGATGTCGGGATACTCGGTGAGGACCTGATCGAGGCCCTGTTCACGCAGATGCACGCCCGGATGGGCCGAGTGGAAGAATTTGACGATATTGCCCTTGCCGCCCATGGCGTCGAAGAGATTGCGCGAAAGCGCCACGCCCATGTCGAAATTGTTCGAGGTCACGTTGACGGTGATGTTGGGGCCCGGCGTGCCGTCGAGCGAGATCACCGGAATGCCGGCTTCGGCGGCCAGGGCCACCTGATCGCCGACCTGGTTGTGATCGACCGAGATCAGGACGATGGCGTCGGGCTTGGCATTGACCGTGTCCTCGATGCGCGAGGCCAGCTGGCCGAAATCATTACGCGTATCGATGATGGTGGTGTTCCAGCCGCGCTTGTCGCCCTCGGCCTTGAAGGCCTGCGCCATCTCATTGGTCGGGATGGAGCTGATATAGGGGGTGAGGATGGTGACGTCGGTGGCAAAGGCCGTCGTCGTCATCAGGCCGGCAAAGGCCAGGGTCAGGGTCGAGAGTTTCATTGTAGTCCTCCTTGCAGAAAAACGGCGCGCCTCAAGGCGTTCCCGAGACTTGGGGCTGGCCGGATAGGGTGATGGGTTTGAGCGCCGCGATGGCGGCCTTGTAGGCGTCGAACAGGCCGTCATAGCGGGCGCGCATGGCCGGATCGGGCTCGAAGACGCGTTCGACCACGGTCATGGACGAGACGGCATCGACCATGCGGGTGAAGCGGCCGACGCCCACCGCCGCCATAATGGCGGCGCCGAGACAGCCGATGCCGGCATAGGCCATGCGGTGCATGGGCACGCCCAGGCAATCGGCGCGGATCTGGCTCCAGAGATCGGAGCGCGAGCCGCCGCCGCCATGCAGCAGGTGCTGGGGCTTTTCGCCGGCGGCACTGGACAGGGCCTCGAACAGGAGGCGGCCGGAAAGGGCGACGCCCTCCATGACCGCCAGCGCAAAATCGGGCGCACCGGCGCGACTGTCGATGCCGATGAAGGCGCCGCGGATTTCGCTGTCCCAGAGCGGGGCACGCTCGCCTTCGAGATGCGGCAGGAACAGCATGGGCCGGCCATGCCGATCGGCCTGCGCAGCAAGCACTGGCACGTCGAGCGGCTCGACATTGGCCACTGCGCCCCACCAGCGCAGGCTGTCGCCGCCGCTCTGGGTGGGACCGGCATGGACCACGAGGCCCTCGACCGTGGGGAAGGTGACGACCCCGGGGGCGCTGGTGCGGCGATCGCCGGCCACCGCCAGGATTTCGCTGGTGCCGCTCATATACATGCCCTGGCCGGGCTTGCAGACGCCGCAGCCGAAGAGATTGCCGAAGGCATCCATGGTGCCGGCGACAACCGGCACCTTGCGGCCGCCGATGACGGTTTCGCCGATCACCTCGGTCAACTCGAACAGCGGCGGCAGCTTGCTGGCGGCGCCAATGACGCGGTCGAGGAGGCCCGCGACATAGCGATGATCGGCCCCGACCTGGCCCCAGGCCGCGAGCGGATCGGCCACAGCCTTGCCGGTGAGGTGAAAGAGGCAAAAATCCTTGGGTGCCAGCACATGCACGGTGCGGGCCCAGAGATCGGGATGATGGCGCTCGAACCAGGCCATCTTGGCCACCACATGGCTGGCGCCGATGGGGATATCGACGCCCGGGCCCCACCATTGGGCTTTTTCGGCGGCGGATATCGAGGCATTGATGGCGGCGGCCTCGGCCTGGGCGCGCACATCCTGCCAGACGATGGCGGGGGCGAGCGGGACGCCATCGGCATCGACGAAGACGTCGGTATTGACCTGGCTGCAGAGGCCGAGCCCGGCAATGCGCGAGACATCGATATCGGCAATCAGTGTCGCAAGGCCGTCGCGGACGCCATTCAGCCAGTCATAGGGGTTCTGCTCGACCACGCCGAAGCCGGGACGGTTGGTGGGATAGGCGCGGCTCCAGCTGGCGACCACCGCGCCCTCGGCGGTGAAGATGCCGCCCTTGACCTGGGTCGAGCCGATGTCGAAGCCGATATAGAGATCACCCTCAGCCATCGAGGCCTCCCCGCAAATCCCTGAACAGGCGCCGCAATGCATCCGGGCCGGCAAGGGCGGCGCGCAGGGTTTCGGACCCGACGATGACCCCGTCGCCGCCGAGGCTGCGGACCGTGCGCGCATGCTCGCCGCGCGAAATGCCGAAGCCGGGAAGGATCGGTGCGGTGACGCCAGCCTGGCGCAGGGTGGCGATGTGATCGGCGTTGGCCGGATCGACCACGTCGCGCGGGCCGGTGACGCCGGCAGCGGCCTGCAGCATGACGTAAAAGCTGGCCTTCTGCGCCGCGGCGATGGCCGCCTCTGTCATTGGCAGGGCGACGAAACTAGAGGGCTTGAGCCCGGCAGCGATGGCATTGGCCTCGAGTCGCTGGCGCAGCGGATCAGCTTCCGGCGCGACGACGAGGAGACTGTCGAGCCCCGACCAAAATTGCGGACCGGCAAGACCGGGATGCTCGCCATCGGCATAGGTCATCAGCAAAGTGGCGGGCGCCTGCGGCAGGCGGGCCAGGCGGTCGAGCAGAGCGTCGAGATCGGCCCGGGCATGGTCGCGATTGGCGCGGGCCATGGATTGGCGGACATCAGAGCCATCGAGATAGGGATTGGGTGAGGCCATGCCGATCTCGAGCACGTCGACGCCTTCGCCGGCATAGATATCGACCATATCCAGCGGCACGGCCGGATCGCCGAGCGGGAAATAGCACGAGAGCAGCGCCGGATTCTGGGCGCTCAGGGCTTTGATCTTGGCGGAATGAAGAGGCAAGGCAGCGATCCGATTGGGAGATATCGGACCATGTCTAGCCATGGCGTTGATGGCTTGTCAGGAGGGGCAAGACCCCGCCCGCAGCAAATCTGCAGGATGTGGATAGTCAGGCGCGCTCGGCCGAGGGCGCCAGGCCGAAAAGGCGCTTGTAACTGGCCGCGAAGCGCCCGGCATGCGGCATGCCCACCCGCCGCGCCGCCTCGGCGACCGGCATGCCGTCGCGAATGAGGCGCCGCGCCTCCTGCATGCGGATATCGGTCAGGACCACCAGCGGCGAGCGCTGGTAATAGCGCTGGAAGCCATCGAACAGCGAACGCTCGGAGACCCCCACCTCGCGCGCCACATCGGACATGTTGAGCTTGTCGCTGAAGCGGTCGCGGAACAGGTCCATGGCCACCTTGACCTGGCGCGGTGTGGCCTGCAGCCGCTCGAACACCACGGACTCGCCCTGCCGAAAGGCGAGATTGCGCAGCATGCCATCGACCAGCAGCGGCACCAGCCGCGACAGCTGCTCGGGATCGGGCGCCTCCTCACGCACCGCGAAATTGGCCAGTTCGCTCAGCACCTGCTGCACCTGCTGCCCGCTTTCGCTGCGCAACTGGATCACCGGATTGAACACCGGCAGCGCCAAGGGCCGTCGGCGGGCCAGCTCGGTCATGCGGTCCCGCACCAGGTCGCGGTGGATCTGCAGCATCAATTGCCGTGTACCGGCGCGCCAATGCGAAACGAAGCGCGGCCCGGGCGACAGCAGCAGTGCCAGCCCTGCCTCGGTGTGAAAGGTATCGCTGCCGAACTCGATATCCACGCCGCCATCGAGCGGCATTTCGAGCATGTAGAAGGCGTCGAATTCCGAAGCGATGGAGACCGGGCTGCCATATTGCAGCATGTTGAAGGTCGATGGACCGATTTCGACGGCGCTGTGGCGGAAATCAAGGTCGCTGTGATCGCGGTCGGTATCGAGCCGATGGCCGCAATAGCGCTGGTTGAGATAGTCGGTCGCATCCCCCAGATGCGTGGTCTGCATCCGATGGACCCACCCGCCAGATCGGCCGGATTGCACCGCTTCTGCCAACACCGAAGGCCCGCCTCCTACGCGCGCTTGTTGCGGGACAAGCCGGGTCCCACAGCGCGGCGAGTGTGCCCCGCTGTCACACAATCGTCAATTCCGCTGACGGTGCGACCAATGGGCTAGAGCGTTCGTCGCTCCCTCCCCCTGAGGCAGGGCTATCGCATAGGGGTTTGAGCGTGCTGCACACCCCCACCCAACCTCCCCCTGAAGGAGGGGGAGGAGCCGCATCGCGTGCCAGGTGAGATATTGCCAAACACGCAGCCGGAGCTCTCTCCCCTGGCGGGGAGGGAGGCGAAAGCGCCCAGAGTCCACCTCAAGTTGAAATGATCTGGCCACGAAGCGTTCGCCCCGCACGATGTCATCCCGGCGCAGGCCGGGATCCATCTCGAGATCTCAGAATGGGCCCCGGCCTGCGCCGGTGTGGCAATCGCGTTTGTGGCACCCAGGGGCTATTCACACCCCGTTGGGGATCGCGGCCTGGTCGGCGAAGACGATGACGTTGGGGTGGGCCTGGAGGGCCGAGGCGGGGCAATCGGGGCTGGGGGCCTGGCGGAAGGCGGCGTCGAGCGCTTCGACCTTGGAGGCGCCGATGGCTACAAGGACGATCTGGCGGGCTTCGAGAATGGTACCGATACCCATGGTCACGGCCGAGGGCGGCACGCTTTCGCCGGGCGGGAAATCGCGCTGATTGGCCTCGCGGGTCGAGGGGGTGAGCGCCACTTCGCGGGTGCGGCTGTCGAAGGCTGAGCCGGGTTCGTTAAAGCCAATATGGCCGTTGCGACCGATGCCGAGCAATTGCAGATCGATGCCGCCGCCTGCCGTGATGGCCACCTCGTAATCGGTGCAGGCCGCCGCGACATCGCCCAACACGCCCGGCAGATGTCCCCTGCCCTCGGGCAGGTCGACCTGGCTGAACAGATGTTGCTGCATATAGGCGGCAAAGGACGCCGGATGGCCGGGCGGCAGGCCGATATATTCGTCCAGGTTGAAGCTCTCCGTCCGGGCAAAGGAGAAGCCGCCCGCCTTATGGAGCTCGACCAGCGCCGCATAGATCGGCACGAAGGTATTGCCAGTGGCCAGGCCCAGCCGCATGGCGGGCGTGGATGCCAGCTGTTCGGCGAGATAGGCGGCAACGGCTTCTGCGGTGGCTTCAGCGGTGGGGAAGACGCGAAATTCTGGACTGCTCATCATTCTGCTTCTGTTGCGGGATCGAGTGCCCCGCTTTTTAGGTCAAGTTCAGGCGGTGGCCGCAAGGCTGCCGGTGCCACCCGAGGCCTGTACCGAACGCGAACCAGCCCCGATTGCCGCTGCAAGGCAGGCTTCGGGTTCGGCACCATCGAGCCAGGCATCGAGGAAGCCGGCATTGAAGGCATCGCCGGCACCGGTCGTGTCGATAACCCGAACCTTGGGACTGGGCAATGCGAACACGGTGCCGTCCACCGCCAGCATGGCCCCGTCGCCGCCGCATTTGAGCGTCACGACCGGGAAATGCCGGGCAAGGATGGCCAACGCCTCGCGCGGGTCCTTGGCCCCGGTCAAGGCATGAGCCTCTTCCTCATTGGGCATGAACACGTCGATCCCTGCCGTGCGCTCGAAGAACAGGGGATCGCGGATCAGCTCGTCGTCCCAGCTGGGGTCGAGCGAGACCGTCAGGCCCTTGGCCTTGGCTGCGCTGATGGCGTCGCGCATTTCGTGCAGCGTCGCATATTCGGCAATGTGCAGATGCCCCGCCTCGGGCCAAGCCAGGGCCTGCTCGAAACTGGCCGGCCGGGCCTGGCCGGCGCGACGCGACAGAAAGGCGCGGTCATTTTCATTGACCATGACCACAGTCAGTTGCGGCCCGGCACTGTCATTGCGATCGAGAAACTGCAGGTCGAGCCCCAATTGCTCGATCTGCGGCGACAAGGCGGTAGACAGCGCATCGGTGCCGAAGCGCGCCAAAAGCGCCGAGGATCGCCCATTGGCGGAGAGATGGGCCGCGGTGATCAGCGCCCCGCCGCCTGGCGTCATGGTGAAGTCGCGCGCGAACATCTCGCGACCCAGTTGCGGCATGCCATCGAGACCGCGAAACACCATGTCGCAATAGATGCGGCCAAGGCTCAACACCGCCCTGGATTTGGATGGTGTTGACCTCATGCCCGACCCAGAGCCTTCTCGCTGGCAGCGTCGAACAGATAGAGGGCGCCAACACCGGCATGAACCGACACGGTGCTGCCGATAACCGGCACCACGCGGCCCGGTGCCGTGGCGGTGACCAGGGTCTTGCCGATGAGCACATGAACCAGGGTTTCGGCGCCGAGCGGCTCCACCGCTTCGACGACGCCCGAGCCGCTGACCCCGGCACCGCTGGCGTCGCCGACGACGAAATCGTGCGGACGAACGCCCACCAGCACCTTGCCGTCATGAACCGGCAGGCTCAGGCCGGAAGCAGTCAGGCCGTGGATCGAGAGCGCGCCATTGGCAAGATTGCCCTCCATCATGTTCATAGACGGGCTGCCGATGAAGCGGGCGGTGAAGACATCGACGGGGTTCTCGTAGAGATCGGTGGGGGTGCCGACCTGCAGGATATTGCCATCGCGCATGACCACAATCTTGTCGGCCATGGTCATGGCCTCGACCTGGTCATGGGTCACATAGACGATGGTGGTGCCGAGCCGGCGATGCAGGCTCTTGATCTCCATGCGCATCTGGCTGCGCAATTGTGCATCGAGATTGGACAGCGGTTCGTCGAACAGGAAGGCGACGGGGTCGCGCACCATGGCGCGGCCTATGGCGACGCGCTGGCGCTGACCACCGGAAAGGGCCGCAGGGCGACGGTCAAGCAGCTTTTCGAGGCCCAGAATCTTGCCGGTTTCCTCGATCCGCTTCTGCTTTTCTTCCTTGGAGAGCTTAGAGGTATAGAGGCCGAAGCCGATATTCTGGCCCACGGTCATATGCGGATAGATGGCGTAGTTCTGGAACACCATGGCGATATTGCGCTGCTTGGGCTCGCGCTGGTTCACCACCTCGTCGCCAATCAGCAGCTTGCCGCCGGAAATGTCCTCGAGGCCCGCAATCATGCGCAGGGTGGTGGACTTTCCGCAGCCCGAGGGGCCGACAAAGACGACGAATTCGCCGTCCTCGATGGTGAGGTCGATGCCGTGCACGGCGCGGGTATTGCCATAGGCCTTGACCAGGCCCTGAAGTTCAATCTTGGCCATCAGGCGTGTCCCTTCAATGCGTCGAAGCGGGTTTTGAGCAGGCGCGCGGCATCAGCCTGGCGGCGCAGCAGGTTGTCATGAGTTTCGGCGAGACGGGTGGCGTCCTGCCGGTAGCCGGCAATGGCGGCGTTGAGCGGTTCGGGCGCCGGACCGCCGAAGCGGGTGCGCACCGAAACGAAATATTCGGGCGACACCAGTTCGGCGAAGGTGGCTTCGTCCAGCGTGGACACCCGGCCGGTCGCCTGTTCGAAGGCGGCGCGGAACGGGGCATAGCCATCGCTCACGAGGTCACCGCCCATGGCCACGACGGCCTTGGCGACGGCGGCAGCGATCTCGTGGCCTTCGCGGAAGGACAGGCCCTCGCGGCGGACGAGACTATCGGCCAGTTCGGTGATGGTGATGCAAGAGCGGCGGATGTTCTGCGCCACCCGCGCCGGATCGATGCCGATCTGGGCGACCAAGGCCGCCAACAGGTCGAGCACGCGGTAGGCGCTGGCAAAGGCGCCATAGCCCATGGACTGGGTTTCGCCCTCGCTGTCATTCATGTCGGTGAAGGGCGTATTGTGCATCACCGTGAGCATGGCGTGGGCGCGGCCCACGGTCTGGCTCGACAGGTGACGCAGATGTTCGATCGGCACCGGATTGCGCTTCTGCGGCATGATCGAGGAAATCTGCACCAGGGAATTGGGCACATAGATCTGCCCAACCTCAAAGCTGGTCCAGACTTGGAAGTCCTGGATCGGGCGACCGAGATGGAGGAACATCAGCCCGATGGCCGAGTAGGTCGAGGTGATGTAGTCGACCCCGGCAATGCAGGAATAGGAATTCTGCAAGGGCGCGGCAAAACCCAGCAGTTCGGCCACCAGCGCGCGGTCGGTGGGGAAGCCGGTCGTGGTGATCGCCGCAGCGCCCATGGGCGAGAGATCGACGATTTTATACGCCTCGAACAGGCGCTCGATATCGCGGCCCACGAATTCGATCACGGCCGAGAGGTAATGCCCGAACGTCGTCGGCTGCGCCGGCTGGCCATGGGTATAGGCCACGATCAGCGTATGCTTTTCCCGCTCGGCGGCCTCGATCAATGCGCTGTGCAGATTGAGGGCCTTGCCGATCAGCACATTGAGCCGCTCGCGCAGGCCGAGCTTGAACAGCGTGTGGTCGATATCATTGCGCGAGCGCGCCGTATGCAGGCGACCGCCGAGATCGGGGCCGACGCGCTTTTTGAGCTCTTTCTCGATGAGGAAGAAGAAGTCTTCGACCTCTCCGGTATAGACCAGCTCGGACGGGACGATTTCGGCATCGATGCTGTCCAGCGCCTTGGCGATCTCGCCGGCCTGTTCGGCATCGAGAATGCCGGTTTCGGCCAGCATCACCAGATGCGCGCGGTCGATGGCGCGGAAGCCCTCGACATGGTGGTCCTTGGCGCCATCGAACAGTGGCGCCAGGACGGTTTGTTTATAGACGGGATCGGGGAAGACCGAAGTATCGGAAAGGCGGGGATCGGTCATCGCATCAACCCTTGAGGCCGGCCAGCATGACGCCGCGAACGATGAAGCGCTGCAGAGCCAGGAAAACGATGAGGGTCGGGATGGTGCCGATGGCGGCGCCGGTCATGATCAGCTCCCACTGGATCGAGGACTCAGCCGAGAAGCTCGAGATGCCAACGGGCAGCGTATAGAGCTCCTTGGAGGTGGTGACGATCAGCGGCCAGAAGAAGGCGGTCCAATTGCCGAGGAAGGTGAAGATGGCCAAGGCCGAGATGGCCGGCACGACCATGGGCATGGCGATCTTCCACCAGATTGTGAATTCGTTGAGCCCGTCGACGCGTGCGGCTTCGAGGAAGTCATTGGGCACGCCTTCGAAGAACTGCTTCATCAGGAAGGTGCCGAAGGCCGTCATCATGCCGGGGAACATGATGCCCCAGTAGCTGTCGATCCAGCCGAGCTGGCTAGACATCAGATACCATGGGATCACCAGCATTTCGGTGGGGATCATCAGGGTCGAGAGAATGGCGAGGAAGATGAAATAGCGGCCGCGGAACTCGAACTTGGCCAGCGTGTAGCCGACGAGGCTGTCGAAGAAGACGTTGGACAGCGTCACCGTCAGCGCGATGAAGGTCGAGTTGAGGAACCAGCGCATGAAGCGCCCGTCGCCCAGGACCTTGATGTAATTGTCAAAGGTCGGCGCAGCCGGGATGAGGCGCAGGTCATAGACCTGGCCCGAGGTTTTGAGCGAGGTCGAGAACATGAAGAGCAGCGGCGTGATCATGATCAGCCCGCCGATCAGCAGCAGGGTCCAGATGATGATGCGGCCCGGCCGGATATCGCGGCGATTAGCCGCCAACTCGGTGGATGAGGTGGACATGGCGGTCATTTCTTTTCCCTCAGCACATAGAGCTGGAGCAGCGAGACAATGAGCAGGATGGTGAACAGCACCACGGTCTGCGCAGCGGCATAACCCATCTGGTAGGAGGAGAAGGCGGTCTGATAGATCATCAGCACCAGCGGCTTGGTGGAATTGAGCGGCCCGCCCGGATCGTTCGTGGTCATGTTGTAGACCTGGTCGAAGATGCGCAGGAAGCCGATGGACGAGAAGACGACCAGGAACACCGTGGTGGGCTTCAGGAGCGGAATGGTGATCTTGCGCAGGATCGCCCACTCACCCAGGCCGTCGATCTTGGCGGCTTCGTAGAAGGTGTTGGGAATGGCGCGCAGGCCCGCCATGAAGATGATGATCTGAAAGCCCAGCCCCGCCCAGATCGCCGGGATCAGGATGGAGATCAAAGCCTGGTCGACCGAGCGCAGGAACGGCTGCTGGGCAATGCCGATCGAGCTCAGGAAACCATTGATCACCCCGATCGGAACCGGCTGGTAGAACCAGCGCCACACCCAGCCCATGGCCGCAGCCGTGGTCAGGAAGGGCAGGAAATAAAGGGCACGGATGAAGCCGTGCAGCACGCGGACGCGATCGAGGTAATAGGCGATCACGAAGGAGATCAAAAGGCTGATCGGCGTGCCGATGATGAGATAGAGGAAGGTGTTCTGGAACACTTTCCAGAAGATCGGATCGGCGAACATCTTCTGATAGTTCGCAAAGCCGATGAACTGCGCCGGGCGCAGCAAATCCCAATTGGTCAGGGACAGCCAGAAGGCCTGGAAAGTGGGATAAAAGCGGATGCCCGCGTAAAAGATGATGGGCAGAGCCAGGAAGGTCCAGGCCCAGATGACGCGCTTGGTACTGATGTTCAGCCGATCCCAGAAGCGAGACGGGCCTGCGGGGGAAGATGCGTTTGCCGACGCCATGGTCGCTCCTCGGGAAGCATGCGACCGGTGGCGGAACGATACCGCCACCGATCTGGAGTTTTGAGGCTAGGCTTACTGACGGCCGGCGTCGATGATCGCCTGCTCGGCGGCAGCGGCCTGAGCAATCGAGTCTTCGATCGACTGGCCTTCCAGGAGCACGCGGTTGACCATGTCGATCGCGGTCTGGCGCTGGGCAGCTTCGTCGTAGAAGCGGGTGGTCTGGGCGTATTCGAGACCCTTGAGGAACGGCCCACGGATCGGGTCGTTGAGGTTCTTCTCGGTCAGGGCGACATCGCGGCGAGCCGGCAGTTCACCCACGATGTCGAGCCAGATTTCCATGGCTTCGGCCGAAGAGATATAGGCCAGGAACTTCTGGGCCGCTTCCAGCTCTTCGCCTTCCGAGGTCGCGCCGATGGCATTGGCGAAATAGCTCGAATAGTTCGACTTGACGCCGTCGGCATTGGCCGGCAGCTCGACAACACCCCATTCGAACGGGTTATTGGCGAAGGCGCCGAGACGGAAGGTGCCGTCGATGGTCATGGCAGCAAGACCAGCGCGGAAAGCGGCCTGACCTTCATCCATGAAGCCGACGAGACCAACATTATGCTCGGTCTGCAGGTCGGTGTAGAACTTGAGGGCGGCAGCGCCGGCTTCGTCGTTATAGGCGACATTGCCTTCGGCATCGTAGGGCACGCCACCGAACTGACGGATCAGGTCTTCACGCCACCAGTGGTGGTCCTGGCCGGCCATGTCCATGGTGATGCCAGCAGAGGTGATATTGCCCGAACCATCGCGCTTGGTGGTGGCTTCGGCAGCGGCAACCAGCTCGTCGAGCGTGGTCGGCGGCTCGATGCCGGCTTCGGCGAAGATCGCCTTGTTGTAGAACAGGGCGAGCGAACGCACGGCGGTCGGCAGGCCGTAATAATCGTCGCCGCGCTTCATGGCCGAAACGATCGGGAAGAAGTCGGCTTCGATTTCCGCATGCGGGAACACGGCCGGATCGAGCGGCTTGATCAGCCCGCCATTCACGAACTGGTCGGTCCAGCCATAGAACAGCTGCACCACGTCCGGACCCTGGCCGGCAACCTTGGCGGCGACGACGCGGGTCTGGTAGTCGGCATAGGGGAAGGTGGTGTGCTTGACGGTGATGTCGGGATTGGCCGCCTCGAAATTCTCGATCAGCTTGTCCATGGCCTGGACGCGGCTGTCGAACACATACTGCCAATACTCGATTTCCACGGCCTGGGCAGAACCCAGCGCCAGAAAGCTGATGCCGGCCGCGAGTCCGGCCATCTTTGCCTTGGTGAACATTTTATCCCTCCGTTGAACCGCCGATCCTGTGGCGGCCATATCTGGTGCGAGACAGGCGCACGACCGCCAATCCACCTTTAGCGTGAGATATGCGACGCTCCCTTGTCAATAAAATAATCTACTTGAGTTATTATGTTCACCGACTAGTCTGGTTTCAGTTTCATGTGCTAGCTGTACCGCGCCGGGAGGAAAGCCGATCTTGAACAGCCGCAGCAAACGCAATTTGCGTCAGCGCGTTGCCATTGGCTCTAACCCGGAGCGCAATCGCGCTCACAATCGCCGGGTCGTGCTCGAAGTCATCCGCATGCACGAACATCTGGGCCGCACCGAAATTGCGCGCCGGGCCCAGCTCACCCCCCAGGCGGTGGCAAATATCGTCGAAGAACTGCTCGAAGAGGGCCTTCTGATCGAGCTGGGGCGCCTGCGCTCCGGCCGTGGCCAGCCGCCGATCCAGTTCGCGGTCAATCCCAATGGGCCGCTGACCGCCGGCATCGAAGTGGCGGCCGACCATATGGTCACCGTGCTGCTCGACCTTTCCGGCGGCGTGCGCGGGCAGTCTATCATCGCCCTGGCGCCCGATGGCCAGGGGCCGGATGTCGTTCCGGGCCTTGCCGCCACCGAAGTGCGCAAACTACAGGCGACGCTGGGTGCCGACAGCAATTCCCTGCTCGGCGTCGGCGTGGTGATGCCTGGCCCGTTCGAAATCGAAGGCATGAGCTCGGTGGGCCCCGCCACCCTGCCCGGCTGGACCGGCGTCGATCCGGCGCCGCTTTTCGCCAAGGCGACGGACCAGCATGTGGTGGTCGAAAACGACGCCACCGCCGCCGTTGTCGGCGAACGCCTCTATGGCGCGGGGCGGCAATTGAGCAATTTCTGCTATCTCTATTTCGGCGTGGGCCTGGGGCTTGGCGTCATCCAGGACGGCCGCCCGGTGCGCGGCGCCTTCGGCAATGCCGGTGAAATCGGACATGTCGGCCTGACCCCGCGCCGTGGCAAGGGCGTCTATGGCCCGGCCGGCGCGCTCGAGCGCTTCGTTTCGGTCTTCGCCCTGCGCGAGCGCCTCGCCATGGCAGGCATCTATACGGCCACGGTCGAGGATTTTCAGAAGCTGCATGACGCCAACAACCAGACGCTGCTGGACTGGATCGCCATGGCTGCCGACCATCTGGCGCCCACCGTCGCCATGCTGGAAAATATCTACGATCCGGAAACGGTGATCTTCGGCGGCGGCCTGCCCGATTCGGTGCTCGATGCCGTCATCGCCGCACTTGATCCGCTGCCGGTTTCGGTAGCGACGCGCCTGCAACGCTCCCTGCCCCGCGTATCGCGCGGCCAGACCGGCCAGTTGACCGCCGCCCTCGGGGCCGCCGCGCTGCCGCTGCTCGACACCGTCTCGCCCCATCTCAGTGTTGCCGATCCGGCAAACTGACACTTTCTGAATTCGGAATTCGCCATGCTGACCGATCGCCAAAGGCTTCGCCACGAAGCCGCCAAACCCTATCTCGTCACCCTGCGCCACGCGCTTGGACGCCTGGGGTCGCCCCTAACCGTCATGAATACCGGCGCTCACCCGGATGACGAGCAGAACGAGATGCTCGCGACGCTGCGGCATCAATATGGCATGCGCATCGTCATCGCCTGTTCGACGCGCGGCGAAGGCGGGCAGAATACGCTGGGGCCGGAGCGCGGCGGCGCGCTGGGCGTGATGCGCAGCCGGGAAATGGAAGAGGCGGCGCGCGCCATCGACGCCGATATCGCCTGGCTCGGCCATGGCCCCGACGATCCCGTGCATGATTTCGGCTTTTCCAAATCCGGCCCGGACACGCTGGCCCGCTGGGGCCGTGACCGCACGATCGAGCGACTTGTTCGGGCCTATCGGCAATTCCGCCCCGATATCGTCATCCCCACCTTTCTCGATGTGCCGGGCCAGCATGGCCACCATCGCGCCATGACCCAGGCCGCCGAAATCGCGCTGGCGCTGGCCGCCGATGCCACCGCCTATCCCGAACATGCCGCCGAGGGGCTGAAACCCTGGAGCGTCGCAAAATATTACCTGCCGGCCTGGACCGGGGGCGAGAACGGCTACTACGACGATGAAGTGCCGCCACCGCCGGCCACATCGAACGTGCGCGCCCTGGGCAGCGATGCAGCGACCGGACTCGCCTATGCCCGCATGGGCGAGATTTCCCGCGCCTATCACGCCAGCCAGAATATGGGGCACTGGATCCACCCGCCGGTGACCAGCTGGGACCTGCATCTGGTGGGCGGCAGCAGCGAAGCCGAGGTGACCGCCGGCCTGCCGACAAAACTCGCCGATCTTGGGGATCACCCGGCGCTGGCCGAGGCCGACGTCGCCTTTGCCGAGGCTTTGGCCGCGTTTCCGAACGCAGCAGCGGTCATCGAAACGCTGCTGTCAGCACGCGCCGCTATTGCCCGCGCGCAAGCCGCCTTGAGCGATGACATATTGAACCTGCATGGCCATCGGCTCGCCCGCAAGCAGAGCGAAATCGACGCCGCCATCGCGGCGGCCGCCAATATCCGCGTCATGGCCAGCCTGTCCTCGGCCAATGTCGTGCCCGGCGGCAGTTTTGACCTGATAGTGGAGGTCGAGCCCGGCCTGGCTGATTCGATCAGCGTAACGCCGATCACCGGCGAGGCGCTGCATTCGGCTGCAAGCGTGACGGTCGAAACCGGCGCGAGGATTGCCCTTTCGGTCCGTTCCGACGCCAAGGTTACCAATGCCTTTGCGCCCGACTGGCTGAGTCTCGGCGGCAATGGCGCGATTTCCCTCGCGGTCACGGCCCATGTGGCCGGGGCACCGGTGACATTCCGCGTCGATACCGAGGAGCCAATCCAGGTGGCGCCGCCCCATCCGCTGCGCCTCTCGCCCGAGACACTGATTCTCCCCCTACCCGCGACAGGCGCGCATCGCATTGCCACCAAGCCACATATCGCCGCCGACCGGCTGGGCCTCGATATGCCGGCCGGTCTTGCCGTGGAGCGGCAGGGCGATGATCTGGCGCTGGTGGTGAGTGCCGGTCTGGCACAGGGGCGCTATGCTATGCCGGTAACAGTCGATGGTGCGCCCGCTCATGTGGTGGCGCCGATCGACTATCCCCATATCGGCGGTACCCGCTTCGTGCGGCCCCTGACACTCGACGTGCTGGCACTCGACCTGGTCGTGCCCAAGACGCGTATCGGCTATATCGGCGGCGGCAGTGACCGCGTCGGGCATTGGCTGGAGCGCATGGGCGCCGATGTCACAATGCTCGATACCGAGGCTTTGGCGGGGCCGCTGGACGGGTTCGACACCATCGTCATCGGCACCTTTGCCTTTGGCAGCCGGCCCGATCTCGCTGCCGCCACCGCGAGCCTGCATGACTGGGTGAAACAGGGCGGGCATCTGGTCACGCTCTATCATCGCCCCAGCGATGGCTGGTCGCCGGATACAACGCCGCCGCGCCGCCTGGTCATTGGTTCGCCCTCGCTGCGCTGGCGCGTCACCAATCCCGCTGCCGAAGTGACGCTGCTGGCGCCCGCGCACAGCCTCTTTGCCGGGCCCAATCGCATCACGGCGGAGGATTTCGCCGGCTGGGACAAGGAGCGCGGGCTCTATTTCGCCTCGGACTGGGATGGCGCCTATGTGCCGCTGCTGGCCATGAGCGATGAAGGTGAGGCGCCGCTCACCGGCTCGCTGCTCTCGGCCGAGATCGGCAAGGGGCGGCATACCCATACCAGCCTCGTGCTGCACCATCAGCTCGACAAGCTGGTGCCGGGCGCCTTCCGCATCATGGCCAATCTCCTGCAGAAGGCCTGACATGCCCAAACCCGCCGGGCCCGAATTCGGCATGGTCTGGCTGCTCTGCGACATGGTGCTGGTGACCATCATGACCGTTCTGGTCAAGCTCGGCGGGGCCGATTATCCCGCCGTGCAGATGGTGTTCATCCGCTCGCTGGTGGGCCTCGTGAGCGTCTTGCCGCTGGCCTGGCGGCATCGGCAGGCGCTGCGGCAGACACGGGCTTGGGGCCGCCACGCCTTCCGCGTCTTCTGCAATACGGCTGCGCTCAATGCCAATTTCGCCGCGCTCACCGCCCTGCCTTTGGCGCTGGCCAATGCCATCGGCTTCATGCGGCCGCTGGTGGTGCTGGCGCTGGCGACGCTCATGCTGGGCGAACGCTCCGGCCCCTGGCGCTGGATCGGCGCCGGCATTGGTTTCCTCGGCGTCATCATCATGGTGGCGCCGGGCGAAGTCGCATGGAACGCGGGCATCCTCGCGGCTTTGGCGGCCGTGGTCTTCGGCTCGCTGGCCACGGTGCAGACGCGGGCGCTCAAGGGCGAGAATACCACCGTGATGATGGTCTTCTACACGGTCGGCCTCACAGTCTTTTCCGCTGTTCCCGCCGGCTTTGCCTGGCAGCCGGTCGCGATTGGCGACTGGCCCCTGCTGCTGGGCATCGGCGTCATCGCCCAGATCGCGCAATATTGCTATTTGCGCGCCTATCAATCCACCCCGGCCAATGTGCTGGCGCCGCTGGGCTATCTCTCCATCGTGCTGGCCAGCCTGGCCGGTTTCCTTGCCTTTGGGGAAGTGCCCGCCTGGACCACCCTTGCCGGCATCGCGGTCATTCTCTTCGCCCTGGCACTGACCTCGCGCCTCGATCGCCGCCATCCAGCCACCAACGACCCGCAGGCCTAATGAAAAAGCCCTCCGATCCGGGGCAGGATCGGAGGGCTTTTATTGCCGCTGATGCGGCGGGGGCGGCTCGCGGCAGGGAGGTCCCCGCGAGCCGGATGCTTGATCAGCGCTTGGCGGGCTGGATCAGGTTGGCCATGATGCGGAAGGCACCCGGCGTCAGCTTGTCGAGCTGGTGATGCAGCACGAGGCTGGTATGGGTGTGGCGGCCTTCGCCGATCTCGGCGGAGAGCAGCGAACCGGTCAGCGGCTCTTCGCCGGCATCGTTCATCGCCAGAAGCGGCTTGTAGACCTCGTCCCATTCCGACGCGAAATAGAGACCGCGTTCCTTGTCCCAACCGGCCCAGTCTTCTTCCCCAATGACGTTGGGGTAGTTGAGCAGCGGATGATCGGGCTCGAGCACGGTCACCGGCGCCTTGGCATCGGTCACGCGATAGCGGATCGAAGGTGTGCCGATCTTGAGGAAGGCCAGCGGCACGGTGTCGTTGTTCCAGCCATCCGAGGGACGGTGGTAGAGCGTCACCAGGTGACCGCCATTCTTGACCCATTCGTGAATGCCCGGCAGAGCGGCCACGAGATCCTTGCGGCGACCGAAGGAGAAGATACCCACGACCAGGGTATCGAGGTCGCGATAGGCACCCGCTTCCATATCGGCCGGGGTCAGCTCCTTGAGGCTGACGCCGAGTCGCTTGAGCCAGGTGGCGACATTGTCATTGCCGCCGCCGATATAGCCGATCTTGCCTTCCGGGATCAGTGCACCAACCGACTGCACCGGCACCGCGACTTCCGTCGGCACGACCGAACGGCCGATATGGGGGTAGGAGAAGACGTTGATGGCATAGGCCTGCTTTTCGAGCAGCTTGGGCGCAATGGTGATGCGCTCGGTGCCCAGCTCGGCCGGCGGGGCCAGCTCGAAGGTGCCGGCTTCCGAACCGGTTTCGCCAGTTGCCGTCATAGACCAGCCTTCGGGCAGGTTGAAGTCGAGATCGGCCGTCGTCGCACCGGAAACCACGGCGGTCATTTCGACCGGCACGATTTCCTTTTCGGTGTTGAACACCACGGCATCGGGCTTGAGCTCGAGCGAAGCCTCGGGCAGCACCCGCAGCGCATCTTCGAGGTCGATATCGAACACGGCCTTGTAGCCATCGATATCAGCGGTCAGCTGCACATAGGCATCGCCATTGCCGCCGAGCGGGTCGAACTGCTCGTTCAGCGGGTTGGTCAGCGCTGCGTCAGCCGCGATGGTGACCTTGACGCCATCTTCGCTGGTGGTGCTGGTGATGCCATCACGGGCAATGACAGCCACCGATGCAACCTTAACGGCCTCGGGCGCATCGACCACGGTCTTGACCACGATGTCCTGGCCCGGACGCAGATCGCCGCCATCGGTGAAGGCACGGATATGCATGCCGGCAGCGGTAGCGAGCGCCAGGTCGACTTCCTTGATCTTGCGATCGAGGCGATGACCGGCCTGCAGTTCCAGCTCTTCGGGCAGGTTGGCGCGGGCTTCGGTGATGGCCTTGCCGATTTCGACCAGCTTCTTGGTGACCACGACCGGATCGCCATAGTCGGAAATGGCTTCTTCGATGAGGCCATGGGCATTGCGCAGCGCGTCGGCGGCGGAAGCGGGCATGCCATCGAGCGCAGCGACGTGACCGACAGTGGCGATGAGGCCATCGCGAATGTCGTTTTCCTGTTTGCCGGCTTCGCCATTGGCGGCCCAGCTCAGGTTCAACGGCCATTCGGTCTGCGGATCGGGACGCCAGGAGCCCATGCCCTGCGTCAGATGGCAGGAGCGGGACCATTCGCCCATCTGTGGGAAGGTGGCGCCGGAAATCGGGTCGCGCTCGGGGGCACGCACCACCAGCGTCTGCGGCGGCGGCGGAGTTTCGTCGTCATAGACGCCGCCACCACCGCCCCATGCGGGCTGATAGATCTTCGGCACGCTCCAGGGTTTCAAGCCCGCAGCGATCTGGTTGGGGAATTCGTTTTCGTCGCCGGAAATCTTGGCAGTGACGAAGGTGGCGACGTTGGCGGCGCGGTGATGACCGTGCTGACCGCCCACGTCGAGGAAGCAATTCATGATTACGTCGGGGCGATAATAGCGGAACGCCCAGGTCATGCGCTCGATGACGCGGTCGCGGCCCCAGCGGTCGATGGTCTGGTTCGGGTCCTTGGAGAAGCCGAAATCGTGCACGCTGTCATGGTGGCCCTGGCCGCCAAAGGCCAGCGAGGCGTCGAGGGCGCGCGAGGCTTCGGTCATTTCACGGGTGCGCAGCACGCCGAGAACCGAACCGCGCTCCGGACCGATGGCGTTCTGGCCGCCTTCGCCACGGGTGATGCAGTAAAGCACCGGATGAATGCCATAGACATGGCGCAGAGCCGCCAGCATGCCGCTGGGCTCGTCATCGGGATGCGCGCCCGTGGTCATCAGGGTGACGGTCGATGTCAGGCGCTCCAGCTGACGATAGAGCTTGACGATGGCCGGCTCCCCCTTCTGAGCCGCGATCAGTTCCAGATTGGAGGCGGGAGCCGCCCAGGCGGGAATCTGCGTGGCCGCCAGCAAAGGCGGCACGGAGGCGATAAAGGTTCGCCGAGTCAAACGTGTCATTGGTCTTTTCCTCTCCATGACCGGGTCGCAGCCGGGCCCTCCGCGGCCCTCTGCAACGATCATGTGACCAACTATGCGGACGCTATTAACTTAACTCAAGTGTGTTAATCAGATTCTTTCCGGGTGTTTTTCATGCTGTGAGAGAAATGAAAAAGGCAATGCAGATCAAATGATTGGCCAATGCCAGGCAATAGCAAAACCGGCCGACTACGCCTAAAGGACGATGCGCGGAAACGGAAAAATTCGACAGGGATCGGAGCAAGGGTCCCTGGTCTGCGCAGTTGCGCCCAACAGTCCGGCATGGGAGCAATGCTCAATCTGACTGCGAGTTGGCGCTATTTTTTTGGCAGGCTACGTCTCAAGCACCACGCCGCCCTCGGGCTTGACCAGAGGGCCTGTCAGCGCGCCACGTGGACGAACTGGTGCAGGCGGAGATTGGCCCTTGGGTCGAGCCCGAGGGTGGAATCGGGCGTGTTGCAGCTGTCGCGCCAGAGTTCCAGCCGGACTCTCGCCCGGTCAGGACAGCGCGTCGAGCGCCTGGCGATGACGCTGCATTTCGAGAAAGATGCGATAATCCCGGTCGAACTGCGCCCGCGCCAAGGGGTTGGGTTCGCGCACCGTGCCGCCCTGGTCCATGCCCCGGCAGGCAGCATCGAGGCTGGGATAGAGCGCGGCAGCATTGGCAGCGATCATCGCCATGCCCAGCAGCGTTGCATCCGGGGTTTGCGGTTCGGCGACGCGACAGCCGGTGACATCGGGATAGAGCTCCATCAGCAGCGGATTTTTGGTGTGTCCGCCAATGATGTGCATGGTGTCGATGGCGTAGCCGCCGCGCTGCATGGATTCCAGGATATGGCGGATGCCCAGCGCAATGCCGACGCAGCTGCGCCAATACAGGCGGCAAAGACTGTCGAAATCGCTGTCCAGCGTCAGGCCCGAAATCACGCCCAGGGCGTTGGGATCGGCCAGAGGCGAGCGGTTGCCGTGGAAATCGGGCAGCACATGCAGCCGGTCGGCCAGCGCAATGCCTTCGGCTTCGCGCAATTCCATGATGCGGGCGACAATGGCCGCATGCCGCTCGGGCGTCGGCTCGCCACCGGCGCCGTGCCATTGCACGATATGGTCGAGCAGCGCCCCGGACGCCGACTGCCCGCCTTCGAGCTGCCAGAAGCCTTCGAGAATGGTGCCCAGATGCGGTCCCCATATGCCATTGATGCCGATCCTGCGGTCGGACATGGCCATGACGCAGCTAGAGGTGCCGGCGATCAAGGCGCAATGGCGATGCATCTGCGCGGCCTCTTTGGTGAGAGGCCCCAGCACCGCCAGCGCGCCGGCATAGGCATCGACGACGCCCGCCCCCACCCGGCAGCGCGATGTCAGGCCAAGGTCCGCTGCGGCCTTTTCAGTGAGCGGCCCGAGATCGGCGCCCACCGGTTTGGCCACATCAGGCAGGGCAGCGCGCTCGAACAGGTCTTCGAGGCCCACCTGCGCGAGGAAATCACGCTTCCAGGCAGTGTCCTGATGCGCCAGATAGGTCCATTTGGTGGCCAGCGTGCATTGCGAACGCGCCAGCGATCCCGTGGCCATGAAGGATAGAAAATCGGCCAGATCGAAAATCATGCCGGCGCGGGCCCAGCTCTGCGGCAGGTGCCGCTTGAGCCACATGAGCTTGGGCACTTCCATTTCGGGCGACATGACGCCGCCGATATAGTCGAGCACTTCGTGACCGGTGGCCGTACATTCTTCTGCCTCGGCCAGCGCGCGGTGGTCCATCCAGACTATGGTGTCCCAGCGATCTTCGCCGGCAGTGGTCACACTGACCGGCTGGCCAGCCGGATCGCGCACCACCAGCGAACAGGTGGCATCGAAGGCGATGCCGGCGATATCGGCGGAGGCCGCGTCCGCACGCGTCATGGCCCCGCGCACCGCTTCGCACACGGCCTGCCAGATCTGGGTACTGTCATGCTCGGCGAAATTGGCGTCTTCGCGCCGCATCACAATCGGAAAAGCGTGCCGCCCCAGCAGTTTGCCAGCGGGCGTGAAAACGCCTGCCCGGGCACTGCCCGTTCCGACATCCACTCCCACCAGGAGGTCTTGCGCCACGCCGGCCTCTCTTCTTGGTCCGGCGCGGACCATAGCGGATGACGCCGGACGGGGCTAGAGCCGGTTGGCCAGATAGGCTTCGAGCGTGGCGCGCGTGCCGTTTGTCCAGAGGAAGTCGAGGCAAGTGCCGAAGGCGGCGGCAAAGGCGGGCGCTTGGGCGAGATCGCCATAGATGTCGCTCATTTCAAGCCAGGCACGCGGATCGTCTTTTGCCCGTTTCGCCTGCGCCGTCAGCCGCTGCCAATTGGGATCATTAGGTTCGATCACCGCGCCACTCTCCGTGGTGCCATAGCAATAGCGGCACCACAGCGCCGAAACCAGCGCCAGCCCGGTCACCGAAGCGCCCGCGCGCACCCGGTCGAGCGCCGAGGGAATGATGAATTTGGGCTGGCGGTTGGAGCCATCGAGGGCGAGCCGGCGAATGGTGTCGCCGATCTTGGGATTGGAGAAGCGGCGTTCGCAGAGCGCGAAATAGGCATTGAGATCGGTATCGGGCACGGGTGGCACGATGGGGATGATCTCTTCGCTCTCGACCTTTTTGAGGAAAGCGGAGACCAGCGGATGCTCCATCGCCTCGTGGACGAAGTGTACATCCATGAGACCGGCGGGATAGGCGATGGTGGCGTGGCCACCATTGAGGATCCGGATTTTCATATGCTCATAGGGCGCGACATCATCAACGAACTGCACGCCGACTTTTTCCAGCGCCGGGCGGCCAGCGGGGAAATTGTCTTCCAGCACCCATTGCTTGAAGCTCTCGCAGAAGACGGGCCAACCATCCCCAATGCCGAACTGCTCGGCGAGGAGTTTTTTCTCGCGGTCTGAGGTGGCAGGGGTGATGCGATCGACCATGCCATTGGGGAAGGCGACGGTGGATTTGACCCATTCGGCGAGGGTGGGATCGATCAGCGCAGCGAGGCCAGCAATGGCGTTTTGGGTGACGTGGCCATTGCCGGGGATGTTGTCGCAGCTCATGACGGTGAAGGGTGCGATGCCGGCGTCGCGGCGCTTCATCAGACCGGCAAGGATCAGGCCGAAAGCGGTTTTCGGCGTATCGAAATGAGCGGCGTCCCAGGCAATGTCGGGATGGGTCGGGTCGAATTTTTGCGACGCCGGGTCGATGTAATAGCCGCCTTCGGTGATGGTCAGGGAGACGATGCGGATCGCCGGATTGGTAAGGGCGGCGATGACGGACTGGCTATCGCCGGGTTCGAGATAATCGACCATGACGCCGGTGATGTGAGCGGAGGAGCTGTCGGCTTCCTGCTCCACGACCGTGGTCAGCCAATCCTGCTGGCGCAGCGCATCGCGCATCGCCGCGTCCGAGGCGCGGGTACCGGCGCCGATAATCGCCCAGTCATGCCCTTCGCCGGCATTGAACAGGGCATCGAGATAGACGGCCTGATGGGCGCGATGGAAATTGCCGACGCCGAAATGGACGATACCGGGGGAGAGATCGGCGCGTGAATAGGAGGGCGCGGCGGCGCTGGTGATCGAGGAGAGGGTGGCGAGGGAGAGGTGGGGCATTGTGGTCCTCGATTTTGGGCTCCCTCCCCCTTGAGGGGGAGGGAGGCGATGAGCCGACTATTTGAGCGCCATTCCAGCCGCATCGAACTTGTAGATGCGGGCGGGGTCGGGGGTAAGCCAGACCTGATCACCATGGGTAAACGTCTGGTCGCCATCGGTGCGGACGGTCATCAGGCCGAAATCGGTCTGGACGTGGAGGAAGGTGTCGCTGCCGAGCTGTTCGGAGACATTGACCACGCCTTTCCATGCGCCTTCGCTGGTGGAGAGGCGGATATGTTCGGGGCGGGTGCCGATGGAATGGGCGCCGTGCTTGGCCGCTTCGGGCCCATCGACGAAATTCATCTTGGGCGAGCCGATAAAGCCTGCCACGAAGCGATTGGCCGGCTTCTTGTAGAGTTCAAGCGGCGAGCCGAATTGTTCGACATTGCCGGCGTTCAGCACGACGATGCGGTCGGCCATGGTCATGGCTTCGACCTGATCGTGGGTGACGTAGATCATCGTGGTCTTGAGCTGCTGGTGCAGTTCGGTGATTTCGAGCCGCATGTTGACGCGCAGCGCCGCGTCGAGGTTCGACAGGGGCTCGTCGAACAGGAAGGCCTTGGGTTCGCGCACGATGGCGCGGCCGATGGCGACGCGCTGGCGCTGGCCGCCGGACAAGGCGCGGGGCTTGCGATCGAGATAGGAGGCAAGGTTCAGCGTGCGGGCGGCGTATTCGACCTTGCGATCGATCTCGGCCTGCGGGGTTTTCGCCATCTTGAGCGGGAAGGCGATGTTGTCGCGCACGCTCATATGCGGATAGAGCGCGTAGGACTGGAACACCATGGCGAGGCCGCGCTTGGCCGGTGGCGCGTCGGTGACGTCCTGACCATCGAGCTTGATATGGCCTGAAGTCGTGTCTTCGAGCCCGGCGATGAGGCGCAGCAAGGTGGACTTGCCGCAGCCGGAGGGGCCGACGAAGACGACGAATTCGCCGTCGCGGATGTCGAGGGAAATGTCAGGGATGATTTCGACTTCGCCGAAGGACTTGTTGACGTGGGAAAGGGTGATGGAGCCCATGGGTTTAGTCCTTCACTAGCTGGGTGTGCGTGGCGGTCGCTGAAGACCCCCACCTAGCCTCCCCCTGACAGGGGGAGGGACAGATCGAGTTTGTTAAGATGCTGGTGAGCCACTGCTCGGCTCCTCCCCCTGCCAGGGGGAGGTTGGGTGGGGGTAAGCGCCGTATCACTTCACCGCCCCAAATGTCAGGCCGCGCACCAGTTGCTTCTGGCTGAACCAGCCGACCAGGAGGATAGGGGCGATGGCGAGGAGCGAGGCGGCGGAGAGTTTGGCGAGGAACAGGCCCTGGGGCGAGCTGAACGAGGAGATGAAGGCGGTCAGCGTGCCGGCGCGACCGGAGGTCAGCGTGATGGTCCAGAAGGCTTCGTTCCAGGCGAGGATGACGTTGAGCAGTAGCGTCGAGGCGATGCCGGGAATGGCCATCGGCACGAGAACATGGGTGATCTCGTTCCAGAGTTCGGCGCCGTCCATGCGGGCGGCCTCAAGGATGTCAACCGGGATTTCCTTGAAGTAGGTGTAGAGCATCCAGATGATGATCGGCAGGTTGATCAGGGTCATGATCAGCGTCAGGCCATGCAGGGTGTCGAGCAGGCGCAGGTCGCGGAAGATCAGATAGATCGGGATCAGCACGCCGACGGCGGGCATCATCTTGGTGGAGAGCATCCACATCAGGATATCTTTTGTCCGCTTGCTGGGGGCGAAAGCCATGGACCAGGCGGCGGGAATGGCGATCAAGAGACCGAGGAAGGTCGAGCCGAAGGACACGATGATCGAGTTCAGCGCGTGCTTGATATAGTCCGAACGGTCCTGCACCGCGCCGAAATTTTCCAGCGTGAAGGTCTCAGGCAGGAAGGTTGGCGGGGTGGCTATGGCTTCGGCCTCGGTCTTGAAGGCGGTGAGGATGGTCCACAGGATCGGCGAGAACAGGGTGAGCGCGACCAGCCAGGCGAGGAGCGTGAAGCCGATGCGGGTTTGGATGGGGACGCGGCGGGCCATTTAATAACTCCCGTTTTCGCACACACCGGTCGTCACCCTCGGGCTTGACCCGAGGGTGTTTGCGATGGCCGGAAGAGCCCTCGGGTCAAGCCCGAGGGTGACGATCTGTGGGGTGGCAGAAAGGCGGTTCATCTTACGCATCCAGGTTCTTCCCCACGGCGCGCATCAGGAAGATGGCGACCACATTGGCGATGATGACGGCGACGACGCCGCCGGCGGAGCCGGCCCCGATATCGTTGGACAAGATGCCGGTGCGGAAGACGAGGAAAGTGATGTTGGTTGAGGCATAGCCAGGGCCGCCGCCGGTAGTGACGCGGATTTCAGCGAAAATGCCGAGGAGGAAGATCGTCTGGATCAGGATGACGATGGTGATCGCCCGGGCCATATGCGGCAGTATGATATAGCGGAAACGGTTGATCGCATTGGCGCCATCCATTTCGGCGGCCTCGCGCTGTTCTTCCGAAAGTGACTGCAGGGCCGTCAGCAGGATCAGCGTCGCAAAGGGCAGCCATTGCCAGGCGACGATGACGATGACCGAAAACAGCGGATATTGGTTGAACCAGTCGACTGGTTGCAGGCCGAAGGCCTTCCAGAGATGCCCGAGCATGCCATAGCCCGGATGCATGAAGCCGTTCTTCCAGATCAGCGCCGCGACGGGCGGCATGACGAAGAAGGGCGAGATGACGAGAATGCGCAATATCCCCTGCCCCCAGAACGGCTGATCGAGCAAGAGGGCGAGGAAGGTGCCGCCGATAATGGTGATCGCCAGCACGCCGCCCACCAGCAGCAGCGTATTGACCAGCGCCTGGGTAAAGCTGGGATCGCCGATGACATAGGCATAATTCGCCCAGCCGGCGAAACCGGTCATCATCGGATTGATGAGATTGTAGTTCTGGAAACTGAACCACAGGGTCATGACCAGCGGCACAGCCATCCAGATCAGCAGCACGACGACGGCGGGCGCCATCATGGTGCGGGCAAGGATGCGGGTTTGTTTGGTGGCCATTCCAGAAATCTCCTGCGTGGAGAAAAACCCCCACCCGGCCTCCCCCTGAAGGAGGGGGAGGGGTTATCTCCACTCGTGGACGAGATGCTGCCACGGGCACAGTCTGCTCCTCCCCCTTCTCCAGGGGGAGGTCGGGTGGGGGTGGCGAACCATCCCCACTCTCATCGCGCGGAGCCCTACTTGATATATCCAGCGCGGGTCATGTCGCGGGTGGTGGCCTCCTGGGCCTGGGCCAGGGCGTCGTCGGCGCTCATCTGGCCGGCGAGAGCCGCCGAGAACAGCTGACCCACATTGGTGGCAATCCCGGCAAATTCAGGAATGGCCACGAACTGCACCCCGGTATAGGGCACCGGCTTGACCGTCGGATTGTTCGGGTCGGCCGAGTTGATCGAGGCCAGGGTCATGGCGGCGAAGGGCGCGGCGGCCTGATAATCCGGGTTTTCGTAAAGCGAGGTACGAGTGCCCGGCGGCACATTGGCCCAGCCTTCCTTTTCCGCCACCAGGGCCAGATAGTCCTTGCTGGTCGCCCAGTTGATGAACTGCTCGGCCGCCTCGGCATTCTGCGAGGAAGCCGGGATGGCCAGCGACCAGGCCCAGAGCCAGTTGCCGCGCTTGCCGAGGCCGGTATCCGGCGCCTGGGCGAAGCCGACCTTGTCGGCAACGGTGGAATCGCTGGGATTGGTGACGAAAGAGGCCGCAACCGTGGCGTCGATCCACATGCCGCACTTGCCCTGCTGGAACAGGGTCAGGTTTTCATTGAAGCCATTGGACGAAGCGCCCGAGGGGCCGGCATCGGCCATGAGCGACAGATAGGTGTCGAGGGTCGACTTCCATTCGGGCTGATCGAACTGGGGCTTCCAGTTTTCGTCGAACCAGCGGGCGCCGAAGGAATTGGACATGGCGGTCAGGAACGCCATGTTCTCGCCCCAGCCGGCCTTGCCGCGCAGGCAAATGCCGTTGATGTCATTGGCGCGGTCGGTCATGGCGCGAGCGGCTTCGCCGATAAATTCCCAGGTCGGGGCTTCGGGCATGGTGAGCCCGGCCTTTTCCATGAGGTCGGTGCGATACATGATGAAGGAGCTCTCGCCGTAGAACGGCGCAGCATAGAGCTTGCCGTCCATCGAGAGGCCGCCACGGATGGCCGGCAGCAGGTCGTCCACGTCATATTCGGCATCGGCGGAGAGCCCGTCGAGCGGCTTCAGCCAGTTCTGCTTGGCCCAGATCGGCGCCTCATAGGTGCCGATGGTCATGATGTCATACTGACCGCCATTGGTGGCGATGTCGGTGGTGACGTTCTGGCGCAGAGTGTTTTCCTCGAGCACCACCCAATTGAGCGCGATGCCGGTTTCCTCGGTGAACGCGGACGACAGACCCTGCATGCGGATCATGTCGCCATTGTTCACGGTGGCGATGGTGAGCGTCTGCGCGGAAGCGGTTCCAACCAGCGCAAGAGTCAACGCGCCCACGAAAAGGGGTGTGAGTTTCATCAATTTCCTCCCAAGAACCAAAGCGAGCATTTGCCTTGTTCATGAGCAAATGTTCAACAGAAGGGTAATTGCTGTCAAGCGGGCTTTTGCGAGGGATCGACGAAAGCCCGGCAAGTCGCCCCATTTCTCCGCCGCAAAGGCGCAGAAATGACGATGAAGAAATGTCAGAAAACGTTACGAATGCTCAGCTTTGCGCTGGGATCAGGCCAGCAGCAATTCGGCCGTGCGCTCATTGGTGATCAAGCCACTAGCCAGTCGCCGGACCAGCGAGGCACGGATGGCCGCAGCCTTGGCGTCACCCACCGCGATAGCGATGACCAGTCCTTTTTCACGACTCGGAATTGGCGCCGAGGCCACCCGGTCATTGATCAGTCCCTCGACCAGCCGCCCCTCGGCATCGAAACACCAGCCGCAGATTTCGCCCACCGCCCCGGCCTTTTGCAGTGCCTTGTGATCGACCTCGCTCATGAACCCATCCACCACCAGCGGCGCATCGGCGCCCAGATGGCCGACACCGACAAAGGTGATATTGGCCTGGGCCGCCAGCGCCAGGGTCGAGGCGATCATCGGCTGCGCATGCAGCAATTCGCGCTCGCGGGCCGTCGAGGCGATGACCGGCAGCGGCATGGGGAAGGACCGCGCCTTGACCGTGTCGGCGACGTTGAAGATCACGTTGTAGAATGCCGCCGAGCCGTCGGGCGCGATATTGCCGGTGAGTGACACCACCTTGTGGTGCGGGCACTCCATAGGCTGCAATTGCTCGACGGCGGCCTTCAGCGTCCGCCCGGTGCCGATGGCCATGACGATCGGATCGGGGGCACGCAGGCAGCGCTCAATTTCGGCAGCGGCGGCACTGGCCACGCCAACGGTGGAGGCGGTGTGTTCCGGATCGGACGGCACCACCTCGCAATGGTCGAGCCCGAAGCGGGCGCGCAGGCGCTCGGCCAGGTCGAGACAGCGCCCGATCGGGTGATCGAGCCGCACCTTGATCAGGCCCTCGCTGATCGACAGCGATACCAGCCGCTGCGCCGATTGCCGGGAAATACCCATCTTGGCGGCGATCTGGTCCTGGGTATTGCCGGCGACGTAATAGAGCCAGCCCGCGCGCGCCGCATCGTCGAGACGAGTGGCCGAATTGTCCTGTCGCGCTGCCATGATCCCCTTCCCGAACCGTGCCTGCAATTATGGCAAAGCCACCCCGCGCCGCAAGCCATGTCCGGAAGGCGCGATGCGCTATCAATATCGCATCGCGCCCCGGCCGGATGTAGCGCCGGCCCGGATGGGCAGCGAAACCAGGGCTTAGACGTGGCCCCAGATGCTCTCTGCGGTTTTCACCACCAGGTCGAGCTTGCGGCGCTGGTCGTCCATGGTCAGGTCATTGCCCTCTTCGGTGGAGGCGAAGCCGCATTGCGGGGCGATGCCGAGCTGGTCGAGATCGGCATATTTGCTCGCCGCATCGAACTTGCGCTTGAGATCGTCGAGGCTTTCCAGTTCCGGCGTCTTGGTGGTGATAAAGCCGGGCAATACGCGCTTCTTGCCCTTCGGCAAGAGCCGCAGCGGCTCGAGACCGCCGGCGCGGTCGGTATCATATTCCATGAAATAGATATCGACATCGGTCTGGTTGAAGATCGCATCCGCCGCCGGATCATAAGCGCCTTCGGCCACCCAGGTGGATTTGAAATTGCCGCGGCACATATGCATGCCGATCAGCATGTCATCGGGCCGGTCGACGATGGCGTCATGCATCATCCTGGCATAGCGGCCGATCAGCCAATCGGGGTCCTCACCCCTGGCTTTGCGCTCGGCGCGGATTTTCGGATCGCAGAGATAGGCGAAGAAGATGTCATCCATCTGCAGATAACGGCAGCCGGCATCGTAGAACGCCTTTACCGCATCCTTGTAGGTGGCGGTGATGGCTTCGAAATAGGCCTCGGCATCGTTCTTGTATTCGCCCACCGCGATGTCGGCATCGGCAATGCGGAAGTGGATGGCGCTGGGGCCGGGAATGGAAATCTTCGGCGTCACCTTGGTATTGGCGGCGACGAACTTGAAGTGCTCCAGCATCGGGTGATCGGCCGGAAAGCTCAGCTTGTCGGTGATGACAGGCACGTCCTGCTTGGTGTGCACACCATGGAACTGAATGCCGCCGCCTTCGCGCTGGATGATGTCGAGCCCGTTGAGCATGCCCATGAAATCGAAATGCCACCAGGCGCGGCGGAATTCGCCATCGGTCACCGCCTTGAGGCCGGAATCTTCCTGCATCTTGATAACATCACGGATGGCCTCGTCCTCGATGGCGGCGAGTTCAGCCTCGTCCATCCTGCCCTCGGCGCGCGCCTTGCGGGCGGCCTTGATGGAGTCGGGGCGCAGGAACGAGCCGACGACATCGGCGTGATAGGGCGGCTTGGCGACAGTCATGGAAAGCGGTCCTCCTTGGTGGTCGGCCGCAGTGATACCCAGCGCGCCAGGCTTGGCAATGACAATCTTGCAAAATGTATACAACTCGTATTCATTGCTGCCTGAGGATCTTGAGGAGGAGACGACGATGGGTGGCCCCACCTTTCCGATGAACGCCTGGTATGCGGCGGCCTATGATGTGGAAGTGAAGCGCGAACTCTTGCCGCGCACCATCTGCAACAAGCCCGTCGTGCTTTACAGAAAGCAGGACGGCTCGGCCGCTGCGCTGGCCGACGCCTGCTGGCACCGCCTTTTGCCGCTCTCCATGGGCGAGTTGCACGGCGACAATGTCATCTGCGGCTATCATGGGCTGGAATTCGACGACACCGGGCGATGTGTATACATGCCGTCGCAGGACACCATAAATCCCTCGGCCTGTGTGAAGTCCTACCCTCTGGTGGAGCGTCACCGATTCATCTGGCTGTGGATGGGCGATCCGGCTTTGGCCGATCCGGCGCTGGTGCCCGACCTGCACTGGAACCAACACCCCGACTGGGCCGCCGACGGCAAATATATCCACGCCAAATGCGATTATCGCCTCGTCGTCGACAATCTCATGGACCTGACGCACGAAACTTATGTGCATGGCTCGTCCATCGGCAACCGCGCCGTGGCCGAAGCGCCTTTCGATGCCACCCATACCGACGATACCGCCACCATTACGCGCTGGATGATCGATATCGACGCGCCGCCCTTCTGGCGCGGCCAGCTGGGCAAACCGGGCAATGTCGACCGCTGGCAGATCATCAACTTCCAGGCGCCATCGACCATCGCCATCGATGTGGGCGTTGCGCCCACCGGCACCGGCGCACCCGAGGGGGATCGGAGCCAGGGCGTCAACGGCTTCGTGCTCAACACCATGACGCCGGAAACCGATCGGACTTGCCATTATTTCTGGGCCTTCGCCCGCAATTACAAAATCGACGAACAGGCCCGCACCCACAATCTGCGCGAAGGCGTGTCCTCGATCTTCCGGGAGGACGAGCACATCCTCGAGGCCCAGCAGAAGGCCATCGACGCCAATCCCGATCACGTCATCTATAATCTCAATATCGATGCCGGCTCGATGTGGGCGCGGCACTTGATCGACCGGATGATTAGCGAAGAACACGCCATGCAGCAGGCCGCCGAATGAGCGAAAAACCCGACCGCGCCATGCAATCGCAGCGCGCCCTGATGGGCGTGCGCGACCTGGTGATCTCAGGCGAAATTCGGGGCGGCTCGCGCCTGTCGGAAGTGGCCCTGGCCGAAAAGCTGGGCATTTCGCGCACGCCGCTGCGTGCCGCCCTGGCGCGGCTGGAACAGGAGGGGCTGGTCGAAGCCATCCCCTCGGGCGGCTATGCCGTACGCAGTTTTACCCGCGAGGACGTCATCGACGCCATCGAACTGCGCGGCGTGCTTGAGGGCACAGCCTTGCGGCTGGCGGCCGAACGTGGCGTCAGTCCGGCGCGCTTGGGGGAATTACATCGCTTGCTGGTCGAACTGGACCATGCCCAGCAGGGCGAGGTCGAGGCGATGGATTTCGACCGCTATGTCGAGCTCAACGCCACCTTCCACGAAAAGCTCTGGGGGCTGGCCAGCGAAACCATCCGCCGCGAAATCGAGCGCATCACCAGCCGCCCCTTCGCTTCGCCCAGCGCCTTCCTGCACAAGCAGGCCGATGTCATGGCCTTCCGCCGCACGCTTTACGGCGCACAGGCCCAGCACAAGGCCATGGTCTCGGCCATCGAACTGCGCGAAGGCGCACGGGCGGAAGCGCTGGCCCGCGAACACGCTCGGCTGGCAAGGCAGAACCTCGAATTCGTGCTGGACGAGGATCGGAGCCTGATCCGTAGAGTCCCGGCTTTGTCGCTGGTGGTGGGATAGAGGCGCGGCGGCCAACCTGCCGCACTGGGCGCCTCTAACCCCACAACACAGATCGTCACCCTCGGGCTTGACCCGAGGGGTCTTATACGAAAGCCGGCGTCGGACTGAAACCTATCCGCTCCTGCGCCTCCCTCCCCCTTGAGGGGAGGGATTGAGGGTGGGGGTCCTTGGGTGAATCACTGAACCACCCCCCACCCCGGCCCTCCCCCTCAAAGGGGGGAGGGGGCGACAGTGCCAAACTTTTCTGGGAGGAAAACCATATGCGCAACCGTGTCGAATGGCGCGATGCCACCGTCGCCGAGGTCAGGCAGATTGCCGATGACGTTCGCTATATCGCCTTTGCAGTCGACGGCGTCGTGCCGCGCTTCGATCCGGGCTCGCACAGCAATTTCCGCGTCGAGATCAACGGCCAGCCGGCCAACCGCACCTATACGATCATTCCCGCGCCGTCGGGCCAGATCGCCGTGGCGGTCAAGCTGCACCCGCAAAGCCGGGGCGGATCGCGCTTCATGTGGGATCTGCAGCAAGGTGCGGCGGTCAGGCTCACCCTGCCGGAGAACCGCTTCGAATTGAGCTGGCGCGCGCCGCACTACCTGCTGCTGGCCGGCGGCATCGGCATCACCCCGATCTATGGCATGGCACGGGCCCTGATGGCACGCGGTGCATCGCTCCGCGTCGTCTATGCCGCCCGCTCACGGGGGCTCATGGCCTTTGCCGAAGACTTGCAGGACCTGCTCGGCGGGCAGCTGGTGCTGCGCGACAATTCGATTGGCGAGCATGTCGATCTCGCTGCCGAATTCGCCGCCCTGCCCCCGGATGCCGAATGCTATCTCTGCGGCCCCATCGGCATGCTCGAAGCCGCCAAGGCGGCCTGGGCCGCGGCGGGCCGCCCGATCAGCCGCCTGCGCTACGAGGTGTTCGGCGATTCCGGCCTCTTTGCCGAAAAGCCCTTCGTGGTCGACGTGCTCAATCGCGACATCTCGGTGCCGGTACGCTCTGACCAGACTCTGCTCGAAGCCCTGATCGGGGCCGGGGTGGAGATGATCTATGATTGCCAGCGCGGCGAATGCGGCCTCTGCGCCGTCAAGGTGCTGGAAAAGGAGGCCGAGATCGACCATCGCGATGTGTTCTTCAGCCCCGAGGAAAAGGCCGAGAACCATCGCATGTGCGCCTGCGTCTCGCGTCTCAGCGAGGGGCGCGCCGTGATCGATATCGGCTATCGCGCCTGAGGCTCTTGCGTCGATAATAGTTATGATACATAACTATATCCGTGAGGGAGGAACTCATGGATTTTTCGGCAACGCCCATCCGCCCCGTGCGGCTGGGCAATATGGCTGCGGCTGCGGAACAGCGCGCCGATGGCACCACCATCATTCGTTCGATCGAGACGCTCGGGCCCTATCCGCGTGCCATCGTCGATGCGCTCGAGAGCTGGGCGCACAAGACCCCTGGCGCGGTGCTGATCGCAGATCGCCAGGGCGACGGCTGGCGCGAATGGAGCTTTGCCGAGGTGCTCGCGGCCATCCCGCCATTGGCCCAGGCGCTGCTTGATGCCGGCCTTTCCGCCGAGCGCCCGCTGATGATCATCTCGGGCAATGAGGTCGAGCATTTCCTGCTGGGCATGGCGGCCATCTGGGTTGGCATTCCCTATGCGCCCATCTCGCCCGCCTATTCGCTCGTCTCCACCGATTACGGCAAGCTCAAGCATATTGCCGCCCTGCTCACGCCGGGCATGGTCTATGCCAGCGACGGCGCCAAATTCGCGCCGGCCATCTCAACCACTTTTGCCGCCGATATTCCGCTGATCGTTCGCACCAATCCGGTGGATGGCCGCCAGAACCACCTCTTCGCCGACCTGCTGCAAACGCCGGTGACGCCGGCCGTGGCGGCTGCCCATGACGCAATCACGCCCGATACGGTGGCAAAGGTGCTGTTCACCTCCGGCTCCACCGGCCTGCCCAAGGGCGTGATCACCACCAATCGGATGATGGCCTGCAACCAGGAAATGATCCGCACCGCGCTGGCCTTCCTCGCGGACGAGCCGCCCGTGCTGCTCGACTGGATGCCGTGGAACCATGTCGCCGGCGGCAGCCACAATACCGGCATGGCCATCTATAATGGCGGCAGCTTCTATATCGATGACGGCCAGCCCACCCCGGCCCGCATCGGCCGCACGCTGGAAAACCTCAAAACCGTCCAGCCGACCTTTTTCACCAATGTGCCCAAGGCCTATGAATTCCTCGTCGCCGCCTTCGACGAGCATCCCGAGGCGCGGCGCAACCTTTTCGCCCGGCTGAAGCTGTTGCAATATGCCGGTGCCGGCCTGTCGCAGCATGTCTTCGACGGGCTCGACAAGGCCGCGCGCGAGGAGACGGGCCAGCATGTGATGATCATCACCGGCTATGGCTCCACCGAAACCGCGCCCTTCGCCTTCACCACCACCTGGGCGGTGTCCGAGGCCGGCCATATCGGCCTGCCGGCGGCGGGAATGACCGTCAAGCTGGTGCCCAATGGCGACAAGACCGAGCTGCGGATGAAGGGGCCGAACGTCACCCCCGGCTATTGGCGCGATGCCGAAAAAACCGCAGAGGCTTTCGATGAGGAAGGCTTCTACAAGATCGGCGACGCCGTGCGCTTTGCCGATCCCGCCGACCTGTCCAAGGGCCTGGTCTTCGATGGCCGCGTCACCGAGGATTTCAAGCTCTCGACCGGCACCTGGGTCAATTTTGCCGCCGTGCGCACCTCGATCATCAGCGCCTGCGCGCCACTGATCCGCGACGTGGTGCTGACCGGGCTGGACCTCAACTCTATTGGCGCGATGATCTTCCCGGACCTGGTCGCCTGTGCGCGGCAGGCCGAGCTGCCGCCCGAGACGGATGCCGAGACCATCCTCGCCCATCCTTCCGTCCGCCAAAAATTCGAGGAGAGCCTTGTGGCGCTGGCGCAAAAATCCACCGGCAGTTCCAACCACGTCGCACGGGCACTGCTGATGGCGGAGCTGCCCGATATCGACAAGGGCGAAGTGACGGACAAGGGCTCGATCAACCAGCGCGCCGTGCGCACCCACCGGGCCCATCTGGTCGAGGCGCTTTATGCCGACACGCCCGGCGACACAATCATTCTCTGCCCCCGGAAAGGCGCCTGATCCATGAGCAAAGGCCTTCGCCTCACTTTCGATGACGCCTGGTTGCTGGGTGGCGCCCGCACGCCCTTCGTGGATTATCGCGGCGCCTTCGCCGAAATCTCGCCCATCGATCTCGGTATCAAGGCCGCCCGCGCCGCCATCGAAAAGACTGGCGTCAAAGCCGCCGATATCGGCCACACCATTGCCGGCTCCATGGCCCAGGCCTCGTTCGATGCCTATGTCACCCCGCGCCATATCGGCCTCTATGCCGGCGCGCCCATCGAGGCGCCAGCCCATCTGGTGCAGCGCATTTGCGGCACCGGGCTCGAAGTCATTGCGCAGGCGGCGGATTCGGTGTCGCTCGGACGTGTCGATCTGGCGCTGGGTGCCGGCTGTGAATCGATGAGCCGCAACCCCATCGCCGCCTATACCCATCGCAATGGCTTCACCATGGGCAAGGTGGAGTTCAAGGACTTTCTGTGGGAAGCGCTTTACGACCCGGCCGGCTGCGTCAATATGGGCGACACCGCAGAAAACCTGGCCAAGCAATACAATATTGGGCGCGAACGCGTAGACCGCTTCGCCGAGCGCAGTTTCAACCGGGCTCTTGCTGCGCGCGATGCCGGTATTCTCGCCGAAGAGATTGTCGCGGTCACAAACGAGACGTTCGAGATCGAGACGCTCGACAAGCGCGCCATCAAGCTGCCGCGCGGCGTCGAGAGCGTCGATACGGATTCACATATCCGCCCCTCGCCCTACGAAGTCCTGGCCAAGCTGCGCCCGGCCTTTGGCGGCGTGCAGACCGGCGGCAATTCCTCCGCCATTGTCGATGGTGCCGGCGCCGTGCTGGTCGCGTCCTCGGCCTATGCCAAGGCCAACGGCCATAAGCCGCTCGCCCGTATTGTCGCCAGCGCAGCCGTCGGCGTGCCACCGCAGATCATGGGTATCGGCCCCGCACCCGCCATCCGCGCCGTGCTCGAAACCGCCGGGATGACGCTCGATCAGATTGACCGCGTCGAGATCAACGAAGCCTTCGGCGCGCAGATCCTAGCCTGCGCCGATGAACTCGGGCTCGATGAGGACAAGCTCAACGTCAATGGCGGAGCGATCGCCATCGGCCATCCGCTGGGGGTCACCGGCATCCGCCTGGGCCTCACCTTGGCGCTCGAACTCAAGCGCTCGGGCACGCGCTATGGCATTGCCTCCGCCTGTATCGGCGGCGGCCAGGGCATTGCCCTGCTCATTGAAAACCCAGAGGCCGCATAATGGATGTTTCGGGCAAGACAGTTTTCGTTACCGGCGCCGCCTCCGGGCTGGGCGCCGAGACCGCGCGGGCACTTTCGGGGGCAGGTGCCCGCGCGGCGGTTTTTGATCGGGATGCGGAAAAAGGCGAGGCCGTTGCCGCAGAGCTGGGCGGGCAGTTCTTTGCCGTCGACGTCTCGAGTGCAGATAGCGCCGAGGCAGCGGTGAACGCAGCTGTCGACGCGCTGGGCCCACCCTCGGTGCTGGTCAACTGCGCCGGCATCGGCACCGCCGCCCGCATTGTCGGCCGCGAAGGCCCGATGGCGCTCGATGCCTTTTCGCGCGTCATCAACGTCAACCTCATCGGCAGCTTCAACATGATGCGGCTCTGCGCCCATGCCATGTCGCTGGCCGAACCCGATACCAATGGCCAGCGCGGCGTCATCATTTCCACCGCCTCGGTCGCCGCCTATGACGGGCAGATCGGCCAGGCGGCCTATGCCGCGTCCAAGGGCGGCATCGTGGCCTTGACCCTGCCGGCGGCGCGCGAACTGGCCCGCTTCGGCATTCGCGTCTTGACCATCGCGCCCGGCCTGTTCCTGACGCCGCTGCTCGCGGAACTGCCGCAGGAGGTGCAGGACGGACTGGCATCGGCCATTCCCAATCCGTCGCGCCTCGGCAAGCCAAGCGAGTTTGCGGCGCTGGTCAGAAGCATGGTCGAAAACGACTATCTCAATGGCGAAGTGGTGCGGCTCGACGGCGCCCTGCGCATGGCGGCGAAATAGGATTTCCCATGTTTACCCACACCACCAAGGTCGAGATCCAGTTCGGCGACTGCGACCCGGCGGGGATCGTCTACTACCCCAACTATTTCCGCTTTTTCGACAATGCCACCGCCGCCATGCTCTCGGCCGCCTTTGCCATGCACAAGCGCAACTGGCTCGACCATTACGGCATTGCCGGCATCCCCATGGTCGATACCGGCGCACGCTTCATAAAGCCGTCGAGCTTTGGCGACGTGGTCGAAATCAGTTCCGAAATCACCGAACTGGGTCGCTCCAGCTTTGGGGTGAAACACAGTGTGCTGCGCGATGGCGACCTGGCCATCGAAGCGCATGAAAAGCGCGTCTGGGTCGTGCGCGACGACAATGGCGGCATTCGCTCCGCCGCGCTGCCCGACGAGGTGCGCAAACTTCTGGGTGCCCAATGAACGCCCATGCCAAAGGACAATCCATGACTGACGCCTTGATCATCGAGCAGCGGGGGCCGATTGCCCATCTGCGTCTCAACCGCCCGGAAAAGCGCAATGCGCTCAACGATGATCTGGTCGCTGCACTCGACGCTTTCTTTTCCGCCGTGCCCGAAGGCACCCGCGCCATAGTCATCTCCGGCGAAGGCGGGCATTTCTCGTCCGGCCTCGACCTGTCCCAGCATGTCGCACGCCAGCCGCTCGAGGTGATGGCGCATTCGCGCAACTGGCACCGCGTCATGGCGCAGGTGGCCAACTCGCCCATTCCCGTCATTGCCGCCATGAGTGGTGCAGTGTTGGGCGGGGGTCTCGAATTTGGCGCGGCCTGCCATGTCCGCGTCGCCGAGGAAACCGTGCGCTTCCAGATGCCCGAGGGCCTGCGCGGCATTTTTGTCGGGGGTGGCGGCTCGGTGCGGATCACGCGGCTGATCGGGCCGGACCGGCTGACCGAAATGATGCTGACCGGTCGCACCTATTCGGGCATCGAAGGGGAGCGCCTGGGCCTGGCCCATCACCTGGTGCCCGAAGGCGGTGCACTGGAAAAAGCCTTCGAACTGGCCGAGCGCATTGCGAAGAACTCGCCAACGATCAATGGCTTCATCATCCAGGCCATCGCCCAGATCGGCTCCATGCCGCCCGAGGCCGGGCTCTATGCCGAAAGCCTGACGGCAGCACTGAGCCAGACCGGTCCGGACGCCGAAGAGGGCCTGCGCGCCTTCCTCGAAAAACGCCCGCCGGTTTTCAGATAGGCCTCAGATTATTTCAACTTAAGGTGGATTCTGGCGCTTTTGCCTCCCTCCCCCTTGAGGGGAGGGAGTGAGGGAGGGGGTCCATCAGTGGATCGCTAAATGACCCCCTCCCCGGCCCTCCCCTCAATGGGGAGGGGGCGATGAAGCCGCATCAACCAGAACGTGAAACGCTCTAGGTGAGGCGGTCGAGCAGGTCGAGCAAGGTCTTGCGGGCCTTCTCGCCGCCCAGCCGCGCCACCAGCTCCTGTTCCATATCCTCATGCACCTGCCGGGCATGGGCGAGGAAAGTTTCCCCGTCCTTTGTAAGGTGCAAGGCATTGGCGCGCTTGTCGAAATCGGACGGCACCCGCTCGACCAGCCCGCGCTGTTCCAGCCCATGCACCAGTGGCACGAAATTGGCACGCTTGATCCCCAGCACCTCGGCGATCTCGGTCTGCTTGCGCCCGGGATTGTCAGCGATCAGCACCAGCACGGTATATTCCACCGGTCGCAGGGCCAGACTTTCGAACACGGTCAGGAAGCGCTGGAACACGCTGAGCTGAGCCCGCCGCAGCCGATAGCCGACAATGCTGCTGGTGGCATCGGTGCGCAGTCCTTCGGCGCTGTCTTCGTCCGGCTCTGGTGTCGAAGGCTGTTCGCGCCGCATGGCCGCGTCACTTTCTCTATTGGCTCGCCAAATGAGCCGCTTCTACCACTGGCGGCAATTGGTTATCCAGTATAACCTTATTGCAAATGTACGCGGAAGAGGAACCGCGTCGCAAAAGTTATCGATTTGACGGGGCAGCCGCAATCAGACCCGCATTTCGCTTCAATCGATAATCTCAGGGTTATCATAAGGGCGAAATTTGTCATTTTACAAGACGAGTACGGGCAGCGTTAATTCGACACGAAGCGGGGGAGGATATCCGTGTTCAGTGACAGTTCCGTACTCGGACGGGCAACGCATGGCTTGGCCAAATGGATGGCCATCGCCGGCGGCGTCGTTCTTATGGCCATGATCGTGATCGTGGTGGTGAGCGTAATAGGCCGGGCATTTATCTGGGCCGGCCTCAAGCCCATTCTGGGCGATTATGAGTTGATCTCGGTGGGCATGGGCTTTGCGGTCTTTGCCTTCCTGCCCTGGGCGCATCTGATGCGTGGCCATGCACTGGTGTCGCTCCTGACCGACACCTTCAGCGACCGCGTCAACGCCTGGATCCTGGTGGTTACCGACTTCATGATGCTCGTGGCCTCGGCTTTCATCGCCTGGCGACTCTATTTCGGCATGATGGACAAGTTCGCCTATCGCGAGACCACCATCCTTTTGGGCCTGCCTCTGAGCTGGGCCTTCATGGCAGGCCTGGTCGGCGCCGTGGTCATGGTCCTGGTGTCCATTTTCGTCTTCGGCCGCTCGGTGCAGGACGCACTGGCCGGCAAGGCGCCGCCCAAGCATGTGGGGAGCGAGCATTGACCACCAATCTACTCCTCGGCCTTCTGGGCATTCCGGCAGTGCTGCTGCTGGTCTTTCTGCGCGTACCGATCGGCCTCGCCATGATGGCGATCGGCGTTTTCGGCACCTGGATGATCACCAAGAACTTCAATCCGGTGATGGCCCAGTTCAAGACGCTGAGCTATTCGACCTTCGCCTCCCATTCCCTGTCGGTGGTGCCGCTCTTCCTGCTCATGGGCCAGTTCGCCACGCTGAGCGGGCTGTCGACCAAGATCTTCAAGGCCGCGACGGCCTGGTTGGGTCATCGCCAGGGCGGCGTAGCCATGGCCGCCATCGGCGCCAGCGCCGGCTTCGGCTCCATCGTCGGCTCTTCCCTTGCCACCGCTGCCACCATGGGCAAAGTCGCCCTGCCCGAGCTCAAGAAATACGGCTATTCCAATGCCCTCTCCACCGGCGCCGTGGCCGCTGGCGGCACGCTGGGCATTCTCATTCCGCCCTCGGTGATCCTCGTGATCTTCGCGGTGCTGACCGAACAGAACATCGCCAAGCTGTTCATGGGCGCCTTCCTTCCCGGCATTCTGGCGGCGGTCGGCTATCTGGTCGTCATCGCCATCTATGTGCGTGTCCGCCCCGAAGCCGGCGGCCGGCTGGAGCGTGTGCCCTATATGGAACGCTTCAAGGCCCTGGCCGATATCTGGCCGGTCCTGCTGGTCTTCGTGCTTGTCATCGGCGGCATCTATACCGGCATCTTCACCCCGACCGAGGCAGCGGCCATCGGCGCGGCTGGCACTTTCGTGATCGCCCTCGCTTATCGCAGTCTCACCTGGGAAAACGTCCGCGACGCGCTGCTTTCGACCGCGGTGTCGACGGCGATGATCTTCCTCATCGTCTTCGGCGCCGCCGTGCTCAACAGCTTCCTGGCCCTGTCGCAACTGCCGCAGGTGGCGGCCGGCTGGATCGGCGAACAGGGCTACAACCCCTGGATCGTGCTGGCCATCGTGCTGGTGTTCTACCTGGTCCTGGGCTGCGTCATGGATTCGCTGTCCATGATCCTGCTGACCATTCCGATCCTTTATCCGATGATGATGGTGCTCGATTTCGGCATGACCGCCGATGAGTTCGGCATCTGGTTCGGCATTCTGGTGCTGATCGCCGTGGAGGTCGGCCTGATCACCCCGCCGGTGGGCATGAATCTCTTCATCATCAATTCCATGTCGCCCGGCACTAAGCTGTCGGAGACCTATCGCGGGGTGATGCCCTTCGTTCTCAGTGACATCATCCGGACCATAATCCTCGTAGCATTCCCATCGATCACGCTCTGTCTCGTGTGGTGGTTCTACTAGGACAATACGAGCCTGCCCGGCTTTCTGGAGGAAGCCGGGCAGGAAAACCAAAAAACCGGCCACACGGCCGGCATCTCAAGGGAGGGAAACCCAATGAAGACCAAAACTTTCGTCCTGGGCGCACTGGCCGCTCTGGCCATGGCCACCACCGCCTTCGCCCAGGAAGTCACGCTGCGCATTCATCAGATGCTGCCGGCCCAGGCCACCATTCCGGCCCAGGCGATCGAGCCCTGGGCCCAGATGGTCACCGAAGCCTCGGGCGGCCGCATCGCCTTCGAACTCTACCCGGCCATGCAGCTGGGCGGCGCTCCGGCCGATCTCTACGACCAGGCCAAGGACGGCGTGGTCGACATCGTCTGGACCATCATGGGCTATACGCCCGGTCGCTTCCCCAAGTCGGAAGTGTTCGAGCTGCCCTTCCTGATCACCAATGGCGAAAAGTCCTCGGCCGCTTTCTACAACTACGTGATGGACAACGCTGCCGACGAGTATAACGGCATCAAGGTGCTGGCCCTGCACACCCATGGCCCGGGCCTGTTCCACTCCAAGGACCCGATCACCAAGCTCGAGGACCTCGAAGGCATGAAGGTGCGCGGCGGCTCGCGCATTATCTCCAACATGCTGGCCCAGCTTGGCGCCGAGCCGGTCGGCATGCCGGTGACGCAGACCCCAGAGGCGCTGTCCAAGGGCGTGATCGACGCCACCACCGTACCGTGGGAAGTGACCCCGTCGCTGCGCATATCCGAACTGGTCAAGAACCATACCGGCTTTACCAGCGACCATGGCCTTTACAGCCAGACCTTCGGCTTCTTCATGAACCAGGACAGCTATAACAACCTGCCCGACGACCTGAAGGCCGTGATCGACGCCCATTCGGGCCTCGAAGTCTCGCGCCAGTTCGGCCGCGTCATGGACAATGGCGATGCCGGTGGCCTGGCCATTGCGGTCAAGGCGGGCAACAATATCGTCCAGCTCGACGAGACCGAAACCGCCCGCTGGATCGCTGCCGCCCAGCCGACCATCGACCAGTGGGTCGCCGACATGACCGCCGCTGGCGTTGATGGCCAGGCCCTGCTCGACGCCGCCCGCGCCGCCGTGGCGGCCGAAGGCAACTAGAGGACTTCAAACTGCGACGGACTCGGGGGCTGTCGCCTCCCTCCCCCTTGAGGGGAGGGAATGAGGGTGGGGGTCCATCGTGGGCCACTGAACCACCCCCCACCCCCGCCCTCCCCCTCAAGGGGGGAGGGAGCGATGCAGCCGCATCAACCAGAACGTGAAAAACTCTAAGCCTTACCCAAAAATCTCTCCGAAGGCCCCGCTACTCCGGTGGCGGGGCTTTTTTGCTGTTTCGGAACACCCCCACCTAACCTCCCCCTGAAACAGGGCGAGGGACCGATCGAGCGCGGCGAGCTTTCCGCGACGCACCTCTTCTCCTCGCCCTTCTGCAGTGGGAGGCCCGTTCGGGGCCTGTTAGCCCCCTATTGCGGCAACCCGGTATAGTTCTCCGCGAGACTCTGCTGGGCCGCCACCGAGCCGGTGAGATAGTCGAACTCGGCGCGCTGGATGCGGCGGCCGAAATCGCCGCTATCGGGAAAGACGTGGAGAAGACTGGTCATCCACCAGCTGAACCGCTCCGCCTTCCAGATGCGCGACAGCGCCTTGGCGGAGTAGAAATCGAGCCCGGCCGTTGATGTCTCGCCATAGAACTCGATCAGCGCATCGGCCAGCATGGCCACGTCGCTCATGGCGAGGTTGAGACCCTTGGCGCCGGTGGGCGGCACGATATGGGCGGCGTCGCCGGCCAGGAACAGCCGTCCGAAGCGCAGCGGCTCGGCGACGAAACTGCGTAAGGGCGCGATGGACTTTTCCAGCGACTCCCCGGTCTGCAGGACCTCGGCCGTGGCCGGATCGAGCCGGCGGCGCAGCTCGTCCCAGAAGCGATCGTCGCTCCAGTCCTCGACCTTTTCGCTATTGGCCACTTGCACATAATAGCGGCTGCGCGTCGGCGAGCGCTGCGAGCAGAGGGCAAAGCCGCGCTCGTGATGGGCATAGATCAGCTCATGCGCCACCGGCGGCTTGTCGACCAGAATGCCGAGCCAGCCGAAGGGATAGATGCGCTCGAAGGTCTTGATCGCATCCTGCGGTACGCTGGCGCGGCTGACGCCGTGATAGCCATCGCAGCCGGCAATATAGTCGCAGTCGACGCGGTGGCTGACCCCATCCTTGCGCCAAGTGACATAAGGCTTGCCGTCGAAATCATGCAGTTGCACATCCTCGGCCTCGTAGATGGTCTGCCCCTGCCGGGCATCCATCAGGTCGCGGGTCACCTCGGTCTGGCCATAGACGGTGACGCGGCGACCGACCAATTGCGCGAAGTCGATGCGATGGCTGTCGCCGTCAAAGCTCAGCACCGTGCCGTCATGGATCAAGCCCTCTTCGTGCAAGCGCTTGCTTACCTGTGCCCGGTCCATCAGGTCGACGGCGCCCTGCTCGAGCACACCGGCGCGGATGCGGCCCAGCACATAATCGGCGCTCTTGCGCTCGAGAATGAGATTATCGATCCCGGCCAGGTCGAGCAGACGCCCGAGCATCAGCCCGGCCGGGCCCGCTCCCACGATGACAACTTTGGTGCGCATTCAGCTCCCCCATTTCTCCCCCAGCATGCGCATCTCAGCCCAATTGGTGAATGGACAGCCACGTCAATCGCTTGCACTATCCGAACATGAAGATGATCCCCACCTATGCCCTCTATGGCGAACAGGACAGCACGCAGGACTGGCTGCACTGGGAGACCATTCCGGCGCGCAGCCGCCTGCACGGCTTTCGCATTGCCCCGCATCGGCACGAGCACCTGTTCCAGGTGCTGGCGCTGACCCAGGGCACTGCCCGCGTCACGCTGGACGGCGCCGAATTTCGCCTGACGCCGGGGGCGCTGGTGGTGGTCCCCGCCTTGGTGGTCCATGGCTACACCTTTTCCGAGGATGTCGATGGCGTGGTGCTGACGCTGTTCGAGCGCGATGTGCGGGCGCTGGATCTCGGCTTCGCGCATCCCTCAATCATTCGCTCCGGCGGCGGCGTGGTGCGCGAGGCCATGGCCCGGCTGGTCGATGAGGCCGACCATCCCGGTGAACGCCACGACCTGGCGATGCGCGCCCATCTCTCGCTGCTGCTGCTGGCGCTGCACCGGGCCCATAGCCAGGCGGTGGCCAGCGAAATCCCACCGGACCGGACGCGGCTGCATGCGGCCGCCTTTCGGCAATTGGTAGATGAGCGCTTCCGCAGCAGCCGCCGCATCACCGATTATGCCGAGACGCTGGGGGTGAGCCCCACCCATCTCAATCGCATCTGCCGGCAGGCTCTGGGCGCTTCGGCGCTGGCGATCATCGAGCGACGCATCGCGCTCGAGGCGCGGCGGCAATTGTTATTTTCGACCCTTTCCATCAAGGAAATCGGTGCCGAACTGGGTTATGATGACCCCGCCTATTTCACCCGCTTCGTCACCCGCATGCTCGGCATGTCACCGGCAAAGTTCCGCCAGCAGATGAGCCGCGCCTAGCTCAATCGCCCGCAGCCGACGCGACCGGCCCGGCGCCGCGCATATTTTCCGACACTTCGCGCACCGTCTGCATGAAGGCGGTGGTGGCAAAACCAGGCACGGTGTCGGCGCGGGTGGTAAAGCCGACCGGCCCCTGCGTCTCGCTCATGTCGACGGGCAGGAGATAGAGATAATTTTCGGCCACATCGTCGGCCACTACACCCTCGGAGATGAACCACACCGCATCGCTCTGCCTGATATAGGCCCTGCCAAAGGCGTTGGAGACCGTCTCGACCTCCTCGTGCTGGCCGCCAATGCCATAGGCAACCAGCATGCGCTGCACCAGGGGCCGGATCACCGAGCCGGGCGTCGGCATCAGCCGCTGATAGCCGTCGATCATGCCCAGGTTGAATTCGCGCTCCCCCAGCAGGGGATGGTCGGGGCGCACCGCCAGCACCACACGCTCGGAATAGAGATGCTCAAAACTCAGCCCCAGCATGGAATCGGGCTCGGCCATGCGCCCGATGACCAGATCGACATCGCCGGTACGCAGCAGCGACAAGAGGTAGGAATTGGGTCCGGTGACGATGCGACTATTGATCCCCGGCTCGGCCTTGAAGAATTTGCGCACCGCCTCGGGCAGGATGCGCGCCGATACCGATGGCAGCGCGCCGATCTTGACCACCGCCGCCTCCTCGCCACCACGCGCCGCATCGATCCCCTGTCGCAGCGCGGCAATAGAGGTGGAGGCATAACGGTAAAACACCTCCCCGAACGGGGTCAGCGCCAGCCGGCGCCGGCTGCGGTCGAACAGCGCTCCACCCAGCACCTCCTCGAGTTCCTGGATCGTTTTGGTGGCCGCCGGCTGGCTGATATTGAGCATGTCGGCGGCATTGACCACACTGCGCAACCGCGCCACTTCCAGAAAGCAGGCGATGTGGCGGATCTTGATCCGGGGATCGATAATGCGCGGCGCCATTGTCAGCCTCGGTTATTCTATGTCACAAATTCAGCGCTTTTCGCGGCGCCACCGGCGAGTTCGATAAGCCCGGAGTTATTTTATCGTCATGAGTAATCATTTTACTTGGCGGCGACCAGCCCCTTAAATCGGCCTGAAGAGGGGACCATGAACTTCATTCGCATCCATGATGTGTTGCTGCATTATCGCCTGGCAGGGCCGGTCGGCGCGCCTGGTCTGGTGCTGGTCAATTCGCTGGGCACCGATGCCCGTATCTGGGATGGCGTGATCGACCAGCTCTCGGGCGACTTCCGCATTCTCTCCTATGACAAGCGCGGCCATGGGCTCAGCGACAGCCCGCCCGGCGACTACAGTCTCGACGACCACCTGCGCGATCTCGAGGGTCTCGTGGCCCATATCGGCTTCGAGCGCCTCGCCCTCGGTGGCGTCTCCATCGGCGGGCTGATCAGCCAGGGGTTTGCCCTGAAGCATCCCGAACGGTTGAACGCGCTGGTGCTGTGCGATACCGCCGCCAAGGTTGGCGACGATGCCATGTGGAACGCCCGCGCCGACACCGTGCTGACCAAGGGACTGGGCGCCATCGCCGACGCCGTGATGGAGCGCTGGTTCAGCCCCGGTTTCCGCCAGCATGAGCCCGCGGCATTGGCCGGCTGGAAAAACCTCTTCCTGCGCACCGACCCGGCTGGCTATGCCGCCACCTGCGCCACTTTGCGCGACACCGATCTGCGCGACAGCATCGGCGCCATTGCCACGCCCACCCTGGTGGTGGCCGGCGCCGAGGACGGCTCGACCCCGGTGGAGCTGGTGCGCAGCTGCGCCGATGCCATTCCCGGAGCGCGGTTCGAAATCCTGCCTGGTGCGGGCCATCTTCCATCCATCGAGCAGCCGGAAAAGCTCGCGGCGCTGATGCGGCAGTTTCTCAAGGAGGCCATCAATGGCTGAAGACAGCCTTTTCGCGCAGGGCATGGCGACCCGCCGCGCGGTGCTGGGCGACGCCCATGTCGACAATGCCACCGCGCGCACCACCGAATTCGACGCCGATTTCCAGACCTTCATCACTGAAGGCGCCTGGGGGTCGGTATGGTCGCGACCCGGCCTCAGCAAGCGCGAGCGCTCGCTGGTCACCCTCGCCCTCCTGGCCGGGCTGGGCCACGAGGAGGAATTCGCCATGCATGTGCGCGCCACGCTCAATACCGGCGCCACGCCGGCCGATATCAAGGAAGCGCTGCTGCATGTGGCCGTCTATGCCGGCGTCCCGGCGGCCAATAGCGCCTTCAAAATCGCCAAGCAGGAACTCGCCAAGCGTCAGGAGGCAGCACAATGAGCGGCATCATTCTACCCGGAGCCGATGGCGTGCTGTTCCAGCGCGATCGCGCCTGGCACCCCCCCGCCGATACGCCGGGCTACAAGAGCTCGACCTTCCGCGCCCCCAAGCACAGCCTGCTGGCGCTGGGACCCACCAAGTCGGAAATGAGCGGCCCCACTTTCGGCCACGAAAAGCTGGGCGAACTCGACAATGATCTCATCCGCAATTTCAGTCAGGACGGCACCGAGGCCATCGGCCAGCGCATGATCGTCTATGGCCAGGTGCTCGACGAGAATGCGCGGCCCGTGCCCCATACGCTGGTGGAATATTGGCAGGCCAATGCCGGCGGCCGCTATCGCCACAAGAAGGAAGGCTACGTCGCCGCCCTCGATCCCAATTTCGGCGGTTTCGGCCGCTCGATCACCGACGAAAACGGCTTCTACCACTTCCGCACCGTCAAGCCCGGCGCCTATCCCTGGCCCAATGGCGGCAATGACTGGCGCCCGGCCCATATCCACTTCTCGGTTTTCGGCCACGCCTTCGCGCAGCGGCTGATCACCCAGATGTATTTCGAGGGCGATCCGATGATCTGGCAATGCCCCATCGTCGGCACCATTCCCGACAAAGCGGCCATCGATCAGTTGATTGCCCGGCTCGACCGGCAGAACACCGTGCCCATGGATGCGCTCACCTATCGCTTCGACATCGTGTTGCGCGGCCGCCGCTCGACCATGTTCGAAAACAAGCTGGAGGGGAATTGATGAAACTGCACCCCGTTCCCGTGCTCAAGGAATCGCCGTCCCAGACCGCCGGCCCCTATGTGCATATCGGCATGACCCCGAATTTCTGCGGGATCACTGGCGTGATCGACGCCGATCCCGGCATCACCATGCTGACGCCCGAAGCCAAGGGCGAGCGCATCACCATTACCGGCCGGGTCATCGACGGCTCCGGCGCGCCGGTCAATGACGCGGTGCTCGAGCTCTGGCAGGCCGACAGCACCGGCAGCTTCGTCGCGCCCATGGCCCCCAATTCCAACTCCGTCCCCGCCTTTACCGGCTGGGGCCGCCAGCCGACCCGGCCCGACGGCACCTTCAGCTTCGAAACCATTAAGCCCGGCCGCGTCGACGGTCCGGACGGCAAGCCGCAGGCGCCGCATGTTTCGCTGTGGATCGTGGCGCGCGGCATCAATATCGGCCTGCAGACCCGGCTCTATTTCGCCGACGAAGCCGAGGCCAATGCCGCCGATTTCGTGCTCAACAAGATCATGGACCCGCGCCGCCGCGAGACCCTGATCGCGAAACGCGACGGCTCGACCTACACCCTCGACATCCATCTGCAGGGTGACAAGGAAACGGTGTTTTTTGATTTCTAGGGCGAGACCGCATGCATTGAACGCCGACCATGCATGAACGCCGACCATCCCATAAACTCTGGTCGTCACCCTCGGGCTTGACCCGAGGGGCCTCGCCAATCAGGCACTTTAAGAGCAGAGCCCTCGGGTCAAGCCCGAGGGTTAAGGCGGATAGTGGGATGGCGGGAAGGGCAGCCGATGGCGTGCTCCCCCAAAAAGGGCCGGTGCCGCTGGATCGAGTCTGCTTCACAGCCCATGCCCTGACATGATCTAAGAGACCGTCATGACCCTGCTCTCCGCCCTTGCGGGCGATGCCGACATCCAAGCCCTGCTCTCCGACGCCGCAGAGATCGCCGCCATGCTGCGGGTCGAGCGGGCGCTCGCCGACGCCTCCGCCGATGCCGGCTGGATTTCACCCGACGCCGCAGCCGCTATTGCCACCGCCATCGATGGCTTTACCCCGGACTTCGCGGCGCTCGAGGCCGGCATGGCCCAGGACGGCGTGGTGATCCCAGCGCTGGTCAAGCAGTTGCGGGCCCGCGTGCCCGAGCCGCATGGCGCTGCTCTCCACAAGGGCGCCACCAGCCAGGACATCATCGACACGGCACTGATGCTGCAACTGGTGCCGATCTTCGATCTCTATGAAATCCGCCTTGACGCGCTGCTCGCCCGGCTCGACCGGCTGGCCTATGACTGGTCCGGCCGCGCGCTCATGGCCCATACCCGCATGCAGGTGGCCCTGCCCACCACCTGGGACGCCAAGCTCGCATCCTGGTCCGAACCGCTGCAGCGACATCTGCGCGCCCTGGCCGCCATGCGCCGGAGCCTGCTCGTCGTGCAGCTCGGCGGACCGGTGGGCGATCGCTCGAGCTTTGCCGGGCGGGGCGACGCCATCGCCGAGCACCTGGCGCACCGTCTCGATCTTGGCCTGGCCGCTCCCTGGCATACCACCCGCGACCCCATTGTCGCACTTGGCGCCCTTCTAGCCCTGATCTCCGGCACGCTAGGCAAGATCGGCGCCGACCTCGCGCTTCTGGCGCAGAACGAAGTCGCGGCAATCAAGCTCGAAGGCGGCGGCGGCTCCTCGGCCATGGCCCACAAGGCCAATCCGGTCAATGCCGAGGTGCTGGTCGCCCTGGCCCGCGCCAATGCCGGCCTCTCCGCCAATCTGCAACAGGCGATGGTGCATGAATATGAGCGCTCCGGCGCCGCCTGGACGCTCGAATGGCTGACCCTGCCCCAGATGCTGGTCAATACCGGCGCCAGCCTGCGCCTTGGCCTCAAACTGCTCGACCAGCTCCGCCAGCCCTGAGCCGAGATTATTTGAAACTCAGGTAGACTTTGCGCGCTTCTACCACACGGCGTGTTTAGCCTTGTGCGACAGGTGAATGCCCGTCAGAATCGGCGTGCCGAGCCGCCGATCACTTCGCGCCCAGTTGGAGGATGCCCCATGAGCGACAAGCAACCCCGCTACCAGACCTATACGCATCCGGCCGGCGGCTGGGGTGCGGCGGCGGCTACCGCCAGGGTGCTGATGGAACAGAGCGTCATCACCAAGGGCTCGCGGGCACTGCTGGACATGAACCAGCCCGGCGGCTTCAAATGTCCCTCCTGCGCCTTCCCCGATGCCGACGAGCGCAAGAAGCTCGAATTCTGCGAAAACGGCGCCAAGGCGCTGGCCCATGAAGCCACCCGCGCACGCGTGAGCCGCGACTTCTTCGCCGAGCACAGCGTTTCCGACCTCATGGAGCAATCCGATTACTGGCTCGAAATGCAGGGCCGGTTGACCGAGCCCATGCGCTATGACGCCGCGACCGACCATTACGTCCCCTGCTCCTGGGACGAGGCCTTTGCGCTGATCGGCAAGCATCTGCGGGCGCTCGACAACCCCAACCAGGCGGAGTTCTACACCTCCGGCCGCACGCCCAACGAGGCGGCCTTCCTCTATTCGATCTTCGTGCGCGAATTCGGCACCAATAATTTCCCCGATTGCTCCAATATGTGCCACGAACCGACCAGCCGCGGCCTGCCGCCGGTACTGGGCATTGGCAAGGGTTCGGTGGTGCTCAAGGATTTCGAAGAAGCCGAGGCCATCTTCATCATCGGGCAGAATACCGGCACCAATTCGCCGCGCATGATGACCAATCTGGTCGAGGCCCGAAAGCGCGGCATCCCCATCGTCGCGGTCAATCCCATGCCCGAGCGGGCGCTGCTCAAATTCACCGAGCCGCAGGACGTGGTGCAGATGGCCACCTTCGGCTCGACGCCCATTGCCAGCGAATTCGTCCACATCAAGATCGGCGGCGACCTGGCCCTGCTCAAGGGCATGATGAAGGTGATGTTCGAGCGCGAGGCGGCAGGCGAAGATGTGCTCGACCAGGCCTTCATCGCCGAACACACAGCCGGACTCGCGGCGCTGCGCGCTGATGTGCTGCAGCATGACTGGCCCGAACTGGTCGCGGTCTCCGGTATCAGCGAAGAGCAGATCCGCCGCGTCGCCGATATCTATATCCGCTCCAAGGCCACTATCATCTGCTACGGCATGGGCCTGACTCAGCATCAGCAGGGCTCGCGCCTGCTCCAGCAACTGGCGGCGCTGCTGCTCCTGAAGGGCAATATCGGCAAGCCGGGCGCGGGGATCGCCCCCATTCGCGGCCACTCCAACGTCCAGGGTGACCGTACCGTCGGCGTCGATGAAAAGCCCGCAGCCGAATATCTCGACCGCGTCCGTGAGGTTTTCGGCTTCGAGCCGCCGCGCGAACACGGCCACCACGCTGTGGAATCGGTCGAGGCGATGAAGCGCGGCGAGGCCAAGGTCTTCATCGGTCTAGGCGGCAATTTCGTCCGCGCCGTGCCCGACACCAACGAAGCCTATGCGGCCATGCGCAAGCTGGCGCTGACCGTAGGGATCGCCACAAAACTCAATCGCGGCCATCTGGTGCATGGGCAGGACGCGCTGATCCTGCCGGTGGTGGCGCGCTCCGAACATGTGCGCACCCGGCTCGGCGAGCAGGTGGTCACCATCGAGGACGCGATGAGCAATGTGACGCCCTCGCGCGGCGTGCTGGAACCGGCCAGCGAACACCTGCTGCCCGAAACCGAAATCGTCTGCCGCATGGCCATGGCCACCCTGCCCGACAGCAAGGTCGATTGGGCCCGCTATATCCATGACTACGCCGCCATCCGCGACAAGATCGCCGAGGTCTATCCGGCCATCTATTCGGACTTCAACGACAAGCTCAAAAATCCGCGCGGCTTCCACCTCGACGTGCCCTCGCGCCGCCGCGTCTGGAAGACCGCCAATGGCAAGGCCAATTTCCTGGTGTTCGAGGGGCTGCATGTCGATGCACCGGTCGAGGACAAGGACATGCTGCGCCTGGCCACCGTAAGGAGCCACGACCAGTTCAACACCACCATCTATTCCAATTCCGACCGCTATCGCGGCGTCTACAATGACCGCATGGTGCTGTTCATGAACGCCGAGGACCGTGCCGAACGCGGGCTGGAAGCAGGCCAGAAGATCAGCCTCGAGACCATCTTTCACGACGGCATTTCGCGCCGCGTCGATGCATTGACCGTGCTCGATTATCCCATGCCGCGCGGTTCGGTGGCCGGCTATTATCCCGAGCTCAATCCGCTGCTGCCGCTCGACTATTACGACCGCATCAGCGGCACGCCGGCGGCAAAATCCATCCCGGTGCGCGTGGTCCGCTGATGCCATCTACGGGCGCGACGGAGGATATCGACGTCCTGCGCCTGGGGCTGGGCGTTTTGGGCGATGAAGAGACCAGGCGCGCCGTGCCGGTCGAAGCGCCCATTGCCATCGATATAGGCGGCATCGGCTATGCGGTGATGATGGCGACCCCGGTCGATCTCAAGGATTACATCACCGGCTTCGCCCTGTCCGAGGGGTTGATTACGCGTGCCGATGAGCTGACCGGGCTGGTCATTTCCGAGGTCGAGGGCGGCTTTGTCGCCCGGCTAACGCTACCGACGGAGGGCATGCAGAAGGCCTTGGCGCGGGCCCGCAAGCGCGTGGGCGAAAGCTCCTGCGGGCTTTGCGGCATCGACAATATCGCCGAGGTGCTGCGGCCATTGCCCAAGCTCACCGCGCGGATAAACACTACCCGCGCCGCCATTGCCAGCGCCCTTGCCACTCTGCCCGAACATCAGCCCCTCAGCCGCCTCACCGGCGCCGTGCATGCCGCTGCCTTCTGCCTGCCGGATGGCACGATCGCCCTCGTGCGCGAGGATGTCGGCCGCCACAATGCGCTCGACAAACTCTTGGGCGCCATGGCCCGCGCCAAGATCGACCCGGCCAGCGGCTTCATCCTGCTCTCGGCCCGATGCTCCTATGAGCTAGTGGAAAAAACCGTCCGCGCCGGCTGCCCGATGCTGGTCACCATCTCCGCCCCCACCAGCCTCGCCGTCCAGCGCGCCACAAATGCCGGCCTCACCCTCGTCACCCTCGCCCGTCCCGATGCGGCCCTGGTGGCTAACGGCCGAGACACGATAAAGGACTGACTTAAGAACCCAACAATGCGCAATCGCGCCACTGCCAAACCGTAGCGCCAGCGCAGGAAATGTGGTGGTGAAAAAGAAATGGCGCGCCCGCTGCGACATAAATGGGCACTGTAGTGACTGGGAAATTCTGATCCAACTATGACAGAGTTCGGCATTGTCTAAGGCAAGCGGAACGACAGCCGACCTGCGGCGAAAGTCTGAAATGGGGTGGGAAGGAGACAGGCAGCTCTTATGCCTCGTAGCTTGTGAGCAGACGATGGTCCGCGCACTTCAACACGCGCGCCGACGCCTAACTGGTCATGCAAACCTGATATCGCTGCGCATCCTGACTTGCTTCAATTATAGGGGACGTTTGAAACAAGATGATCTTCTATGATTGGTTTTTTCCACACTGAATCCCGGGGTAGAAGGAAAATCTATGTCAAAAAGGAGATTTTTGCTTGGGGTTAGCGCGACCGTGCTTCTGGCGGCGACCGTCACAGCTACACTCGCCAAACCGCTCCGGCTGGCAGCACCTCAAATCTTGGGTCTGTCTTGCCTTGAGCGAACTTGCGTTGAAGATGCAGAGGATCTCCAACGGGCTCAGGACTTGGTGCGCGCCGCAGTCCGAGAGGTAGAAGTGTTAACGGGACAGACAGTACCTCCGCTTACGTTGGTTTTATGCAGCACTTCCGAATGTTATAAGAGCTTCGGCGGTGACCGCGAACGCGCGATTTCCTTTCCTTGGCTGGGAGCGGTGATTTCTGGTCCCGACTGGCAGGACTATATCATTCGCCACGAGCTCATCCATTGGCTGCAGTTTGACAGGTACGGGGCGGTGGAGACCATGTCACATCCAACGTGGTTTCGAGAGGGCATGGCGTATGCTCTTAGCGGCGCTCCCGATTGGGACATTCCCGAGCATTACCAGCCGATGATCTCCCGATATCGTGGCTGGCAGGAGCAAAGGAACCTTGACGGGCTTTGGACAACTCAACCTGAATTCTAGGGCGACATGGTGCGCCGTCTGCTTCCTCGTCCCAAGCTTCTGAAGCGGCCTGTCCGCAATCACACCAGTCTTGTCGGTGGCCAAGGATCAAAGCAACGTCCGCTTTCGGGCTGTTGCGAAGGCTCGTCCTGGGACCGCAATGGGGTCGGGAACTGCCGGGCCGAAGCGCGCCCCATTCCAGTCATTGGTCGAACCTGCGCGGCCGCCCGGAAGCGGACACGGGGAGACGATCACCCCCCAAATGTGACACTCTTTCGACTGCGATCACGACATCTCGAGATATGTCGCCAAGTTGCGGCGATAACACGCGCAGGCGGCAATCCGCTATACTACCATCAAGCGGTAGCAATTCATGTCGCGAAGCAGCTGGAGGAACAAGTCCTAAAACTCCACCCCAACTGCTTCATCGAGTTGCCAAAGCACCCCATCCTCGGCGCTCTCAGCCTTCCACATGATCATGCCGAACTGCGCCGGTTGATCGAGAACCGTCAGCCCCGCGTGCCACACATCCTGCCCGATGCATATTGCATCCTCAGGCCCGGCGACAAAGGCGAGCGCCCCACCCAAATTCGGCCCGCCATTGGCGGTCTTGGGCGCGACGAGAATGAGCCAGCGCCCAGCCTTGATCGGCACAAAACTCTGTGTCGAATGCGGATGTCGCTCGAGCGCGGCAACCCGCACCGCTCCATTCACCGGCTGCGGACACAGAATCGTAAAGGCATGCGCCCCTGGAACGTCGCCCTTTTCCATCACCTCTGGAAAAGCTCGCGCCTTGCCATCTGCGGCCTGAAGCACGGTTGCATAAGGAGCGAGCGCCGCGGCATCAACCGGCCGTGCCTTGAGAACGAGAGTCATGACAGGTCCTAATTGAGACGTTTGAAACCGGCGTGGCAGATCGGGCCACGCAAAAGCGAACTGACATCCCGCCCTGCTTCGCACTCCGCAATGAGGGCAAAGATGGGGTCGAGAGCGTAGAAATAGCCATCGACGATATCGGGAGTGTGGGCGAGGCAGGTATAGACGCTGGTGGCAGCCAGGTAGCCCCTCTCAAGCATTTCCTGGCTGATCAGCGTCTTGTAGGCGGCGGCATTCGCCCCCTTGAACGCAAACCCGGTCAGGGCCGGTAGACCGGCTGTTGAGATTTCAAGCCCATGCTTTGCCGCCAACTCCCGCCAGCGCTGGGTGATATCCACGCCGATCCCGGTAATGACCTCCCAGGACTGGGTTTGCTCCATGACATCGAGCGTCGCCAGTGCGGCCGCAGAGCCGATCCGCTCGGTCCAGAAGGTCGAGCTGATAAAGCTGTTCTGCGCTGCTTCCATCACCGCGCGCCGGCCGATAACGGCGGTCACCGCATAGCCATTGCCCAGCGCCTTGCCAAACACCGCCATGTCGGGGTCGACACCATAAAGCGTGTGCAGACCGCCAAAACTCTGGCGAAAGCCGGAGGTGCATTCGTCGAAAATCAGCACGATGCCATGCGCCTTAGCCAACTCCCGCACCTTCCGCAGGAAATCGGGCGACGGATCAAAGGTGCGCGCCACCTCCATCATGATCACGCCGATTTTCCCGGTCGCGATCAATGCCTCGAGCGCGGCAATGTCATTGAAGCCAAACGGAAACACCGTGCCGCGCAGGTTCCGCGGCACCCCTTGCGGGTCGAGCCCCGGCAGGAGATGCCCGGCCAGGCTATCGTCCTCGCCGAGATTGGATGCCAGATACCAGTCGTGCCAGCCGTGATAGCCGCAAATGGCCACGCCATCCCGGCCTGAGGCCGCGCGGGCAATCCGGATGGCCACCGCATTAGCCTCGCCGCCGGTGCGCGCAAAGCGCGCCATCTCGGCCCAAGGGTGCATCGCCACCAACCGCTCTGCCAATTCCACCTCTTCAGGCGCATTGAGCGTCGACATATTGCCCTGTGCCACGGTCGCGACCACCGCCGCATCGACGCGCTCGTCCCCATAGCCGAGCGTATTGGCGCCGACGCCCATGATCGTCATGTCGATCAATTCGCGCCCGTCGAGATCCCAGACGCGGCACCCCTTGGCCTTGCTGAAATAGGCCGGCCATTGCTCCGGCAGGAACATTTCCGGCCGCTTTGACAAAAGCATGTTGCCACCAGGGATCAACCCTTTGGCCTTCTTCCAGAGTTCCTGTCCCGCCCCCACGAAATCCTCCCTTGCGCTTGGGTTATATTGTTATCAGTGTAACATGATAGTTCAAGACAAAAGGGAGCGCCGCCATGTACGATTTTACACCCACCGATCTCGACAAGTGCATCTGGGCGGAGGAACTGGAGAACTTCGTGCCGGGCCGCGTCTTCGACGTGCATACCCACATCTACCGCTGGGCCTTCAACCACAATCCCGACAAGGAGACGGGCCCCTATGCGCCCAGCATCGGCCGCTATTTCCCCGAAGTGACGACCCAGCTCGCCGACGAGATCGATGCCGCTCTCCTGCCCGGCCGACAAGTCGAGCGCCTCGCCTTCCCCTTCCCTTTTGCCGGCCAGTGCGATTTCGACGCCTCAAACATCTATGTCGCTGCGGAAGCCGCCAGAAGCATGGATTCTGCCGCCCTGATGCTGGTCCATCCCGGCATGAGCGAGGCCGAAATCCTTGCCACCCTCAGGCGCACCGGCGCCATTGGCCTCAAACCCTATTTGGTCTATGCGACCAACGAAGATCGGGCCGAGGCCCGGATTACCGACTTCCTGCCCGAGCATCAAATTGCCCTCGCCGACCGCCTCGGCCTCATCGTCATGATGCATCTCTCCAAGCGCCGGGCCATTTCCGACCCGGAAAACATCGCGGATATTCTGCGCCTCAGCGAAAAATATCCGCGCGTGCGCTGGATACTTGCCCATTGCGCCCGCTCCTATTCCGCCTGGGCCATCGAGAAAGCCGCTGCGAGCCTGCGCGGCCTGCCCAATGTCTGGTACGACACCTCCACCGTCTGCGAAGCCGATGCGCTCGATGCGCTTTACAATGGCGTCGGCGTCGACCGCGTCATGTATGGCAGCGACGATATGATCGGCCCAATGCGCGGCAAATACATCGCCTTCGGCTTTGCCTGGGCTTTCCTCGCCGAAACCAATCACCAGCTTTCGCTCGGCCATTGCGACGGCCGCATGACCTATATCCGCTACGAACAATTGCGCGCCATGAAGCGCGGTGCCCGCCAGTTGGGCCTCAGCACCGCACAGCGCGAAGCCCTCTTCCACGACACGGCGCGAAGCCTTGTGGATGCGGCGCGAACCGAAGTCCGCGCCGCCCTCAGCTAGATGGCGTCGAGGAAGTTGACGCCGGTAAGGCCGCGTTCCGCCTTGAAGGCACGGAATTCGGCCTTGAGGCTTTCTTCCTCGGCGGCGCTGTAGAAATTGCCGAAGGGCTTGCGGCAATAGCCGGCATCGGCGCCCTGCCAGGCCATGGCCCGCTTGATCGCCGCAATCGGACTGCGCGGCAGGGTGAAGAAGATGATGGCATTGCCCACTTCCTGCAGCGCCTTGGCCTTGGCCATGTCGCCCGCCTTAACCGCCGCATAGAGCGCCAGGTAGATCTCGGGAATGGCGTTGTAGAAGCTGCCGATAATGCCATCCGCACCGAAGGCCAGGCCGGACATGGCCATCTCGTCGGCACCAGAATAGATGACGAAGTCGCTGCCGATCTCGGCCTTGATCCGCATGATGTCGTGATGGGTGGGCGCAGTATACTTGATGCCTTCGACGCCCGGGATCTCGGCCAGCCGCTTGATCATGTCGAAGCCGAACAAGCCTGCCAGCGGCACGTTATAGGCGCACATCGGAAGGCCGGTCGAAGCCGTGATGTCGGTGTAGTAGGAGACGACCTGGTCCTGCGAAAAGCCCCAATAGAAGGGCGGCACCGAGGACAGGGCATCGGCGCCCACCTTTTCGGCGTGCCGGGCGAGGTCGATAGACAGATGCGTGCTGATCGCGCCGATATGGGCGATCACAGGCACCCGGCCCTTGACCTCATCGGTCACCACCTCGAGCACCCGCTTGCGCTCATCGGGAGACATCATGAAGGCTTCGCCGGTGCTGCCGGTCACATAGAGCCCGTCGACGCCCCGCCCGATGAGAAAATCGACGATGGCGCGCATGCGCCCCTCGTCAAAATTCTCGTTTTCGTCGAACGGCGTGACAAGCGCGGGCAACACGCCCTTGATGGTGGAAAGTGCGGACAATTCCGTCTCCGGGTTGAAAGGTCAGGCCGAAAGAGCGGCGGGCTCTTCCGTCGCTTCCGGCAAGTCGATGAGGTGGCAGGCGGCAAAATGCTCGTGCCCGGCAGTGTGATAGCGCTTGAGCGGCGGCACCACGGACTTGCAAACGTCCTTGGCGTAGCGGCAGCGCGGATGAAACGGACAGCCCGAGGGCGGATTGACCGGGCTGGGCACGTCTCCCTGCAACACGATGCGCTCAGATTTCTTGTCGAGGTCAGCCACCGGAATGGCCGAGAGCAGGGCTTCGGTATAGGGGTGGAGATTCTTGGCAAACAGGTCCTCGGAGCGGCACAGCTCCACCACCTTGCCCAGATACATCACCGCCACCCGGTCACAGATATATTCGGTGACCGAGAGGTCATGGGTGATGAAGATATAGGTCAGCTTACGCTCGTCCTTGAGCTTCATCAGCAGTTGCAGAACCTGCGCCTGGATCGACACGTCGAGCGCCGATACCGCCTCGTCGCAGACGATCAGTTCGGGATCGATGCTCAGCGCCCGGGCAATGCCGATGCGCTGCCGCTGCCCGCCGGAAAATTCATGCGGATAGCGATCCATATATTCGCGCCGCATGTTCACCGCTTCGAGCAGATCACCGATGATTTTCCGGCGCTCTTCCCTTGATTTAACGCCATACTTCTTCAGCGGATCTTCCAGCGATCCGAAAATCGTAAAAGCAGGATTGAGCGAGGAATGGGGGTCCTGAAACACGATCTGCAGGCGTTTGCGGAACGGCACCAAACCGTCATTGTCGAGCTTGCTGAGATCGGCCTCTTCATTGTCAGGCGAGCGATAGACGATCTCACCTTCGGTCGAGCGCACCAGCTGTAAAATGGTTTTGCCCAGCGTGGTCTTGCCACAGCCACTCTCGCCTACGAGCCCCAGCACTTCCCCGCGATAGACGTCGATATCGACGCCGTCGACAGCCCGTACATGGCCCACCGTTCGTTTGAACACGCCTGCCTTGACCGGAAAATGCGCCTTCACCCCGCGCAGGCGCAGGATAACGTCCTTGTTCTCAGCCATTGGGGACCAGCTCCTTGTAGCGCCAGCACATGACCCGATGGGTCGGCGTGATATGGGTTTCCTCGGGCATGGTCTGACACTGCGCCACCGCGAAATCGCAGCGGTCGGCAAACTGGCAGCCCTTGGGGCGGTTGAGTGGATCGGGCGTCGAGCCGCGAATGGCCTTGATGTCCTGGTTCTTGCCCTTGCCGAGCACCGGCACCGAGGCGAGCAGCGCCTTGGTATAAGGATGGGTCGGCTGACGCAGAACCTCGTCCACCGTCCCGGCCTCGACGATATTGCCCATATACATCACGGCCACATCGTCAGCGAGTTCGGCCACGACGCCCATATCATGGGTGATCAGCATGATGCCGGTGCCGTGTTCGCGTTTGAGCTTGTCCATCAGCTCAAAGATCTGCGCCTGGATGGTCACGTCGAGCGCCGTCGTCGGCTCGTCGGCAATCAGCACCTTTGGGTTGCAGGCCATGGCCATGGCGATCATGGCGCGCTGCCGCATGCCGCCCGAATAGCGGTGCGGAAAGTCGTTGACCCGCTTTTCCGGCAGGGCGATGCCCATTTCCTTAAGTAGCGAGATCGCTTTGTCATGCGCCGCTCGGCCCACCATCCTCATATGATATTTGAGGCTTTCCTTGATCTGGAAACCCACCGAATAGACCGGGTTCAGCGCCGTCATCGGGTCCTGGAAGATCATGGCGATCTCGGCCCCGCGAATGCGCCGCATGTGCCGCCCATTCTTTTCGAGCGCGTGGAGCGGAATATCGCCGCGGTCAGCGTGATAGATGATCTCGCCCTGCTCGATCCGCGACAGCGTCGGCAGGAGTTGCATGATCGAGGCGGCGGTCACGGATTTCCCGCAGCCGCTCTCCCCCACGATGCATAGCGTCTTGCCCTTCTTGATATCGAAGGACACGCCGTTGAGCGCCTTGTTGCAGCGGTTGTTCGTATAGAAGAACGTCTTGAGATCGCGCACGCTGATGGCGATGTCTTGTGTGGTGCTCATCGCCTCACCCCTGCTGGCTCGGATCGGTCGCATCGCGCAAACCATCGCCGATGAAATTGACGCTGAGGACGAAGAGCGAGATCACCGTGCCCACCGGCAGCCAGATCCACCAATTGTTCTGCAGCACGCGAATATCCTGCGCCACGTTGAGAATGTTGCCCCAGGTGGGAATGGAAAGCGGCACGCCAAGCCCGAGGAAGCTCAACCCCGCTTCCTGAAGAATAAAGGCCGCAGTCGAGAGCGTGATATTGACCATGATCGGCCCAAGGGCATTGGGCAGCATGTGCTTGTAGGCGATCAGCGGCCGGCTGAGCCCGAAACTGCGCAGCGCCAGAACATATTCTTCCTCGCGCAGGCTCAGCATCCGCGCTCGGGCCATGCGGTAGATGCCGCCCCAGCCGGTCAGCGTGAAAATCAGCATCAGGTTGACCAGCGACTGGCCCATGATCGAGACCAGCATGAGCACAAGGATGATCTGCGGAAACGACATGAAGATTTCCGAGACGCGCATGGCAAGCGCATCGAGCCACCCGCCGACATAGCCGGTATAGACGCCGATCAGCACGCCGATGATCGCAGCCAGAATGGCGCTGCCAAGGCCCACCAGAATGGAAATCCGGCCGCCATAGAGCACACGGGCAAAGAGATCGCGCCCCGTCCGGTCCGTACCGAACCAGTGCTCCCAACTCGGCGCCTGCAACATGCCACGCAAATCGATCTTGTTGGGATCGTAGGGGGTCAACAGCGGCGCGAAGACCGAAGCCAGGATAATGATGGCAAAGACGATAAGGCCGAAGAGTGCCAGGCGGTTGTTGAGGAATTTCTTGACGGCGCGCGAACCGCCACCGGACTTGGCCAGACCTGCTTCTTCACGGGAACGAATGCGGTCGAACTGCGCGTCGAGCCGGGTGCGGCGGCGGGTGTTCGGATAGTTGGGGCCTGACATGAACTATTCTCCCAGCCGCACGCGCGGATCGATCACCGCGGTCAGAATATCGACGATGAGGCTGGCAATGAGCACCGCCATGACCGAGAGCAGTGCGATGGTCATCACCACCGGATAGTCCTGCGAACGGACGGCGGAGATGAACTCATTGCCGATACCCGGCCACTGAAAGACCTGCTCGATGATCACCGACCCACCGATCAGCACTGGCAGGCGGAAGCCGATCAAAACCACGACCGGGGTCAGCGCCACGCGAAACCCATGCAGCAGGTTGACCCGCCATTCCGGCAGCCCCTTGGAGCGGGCAGTCTTGATGAAATCGCGGCTCAAGGCATCGAGCATGGACGAGCGTGCATAGCGCATGACGCCCGCCGTGAGCATGATCGAGAGCACCATGGCCGGCATCACCATATGCGGCAGCCGGTCCCAAAGCGTCACATAGCCGGGCATGGAACGCCCACCGACCGGAAACCACCCCAGGTTCAGCGCAAAAATGGAAATGGCGACGAGGCCGAAGAAGAATTCGGGGATCGACACGCCCAGCATGCCGACCACCGTCAGCGCGCTATCGGTCTTGCTGCCGCGCTTGAGGGCGCTGACGACGCCCAGAAGACTGCCGACGACGGTGGAAAAGACCAGCGCCACGGCAGCCAGTTCCAGTGTCGCCGGAAGGCGCGTTGCGATGATGTTGGAAATGGGCACTCCGCCACTCATCGAGTAGCCGAAATTGCCCTGCAAGAGATTGGTGAACCACGCCCAGAACCGCACATGAAACGGCTGCCCAAGCCCCAGCGATTGACGCAGGGCTTCGAGCTGGGCCGGATTCATGCTGCCCGCGGCATCGGGATTGATCATGTGGGAGACGGCGTCTCCCGGCGTGAGTTCAAGTCCCAGATAGACCAGGAAGCAGATGACAAAAGCCATCGGGATCAGGATCAGGACGCGCCTGATGATGTAGGTCAGCATGGTGTCTGGCCAATCCCCGTCGATAAATGGAAAAGAGCCGCGGGAGCATCGGCAGTGCTGCCAATGCCCCCGCAGTTGGGGTCAGTTCGTCGGATGCGGGAACTGGTTGATCCAGAGCATGCGGGTATAGGGAATGTCGATCGGGTGGACATGCATGTAGTCGAGGGCTTCGAGACCCGGCACGTCGCCTGCCGCCTTTGTATAGCCGAAGTCCGCCTTGCGGGCCTGGGCATTGACCAAGAGGTTACCGTCATTATCGCTCGAGGGACGGGCGATGATCTGTTCGATCTTCGGCGCGCCCTTGTGGTAGCTCTCGAAGGGGACCAGCGTGGTGTAGTCGTTCATCACCACTTCATCGATCTTGAACGGGCCCGAACCGATTGGCTTCTGCCAGAACGGCGCCTGCTGCAGCGTCACCGGGTCGACACCCTCGAAATACTTGGCCGGAAGCGGGGCGAACTGGCTGAAGGTCAGCAGCACATTGGGATCGATCGTGCTGAACTTGATGGTGACCGTGTTGCCCTCTGCCGAGACACCGGCCAGCGAATCCGCCTCGCCCTTGATGAAGGCATCGGCGCCCTCGATCTTGTTCAAGGTGGTCTTGACCACCGGATGGGTGACGGGGAACTTGGCTGCGGCACCGATCGACCACACGACATCCGCTGCCGTGATCGGCTCGCCGTCATGCCAGGTCAGCCCATCCTTGAGGGTGAAGCTGAAGGTCAGGCCATCTTCGCTGATCTCATAGCTATCGGCCATTTCGCCGCCGATCGGGGTCAGCGCGCCATCGGCTTCGAGCACGGTGTCGAAGGCGAACTTGTTGGCCACCCAGATACCCAGGTTCTGCCATGGCACTTCGAAAAACTGCGCCGGGCCGGCATTGGTATAGAGCACAGCCTTGCCCGAGGCATCGGGATCGATCGTCCAGTTCTCGACGCCCCAGTTATAGTTGTACTGCTCGTTGCCATAAGGTGCGTCGTTGCGGTGCAGGCGGTCGCTCTCATAGGTGTAGAGCTGTTGGTAGTAGAGCGGGATCTGGTACACATTCTCATTGATGATGTGTTCCATCTCGAAGTAGCCCTCGCGCTGCACCTCGGGATCGGTCGTGCCGTTCACCTTGGCGACGAGCTCGTTCATCCTCGGAATGTTCGGGATCATCGGCTTGAGGCCATAGGCGTAGCGGTTGAAATATTCCTGCAATGCCAGCGCGGCGCGGGCGCCGTAGAGCATGTCCCAGGTCACCTTGGACGGTCCGTTCACCGGATCATCCGGGACCACGGAAATCTGTGAAGCGACATCGCCTTCGACGAGGCGATAGTTCATGGTGATGCCGACATCGGCGAGATAGGCCTGGAGCGCGGCCATCAGGTCAGCAGTGGCCTGGTCGGTATAGTAATAGACCATGTCGAGCTCGCGGCTCGAATCCCAGCCTGCTTCGGCCAACAGCGCACGCGCCTTGTCCGGGTCGTAGTCGTAGCGGATGAGGTCGGTGGGCTTGTTCGGGCCATCGGGCAGCATGCCGACGGCGCGAACCGCCTGACCTTCGAAGATGGTCTCGATGATGGTGTCCATGTCGATGGCATAGGCGATCGCCTTGCGCACGCGCGGGTCGGACAATGGGTTTTCATTGATCGGCTGGGCCAAGGCGGCACCGATCGCGGTGGTCGACATCAGCGCGGCAAGGCCGACGGCGATGAGCTTCTTGAATTGCATCTGCGTTCCCCTGTTATGAAACTTGTTCAATGGGTCCGGGCCGAATCCCCACTCGGTGACGCCGGACGGTTGCGGTCTCCACACCGCGTGTAGTCAGTCGTTCTGGCTCAAACCTCCGGGCTCTGATTGCTGTCCTCGAGTGGGGTCAGCACGTGATTGACGTAGATCGCGTAATTACGCGTCAGGTGTTTGGTGAGGATGGTCACGGCGGCCTCCGCGTCATGCGCGATGATGGCCTGGACCACGCCCTTGTGTTCGTCATTGCTGCGCCGATTGTGGCTCACGACATCCTTCGGCCCCGGCCGCGACATCATCAGCCCGCCCACGAACGCATCGTGCAGCGCCACGAAGATCGGATTGCCCGGCACCTCGGCCAGCGCCCGATGAAATTCGACATCGGCGATGCGGAAAGCCGGGAGGTCGTCGAGGGCTTTGTCTCCCCGCTCGATGGCGGCGACCATCTTGCCGATCTGCGCCGCCGTTGCCGATTGCGCGGCATAGCGTGCAAGACCCGTCTCGAGAAAGAGCCGGGCCTGTTCCATATGCGCGCCGCCCTCGGTGCCGCGGAAAAACAGCTGGGACGCCGCAGAAATGCTGCCCAGAAGCTGCGTCAGTGTTGGATAGGCGACCCGAGGCCGATATCCCTTGCGCAGTTCCACCAGCCGCATGGCCTCGAGCCGCTTCACCGCCTCCCGGATCGTCGTCCGGCCAACCCCGAAGCGATCGCAAAGATCGCGTTCGGATGGGAGCATCGCCCCCGCACCCAGAATTCCGCCATGCACTTCCTCCGCCAGCATGCTGGCGATCTCCGCCGCCCCCAAAGCCACCGTGTCCTCCTCTTGATCGCGCACTACACGCAACCACGATCCAGAATTTGGTGTCAAATTTTCCATTTTTGGTCGACCAAACTGACTAAGGACACTGAAAGAACTGGTTTTTAGCGCTTCAGGAGAGGCTGATTTCGACATAATCGGCGGATCTCCTGAAAATCTGTTTCGCAAAATTGCCTATTCAGCGCTCAATGCGAAAGATTATTCTATCTTTCTTGACCTTCGGAGCCCAACGCCCTTGTTTGGCCCCGAAAACCGTTATTGACACCTTAAGCTATCTCATTAACATAACAACATAGTTTTTCGAGGTGTCAAGCGGCATTCATCATTGCGCTTGGTTGAGGGACGGGGACGGGATGAAGAGGGTTCTGATTATCGGGAGCGGCGGCATCGGCCGTCGGCACCTGCGCGGCTATGCGGCAACGGGGCGCGCCAGCCTCTCCATTGTCGAGCCTCATGCAGAAAGACGTGCGGAGGCCGAGGCGATGTTCGCTCTTGCGGGCAGCTATGCCGATCTCGATGAGGCCGACCTCTCGTCCTTCGATCTTGCCGTCATCTGTGCCCCTGCGCACCTGCATGTCCCGCTCATGCTCAAATGTGCTGCGGCAAAGCTCGCCTTCATGGTCGAAAAGCCGCTCGCCGTGACCATGGAAGGTGTCGATGCGGCGCTCGAGGCTGTCGAAAAAGCCGGGATCCTGGCAAGGGTGGGCTATATCCGCCGCATCGCTCCCGAAGTGCTGGCGGTCCGCCAACAGATCCATGACGGAAAAATCGGGGCGCTAAAGCTCGCCTACGTCAATTCCTCGCAGGAATTTCCAAAATACCGCCCCGACTTCCAGCGCACCTACTATGCCCGCCCGGAGATGGGCGGTGGCGCCATTCTCGATGCCGCCAGCCACACTTTCGATATGCTGGTCTGGCTCATGGGCCGGCCCGTTGCCGTTGGCGCCATGTATGATCGGCTGGTTCTGGAAGGCACGGACACCGAGGACACCTGCCTCGTGAACATCTGTTTTGCGAACGGCGCCATGGCCAATGTGACCATCAACCAGTTCCAGAAACCCAATATAAGTCAGGCCTCCTTCATCGGTACGGAAGGCAATCTCTTCCTCGAACACTCCGTCCTCAGCTTTGCCGACGACGACAGTGGCCACTGGAAAGATCGCCACGACTATATGGATGGGCTGGTGCCAACCGAGGCCCATCAGGCCCGCTTCACCCTCCAGGCCAATGCCATGCTCGACGCGCTGGACGGCAAACCCTGCCATCTCGCAACGCTTGGCGAAGCCCGCCAGAACCTCCAGATCGCTCTTGCCGCCAAGAAATCCTGGCAAGACCGCGTCATTGTCTCGATCAACGACTGAGGCCGAACATGTTTTCTCTTGATGGCCGCAGTGTGCTCGTCACTGGCGGCGCCGGATATCTCGGCACTCCCGTCTGCCTGCTGCTCAAGGCACAGGGCGCCAATGTCATCATCGCCGACCGCGACATCGAGCGTCTCGAAATCGCACGCGCCACCATCGCCGCGGCACCCGGGACGGGCGGCGTCGCCACCCTGCCCCTCGACATGGCCGACGAAGCCTCGATACTCGCCTGCATCGATGGCGCCACCATGGCCTTCGGCAATCTCTCGGGCCTCATCGCCGCCACCGCCTTCAATTCCGGCAAGGCCTTCGATGACCTCGACGCCGAAACGTTCGATCTCGCCAACCGCGTCAACCTGACCGGCACCTTCCTTCTCGCCCGCGCCGCGGCCGACAAAATGCCATCCGGCGGCGCTGTGGTACTCTATTCCTCCATGTATGGCGTCGTTTCGCCCGACCCGAAAAACTATCCCGGCAAGATGACCCCAAACGCCATCGAATATGGTGTCGGCAAAGCCGGGCTCAACCAGATGGTCCGTTACATGGCCGGGCATTACGGGCGGAAGACTATCCGCTTCAACGCAGTCTTTCCCGGCCCCTTCCCGCATGCGGCGGTTCAGCAGTCCCATCCCGATTTCATCGCCAATCTCGAAGCCGAGACCATGCTGGGCCGCATCGGCCGCCAGCATGAAACAGCCGGCGCCGCAGTCTTCCTCGTTTCCGATGCCGCCTCCTACATTACCGGCCAGGTGCTGGGCGTAGATGGCGGCTGGACCGCCTGGTGAGAACCATGACCTTTCCCTTTGCCGACCGCACCATCCGTCTCGCCATGCTCGGCATGGTCGAAGGCAATGGCCATCCCTATTCCTGGTCGATGATCATCAACGGCCGTTATGATGCCGAAGCGCTAAAGACCTGCCCCTATCCTGCGATCATCAACTATATCGGCAAGCAGCCGCCCGAGACGCTGGGCATTCCCGGCGTCGAAGTCACCCATGTCTGGACCGACAACCCTGCCGAAGCGTCGCAAGTGGCCGCGGTCGCCAAGATCGCCAATGTCGTCACCCGCGCCGAAGATGTCATCGGCCAGGTCGATGCCGTCGTCATCGCCACCGACAAGGGCTTTGAGCATGTCGAGCGCGCCCGCCCCTTCGTCGAAGCCGGGCTGCCCGTCTTTGTCGACAAGCCGCTTTGCGACAACCGCGCTGACCTCGAAACCTTCTCGACCTGGATCGCTGAAGGCAAGCCGATCATCTCGTCCTCCGGCATGCGCTTTGCCAAGGAATTTGCGCCCTATCACGGCGCCACCCACGAATTCGGCCCGCTGCGCACCGTCTTTGCCACCATGGCCAAGAAATGGGAGACCTATGGCATCCACGCGCTGGAATCGATCTATCCGATCACCGGCCCCGGCTTCGTCTCCGTCCGCAATACCGGCACCTATGAGCGCAATGTCGTGCACCTGAAGCACTCCAAGGGCATCGACATCGTCATCACCGTCACGGCGGACCAGATCGGCGGCTCTGGTTTCATTACCCTTGCCGGCACCGAAGGCGGCGTGACCCTGCGCAGTCAGGACACCTACACCGCCTTCAAGACCCAGCTCGAAAGCTATGTCGGCTTTCTGCGCACCGGCGTGCCGCCCGTGCCTTTCGCCCAGACGCGTGAATTGATGCAGCTCGTCATCGCCGGTATCGAAAGCCGCGAGGCCGGCGGCGCTGAAATCCTGCTTTCCAGCTTCGGAGCCTGACCCATGGGTGTACTCGATAGTTTTTCGCTCAAGGGCAAGGTCGCCCTCTGCACCGGCGGCGCGGGTCTTTATGGCCGCCAGATCGTCGCTGCGCTCGCGGGGGCCGGCGCCACGACCTATCTGGCCGCGCGCGACCAGACCAAGCTCGAAGCCGTCGCCGCCGAAGAGCGCGCAGCCGGCAATGACGTCACGGCCCTCTCACTCGACCTCGACTCCGACGCCTCCATCGAGGCCCTGCACAAGACTATCTTTGAGCGCAGCGGCCGCTGCGACGTGCTGGTCAACAATGCCGTCACCCGCTCGGCCACCGATGGCTGGGACCACGATCTAGAAGCCTATGACCGGAGCCTTCGAGTCAATGCCTCCGCGCTCTTCAAGATCACCTCGTTGTTCGGCAAGTCCATGGCCGCCAACAAGTCTGGCTCAATCATCAATATCGGCTCGATGATGGGCATGGTTGGGGTCGAAATGGGCAATTATGCCGGCACCGACATGAACCCCAATCCCTCGCCCATCTATTTCTACGAAAAGGGCGGCATGATCAACTTCACCCGCTGGGCCGCCAGCATTCTGGGCAAGGACAATGTCCGGGTGAACTGCCTCTCGCCCGGCGGGCTCTTCTCCAACCAGCCCGCGCCCTTCGTGCAGAACTATTCCGATCGCACCCAGCTCGGCCGCATGGCCAATGACACCGATCTCATGGGTGTCATCGTCTTCCTCGCTTCCGATGCATCCGCCTACATCACCGGCACCAATATCCCGGTCGATGGTGGCTATACCGCAAAGTAACAGCCATGACCGAAAAGCAGCTTTATTCCGCCACCCCAGCCACCCAGCACCGCATGCGCAGGAGCCGCGTCCTGCGCACTATCGCCGCCGGCGGTGTCGCCAAGGTGCTCAAGCTCAATACCTTTGACGCAAAGGTTGCGGAGATTTTTGCCCAGGCCCAGCCCGATGCCCTCTGGCTCTGCCAGGAGCACACATCGGCCAGCATAGAGGCCATCGAGCACCAGATCCGCGCGGCAAAGATCTACGATGTCGACAGCCTCGTGCGCGTTGCTCGCGGCAGCTATTCGGACTATGTGCGCCCCCTCGAAGCTGATGCCACCGGGCTCATCGTCCCGCACGTCATGGGCGCAGCCGATGCCCGCGCCGTGCGCGACATGACCAAGTTCGCCCCGCTGGGCCGCCGTGCCGTCGATGGTGGCAACAATGACGGCATGTTCACCCGCGTCGGCTTCCTCGATTATCTCGAAACCGCCAACAAGGAACGCTTTGTCTGCCACCAGATCGAAGACCCCGAGGCGCTTGAGGAGATCGAAGCCATTGCCGAAATCGACGGCGTCGACGCCCTCTTCTTCGGTCCCGGCGACTATTCCGTCCGTCTCGGCATTCCCGGCCAGATCCAGGCGCCCGAGATCATCAAGGTGCGCGAGCGCGTCGCCGAAGTCGCCCGCAAGCACGGCAAGATCGCCGCCACCGTCGCCGGCAAGGCTAATGTGAAGGACTATGTCTCGATGGGCTACAACCTGCTCAGCGTTGGCGCCGACGTGGTGGCCCTCGCCACCTATGCCGACGATGTCCTTTCTGCGTTCGACGCGATCTAGGACGGAAACATGCTCCTCGACGCGCTGCAGAAAACCCTGCTCGACGGCCGCACCAAAGGCATCCCGGCCACCGCCGAACCCTTCGCGATGCAGGACATTGCCGGCAAAGGTTGGAACGTCCTCCGCGAAGACCTGCCCATGCCGCTCATGCTGCTCAAACGCAGCGCGCTCAACCACAATGCCAGCGTCTTTGGGCAATATCTGACGAGCCACAACCTGTCGCTGGCGCCCCATGGCAAGACCACCATGAGCCCGCAAATCTTTGCCGAGCAACTAACGAGCGGCGCTTGGGGCATGACAGCGGCGACCGTCCAGCAGGTGCAGGTCATGCACCACTATGGCGTCAAGCGCATCATCCTGGGCAATCAGCTCATCGGCAAGGCGCATCTGGCAGGCATTGCCGCCTTGATCGATGCCGACCCGGAATTCGAGTTCTCCTGCTTCCTTGATTCCGCCGCCCAACTCGACAACATGCTGGTCCATCTCCAGGTGCTGGCGCCAAAGCGGCCGATAAAGGTCCTCTTGGAAATCGGCGCCAAGGGCGGCCGCACCGGTCTTCGCACCGAGGCCGAGGCCCTGTCTCTGGCCGACAAACTCGCTTCATCGGACCAGAGCCTTGTCCGCTTCGCCGGCATCGCCACCTTCGAAGGCGTCGTCCCCGGCATCGACAAGAACCCGATGCTGATCGAACCCTTCGCCCAAGCCATTGTGGACATCGCCCGTGCCCTACCGAAAAGCCTCTATGCCGGCCTCGACGAATTCATCCTCTCGGGCGGCGGCTCCTCCTATTTCGACATCGTCGCCGACCGCTTTTCGACGCTCGACCTGCCCCTACCTGTCCGCGTGCTGCTGCGCTCGGGCTGTTACATCACCAATGATTCCGGCGCCTACAAGAAGGCCCAGGACGAGGCGAAGTCCGATCCGCGCCGCTCGTGGAAATCCGATCTGCAGCCGGCGCTAGAAGCCTGGGCCTATGTCCAGTCCATGCCCGAACCCGGCCTCGCCTTCCTCTCCATGGGCAAGCGCGACGTGCCCTATGATGCCGGCCTTCCCGTCCCGTTCAAGCGCTACCGTCCCGGCACCGGCTTCTTGCCCGTCGGCGAGGCCACAATCTTCGCCACCAATGACCAGCACGCCTATGTCCGCCTTGGCGCTGACACCGATTGGCAGGTGGGCGATCTCGTTGCCTCCGGCGTCTCGCATCCCTGCACCGCCTTCGACAAATGGCGCTTCCTGCCCGTGGTCGACGATGACTACACGGTCATCGACGGCGTCCTCACCTTCTTCTGATCTCGGAACAGCGTCATGTCCAAGACCGTGCTTTTCGGCGGCCTCTATCACGAGACCCACACTTTCCTCGCCGACAAGACCGGCATGGCCCAGTTCGAGGATGGCGGCATCCGCATCGGTCAGGCGGCCCTGGACCAGAACCGGGACAATGGCTCTCCGAGCGCCGGCTTCATCGACTATGCCGAAAAGGCGAGTTGGCGCATTCTGCCTACCATTCAGCTGGCCGCCCAGCCCGCCGGCAAGGTCACCGACGATGTGGTGGAGCTGTTCTTTAGGCATTTCCTCGCCGGGCTCGATCGGCACATCCACGAGATCGACGGCATTTTCCTCGTCCTGCACGGCGCCATGGTCAGCGAAGGCTCGGATGACGTTGAAGGCCTCGTCATCAAGACCATTCGCGACCGTCTGAAAGCCGCTGGTCGCGGCGACCTGCCGATCGGCGCCGTTCTCGACCTGCACGGCAATATTTCGCAAGTCATGGTCGAAAACGCGACGGTCCTTCGCGCCTATCGCGAAAACCCGCATACGGACGCCTATGAAGCCTCCGTAGCAGCCGCCGAACTGCTGGACCGCGCTTTCGGCGAACCCAACATCCGGGCGCTGCACCGTTCGACCAAATACGTGATCTCACCCGTAGGCGTCGGCTCCGCCAGTGAGCCGATGAAGAGCGTCCTCGCCGCTGCCCGCGCCATTGAAGCCAGCGATCCCAATATCCTCACCATCAACGTCATGGCCGGCTATGCCTATTCCGACATTCCCGATTGCGGCTTCAGCCTCAATCTCGTTACCAGGGGCCCGCTCGCCAACGCAGAAAAACATCTCGACGCATTGGTCGGCGTGCTTGAAGCCAATATCGAAGCCGGTTATCCGCACGAAGACGATCTTGCCACCGCCCTCAAAAAGGCCGACGCGCTGCCACCGGGCAATGGCCCGATCCTTCTCATCGAACCCGCCGATAATATTGGGGGCGGCACGCCGGGCGACGCGACGGGCCTCCTCGGTCCCCTTCTCGACACCGGCCGCACGAACATCCTCGCGGCGCTCGCCGATCGCGAAGCGGTCGCGGCGTGCTTTGCAGCCGGAAAGGGCGCGACACTATCCCTGATGATCGGCGGCAAGACCGACCAGCACCACGGCGCGCCCATCGCTTTCACCGGCACCGTCGAGCATCTCAGCGACGGCGTCTTCCAGCTCGAAAACCCAAAATCGCACCTGGCGTCGATGGGTGGCACAACCATCCGCATGGGCCGCTGCGCCGTCATCGCCAATGACCAGGCGAAAATCCTGCTCTCGGAGCGCAAGACCGCCCCCATGGATCTCGGCCAATACCATTCGCAGGGCCTCCGCCCCGAAGACGCCACCTATGTCGTGATCAAGGCCGCCGTTTCCCATCGCGCCGCCTATGACGCGATCCAGCGGGCCAGCTTTTATGTCGACAGCCCCGGCCTCTGTACCAGCGACCTGCGCCGCCTGCCCTTCACCAAGCTCCGCGGCAAGGTCATTTCCCTGAGCTGACCATGACCAGCGCCCCGCAAGATCGGCAAGATTGGTGGCGGAGCCCTTCAAGGCTCCGCCGATGCCGTTCAGATCTTGCCGGCCGCCCGCAGGTCGGCCTGGAGCTTGGCCTGGTAGGCCGCCCGCGCCGCTTCATCCACCTTGGCGCTCTCGCCGAAATAGACAAAGCCGAGCGCCCGCCTTGCCCGCGTCGGCGAGGTATTCGGCCCGGCCCAGTGGATAGTCTTGGAGTGGTGCATCAGAAAGGTGCCCGCATCGCCCGGAAAAGCCACCGTATTGGCCGTGTCGTCCGGCGTGCCGAAATCGGTAATGCCCTGCGAAAAGCCAAGGATTTCCGATCGCCCATGCGGGCGGTAGCCATCGATCTTGTGCGACCCGCGCACATAGTGGATGCAGCCATTCTCCGGGTCGACCCGTTCCAGCGCGAGCCAGCCGGTCACGGCCGCCGGCGGGTTGAAATGGAAGTAGTACCCATCCTGATGCGGCGGGGTCGGCTTGCCGATGCCGGCGGGCTTGTTGAAATATTCAAGGTTCACCGCCCGGGCCTTTTCCCCCAGCATGGTCTCGGCCAGATCTCGGATCGTGTCGGTCTCGAGCAGGTCGCGAAAATACGCATCATAGTGCTGCATGTTCTGCATCTGCTTGAGCGTGCCCTTGGCGCCCTTCTCTTCGTAGAACACCTCGGTGTCTTTCATCCCGGGCACGCAGCTTTCGACATAGCGGTCGAACTCGCGATTGATCTCCGCCATCTTGCTGGCATCGAAAAGCGGCTTGATGGCGATGAAGCCATCCCGGTCGAAATCGCTCTTGAGGCTGATGAGCGGGTCCTGCATTACAGCGGACATCGGCTGTCTCCTTGTGGGTTCCCTCTGCCACCATCAGAGCCCAAGCTTTGCCATCCGTCTGTTGAGCAGTACGGCAGGCGATTAGGAAATCCGATTGCGCACACCACACGGCAGTGGCAGCGTCCGCCACTTCATGCTGCTGTGCCGACATGACACAAAGCCTGGACCCAGCTGGCATCATTCTGCGCGAGCACCGTCTCGGTCGCTTCGACCGCCGTATGCCCATCGGCCCGGCGCAGTGGGAGTTTCATGACCTTCTGTGGATTCACGAAGGCAGCGTCCGCCTCAGCGTCAATGGCGACGACAGCGTCACGCTCAGCGCCCCCGGCGGAATACTGATCCTGCCGAACACACCTTTCTCCGGCACCACCATAGGCGGCTTCGCAACCGCCTCGATCTGCCACTTCACCATGGCCAGCGCGCAAACCAGCGATCCCGGCTATCTCCTGCCCCGCCCCGGCGAAGCCATGCACGTCCAATCCATGCTGCGCCTGAGCCTCGATCTCGCCAACACGACCACGACGGTGGACCTGCAACGCCGCCATCGGCTCCTCCTCGCGATACTCGATTGTTTCGATCACCCAGCCGCCACGTACAACGAGCCTGCACCCAGCGATGACGGCCTCGACATGGCCTGGGGGCAGGCAACAAAGTCACTCCACAAGATGCGCACCCTCAGCGACGTCGCCGCGGTAATGGGCGTCCATGAAAGCGCTCTGCGCGCCCGACATCGCCGCCAATACCACACCTCTGCCGGCAGCCACCTGCGCGAAATGCGCCTACGCCGTGCCGAGGACCTGCTTTCGACCACCCGCTACACGCTGGGCGAAATCGCCCGCCTCGTCGGCTATGGCCACGCCGAGACCTTCATCGCCGCCTTTCATCGCAGCCGTGGCTGCACCCCCGGCGAATTCCGCCACCGCTCCAATCCCTTTGCCTGAGAGCCCCAATGCAGCTCCTTGAGACGGGCATACTCTATGCCAACCCCGACCCGCTTCTCGTCAGCCGCCAGGCCGCCTTCCCAGGCCTTGCTCGCCTTGCCAGTGGCGATATCGTCGCGCTCTTCTCCATCGGCCAGGCCTTCGACGCTGCCGACATGCGCGCGCATGTCAGCAGGAGCACCGACAATGGCCGGACCTGGAGCGCGCCCAGCCCGCTTCACACCCGCGCCTTCACCCCCGAAGAATCCGAAACCTTCAAGCCGGCCGCCCTCGCGGACGGCACCCTGCTTGCCACCGGTTATGTCTTCCTCCGCCCCACGTCGCTGACACCCATTGTCGATCCCAAGACCAACGAACTCCTGCTCCTTCACAACAAGCTGTCCCGCTCTCACGACGGCGGCCACACGTGGACCGCGCCGGAGCGCTTCATCGTCGAAGATGCCGGCCTCGAACTCTCAGGCCCCATCGTTCAACGCGCCTCCGGCGAATTGCTTGGCTCGGGCGCCCCATTCCATCTCGGCCCCGACAATCACGAAGGCTGGCTGATCTCCAGCGTCGACAATGGCAAAACCTGGCAGAAGAAATCCATTTTCTTCCGCGCCGAACCCAGCATCATCGCCCCTTGGGAAAGTCGCCTGATCGATTTCGGCGGCGAGCGTATCGGCGTCCTCTTCTGGGCCTTTGACATCGCCGCTGGCCACAACCTGACAAATCGCCTGGCCCTTTCCGACGATGGTGGCGAAACCTTCCGCATCCTCGACACCGGCATCCATGCCCAGGCCTCCAACGGTCTGGCGCTCGGCCAGGGCGAAATGCTCAGCATCCACGCCCACCGCGAGTCCCCGGTCGGCCTCAATATCTACCGCTCCCGCCTTCACCACGACCGTGTCGACGTGCTGGACACGCTGCCGCTTTTCGCCGACGAGAGACTGGGACAAGGAACGGGGGAGGCCGACCCTTTCGCCAACCTGCGCTTCGGCCAACCGAGCCTTCTGGCGCTGGGCCGTGACGAATACCTCGCCTGCTGCTGGCAGGTCGAACACGGCCAGCACGTCATCAAAACTTTCCGCATCCGGCTGTGAGGCAATCGTGTCGACGACACCAGAACTGACCGACTATGCCAAGCTGAGAAAAATGCCGTTCTACTACGGCTATTCGGTACTCACAGGCACTGCGGTGCTCTGCACCGTCGGCGCGCCGCTAGTGCTGTTTTCGGCAGAACTGGGCATCGACAAGGATCGCATCGGCCTTATCGGCGGCATCCTGCCTTTCTTTCAGGTCCTCGGCATCGCCGCCTTGCCGGTCATCCTGCATTTTGGCACCAAGCGTGTTGCCGCCCTTGCGCTCATTGCCCGCTATCTCTTCCTGCTGCCGCTTTTCATTGCACCTCTCTTCATCGCCACGCCCAACGTCGCGTTCGCGCTGATCTTCGGTGCCATCATCTGCTTCGCCATCTGCCGCACCCTGTCCGAGGCTGCCGTGGTCCCCTGGTCGCAGGAGATCATCCCCCGTCTTGTGCGCGGTCAGGTCAGCGGCAAGAACGCACTGGCCTATCTGCCCACGGCGCTGATCGGCTCCTTCCTCATCCAGCTCTGGCTCGACGGGCGGGATGGCATCGAGCGCTTCTATCCCGTCTTTGCCATAGGCATTGTCATCGGCATTGCTGGCGGCCTCTTCCTCTTCGGGCTCGGAGGCGGCGGCCCGCGCAAGTCAGCGGGCAGCAGTCTCGAAGGATTCCGTCAGCTCCGCGTACCGTTGCGCGATCGCAATTTCCTCGCCTTCCTCTATTCCTCCGGCAGCCAGTATCTCGTCTTTTCGGCGCTCAACATCTTCCTGCTGCTCTTTTTCCGTGAGCGCCTGGGCATATCGAGCGGCCAGATCGTGCTCATGGCAGCGCTCATCCCCGTCGGCTCGGCCGCTGGCAGCTATGCCGCCGGCTGGTTTATCGACCGCCACGGCACCCGGGCCATCCGCATCACCCTGCAGACCCTGCAGGTCGTCATGCTGCTTGCCCTCCCCTTCCTCCACGATGGCATTCCCGGCGTCGAACTGCTCGCTGGCCTCGTCTTCTTCCTGTTCGGCTTCCTCGTGCAGGGCGCCATGGTGGGCGGGAGCGTCTATATGCTCAATTATGTGCCGCCCACCGAGCGCGAGAGCTATATGGCGCTCGCCTATTCCAGCGACGGCATCTTTGGCGGCGGCCTCACCGTGCTCGCCGGCATTCTGGTGCAATATTTTGAGCACAATGGCACAAGCATCGGCCCCGCCGACATCGGCGGCTACGAAGCGCTCTTCCTCGTCGCTGCCTTGGTGACCGCCAGCTCCGCCGCGGTGTTCGCTCTCCTCAAGGAGGAAGGCGCCACCGGCGTCCGGGATTTCCTTGGACAATTTTCGACCGGCAATCCCCTGCGCGCCCTCTGGGGCATCCAGCGCTTTTCCAGCTTCACCTCCGAGCAGCGCCGCCGCGATCTCGCCTATAGCTTTGGCGGCTCCGGCAGCACCCTGGCCAAGGACGAACTGATCTCCGCCCTGTCCGATCCCAGCTTCGATGTGCGCCACGAGGCCATCCGCGCGCTCGGCCGCCTGCCGCCCACGCCCAAGGCCATCCAGGCGCTTGAGGGCATTCTCACCTATGACGGCCTGATCGAACTGCAATATGCCGCGCTCGACTCCCTCGGCCAGCTCCGCTCGCGCGCCAGTGCCGGCAAAATCGCCCGCTTCCTCGATGACGGCAATCGCCTCCTGCGCTCGCGCGCTGCCCGTTCGCTGGGCGACATTCGGGCAGAAGACTACCTGCCCGCGATCCGAAAGATGCTCCTCGAAGACGCCGATATCGATTGCCGCCTCGCCGCCGCCTCTGCCCTCGGCAAGTTCGGCGACCGGCAAAGCGTGCCCGCTCTCGTCGCCATCTATGTCGACCAGGCCCGGGACGACAACCCAATCAGCGAACCCCGCAGCAAGGTCGTGCTGCTGGCCATCTCCAAAATCCTCGGTATCGAAGAGCAGTTCGCCCGCAACTGGCGGCGCGAACAGCGCATGCCTGGCTACTGCCTGCCAGCTCTGCTGAGCCGCCTCGCCAAGGCGCTCGACGCCAGGGACAAGCGCACGGAAAGCATCCGGGCTGCGCTGGTCCAGTCCGCCGCCGGTCTCGGCACCGGCCCGACGGCCGAAAGCTTCGCCGCCCTGCATGCCATGCGCGCACTCATCGCCGCATCGCCTCATGGCGACGCATGGCCCGTCGTCGAACTCATCGATGGCACCCGAGACATCACCGAGGCCCACCCGGCCCTCACGGTGCTGCTCGCCGTGGCAGCACGCCACGTCCTACGGCCAGCAAAGGACTGAGTTCAGTCCTTCTTGCCCGGCCAGCCCATCAAAAGCTGCACCGACTTCTCCGCCTCTTTCGCCTTGTCCGCATCCTTGAAGATGCGCATGACGCAACGGGGCTCGCTGCGGCTGATCACGTCATAGACGAGGTGATAGCCAGTCTTGTCCATGATCGGACCGATCCAGCCAGCGCAATGGTCGCAATAGCGTGTCATTGGCGCAGCATCATTGTCCATCACCTTGGCCAGGCTCGGACAACCATGCATGTGCAGTTCGAGATGCTCGTCATCGACCATAAGGTCGAGCTCGCAATTTTCCTCTTCCTCGATCACCGACCAGTATTCATACATGCCCTGCAGACCCTTGGTCTGGATCAGCTCGAGAATGTGTTTTTCCTGGTTCTTGCTGATTTCGAGCCAGTAGAGGTCGAGATCTTCCTGCCCCTTGCTCTCGAGGAATTTGAACACCTCGTTGTAGAAGCGGGTGAAATGGTCGCTCGGGATCATGCGCGCCTCCGGATGATCTGCCGGCACGCCCCCGGCCCGGTAATCTCGGTATCAATCCGATAGGCCGTGCCCTCGGCGATCGCCTCGTTCACCTTGGTTGTCTGATCGCAGAAATGCGGCGAAACCGATGGCGAAATCTTCGCGACATGGTGCCAGGCCGTGCAGCGGCGCACGGTGAGCACGATCTCGTCCTCGCTGACCGCAATGTCATAGTCGGCATTTTCGCGGGTAAAGAAATACCGCCAGTGCCGCACCATCTCCTCGGGATGGCCGTCCAGCATATGCCGCCGCAGGTCGACATAGACATCCTTGCCGACCTTGGCAAAAATCTCGTGCAGCACCTCGACGCCATAGCGCTCGACGATGAAGTCGATGGTCGTGTTCACCGCCCCATGGAAATCGAGGTGAACATTGCCCTCTTCCTGATAGCGCAGGGGTGTTTCAGGCTGCTTTTGCATGGTCGCGCTTAAAATACGATTTGCCACCGACAATGGTCTCCACAACCGATAGATCCGCAGCATCGAGCAGCACGAAATCGGCCAGTTTGCCGGCTTCGATACTGCCCATATCTGCCTCTCGCCCGACAACCCGCGCCGGCACCAGGCTCGCCGCATGCGCCGCCTGCACCAGGTCGGCGCCGGCCATCGACACATAGTTTCGCATGGCCTCGTCCGAGGTCAAAGATGAACCGCACAGCCCCCCATTGCGATCGCGTACCGCCTGGCCGGGCGCGCTGGTCACGAAATAGCCGGGATAGAACTCGAATTCCGTTCCCGGCAGGCCCGCATATTTCATCGAGTCCGTTTCGAGAAACACCCGATCCACCGGCAATTGCGCCAGGATACGCAGAAGTTTGGGATGGGCATGAATGCCATCGGCGACAACGCCCAGCGCCAGATGGCGCTCGGCCAGCAGCGCATCGGGCAGCGAAAACACGTGCACCCCCGAATTGTCCGGCGGGATGGTCCGCATGACGTCATACATATGCGTCACCGCGTCGATGCCCCAGCCCACATAGCGCGAGACATCGTCTGGCGCCGCCTGGCTATGGCCGAAATGGATCGATACTCCCGCCGCCTTCATCCGGCGGATGAACGGCTCCGCGCCCGGCAATTCCGGCGCAATGGTCACCGCGGCCAGCCGCCCTTCGGCCTTGTCGAGCATCATCTCCGCCAGTTCGACCGACGGCAGCTGAAGGTTCTGCGGATTATGCGCGCCCGGCGAATTGAAGCACGGCCCTTCGCTGTGAATACCGAGCGCCCGCGCCCCCTCGGCACGGCCACAAGCCTCGGACAACCGCGACAGCACCGAAGAGAATTGACCGGGCGGCTGGCAACCGATCGAGGGCAAGAACGCCGTTACCCCGCGCGCCGGCAGCTTGGCCGCAGAATCTGCCACCCCATCCGGCGTCGCATCGGCATAAAGGTTTATGTCGAAGCCGTGCTGCAGCAGGTCGATCATACCCGGAAACAGCAGTTTCCCGCTCGCATCATGCACCTGCCAGTCTGCCCCGGTCGTCATTTCCGGTGCGACCAGCCCAACAATCCGGCCATCTTCCACCAGCAGGTCATGGCGCAGAATCCCCGCCGGCGTCACGACGAGACCGCCTGCCCACTTCTGCTTGACACCCATTGGGTAACCTCTATTACCATGTTATTATGCTAATGAGTTAACTCACTTCGTTTCGGGTGTAAATATGGATCGCCGCACCGTCTGCATTACCGGCTCCACGCATGGGATAGGCCTCGGAATTGCCAGGGCTTTTGCCGCTGACGACTATCGCGTGGTCCTCAATTCGCATATCCGCGACGACCATGCGGAGCGTGCCATCGGCGAACTTTCCGCCCTCACCGATGTGCACTTCGTGCAAACCGATCTGGCAAGGCCCGGCGGGGCCGAACGGCTGGTGGACGAGGCCTACGCACACTGGGGCAGGCTCGACACACTGGTCAACAATGCCGGCACTTTCCTCGACGCCCCTTTTGGCCAGCTCACCGAAGACATTTTCGAGCGCACCTTCGCGCTCAATGTGCGCGCCTATCTCTTCGCGAGCCAGGCCTTCGCCAATCGCGTGGCAGAGGGCCAGGCCGGCGCCAGCATCATTTGCGTTGGCTCCACCAATTCCATGGCCGCCGAACGCGACAGCGTCGCCTATGACACCTCCAAAGGCGCGGTCCTCATGCTGGTAAAGTCCCTCGCGGTGACCCTCGCCAGCCGCGGCATCCGCGTCAACGGTCTCGGCCCCGGCCTGGTGCGCACACCTCTCACCGCCGCTGCCCTCGGCTCCGAGGATTTGAGAAAATCCCTTGCGCGTCAGATTCCACTCGGCCGTATCGCCGAGCCCGAAGATATCGGTGGAGCCGCGGTCTTTCTTGCTTCCGATGAGGCGCGTTATATTACAGGACAGATGTTGTTCATCGATGGCGGGATTCTTGCCAACCAACTGTCCTGGGGTGCCGAGCCGTGAATGTTGAACTGACACCGCGCCACCTGCAGTTGCGGGACCTCTTGTTCCGCCGTTGGAAAACCGCAGGTCTCAAGGCGGGTGACAAGATCGAGTCACAGAACGAGATCACCAAATTCTGCGATTTCTCCCTGATCACCGTCATCAAGACGCTCAAGGATCTGGAAGCCGAAGGGGTCATTCGCCGCCAGGTCGGGCGCGGCTCCTTCCTCGAAAAGGCGCCTTGGGCCGAAGCCCATCACCGCGTCGGCTTCTTCTACAATCGCAACATCGTCGGCGGCGGCATCTTCAACAACGAGTTCTATACCCGCCTCGTCATCGCGCTCGAACGCGGCATTGTTTCGGATGGCCATGAATTCGTCATGGGCAGTTTTACCCACGAGAAAATGCCTGTGACCTTCTGGGATCGCCTCGACATGGTAGTGCTTGCCGGCATCACCGACGAAACCGACATTTCCTCCCTCGGCCAGACCACGAGCCAGATCAGCGTCCTCGACGCCACGCTCGACCTGCCCGGCGTTCACAGCTATGGCCTCGATTATGGCCCGGCCTTCAAGGAAATGTTCGACCGGCTCGGCAACAGGCCCAATCGGGTGCTCTATCTCGATACGGTGCACCTCTCGCTCGAACAGGCCACGCGCCTCAAGAAATTCAAGGCTGCCTGTGCCGCCAGCGAGGCGGTCCAGATCCTGCGCGTCACCGAAGTGAACCAGGAAGACCCGACAGCCGATATCGCGCCGCTCGAGGCCACCATCGCCGAATTCCAGCCGGACCTCATCTGCGGCTACATGCACCACCGCTGGCATGCCCGCTTGGCCGAGGCACTGGCCAAGCCCGTGCGCATCTACCCCTATGGCCTCGATTCCCACCGTCCCGGCTTCGTCGTCGAAAGCGGCGCATGGCTCAAGACCGTGCTGCCGACCATCTATCAGAACCTCGATGATCGCCCCGGCACAGGCGGCGTTCACACCTTCCCGGCCCATTTCGTCTACTGATCAGGACCTTTTCATGCTCAAGCTCGTCGATAGCGGTGCGCGCTCGCACCTGCCGTTCAGCCCCGCCTTCATCGCCGGTGACCTGATGTTCGTCTCCGGCCAGGCCTCGGTCGACAGCGCCAGCGGCGCCATCATCACCGACACCTTTGAAGGCGAAATGCGCCGTTCCATCGAGAACCTGCGCGCAATCCTCGAAGCCGGCGGCCTCAGCCTCGACCACGTGGTCAACGTCAAATCCTACGTCGCCGACGAAGCCGACCTCGCCCTCTACAACCAGATCTACCCCGAATATTTCAGCGAGCCCCGTCCCAGCCGCAGCACGATTGTCGGCGTGCTCGGCACCAAGCTGAAATTCGAGCTCGACTGCGTCGCCTATGCCAGGGCCACCCGCCAGCAGGCAGAACGGATCGGCTGAGGACTAGCTCAAACCTGTTGGCGTGGTCGGCGGCAATGCTTGGGTAATCCGGCGCGCCGCATCCTGCAGCGCTTCGGCGGCCCGGTCGGCCAGCACCCGCATGCGGTTTTCCGGCGCCGAGAGGCTCATGGCCGCAATGGCGAAACCGTGCTCGTCGAGGATGGGCACGCCGATGCAGGTGACCCCGTCCTCGTTCTCGCCCGTTTCCATCGCAAAGCCGCGTCTGCGCGTCTCCACCACCTGCCGCCGAAAAGTCCGCGGATCGGTCAGCGTCCGGAACGTCCGCTGTTCGAATTCGGGGCGAATAAGCCGTTCGACCGTTTCCTCCGGCAGAAAGGCTGCGATAGCCTTGCCCAGCGATGTCGAATGCACCGGATGGCGATGGCCGATCCGCGCCTGGAACCGCTGCGAGCGCGTTGCCTCGCGAATATCGACATAGACCACTTCATCGTCGGCCAGCACGCCCAGATTGACGGTCTGGCGAAAGCCGTCGACGAGCTGATCCAGTTCGGCTTCGGCAGAGCTGCGGATGCTGTGATAGACCGCATCCTTCTGCGCCAGCCTGCGAAACTGCTGGCCAACCCCGTAGCGATCCCGCTCGATGTCATGCGCCAGCATGCCCGATGCCGACAGCGTCTGCAGATAGCGGAACACCGTGGTCTTGGGCAAAGCGAGGGCCTGCGCCACCTCGGCCAGCGTTGCCGCATGGGGCTGGCTTGCGACATAGGCAAAGACCTGCATCGCCTTTGCCACCGGCAAAACCGAATACTGATCCGAACCCTTCGCCATGGCCGCCCTCGCTCTCTTCGTGGCGATTGGAGATCATGGCAATGGCGGTGTCAACTCGGCGCAGCACGTCCCAAACTATTCCGTCTGGCGAAACGGCACCTCGTTTACCGCGGACGCGCACTGGTGTGTCCTGCACCCACAGAATTCGAGGAGCAGCACATGCTGAAATTTGAAGAGTCCGCACGCATCATCGCGTCCGAGTCTCGCTATGTGGCCGGCGGCGTGAACAGCAATTTCCGCCTGGGCATGGGCCACGGGCCCCTGGTGTTCACCCATGGCGAAGGCGCCTATCTCTATGACGTCGATGGCAACAAGATCATCGACTATTATTGCGGCATGGGCGCCATGGTCCTCGGCCATAGCCCCGCAGGCGTGCAGGCAGCCGTCAAGCAGCAGGTCGAAAAGGGCATTCTCTTCGCCGGCCAGTCGCCTGTCGAATACGAGGCCGCCCGCATCATCTGCGAACGCATCCCCAGCGCCGAGCGCCTGCGCTTCGGCTCGTCCGGCTCCGAAGTCGCCCAGGCCGCCATGCGCCTCACCCGCGCCGCCACCGGCCGCCGCACCATCGTGAAATTCGAAGGCCACTATCACGGCTGGTTCGACAATATCCTGTGGTCGACCGCCCCCTCCCTGGCCGATGCCGGCCCTGCCGAAGACCCCAATCTCGTTCAGGGCAGCAAGGGCCAGAGCATGGCGGATGCCGAAGGGCTCGACGTGCTGCAGTGGAACGATCTCGCCGCCGTCGAGGCGCGCCTGTCGCGCGGCGACGTCGCAGCTGTCCTCATGGAAGCAGCCATGTGCAATCAGGGTGCCATTTCGCCCATGCCCGGCTATCTCGAAGGCGTGCAGGCGGCCTGCCGCAAATACGGCACCATCCTGATCTTCGACGAAGTCATCACCGGCTTCCGCCTGGGCCAGAAGGGCGCCCAGGGCCGCTTCAACGTCACGCCCGATCTCTCGATCTTCGCCAAGGCCATCGCCAACGGCTTTCCCGTCGCCGCCATTGTCGGTCGCGCCGACCTGATGGACATGTTTGCCACTGGCGGCGTGCTGCATGGCGGCACCTTCAACTCCCAGCCGGTTCCCATGGCCGCCATGGTCGCGACCCAGCAGGCGCTTACCCCTGAGCATTATGAACGGACCTCGGTCTATGGCACGCGCCTTCGCGAGGGCATCAAGTCGATCTTTGCCGAAACCGGCATCAAAGCCCAGGTCACCGGCTACGAACTGATGTTCCACATCGGCTTTGGCCTCGACGCCCCGGCCCGCAACTATCGCGACCTCGCCCATGCCGACAAGGCCGGCTATGCCCGCTTCGCCCAGGCCCTCCTCCGCCATGGCGTCCGTGTCCTCGAACGTGGCGCCTGGTTCGTCTCCTCCGAGCACAATGACGATGTCGTAGACAAGACCCTAGAAGCCGTTCGGGTGGCCGCCCGTGAAGTGGCCCCGACCCTGCCAGCCTGACCCACCGCCGAGCCGGCGCAATGCACCCGCGCCGGCTCCCAGCACCATACGCCGCTACCGTCCCCACGAAGACCAAGGTAGTCTAGGTGTGGAAGCTATGAAGGCAGCGGAGGAGCAGATATTCGCTCCTGATCGCCTCATTCCCATCGTGCAGGCTATGACCGACCGGACCGACGACACCCGTCAGCAGCTAGAGTCCGAGATTGACCGCCAGCGCGCCGCTGTGGCTGACATACAGTCCCGCCTCGGCCTCCGCTGTGACGCCATCGAAGCTGGATTGGCCGAATTGGGCGGCGCCCGCGTCAAACAACGCATTGACCTAGCCAAGATTCAGATACGCAAGGCTCAGCAAATCTCGGTACACTGCGCCAGCGCAATAAAGCAAAGGCGGAGATTTCTCCGGCGATGGTGAAGCGCTTCTCGTCCGAAATTCGTCGCCGGTTGCGCGACGCCGATCCCGCGTTCCGTCGCAATTGGCTGCACCTCTTTGTCAGCAAGGTCGTGATTGGACGTGATTGGGAAAGGATCTAATCCAGATTAGCGGACCCAAGGATCAGCTATTGAAAGCCATTTCTGAAGAGGGAAATTTCGCGTGGTCAATCTTGGGCCAGTGACGGCCAGACAGCTTTGGGGCGATTAGCGCAAAAGAGCTGGCGGAGTTGATTACCCTTGAGGCTTTCTACCGGAGCCGAACTATGCCCGCGCAGGTTGCAGCGAGGTCGTCAATGAGGCGAAAATGGGAAGCGCTCTTCTTAACGAGCATCACCCTCGACGTGCGTGAGATACATGCCCTGCAATTCGGTCTAAGCTAATTACCAGAAGAGCGCCGCATAACAGCCCTGGCATGCCAAAGTGAATGAAACCCATCGTTCCGGCAAGGACTTGGTTGAGCAGCAGCCATGGCGCGGCCTGTTTCTCGACCCAGCTTGGTGATTGTGCTGACATCGGGCACCTCCTAGCGGTAGTTGAACCGCCGGTGAGCCTGACTCAACTCTGCGTTTGCCGCAAGTCATTGTGAGTTTCCGCTAAAGGAGTAGTCTTGATCTCTCGATGCGTTGTGACGGCGGAGATCGTCAGGCGCTCCAGTTGAGGAGGAGCAACCGTGTCTCATTCGGGATTATCCAGCCAGCTCATCGACTTGGACGCCGCGCCACCCCTCATCCCGGCTGATTATCGTGCGCCGGCGACGATCCATTCCATTTCCCCCGCAATTGTCCTCGATTGCTTACGGGCGGGTTGGTCCGACTACCGGCAAGCGCGGACCTACGGCTTACTGTTCTCGGCCTTTTACGTCGTTTGGGGCATCTTGCTGGTCAGCAGCCTGTTCGCGTTAAACGTCGCGTTTCTGGTCTTTCCGGTCATTGCGGGTTTTTTGCTCGTCGGACCGATCGTCGTGGTCGGGCTATACGATGTCAGCCGCCGCATTGAGACCGGAGAAGCCCTCGCGCTCAAACCTGTCCTATTCTCGTTCACCCGCCATGGCGCTACGCAGCTTCTGTTGTTTGGAGCGCTGCTCGTCTTCATCATGGTTGTCTGGCTCAAGGCCGCCGCCCTGCTCTATGCGCTGACCTTTGGGCTCAGCCCGATTCCCGCCGGTGAGATACTGGTGCGAGCCTCGACCGATACGCGGGTTTTGACTTTCCTTCTCGCGGGTAATGCCATTGGTGCAGGTCTGGGGGCTTTGGTCTTTTGCATCAGTGTTGCCGGTATCCCATACCTGTTGGACAAGGATGTCGACTTCATCACCGCCGCAACGACCAGCATAAGGGCCGTCATGCAAAACAAGGGTCCAATGGTGGTCTGGGCCATCATCCTGGCCGCGATGCTGCTAGGTTCGGTCGCCACAGGCTTCCTCGGACTATTGGTTGCGCTGCCCGTGGCGGGACACACCACTTGGCACCTCTATCGCAGAATGGTGGAAGACCAGGCGCAATAGAGGCGGCACCAGAGCCGCTATTTGCGCCAGCGCAAATAATCCAGCCGAAATTCGACAAACTAATCCGTGTCTTAGCTCAGAGGTGCGACAAAACGGGCAGTTGTGGACTCCGCTTGGGCGCGAATAGCTAAGGCGACGGAGTATTCGGGCCCTTGCAACACTATCGGGAGTTTGCAGCAGAGACAGGCAGGGCGCTTGCGCTTCTTGCCGTGTACCTGCTCGTGATTCTTGTGCCTTTGCATCAGGCCGCCGGTATGCAGCGCGACTTCGCCAAGCTCGGTTACGAGACGGAAGCCAGCTGGAGCATCTGTGCGCCTCTGGGCAGTGATGGCGACCAGAGCGCCCCGCAGATCAAATGCCCGGCCCATAGCATCGGCAAGAACGACCTTGCCCTGCCAGACACGGATCTCGGGTTTGCATGGACCGAACCAGAATCGCAACTTGTCGGCAGTCTTTTTTCCGACGCAGGCCGACATAACCATTCCTCCATCAATGTCCGGCTCTCTGGACCGCGCGCCCCTCCAGCCGACGCGTAATCCTGCCTGCCAGATGATCCGCCAATCCGGCCCTTGGGCACGATTGCGCCTATCGTTACGGCTCGCACCCTGATGTTTCCGAAAATCCCTGGGCATGTGCGTGCCCGCAGTACCGGCTTTCGTGCTGCCGGCGGCTGACGCCGTCTGGCGCGTCTGTCCGGCCCTATTGGAATACAAGTGCATGTCGCAAAGCGCCGCGCAGCCGATCGCCTTTGACGAGGCCATCGTTCGCAAATTCGTCGTCGCCACCGTGGTCTGGGCCATGGCCGGCATGGGGGCCGGGGTGTTCATTGCCGCGCAACTGGCCTTCCCGCTGCTCAACTTTGCCGAGTGGGTCAATTTCGGGCGGTTCCGGTCGGTGCATACGAGCGGCGTCGTGCTGGGCTTTTCAGGAAATGCGCTCTTTGCGGCGGCGTTCTATGTGGTGCAGCGCACCTGCAAGACGCGCCTTTGGGGGCCACGCTGGCTGAAGGACGCCGTATTCTGGGGGTTCCAGTTCTTCATGGTTCTGGCCGTCACCGGCTACATGATCGGCATTACCCAGTCCAAGGAATATGCCGAGCCCGAATGGTATGCCGACATTGTGCTGCTTCTGGTCTGGATCGGCTTCTTCCTAATCTTTACCGGCACGATCGTGACGCGGCGCGAGCCGCATATCTATGTCGCGAACTGGTTCTTCTGGGCCTATATCGTCACTGTGGCGGTGCTGCATATCGTCAACAATATCGCTATTCCGATCGCGCCCCTTGCAGCCAAGAGCTACACGATCTTCGGCGGCGTGCAGGATGCGCTGATCCAGTGGTGGTATGGCCACAACATGGTGGGGTTCCTGCTCACGGCAGGCTTCATCGGCGCCATGTACTATTTCCTGCCCAAGCAGGCGGGCCGCCCGGTCTATAGCTACCGGCTCTCTATCGTGCACTTCTGGGCGCTGATCTTCCTCTATATCTGGGCCGGGCCGCATCACCTGCACTACACCGCGCTGCCGGACTGGACGCAGACACTGGGCACGGTGTTCTCCATCATGCTCTGGATGCCCAGTTGGGGTGGTATGATCAACGGCATCATGACGCTCTCGGGCGCGTGGGGGAAACTCCGCACCGATCCGATATTGCGCTTCATGATGGTCGCGGTAGCCTTTTACGGCATGGCGACGTTCGAGGGGCCGCTCATGGCCATCCGCCAGGTCAACGCCCTCTCGCATTTCACCGACTGGACCGTGGGCCACGTGCATTCAGGCGCGCTGGGCTGGGTGGGCTTCATGGCCTTCGGCGCGCTCTACTACATGGTCCCGCGGCTCTGGAAGAAACCCCTTTATTCCATGCGTTTGGTGGAGGCCCATTTCTGGCTCGCGAGCACCGGCATCATTTTGTACGTGACCGCCATGTGGGTAGCCGGGGTGACTCAGGGTCTGATGTGGCGCGCCTACAACGCGCAGGGTTTCCTTGAATTCTCCTTCAGCGACACCGTCGCCATGCTGCATCCCCATTATGTGACGCGGCTTCTGGGTGGACTCTTCTATCTCTCGGGCGTTCTCGTGATGGCCTATAATTTCTGGCGCACCATCCGCCAGCCAGTGCCGCAGAAATCGCCGGTCCCGACCGCCATCGTGGCAGCGGAATAGGGGGCGGGCATGTTCATCAATCACGGCAAGATCGAAACCAGCGCGGCGCTGCTGATCCTCCTCACCCTCGTCACCATCGGCATTGGCGGGATCGTCCAGGCCGTTCCGCTATTCACTGTGGAAAGTACCATCGAGCCCGTCGAGGGCGTTCGGCCCTACACGCCGCTCGAGCTCTATGGCCGCAATATCTACACGCGCGAAGGCTGCTACACCTGCCACAGCCAGATGGTCCGTCCCTTCGTGGATGAGGTCGAAAGGTATGGTCATTTCAGCCTGGCGGCGGAAAGCCAGTACGATCACCCCTTTCTTTGGGGCTCTAAGCGCACGGGGCCTGACCTCGCACGCGTGGGCGCGCGCTATTCCAATGCCTGGCATGAAGCGCACCTGATCAATCCGCGCGATCTGCTGCCATCCTCGATCATGCCGCCCTATGCCTTCCTGCGGTTGCGCGAACTCAAGACCGACGACATCGGCGACCACATGCGCACCTTGCGGCTGTTAGGCACGCCTTACACCGACGCGCAGATCGGCAATGCCCAGGCAGATATTCTGGCCCAGGCGCGGCCGGACGAGCACGACACCGAATCTTTCCTAGAACGATGGGGCAAGGCGCCGCTCGGGCGGTTCACCACGCAGGACCACTTCGTCTCCGAAATGGATGCTTTGATCGCCTATCTGCAGGTCCTCGGGACCATGGCTGACCTCTCCACCTATGACCCCGCGACGATGAGCCAGCAGCAATGAACGAAGCCATGATCGGATATTTCGAGGGCGCTTTCCTGACACTGGCAATTGTCGCTTTGTGCCTTGTCGCCTGGTTCAGCTTCAGCCCGCGTCGCAAGGCGGGAATGGAAGAGGCTGGCCGCATCCCCTTCCAGACGGAGGATGACGATGGGCAAGCCTGAAAAAGATGAAATCACCGGACAGCATACCACTGGCCACGAATGGGACGGTATCCGCGAGCTGACGACGCCGGTGCCCAATTGGTGGCTTCTCACCTGGTTTGCCTCGATCGCTGTAGCCTTGCTCTATGTCGTGTTCTTTCCAAGCTTTGCCGTACCTGGCTGGGTCGTGCCCGGCGCGCTGGGCAATAGCGCACGCAACGAGCTTGCCGCGGAAACCTCGCGTATCGCCCAGTCGCAGGCTGGAACGCGTGCGGCACTGCTCGAAACCCCGATCACCGACCTCGCCGGCAATGCCGACCTCTATGCATTTGCCTGGTCGGGTGGGCGCGCCGCCTTTGCGGTCAACTGCATCGCATGCCATGGCGCGGGTGCTGGCGGACAGATTGGGCAATTCCCCTCCCTCATCGATGACGACTGGCTCTGGGGCGGGACGCCGGAAGCGATTGAGCAAACGATCTTGCACGGCATCCGCTCTCCAACTGATGAAGATACGAGACTGAGCGAAATGCCGCCCTTCGCCGACGCCCTCAGTGCCGAAGAGATATCGGATGTGGCCGATTATGTCCTCTCGCTCAGCCTTGCCAATGCGGGAGACGCGGAGGTGCTGGCGCGCGGACAGGCTATCTATTCAGCCAATTGCGAGGGTTGCCACCAGCCTGGCGGTACCGGTGGACGCGATTTCGGCGCACCACGCCTCGACGACGCCATCTGGCTCTATGGGGGCAGCAAGGCCGACATCATCAGGCAGATCAACGCGCCCAGGATGGGCGTGATGCCAGCCTTCGTAAATCGGCTCGACCCGGCCACGATCCGCATGCTGGCCGTCTACGTCCACAGCTTGGGCGGTGGCGAGACATCGGAGCCCAGTCCATGAGCATGGCCAGTGCTGGAATGGCTGGAAAAATCTATCCGCGCTCGGCCAAGGGCCGCTGGCGCAACGTCAAGACAGCTTTGGTCTGGACGATCACGATAGCGCTGCTCGCACTGCCCCTGATCCGCTGGCCGCGGGCCGGCAGCAGCGATCAGGCAGTACTGTTCGATTTCGCCCAGGCCAGAGCCTATGTGTTCTGGTTGGAATTCCTGCCGCAGGACCTGTTCCTGCTGGTCTTGGTGCTGATCGCCGCGGCCCTGACGCTGTTTCTCACCAATACGCTGGTGGGCCGCATCTGGTGTGGCTTTGCCTGCCCGCAGACGGTGTGGACCGACATCTTCATGTATGTCGAGCGCAAGCTCGAAGGTGAGCCGGGCGAGCGGGCGAAGCGTCTCGCGAAGGGCGGGCTGGGTCTCGCGCCCTTGCTCAAGCATGCCATTTGGCTCGCCATTGCCTCGGCTACGGGGCTCGCCATAATCGGCTACTTCACCGATGCGCCGACTCTCTGGCAGGGCATGTTCACAGGAACGGCCGGGCCCGTAGCAACGGTCTTCGTGCTGATTTTCACCGCGCTGACCTATCTGCTCGCCGGCTTCGCACGGCAGAAGGTATGCACGCATATGTGCCCCTGGCCGCGTTTTCAGGCGGCCATGCTCGACGCCCAAAGCCTCTCAGTCGCCTATCGCGTCGACCGCGGCGAACCGCGCGGCAAGGGCGTCAGGCGCGACGTCGCGGCCGAAGCGCCTAAGGGAGACTGCGTTGATTGCGGTCTCTGTGTAGCCGTCTGCCCCATGGGCATCGACATTCGTGAGGGGCTGCAGCTCGATTGCATTGGCTGCGGTCTCTGCGCCGATGCCTGCGATGGCGTCATGGAAAAGGTCGAGCGACCCAGGGGGCTGATCGGCTTCTACAGCGAAGCCGAGCTGTCACCGCAGCCTGTTCCCAAACCGAAACTACGGTTCAGGCCCTTCGGCTACGGGGCAATTCTCCTGCTGGTTGCGGCCCTGCTGTGCGTAATGCTGGTTGGTCGCGAGACGTTCAGCCTCGCTATTTCGCCGGAGCGTAACACCCAGTTCGTGCGGCTCTCCGACGGCAGCATCCGCAACCTATACACGATGCGGATAACCGAGCGCGGGGCGCAGGAGGGAGATCTCATCGTTGTCGTGGATGGACTTGATCATGCCCATGTTCTGGTGAGCCGCGACGGGGTCTCGGGAGACAACGGCAATCGGATCGCAGCCTCCGGAGCTGGCCACAACGGCTCCTATCGGCTGGCTGTGGATGTGGCGCCCGATCAATTGGCTGCCGGACGCAGCACCATTGTCGTCAAGCTTACAGACGCAGACGGCAATCTTTTGGCCGCCACAGAAAGCTATTTCTGGGCGCCGGAGGGGGTGCGGCCATGAACGCGCTCTACAACCGATTCATTGCGAAGGACCGCTGGATCGGGTGGCTGTTCGTGCTCTTTTTCGTGGTGCTGACACTGGTGGAAATCCGGCTCATCACCTTCGCGGTCGGCAGCTACAACGGTCTCGTCACCGAGCGCGCCTATCCGGTGGAAATGCCGCAGGCCGAAGTGCTGGAGCGGGACGCGGATATGGCGACGCGAGGCTGGCAGCTCGAAACGCGCTATGAGGGCATTGCGGAAAAGACCAGTCTGCTCGAACTGGTGCTGACGGACGCAACCGGGGCCCCCCTCAGCGGCGTCAGCATCGGCATCGTGGCCGAGCGCGTCACCCGCCATGGACAGGCCCTGCCGCGATTTCCCACGGAGACATCACCAGGCCTTTATACCATGCCCCTGCGGCTGCCACTGGGGGGCGCCTGGACGCTGCGGCTGACGCTGAGCAAGGACGGGGTGACCGAATATCGTCTTGCGCCCATCGATGTCGGAGCCAGCGGATCATGAGCACGATAGATCTCGGCGCAAATCTGGAACGGGCCGCTGCACCCAGCGATGCCAGCCTCGTCGGATATGTCTCGCGCGAAGAGCACGGGACCAATGCGCTCTCACTGCTGGTCGCGGGCGCCCATTGCGGCGCCTGCGTGGCACGCATCGAGAGGGGCCTTTCCCAAATGGATGGGGTGACCAGTGCCCGGCTCAATCTCTCGACCCGGCGGCTCGAGGTCAAATGGCGCGGGCCTGCTGCCGCGGCCGACGCCATCGTGCGCGGCGTCGAGCGGCTCGGCTATGACGCGGTGCCGTATCTGCCGGAAACCCTGACGGAGCGAGACGAAGCTGCAGACAAGGCGCTGATGAAGGCGCTGGCAGTTTCCTTCTTTGCCACCGCCAATGTGATGATGCTGTCGTGGGCCGTCTGGCTCGGCCATGGCGGCGGGATGGGAGAAGGTACGCGCAGTTTCTTCCATTGGCTCTCGGCGGCAATTGCCCTACCCGCCATCGCCTATTCCGGCAGGCACTTCTATCGCTCGGCCTGGATGGTATTGCGGCGCGGTCGCACGAACATGGACGTACCGATTTCGCTCGGCGTGCTGCTGACCACGATCATGAGTCTCGTGGAGACGGCATTGGGCGGGGTCTATGTCTATTTCGACGGCGCGCTGATGCTGCTGACGGTCCTGTTGCTCGGGCGCTTTCTCGACCATCGCGCCCGTGCCAAGGCGCGTTCCGCCGTCCAGCAATTGATGACGCTGACGGCACTGCCAGTGCATGTGCGCCGCGAGGACGGAAGCATGGAGGCCATGCCCGCCGGGTCGGTGCGCCCGGGCGACGTGGTTCTGGTCGCGGCGGGCGAGCGCATCGGCGTCGATGGCATCGTGCTCGAAGGCCAGTCCAGTGTCGAAACTGCCCTGATTGACGGAGAATCCATACCCAAGCCGATCAGCGCGGGAGATGCGGTCATCGCCGGCGCGGCCAATATCGGGCAGCCCATCTCGGTGCTGGCGCGGGCGACGGGCGGCGGCACGGTTCTGGCGGAGATCATCCAGCTGCTGGAAGCGGCAGAACAGAAGAAGGGGCGTTTTGTGACCATCGCTGACAAAGCGGTGCAGGTCTATACGCCGGTCATTCATATTCTCGCCGCCGCGACATTTTTCGGCTGGCTCGCTTTTGGGGCGGGCTGGCAGGTAGCGCTGGTCAATGCGGTCTGCGTTCTGATCATCGCCTGCCCCTGTGCATTGGGTCTGGCCGTGCCGGTGACGCAAGTGGTGGCGGCCGGCCGGCTGATGAAGACCGGCGTGCTTTTGAAGTCGGCCACGGCGCTGGAACGCTTCGCAGCCATCGACACAATCGTCTTCGACAAGACCGGGACGCTCACGCTGGGTCGTCTGGTGCTGGATGCCTCTGGCATCCCCCAGGAGGCTCTCGCGCTTGCCTCTGGCATGGCCGCCCGCTCGACCCATCCGGCTTCCGTCGCTATCAGGCAGGCGCTTCCCGACCAACCGTCCCTCGACGATGTCACCGAACAGCCGGGCGAGGGTTTGCTTTGGGCCTCAGCCGCGGGCGATGTGCGGCTCGGTTCCACGCGCTGGTGTAGACTTGCCGATGAGGGCTCAAGCGGCATCGCCGTATGGCTGACACGGCCAAATCACGCGCCGCAGCGGTTTGCGCTGACCGACAGGCTACGCTCGGACGCCGCGCGCACCATCGCAGCGCTCAAGACGAAGGGCTACGCCATCGAGATGCTCTCAGGCGACCGTGGCAGCGTGGCCGAGAAGGTTGCCGATGCGACCGGCATTGCAGACTGGCGCGCCGAGGTTTCCCCGGCAGACAAGATCGCCCGCGTCGAGGCTTTGCGGGCTCAAGGCCGAGCTGTGCTGATGGTGGGTGACGGACTAAACGACGCCCCGGCGCTGGCGGCGGGCACGGCATCCATCGCCCCTGCCCGCGCCGCTGAAGTCAGTCGCCGCGCGGCTGATGCCGTCTGGCAGGGCGAGGCTCTGGCCCCGCTGCTCGATGTGCTGGGCGTGGCCCGCAAGGCGCGCACCATCGTGGTGCAGAACATCGGCTTTTCCTTTGTCTACAACGCCGCCTGGGTTCCCGTTGCGATGGCAGGCCTCGTGACACCCTGGATCGCGGCGATCGCCATGTCTGCCAGTTCCATGCTGGTGACCTTCAATGCCATGCGCCTCGGGCGCCTGCCGAAAGGACCACGCTGATGCAGGTCCTCGGATTCCTCATTCCGGTCGCCATCTTTCTCGGTTTCATGGGCCTTCTCGCCTTCTTCTGGGCGGTGCGAACTGGCCAGTACGAGGATCTTGACGGGTCCGGAGAACGCATTCTTTTCGACGAAGAGCAGAACGATGACCAAGCACGCTGACGACTCCACCGACATCGCGTTCACCACACCGATCATCAGCGCGTTTGTGCCTTTGGCGATCTGCTTCATGGGCTACCTGTTCGGCGGCCGAATGGGCCTGGCAATCGGCATGGCAGTCTCGCTCAGTCTCATAATTATCGGCTTTTGGCTGGATGCGCGGTGGCGTCCGGGTTTCGCTATTCCGGGTGTTAGTTTGCTCGTACAGACCGTTGCCTTTTTCCTGCGGGCCATTGTGATCGCAGCCGCAGCAGCAGTCACACTGCTTGTGGCCTCGCTTTGGATCATCGGCGGGTGGGTCGGCGTGTTGTTTGCCAATCTCACAGGCCCCATCCGACGCCTGCTTCCCAAACTCTTGCCTACTTTCAGGATTGAGCGCCCGCGTCTGAACTGGGAGCGAGTTTGGGCCGACTTCGTCAAGGCCGACAACCTCGCCCTGTTCATTCTCAACATGCTGCTTTTGCTGGCTATCGCCTGCATTTTCATCGGCATGGAGGTCGCACTCTATGTGGCTATCGTCCTGACGCCCATCTGGCTCCTGGGGCTGGTCCTGCTCGCTATACAGGGCAACGATCCTCAGTTTGTCTTTGACGACGAGCACGGATTGGATGTTGAGGAATGAGCCTGCACTTCGAGTATACGATCGTGGGAGGCGCACTGGTTGGGCTGGCCTCGACGCTGCATTGCGCAGGTATGTGCGGCCCCATCGGATCGGGCCTTCTTTTCACCGTCGCCCCTGACCGTTCCCCGCGCCAGCGACTTAAAGCAATTTTGATGGCGCAACTCGGCAAGGCTGGCAGCTACGCCTTGGCCGGTTTCGCGCTCGGAAGCCTGGGGTCAGGCTTTTTTGGGCTCTTCAATCGCGAAGCGGCCTTTCTGGTCGCGCAGTGGGCGGCGGCGGCAACGCTGTGCTGGGTAGGCCTTTCGGTCGCCGGCTATGTTCCTTCACTGGCCGCGCTGGATAGACTGAGCATGCCGATCACGGAGCTCGTCACCAGTATACGGCGCGCCAATGCCGCTCATCTTTACGACAATGCGGCCCTTGCTGGCGTCTTCTGGGGTCTGGTGCCATGCGGCATGGTCTATGCGGCCCTCCTCAGTTCAATGCTGACAGGCGATGCCATTGCCGGCGCATTTTTCATGGTCGGCTTTGCCCTTGGCACCGTGCCCTCTGTGACACTGGCATCCCTTGGCATCACGAGCCTCAAATCTCTATCCCGTTCAGACAATGCGCGGCTGGCCGTCGGGCTCACCATCGCTGCCACAGGCATTCTGGGCGCCATACTGACAGCGCCAGGGGGGCCATTTTGCTACACCCCTTAGAAGCGGTGCAGCGCATGCCGCCCAGCACTAAAGCCGGTCATGCTCTGTTTGCGGCACCGCACACGGAGCGCCTGCTGCTGTTCACAGGTATGAGCGGGCGTGCGGTACAAATGGTCCTGCGCAGGGGGCAGGTCCATGAATTCGCGCCAACTGAGGCCATGTCTCTGGGCGCCCATACTTCTGGCCATTTCGGCCTGGTGCTTGATGGATATCTCACGCTTAAGCGTTGCGGTCCTGCGGGCAAAAGCATCGCTCTGAGCTTTTTCGGCCCCGGTACATTTCTTGATCTGGCGACGGAGCAGGAGTTTCTGGTGGCATCAACACCCAGCGTCCTTGTGTCATGGGATCAGGACGCGTGGGAAAGTTTGGGGCGAAGACACGCAAACCTTGTCCAGAATGCTCTTCACCTGCTCCGTGCGCGTCTTCGTGACGCCCGGGAGCAAGTCCACGAGATCACCACTCAGGATGTCGAACGGCGTCTGGCGCGCCTTCTGCTGCGGATATGTTCTGACCTGACTGCGTCTGGGGACATCGCGACGACAGGCCATCCGGTGTCTCGAAAGGACCTGGCGGATCTGGTTGGCACCACTGAGCATACCGTATCGAGGATGATCCGCGCCTGGCATGTCGGCGGCATCGTCGATGCGGGCCGGCGAAGGGTTGCAATCACGAACCTGGCCGCGCTGAACGAGCGCGCCCGATCCTGACACCTGCCGCCCATTTACGGAAAGGCTCCGACTTGTTCACCACACGTATCTGGCTATCTCTCCTGATCTATCCCATGGCCGCTGCCGTGCTCTTCGGCGCGGCAGTCCTACCAATCATGCTTGTGCCTTGGCTGGATGAGCGCGCAGCGGATTTCTTCCCTGTCGCTGTGGCGATCAGTGTCCTGGGTGCCGCGCCGATCGCTTGGCATCTCGGCGGGCGGATCCGAAAGAAAGAGCGGTAGATGTTGCCACGTCACCGAACGGATCAGGGTTGCCGCAGCGCGCTTTTGCCGAGGTGTAGTCCGAAGGCTAAAACCAGCCAGCGCCATCGGCGCCCACGCATCCCCAGCACATGCCGGAGGCACGTTGTCTTTTCCGTGGCCCCCTTACCGATCCGGGACCATTTATCCGGAACGTTGAATACGATACGCTTGCCCAGCCGTTTAACAAACGACACAAGGGTCCGCACTCGAGCTCTCGGGGACTAAGTCTTGATGTCGGGTAACAAACAGATTGTGACAGAGATTGGCAGGGCATTCGCCTTGCTTGGTCTGTACATCCTGCTTCTGCTTACGCCGCTCCATCAGGCTGCGGGATTGCAGCGCGACCTGGCTGCTCTGGGCTATGAAACGGCCGCCTCCTGGAGCGTTTGCGCGCCGCTTGCCGAAAAGAGCGGCGACGAAGCGCCTTTGCTGGTCAAGTGTCCGGCACAGCATCTGGGGTCGCACTATACACCGCCTGCCGGCGCCACAGATCACGCTCCAGACCGTGTCTGCCTTTTTGTTGGCACTGGCACCCATCCAGCCCCCATCCTCACGCCCCTTTCTGCGACCGGTTCAGGCGGCTCACGAGCACCACCCGCCCTCGTGTGATCGGGCGTTCCATGCCGCAATGCGGATCGAAGCGCCTGTCGCTGCGCGCACCCATGAACCTCTGAGGCATGGGGCGCAATGTCGTTGACCTTAGCCCAACCGGGCTTACGGAATCGAACCGATGGCCGAACACCATATTTTTCTTCGCTCCGCCCAAACTTCTATGGCGAATTACCCTGAAGCGTATGATGATGCGCTCCGCCGAGCCGCGATCTTCGACGCCATGTCCAACACACATAGGCATGCCATTTTGGCTCAGGCTACCGTTCTTGAACTCGGTGCCGGTCAGATCTGGCAGAAAGACGACACGTCGCAGGACTTCTGCTTACTCGTCAGCGGGCGGCTTCGAATGCAGCAGGAGACCAGCGATGGCCTTCGTCATATCGCCCGCTATGTTCTTTCGGGTGATGTCTTCGAAATGCCGCATGACCTCGACGCCGAGCCACAAATTGCTGCGGTCGCCTGCGCGGACAGTACGGTGCTCATCTGGTCCAACCCAGTCTGGACGTCCCTACTTGCACAGGACGTGCTTCTCAGCAGCAACACCGCACGTGCCCTGACGCACATCCTGCGCGAAACGCAGACGCGGGTTCGTCAGATCGCCACCCAGGACGTCGAACAGCGGCTGGCCAATGCAGTGCTCGGTTTGCTCGATAGGGCGTCACAGCCGGTCAAGGGCGGCCTTGCAATCGACTTCCCGATTGGCCGCAAAGACTTTGCAGACATGATTGGCACGACACAGACCACGGTATCACGCATCGTCTCCACCTGGGAAACCAAGGGTTTCTTGCGCACCGGCAAGTTCAAGTTCGAGGTCACCAACATTGCCCAGTTGCGAGCCTATGCAGCCGGGCTTGACCGCAATTCTCCGGCCCGGTTCGCCAACCAGCGCAAGCAGGCAAGGCTCGCTCTGGCCTGAGACAAATTACGATGCCGCGACCTGTGCTGATCTGGTCGCGGCTTTCAAATTGGAGTTATGGTGCCTTCCTTGCGGCAATCGAGCCGATTGGAACCTCCAGGTCGATCGTCCCTGCCTTTTCGAAATTAAGGGTAAGGGGGAGCGTGTCGCCCTCCTTGAGGGGCTGCTTGAGCCGCACAAGCATCAAGTGCAATCCACTTGGCTCGAGCACCACTGTGCTGCCGGCCGGAACCGGGATGCCGTCCGGCATCTGCCGCATGCGCATCACATCGCCATCCATCGCCATGGAATGGAGTTGCACCTCTTCGGCCACCGGTGTCTCGGCAGACAGCAGAATGTCATCTTGGGTGCCGAGATTGGCAATGCTGAAATACGCGCCGCCAGTGCCGGCATTGGGCAATGTGGCGCGAGAGAACGGTGTAACAATCTGTATTGAACCCGACTGCTGTGCAAACGCAGTGGGTGCCGTGCACATCATCAAGGCCAGAACACCAACACGAAAGAACTGCATGCTTGATCCTTCCAGAATTCAGTTCAGCGGAACGGTGCCGGCGAAGGCATCGAAACGCGTGATGTAGTCGCGGCCAAGGGCCGTTTCGCCGGTCGCCAGTTCCTTGCGCAATTGATCCGCGGTCTGCACGCCAACGCCCAGGCTGGTCAGCGTGGCCGGCAGCAGCAGACTCGGACCCGACCATAAGACGACCTGCCATGAACCTTCGCGTTTGCGCAGAAAGGCGCGCGCGCCGATGTCACCGCGCGTCCACCCGGCAATGGCGACATCCCCCACGATTGCCAGCGGCGCTATGGCCGTGTCCTCGCCCAGCTCCGCGCGCAGGGCCGCCGCAATGGCCAGTGTCGCCTCCGACGTGTCGGCGCGCTCGCTGGCCTGCATGGGCAATTCCTCGATCGGCTCGATCGGGTCGATCGGGTCGATCATGAAAAACATCTTGAAGCGGCCTCGTTTCTCGAAAACGAAAGCGCCATCAAGTTCGCCGCCTTCCACAAGCGGTTCTTTGAGGCCCTCTACGCGACCACGGAATTCGCCCTGGATGAGCAGCACCGTCTCACCGGGTGGAATGTCAATCCAGGCCATTTTCTGCTGCGTGGCGACCCCATTTGCGTCAGTGACCTGGCGTTCGAGAACGGCTTTGCCATAGGCGGTCTCGATGGCGAGCAGCCGCTCAGGCTCCGTACCATTGTTGACCAGCGCCATATAGATATGGGCCGTGTCGCCATCCAGCGGTGTCGCTGGGATCGCGGGATGGATGATCTGCAGGTCGCCGAGCAGGAACTCGTGTGCGGCTGCAGGCTGCGCCATAAACAGGAGCAGAAGCAGAACGAACCGTTTCATGGCATGACCCTGTTGATCGAGGCAGCATGGCCCTCGGGCCATGGATCAGCGTAGTCGGGATTGGTGAGGAAGGTCTCGTCGGTCAAGCTGTTCAGAAAAGCGATGATATCCGCGATCTCCTGGTCGCTGGCCTTGAAGCCCACGATCATCGTGTCCTTGTAGGGGTTCTTCGAGCCATCTCCCGCGTATGGGCCCTCCGCGATGACGCGCCCGGCATTGGCATAGTGATCCAACACGTCTTCAAGCGTGGCCGCCGAGCCATCGTGAAAATATGGCGCCGTAACCCCGACATTGCGAAGGCTCGCCGTGCGGAAGCGGCCCATGTCTGCGGGATTGCCGGTGAATTCGATGAAGCCGGTTGCCTGCGGCGGATATGCCCCTCTGCCATCGATATTGTAGAGGCCATTATTGTGGTTGCCACGCTCGGCGACGGGGCTGCGAGAGGTCTGCAGGTTGTCCGAGAGCATGATGCCAGTGTGGCAGTGATAGCATTCGAACCGGTGTTCGAAGAAAAGTTGTTCGCCGCGCTTTGCAGCATCCGAGATCGCGTCGGTCTCGCCCCAATACTTGAACCGGTCATAGGGGCTATCGAGGGAAATAAGGGTGCGCTGGAAAGCGCCAAGGGCCCGTGTCACCGTGAACAGATCAATCGCCGGCCGTTCGGGAAACGCCCTGGAAAAGGCCTCTGCATAATAGGGGTCGTCAGCCAGTGCGGCGAAGATCCGCGCTTCCTGCCCCGCCGATCCCATTTCCAGAGGATTGTCGCCGAACAGGGGCACGAGGGCCTGAAATTCAGGCGTCGTCATATGTGGGTTGCCCCAGGTCAATTGGGGCATGTAACCGACATTTGCCAGCGACGGCACATTGCGAACGCCGACTGTAGAATCAATACCAACGGACAACTCCCGCCCGTCGGTGAACGCCTTTGACTGCTCGTGGCAGGATGCACAGGCAACCGTGCCGTCACGTGAGAGGCGGGAATCGTAGAACAAAGTGCCGGCCAAGCTCGACCTTGGCGGCACTCATCGGGTTGTCTTTCGGAACGGGCGGCGCCGGCATCCACGCCGGAATAGGCCAAGCGAAATGCTCCGCGGCATCAGTGCCGAGCATGGCGACACCCATGACCAGAATCAATGCGACGCTGCCCTTCAACATGGCTTAGCGCACCGTTGCGAACAATTGCTCGCCCGCTTCCACGCCGTCATATTCCAGACCCAGCTTGGTCATCACGGTCAGGCAATCTGCGTCGCCGGGGAAGGACATGCAACCCGGGGCGGTTTCGGGTGCATTCACCGTCATATCGGCCTCGGCCACCACCGGACCGGGATCGAGCACGACGACATTGCTGGCTGGATCGAATTCGGGAAACAGCACAGTGACCAGATTTGGATTGGCGCAGGGCGAGGTGGGCGCCTCGGTTTGCGAATTGGCGGCGCATAGCGTGGAGCCGAGATGCAGGAACCAGCCCATGGTCCCAGCCTCTCCGCCACCGTGACCAGCATGGGCGTCGCCCTCGCCGTGGCTGGCATGGGCCTCACCTTCGCCGTGGCCAGCGCCCATCGCCTCCCCGGCCATTGCCGTCTCGGCAACGACCGGCACCATATTGACCTGCATGAACCGGAAACCGAACTGCCAGTTCCAGAACATTCCCGTAGTGTTTAGCGGCGCGGGCATGACCGTGGGGTCGACATGGTTCAGCTCGAAAGGCAGACCTATGGTAAAGGCCAGACCCACATATTCGCCGTCCTCGACCGTCCCGCGCAGGCTGGTATTGGTCGGTGAATTGCCAGAGCTTGAGCAAGCTGCGGTGCCATCCTCAAAATCAAGCAGAGCGGCATTTTCATACTGCCATTGCCCATCCTGCTCGAGGCTGATCGGCGCGAGGCTGCCATCTGCGCGCACGAGTGCGGCATCATGCACGAAGAGCCGGAAATCGGTGACCGACATCGTGGTTTTGCCCGACCCGATATCGGGGAACGTTTCGGCACAAGAGAATGGCTTGCCGCCGACATCCGCAGCGAAGTTGATCGTAACGGCCTCATCTGCGATCGCTGGTGAAACCAATAGAGCGAACGCTGAAGCAATGATAGAAAAACGCATTTATATCTCCAGGTCTATTGTGGCGCCGCAGTGCCGTCGGCACTGAAGGTCGCGAGGTAGGCAATCAGATTGTCTCGGTCTTGCTGCTTCTTCAGGCCGCCAAATGCCATCTTGGTGCCGGGCACCTTGTCCTTGGGGGCTTCAAGAAAAGCGTTCAGGTCCTCAGCCGTCCAAACCAGGCCTTCAGCGCCTGCAGTTTGCATCGCGCTGGAATAATTGAAGTTGACGGCGGTGCCCGCTGGACGCCCCACAATGCCGTTCAGTTCCGGACCAGATTTGTTGCGGGCATTTTCGCCCACGGCGTGGCATGCCTGACAGCGGTTGAACACCTTCTGCCCGGCCGCAAGATCATCTTGCGAGACTGATGGGGCGGCCATCAACAGCATGGCTCCCAGGACCAGTACGTACCTATTCACTTCAAACTCCTCCTATTATTTTGTTTTCATTGACGCGCATGACGCCCGTCAAAAACGGTCGTGGGTCGGCGGCTACTGCGGACCAAAGCCAATTGTCGCCACGAGTGGTGCTGTCAAATGAGGGGCCGCCGACACCGTCGTCTTACCGAGAATCGTGCGGCCCAGCTCCCCGGCCGGACGCAGCCGGCCAAAGCAATGGGCTGCTCGCGCTCTGAAATAGAGACGCTCACGAAAAACGGGGCGACGTAAACGGGAGCACCTGCTCAGGCAGTGCTGCAAGATGTCAGACGAAAAGCGGGGGACCTCGGCTGCGATGCGCAGCGGATACGGTCGCACTAGGCGCTGTATCGTTCGTGTAGCTGTAATAAAGTAAAAAGACGTCTAGCTTCAGTGGCTCGGCGACGTTCGGTGGCGCAGGCAGGATGATGTCGGCACCGACCCGACAGGCATGGCACGGTATGTGGTCGTTTCTGCCGGAATCGTCGGGGAGCCCGCAATTCTCAGTTCCAACCACAGTGAAGGACAAACCATCGAAAGCCACCGATGGCAGCGGCTGCATGCCAAGATTGAGCATGACAAGCGCCAGCACCAAAAGTGCTCGCGTGACTTCGCTCAAATATGGCCGAAGCTTTTGCATCTATCCCACCCTGCCCTATTGGTTAGCAGACGGCGTAGGTTTGGCAATGGTACGATTGGTCACATCATACAAGCGATGCCGCGAGCAATCGTGACGGGACCGCATGGCAAGAGTTCGGCGATTGCTGTTGTCCCTTGTTCCGCTCGGCCAGGAGTGCATCCGGAAGTGTTCCTGGTTCAAGTGACCCCAGATCAGGACTCATGCTCATGTCCATGCTGACACGTCCCTAAGGCCGCAGGCGCCCCCGGGACAGGGATGAGTTCCATATAGCCATGCGCACTGAGCTGCTGCCGGTTTTGAGGACACCGAGTTAAGGTGTTTTTGGAACTGGAGAGTTTTGATGGAGAGACGCAAGTTCAGCCGGGAGTTCAAGCTCGAGGCTGTTACGCTGGTCAGGGAACGGGGCGTTGCGGTGGCGTAGGCGGCCCGTGATCTGGACCTGCATGTGAACGTGTTGCGCAAATGGGTGCGCGAGCAGTCCGCCGATCCACAGCAGGCCTTCCCCGGCCATGGTCAGATGAAGCCCGAGCAGCTCGAGATCGAGAAGCTGCGCCGGGAGTTGGCCAAGCTCAAGGCGGAGCGCGATATTCTAAAATAAGCCGCGGCCTACTTCGCCAGGGACTCGATATGAGGTTCTGTTTCGTGGCGAAGCACCGAGGGATCTGGCCGGTCTCGTGGATCTGCGAGGCGCTCGGTGTGTCTCGCTCGGGCTTCCATGCCTGGCTCAACCGCTCGCCGAGTAGAAGGGCTCAGTATGATGAGATGCTCATCGCCGGGATCCGATCCAGCTTTGCCGGCAGCGATCGCACCTATGGCGCTCGAAGGGTCTGGCACGACGTGCTGGCCGAAGGGCTCGATGCGGGTCTCCATCGCATCGAACGGCTGATGCGCCAGGAAGGCCTGCGGGCACGTCCCCGCCGGCGGGGCTTGCCCAAGGATGGCGGGCAGCGCCATGCGGTCTCGCCCAACATCCTGGACCGGGCGTTCGTGGCGTCGGCGCCGAACCAGAAGTGGATCGCCGAATTCGCTTCGCGGACCTTCGGTCCACCTACATCTGGACGGCCCAGGGCTGGCTCTATGTGGCGGCAGTGGTCGACCTCTACTCCCGCCGGGTGGTGGGCTGGTCGATGAGCTCATCGATGGTCGCTCAACTGGTGACCGATGCGCTGATCATGGCGATCTGGCGTCGCGGCAAACCCGACAGCCTGCTGCACCACTCCGACCAGGGCAGCCAATATACATCCGAGCAGTTCCAGCGGCTGATGGCCGATCATGGCATCACCTGCTCGATGAGCCGGTCCGGCAATGTCTGGGAGTTCAAGCCAATCCGCGACAGCGGACAAAACGATCCTGTGAATCGTTTTGAGGGGCAGAACGCGGCGATGGAGAGCTTCTTCTCCTCGCTCAAAACCGAACGCACCGCCCGCAAGGTCTATCGCACCAGGGACGATGCCAAGGCCGATATGTTCGACTATATCGAGCGCTTCTACAACCCGAGGCGCCGACACTCGACGCTGGGCTATCTCAGCCCCGTGCAATACGAAGAGCAAGCTAAGCTAGCCTAACTTCGTGTCCACCGAACCGGCAGCAGCTCATTGTCATCAAGCGAACGGCCAATGTCTTTGGCCTCTATGTAGCCCACATCCACTGCCGTCTTTTGATCGGTAATAATGTAATCGGGCGCGCCACACGCGATCCTTGCGGGCTCGTTGGTGGTGAGAGTGTCCGGAGCCAAGGCCTGAAGCAGGTTTTGCAAGTCGCCCCGATAGCTATGCTCTCGCGCGATTCCGGTCTGAAAGCGCTTGTCGAGATTGGCGACGTATGCCGAAAGATCCATCAATGCACGCCCTCGAGCAGGTGTGGTTTAGCCGGAATTGCTTTTGATACCAGATAAGCGCCCGCCATCCGGATGATATATGCCGCCCACTTACCCGTTGATGACACCATCTGCTCCCCCCAACCTGTCGTTCACAATGGCAGGTGTCAGTGACATCCTAGGTCGACGTGAATGACCACAATGGGGTCGAGAACAGACCGGCGGTTACGCGCCCCGTTCCGGCCGTTCGAACATCTACTTCGTTTCGACAAAGGCGGAAGTGCTCCTAGGCAGCCTAACGCTTCCGTCTCACAATGGTCGGGCGACGTTGGCGCTGCGTTGTCGTCGGTAAATTCCTGGAAATTCGACCTTGGCATGGCGCCTCCTTGTAAAGGGCGCTTTGTGTACCTATGTATAGAAATACGTTTACAGCCTCCAAGGCGACCTGATCCCCCCGGCACAGCCGGCTGCTTGGCGATCCCCCGATTTTGCAAACGTTTATTCCCTTACGCATTCCGCGACGGGGCATTGACACCTGCAATCGGCGGGACTTTGAAAGACCAAGACATGATCAGCGGCACTGTCAAATTCTACAATACCACCAATGGTTTCGGCTTCATTGCGCCAGATGATGGCAGCAAGGACGCCATTGTTCAAGCGGGCGCAGTCGAGCGAGCCGGCCTTTCGAGCCTCGGCGAGGGACAGAAGATTTCCTACGACATCGAAAATGGCCCGGATGGCCGCATGGCGGCGATCAACCTCAGATTGCCCTGATGGGCGCTTGCCTCCGCGTGGCTTCAAAACTGAAATCGTTCAGAGCCACACACATATACTCACAAGGAGAACTGGACATGACGCAGTTCGACTATGCCTCCGCCGCCGAGCTCTTTCCGAGCAAAAGCCCTTATAAATCGGGCCGGGTGAGCTACCGGCGCTTCACCACCGCCGCCGAGGCCGTGCGCTATGCCATTGAGGACATGCCGGCTCCCCTGCTGCGCGGCTCCTTGCTGGAAGTCGACGAACAGCGGTTCGACGGCATTCAAATTCGTGGCCTCTATGATGCTGCAGCTTTCCCGCTCGCCAGGACTGAACGCCCATGAAGAGCGAGCCGCGATCCAACGCGGATGCTCCGCCACCGGGTGGCTCGGTACTGACTTACGGTGTGGTGGGATCGGTCTCAGCCATTCTGCTACTGGCCGCAGTCGCCGGCTTTTACGAACTCGACCTCACGCGTCACGTCGTGCCAGTGGCCGGCATGATGGCACTGGCTGCTGCCGGTGGGATTGCCCTGCATGTTGTGCGTACACAGCGACATCTGGCGGCGCTCGTCACGAAATAAACGTCCACTCCAGGAGAATATCGATGACTATTCCGAGCAAGATCATTCCCTTCAGACGCAGTGCCTACCCCGCCCTGGTTCCGTCCGTGCGAGTCTCGGCCTATCCACGCTTCAAGGCGGAACGCGCCCGTAGCGCACCAGCGCCAAGGATATTGCCAGGCTCGGAGGGAAAGCATGACCAGCGCCCCCTCAACTAGCAGGTCCGTGACGTTCCTGTTCCCCTTCAAGCTGCCGGGTATGCAGGAGCCGCATGCGCCGGGCACATTCGAGGTCCGCTCGGAGGTGGAACATTTAGACGTGATGTGGGACGCGCACCGAACGATGTCGAGCATTCTGTTGCGCTATCCGGGGCGCATCGAAGCCTTCCCTGTCACCGCCGGCGATCTTGAGGCGGCGATCCTCAATGACCGCAATTCGGGCATCGAGCCGACGCTGCCCTGACCCGCATGATCGGCAGCAAATGCCCTCGCATCGGCGGAAGAATTGAAGGCGCAGGTAAAGCCCGCGCCCCAAGATATGGCGTGCCCAACCGCGCCCTGGCTCAGACCATGAGCTTACCCTGCACGCAGGCCGATGATCGGTCCGCAAGCGCAAGGGCGGCAATGGCACATGATTTTGGAGTTTAGAGGCAGGCATGGCGACGATGTATCTGGTTCAGGCGTTCAAGCAGGTCGGTCGGAAACTCGTTGCCGATCCGGTCCAAACCACCAAGACGGCTGAGAAAGCAATGGCAACGGCGGAGCGGCTGGCGCCGACACGCGCTGGCGTCATCGCCTTTTCCCAGGAGGTGGACGTGGAAACCGACGCCTATGACGAGCCCCGCATATTGCTTAAGCTGGGCGATTTGCCTCCAGGGCTGATGGAATAGCCTGGCCGCGGGAGCAGACGGTAGTCACCAGTCCTGCTCGCCATGGCTGCTCGACATAGAACCACTCCGGAGCTTTCCGGACGGCCGTCCGGCCGTATCCGGGCCGAGGATCAATCATGGCCAAGGAACAGAAACGCGGCAATCGCGAGATCAAAAAGCCCAAAAAGGTGCGAGAGCCGGTGGCCGAGGCCGCAACGCTATCGAGCAAGGCGGTGCTGGAACGGATCGCGGTACCAAAGAAGCAACGATGACCGAAGCGGCCGCAGCGGCCGGCGGTCAGGTGCGGCCCGCCAGTCCCTGGCTCGATACCGCTCCGGTGCGCGAGGAATTGTTCGGTGTCGAGCGGCTCGAACAACATGCGAACAGCCTTGCTTCGGCCCAGCGCATAACCGAACGTCCGCCTGCCGTTCTCTCGCTGCACAAAAGGCTGAAAAGCAATGCTGCCGTCCTTCTGGCTGCCTATCGTGCCAGCGCCATGGAGATGGACAGCGATCGTGGCGTCGTGCCGGCAGCTGAATGGCTCCTCGACAATTATCATCTGGTCGAGGAGCAGATCCGCGAGATCCACGACGATCTGCCGCCAAATTACTACCGGCAATTGCCCAAGCTTGCCGATGGTCCGTTCGCAGGCTATCCGCGGGTTTTCGGGCTGGCCTGGGCGTTTATCGCCCATACCGATAGCCATTTCGACCCGGAAACGCTGACCCGGTTCATCGCCGCCTACCAGCAGGTCCAGCCACTGACCATCGGCGAATTATGGGCTGTGGCGATCACTTTGCGCATCGTGTTGGTGGAAAATCTGCGCCGGCTGGCGGACCAGATTACCGCCGGACGCAAGGCGCGCGCCGAGGGCGACGCACTCGCCGACCTGTTGCTCGCCTCCGGCGGTGAAGCAGCAATGACGCGCATGTCGGACGAGCCCCTGAATGAGCTGTTTGCGGCGCAATTGGCCAAGCGACTGCGCGACCATGATCCGAGCACCACCCCGGCCCATGGCTGGCTCGAAGCCCGTCTTGCCCGGCAGAGCACCTCCATCGAGACAGTGGTGCAGCACGCCCAGCAGCGCCAGGGCGCATCCAATGTCACGGTGCGCAATGTCATCACCAGCATGCGGCTGATTTCCGACATAGACTGGGCAGACCTGTTCGAAAGCGTCAGCCTGGTCGATGCAAAGCTGGGCGAGGCAGATGGCTTCACCCGCATGGATTTTGCCACGCGCGATCTCTATCGCAGCGCCATCGAACATCTGGCGCGCGGTTCGCGGCTTTCCGAGCTCGATATCGCCCAAACGGCGCTGTCGGCAGCCCGACAAGTTGATACGGGTATAGACGCGGACCGGCAGGGCGATACGGGTTATCACCTGTTGGGGCGCGGACGGCCGGCGCTTGAACAGGCCATCGGCTTTCGCGCGCCAGCCCGGCTGCGTTTCGGGCGACTGGCCGGCCGCCTCGGGATCGGCGGATATGGTCTGTCCATAACCGCCACCACCTTCGCCCTGCTTGCGTTGACCGGCTGGACCCTGGCGGGCCTGGGGCTTCCCATGGCGCTGCTCTGCACGTTTCTGGCATTGGCGTTGCTCCCAGCCAGCGAGCTGGCGACCGCGCTCGTCAATCGCGCCATTGGCTGGGGATTGGGATCGGCAAGCCTGCCTGGTCTTGAACTGGCCGAGGGTGTGCCGCCGGAGCTGCGCACGCTGGTTGTAGTCCCGACGCTCTTGGCAGATCACACAGCGCTTCTCGAAGACATCGAGCGGCTCGAAGTGCATTACCTATCCGGCGCAGGCGGCGATATCAGTTTTGCCCTGCTGACGGACGGGCTGGATGCCAAGGCGCAAATCCTCGACGGCGATGCCGCGCTTCTCGGCCTCGGCCGGCAGGCCATCGCCGCGCTCAACGCCAGACACGGTCCGGGTCCTGCTGGCGATCGCTTCCTGCTCCTCAATCGCGATCGCTGCTTCAATCCCAGCGAAGGCGTGTGGATGGGGTGGGAGCGCAAGCGCGGCAAGCTGCATGAGCTTAACCGCCTGCTGCGCGGGGCGACCGATACCAGCTTTGTTACCGAGACAGGCGAGATTCCCGCAGTGCCCAAAGATGTGCGCTACGTCATTACCCTCGACGCGGACACGCAATTGCCACGCGATGCGGCGCTGCGCCTGATCGGCAAGATGTCCCATCCGCTCAACCGGCCCCGCTTCGACACGGCAGGCCGCCGTGTCATCGACGGCTACGCCATCATGCAACCGCGCGTCACGCCATCTCTTCCGCTCGGGCGCGAGGGCTCGCTCTATCAGCGTGTCTTTTCGGCGCCCGGCGGCATCGATCCCTACGCGGCGGCTGTCTCCGACGTCTATCAGGATCTGTTTGGCGAAGGCTCCTATACCGGCAAGGGCATTTACGATGTCGATGCCTTCGAGACGGCGCTGGCCGGTCGCATTCCCGAAAATACATTGCTGAGCCATGACCTGTTCGAGGGCGTTTTCGCCCGGGCCGGACTGGCCTCCGACATCGAGATGGTCGACGACTTTCCCGCGCGCTACGACGTGGCCGCACGACGGCAGCATCGCTGGACGCGCGGTGACTGGCAATTGCTGCCCTGGATCGGCTCGGATCGCACCGTGCCGGCAGTGGGCCGCTGGAAGATGGTCGACAATCTGCGCCGGTCGCTGCTTGCACCGGCCGCCTTTCTCGCATTGGTGATCTGCTGCCTGATGCCGCTTCGGATCGGTATTGTTGCGGCCGGGGCGATCCTTGCCACGCTGGCAATCCCGGCACTGCTGCCAGCTCTGTTTGCCATCATTCCAAGGCGACCGGGTCTGCAATGGCGCGCCCACCTGCGCGGCCTCTTCGGCGATCTCAGGATGGCGGGATTGCAGATCGGGCTTGGTCTTGCCCTTCTGCCCGATCAGGCCTGGCGCAATGGCGACGCCATCGTGCGCACGCTGTTCCGCCTCGCAGTGACGCGCCGGCATCTGCTCGAATGGACGACTTCGGCCAGTTCGGGCGGCAGGGCGCGCTTGGCCCTCTACGGTTTCTATCGCGACATGGCCGGCGGTACTGGTTTGGCGTTTCTCATGTTGGCTGCGGCTTTGATCGTCGCGCCGCTCACCTGGCCGCTGGCCCTAGCCTTTGGCACGATCTGGCTGGCTGCGCCTTCTATTGCCCTGCGCATCAGCCGTGCGCCGCAGGCCCGGCTGGATAGGGCACTCACCGCCACCGATGCCGACTATTTGCGCCTGGCAGCGCGGCGCACCTGGCGGTTCTTCGAGACCTTCGTCACGCCCGAAGAGAACATGCTGCCGCCCGACAATTTCCAGGAAACGCCAAGGCCGGCAGTTGCCCACAGGACCTCTCCGACCAATATCGGGCTCTATTTCCTGTCGGCCGTGGCCGCACGCGATTTCGGCTGGGCCGGCACACTCGAAACCATCGAGCGGCTGGAGACCGGCTTTGCCACGCTTGATAAACTCCCCCACTATCGGGGGCATTTCTTCAACTGGTACGATACGCGGGACTTGAGGGTGCTCGACCCGGCCTATGTGTCGTCGGTCGATAGCGGCAATTTCGCGGGTCATTTGATCGCCCTTGCCAATGCCTGCGAAGACTGGGCGCAAGCGCTGCCGGCATCCTCGTCGCAGGGGCTTCTTGATACGCTGGCGCTTGCAAGGGTGGCGAGCAAGGACAGCCCCGGCGAAGGCCATGGCCTCGTTTCCTCCGTTCTTGACGAAATCGCCGTCCTGCTCAAGGGACCGCAATCGCCTGACCTCGTCACTCCGGCACTTTTGCGGCTGACGGACAAGGCGCTCAAGGCAGGGAGTGTATCCCGCCCGGTCTCGGACAAAGCAGGCCCTGACCTTTTCTGGATATTGGCCCTGCGCCACGCCCTGACCGAAGGCGCACGGGACCGGCAGTTGATCCAAGACAATCCTGCGGCGCTTGGCAAGCGCCTTGTCGCATTGGCGCAGACCGCGCGCCGCATGGCGCTCGGCATGGATTTCGCCTTTCTGCTCGACCCGGACAGGAAGCTGCTGTCCATCGGCTATTCGCTGGCCGAAAATGGCCTCGATAGCAATTGCTATGACCTGCTGGCTTCCGAGGCGCGGCTGGCCAGCCTCTTTGCCATCGCCAAGGGCGATGTCGCGACCAGGCACTGGTTCCGGCTCGGTCGCACGGCCACCCCGCTAAGGGATGGTTCGGCCCTGATCTCGTGGTCGGGCTCGATGTTCGAATATCTCATGCCCTCGCTGGTCATGCGTGCGCCGGCCGGCAGCCTTCTCGACGACACCAACCGGCTGATCGTCGGCCGCCAGCAGGCCTATGGCAGGGCGCGCAACGTGCCCTGGGGCATTTCCGAGTCCGCCTACAATGCGCGGGACTACGAGTTTACCTACCAATATTCCAATTTCGGCGTGCCCGGATTGGGGCTCAAGCGCGGACTGGCGAGCAATATGGTCGTCGCGCCCTATGCGACTGGCCTCGCCGCCATGGTCGACCCGCAGGAGGCGGCGGAGAATTTTCGGCGCTTTGAGAAAATGGGCGCTCTGGGCGTGCATGGTTTTTACGAAGCGCTCGATTTCACCCGCTCAAGGCTGCCCGAGGGCGAAGATGTCGCCATCGTGCGCTCCTATATGGCGCATCACCAGGGCATGACCCTGGTCGCCCTCGCCAATGTGCTGGACAATGGACGCATGCGAGAGCGGTTTCACCGCGATCCGATCATCAAGGCGAGCGAATTGCTGCTGTCCGAGCGCATTCCGCGCGATGTTGCCGTTATCCGGCCGCGCGCCGAGGAGGTCAGGGCGTCCGTCGGCGCTGCGATCAACGCAGCCCCTTCAGTCCGCCGCCTGACCCTACCGCGTGATGCAGCGCCCGCTACCCATCTTCTGTCGAATGGGCGCTATGCTGTCATGCTGACAGCCTCGGGCAGCGGCTACAGCCGCTGGCGCGACATTGCCATCACCCGCTGGCGCGAAGATGCCACAAGCGACAATTGCGGGGCCTATATCTTTCTCAAGGACACGCAAACAGGCCTCGTCTTTTCTCCGACCGCGCAGCCGATGAACGAGAAAACCGAAGCCTCGGTCGTGTTCGGTGAGGATCATGCCCAGTTCCGGCGTCGGGATGGAACGCTGGCGAGCGAAATGGATGTGCTGGTCTCGGGCGAGGACGATGGCGAGGTGCGGCGGGTTTGCCTGACCAATAGCGGCCGCCGGGCACGGGAGATCGAGCTGACCTCCTATTCAGAACTGGTGCTGACCGCGCCGGCCACCGAAAATGCCCACCCCGCCTTCGCCAAGATGTTCGTGGAGACCGAATATCTCGCCGAATTCGACGCTCTGATCGCAACGCGCCGCCGGCGTTCACCCTCCGAACCAGAAATCTGGGCGGCCCATTTCGCTGTCGTCGAAGGCGACGTCATCGCCGATCCGCAGTATGAATCCGATCGTGCCCGGTTTCTTGGACGCAACCGTGCCATTGGCAATGCCGCTGCCATCCATGATGGAAAGGCCTTGTCAAATACGGCCGGCACCGTGCTCGATCCGGTGTTCTCGCTGCGCCAGCACGTGCGCATTCCACCGGGCAAGGTCGCCCGGATCGCTTTCTGGACGCTGGTGGCCTCATCGCGCGCCGAGCTGATGGAACTGATCGACCAGCATCACGACCGCAGTGCCTATGGTCGCGCGCGCACCCTGGCCTGGACGCAGGCTCAGGTACAGCTCTATCACCTTGGCATCGCGCTGGATGAAGCTGCCGACTTCCAGCGGCTGGCCGCGCCCATCCTCTATGCCGATCCGCGTTTCCGGCCCGGCTCCGACATCATTGCCAGCGGCATGGGGCCGCAATCGGCCCTTTGGCCGCAGGCCATTTCGGGTGACCTGCCCATCGTGCTTCTGCGCATAGATGCCATGGAAGACATGGCGCAGGTGCGGCAAATCCTGCGGGCACACGAATATTGGCGCATCAAGCGACTGGCCGTCGACCTGGTGATCGTGAACGAGCGCGGCTCCTCATATGTGCAGGATTTGCAGAACGCCATCGAAGCGGCTGTGCGCTCCAGCCAGTCCAGGCCGCGCTATGACGACAGGCCGGCCGAGGGCTCGGTGCATGTGCTCCGCGCCGACCTGATGACTCTGGAAACGCGCAACCTGCTCAACGCTACCGCACGAGTGGTACTCGCGGCCCGTCGCGGTCCCATCAGCGACCAGCTCGCCTACCATGCCGGTCTGGACAAGACCTCTGTTCTCCCCACGGCGGCGCCAGGTGTCCCCGTCTCGGCCGAAAATGTCGAACAGCCCGACCCTCTGGAATTCTTCAACGGGTTGGGCGGCTTTGCCCGCAACGGCACGGAATATGTCACCGTGCTCGAAAATGGCGTCACGACCCCCGCGCCCTGGATCAATGTCATCGCAAACGATGGGTTTGGTTTTCAGGTATCGAGCGAAGGCAGCTTTCATGCCTGGGCCGGCAATAGCCGCGAAAACCAGATCACGCCCTGGTCGAACGACCCGGTCGCCGACCCGACCGGTGAGGCGATCTATATCCGCGACGAGGACACACTGGCGCTGTGGAGCCCCACGGCACAACCCATCCGCGACCACGGGCGTTATGTGGCGCGCCACGGTTTCGGCTATAGCCGCTTTACCCATCGGGCTCACGGCATCGAAAGCGACCTGCTGTCCTATGTGCCGCTCGCCGACCCGATTAGGATATCGCGGCTCACCCTCACCAATCGCTCGGGGCGGCCGCGTCGGCTGTCGGTCACCAGCTATGCCGAGTTCGTTCTCGGTACGCAGCGCGGCACGACCGCACCATTCCTTACCATGGTCAGTGACCCGCAGACGGGTGCGCTGTTCGCGCGCAACAATTGGGCGATGGCATTTCCCGGCCGAGTCGGTTTTGCCGATATGGGCGGAAGGCAAACCGCCTGGACGGCCGACCGCACCGAATTTCTCGGACGCAACGGCGATGCCGCGGTGCCGGAAGCGCTTGTCGGCCACGCCGCACTGTCCGGCAAGACCGGTGCCGGATTCGACCCTTGCGCCGCGCTGCAGACCGGGATCGAACTGGCGGCGGGCGAAAGCATTGAACTGGTCTGCCTGTTGGGCGAAGCGGAATCCGAGGCGTCGGCGCGCGACCTGATCGCGCGCTATCGCGCGGTCGACCTCGACGCCGTACTGGCGGAAGTGAATGCGCATTGGCAGTCAGTGCTGGGCGCAGTGCAGGTCAACACGCCCGATCGCGCCATGGACATCATGCTCAATGGCTGGCTGCTCTATCAGACCATGGCCTGCCGCATCCAGGCGCGCTCCGGTTTCTATCAGGCCAGCGGCGCCTATGGTTTTCGCGACCAGTTGCAGGATGGCATGGCGCTGACCCTGTCGAGGCCCGGGGACACCCGTGCCCATATCCTGCGCGCTGCCGGACGGCAATTCATTGAAGGTGACGTGCAGCACTGGTGGCTGCCCCATTCCGGCCAGGGCGTGCGCACGCGCATCTCCGACGATCGGGTGTGGCTGGCCTTTGCCACCGCCAGCTATGCCGGCACGACAGGGGACGAAACCATCCTGGATGAAACCGTGCCGTTTCTTGAAGGCCAGAAACTGGCCGAAGGCGAGCACGATGCTTTCTTCCAGCCCATGGTGTCCGAACGATCCGCATCCTTGTTCGAGCATTGCGCGCTCGGCCTTGACCAAGCGGTCAGGCTCAGCGGCGACCATGGTTTGCCGCTCATGGGCACCGGGGATTGGAACGACGGCATGAACCGCGTCGGCGAGGGGGGCAAGGGCGAGAGCGTCTGGCTGGGCTGGCTGCTGATCAGCGCCATCGATCTCATCATGCCTTTCGCCGAACAGCGCGATCCCATGCGTGCCAAGCGCTGGAAAAACCATGCGGCCCGCCTCAAGACCGCGTTGGAGCGCGAGGCTTGGGATGGTGCCTGGTACCGCCGCGCCACGTTTGATGACGGGTCCTGGCTGGGTTCAAAAGACAATGACGAGTGCCGCATCGACGCCATCGCCCAATCCTGGGCGGTGCTGTCGGGCGCGGCCGATCCGATCCGCGCGCTCAAAGCCATGTCATCGCTCGACCAACACCTGATCCGCAAGGCGGACGGCATCGCCTTGCTGTTCACGCCACCATTCGACAAGACGTCACGCGATCCCGGTTACATCAAGGGCTATCCACCGGGGCTTCGCGAGAATGGGGGCCAATATAGCCATGCGGCCATGTGGGCAATAATGGCGTTCGCCAAGCTGGGCCTCAGCGAAAAGGCGCATGATCTGTTTGCTCTCGTCAACCCAATAAACCACGCTTCGGATCCTCGGTCCGTCGCACGCTACAAGGTGGAACCCTATGTCATAGCGGCCGATGTCTATTCGGTCGCACCGCATATTGGTCGAGGCGGCTGGACTTGGTACACGGGATCAGCCGGCTGGATGTATCGCGCCGGCATCGAAGGCATCTTGGGGCTGCGGCGGCAGGGTGATGCGCTGGTTGTCGATCCCTGCATTCCGCCGGATTGGCCGGAGTTTTCCGCAACACTGAACTTGGCGGACACAAATTGCCAAGTCATCGTGCGCCACCGAAGTGAGCGATCCGAGGCACCCAGCAGCGCGACAATGGACGGGGCAGCGCTGCTGCCTCAAAGGGGCGTCTTCCAGGTGCCGCTCGATGGCGGCGAACATACCCTTGTCATCGAACTTGGCCGCAAAGCCCCGCCTGGCCCCTGAGCGTGCCCTGCGCCTGAGATTCATCCCGCCGCAATTCGGCGTGCAGCCATTTCCGTTACGCCCCAGGACGCGGGAGCAAGGTGCATCCGAGATGAACTCCGCGCCGTGGCGGGAGCCGCATTCGGCCTCGGCTTGTGCGGATTGGAAAGAAGTGACCGTAGGACAAGGAACGAAGGCATGTGCACCTCGTTGAGCCTGCACCTCACCTTCCGTGAGCGAGCTGATCAAGGAGCGTCACGGTGGCCGCCGAGAAAACACTAAGCGACCTCTTTGAGGATACTCTCAAGGACATCTATTACGCGGAACGGAAAATCCTGAAGGCCTTGCCCAAGATGAAGAGGGCAGCGCAATCCGAGGCACTCAAGGCGGCGTTCGAAAAGCACCGCGGCGAAACTCAGGGGCATGTCGAGCGCTTGCAACAGGTGTTCGAGCTGATGGGCAAGGTCGCACGCGGCAAGACCTGCGAAGCCATCGAAGGCATCATCTCCGAGGGCGAGGATGTCATCGACGCATTCAAAGATACGGTTGCGCTTGATGCCGGCCTTATCTCCGCCGCCCAGGCCGTCGAGCACTATGAGATTGCCCGCTATGGCACCCTCAAGCGCTGGGCCACCGAGCTCGGTCTCGACGAAGCGGCCACTTTGCTCGACGCGACGCTGCAGGAAGAACTTCAGACCGATACCGATCTGACCCAGTTGGCGGAGACTTCGGTCAATTCAGCCGCTGTGGCTTGATGCGCATGGGCCCGGGAAACCTGGCCTTTTTAATTGTCTGCGAGAATCGGAGGCCCACAATGGCCAGGAAAACCAAGTCGACGGCTTCATCCCCATCAATGGATGCGCGCGTGCATGACCAGGTGTTGACGCGCGACAATGGCGGGGAGTTGCATCAGCTTGCCACGGGCGATACCCCGGTGACCACCACCGCTCACGGCGTGCCGGTCAGCGACGACCAGAATTCACTCAAGGTCGGGGCACGCGGTCCGGTCCTGATGGAAGACTTCCATTTCCGGGAGAAGATCTTTCATTTCGATCACGAGCGCATTCCCGAACGTGTCGTGCATGCCCGAGGCTATGGCGCGCACGGCTATTTCGAGGCCTATGATGTCCTGGCCGATTATACCAGGGCAGACATCTTCCAGCGTCCCGGCGAAAAGACACCGGCCTTCGTGCGGTTTTCAACCGTGGCGGGGTCCAAGGGGTCATTCGATCTTGCGCGGGATGTCAGGGGCTTTGCCGTCAAGCTTTATACGCAGGAGGGCAACTGGGATCTCGTTGGCAACAACATTCCGGTCTTCTTCATTCAGGACGCCATCAAGTTTCCCGACGTCATCCATTCGGTGAAGCCCGAGCCCGATCGCGGCTTCCCCCAGGCACAGTCGGCGCATGACAATTTCTGGGACTTTATTTCGCTTACACCCGAATCCATGCACATGATCATGTGGGTCATGTCCGACCGGGCCATCCCGCGATCCTTCCGATTCATGGAAGGGTTCGGCGTGCACACCTTCCGCCTGCTGGACGCGGAGGACCGCTCCACCTTTGTCAAATTCATCTGGAAGCCCAAGCTTGGCCTGCAATCGGTGGTGTGGAACGAAGCCGTCAAGATCAACGGCGCCGACCCGGACTTTCACCGCCGCGACCTCTGGAATGCCATCCAGGCTGGCGACTATCCCGAATGGGAATTGTGCGTCCAGCTTTTCGATCAGGACTTTGCCGACAGCTTCGACTTCGACATTCTCGATCCCACCAAGCTCATTCCCGAAGAAATCATCGCCCCGGTCCCGGTTGGCCGGCTGGTGCTCGATCGCATGCCCGACAATTTCTTCGCCGAAACCGAGCAGGTCGCGTTCATGACGCAGAATGTCCCGCCCGGGATCGACTTTTCCAACGATCCCTTGCTGCAGGGGCGGAACTTTTCCTACCTCGATACCCAGATCAAGCGGCTGGGCTCGACCAATTTTACCCATCTGCCGATCAACGCGCCCAAATGCCCCTTCCACCATTTCCAGCAGGATGGTCACATGGCGATGCACAATCCGGCGGGTCGGGCGAACTACCAGCCCAATTCATGGGCGGCCGGGCCGCGTGAAGATCCCAGGAGGGGACATCGCGCCTTTCCCGAGGAACTCGAGGGCACCAAGAGCCGGCTGCGTCCTGAAAGTTTCGCCGACCACTACAGCCAGGCGCGGCAGTTCTTCAACAGCCAGACCGTGCATGAACAAAAGCACATCGCCATGGCGCTCACATTCGAGCTGAGCAAGGTGGAAACACCGGTTATCCGCGAGCGCATGATTTCCCATCTGCTCAATATCGATCCGGGCCTGGCCGAAACCGTGGCCGACAAGCTCGGCATCACTGAACTTCCTGCACCTGCCGATGCGGCGGTGCCGCCACGTGATGACCTTCCCGCATCGGACGCACTGAGCATCATCAAGAATGGCCCGGACAGCTTTGCCGGCAGGAAGGTCGGTGTTCTCGTCACTGACGGCTGTGATGCTAGCCTGGTGAAGAAGGTTCAAGCGGCGCTAGAGAAAGAAGGCGCATTGATGGAAATCGTCGCGCCCAAAGTGGGTGGCGTAACGGCGGGCGATGGCTCGCATATCGATGCTCACCATATGATCGATGGCGGCCCGTCGGTCCTGTTCGACGCCGTCGCCCTGATCGTGTCCGCGGATGGTGCTGAGCGCCTATTGGGCGAGGCGGCGGCGCGAGACTTCGTTACCGATGCTTTTGCTCATTGCAAATTCATTGCCCACAGTGCCGAAGCCGCTCCGTTGTTTGAAAAGGCCGGGATAGCAGCGGATCTGGACGAGGGGGTCATCGCCCTAGACTCAGCGAGCGCGATCACTCAGTTCATCGAGAGCTGCCGAAAGCTGCGGCTCTGGTCGCGGGAGGATGTGGTCAAGCTCTAGCCTGCCTTCCAACCGGCACGGCGTGAAAAGGCGGATGAACAGCCAGTTCTCCAGTGGCACATTCTCATCGAGGAGTCCTTAATGCGTATTCTTGTCGGCAGTGAGCTGACCTTCGAGCTGGCCCAGCCCACGCCGCTGATCGCCATCCTCAACGTGCATTCCTCCCGCGTATCCGACCTTGAGGGGCCGGACCATCTGCTAACCTCCCCAATCGTGCCGGTGGAGGGATATCGCGACACGTTCGGAAACTGGTGCAATCGGCTGGTGGCACCCAGGGGACAAATGATCCTGCGAACGCGAGCCGTGGTTCGGGATGATGGGCGATGGGACGAGGCCGCGCCGGATGCAGAGCAACTACAGATACAGAACCTGCCGCACGACACGCTGCAATTCCTTTTGGGCAGCCGCTATTGCGAGACCGCATTTCTATCGGAAACGGCCTGGAACCTGTTTGGCAACACGCCTTTGGGCCGCGCTCGCGTTGAGGCGGTCGTGAATTTCGTCCATGAGCACCTGCAATTCGACTATACCAAATCGCGCCCCACCCGCACCGCCTGGGAGGCCTACAACGAAGGTGTCGGGGTCTGCCGGGATTTCGCCCATCTGGCGATAACGTTTCTGCGCTGCCTCAACATCCCGACGCGCTATTGCACCGGCTATATCAGCGATATCGGCCTTCCCCCGCCCTATGCGCCGCAGGATTTCGCGGCCTGGATCGAGGTCTTTCTGGGCGGTCAGTGGTATATGTTCGACCCTCGCAACAACGATCCAAGGATCGGCCGCATACTGATCGCGCGTGGCCGCGATGCCGAAGACGTGCCCCTGACGCTAACCTTCGGGCCGAGCACACTTGTGGGGTTTTCCGTGATCACCCAAGAAGCCGACAGCTGATTAAGACCCCTTTGCGGGCATTCGCGGTTCGTGCATCAGACAGGTCCAGTCAATGGGACGCGGTCCTCCAGGACAGTTTTGGCAAGTCAAAAGACCCCAGCCGGGACGAAGATCATCCAGCCTCGCGCAGGTGGAGCGATACGCTATGAAGCGAGCGTTTTTAGCGCCGCGGTCAGCCGCGGCAGATCGTACGGCTTGGAAAAGAACAAGGCACCACGAGGCAAATCCTCAGGTGCGACCTTTCTATGTCCGGAACCGATGATGACACAAATATCTGGGCGGCTCCGCGATATAGTTCGGGCAAGTTCCAGCCCATCCATGGATCCGGGCATGTCGACATCGGTGAACAATGCGGAGATTTCTGTCTTCTGTCCGAGATAGGACATAGCTTCGTCGGCATTTGCTGCTTCGATGGCGACGAACCCCGCTTCTTCCACGAGATCGACGGCAGACATACGAATAAGCGGTTCGTCCTCTACGACGAGCACGACGAACGGTGCCGCTTCAGTGGGCCGGTATGCCATTTATTGTCCTAATCGCCGAGTTCCTGGATCAGGCTCATCGGCGCGCGGAACACCGCGACCAACCCTGTCGGTTCATAACGTTTGTCGACATCGCCTGTTCCGGCGATTCCCATACGGATCAGCCGCGAGCCAAATCCCTTGCGCGTTGGCTCGACGACGCTGGGACCGCCTCGCTCGTGCCAAGTCAGGTTCAGGACCCTGTCACCGCCCTCACCCGTTACGGTCCAGGAAACATCGACCCTGCCGTCCTGGTTCGATAATGCCCCGTACTTGACGGCATTGGTTCCCAGTTCATGGAAAATCAGGGACAGCGAAAGACCTGCCTTGGGGCCGAGAGGAACGTCGGGGCCGGTAATGGCGATGCGATTTGGCTCCGCGTGGATCGCCAGCACTTTTTCGATCACAGCTCTCATTCTGGCTCGTGACCATGACTGGTTCAGCAGGATTTCATGAGCAGCGCTCAACGCCTGCAATCGAGCTGAGAAGGCGTCGACTGCGTCGCGCTCCGACACATTCTTCAATGTCTGTGTGGCAATGGCCTGCACGATGGCCAGAGTGTTCTTGAGGCGATGGCTCAATTCCTGATTGAGGACGCGTTGCTCGTCTTCGGCCCCGATCTTGCCAAGGGAAGCGTAAGTGCGGTCGGCGACGCCCCTGGCGAATTCCATTTCGTCCCGGGTCCATATCCGTGCCGTGCTGTCATGGGCGAACAGCACGCCGACGAGCTGGCCGCGTTCGACGACAGGCACTTTCAGCAGCGAGCGCACGTTGTGCTCCAGATAGTCGGCGCCATGCCCCCCAAGCCATTCAGCCTGCGCAACATCGGGCAGCGCCAGCGTCTGCCCGTTTGCCAGCTTCTCCAATATCTCCGCAAACCCGCCGAGCGGTTTACCACCAGCAAGGGAAATGACGTTCGGAGCGTTCCAGTCGAGTTCGACCACGAAAGCATCGGCCTGGCGATCGATGCGGGAATAACCGGCGCGATCGACCGCCAATCCCTGAGCCAGGACCGCTGAGGAAATGCGCAGGGCCTCCTCGATCGTGCCGACTTCGCGAAGACGGTCGCCAAGCGAGAGCAACGCGGCATTCCGGATATCGCGCTGCTTGCTGTCGCTGATGTCGATGACCACACCAACCATTTTGGTCGGCTGGCCATTTGGGTCCATCACAAATCTGGCGCGCCGTGCCACCCAGCGTAATTCGCCATCGTCCGGCCGCCGGATTCGATATTCCACGTCCAGGCGTGCCGTCCCGGTGCGCCTTGTCTGCTTGTCCGAACGGAGAGCCTCATCGTCCTTTTCCACCAGCGCTTCAAGAGTAGCAGCGGGATAAGATCGCTGTGCCGGAAGCCCGAAAATGCGGCAGAACTCCTCGGAAACTTCTACTTCGCCGCTGGCGATATCGACTTCGAAGATGCCGATGCCGCCGGCATGCTGGGCAATGCGCAATCGGGCTTCGTCCAGCCGTATCTGTTCGTTCTCCGCCACCAGACGTGTTGCTTGCGCCTGGCGACGTATGCCCAGACGGCGCTGCACCTCGGTCTGATATGCCTGTGCCCTGAGGGCGCGACGAAGCTCGAGCTGCGTCATGACCTGACGGGCAAGCACGCGAAGCGTGCGCTGCTGCAGTTCACTCAATTGCCGAGGCTCGAAATCGAGTACGCATACCGTACCGATTGGGAGTCCCTCATCGGTCTTGAGTAGCGCGCCGGCATAAAATCGCAGATGCGGTTCGCCAGTCACCAGAGGATTGCCGTCGAACCGCGCATCCTTGGTGGCGTCAGGAACGATCAAGAGGTCTTCCTCCAAAATCGCCTTGGCGCAGAATGAGCTTTCGAAAGGTGTTTCCCTTACACCCAAGCCCACTTCGGCCTTGAAGAACTGGCGTCTGTCGGCAATCAGGTTGACCACCGCAATCGGTGTACCACAGATGTCCGAGGCCAGCCGGGCGATATCGTCGAAGTCAGTCTCGCGCGGCGTATCAAGTATTTCGTAGCGCGCCAGTGCGGACAACCGCTCTTCCTCACGGTCGATGGCGTCGTTGACCGCAATAATCATCGCCCGAAATCCTTTATGTCATTCTCGACGTTTTTGATCGAATTTGGCCTCTGTTCGCAAATACAATCATAATATGGCGGCAGGCCCCACGCGTAAGGCATTTTAGTGAAAAAGGTCATGGCACGATGATGGATTACATGCCATCGCGGAAGCCGTCGGAAGGCGCCCATCGCTGAAGCCAATCATATTTGCCAGGCTCTATCCACACGTCGTGCAGTTAGCATTCCAGCGGAACCGCCTGTTCTCCTAATACAGGCGAGTATGAAATGTCCGTCGGCGGGTTGTACGATAGGAATGGTTCCGGAAACAGAGCGGCTGCTATCTGCGTTCTGAACTTAAAAGGCAGACAGTCTGAAAACGGCCCCAAGTGAGCCATCGGCGCGCCTGCAGACCTAATGGCGGCTTTCCGCCATGCGACCACCAATTGCGGACAGACTGCTCACGGCCCCAACCTTGCCATTGCTAAAACTGGTGTCGCGAGCAGCTCTATTCTGAAACCACCTGTTTGCAAGGCCAGTACCCGGGAAATTTCTAAGGGCCTTGCCCTCGCGCCAGCAAGGTAAGTGGAACCGTCCGGGGCGGTATCCCCAGCCTTCCGCGCTTCGCTTGTGCAGACCGGGTGATCCTCCTCCGCCCCGACCGCCCTTGCTCGTTGCTACCCCAGTCTCGGCGACGGCCAGAAGGTCAGGCGCGGCGTTCCGCTTCGCTGACCTTCAGGCCCGAGGATCAGACATGACCAACATATCCGACAGCAATCCCCGCATCTATGTTGCCTGCCTTGCCGCATACAGTAACAGCTATCTGCATGGGGCTTGGGTCGACGCGGATCAGGACACCGATCAGATCAGGGATGAAATTGCCGCGATGCTTGCCCGTTCCCCTGTAGAGGGCGCGGAGGAATACGCCATTTACGATTATGAGGGCTTCGAGGGCGTTAGCATCTCCGAATATGCCGGCATCGACACCGTGGCGCGAATGGCCGCTTTCATCGCAGAGCATGGCGCACTTGGCGCGGGCCTGCTGGAGCAGTTCAGCGGCGACATGGACCAAACCGAGTCCACGTTGGAGGATTGCTATCATGGTCGGTTCGCCAGCCTCGCCGACTACATGGAGGAATTGACCACCGAGAGCGTCACGATTCCCGAGGCGCTGCGCAACTATGTCGATTGGGACGCGATGGCGCGCGAAGCCGAGATGGGCGGCGACCTGTTCACCATCGAGACCGCGCGCGGCGAGGTGCATGTGTTTTCCAATAGATGAAAACATGACTTCCTGTCCGTGCTCATGCGGGCAGGCATCTCGAAAGCACCGACTGTCGCCAACCCAAATGCACCAATAGAGTGATCGAGTTAGCCGCTCAACGTATCTGTTTTGAGCGGGTTCTATATTTCCAGTGATCCTTGAACCTCTTTTTGCCGGGCGCTGCCCAGCATCCCGGCTTGGGGAGGTGACGCCATGCTCAGCATCGATTGGCGATCTCCGGCGGCATACGGGCACACAAAGCACATCCCTGCCGCTGGTTTCGCTTGGGAATATTGCGCCGCAACGACGAATATCGTCGGGACTTTCAGACCATCGCATCGACCGGAGGGGCGGCTGCCCGCGACCTTGAAGCGTTCGCGCATCGCTGGGGTTTGCGAATTCCCTTGCGATCCCGACGCGCCGCATGACCGGCAATCGCTGATCTGGTGTCCGCGCCTTCAACCGCAAGCCGTGATGTTGTCGCCGGTCGATCACAAGGATGACGACACCGAACCGATATTGACGTTGGCACATCTCGAAGGCCTCGACCTGCGCCAGGCTACCGATGGCTGGCACGGTATCTGGCAGGTGGATGGCGTCACCCATCAATTCTGGCTGCCCGAGGCCGTGCCGGACGCCGCCGCGTTCTATGCCGTCACGCTGCCGATGGATTCATTTCTGGAGCTGCGCACGCACGCGGCACGCCGTTTCTGGCGATCTCTCACCGGCCGCGCACCCGGTCCTGATTTCCGAGCCGTGCCTGCGCAACTCCGGCAATGGCATATCTTGACCCTGCGCGCGCTTGACGCGCGGTTGCGCGGTTGCGCGGCGAAAGCTATCGCACCATCGCCGAAGTCCTGCTCGGCTTTCGCGGCACGAAGGAGGATTTCGAGAGCGATCCGCGCAAGAACAAAGCCCGCAGTCTGGTCGCGCACGGCATCAAGATGATGCGCGGGGGCTATCGGCTTCTGCTTCACTACCCGATCAAGCCCGACAAGCGTTGATCGTTCTCGGCCTTTGACCTCACGCCTTGTTGGCTGCCGCCTGCTCCAGAATCTTTCGATAGCCCTCGCGCGAAAGCCATTGCGCGCGTTCGAGGTGGCTTTGCCAGCAACGGTAGGTCCGAAGCTCCTTGGCGACGGGATCACGGTGCAGCACGATTTGCGCGACTTCCTTCCAGTCTACGCCCTCGGCCTTGGCATCGAGCAGCCGCAGATAGGTCACGAAATGCCGTTCGTCATAGATGGTGATGGCGTCGCCGGTTGGCGCTTCATCGTCCACATCTGGATCGAGTTCGACGGGAACCCGCATAGTCATTCCCGTATCCGAGAGAGCTTTGTCTGCGGTGCGCCCCCGCAAACGATTCTCTCTGACTCTTGGTCATGGGGGAGTTAGTAACCGTCACGAAACGGCCCCATGGCCTTTAGCTCGGAAAGCCTGTTGTATACGCCACAGGCTCCCCGACCATAGGTCAAAGCCCCGTCCTCGCTGGAGGAACTGGCGGAAATCACCGGCCGGGCCGGCTCCAATCTCTCACGCACCCTGAAAACGATGGAGAGCTACGGCCTTGTGCGGTTTGAGCCGGGCCACGGCCGCAAGCTCGCGCCCAAGGTGGTGCATGACCGCGTGGAACTGACGTTGCCCCTGATCGACCGTACGAAGCCGAGGAAGGCCATAGGAGATCGGCCATGAACATGCACAGCCCAACCATAACCGCTCGCGCTGCCCTCTATCTGCGCGTTTCGACCGCCCGGCAGGCCGAGCATGACATTTCCATTCCCGATCAGAAGCGGCAGGGCGAAGCCTATTGCGAGCAACGCGGCTTCCAGCTCGTTGAGACTTACGTTGAACCCGGTGCCACCGCCACCAATGACAAGCGCCCCGAGTTCCAGCGCATGATCGAGGCAGGCACGTCCAAGCCTGCGCCCTTCGATATAGTCGTGGTGCATAGCTTCTCGCGCTTCTTCCGCGATCACTGCGAGATGGAGTTCTACGTTCGCAAGCTGGCGAAGAACGGCGTCAAGCTGGTGTCCATCACGCAGGAGATGGGCGACGATCCCATGCACCAGATGATGCTGCAGATCATGGCGCTGTTCGACGAATACCAGTCAAGGGAGAACGCCAAGCACGTCCTGCGCGCCATGAACGAGAACGCCCGGCAAGGCTTCTGGAACGGCGCACGGCCACCTATCGGCTATCGCATCGTCGCGGCCGAGCAGCGGGGATCGAAGACCAAGAAGAAGCTGGAGATCGACCCGCTGCACGCCGACACCGTGCGGCTGATCTATCGCCTGTTCCTCGAAGGCGATGGCACGGCCGGCGCGATGGGCGTCAAGGCCATCGCCACCTATTTCAACGAGCGCCGCTTCTTCACCCGCGATGGCGGGCGCTGGGGACTGGCGCAAATCCACGCCATCCTGACCCGCACCACCTATATCGGCGAGCACAGGTTCAACACCCGCTCGCACAAGGACCGGGAGAAGAAGCCAGAGAGCGAGGTCGCGATTATGGCGGTGCCGCCCCTGATCGAGCGCGAGATTTACGACGCGGTGCAAGCCCGCCTCAAATCGCGCAATCCCATGGTGACGCCGGCGCGTGTCTCCAGCGGCCCCACACTGCTGACAGGCATTTGCTTCTGCGCCAAGTGCGGAGGTGCGCTGACGTTGCGCACCGGCCAAGGCAGCACGGGAGCGACATACCGATATTACACCTGCTCGACCAAGGCTCGGCAGGGCAAGACCGGCTACAAGGGCCGCACGCTCCCGATGGACAAGCTGGACCATCTGGTCGCCGATCATATCGGGGATCGGCTGCTCCACCCCAAGCGACTGGAAACCGTCCTCGCCAGTGTCATCGACCGGCGGCAGGAGCGCGCCGAGCCCGCCGGGAGCATCTTGCCGAGCTGAACCGGCGAATCACGGAAGCCGACCAGCGGCTCGGCCGTCTCTTTGACGCCATCGAATCCGGCATGGTGGACAAGGACGACGCCATGGCGAAAGAACGCATGGTGAGCCTAAAGGCGTTGCGGGATCAGGCCGCCGCCGACGCCGAGCGCACACAGCTCGCCCTCGACAGTCCAGGCAATCAGGGCGTCAGCCCCGATATGCTCAAGGGCTTCGCCCGCAAGGCTCGTGAGCGGATTCGACTCGACGATGGCGGCTACCGACGCGACCATCTGCGCGCTCTGGCGCAGCGCGTCGAGGTCGCCGACGACGAGGTTCGCATCATGGGATCGAAATCGGAACTGCTGCGAACGCTGGTCGCCGCTTCTAGCGTAGAAACGGCGGCGTTCGGCGTTCATAGTTCTGTTCTGAAATGCGCGCCCGAAGAGATTCGAACTCCTGACCCCCAGATTCGTAGTCTGGTGCTCTATCCAGCTGAGCTACGGGCGCGCAGGCCTGCTTTGGCAGGCACTTGTTGGAGCGGGGCAAGGCCGCCGTCCAGAAGTGAGGCATCCCTTACAGGGCCCTTTTGACCATTGCAAGCGGCTACTTACGTTTTTTGCAACAGAGCTGTGGATCACGCCTCGATCGGCGCCATTGGCAGGGTGAGGTCGAAGCGCGTGCCCTTGGGCTGGTCGACAAAGCTGAGCTGGCCGCCATGCGACTGCACGATTTCGCGCGCGATGACGAGGCCCAGCCCGGTGCCACCGGAGCGCGCCGAGCCTTCGAAGGCGACGAAAAGGTTGTCGCGCGCCCGCGGCGGCAGGCCCGGCCCATTGTCCATTATCGAAACCTGCGCCATCGCCCCGGCCAGCCCGGCAGAGGCAGAGACCACAACTTCGAGCGGGTCGCCGCCGCCATTGAGCTTTTCCAGTGCCTCGCGCGCATTCTTGAGCAGGTTGAGAAACACCCGACTCAATTGCCCGGCATCGGCAGTGACCACCAGTTCGGCCGGCACCTGGTTGACGAAGGCCACCGTCGGATGGCCGGACAGCCGCGCCTCGAAGGCGGCCTCCTCCACCAGCGGCCGCAGCGCCACCGGGGCAAACTTCGGTGGCGCCACCGCGTCGCGCCCATAGTCGAGCACCGCCTGGGCAAAGCCGATGGCCTTGTCCAGCGTCGTGACCAGTCGCGGCGCCAGCCGCTGCACATTGGGATCGTCCAGCGTCGCCACCTGATCGGAAAGCAATTGCGCCGAGGTCAGCGTATTGCGCAGGTCGTGATTGATCTTGGCCACCGCTAAGCCGAGATCGGCCAGGTGCTGGCGTTGTCGCAACATGGAGAAAAGGTCGCTCTCCATCGCCGCCAGCTCGCGCTCGGCAATGCCGATTTCGTCGCGCCGGCTGGAGGGGGTGAGAATCAGCGCCGCATTGTCCGGCTCCTTGCGGAAAGCCAGCATATTGGCGCTGAGCCGCACCATCGGGTCGATGAACAGCCGGCTCACCACCATATAGAGCGCGAAGGCGGTCACCGAGGCGATCCCCAGCGACACCAGCATGATATTGCGCGAATAGTCGAGCATGTCGCGGCGCAGCGGCTGCTCGGGCATCAGCAGCTCGACCAGACTTTCTTCATTGTCGCCCTCGCCCACGATGCGCAGCGTGCGGCCCGGGCCGGCGAGCAGGGTGTCGATGGCGCCCATGATCTGGCTGGGCAGGTCGCGCTGCCGCAGGTCGGCCATGGTGACGACGTCGGGCATCACCGGTTCGGCCCGCTCGATCAGCTGGCTCTGTCCGGCACGGCGATAAACGATGGCGTCGGCTTCGGCCGAGGTCAAAAGCCGGTCGGTCAGCTCGCGCGGCAGCGCCATCACGTCGGGCACGGCATCGAGCACCCGCGCCGCGACCACGCCCACGCGCAGCCGGTCTTCGAGCCAGGTATTGCGAAAGCTGGCGACGGAGGGGAAATAGATGACGATTTCGACCAAGAGGATCACCCCGATAATGGTGGCGATCAGCTTGTTGGAGAGGCCGGCAAATCGGCCGCGCAGGGCGCTCGGGTCGTCGTTCATCGTCTTGGGATCATAGGGCAAATCCGCCCGCCCCGACAGTCCAATCCGCAATTTTGCTTAGCGCGGCAGCAACCGCCTTATCGCGCGCAGCATTGGCGTCGCCCAGCCCGGCTTTTCGCCGGCCCGTTGCCGCTCGCCCAGCGCCGCCAGTACGCCGAACAGGCTCGGATGGGGCATGCTGAGATCAGCCAGCGCCCCGGCCGGCAGACCGCGCTCCATGGCCAGCGCCAGCACTGCAGCGAGCTCGCCGGCATCGGGCCCGACAATGCTGCCGCCCAGGACCCGGCCCCGGGCATCGACCACTATCTTGGCCACGCCCATTTCGACGCCGAGCGCCCGCGCCTTGTCGTTCTCGACCATATTGGCGCGCAGCACCCTAGTGCCAGCCCGCGCCTTCTCGCCATTGCCGGGCAGAAGACCGATCTGCGCCAAGCCTGGCGCCGTCTGCACCAGCAGCGGTTGCGCCGGCAAGCGCCGTTGCGGCGCCCCCAGCACCAAGGCCTCGACCACGCTCCGACCATGCGCCAGCATATGGTGCCATTGCTCCAGCCCCGCCGCCGGCCCGGTAAGGCGCAGCAGCCGGTTGGAGGTGCGACCCAAGGCACCGGTGACAAAATTGCCGTTCTGGCCGCTGGCCGGCCGCAGTTTCAACCGATCGATTCGCAGCGTCTCGAGATCGGCCCTTCGCCCCATCGCCACCAGCACATGCGACACGTCGAGCGCCTCCTGCGTGCCGTCGGCATGTTCGGTGACCACCCCGGTCCCCATGGCGCGCGGCACGATGCTGCGCACATTGGCCCCGGTCATGATGCGGATGCCCTCTTCGCTCAGCGCGCGTAGCAAAAGCGAGGCCGCCTCCGCGTCATGCCCGGGCAGGACCGGCCCCTGTGGCACCACGGTCACCGCCGCGCCCAGCCGCCTCTGGATCTGCGCCTGTTCCAGCGCCTCGGCGCCGCCGCCGATCACAACCAGATGGGTGAGTTTTCGCGTATTCGCAGCCAGGCTATCCACGGTGAAAAAGCCGATCTCGCTTAGCCCCGGCAAGTCCGGCACCACCGGAGCGCCGCCCATGGCAATGAGCACGTGGCGCGGCCGCATCTGCACATCACCAATGGCCAGCGTCCGCTGATCGACGAATTCCACCGGCCCGCGCACCAGGTCTACACCCTGGGCGCGCATATGGTCGGGACTGTCCTCGGCCGCGCGACTCGCCGCAATTTGCGCAGCGCGCTCTTGCACCGACTTGGGCACAATTTTTGGCGCTTCATCGGCAAAGCCGAAACCGGCGCCGCGCCTTTGCGCCTGCGCAATGGACGCACTGACCGCCAGCGCCGCCTGCCGCAGCGCGGCCTGCGGCTGGTCGCCGGGCTCGGCAACGCCGCGGTCGGCCAGCACGACATGGGCCCCTAGGCGCCGCGCATGCAGGGCCAGTGCCATGCCGAGTGCGCCCGCGCCGACAATCACCAGATCGGGTTTCGTTGTTTCAGCCATGTGTGCCGCTGGCGAGATGAGGTTTCCCTCTTATCTTCGCATATGGCCTCCATTACAACCGGTCCAAGCAGACGAGGAAAGCGCGGCAGGCGCGTTGACTTGGCCCCGTCTTTTCCCTATAGACCCCACCAACCTGACGCTGGCGCGGTCTCCCCGCCGGCGGGTATCGATTTTCTGCGAAAGCAGCAGCAATAAGAGGAACCGTGCCTCGCGCGGTCTGATGTTATGAAGCGTACATACCAGCCTTCCAAGCTCGTGCGTGCCCGCCGTCACGGTTTCCGTGCCCGCATGGCAACCAAGGACGGCCGCGCGATTCTCAATCGCCGCCGCCGTGACGGCCGCAAGAAGCTGTCGGCCTAAGGGTTCGTGGCCGGATGACGGCCGAGGACACCCGATCCGAAGCGAAATTGCGCCGTCTCGTGCGGCGCTCGCAATTTTTAGGAGCAGCCCGGGGCAATCGCGCCGGGCGCTCTGCGTTTGGGCTACAGGTCGCGCCGTCGCCGGAAAGTGAACCCGGCATAGGGTTTACGGTGACCAAGAAGGTCGGCAATTCTCCTGAACGCAACCGCATGAAACGCCGCCTTCGGGCGGCTGCGGCAGCATGTGCGCGTGACTTTCACGCTGGCCATGACTATGTGCTGCTGGCGCGGCGTGAGGCTCTCACTGTGCCCTTCGCCAAGCTCGTCGCCGATCTGGGCGGCCTCATCTCCCGCGTGCACGACACCAACGCGGCCCCGAAACGCAATTCTGCCGGCCACGGCCAACGGAACGCCTGATCATGAATTCAGACAATCGCAATGTGATCCTAGCCATCGTGCTCAGCATGGCTGTGCTGTTTGGCTGGCAGTTCTTCATTGCCGGCCCGCAACTCGAGCGCGCCCAGCAACAGGCCCAGCAGGTCGCTGCCCAGCAGCAGGCTGAAGCACAGGCAAATCTGGCGGTTCCCCAGACCGGCACCGATGGCGCCACCAGCGCCACCCCGGCTGAAAACACCGCCAACCAGACCTTCGCAGATCGCGCCAGCGCCATTGCCGCCAGCCAGCGCGTCGAAATTTCGACGCTCGATCTCGAAGGCTCGATCAACCTGACCGGCGCCCGCATCGACGATCTCGAGCTCAAGCAATATCGCGAGACGGTCGATCCCAATTCGCCCATCATCACCCTGCTCTCCCCGTCCGGCGCACCGAACGGCTATTACATCGAGCAGGGCTGGGCCCCCGCCGCCGGCACCACCATTGCCGTGCCCGATGGCCAGTCGGTATGGACGCTCGAAGGCGACAACACCACCCTGACCGCCACCACGCCGGTGACCCTGCGTTTCGACAATGGCCAGGGCCTCGTCTTCCGCCGCACCTTCTCGTTGGACGACTATTATCTCTTCACCGTTACCCAGAGCGTCGAAAATGCCGGCTCGGGCGATGTGGCGCTGTTCCCCTATTCGCGCGTCGTGCGCCAGGGCACGCCCAAGGTGCAGAACTTCTTCATCCAGCACGAAGGCCTGTTGGGTGTGCTGGGCTCCAACAACTGGGTGGCGCGCAAGTATCACGACATCCAGAACGACAAGCAGGTCGATTTCGCCTCGACCACCGGCTGGCTCGGCATCGCCGACAAATATTGGGCCACTGCCGTGCTGCCCAAGCCGGGCACCAATATCAATGCTCGCTTCACCTATGCCATGTCCGGCACCACGCCGGTCTACCAGTCCAACTATGTTGAGACCCAACCGGTCGTGGTTCCCGCCGGCGGCTCGGTGACCCACGAATCCTACGTCTTTGCCGGCGCTAAGGAAGAATCGGTCATCAATTCCTATGAGCGCGAATACGGTTTCGACCGCCTCGAACTCTTGATCGACTGGGGCTGGTTCCACTTCATTACCAAGCCGATGCACTGGCTTCTGGTGACGCTCTATGGCTTGCTCGGCAATTTCGGCCTCGCCATCCTGGCGGTGACCGTTATCGTCAAGGCGCTGTTCTTCCCGCTGGCCAACCGCTCCTACGCCTCCATGGCGGCGATGCGCCGCGTGCAGCCGGAGATGAAGGCCATCCAGGAGCGTCTAAAGGACGATCGCACGGCCCAGCAGCAGGCGATGATGGAGCTCTACAAGAAGGAAAAGATCAATCCGCTGTCCGGCTGCTGGCCGGTGCTGATCCAGATCCCGGTCTTCTTCGCGCTCTATACCGTCATCTTCATCTCGCTCGAAATGCGGCACGCGCCGTTCTTCGGCTGGATTCAGGACCTGGCGGCACCCGATCCGACCAATATCTTCACCCTGTTCGGCCTGATCCCGTGGAACCCGATGGCGGTTCCGTTCATCGGCTCCTTCCTGCATCTGGGCATCTGGCCCGTCATCATGGGCATCACCATGTGGGTGCAGATGAAGCTCAACCCGCCGCCGCCGGATCCGACCCAGGCGATGATCTTCAACTGGATGCCGATCATCTTCACTTTCATGCTCGGCGCTTTCCCGGCCGGTCTCGTGATCTACTGGGCCTGGAACAACCTGCTCTCCATCACCCAGCAATGGGTGATCATGAAGCGCCACGGCGTCGAGGTGAACCTGCTCGGCAACATCGCCGACAGCTTCCGGCGCAAGCCCAAGCCGGCCGAAGACGCCAAGAGCTGATCGACCGCAACCGACCAATCCAATCCTGCCCGCCGGTGATAGACCGGCGGGCAAGTTCTTTGAGGCGACACCAATGACCCAGCCCGATTTTTCGCCCCACATCGTCGAGCGTGGCCGGCTGCTCTTTGCCCGCCCCTTCGCCTTCGTCAAAGGCTGCGTGCGCATTGCCGACCTGCCGCCCATGGACCGGGTGGAGATCGCCTTTGCCGGCCGCTCCAATGTCGGCAAGTCCAGCCTGATCAATGCGCTTTGTGGCACGTCGGGCCTCGCCCGCACCTCGAACACGCCGGGTCGCACGCAGGAACTCAACATCTTCGAGAGCCAGAGCGAAAACCTGCGCATCGTCGACATGCCCGGCTATGGCTTCGCCAAGGCGCCCGAGCCCAAGGTGAAGGCCTGGACCCAGCTCATTCACCAGTATCTGACCGGCCGCGCCACACTGCGCCGCGTCTATGTGTTGGTCGACAGCCGCCACGGTCCCAAGGACAATGACATCAGCGTCATGAACGAGCTCGACCGCGCCGCGGTGAGCTATCAGGTGGTGCTGACCAAGATCGACAAGCCTGCGGCCAAGGATCTGCAGAAGGCCATCGATCTCACCCGCGCCACCATCGCCAAGCGCCCTGCCGCCCACCCCGACATCATCGAGACCTCTAGCGAAAAGGGCGACGGTCTCTCCCACCTCCGCAGCGAAATCGCCCTGCTGCTGGAAAGCTGAGACGCGCAGGAGCCCGCCCCTTCGGGAAGGACTGACCCGGCCCTCGCCCCCATCACCTTTCCGCCCTCGGGCTCGACCCGAGGGCCACCCATCAGCCATCAGCCACCCACCGCTCGTCACCCTCGGGCGAAGACCCGAGGGCTCTGCACGTCACGACATCGCCACAAGCAAGACCCCTCGGCTCAAGACCGAGGGTGACGTCCGGTGAAAACCGTCTCGGCCCAGCCCCACTGAAGTGCAGCCGGTTCACCGCCCCTGCCCCAGATCACACTTCCGGCACCGCTTTCTGTTTTTTAACTCTTTGGTGACCATAAAGGCGGCAAAGGGAAGTTCGGCTGGCTGCTTGTCCCGCAGGGGACCGGATTGCCGGGCATTTCTCTTAATTTTGACAGATTCCGCCCCCATCGCCTTCCGCACTGGGGTCGGGCGCTTGAGCCGGGCCGAAAAGGATCACTTCATGGAAGCCATGGATGCAGTGGGAGCAGCCGCTCCACATGCGGACCTCTCCATCTGGGGGCTGTTCTGGGCCGCCGACATCGTCGTGAAGTCGGTGATGCTCGGCCTGCTCGCGGCCTCGATCTGGTGCTGGTCCATCATTGTCGACAAGTCCATTTCCTACCGGCGGATGAAGGCGGAGATGAACCGCTTCGAGCGCACCTTCTGGTCCGGCCAGTCGTTGGAAGAGCTTTACCAGCAACAGGCAGAAAAGCCCTCGGGGGGCCTCGGCGCCGTCTTCGTCGCCGCGATGAAGGAATGGAAGCGCAGCCACGAGCAGAACGCGGCCAGCTTCGTGGGCATGCAGCAGCGCCTCGACAAGGTGCTCGATGTCGCCATCGCGCGTGAAAGCGAATATCTCGAGAAAAATCTCGGCTTCCTGGCCACGGTCGGCTCTGCCGGTCCCTTTATCGGCCTTTTCGGCACGGTCTGGGGCATCATGAACGCCTTCACCAATATCGCGGCCTCCTCCGACACCAATCTGGCCGTCGTCGCCGGCCCGATCGCCGAAGCCCTGTTCGCCACCGCCATTGGCCTCGTGGCCGCCATTCCGGCCGTTATCGCCTATAACAAGCTCTCCTCCGATGCCGGCAAGATGATCGGTCGGCTCGAAGGCTTTGCCGACGAATTCTCCACCATTCTCAGCCGCCAGCTCGAAGCCAGGAGCCGCTGACATGGGCATGGGTGTTTCATCGGGCGGAGGGGGCGGCGGTGGCCGCCGTCGGCGCCGCAAGAGAAACGCGGTGATGAGCGAGATCAACGTGACGCCGATGGTCGACGTCATGCTGGTGCTGCTGATCATCATGATGGTGGCCGCCCCGATGATGACCTCGGGCGTGCCCATCGACCTGCCGCGCACCGCCGCCAGCGAAATGCCGAGCCAGACCCGGCCGATCACCGTCGCGGTCACGCCCGAAGGCACGCTGTTCATCGACGAGACCCCGGTCACCGAACAGACCCTGGTCTCGGCCATGAGCGAATTGGCCACCCCGGAAGACCGCATCTTCCTGCGCGGCGACACCACCGCCAATTACGGCACTGTCATGCGCGTCATGGGCCTGCTCTCGGCCGCCGGCTATACCAAGATCGGGCTCGTCACCGAGCGTGAGCGATAGGCCGGCACGACATGCGCACCGGCCTCACCGTATCGATATCCGCACACGTGCTGCTGATTGCTCTCGGCCTGCTCAATCTGGGCTGGACCGAGCCGTTGCAGCCCAGTGTCGAGTCGATCTCGGTCGATCTGGTGCCGATCGAGGAATACACCAATATCCGCATGGGCCAGCTCGATAGCGAGGTGGTGGAAACCAATACCCCCTCGGTGGTCGAAAGCGACCAGCCGCCCGAACTGGCGCAGCCCACCGGCAATACCGAACAGGACCAGGTGACACCCTCGCCGGCCGATGTGCCGACGCCCCAGCCGGTGACCGAACAGGCCCCCGCCCCCGAGCCCGCGCCGCAGCCTGAGCCGACGCCCGAACCGACGCCTGAGCCGGAACCAACCCCGGAACCCGAGCCCACGCCCGAGCCGACGCCAACACCGCAGCCGCAGCCCGAACCTGCGCCCGAGCCGACACCCGAACCGGTGCGCGTCGCCCCGGTGCCGATGACGCGCCCGCAGCTGCCCGAGCCCACCACGACGCCCGAACCGACCCCGACGCCAGAACCGACCCCGACGCCAGAACCGACCCCCACGCCGACGCCCGCTCCCACCCCGGCGCCAACACCGGCGCCCACGCCCGAGCCGACGCCCACACCTGAGCCGACACCCACCCCGGAAACCCCGAGCGTCGCTGCCCCGGTGCCAGCCGCACGGCCGAGCAATCTGGCGCAGTTGCGCCAGCAATTCGCCGCCGCCGAAGCCGAGCGCAAGAAGCGTGAGGAAGAAGAGCGCCGTCGCCAGGCCGCTGCCCAGCAGACCCAGACCCAGGGCAGCACGCCGACGCCGCGCCCAGGCCCGACCGCGCCCAATGCCAGCCAGGCCGACGATATCGCCGCCTTGATCAACAATGCGCCCACCACCGGCGGCACCACCGGCCAGGGCGGCTCACCCACCCTGGGCGACACCACCGGAACATCCGCCCGTCTCAGCCGTTCGGAAATCGACGGGCTGGTGGGCCAGATCAAGAACTGCTGGAACCTGCTGCCCAGCGATCTCAATTCGGGCATGACCGTGCGTCTGATGGTGAGCCTTAATCGCGACGGGTCGGTCAATGGCACGCCGCAGATCATCTCCGCCGATCCGTCCCCGGCCGGTGGCCAGATCGCCCGCGCCGCCCAGCGCGCCGTCATGAGCTGCGGCCCCTATACCCTCTCCGCCAACGCTTATGACGAGTGGCGGCAAATCGATGTTGAACTGAGACCCTGACCTTGAATTTGCCCGTTTGCCGGCCTTGATTGGCGCAAACGGCCAGACCGGAGAAAACACAAGATGACCCTGCTTTCCCGACGCAACGCGCTCAAACTTGGCCTCGCTGGCGGCGCCCTATTGGCCACCTCGTCCTGGTCGATGGCGCAGCTGCGCATCGTCGTCGAAGGCGCCAATTTCCAGCCGATGCCGATCGCCATCCCCAATTTCGCTTCGGCCGATCCCAATTTCGGCAAGGAGATCGCCGAGATCGTGCGCAACAATCTGCGCCGCTCCGGCCTGTTCCTGCCGCTCGATCCGGCCTCGCTGCCGGTGCAGGTGGGCGACGTCAACAATACGCCCGATTTCGCCACCTGGCGCACCGCCAATGTCGATGCCCTGGTCATGGGTGCCGTCGAGCGCGGCGGCCAGATTTCCGCTTCCGTGCGCGTCTGGGATACCCAGCAGGCCAGCCAGGTCGTCGGCAAGAGCTACAATACCGACCCCAATTCGGCCCGCCGCATCGCCCACCAGGTCTCCGACGCCATCTATGAGCAGCTGACCGGCGGCTCCGGCTATTTCGATACCCGCGTCATCTATGTCGCTGAGAGCGGGCCCAAGGCCAATCGCGTGCGGCGCCTGGCCATCATGGACCAGGACGGCGCCAATGCGCAGTACCTCACCGATGGCTCCTCCATGGCCCTCACCCCGCGCTTCTCCCCGCGCGGCGACATGGTCACATATATGAACTTTGCCGATGGCAATCCGCAGGTCTATCTGCTGCAGCTGGCCACCGGCCGTCAGCAGCGCCTGGCCTCGGTTGGCGCCATGACCTTCGCTCCGCGCTTCTCGCCCGATGGCGGCACCGTCGCCTTCTCGGTCGAACAGGGCGGCGCCACCAATATCTATTCGGTGGGCACCGGCGGCGGCCAGCCACTGCAACTGACCTCGGGCGCGGCTATCGATACCGGCCCCTCCTATTCGCCCGATGGCAGCCGCATCGTCTTTGAAAGCGATCGCGGGGGCTCCCCGCAGATTTATATGATGGGCGCCGGCGGCGGCAATGCGCAGCGCGTCAGCTTCGGCCAGGGCAGCTATTCCACTCCGGTCTGGTCCCCCAAGGGCGATCTCATCGCCTTTACCCGCCAGTCCGGCGGCCAGTTCCACATCGGCATCATGAACCCCGACGGCTCGGGCGAGCGCCTGCTCTATTCCAGCTTCCACGCCGAAGGCCCCACCTGGGCGCCCAATGGTCGCGTCATCATGTTCTTCCAGGATCCGGGCGGCAATGACGGCCCGCGCCTGATGAGCGTCGACATCTGGGGCCGCAACGCCATCACCATCCCCACCGAAACCTACGCCTCCGACCCCGCCTGGTCCGGCCTGCGCAGCTAGGCGCACGGCAGGTCACACAAACGCGATGGTACTCCTCCCCCTCCTTCAGGGGGAGGTGGGGTGGGGGTGTGCAGCACTCTCAAACCCACATTCTTGGCAGGCATGGGGTAGTGCTAGGTCTTGTCATGCGCCTTCGCACCCCTCCCCCCATCCGTCACGCAGGATTGACGATGCATCCGCCTGCCGCTGCGTTATGATCCAGCGAAACGCTCAGGGAGTTGGTCAATGCAGATGTCGCGCAGGGGATTTATGGTGGCCGGGGCCGCGAGCCTGGCTCTCTCGGCACTGACACTATGGCGCCGGCCCGATGCCGTTATGGCCAGCGAAGGTGATTTTCCCTTCAAGCTGACCGACGCGGAATGGCAGGCCAAGCTCTCGCCCCAGGCCTATGACGTGCTGCGCCACGAAGGCACCGAGCACCCCTTTACCTCCACGCTCAACACCGAAAAGCGCGCCGGCATCTTCCATTGCGCCGGCTGCGACCAGGCGCTTTTCGACTCCACCACCAAATTCGACAGCGGCACCGGCTGGCCCAGCTTCTACGATTTCATTCCGGCCAGTATCGGCACTTCGGTCGATACCAGCTACGGCATGACCCGCACCGAGGTGCATTGCTCCAATTGCGGCGGCCACCAGGGCCATGTCTTTAACGATGGCCCGGCCCCGACCGGCCTGCGCTATTGCATCAATGGGGTGGCGCTCAGTTTCGTGGCGGCGTGACGCATTGCACAATGCGCGCCAATGGCGATATGGCTGGGCAAATCCCGCCAAGCACCAGACTCATGAAACTCACCATCATCCAGACCGGCGACGTGCCCGAGCCGCTGCGCCCCACTTACGGGCCCTATTACCAGATGTTCGAGCGCATGTTCGACGCGGCCCGCCCCGGCTTCACTTATGAGATGGTGACCAGCTATGACGGCAATGCTTTGCCCGATCCATCCCAGCTGGAAGGCATCGTCATCACCGGCTCTGCCGCCGGCGTTTATGACGACTTGGACTGGCTCGAACCGCTGCGCAATTTCATCCGCTCGGCCTACGCTGCCAAAACACCGATGCTCGGCATCTGTTTCGGCCACCAGATCATGGCCGATGCGCTGGGCGGCGATGTGCGCAAATCCGAAAAGGGCTGGGGCCTCGGACGCCACGATTATCATGTCGTGAGCCGCCCCGGCTTCATGGCCGACGCCCCCGAAACCCTCAGCGTCGCCTGTTCACATCAGGACCAGGTGATTGGCACCCCGCCTGAGGCCGAGGTCATCCTTGCCTCCGATTTCACCCCCAATGCCGGTCTTTTCTATCGCAATGGCCGGGCCCTCAGCTTCCAGCCCCATCCCGAATTCGACGAGCCCTATGCCAGGGCACTGGCCGAACTGCGCCGTGGGCGGGCCCCGGACACTGTCGTCGCAACCGCCGAAAGCTCCTTCACCAAGGCGTCGGACAGTGCGCGCATGGGCGGCTATTTGGCGCAGTTTTTTGCCGACGCGGCGGCCTCAACGGTAAAGCTGCCTTAACGATACGGGGAGCAGTGTTGGCGCCGAAATCGAACAGTCGAGCGTCAACAATGCGACTTTTCCAGACCCTTTCCATTCCCGGCAAGCTCGTCGCCGCCTTTCTGGTCTTCGGCGTACCGGTGGTCATCTTCGGCGGCCTGGCGCTGCATGCGCTGTTCCAGGCCGGGCAGACCACCGCCATGGCCATGCTGATGGTGGCCGGCGCCGCCGCCGCGCTCGGTTGTCTCAGCGTCTTCCTCCTGTTCCAGCGCCTTGTCGCCGCCCGCCTACGCACGCTGGTGGGCATTACCGGCGCCCTGGCCGCAGGCGACACCGCCGTCGCCATTCCGCCCCAGACACTCAATGACGAGCTGACCGTCATGTTCGAGGCCTTCGAACGCTTCCGCGCCGCCCTGCTCGAACAGCAGGCCCTCGTAGAGACCGATCGCCAGCACAATGCCGAAAGCGGCCAGCGTCGCCGCGCCGCCGACCGGCTCACCCAGGATCTCGAGACCACCATTCGCGCCGTCATGCAGGGCGATCTCGCCTGCCGCGTCGCCAGCGACTACGAGCAGGCCGAACTGCGTCAACTGGCCGGCGAGGTTAATGCGCTCCTGACCGCCATGGACCAAGGCCTCACCGGCACCGGCCACGTCCTCTCCGCTCTTGCCCGCGCCGACCTCTCGCAGCGCGTCACCGGCGATTTTACCGGCGCTTTCGCCGCCTTGCGCGACAATACCAATGCCGTGGCCGACCGGCTTGCCCGCGTCATGGGCGATCTGCAGACCACCTCGCACCGGCTCAAGACCGCGACGGGCGAAATCCTTGCCGGCTCCAACGACCTGTCCGAACGCACCAGCCGCCAGGCCGCCATGGTCGAAGAAACCACCGCCACCGTCGAACAGCTGGCCACCACCGTGGGCGCCAATGCCACCCGCGCCGAGGACGCCAATCGTTCGGTGGTCGACGCCTCGCGCATCGCCGTCGAGAGCGGCAAGGCCATGGATGCGGCCAAGCGCGCCATGGAGCAGATTTCCACCTCTTCGGCAAAAATCTCCAACATCATCGGGCTGATCGACGACATTGCCTTCCAGACCAATCTGTTGGCTCTCAATGCCTCGGTGGAAGCCGCCCGCGCCGGAGAAGCCGGCAAGGGCTTTGCCGTGGTCGCCGTCGAAGTTCGCCGCCTCGCCCAGAGCGCAGCCGGCGCCTCCGCCGAAATCAAGCAGCTGATCGACATCTCGGCCGGCGAAGTGCAATCCGGCACCCAGGTTGTCCTGCAGATCGCCGAGCGCATCGCCGCCCTCAACAGCTCGGTCACCCAGAGCGCCACCCTGATCGGTCAGATCACCGCCGCCAGCCGCGAACAAGCCATCTCCATCGACGAGGTCAGTGTCGCCGTGCGGCAGATGGACGAGATCACCCAGCACAATGCCGCGCTGGTCGAACAAACCAACGCCGCCATCGAGCAGACTGAAGCGCAAGCCAGCGAACTCGACCGCATCGTCGCCGTGTTCAAGCTGGATGGCAGCCCGGCACAGGCACAACGCCGCGCAGCGTGAGTTCTCAACCCGGACACGATGCAGCTTTTCCCCCTTGAGCGGGAGTGTTCCCTCTTGGCGAATTGATAACAGATGTCTGTGCTGTTTCGCCTCCCTCCCCCTTGAGGGGAGGGATTGAGGGTGGGGGTCTATCATTGGATTGGTAGACAACACCCGCGCGGGCCATACCCTCAAGGAGAAGGGGGCCGGCTGGTGCTTTTGGCATCATATTTCCCAGTACTCAACGCGGCTCCTCCCCATCCTTCAGGGGGAGGTTGGGTGGGGGTGTGCAACAGGCTCAAACCCAAATGCAATAACCCTGCCCCCAAAGGCCTCGGCGCGATGACGCCGCCAACAGGACCTGAAACCGTCTATCCCCCCGCCAGCCGCGCTCGCAATTCTGCCGGCAGCCGCGCCGCGCCGCCTTCGGTGCGGATCGACACCACCACCACCTTGGCCGTGGTCAGCACCTGACCATCCCGCAAGATGCCCTGCGCCAGCGTCAGCCGCACCCCAGTCATGGCAACGACTTCGGTGGTCACCTCCAAAAGGTCATCGATCCGCGCCGCGGCGACGAAATCGATCTCCATCGACCGCACCGCAAAGGCCAGCCCCTGCCCCGCCAGTTCGGAATGATGAACGCCCAGATCGCGTAAAAACTCGGTGCGCCCGCGCTCGAAGAATTTCAAATAGGCCGCGTGATAGACGTTCCCAGAAAAATCGGTGTCTTCATAATAGATGCGGATAGGGAAGCGGTGGATGGTCACGACATCTCCCGCTCGTCATGCACGACATGCACCGGATTTCCCGGCTGTTGCCGCAAAAATTCCGGCAGCCAGGGTGGCAGCAGGTTGACGGTTTCGAGCGCGTCGCCGGCAAGCGGCACCCAGGAGAACTGCAGCTCGTGCCCCTCGTCCTGCCGCACCAGCCAGGGTGATTGTCCGTTCGGCCCCTGCCCGGGAAGGTCTGCCGCATAGAAAAAGCCCAGCTCGTGATAGGCCTCGCCCCGCCCGGCATAAAAGCTCTCTGACGTCGCCAGCAGCGGCCCGACCACCCCTGGCATATCCAGTTCCTCGGCAATCTCCCGGCCCAGGGCCACCGCGCTGGCCTCGCCCATTTCAACCCGCCCGCCGGGCAGCATCACATAGTGATCGTCATCCTCGCGACAGACCAGCACATGCCCATTCACCACGATCACCGCCGCGACGCGGTAGTTGAAGGTCGTCCCCTCGATCGGAAAACTGATCACCTGGCGGCTCATTCCTCGCCCTCCTCGAACAGGCTCGGCTGGATGCCGACAAAGCCTTGCGGCACCACTTTGCCCATATGTTGGAAGGCGATCGAGGTCAGCATGCGGCCGCGCGGGGTGCGCTGGATGAAGCCCTGCTGCAACAGATACGGCTCGACGATTTCCTCGATGGCGTCGCGCGGTTCGCTCAACGCCGCCGCAATGGTCTCGATTCCCACCGGTCCGCCATTGTAGAAATCGGCAATAGTGGTGAGATATCGCCGGTCCAGCTGGTCGAGGCCCCGCGCATCGACATCGAGCCGGATCAGCGCCTTGTCGGCAATGGCGCTGTTGACTTCCCTGGCCCCGTCCACCTGCGCGAAATCGATGACCCGTCGCAACAGCCGCCCGGCGATACGGGGCGTCCCTCGCGAGCGACGGGCGATTTCCATCGCGCCATCGGCCGCCATCGGCATGCCCAGGAGCCGTGCCCCGCGCGTCACGATCTGCACCAGTTCCTCGGGCGTATAGAAATTGAGCCGCACCGGAATGCCGAAACGGTCGCGCAGCGGCGTGGTCAAGAGGCCCGCGCGCGTCGTCGCCCCCACCAGGGTAAACTTTGCCAGATCGATGCGTACCGAGCGCGCCGCCGGGCCCTCGCCGATGATCAGGTCGAGCTGAAAATCCTCCATCGCCGGATAGAGCACTTCCTCGATTGCCGGATTGAGCCGGTGGATTTCGTCGATGAACAGCACATCGCGTTCCTCGAGATTGGTCAGCAGCGCGGCGAGGTCCCCGGCCTTGGCAATCACCGGGCCGGAGGTGGCGCGAAAGCCGACGCCCAGCTCCTTGGCGATGATCTGTGCCAAAGTGGTCTTGCCCAGCCCGGGCGGGCCGACGAACAGCACATGGTCGAGCGCGGCCCCGCGCTGCTTGGCCGCCTGGATAAACACTTCCAGATTAGCCCGCGCCGCCGCCTGGCCGACGAAATCGGCAAAACCGGACGGCCGCAGCGAGACATCGAGATTATCGTCGCGTCCGGCGGATGCGGAAGTAAGAGAGGTCACGAAAAAGTCTCCGCTGCCGTCATGCCGGCCAGCGCCTGGGCATCATGATCGAAAGTAACTGTGGTGGAGCAGCCTGCCCGCAAATTGGTTGCTGCGATCAGTGCATCTGCCAGGTCGCATCTGGCATTTTCTGCCTCATACAGACATTGCTCGACCAAAGCCGCTGACTCGATGAGGAAGTCTTCGCTACGCAAAAGGCCACGACAGGCCCTAAATACATCGGATTTCGGCCACCGCTTGAGTTTGGTGAGCACCCAAACCAATTCAACCAGCGCGACCAGGGATATATGGATGGGATGATGTTCAGCTGCCGTTATTATGCGACGGGCGATTTCCGATTGAAGGGGATCATCCCGCGTCAGAAACCGCACCAGCACATTGGTATCAACGCCCAGCACGAATACGCTCGTCTTCTTCGGCCAGTGCCGCGGCATAAGCCTCATCTTCTTGCCCAACCGTCATGGCGTGATCGCCCGGCCGATGCAAAATGCCATAGAGATCTTCTGCTCGGACAGTGCGTGGCATCAGCACATAACGATTGCCGTCCTTGATAATATCGACCTTATCGCCGGGCTGAAGCCCCAAATCTTCCCGGACATCCTTGGGCAAGGTCATCTGCCCCTTGCTCGTTAGTGTCGCAGTTGCCATTGCAGCCTCCATTCCTTACTTTTAAAATTTAGTAAGGAAACACACCAAAAACAAGGATCACTGGCTCAATTCCCGCAGGCCCAGCCGGATCAGCTTTTCTGTCGCCGTGTCGTCGCCCTCCTTGGCCACCACCCGCGCGACAGCAGCTGAGGCCTGGGCACTGGAATAGCCCAGATTGGTGAGGGCCGAGACCGCGTCGGCAATATTGCCCGAGGCCACGCCCTCGCCCAGCGCCGCCTGCAGGCCCAGCGTGCCGGCATCCACCGCGCCGATGGCGGGCACCTTGCCCTTGAGTTCGGTGACGATGCGGGTCGCCAGTTTCGGACCCACCCCATTGGCACGACCCACCATGGCCTTGTCCTGCAGGGCGACAGCACTCGACAGCTCGGACGGCGACATCACCGACAAAATCGCCAGCGCCACGCGCGCCCCGACCCCTTGCACCGTGGTCAGAAGGGTGAACCAGCTCTTTTCCGCCTCATTGGCAAAGCCATAAAGCCGGATCATATCCTCGCGCACGATGGTCTCGATGAACACTACCCCCGCCTCGCCCACGCGCGGCAGGGCCTGCAGGGTGCGCGAGGAGCAATGCACCTCGTAACAGACCCCGCCGCAATCGATCAGCACCCAGTCATCGCCAAAGCTGTCCACCAGACCCTTGAGCTTGCCGATCATGCCAAGGCCCTCATTTTTGCCGCCGAAACCCGGTGATGCGCGTGACAGATGGCGATCGCCAGCGCATCGGCGGCGTCGGCGCCCTTGATCACGGCACTGGGCAAAAGCGTCTTGACCATCAGCGCCACCTGGTTTTTCTCGGCATGGCCGGTCCCCACCACCGATTTCTTGACCAGGTTGGCGGCATATTCGGCCACCAGCATGCCGCGCAGCGCCGGGGTCACGAGCGCCACCCCGCGCGCCTGCCCCAGGATCAGCGCCGAGCGGGCTCCGGCATTGACGAAAGTCTCTTCCACGGCCGCCTCATCGGGCGAAAATTCGTCGAGCACGCCGTTGATCCCAACCGCCAGCACCGCCAGCCGTTCGGCCAGCGCGCCATCCACCGGTGGGGTCAGCGTACCGCCGGCCACGAAGCGCAGGCGATTATCCACAGCTTCGATGATTCCCCAGCCGCAGCGGCGCAATCCGGGGTCGATACCGATGATTCGAACAGCTTTGCTCATGCTCTACCTTGTACGCAGCCTTGGGCAACATACCAGCGTCAAAGTGAACAAATGAGCAACAAACCGCCTGCCGGTCTCGGTCATTCAAATTTTACCAACTGGGAAAACCTATCCTTCACGAGACAGCGCCTACCGTCCGCGCGGGAATGCAGGGGCAAATAGTCATGATTTCGGGGCCGAACTCCAGGCTTTCGCGGCACGCATGGATGCGAATAGCCCGCTTCACCGGGCTGATCTTGGCGGCCTCTGTCGCCGGTTCGATCATCCTCACCAATGTATTCATGGAAATGTTCTCGGAAGGCATCAACCTTCAGGGATTGCTTGTCGCCATCACCATGCCCATCGTCCTGGGCGGCCCCATCCTGCTGCTGCTGTTCCACAAGCAGGAGCAATTGCATCATGCCAATGCGCAATTGCAGCAGATGGCCACCATCGACTGGCTGACCTCCTGCCTCAATCGCGGCGCCTTTACCGCCGAAGTGTCCCGCCGCCTGCGCTTTGCCACCTGGCAAGGCGCGCTCTTCGTCATCGACGTCGATCACTTCAAGGCCATTAACGACAAGCACGGCCATGACCGCGGCGACGATGCCCTGCGGCTGATCGCCGATGCCATTACCCGCGCTGCCGGCGAGCGCGCCCTGATCGGCCGCCTGGGCGGCGAGGAGTTTGGCGTGTTCCTGCCCAACACAACCGAAGACAAAAGCCGCAGCATCGCCGAGAACATTCGCGATGCCGTGGCCGATGTCGCCTTCATCGTCTCGGGCGCGCGCTGCGCTCTCTCGGTCAGCATTGGCGGCGCCAGCTTCGCCGGCAATTCCGATTTCCGCGCCCTTTATCGCCTGGCCGACGATCAGCTCTACCTGGCCAAGAATGCGGGGCGCGATCGCGTGGCCCTGTGGTCGGCGGCGTGACGGCCTCCCCTGACGAGACCAGCCGCACGTCATGCCCAACGGGTCGTCCCTTCGGCATGCTCAGCCCAATCGGGATAGGGCGGCTTTGATGCAAGCACCATACAAATCGGGACTGCAGACCTGGGCCCATGTCGCCCGCTGGACGCTTTTGGGCACGTTGATCTGTGCAATCGTTTCCATTGCCGTCAACCTGACCTTGTTCCAGGGTCTCGACAATGAGGCGCGTCTGCGGGCACTGGTGAGCGCGGTTTTCCTGCCGGCCATCTTCGCCTTCCCGCTTTTCCTTTATCTCGGGTTTCGGGTGCGCGGCCTCGAGATGGTCAATCGGCGGCTGAGCTTCATCGCCCGCACCGACAGCCTCACCTCCTGCCTCAATCGCGGCGCCTTCACCGCCCGCATCGAGGCGCTCCTCGCCGAGGCGCCGGAAAACTTCTCCGGCGCGCTGCTGATGATCGATGCCGACAACTTCAAGGCGATCAACGATGCCTATGGCCACGCCATGGGCGACGAGGCGCTGACCATTATCGCCCGCTCCATTCGCGCCGCTCTGCGCACGGGCGATCTGGTGGGCCGCATGGGGGGCGAGGAGTTCGCGGTGTTCCTGCCAAAGGTCGACGAGCGCCAGGCCGCCCGCATTGCCGAGCGCATCCGCCACTGTGTCAACACCGCCGATTTCAACCCCGAGGGTCGCGCCCATCCCCTCTCGGTCAGCGTCGGTGGCGCGGCCTTCGAGGATCGCACCAGTTTTTCGGCCCTGTTCCGCATTGCCGATCGCCAGCTTTATGGGGCCAAAAAGGCCGGGCGCAATTTTGCCGCCATCGTGCATGTGGGCGACGCACCCGACATCGCCCTGCGCCAGCCCGCATGAAAAAGGGCGGCCGGAGCCGCCCTGATATCGTCGGCAAGGCCGGGCGCCTCAGCCCGCCAGCTTGGCCGCGTCTTCATCGCTCATGTCGAAGTTCGAATAGACGTTCTGCACGTCATCGTCTTCTTCGAGCGTATTGATCAGCTTCATCAGGGTCGCGCCCTTTTCCGCATCGATCGGGGTGACGTTCTGCGGCTTCCAGATCGCCTTGACCGACTCGGCCTCCCCCAGCACCGCTTCGAGCGCCGAGGCCACTTCGGCCATCGCCTCGAAGGAGGTGTAGATATAATGGCCCTCGTCGTCGCTCTCGACATCGTCGGCGCCGGCTTCGATCGCCGCTTCCATCACCTTGTCTTCCGAACCGACCGCGGCCGGATAGGTGATTTCGCCGACGCGATCGAACATGAAGCCGACCGAGCCGGTTTCACCCAGCGCGCCGCCATTCTTGGAGAAATAGGAGCGCACATTCGAGGCGGTGCGGTTGCGGTTGTCGGTCAGTGCCTCGACGATGACGGCCACGCCGCCGGGGCCATAGCCCTCATAGCGGATTTCGTCATAGTTCTCGGCATCGCCACCGGCGGCCTTCTTCACGGCGCGCTCGATATTGTCCTTGGGCATGGACTGGGCACGAGCATTGGTGATGGCCAGGCGCAGGCGCGGATTGAACGCCGGATCGGGCTGACCCATCTTGGCGGCAACGGTAATTTCGCGGGCGAGCTTGGAAAAGATCTTCGAACGGATCGCGTCCGACTTGCCCTTGCGGTGCATGATGTTCTTGGCGTGGGAATGGCCAGCCATGTGTCCCTCGATGGGTAAATTTCTGAAATCGGGCCGCTTATAGGGGCTGGACGCGCAAAAATAAAGCGCCCGCCCCGCGGCGTGATCGCGGAACGGGCGCTTGTCAGGGCGGAAAAATCAGCCCGGATCGTGCTTGTTCCAGATGCTCTGGTCGATCTTGCCGCTGAGTTCGGGATAGTCGGCGGCATGGAACAGTGGTTCCTTTCCGGCTTTCCTCTGATTGGTATAGTCCCGCGTCAGCTTCACCACCGTGCCCGACAGCAGCACGATGACGATGAGGTTGACCGTCGCCATCAGCCCCATCGAGGCATCGGCGGCGTTGAACACCGTCGCAACGCTCTCATAGGCACCCCAGATCACCATGCCCAAAACCCCGATGCGCAGCACCGTCAGCCCCGGCACATTGCCAATTCTGAGGAAGGTCATGGCGTTCTCGGCATAGGAGTAATTGCCGATGATCGAGGTGAAGGCGAAGAACAGGATGGCGATGGCAATGAAATATTGCCCCGCCCCGCCAATATGCACGCTCATTGCAGCCTGCGTCAGCGGCGTGCCGGTCAATTCGCTGCCCGGCACCATGACGCCAGAGAGCAGGATCATCAGCGCCGTCGCCGTACAGATCAGAATGGTGTCGATGAAGACGCCCAGTGCCTGAACGAAACCCTGCGAGGACGGATGGTGCGGATCAGGCGTCGCCACTGCGGCGATATTGGGCGCCGAGCCCATGCCCGCCTCGTTGGAAAACAGTCCGCGCTTGACACCATTGAGCAAGGCCCCCGCAATGCCACCGCCCGCCGCATCGAGCCCGAAGGCGCTTTGCACGATATGGCCGAGCATGCCGGGGACTTCCCCGATATGGATTATCACCACATAGAGCGCCACCAGCAGATAGATCACTGCCATGAACGGCACGATGATTTCGGCCACCCGCGCGATCTGCTTGATGCCCCCGAAAATCACCACTGCGGTCAAAAAGGCCAGCCCCACCCCGACCCAGAGCTTGTCGAAGCCGAAGGCGCCCTGGAAGGCATCGGCGATCGAATTGGCCTGCACCGCGTTAAAGACGAGACCGAAGGCCAGGATCAGGCAGACCGAGAAGATCGCCCCGGCCCAGGGCGCGCCAAGACCCTTGGCGATGTAAAAGGCCGGCCCACCGCGATATTCGCCATTGTCGTTCTTGGTCTTGTAGAGCTGGGCCAGCGTCGATTCCGAATAGGCGGTGGCCATGCCCACCAGCGCCACCATCCACATCCAGAAGATTGCGCCGGGCCCACCCAAATAGAGCGCCACCGCAACGCCGGCGAGATTACCCGTCCCGACGCGCGACGCCAAGGAGGTGCACAGCGCCTGGAAGGGGGTGATCCCGGCGCTGTCATTCTTCTTGCCGCCCATTACGGCGCGGAACATCTCGCCGAAATGCACGAACTGGATGAAGCCCAAACGCACGGTAAAAAAGATGCCAACCGCCAGAAGGCCGTAGATGAGGATATAGCCCCAGAAGATGTCGTTGAGGAAATTGATGATCGGATCGAGCATGGCCCTGGCCCTCTGCGCGTGACTTTGGATCGGCACGTCATGCCGCATCCGGGGCCATTGTCCGCTTCACGCTGACCAGCAGAACCTGCGCCCCAGGCGCAACCATCCGATCCGACCGCAGATCGGCGCTTCCGGCAAGCGAAAAATCTGGAGGCTGTCAGGCGGTCGGAAAATCCGGCTCGGCCTGGGCAAGCACGCCGCCCAGCCGCAGCGGTGCGACATAACGGGCCAGCCCGCTGTGCGGATCGGTCTCCACCGCAATGCCGCAGAGCGTTGCTTCCCCCTCTGCCGGAGTGAAGCGGCCATTGGGAATGCCGGTCAGAAAGCGGTTGAGCGGCTCATCGGTCTCGGTGCCGATAATGCTGTCGAAGTCCCCGCACATGCCTGCATCGGCCTGAAACGCCGTCCCACCCTTGAGCACCCGATGATCGGCGGTGGGGATATGGGTATGGGTGCCGACCACAAGGCTCACCCGGCCATCGAGAAAATGCCCCATGGCCTGAATTTCCGACGTCGCCTCCGTATGAAAATCCACGATGATGGCATCGGCCACCTCGCCCAGCGGCGCGCTTTCGATAGCCGAGGCCACGGCGCGAAACGGATCGTCGATCGGCGGCATGAACACTCGGCCCAGGGCATTGACCACCAGCACCCGATGGCCATTGCGCCCCTCGACCATCATCGCCCCGCGCCCCGGCGTGCCCGGCGCATAGTTTATGGGGCGGATCAGGGTCGGCTCGCGCTCGATATAGCTCAGCGCCTCGCGCTGGTCGAAGGCATGGTCGCCCAGGGTGACGATATCGGCGCCGGCATCGCGCAGGCCCTGAAAATGGCTCTCGATCAGCCCCTTGCCATGGCTGGCATTCTCGCCGTTGACCACCACGAAATCGAATTTGTGGCGGGCGATCAGCCCCGGCAGGTGCTCGGCCACGGCGTCGCGACCGGAGCGGCCGACGACATCACCCAGAAAAAGCAGTCTCATGAAGGGGTTCCGAAAAAGCGCACGCCCGCCTCGGTGATCACGGCATCCAGCGGCACGTCGTGCTCTTCCCGCGGAATGTCCTGCAGTTCCTGCACGTCGAAGGCCAGCCCGACCAACAGTGGCTTGCGCGGCAGGGCCGCCAGCGTGCGATCGTAATAGCCGCCGCCATAGCCCAGCCGCGTGCCGGCCGCATCAAAACCCAGAAGCGGCATCAGGACGATATCGGGCACTGCCCGCGGCGCCAGGTCCGACGGCGCCAGCGTACCGAAGCCGGCCTCGTAGAGCGGCGCATCCGCCTCCCAGACCCGAAGATCCAGCGGCTTGTCCGCCCCATCGACCACCGGCAGCACCACGCGCTGCCCACCATCCATCAGCCGGACGAGGATCGGCTGGCAGTCGAGCTCGTCGCGAATGCGCCAATAGCCGGCGATGACCTGCTCGGGTTCGTAGGCGATCTTGTCGAAGAAATGCGCCGCGACCGCCTCGGCGGCGGCGCTACGCTCATCTGCTGACAGTGTGGCGCGGGCCGCATGGGCCGTCTTGCGCAGTCCGGCTTTCGCTTCCTCGATTGCCTGGTCCGCCATACGCCTCTTCCAGCAAGATAATCAGGTGCCACCCTGGCCGTGGGACTTGCGATCCCGGGAACCTACTTACGTAGGTGGGCGCCGTATGTCCGAGCCCACGGGCCCGGTCAGGGACAGCTCCCTTAGGATCGATTAAGGCCCCGGGGATATGTGTGTCCTCACGCACCGGGCAGCATCGACAGATATAGGCGCTTCGCCGCCGCCTGCAAAGGCCGGGCGGCATGATCCTGCCCAATTGCACAGCACAATTGCACCCATTAATGGGGAAGCCCTGGAGGGGCCTCATGTTCGCCTATGTGCTGATCGTCGTCACCATAGCCATCGCCATCAGCGCCCTGGCCGAACGCCGCAATCTCCAACCCGCCCTGGTGGTGGTGATGGTGGGGCTGGCCGCCAGCTATATTCCGGGCATTCCCCGCCTCGAACTCGAGCCCGAATTCATCCTCTCCATCGTGCTGCCGCCCATGCTGTTCTCGGCGGCCCGCGACTTTTCCTTTTCCGAATTCCGTCGCCAGATGGGACCGATCACGAGCCTCGGCGTCTTCCTCGTCTTCGCCACCACCTTCGTCGTTGCCGGCGCCGCGCTGCTTGCTTTGCCCGAACTGGTGCCCATTGCCGCGCTGATCCTGGGCGTCGTCGTGGCACCGCCCGATGCGGTGACCGCCACCACCATTGGCCGCCGCGCCGGCCTGCCCACCGGGCTCATGTCCGTACTCAAGGGCGAAAGCCTCATCAACGATGCCGCCGCGCTCACCTTATTCGCCGTCCTCATCGCCACCGCCACCGGCACCCATGCCTTCATCGACAGCCTGCCACTCTATTTCCTCTACGCCGCCATAGTCGGCATCGTGGTCGGCGTTCTCATCGGCAATCTGGTGCAATGGACCCGCAGGCGCCTGGCCAGTCCTGCGCTCTCCACCGCCCTTTCGGTGATCGTGCCCTTTGCCGCCTATCTCACCGCCGAGGAACTGCATGCCTCCGGCGTCCTTGCCGTGGTCGCGGCAGGCTTTGCCGTCGGCCATCACGGGGTGCAGGCCGGCTATAAGGAGCGCATGCAGGAGGGCGCCTTCTGGCGCACCACCGATACCCTGCTCGAAACCTTCGTCTTCGCCTATATCGCGGTGCAGCTGCGCTTCGTCATCACCGATGCCGACCAGGCCGGCTTCGATATCGGCGAACTGGCGATCACCACCCTGGCCGTCTTCCTCGCCAGCGTCCTCATGCGCTTCATCTGGGTGTTTGCCACCGCCGGGGTGCGACAGCTGACCTATCGTCGCCATCTCGAGCGCTATCGCCGCTCGCTCGACGGCACCCCGATCAGCAAGCCGCAGCGCCCCCTGACCTGGCGGGAAAACATCGTCCTGGGTTGGACCGGCATGCGCGGCGTCGTGACCCTGGCCGCAGCCGCCGGTGTCCCCGCCTTCCTCGCCGATGGCAGCCCCTTCCCGGGCGACGACGCCATCCTCGCCGTCGCCTTCCTCTTCACCATCGCCACGCTGCTGATCCAGGGCCTGACCCTGCCCGGCCTGATCCGCCTGCTCAAGCTCGAGGACCCCAGCCAGCGCGATTTCGTCGCCGAACAGCGCCAGCTCGCCGAGGCGCTGGTGCATGAGGCAACCACTTCAGCGCTCGATAGCTACAGCGCCAGCCACCCCGGCCGCGAATCCCAGCGGTTGATCGCCGCCACCAACCGGCGCCTGCGCCATGAAGGCAATCTTGCCCGGCCCAGCGAACGCGATGCCAGCGAGGCTCTGGCCCTGGGCAAGGTGCTGCTCGAGGCCCGCCGCATCCGCCTCGTCGCCGCCCGCGACAATCTCGAACTCGACGACACCATCGTCCGCGAAATGCTCGAAAAACTCGACATCGAACAGGCCTTCATGGACAGCATGTCCGAACCCGGTTGAGGGCAAAGACATCGGCCGGTGCTTCTGAACAACTCTCGCCCAGCGCCCAATGCCGCTCTTCCCCCTTCTTCAGGGGGAGGCCGGGTGGGGGTATGCAGCACGCTCAAACCCATAGGCGATAGCCCTGCCACAAAGGCGAGTGAGGAGCCACATCGCCGACTAGATCATTTCAACTTGATGTGGACTCTGGTCGCTTTCGCCTCCCTCCCCCTTGAGGGGAGGGATTGAGGGAGGGGGTCAATCAGTGGATCGCTTAACCAACCCCACCCCGGCCCTCCCCTCAGGGGGGAGGGGGCGATGAAGCCGCATCAACCAGAACTTGAAACGCTCTAAGCGCGGCTCCCACGCCCCTCAGCTCTTCAGCGGCGCCGTTTCGTCCAGCACACCGGCCACGCTCTCGATCACCCGCGCGGCTTCCGCCAGCTTGGCGGCGAACTGAGCCTCGGTATTTTCGAGCTCGACAGCAATATCCTGCCCGGCGCGGGTCAGCTCCAGCACGTCGCGTTCCAGCGCAGCGATGCGCCGTTCGGCTTCGCTCAATTCGTCCAGCACCGCGATCCCAGCCATCACCGTCAGCCGGTTGTCGCCGATCTCGCCGACGGCGCCCTTGAGCTGCTCCACATTGCGGTTGAAGCGCTCGGCCAGCCCGATCAAATGCTTCTGCTGGCCATCTTCGCAGGCCATGCGATATTTGCGGCCATTGATCTCGACATTGACTTCAGGCACCGGCCTACTCCGCCTTCTGCAGCACTGCGCGCACGCTTTCCATGGCATCGACCAGCCGGCGCGACACTTCTTGGGCGCCATCGTCGAGGCGCTTGGCGCGCGCAGCGGTCTTGTCGAGCTCGGTGGCCAGCCGGGCCCGCTCATGCACCAGGCGCTGGGTATCCACCTCGATGCGCTGATGGCGCTGGATACGGCCGGTCAGGTCGCGCAGGCTCGCCTCCAGTCGCGCCATCGCCCGGTCGAACCGGGCTGTGGCGGAGACCAGCCCCTCTTCATGTTCCGTCTCACTCATGGCCACTACTGCCCTCGATACGCGGCGATTCCGGCCCACCAAACCTGCCCCAGCCGGGCCGTCAATGCAACCATCCACCCCGCGCAATGCCCCGGGAATGCGGGAGATGACATTGACAGCGGGACCGAACCTGTTATGCCTCAACCCGCCTTTGGGAGGAGGCCGGCAGCGCCGCCGCTCCCACGAATTCAAGCCTTCTTTAGAGAGCGGTCCTCCCGATGACGAATACCACCCAGCAGAACGAATTGGCCAATGCGATCCGGTCCCTGTCCATGGACGCGGTGGAGAAAGCCAATTCCGGCCATCCCGGCCTGCCCATGGGCTGCGCCGACATCGCCACAGTGCTCTTTACCAAGGTGATGAAATTCGATCCCGCGAACCCCCATTGGGCTGATCGCGACCGCTTCATCCTCTCGGCCGGCCACGGCTCGATGCTGCTCTATTCCTCGCTCTACCTCTTGGGCTACGAGGACATGACCATCGACCAGGTCAAGAATTTCCGCCAGCTCGGCGCCAAGACTGCCGGCCATCCCGAATATGGTCATGCCACCGGCATCGAAACCACGACCGGTCCGCTGGGCGCCGGCCTTGGCAATTCGGTCGGTTTCGCCGTCGCCGAAGCCAAGCTCGCCGCAGAATTCGGCTCCGACATCGTCGACCACCACACCTTTGTGTTGGCCGGTGACGGGTGCCTGATGGAAGGCATTTCCCAGGAAGCAATTTCCCTGGCCGGTCACCTCAAGCTCAACAAGCTGATCGTCATCTGGGACAACAATAACATCACCATCGACGGCAAGGTTTCCAATGCCGACTCGACCGATCAGATCGCCCGCTTCAAGGCTGTCGGCTGGAACACTATCGAGATCGACGGTCATGACCAGGATGCCATCGAAAAGGCCCTGCTCGAAGCCAAGGCTTCGACCGACAAGCCGACCCTGATCGCCGCCAAGACAACCATCGGTTTCGGCGCGCCCAAGAAGGCCGGCACCGAAAAGGTCCATGGCGCCCCGCTCGGCGCCGAGGAACTGGCCGGCGCCAAGGCCGCGCTCGGCATCGACTACCCGGCCTTTGAAATCCCCTCGCATATTCTCGAAGCCTGGCGCGCTGCCGGCACCCGCAGCCAGAACCTGCGCGGCGAATGGGAGGCCCGTCTCGCCAAGTCCGACAAGAAGGACGAGTTCACCCGCCGCATGTCCGGCACGCTGCCATCCGGCTTCGCCGACGCCTTCACCGCCTATAAGAAGAAGCTGGCCGAGGACAAGCCGAAGGTCGCCAGCCGCAAGGCCAGCCAGATGGCGCTCGAAGTCATCACCAAGACCGTTCCGGAAATTCTCGCCGGCTCGGCCGACCTCACCCATTCCAACCTGACCAACACGCCCGACACCGTGCCGTTCCAGGCCGACAATCATGCCGGCAATTACATGATGTACGGCATTCGCGAGCATGAAATGGGCGCCGCTATGAATGGCGTCACCCTGCATGGCGGCCTCATCCCCTATGGCGGCACCTTTATGGTCTTTACCGACTATGCCCGCCCGGCCATCCGCCTCGCCGCGCTGATGGAAATCCGCTCCATCTTCGTCATGACCCATGACTCCATTGGTCTCGGCGAAGACGGCCCGACCCACCAGCCGGTCGAGCACCTGACCGCCCTGCGCGCCATTCCCAATCTCAACGTCTTCCGTCCGGCCGATGCCATGGAAACCGCCGAGTGCTGGGAACTGGCCATGATGGCGGCAAAGACCCCCTCGATCCTGGCTCTCAGCCGCCAGAACCTGCCGGCCGTGCGCACCGAATATTCGGCAGAGAACAAGTCGGCCAAGGGCGCCTACACCCTGGTCGGCCCCGCCGATGCCGATGCGGTGATCTTCGCCACCGGCTCGGAAGTCGCCATTGCCGTCGAGGCCCAGAAGGAACTGACCGAAAAGGGCATTTCCGCCCGCGTCGTCTCGGTCCCCTCCATGGAGCTCTTCGCCAAGCAGTCCGACGCCTACAAGGCCGAGGTTATCGGCAAGGCCAAGGCCCGTGTTGCGGTGGAAGCCGGTATCGAGATGAGCTGGAACAAGCTGCTCGGCGACAAGGGCAAGTTCGTGGGCATGCACTCCTTCGGCGCCTCGGGTCCGATTGACGCACTCTATGCCCACTTTGGCATTACGCCGAAGGCCGTTGTTGAAGCCGTCACCAGTCAGTTGTAAGAGAGCCGCGCCTCCCTTTGTCTTCCCTCCCGTTAGGAGCGTCTAACATGGCAGTTCGCGTCGCCATCAATGGCTTTGGCCGCATCGGCCGCAACATCCTGCGCGCCATCATCGAATCCGGTCGTACCGATATCGAAGTCGTTGCCATCAACGATCTCGGCCCGGTCGAAACCAATGCGCATCTGCTGCGCTTCGACAGCGTCCATGGCCGTTTCCCGCACACCGTGACCGTTTCCGGCGACACCATCGATGTAGGCCGCGGCCCGATCAAGGTGACCGCAGAACGCGATCCTGCCAACCTGCCGCACGCCGCCATGGGCATCGACATCGCGCTCGAATGCACCGGCATCTTCACCTCCAAGGAAAAAGCCTCGGCCCATCTCAAGGCCGGCGCCAAGAAGGTGATCATCTCCGCTCCCGGCGACGGCGCCGACAAGACCATCGTCTTCGGCATCAACCACCAGTCCCTCACCAAGGACGACGTGGTGATCTCCAACGCCTCCTGCACCACCAACTGCCTGGCCCCGCTGGCCTATGTGCTGCACAAGGAATTCGGCATCGAAAAGGGAATGATGACCACCATCCATTCCTATACCGGTGACCAGCCGACCCTCGACACCATGCACAAGGATCTCTATCGCGGCCGCGCGGCTGCGCTTTCGCAGATCCCGACCTCGACCGGCGCGGCCAAGGCCATTGGCCTCGTCCTCCCCGAGCTCAAGGGCAAGCTGGATGGCGTCTCGGTGCGTGTGCCGACCCCGAACGTGTCCTGCGTGGACTTCAAGTTCATCGCCAAGCGCGACGTGACCGCCGAAGAGATCAACGCTGCCGTCCGGAAATATGCCGATGGCGAGCTCAAGGGCGTGCTGGGCTACACCACCCAGCCCAACGTCTCGATCGACTTCAACCACGATCCGCACTCCTCCACCATGGCTCTCGACCAGACCAAGGTGATGGGCGGCAATTTCGTGTCGGTGCTGTCCTGGTACGACAATGAATGGGGCTTCTCCAACCGCATGGCCGACACCGCCGTCGCCCTGAGCAAGACGCTCTAAGGCTTTCGATTCAAAGTTTGAAAAGGGCGTCCTCCGGGGCGCCCTTTTTGTTGGACGCACCCTCTATTCCTCTCCCCCTCGGGGAGAGGTGGCTCGGCGCAGCCGAGTCTGTGAGGGGGAGAACAGCCCCGGTGACAGCGACTGTAACTTGCGCCATCGTGCACTTGGCTGGAGCACAACCATGACCCTCAACCGATCCATCCGCTGGCGCGGCCTTGACCTCGACACGCTCGAGCACGCCCATATCATCGCCAATAGCCGCGACACCCGCATTCGCGGCGCTATCATCGGCCCGGATTTTGGCCTCTTCTACCGCATCAAGCTCGACGAAAATGGCCATACGCGCACGGTGAAAATCGAGCGTGCAGACGGCAGGGGTATCGAGCTTTTCTCCGATGGCGCCGGTAGCTGGTCCGATGACCGCGCCGAGCCCATTCCGGCGCTGCGCGGCTGCATCGACGTCGATATCTGGCCCACCCCGCTCACCAATGCTCTGCCCATCTGGCGCCACGACTGGACCGATCAGCCCACCCGCTTCGCCATGGCCTGGATCGACGCCACCGACCTCTCCTATCAGCGCTCCGAACAGATCTATACCCGCCTCGATCCCAGCCATTTCCGCTACCAGTCCGCCGATTTCGAAGCCGTGCTCGAGGTCGACGAGGATGGCATTGTCACCGACTATCCCGGGCTTTTTGCCCGCCAGCGCTAGCCGCGCCGCACACTAGCCATTAGCGTGCCCACCGCAATCGGTTGGAGGACTCCCATGCTCGCCCTGAACGCCCCCGTGCTGCGCCCCTTCTGCACTCTCTTGGTAGAGGCGGGCCACATGCGCCCGCTGGGCCTGGCTCGGCTGGGCCAGCGCCGCATCGTCACCATTGCCGGCGGCGAGGTCAGTGGCCCGCGCCTCCATGGCCGCATCCTGCCCGGCGGCGCCGACTGGCTCACCGTCAACCACGAAGGCGTCGCCATTCTCGATGCCCGCTACGCCATCGAAACCCATGACGGCGCCATCGTCGAAATCATCGACCAGGGCTTTCGTCACGGCCCGGAAACCATCATGAAAAGCCTCGTTTCAGGCGAGGCCGTCCCCCCCGAGGCCTATTACATGCGCTCCACCATCCGCCTCGAAACCGGCCACCCCGACTATAGCTTCGTCAACAGCCTGGTCTTTGTCGGCACCGGCGCCAAGACGCCGACGGGGGTGCAGATCGACATCTATTCGGTCGAATAGAGGCGCAAGCCACAGCCTTGGAGCCATTGCGCTGGCCATCCAGGCTCGTCTATGACCGACGCCGAGAAAACGAGCAGAGCGGGGAAACGTGTCCGAACCACATGTGATCATTGCCGGCGGCGGCATCGGCGGGCTGGCCACGGCGCTGACCCTGCAGCAGATCGGCGTCCCCTTCACCGTCTATGAATCGGTCCGCGAACTCGCCCCGCTGGGGGTCGGCATCAATATCCAGCCCAATGCCGTGCGCGAGCTCTACGCCATGGGGATCGGTGCCGCCCTGATGGATCAGGTGGGCGTCGAGGCGCGCGAATGGGCGCTGGTGGGCCTCAATGGCAACGACATCTATTCCGAGCCGCGCGGGCTGCTCGCCGGTTACAAATGGCCGCAATATGCGGTGCATCGCGGCCGTTTCCACATGCTGCTGCACAAGGTGCTGCTCGAGCGGGCCGGGCCGAACGTGGTCAAACTCGGCCACAAGGTCACCGGCTATGAGCGCCATGACGATGGTAGCGTCACCGCCCTGATCCAGCGCGCCGACGGCACGCAATTGCGCCACCGCGCCACTCTGCTCATCGCCGGCGACGGCATCCATTCGGCCGTCCGCGCCACCATGCATCCCGAGCAGCCGCCGATCCATTGGGGCGGCGCCATCATGTGGCGCGGCACCACCCAGGCAAAGCCCATCCGTTCGGGCGCCTCCTTTGTCGGCCTCGGCACCCATCGCCACCGCATGGTCTTTTATCCGATCTCAAAGCCCGATCCCGAAACCGGCCTCGCCATGATCAACTGGATCGCCGAGGTCACGGTCGACAAGAATGACGGCCGCTATTCCAGCGGCTGGTTCCGCCCGGTCACCGTGGATGAATTCGCCCATCATTTCGACGGCTGGACCTATGACTGGCTCGACGTGCCCGATCTGCTGCGCCGCTCCGATGTCGCCTATGAAAACCCCATGATCGATCGCGACCCCGTCCCTACCTGGCAGGATGGTCCGGTGGCGCTGATGGGCGATGCCGCCCATGCCATGTATCCCACCGGCTCCAATGGCGCGAGCCAGGCCATCATGGACGCCCGCCATCTCGGCGTCGCCATGCTCGAACACGGCGTCACCCAGGCCGCGCTGCGTGCCTATGACCAGGCATATTGCGGCCCCGTCTCCGAGCTGGTGCTACGCAATCGCGGCGCCGGCCCGTTTGGCCTGCTCAACATCGTCAACGACCGCTGCGGCGGGCAATTCGCTGATATCGACGACGTCGTCCCCGCCGCCGAGCGCAACGACTTCATGGCCCGCTACAAAGCCGCCGCCGGCTTTGCCATCGACCAGCTCAACACCGGCCCCGACACCATCCCCCAAGGCGCGACGCTAAGGGCACCGGTGGAGGCGTAGCAGAAGGGCGCCGATACCTCGGCTCCCGCTCGCCGTCCGCGTTTAGTGGGCGGTTTGATAACCGGCCACGGGCTCTCGCCCCCCAGCCCTCCACGCAAGGGTAGGGAGTCCGAGCTGCGTTTTGGCAACATCTGCCCCGGCACGCGACGCGGCCCCTCCCCCTTCTTTAGGGGGAGGTTGGGTGGGGGTGTGCAGCACGCTCAAACCCATATGCGATAGCCCTCCCACCCACCAGCCACCGCCCTCGGGCCCGACCCGAGGCATGGACAAGGCAGGCCCGGCCTTGCGGGCAATCGTGGCGCAAGGATTCTGGCCCATCCGACGGTCAATAGGAAATAGCGGGTGAACTCTCCGGGTGCGACGTTCCTATGCCAATCCCTTGCCGGACATGACGGACGGCGATGCACAACCGGATCGGCGCACCCTGCCGGCGGTCCGCAATACATGGACAGGGATTACTCTATTGCAGCGCCATCTATTTTCGCGATGGCTTGAAGCCACGAACGCAGATTGGGTAGCTGATCCAGCGCAGTGAGCACTGCTTGGCAGCGATTGCGGGCAGCTGGCTCTCGCAGGCTGGCGCGAACCGCGAAAAGCAATGGGTAAAGGCTAAGGTCAGCGGCAGATATCGCGTTGCCGACGATCCAACCCGTCAGTGCCAGCACGCGATCGAGGGCTTCGAGTTCGGTGACCAGCTTCTGCTCCACTGCATCAACGGCACTTAAATCGCCTTTGCCGAACACCAACGGCCCGATGATGCTTTTGAGCAGCGGCTCGATATAGGACGTCTGGTCCCAAATGGCCTGCATGATGGCTCCAGCTTCCTTCGGCGTGGTGCCGAACAATGGAGGCTCCGAATAGGCCTTATCGAGATAGAACATGATCGCCTGCGACTCCCGCACCACGACACTGCCGTCTTGAAGCACAGGCAGTGTGCCGCGGGGGTTCAGCGAGAGAAATTCCGGTGTCCGGTTCTGACCCAAGGTTGGGTCGAGGATGACTTCTTCGAAGCCAATGCCCTTCAATCGTAAGGCCATCAGACACCGTTCTGCGAACGGGCCGGGCTGCATATGAAAGAACGTTATCGTCACGGCAAGCGGCTCTCTATCTCGAGACCAAAAGAAGGACATTGAATGCACCGCCGCATAGGATCATGGCGAGGCTGAGGGTGAGGCGAGCTTTCATCTAATTTCTCCTTGGACGTCAGCGCTTGCGACATCTGATGCAATAGGGATAGGAGATGTTGCATCATTAATCCAATCGATTGGCTCGATTATGACTATCGATCACGTTAATCTTGGCAGACTTGATCTCAACCTGCTGATTGCGTTTGACGCGCTTGCAATTGAAGGCAGTGTGACCCGTGCTGCCCGGCGTGTGGGCATTGGCCAATCGGCTATGAGCCACGCTCTTTCGCGGTTGCGCGTGTTGATGGAGGACGAGCTTTTTACGCGCATGCCGGAGGGAATGCTGCCCACTCCGCGCGCCAAGGCTCTGATCGGCCCGGTGCGGAACGCCCTCGCTGCGGCTCAACAAATATTGCTGAAGCACCAGCCGTTCGACCCGATTTCGGCAAGCCGCACATTCTTCATCGGCATGCCAGACAGCATCGAGCTGGTGCTTTTGCCAAAGCTGCTCGCAGTGGCTCAAAAGATCGCCCCGGGCATTATTCTGCGTGCAAGGCGGACCGATCGGTTCCAGGCGTTGGACCAGATCGATGGGGACGAGTTGCACCTGGCCGTGGGCGAGTTCAACCAGGGTGGCATGCATCACAAACGTCGCGGGCTTTTCAAGGCCAACTATCTTTGCCTGTTCGACGGGACTCAAGTGCCAATTGCCGGCGATTTCACTTTGGAAGACTATCTAGCCTATCCACATGTCCTGCTGGGATCGATCACCACCAAGCCACATGGCGTGGTCGACGACGCCTTGGCCGCAATTGGTCGAAGCCGAAAGGTTGGGGTGACCACGGAACATTTCATCTCGGTGCCCTATCTGCTGAAGTCCGGGCCGATGATCTCGACTTGCGTGCAGCCGGCGGCGGGCATATTCGCCACCGAATTTGGCCTGAATGCGAAGTCACCGCCGCTGCAACTGCCGAACATTGAGGTATCGATGTTGTGGCACGCGTCCTACGACACGGACCCTGCGCATCAGTGGCTTCGCGGTCTCATCGTCGACATTCTCAGCTAAAGAAAAAGTCCGCCAATGAACCTACCAGCCTGCTGATAGATACGGGCCGCCTATATTGCAGCATATGTCACGACCGCTGCGGATGGTCGAATGCCCGTGTTGAACGTCCGAATTGGGGTCGCCACCAACCCCACTGCACCCGACGCCGAGTGACCGCGCGGCGTTTCCGCGCGCCTGGGGCCCGGCGGCGCAGATTTTTCGTTCCCCGGCTTCCGGCTTTCGTGCCACTCTGCTAACCCACGGCCAAACACCACCTGCCTGCGGAGACTGCCCGATGAGCGCGACTTTCAAGACCCTCGACGAACTCGACCTCACCGGCAAGCGCGTGCTGCTGCGCGCCGATCTCAACGTGCCCGTGGCCGATGGCAAGGTGACCGACGCCACCCGCATCGAGCGCCTGGTGCCCACCATCCGCGAAATCGTCAAGAAGGACGGCAAGGCCATTCTCCTCAGCCATTTCGGCCGCCCCAAGGGCAAGGTGAACCCCGAATTCTCGCTCGAGCAGGTCTGCGAGGCCGTCGCCAATGAGACCGGCCACCCCGTCGGCTTCGTCGCCACCGACTGGGTCGATGTTTCCGCCGCCAGGGCCGCCATCGACGAGGCTCCCGAGGGCTCGGTGCTGGTCATGGAAAACACCCGTTTCCATCCCGGCGAAGAGGAAAACGACGTCGAACTGGCCAAGCGCATGGCCAGCCTCGGCGATGTCTATGTCAACGACGCCTTCTCCGCCGCCCACCGCGCCCATGCCTCCACCGAAGCGCTGGCGCATCTGCTGCCCGCCGCCGCCGGCCTCGCCATGGAAGCCGAACTCAAGGCGCTCGAAGCCGGTCTCGGCAAGCCCAAAAAGCCGGTGGTCGCCATTGTCGGCGGCGCAAAAGTGTCCTCCAAGATCGACCTTCTAGAAAACCTGGTCACCAAGGTCGATGGCCTCGTCATCGGCGGGGGCATGGCCAATACCTTCCTCTTCGCCCAGGGCCATGGCGTCGGCAAGTCGCTGTGCGAAAAGGACCTCGCGGACACCGCGCGCCGCATCATGGACAAGGCCGAAAAGGCCAATTGCGCCATCATCCTGCCCATCGATGCCGTGGTCTCCTGGCACTTCAAGGCCAATTCGCCCACCCGCCTCTATGGCGTCGACGCGGTCGACCCAGATGGCATGATTCTGGATATCGGCCCGTCCTCCATCGAGCGCATCAACGCCGCCATCGACGATGCGCATACCGTGGTCTGGAACGGCCCGGTCGGCGCCTTCGAGATGGAGCCCTTCGATGCCGGCACCGTCGCCATCGCCAAGCATGTCGCCAAGCGCACCCATGATGGCCACCTGGTCTCGGTGGCCGGTGGCGGCGACACCGTCAGCGCCCTGGCCCATGCCGGCGTCAAGGACAAGCTCACCTATGTCTCGACCGCCGGCGGCGCCTTCCTCGAATGGATGGAAGGCAAGCCCCTCCCCGGCGTCGAAGCGCTGAAGAAATAACGATTACCTTCTCACAGCGGCGCGACCAAAATCGCGCCGCTTGACCTTTGCAGCTGCGAGGTTCATTTTTGTCATGCAAATGCATGACAGGAGGCAATCATGGCTGCAAGTTCCCTGGTCCAGGCGCGCATCGAGCCGGAAATCAAGGATCGCGCAACGGCCGTTCTGGCCAGCATGGGCCTGTCCGTATCCGACGCCGTGCGCATTCTTCTCACCAAGGTCGCCAATGAAGGCGCCCTCCCGGCCGGGCTCACGACCTCTCCGGAAGACTACGACCGCTGGTTTCGCGCCAAGGTGCAGGAAGCGCTGGACGATCCACGGCCCAGTATTCCCCATGAAGAGGTAGAGGCACGCTTCGCCAAGCTGAGAGCCGAAACCCGCCGTATGGCCGGAAAGGAATGAAGCTTCTCTGGCGCCCGTTCGCTGAAGAGGATCGGCGTGCGATCTTTCTCTACATCGCCACTGACAACATCGCAGCGGCAGAAGCGCTCGATGACCGGATCGCATCATGTGCACGGCAATTGCTGGATTTTCCCGGCAGCGGACGGGAAGGCCGGATATCCAATACACGTGAGCTCGTTATTCCCGGCACCCGCTACCTCATTGTCTACAGCGCCAGCCAGGAGACAACCGAGATTATCCGAGTGCTGCACACGGCCCAGAATGGCCTCCGGACGAAGACTCGCCGGAAAACTGACCGCACCAGCCCCAACGTGGAGCCGACCCCGACCGAAAAGTTCCCCACCGCCTTTTCGTCCTTTCGTCTAATAACCACAGGTCTAATCGAAAGCGCGCTGACCAAAGTCTAGTATCGGGCCAATGCAGTTCCGAGGGGAAGACGATGTCCAAATCGCTCAATGCGATCGCCCAGAAGCTCATGACACCGGGTCAGGGCATCCTGGCAGCCGATGAATCCGAAGGCACGATTGCCAAGCGCTTTGCCAAGATCAACCTTCCCAACACGATCGATCTGCGCCGCGACTACCGCGAAATGTTGTTCGGCGCCTCGGACGCGATGCGCAACTATGTTTCCGGCGTCATCCTGACCGAAGAGACGCTCAAGCAGGAAGCCGCCGACGGCACCCCGTTCCGCGCCATTCTCGCCGATGCCGACACTATTCCCGGCATCAAGGTCGATCGCGGCGCCTTCCCCATGCCGGGGGAAACCGGCGAAAAGATCACCGAGGGCCTTGATGGCCTGCGCCAGCGCCTCGCCCATTATGCCGAACTCGGCGCCGGCTTCGCCAAATGGCGCGCCGTCATCACCATCAACGACGTAGCCCCCACCCGCAACAATATCCGCGCCAATGCCCATGCCCTGGCGCGCTATGCCATCCTCTGCCAGGAAGCCGGCATCGTGCCGGTGGTCGAGCCCGAAGTTGTCGGCGACGGCGATCCCGGCAATCACTCGCTCGAGCGCTGCGCCCAGGTCACGGGCGACGTGCTGGAGGCCACGTTCAAGGAACTGCGGCTGGCCGGTGTCGATCTCGCCGGCATGCTGCTCAAGCCCAATATGGTGCTGCCGGGCGTCAATTCCCGCGACCGCCCCAGCATCGAGGAAGTGGCCCGCCGCACCGTCGAAGTGCTCAAGGAACACGTCCCGGCCGCCGTCCCCGGCATCGCCTTCCTCTCCGGCGGCCAGACCGATGAGGAAGCCACCGCCCACCTCTCGGCCATGAACCGCATTTCGGGAAAACCATGGCCGCTGACCTTCTCCTATGGCCGCGCCTTGCAGAATGTGGCGCTGCGCACCTGGGCCGGCCGCCGCGAGAATTTCAGCGCTGCCCGCGCCGCCTTCGCCCACCGCGCCCATATGAATTCGCTGGCCGCCCTGGGCGAATGGTCCGGCGATCTCGACAAGGCAGCCTGATTTCCGTTGACGCTCCCAACGTCACGGCAGACGCGCATTTCCCCCGGAATGCGCGTCTCGCTTTTTGGCAGATCCTTTCCGCCCCATTGCGCCAGCTCCCTCCCGCCCCTATTGGTTTTGTCCCTTTCTTGCCAAAAAGGCCGAATAGGGAGCATTCGCTTACACCTCGGGAACGCCATGGCGCCGCAGCTTTATCTGATCACTCCTCCCGCTCCCGAACCGGCAGCCTTTGCGCGCCAGCTCATGGCCGTGCTCTCCGGCCCGGCGGTTTCAGCAATCCTGGTCCGGCGCGGCACCCAGGACGAAACGGCCTATGCGGCCCTCGTCGAGCGCCTGGTGCAGATCGGCCAAGCGGCCGGCGCCGCGGTGCTGGTGGAAGACGACGTGGCCCTGGCCCGGCGCCTCGGCGCTGATGGCGTGCACATCACCACTGGTGGCACCAAGGCCATCCGGGAGGCGGTGTCCGCCCTCAAACCAGACGGCATTGTCGGTGTCGGCAATATCGGCTCGCGCCACGACGCCATGAGTTTTGGCGAACTCGATGTCGACTATGTGATGTTCGGCGCCCTCGACGGCAAAGCCGACCCGCAGGCGGCCGACCTGGCGCAATGGTGGACCGAGACCTTCGAAGTGCCCGCCGTCCATATCGATCCAGCCGCCAGCCCCGACAGCGTCGCCGGCAATCCCGCAGAATTCGTCGCCTTGTCCGATCTCGTCTGGAGCGCTGCCGACCCGGCCGCCGCTCTTGCCGCCTTCGACCGCGCACTCCGGGAGCCTGCATGATCACCCTGCGTCAGCTCCTGCCATTGGCCCTGCTGGGCCTCGCCATGCCGGCAATGGCGCTCGCCACCCCGGTCCTGGCGCAGACCGAAAATGCCGAAGCCGTCAGTGACGCGGTGTTCGGCCCCCGCCAGCCGGCCGATTACGCCTTCGGCGCCTTCCAGCGCGGCTATTTCCTCACTGCGTTCGAGCTGGCCCTGCCGCGCGCCGAAAAAGGCGATGCCGCGGCCCAGACGCTGATCGCCGAGATCTATTCCAAGGGCCTGGGCGTGGCGCAGAATGCCGAACGCGCTGCCGGCTGGTATCAGCTCGCCTCCAATAATGGCGATCGTCTCGCCACCTTCGAATTGGGCATGCTCTACCAGGATGGCGTCGGCGTCCCCAAGAACCGCGAGCGCGCCGCTGCCCTGTTCCGCCAGGCTGCCGAGGCCGGCTATATCCCGGCCAAGTACAATCTCGCTTTGCTGCATGTGGAAGGCATTTATGCCGATCCCAGCCTCACCACGGCCGCCGCCCTGATGAAGGAAGCCGCCGACGCCGAACTGCCCGAAGCGCAATATGATTACGGCTCCATGCTGATCGAGGGGGCCGGCGTCGTGCCCGACCAGGCGGAAGGCGCCCGCTATATTGGCCTCGCCGCGGCCCAGGGGCTGACCGCGGCCCAGGTCGATTACGCCACCCTGCTCTATTTGGGCCAGGGGATTGCCCATAATCTCGAGGAGGCCGTCAGCTGGTATCGCCGCGCCGCCGAATCCGGCAATCCCGTGGCCCAGAGCCGTTACGCCAAGCTGCTGGCCGTGGGTGAAGGCATCAATCTCGACCTCGAGGAATCAGCGATGTGGCGCGCTCTGGCGCGGCGCCAGGGCCTTACCGACCCCTCGCTCGACCGCCTCCTCGTCTCCATTCCCGATGATGCTCTGGCCCGCGCCGAGGAACGTGCACGCTTCTGGCCCTCCGCCCCGCCGGGGACCCAGACAAATGCACAAGCCACGGCTCCGATAGAGGTGCAGGGGCCGGTGCTGCCCAATTCCACCGATCCCGAAAATGCCCCGAGCCAGGTGGTCGATCCAGCCGCCAATGCCGCGCCTCCGGCCGAGCAAGAACCGCAAGACCCTTGAACCGGGCTCTATTCTGAGGCAATAAGCCCGCCAAACGTCAATTCCGCGGCAGGCCCCAGCCTCTTGAGCCCGCGCCACCGGTCACTCCTGGCCGCGGCGCCGGACCGGTCCCGCCGCCCCAATGAGCGAGCATATAATCATGGCGCGGTCCGCCCTCCTCAACGTCATGGTCAGTGCCGCCATCAAGGCCGGCAAGTCTTTGTCGCGCGATTTCAACGAGGTCGAAAACCTGCAGGTCTCCCGCAAGGGCCCGGCCGACTTCGTTTCCAAGGCCGATATCCGCGCCGAGCAGATCGTCTATGACGAGCTGCGCAAGGCCCGCCCCACCTATGCCTTCCTGATGGAAGAGGGGGGTGAAGTCGCCGGCACCGATGGTCAGCACACTTGGATCATCGACCCGCTCGATGGCACCACCAATTTCCTCCACTCCATCCCGCTCTTTGCAGTGGCCATTGCCCTGCAGCGCGGCGACGATATCGTCGCCTCGGTGATCTATAATCCGGTAATGGACGAGCTCTACACTGCCGAAAAGGGCGGCGGCGCCTGGCTCGCCGACCGCAAGCGCCTGCGCGTCGCCAGCCGCCGTCACCTCTCCGACGCCGTGATTACCACCGGCATCAAGACCCAGGGCACATCCAACGACGCCCTGCAGCTGCGCCAGCTGGCCAGCATCAACCCCGCCGTCGCCGGCATTCGTCGCTCGGGCTCGATCTGCGTCGACATGGCCTGGCTGGCCGCCGGCCGCTATGACGGCGTCTGGGAAGCCGGCCTCAAGCCCTGGGACGTGGCTGCAGGCTTCCTGATGGTCAAGGAAGCCGGCGGCGTGGTCACCGATTTTGCCGGTCAGCCCGGCTCGGTCTGGAACGGCCAGGTGGTCGCCGGCAACGAGACCATCCAGGCCGCCCTGCTCAAGACGCTCAAGCCCATCCAGTAGCCTCTGGCGCATCCGCCGGCATTTCCAACCCTCGGGCACCCCCGGGGGTTTTTCATTGCCGGGCAAAGCGTTGGCCATCAAGCCCGCGGTTCGAGCACCAGCACTTCCTCGAACCAGTTCATGTCCTCGAAGACGCAAAGCGCGGGCGCGCGCAATTCCAGTACCGGCGCCGCCGCCCGCAGATCCGTCACCACCGCATCCAGCATGGCCTGCCAGTCCGGCAGGGCCTGATCATCCAGCCAGGCGATCGGATAGGCAAAGGTGCTGTGAAACTCGTAGTGATCGTGGTTGGGCTGGCGCAGCCCCAACAGCTCCGACAGCCGGTTGCGCCAATCGGCCATGGCGTAGCGGTCCTCTGCGGTGGCGCCCTGCAGTCGCAGGCCGATCGGAGCGGCGCCGGTGACCTCCACGGCAAAGCGCGGACCGGGTTCGAAGCCGGCCAGCCGCGCCTGAAAAATCTCGGTCATGCGCTCGAGTGGCGTATCGATCGCCACGTCATGCGGCCAGAATGGCAGGGCGCGATTGCGGTCGAGCACCCCCTCGAACAGCGTCATGTGCAGGCTTTCCGGGGCGGTGAAGGCAAATTTGTGCGCATCGGGCATGTTGAGGAAGCGCTGCCGCGCCGCCAGCAGCGCCGCCTCGGTCGCCGATCCCGCCACGGGATGGCAGACAATGGTATTGCCCCGCTCGCTCTGGAACAGACCATCTTCCGAATAGCGCCGGCCGAGATAGCCTGCTGCCGGCTCCGGGCATAATAGGCTAGGGTCGTGGGGTCGATCGCCTCGTTCATCGAGCGGCTCCTGTTCGCAATTGCCTGTCGCGCCTCTAGCGGCGGCATGCGAAACTGCGATGACGACACCGCCTTTCGGCGCGCGAACGCGCTTGTGTCCGGCCCCCATTAACCTTTCTCATTGCCCGGAACTCCGGCGCTGACTAGTCTGCGGCATGTGATTTGCACGCGAAGGGGCAAGGCAAAGGCTTATGTCGCAAGGATACGATCCCTACCACCTGGCCAGCCCGACCGTTTACCTGGTCAAGATCGTCATCTTCCTGGTGCTGGTGGGTCTGGTCGCCGCCATCCTCTTCACCAATATCGTCACCTTCTTCTGGGCCAACCCGTTCATCAACTCGATGATCTTCCTCGCCCTGTTCGTCGGCATCTTCCTCAGCTTCCGGCAGATTTTCCGCCTGTTCCCGGAGGTCAAATGGGTCAATTCTCTCCAGGACGGCACCGCCCCCACCACCCGCCCGCCGGTCTTGCTGGCCCCGGTTGCCGGCCTGCTGCGCGAACGGATCGGGGAGGCAATCATCACGCCCTCCTCCATGCGCTCCATTCTCGATTCCGTCGGCAACCGGCTCGATGAAGCCAAGGACACCTCGCGCTATCTCACCGGCCTCCTGGTGTTTCTGGGCCTGATGGGCACCTTCTACGGCCTGCTCGAGACCGTGAGCTCGGTGGCCGGCGTCATCAACGCCCTCGACGTCACCTCCGCCGACAGTGCCGCGCTGTTCGGCAATCTCAAGGAAGGCCTCGCCGCCCCGCTCGGCGGCATGGGCACCGCCTTCTCGTCCTCGCTGTTCGGCCTTGCCGGTTCGCTGGTGCTGGGCTTTCTCGACCTGCAGACCAGCCAGGCCCAGAACGCCTTCTATACCGATCTTGAGGACTGGATGACCTCGATGACCGAGCTCGACCATCCGGTGACCGCCATGCAGGCCAATTCGATGGCGGGTGGCGGCGCCGACATGCAAGCGGCCATCGAGCGGCTGGGCGCCAATATGCAGAACCAGAATGCTTCCCAGAACGCCATCCGCGCCATGGCCGAGCTGGCGCGCGGCATTGATGGTCTGGTCAAGCACATCCGCACCGAACAGGACGATCTGCGCAAATATATCAATGAACAGGGCGAGACCAATAAGCGCCTGCGCGATCTGATCGAGGCCATGCTCAACGAACCCGACAACGAGCGTCGGGACTAGCCGCATGGCCCTCCCCCGGTCCCGCCGCCGACAGGAAGCCAATTACTGGCCGGGTTTCGTCGATGCCCTGTCGAGCCTGCTGCTCGTCATCATCTTCATGCTCAGCCTGTTCATGCTGACGCAGTTCTTTCTCGGCCAGGAGATCCAGGGCCGCGACACCGCTCTGGCTCGCCTCAACAGCCAGATCGCCGAACTGACCGAATTGCTGCAGCTCGAGCGCGCCAATTCCGACGACCTGACCAGCCAGTTGGCGACCCTGACGGCGACACTCGCCGGCGCCGAGGCTGAAAACGCCTCGCTCACCACCCAGCTCTCGGGCATCGGCGCCGGCCTGGGCGATCGCGACAGCACCATTGCCGGATTGCAGCAGGACCTGATCGACGCCGAGCGCCTCTCCGACGAGGCCAATGCCCAGGTTGTATTGCTCAATCAGCAATTGGCGGCACTGCGCACCCAGATCGCGGCACTCGAATCGGCGCTCGAAGCCTCGGAAAGCCGCGACGCCGAAAGCCGCACCCAGATCGCCGATCTCGGACGCCGTCTCAATCTGGCCTTGGCCCAGCGCGTGCAGGACCTGTCGCGCTATCGCTCCGACTTCTTCGGTCGCCTGCGCCAGATCCTCGAAACCCGCGCCGATGTGCGGGTGGTTGGCGATCGCTTCGTCTTCCAGTCCGAAGTGCTGTTCGATGCCGGCCAGGCCAATGTCTCGGCTGCCGGTTTCCCCGAACTCGATGCTCTGGCCGACGCCATCCTGCAGCTGGAGCAGGAGATTCCGCCCGATATCAACTGGGTGCTGCGCATCGACGGCCATACCGACAAGCGTCCGATTTCCAATGCCCGCTTCCCCTCCAACTGGGAGCTGTCGGCGGCCCGCGCCATCTCGGTGGCGCAATATCTGGTCTCCAAGGGCGTCGCCCCGGCCCGCCTCGTCGCCGCCGGCTTCGGCGAATTCGCCCCCCTCGACCCCGCCGACACCGACGAAGCCTACCGCCGCAACCGCCGCATAGAATTCAAGCTTACCGAGGGGTGATCCACGACGGCGCGCAGCGCCGCCAAATTGCTCCAGTGGAGCAATTTGAGTGGATCACGGGTTGAGCCCTGCGAAACCCCGGGCCCGAC